>NZ_QYZD01000039.1:0-10027 GCF_003591545.1 Paenibacillus thiaminolyticus
AGGTTAAGTTTACCATGTTTTAATGTGAGCTTATAGTTTGAAGACACACTCTAATCGAATCGGGAATTTTAATTTTGATAAATACAAAATGATGGGTCTGAAAAATTTCATGACTCAACGATTGGTTTGTATTCGATACTCCAGGGACGTTCTTCAAAATCCGTTGCACATAGTTTTCGACCCAATTATCCGAGAGTTTCCCGCTGCCCTTATCTACAAAAGGAAAATTTGTGCCAAAAAATTGTTCGAATTTCTTCCAATCAATTGTACCGTTTGATGCTTCGCTCAACTTCATCACCTCGTTGATCCGATATTGCGATATCATATGAAGCCGCTCCTCTAGGTGTTCACCCAACGTGAGGTAACAAATGGGCATCTGCCTGAATACGATGCGTTATATGTAATATGAGCACGGAATAAAAATGCTTTTGGACTTGGGTATTCATGTCATCCAGGAAAATCGCATGAGGATTAAGGTGGTAGTGTATGAACCTGATTGTCCACCAAAGTATTACGATTCAAAACCTATGTGTGAACACGGTATCCAATTCTTCTGTATTGCAAATCGGCAGTGCAGGGGTGATTCAACCGCTATCCAATCCACCTAGCGCTCCCGAACCGGTCCAATCGGCTCAGGAGGCCGCTGAAACTGGCACTTCTTTGGTCCCTTTACCGCCCCCGGCTTGAGAATAACAATGACAGGAGGAACCAATGATGAATCATGCTTCACAGGAATGGAACCATTACTTGAATCAACTTCATAATTATATTCAGTGGCAAGCAAGTAAAATTGACAATTTAGAGAAAAAGCTCGAGGAAGTAAATAAAGAACTTGCTGGCCTACAAAATAAAAAACCAATATCGATTGACAAAATCGAGTATCGCTTTGACCAGTTAAAGATAGAAAATCTGAATGGAACATTAGTGATAGGGGTTACTCCGGAAGGGGTAAAATCTATCGAGGATATGGCGGCCCAGGGGTGCAGCTGGACACACAGCGCTAACGATAAATCCTCCGACCTAAATCGTTCGGTCTCCAAAATCATTGAACAGTATGTTGACAGCAGCGTCCCGGATATCATTGATTCCACTGCCAAATTACACCAAACGATGGTAAATCACGAGTATCGCCAACGTATGATCAGTGATCTACAAAAACAAATGAATGGCCGAATTCAGTACTATATGGGCCAAATGGATGAATATTCGGCAAATCATCCGGCACTTGCTAAAGATCAAATCGTAGATAAGGTAAAAAACGATATCCACATCGCCATCGATAAACATATCGGAACGATAACGAAGGGAGCGCAGCATCCTCATGCAAATGACAGTCATCAATAAAGAAATCAATGTAAATACGATCCGGGTGCTCGGTGTGTCCAACTCGTCCGTATTGATGGTCGGCGATACGAATGAAATCCGATTGTTTTCTCTTGCTGAATCTCCGCCTGAGGAATCTGTAACCCCCGATACTGCGGCTCCTCCCAAAAAAGCATAACCTCATGAGAATCTCATGCGTGCAGAATTTGCGGGTGGACAGTATTTCATATAGTTCAATACTTCTTGTTGGAGATGCCCAAAGAGTAACATCGGATTCGAAAGATTTAATCATTCAAAGCAAGGACACGTTCTATATTGGACCTGACAGAGATTTTAGCGAGTTTCCGATCTTTGCAAAAAAGATTCCTGAAACAAAGGTGCCTGTCCCCCTGCAAATGAATGTGATTAACGAATCGAAATTGATAAAAGTAAAGGAAATAGAAGCAAAGTCAGCAGGGGAATCATCGGTTATTCAAATTGGATCAAACTGCTCGATTCGGTGTGACTCAAGAATAAAAACCATCAAGGACTAATCAAGAAATAACCAGAAGCGCGGTGCGAGAAACTCAAACTCATGTCACATAGGCAAATAAATGGCATATGATGGATTTATCTTATGTCAATTGAGGTGTGTAGCATGCCCTCCATTGTTGGAAACATTAAAGTCGTCAGCGTTACATCAGGCGGAATTGTGCATATTGGCGATTCGATACAAGTATCACCAGCGAGCACCGCGAAAAGTTACGGCGGTGCGGGATCATTTAATACAGGCGATTTTATGAACGCCAACAGTGCCGCAAGTGCTACAAATACGATAGATCCTGATGTAGCTGACTCGAATATTCCATCTGCTGGCAACAGAGGGGTCGTATAGACTTGGATATAGATATCTGATGCTAAAAACCGGGGGAATCCGCCCGGTTTTTGCCCTCTCTATTGAGCTCATCCTTTCAATCATTTTTGTTGGACTTTACGCCTTGCCCACTCCTTCCCCATAGCGGCGCATCCATCAACCGGAACCTCCCGCATCTCGGCGCTTGCCCGTTCCTTCCACTCCACCCTGCCTTCGGCAATCGATCGGCCAATGACGATGCGCAGCGGTATGCCGAGCAGATCCGCATCGGCCAGCTTCACGCCTATCCGTTCATCACGGTCATCGAGCAGCACGGATAGGCCGGCCTGCTTCAGTTGCGCGTACAGACGCTCTGCGGCCTGCCGCTGCTCCGCATCCTTCGACGCCACCGGAATAAGGTGGACCTGGAACGGCGCAATGGCCTGCGGCCAGATGATGCCGCGCTCATCATGGTGCTGCTCGACGATCGCCGCCAGCAGGCGCGATACCCCGATGCCATAGCAGCCCATGAGCAGCGGCTGCTCGCGGCCGTTCGGGTCGAGCACCGTGGCGCCAAGCGCAGTACTGTACTTCGTGCCGAGCTTGAACACGTGGCCGATCTCGATGCCGCGATGGAACTGCAGGCGGCCCTCCCCGCAATGCGGACAGGCTTCGCCTTCGATGACGTTGCGGAAATCGCCGACCGCATCGAGCGGGATATCCCGGCCGGGAACGACATGCTTCACGTGAACGTCAGCGGCATTGCCACCCGCGATGCCTTCGCTCATCGCGGCGACGTCCCGATCGACGAGCAGCCGCACATCCGGCCGAAGCCCGATCGGGCCGGCGAAGCCTGTCGGCGCGCCCGTCACGGCAGCGACGGTCTCCTCGTCCGCCAATTCAACCGCTTCCGCGCCAAGGCTGTTCTTCACCCTGATCTCGTTCACTTCATGGTCACCGCGTACGAGCACGGCGATCGGCGCCCCGTCGGCCGTATAGATAAGCGTCTTAATCAATGCAGACGGGTCCAGCTTCAGACCGGAGGCCAATTCCTCGATCGTCCGTATCCCCGGTGTAGGGAAACGTACCGGCGCAGGACGATTCCCGTCCTGGCCGGCTTCTCGCCCGCTGCCAGCTCCATTCCTCGCTGCGCCTCCGCTCTCCGCCCGCTCCAGATTGGCCGCATAATCGCATGCCGTGCAGGATACGACCGTGTCTTCGCCGACACCGGCCAGCACCGTGAACTCATGCGTAGCCCCATCCCCGCCGATAGCCCCCGCATCCGCTTCGATGGCGCGATAGCGCAGGCCCAATCGCCGCATAATGCGATGATAGGCAGTGAACATGGCGCGATAGCTGGCGTCCAGTCCTTCCGCATCGATATCGAACGAATAGGCATCCTTCATCAGGAACTCGCGCCCGCGCAGCAGGCCGAATCGCGGACGCCGCTCATCACGGTATTTCGTCTGAATCTGATACACCGTAAGCGGCAAGCGCTTGTAGGACTTCACTTCATCCCGGATAAGCGCCGTAATGGCTTCTTCATGCGTCGGGCCGAGCGCGAATTCCCGCCCATGCCGATCCTGCAGGCGGATCAGCTCAGGTCCGTACACGCTGTACCGTCCCGATTGCTTCCACAGCTCAGCAGGGAGCAGCGCGGGGAGATGAAGCTCCTGGGCTCCGGCCCGGTCCATTTCTTCCCGAATGATGTGCTCCAGCTGGCGCATCACCCTCCAGCCGAGGGGCAGGTAGGAATAGACGCCCGACGCCAGCGGCCGGACGTATCCCGCCCGCACGAGCAACTGGTGGCTTGCCGCCTCGGCATCCGCCGGAGCCTGCCGGAGTGTTGGAGAGAATAATTGAGTTTGAAGCATAATGCCATAACCTCCCTTTTTGCTAGAAAAAGCATGCCTTTCATATCGCCCAAGCACTGGTTAACGCTTTTGCTGCGCCTGGCCGCTTCCACCGCACCTCAGAACGCTGCCCCGTCCGGCGTGCGGTATGCGCTCCCGCTTCGCTCCGCAGGCGGGCCCGGAAGTAAGCAAAAAACGCACCCGCCCCGAAGGGACGAATGCGTCGTGGTACCACCCTAATTCGAACGCCTGCTAAGCGGGCATTCCTCTTCTACGCATAACGGCGTAACCCGGCGGCCGCCGGCAGCTTGCCGGAGTCCGCAGCTGCAAAGGAGGAAGCGACCACCTGCAAGAGGAGCCTTCCAGCCCGTGGGCCCCCTCTCTGTGCATGCGTTCCGTGACGCTCATGTCTTTGGTCCTTGCTTTTCCTGTCTTCTGCATTAGATTTCTCTGACCATACCGCGATTTCCCGCGGAAGTCAAGAGCGACCGGGAGTACCGCCGCGTGACAGGCCCAATCGCCTGCTGTCATTTCTCTGCAGTAACGCCATGCCGCCTCTTCATCGTCCTTCTTCCCGTGTACCAGCTATATCCGAGCGGCAGCAGGCTGGCAGCGCCGATCCAAGCGCCGAGACCAAAGATGTTCAGGTATGCCTCGAGCGGCTTGGCGGGATCGCCGTCATCCATCAGCCCCAATCCCAGCGCGGCGCCTAGCACCAAGCCCACATTGCGCGTCAAAGCAATCATGCTGCCGATCGAGCCCGCGTCGTCCTTCATGGCATAGCTCATAATAAAGCTGTTGTTCGGCGAGGCGATCAATCCCATCCCCGCACCGATCAGCGCTAGCGTGCAGATGATCCCCCACAGCGGCAGCTCGCCGAATGACCCGGAGAACAGCATGAACCCGCTTGCCATGGCGCACAGTCCAAGGCACATCAAGCGCCGCGAGCCAATCCGATCCGAGAGATGCCCCGCGATTGGACCGATAACGGCCAGGAGGAGCGGATATGCCAGCATGACATAGCCGATATCCGCCGCGGATACTCCCGTTGTCTCAGAGATATAGAACGGCATAAGGACCAGCGCAATATTGGCCAGCAGGAACGATGCGCAGCTGATAAGCAGGCCGCAGGCCACGGCTGGAATGCGGAAGGCCGCGAGCGGCAGAAAAGGCTCTTCTTGCCGGGACTGCCACAGCCAGCTCAACGGCCAGACGATAAGCAATACAACGTAGAGCATAAGCATGCCCGGGGAGCCCCAACCTAAGGCGCCGCCGTCCACAATGACGTAGATTCCAGTACCGATGCCGCCCATGAACAGGATGGCTCCGACGAGATCCAATGAGGAGTTCCTCTTCTCCTCCTTCTGGTCCGCAGGAATAAAGCGTATCGCCAGCCCGGTAGCCAATACCGCCACAGGCACATGAATCAGGAACGCCCACTGCCAGCTCAGCCAGGCCGCGGTGAAGCTGCCGGCCACCGGGCCCGCCATGCCGCCCAGGGCAACCGCGGTGCTTACGAACCCGAGAGCCCGCCCTCTGTGCGCTCCCGGCATATGGAACGTAATGATCGCCATATTCGTCGCCTGGAACATCGCCGCGCCTGTCGCTTGCACAATGCGCATCGCGAGCAGGACGGCGAGGTTCGGCGAGAGCGCGACCAGGACAGAGCTGATCGTGAATAGGGCAATGCCCCAGTTATGAATGCGGCGATGCCCCCAACGGTCGCCTAACCTGCCCATCAAGGGAAGCAGCGACGTAATGGCGAGCAGATACCCCGTCGTCATCCATTGCACGGTCCCGATATCCGACTGGAACACGGTGATGAACCGGGGAAGCGATACGTTGACGACCCCGGCGGTAAAATGAGACAAAAAAGCGCTGAGGCAAATGGCCGTCATCATCCACGCCCGCTGCTTGCCATCTGTTCCGATCATCCCGTGTGCGGAAGCACTCAACAGGCTTCCCTCCCTTCCGGCGGAAGATCAGATCGCCGGATATTGAACGTGATGTCCGGTTCCAACTCCTTCAGCATGCTTCCCATCCCGGTCAACTGCTCGATATGATAGACCCCGCTCGGGCAGAACGAATCAACCAGCATCGCGGCAGAGGCAGCCGCGACCTTGGCCGTCGCGGCGGACTGATCCCTGCCATGGAGGAAGCACTCTGCCAAGGCAGGCTTCCCGTCTCTGCTTCTTCCTCGAGCTTCCGCCTTGACGGCGAACCGGTCTCTCCCGAAGCGAAGCGCCCCGAGGCCGCGAACAATCCGCCTGCGCAGCCAGCCCGCTTGCAGCAGACGGACTGCCCCCCTTCTGCTGGCCCCGGCCAGCAATCCGGTAACCATGGCGGAATCGAGGCAGAAGCGCGTAGCGACGGTCGGGACGCCCAGTGTTCGCGGAAGGATCATCTGGTCGGAGAACGGGAAGCGGTAGGCTTGGCGGCAGCCGAGGTCGGCGCCGAAGTCGAAGATTTGGCCGTCCGTGAAGCTCAGCGCCTCCTCCGGCTCCCCCTTCCGCGTTATTTCGAAGCGTGCGCCCAGATTATCTACCATCCATTCGATAGCCGCCTCCCCATGGGCGTCACCCAGCCCAAGCATTATCGCGAGATCGATCTGATCCGTCTCGCCCAACAACCGTTGCGCTTCCAGCGCGAGCAGATTGGTCAGGCCGGGTGCCAGCCCCACGCTCAACAGCGCGGTCGCCCCATTAGCGGCCGCCTCATCCCGGAATTGCTCCACTTGGCGAAGAAAAGAGCCGTTCGCCGACACATCGATATAATGCGTGCCCGCGCGGAAGCACTCGCGGACAAAGTCCGTGTCGCTCTGATCCAGACACATGATAACGAGCTTCACGCCGTTAAGCAGGTCAGGCGGCAGCGGCTCCCGGATATCGATCTCCAGTGGTCTGATCTTGCCTTCGGCGGATTGGCAGAAATGTTCGGCCCGTTCTCGGCTGCGCCCGGCCGCATTCACCTTGCCCGGATAACGCTCCCCCAATATCCCGCAAATGGTCCTCCCCACATGGCCGTAGCCGCCGACGACAACAATCTTCTCTTTCGTATCCATCTCCATCACCATATCCTGTATAATAAATTGGGAATTAAGAAACATTCTCAATTATACAGGATCAGGATAATTTTACCATCCCATATTTCTGGGATTCCAGTCCGATTTATTTTTATAACATTAAATATTAGCTGCGTTAACGGAAATGCTAAGGAGCGCCTCTATGACAACCATTCACCAGATGACCTTGATACGACGGCAGATTGAGAAGCTTGGCGCAGCTTATGCCACCTCTCCCGATTACCGTTCCTCCCTGCTGCCGTTCCCCCCCATTGTTGCATATAGCTTCTGAACGTGGTAGCATTTGGATTAATCTACACGAAAGAGGCGATTACAATGACAGTCAGCTCTAATAAACTCACCACAAAATCAGAGGTACGGAAGGCATAATACCGATTAATCCATACTGCCATCTTCCGTATCTTACGAAGCGGAGGACAAAGTAAATGTTCAGTTATTACAGCAATCTATGCACGGAAGTATATGATCTTACCAAACCTGTCGGTCACTCCGTCGGTGGCGATATCGAGTATTATCTTGATAGACTCCGATCATCCCGAGGTAGAGTTCTAGAAGCCGCTGTAGGCTCAGGGCGCATGCTCATCCCGCTTCTTGAAGCAGGACTGGTTGTAGACGGGATTGATTATTCCCCTGCAATGTTGGCTTCTTGCCATCAACGCTGTGAAGAGCGAAACGTAAAGCCTGTGCTGTATGAAGGAGAATTACAAAATTTTGCGCTGCCCCATAAATACGATGCGATCATTATTCCAACCGGGTCTTTCTGCTTGATTGATAATCGTCAAGACTCGATTAACGCACTGAAATGCTTTTACGAGCATCTAACTCCCGGAGGACGGGTAATTATTGACCTTATCTTGCCCGAACGCATGGAGATAGGGACGATGTCTACATCAACCTTTACGTTCCCTTCAGGAGATGTCATTACCGTAGAAGATAAGCTCGTGGAATTTAATATGATCCACCAATATTCGGTATCCTATCTAAAATATGAAAAGTGGCGCGAAGGAACTTTAATTCAATCCGAGCTGCAACGTTTTGCGCTTCGCTGGTACGGTAATGAGGAATTCAAGCTCGTATTAGAAAACATTGGCTTCTCAGACATCGTATGCTCTACCGATTATGTATATGGAAAGCAGCCGGCTGACGGAAGTCAAATATTCACTTTTGAAGCTGTTCGAAAGTAAAATTTCACATTCATAAGGTCTTGGCGTTATATGCCAAGACCTTTTTTGGCGTTCTGCAGTGATGATATACGGAAGAGCAGGATCAATTGACTTTACTGGGATGAATAGGGACAAAACGATAATACGATTGCGGTTCACTCCACCGTGAGAGCCTGCAACCGGTCGAGCACCTTGCCCACCCATCCTCTCCTCATGACGTCAGTAAGGAAGCCTTCGCAGAAGCGTTCCTGCCGCACATAAGCCGTCATCAGCTTCCGCAGTTCCTCGATGCTCGCCCGCTCAATAAAGCAGCTATGCTCATCGACGCTCTGGAGCTGATTCTCTAAGAGCTCGAGCAATATGATGGCGATAGACGCGGCGCTCAGTACAGCATGGCCCCTGAACCATCTGTGTCCGGCGCCTTCCGGCAATATACATTTCACGAATTGAAACATGAAGCCTGCCACCAGAAGCAGTGAAAGATTCAACAGCGGGATGTTCCAGCCATAATCAAGGTGCAGTCAGTCCAGCAGCAGCTTGTCATCATCGGCCAACGTCGCAAAGATAGCGCTCAGAACTAATATCGAGAAATAGAACAGGCTCTTGACCTGGACCCCGATGCAAAATAAAACGACAGCATAGATGAAGTGCATGATGAGCACGATGCAGACGACAAGCTGCGAGCCGATGCTTATCGATGACGCCTTGTTCACACTCTCGGCCGCGCCAAAATAAAGGGGGAGCACTATCCCCCTATCCACCCCTTCAAAATAATTCGCTACCTGAATGATAATCTCAATCTCCCCGCCGCCGGATACGAAGTAACCGGAATATGGCACATCCCGCGATACGGTCTGCGCCTCGTTCGGCCCAGGCCATCCGGCATTCGCAAGCAGCTTGCCGTTGACATACAGCGCAGAAGAGCTGACCATTCCCGGTATACGAATCGCGAAAGACCGCTCTTGGCCGGGACTCATTAGGATGCGCAGCCGGTATGAACCATACCCGCTGGCGGATCCCGTCACCGGGCTCCAGGTGCCGGGAACGTACACATAGCTTGGCTCGTCTCCGGATGAAGCAGGACTGCGTAAGTCATCCCCAAGAAGCACCCCGGGAATAAACTCCCACTCCCCATTCAACGGGATTATGCGCATATTGCAAAGCTTCCTCCGCTGTTGACTGCTGCTCATTCCGGCCACAATGCGCTCAAAGCACGGCTTTCAGCGCTTGCTAGACGTAGTAGACGAGTGCACGGGAATATATTGTGCAGGTTCAGGGGCAAGATGTCGGGGAACGTGAGAAGAGCATTGAATTGAACAATAGATTACCATTACGGACTATACCAAAACTATACACATCCCCTGCAAGCGGAAATAGATAACCTACGGAAGATAATCGCCTTCCTACAGACATTCAAGAAATATGCAAGAGCACCCTACGGATGAGGGCGCTCTGCACAGCACTGTTTTATAAGCTTTTCTTTTTATAATTCCGGACAAAGAAGATAGCTCCGATAAGCAGGAGCAGAACGATGCCGACCGTTATCGCTTCGTTTACCCGATCGTTCATCGCTGCGGCATCGTCTTGCTCGCGATTGCCTCCCGGTCGGCCGCCGCCGAAGTTCGGCATCTGGCCATTGCCCATATCCGGCCATTTCCCGTCGAATTCAGGCATGGCCCCGCCGCCCGGGTTCGCCTGCCCGCCTCCGTCGGGATTCCCCGACGCTCCATTCTGCGCGTCCTGCCCTTCTACGGCGTTCGGCGGCTGACCCGCT
>NZ_QYZD01000039.1:10037-48564 GCF_003591545.1 Paenibacillus thiaminolyticus
CGACGCTCCATTCTGCGCGTCCTGCCCTTCTACGGCGTTCGGCGGCTGACCCGCTCCCGGCATTGCCCCGCCGCCCGGGTTCGCCTGCCCGCCTCCGTCGGGATTCCCCGACGCTCCATTCTGCGCGTCCTGCCCTTCTACGGCGTTCGGCGGCTGACCCGCTTCAGGCATGGCTCCGCCGCCCGGGTTCGCCTGTCCGGCACCACCGGTATTCTCCGGCGCTCCGTTCTGCGCGTCCTGCCCTTCTACGGCGTTCGGCGGCTGACCCGCTTCAGGCATTGCGCCATTGCCGGGAGGAGCCCCCATGCCGCCCCGGCCCGGCATTCCTCCCTGGATGCCTTCGCCTTGATCATAGGAAGGGAGCGTGCCGTCCAGTTGCTGCTTCAGATTGCTGACCCGAGCCTCGGCAAAGGTAAGGAGGCCGGGAATATTTTTCACGTCGCTCGTGAGCGATTGCTTGAACTCTTCATACGTATAGAACTTCGTCGGATCCTGCTCGACATACGTATCGATCATATCCGCGATCTCTTGCGCCCTCGCCTTAAGCCGCTCCGGCGACAAGTATCCTTCGACAATCTGCTGAATGTATTGATGATACCGTTCCTTGTACGTGTCGTTCTGCAGGAGCTTGTCGACCAGCGGATAGTTCGAGACCGCGCCCATTGTCGGCTCATCCATCAGCATGCCGATCAGGCTATCCTGGCTCCCGCCGAATCCCCCGAAGGCCATATTCATATCCCAAGGAATGAGCGAGAACACGCCGTTCTCTTCATACAGGTAATAATTATGGTTGAAGTTCCCCTGGTAGCTGTCCATGTTGACGGTCGCCGCATTGACGGCCATATAGCGCAGAATGCCGTCGACATTAAGATATTTCTCGTAATCCGTCCCGTTGTTCAGCTCATCCAGCATCTTGATCGTAAGCTCGTCATCGGATGATTTTGATTTGCGATTGAGCCCGCTGTAGGAGGAGATATCGTCTCCGCGCCAGCTCAGGTCGCTGCCCTGCCCGTCCGGCTTGTACAAGACGCCATATGACGTCTCGAAGTTCCGGCTCAGGAACGATTCGTTAATTTGCTCAACGGCTAGAAATAATCCCGCTGGTTCGCCGTTGATCGATACGTTGGCGAAAGCGAATTCCGGCGTAGGAAGCCCCATCTCCTCCAACAATTCATACGTCAAGAATTCTCTGATGAACGATGGATCGCTATAGCCGTTGTTCAGGTTGATGCTGGTCACGCCGAGCAGGTTCTGGCTGTCGATATATTCATTAAGCAGCAGCTTGAGACTATACCGGTCCGTATCCGACGAAGCGACGCTTGTCAGGCTGGAATTCCCCTTCGTTCGAATGCCGATATTGTCCACTTCATAGCCATTGTATTGAACGGAGGCCGCCTTCACCTCCTTACCCATCGGTTGCTCTAACATAGCGCTGTAATCATCGGCATCGATAGTAATGTTCACCTCGATCACCTTGTCCTTCGGGAACAGCTCCTCCGGAAGCTTCACCACGTTCGAATCCGATGCCGTGCTGCATCCGGCGAGCAGCATCATCCAAACGAGCAGCGCTATCCCCAGGGGAACGAATGATCTTCGAATCACGTTCATCCACCTCCCGCGGTCATGATACATAGTCTCCGTTATAGCTGATCAGCACCGCATTTTTAACGCCATTAATTTCCGTGACGCGGTTCACGAACCGCGGCTCGCTATCGGCCAGTCTCAGTTCCAAGGTCAGCTCAATATTGCCGGACGTCACGGTCTTCTGCTTCACGTTATGTCTCTTCACAGACTTGGACATGCAGCCGTACAGTTCGGTTTCCGCCTGTTCGCCTTCGCAGTTGACGACGAGCAGATAAGGCGTCTCGAGCGATGTCTTCTTCGAGAACAGGAACAGCACAAGACCGATGACAATCGAGCCCACAATGGCCAACGTATAGAATCCGGCCCCGGTCACAATCCCGACCGAAAGAGACCAGAACAGGAAGATCAGATCGGTCGGATCCTTGATCGGCGTCCGGAACCGCACGATGCTCAACGCGCCAACCATCCCGAGCGACAAGATCAGGTTCGAGTTAATCGCCATAATAATGAGCGACGTAATCAACGATAGGCCAATCAGCGAAATATTGAAGCTTTTGGAGTAAAGCACCCCGCTGAATGTCCGCTTATACAGCATGTAAATAAATAGGCCGATCGCAAAAGCTATGGCCAGCGTAATCAACATTTGCACCACGCTGATATCGGATTGAAAATTTTTGAGAACACTGTTTTTTATCATATCGGAAAACGTTATTTTCGTCGTTGAATCCATTATTGATCCTCCCATATACTCGTCTTGATGAACTTCCTGCAGATCACATATTTGGATGCGGACTGCCGCTTCAAGCCTTCCAGCTGCAAGGCGGCTTGCACATACTCCGGGAGATATTCGTCATACTTCACTTCCATAATGACGAAGTTCTCATCAAGCGCCGGGATGACAGCCACATCCCGGCTTAACAGATCCGTGGCATTCAGTCCTGTCTTCAGCTGCTTATCGAACGTGATTCGGACATTGCCCGTCCAGGCGATGTATGCTTCTCTCACATAATCGACGATGACCTTCGGCCGGAGAAGCTGATGCTTCATCTCCCGGTGCATCTCATAAAGGAGCGGTCTCTCCGGCTGGTTGAGCGCCTCGATATCGCCCTCCATGATCGATTGGAGCAGGTCAGGCGACAGCTCTTCCTTCACCTTCGCAATATAATCGTCTCTTTTGATTTTCTTTTCCAATTGAATCCGATTGCCTTGCAGGTTATAGATACGGATCCGCCACTTCTCCCGATTTTGTATGCCGCCCAGCTTGTCATGAAGGGCTTTATTGTTGATATCGTCGAAGTACAGGCTCCGAATATGATATTCACCCGACGGCCCGGCATGCGGATCCGTCTTCATCAGGTTCTTCAGCCGCTGCCGGATGACCATGTATTGATGCGCGTTGGCGTAGAACTTCTGCTCTTGGCGGTATTTCAATGCAGTTCCCACTTCCTTCACCTCCTTGTTTGTCTGTATAGGGCAAGTATAGAGAGGCCGTTTGAATTTCTTGTGAAGGGAACATGAATTTTACGAGAAAGATAAAAAAGACCCGGATATCCGAGTCTTTCACATAAAATGGATGTCGAACCGCACGCCTTCCGGTACATTGCGAATTTGATAGCGCAGTCCATGCATATCAAGTATTTTCTGGACAATATACAAGCCGAGGCCGCTGCCTCCGGTTTTGCGGTTTCTTGATTTTTCTACCCGGTAAAAAGGCTCGAAGATGCGCTCAAGCTTGGAGGGCTCAATATGCGCCCCGGTATTCAATATACTCAGCAGCAGGCCATCCCTGCCGCTCCGCCGCAGTGAGACGCCAACCGTCTCTCCATCCGCGGAATATTTGACCGCATTGCTTAACAGATTGGCTACCGCCCGAGAGATAAGCTTCTCATCCGCTTGAATATACAGATCCGGCTCGATGTCGATATCGAATTCCAGTTGCTTGATGTCACGGAAATAGAGGAACTGGTCCAGGCTGCGCTGAATCAGGGCCGACAAATGAACCTTGCCGATCCGCGGCTTGAAATCAAAGCTTTCCAACTCGGAAATGTTCAAAATCTCGTGAACAAGCTTCTCCATCTCCTTCATAATCTCATACGACTGCTGCAAATATTTATCCCGATCCCTGTACGAGCCGATCTGATGCAGCATCCCCTCCAGCTGGCCGGATACGGCGGTGATAGGCGTCTTCAATTCATGAGAGATCGTGGCGACGAATTCGCGTCGCTTCTGCTCCTCCTCCCGCTCCTTCTGAATATCATCTCGCAGCTTCTCATTGGCTTGCTTCAGCTCGCTCATGCTCGTCTGCAGATTGCCGGCGAGAATGTTCAGATTGGAGGACAGCTCGCCCAGCTCGTCATTAGAACGAATGGTGGACGGCAAGGTGAAATCAAGCTGCGCCATTTTGGAAGCCACCTGGTTCAGATGGATCAGCGGCTTCGAGAGCAGCTTCGAATAGATCGCCGCGCCAATCATCGCAATGCCGAGGATGACAACGGACATATAGGGCAGGAACATCAGAATGACCTGGGATGCTTCATCGATCGGCTGAACGGGAGAGTAGACGGACAGCTTATAGTCCCATGTCTGATCGGCGAACTGCACCGTCTCCTCAAGCGAAATAAAGTTCGTCCCGCCGCCATCCTTGCCGCCGTGCCCCCCGGGCTGGTACGGACCGTCCGGACGGAAGGGGTCTGCCCCGGGCGGCTTAGGCCCGCGCATCAATTCATCAATGTACGCCGGATCCATCGGGTATGCCACCTGTCCCGCCGGATCGTGCAGTACGACGCGCACGTTGTTGGCGAATTCGAATTGAAGCAGCAGATCGGCCGCCTCTTCCGCATTCACGGCATACAAGCTCTCGATCAGGGACTGGACCTTGCTGCTCACGTTCGCTTCCTTATACTTATAGTAATAATTGGGCAGGAGGAAAAAGAGGGTCAAATAAAGTATGAGCGCGGATATGATTAGCAATGCCGACGTGATGCCGAAAATTTTGAAGGCGATTGCCCGCTTCCTCATCCGTTCTCCCTCTCCATCATATAGCCCAGCCCTTTCACCGTCTTAATATAGGGCAGCCCGATTTTTTTGCGAATGTTCTTAATATGCGCATCCACGATTCGGCTGTCGCCGTAATAATCATAGCCCCATATTCGCTCCAGCAGCATCTCCCTCGTCATCACGCGGCCGATGTTCTCCAGGAGCGCCTGCAAGATTTCGAATTCCTTCATCGTCATATCGATCCATTCCTCATCGACATGCACTTTATAGCTGTTCAAATCGATGCGCAGCCGTTCGAACGTCATTTCGTTGACCGGAAGCGCCGGATTCCCGTTCTTCGATCTTCTTAGCACTGCCTCGACACGCTTGACCAGCACGTTGAAGGAGAAGGGCTTGGAAATATAATCGTCCGCCTCCAGCTCGAACGCCTTCAGTTGATCCTTCTCTTCACTTAATGCGGTCAGCATAATAATCGGAACCGTAGATTGGGAGCTGCGGAGCATGCGGCAGAGCGAGAAGCCGTCGATGTTCGGAAGCATCACGTCCAGAATCACGAGATCGTAGACGGTCCACTCCATCATCTGCCAAGCCTCCAAGCCGTTGTCCGCAACATCGACCTGATAGGAATGGGCTGTGAGAAATTCCTTGATCAATTCCTGAATATATCCGTCATCCTCAACGACAAGAATGTGATATGACATGGCGTGTACCTTCTTTCTGCATGCTAGTGGCGGCTGCAACCTGCATGGTCCGATGCGCGCCGCCGGATCGCTTCCATTATACGATCGCAATGTGAAATTCAGATGAATTATTGGCGGGAATTGGACTCATTCCTTCTTATTATTTCCCCGGCAACCGCAGAAATTGACAGGAGATTCACAGCCATGACAGCATTCAGCCGACATGATGATCCAGCCCATGACAAAAAAAGCAAGACCGGTGCTTCTTCCGGTCTTGCTATGGTAAAAAATCACGCAATGCGCAAAAAAACAGACCCGGCATCAAGCCGGGCCTGTATCTGAGGCAAGCATAATCTTATGAATCTGTTGGCTTTTCCGCAATCCGGTAACAGCATTTGACATCCCCGTCCGCCATGCACTCCAATCGCTCCACCTGGGCATCCAGCACTTCCTGGAACAAGCTCAGTTCGCACTGGCATGCCTGGCGGTACCGGCACGCTATGCGGGCAATGGGGCAATTCGCTTCCTCGAACAGGAACGAACCGTCATCCAGCTTGTCGACCGTGACCATATATCCTTCCCGGTTCTGGATGGCGGCCAGCCCGGCAACCCGTTGCTCCAAGCTGCCTCCGGACATCGCAGCGCGGTGCTTCTGCTCCAACTTCTCCTGCCTTCGCTCGAACAACTCGCGGATGACGGATTCCCCGAACATCTCATTCATCTCGTCAAGCAAATCAGCGGCCAGCGCATCGTATTGATTCGGGAACAATGCCTCGGCGGAGAGCGTAAGCCGGTATACGTGAATCGGCCTGCCGATAGGCTGGCGCTGCACGGCAGCCTCAATGAACCGCTCTTCCTGCAGCGCATAGAGATGCTTCCGAATGGCCATCTCCGTTAACCCGAGGCGCTGGGATATGTCCTGGACCCGGATCGAGCCATGCTTCTTCAACAGCAGCAATATTTTCCGTCTCGTCTTCTGTTCCCGTTCAGGAGCTTGATGTTGTCGCATCGCTTTCTCCCTTCTGCAGGCGGCATTAGCGAACAGCTTCGTTATACCGGCGGTTCACTTCCTCCCAGTTGACGACGTTCCACCAGGAAGATACGAAGTCCGGCCGTCTGTTCTGATACTGCAAATAATAGGCATGCTCCCATACATCGACGACCAGAGTCGGGGTCTTGTTGTCTGCTAGCGGCGTATCCTGATTCGGCGTGCTCATCACTTCCAGCTTGTCTCCATTGACGACGAGCCAGCCCCATCCCGAACCGAAGCGGCTGAGCGCAGCTTTGGTCAAATCTTCCTTCAATTGCTCAAAACAGCCGAAGTGCTTCTCAATTCCCTTGGCTATATCCCCCCTAGGATCTCCTCCGCCCGTAGGGCTCATGATGGACCAGTAAAGGCTATGGCCATAATGCCCTCCTCCGTGATTGCGGACAGCGGTTCGTATGACTTCCGGGATATCGTCAAGATGGCTGATTAATTGTTCGACCGCGGCGTTCTTGAATTGAGGGGAACTGCTCAGCGCCTGGTTCAAGTTCGCGACATAGGCTGCATGATGCTTCTTATGGTGAATTTCCATGGTTCTGGCATCAAGGTAAGGCTCCAGTTCATCGTATCCATAGGACAGTTCCGGCAGAGTGAATGGTTCCATCCGCTTCGTCTCCTTTCCCTAATTAACAGAATTCACCTCTGATTATATAGCAAGGGAAATATTTTGTATACATCTAAATATTTTTACCCTGTGCAACTTTTGAGGCAAGAGCCTTCCTGGAAGTGACTTCATTGTCATTCCGGGCACGCGGGCAGCGGCAGATTATCGTGATGATTCCTGCCGCTTCACCCATCTCGGGATATGCGCTTCGAAGTATGTCGCAATTTTCCGCGCCTCCGTCAGGACCAGCTTGATACCGGCTTCCTCCTTGAACCAGTCGGTTCTGTTCACGCGCGTGCCGTCTTGCTGGACACAGAACTGGACCGTCGGGGGAAAGACAGCCTGATACGTCATGAGCGCTCTTCTCGAGAAATACGCTTTGCACACGAGGATGGCCCGGTTCACCTCCAGCTTGCGCTCCTGAATCACGCTCCAGGAATTTCGCGCATTGTCGAACGTATTTTTTGCCTTCTCTTCCCGTAGGATGGCATGCTCGGGAACCCCTAGCGAGAGGCCAATCTGCTGCAGATGCTCCCACTCGGTCCGATCCAGCTTCGGATTATAACCTCCGGACGGCAGCAAGTAAGGAGCATACCCCTCGTGATACAATTGCGCGGCGATCGCCATCGGCTGCGTATGGCTGCCCCCCGGAACCAGTATGATATCTGCAGGCCGGGGCTCTTCTTCCGGAACGAATACAAGCTCGGTGAGACAATCAAACGGATAGGTCAACCTGCGTCACCTCCTGTAAGATCATTTCAATATTGAACGCCATAGGAACGGAAGGCAAAGAGACAGAGCAAATACATTAGATTAGTAGCGCCGAACAACGAAAAAACACCCGGATTCAGCATCATTTACATGCTGTACGGGAAACTCCAGACGAAGGCGATAAGCATCAGCGAGCAGCACCCATAGAATGATAGAAAGCTCACATGCTCCATAGCCTATCCTCTGCGCCCTAGCAATACTAATCTTATTCATCTTATTCATCACTCGATTCATCGGGATACGGATGCGTATCCTCCTTGAAGTATTTTTATTGTCCGCAACATCGCTTGATTCCATCATAGAAAATATTGGCGGCAAGAACAAGTCCGATGGAGTAAACGGATGACCCGAGCGCAGCAAGTGCCACGATCAATGCAAAGCCCCGACCGAAAATTGACTCTGTCGGGGCAAGATTTGAAAGAAACGATATTCCCGCTTAATGCCCTAAGGGCTCAATGCCGCTCATCGTGCTGGAGATCCCAAGGATGCAGACTCCCTGCCTCCCTATACTTCTGCTCCATTTCTTCCACGACACTTTGAATGAACAGAAACGGAATCAACCCGATCCCCATTACACCATAGCCGAGCCACTTCAATACAGTCATCATCTACTCCATCTCCTTCCTGCACGGCACCAACCGGAATCCCCTGTCAACGATTCCTCTTCCCGCCGCTTTCACTTCGGATTTGCTTTGTTCTTTACCTTATTCAACTGTTGAGAAAAGGTGCTATCCAGCCATCAATCCGTTGAGGAAATATCAACAGAAGATGTACCAATGCGTGAGCCTGCCCCTATTCACCGTGAGGGACAGGATGCATCTGTTTCATTTTCTTCAACAAAATTTTGAGCAGGCAAGCACATTTTGCAGCAATGTGAATTATAATGCTCATAACTGGATGGAAACGGCTGGGGGGTGTTGTGGAACATAAAGTAAAAGCTATTTTCGACCGATACAGGAAAGGCGTGGTGAGATGAGAACGTAAAGCAAGCTTTGCTTTGATGATGACTACATGAAAAAGGAGCTGACAAAATGACATCATGGCTTATGATCGCGGCGTTAACCTTTTCGTCGAGCATCGATAATTTGGGAGTCGGCTTGTCCTATGGCGTGCGGAATATTCGCATCAATTTTCTTTCGAATCTCTTTATTGCAGTAATCTGTTTTCTTTTTAGCATGTGCGGAATCTATTTCGGGATGTTCATTGCCACCGTGCTGCCCGGCATCCTTCCGCTCGTACTCGGCGCCTTCCTGCTCGTGGTGATCGGACTGCGCATTATATTAATGGCCGTTCCGCGTAAGAACCAAAATCCAAACACCCCCTCGGAAGCAGCCAGTCCCAAAAGCATTGGCTTCGTTGAATCCACGGTGCTCGGCATCGCCTTGTCAGCCAATGCGTTGACCAATGGTATCGGAGCTGGTCTGCTCGGATTTTCCCCGCTATTAATCTCGATATTGGCGGCGGTCGGCAGCTTCGTTACGGTATGGGCCGGGGTGGCCTTCGGCCTCAGGCTGACGCATGTCCGCATCGGCAAATTTACTGTCGGGCAGTTCGGGACCTTGATTAGCGGGATACTGTTATTGCTTGTGGCCTTTGGCGCGTTTCTAGACTAGCAATCTCCCGATAGACATAGACAGCGTGTTCCTGCGGGCGGATGCCCGCTTTCCTGCTTCAATTTCAATAAAAAAGCCAAAGGCTTTGCGTAACCAATGCCTTTGGCTCTTACTTGGATCTGCCTTAAAATTGAACTTTTTGCCCCGTTTTCCCAGACTGGTAAATACCGGCAACCATTTTCTGCGTCTTCAATGCCTCTTCCCCGGTAATATGCAGCAGAGCGCCGTTGACGACCGCATCATAGAAATTCCCGATTTGATGAATATGGCTAATGCCCCAATACGATTTGACCCCTTCGCCATAATCGATCAGGCTGGTGCGATCCGAATCGCGGCTGATTTCCGTGCCGTCGTCATAGAAAATGCTGCCTTTCTCAGCCCGGATATACGCTTTCCCCTTCTCACAATGCAGTTCAATCTCGACAGGAGCATCGTAGCTGTGATAGTTCATGGCGTAGAAGGAGGCCATGACCCCGCTTGTAAACTGGATCACTCCGTCAGCCACGTCTTCCACGTCAATCTTTTCGTGCGTACGGTTCTCTATATGAGCGGAAATGGCCGCAATATCGTCGCCAATGAACCATCTCATCAAGTCGAGCGTGTGAATAGCCTGGTCAATGATGACCCCGCCGCCTTCCTTATCCCAGGTGCCCTTCCAATCGCTTAAGCTGTAATACTCGTCCGTTCGCTTCCATGTGACCGAGCAGCGGGCTCCCAGGACACGGCCCAGCTTGCCGCTGTCCAGCGCTTCCTTAATCAGCACCGAGCCGGGATTGTAGCGGTTTTGGAAGATAACACCAAACGTAACGTTGTTGCTGCGGCATGCTTCAATCATCGCTTCCGCATCTTCCACGGTAATGCTCATCGGCTTTTCCGTGATCACATGCTTGCCTTTCTCGGCCGCATAAATTACGACAGGTGCATGCATATGATGCGGCGTGCATACATGAACAACGTCCAGACCCGCTTCATCAATCATTTGTTTATAGTCCAAATAATAGTCACAGTTGTATTGCTTCGCTGCTTTTTTCGCCCGATCCTCTTTGAGATCGCATACAGCCACTACTTCCGCAAGATCATTTAACTCTACAGACTTGGCATGCATCGGAAAAATATTACCGCAACCAACGATGCCAACACGTTTTTTTGTCATGAATCGTCCCTCCATCCTTGTATCGCATTCGACGAGAACGCTTGCAACCAGATGATTCACCTCTATCATATCTCGGCATGGCGGAACTGCCCATGAATGATATCGGTATTACCTGAACTATTTTGCTGCAATTTGAAGCTTGCGCTCCTCCCTTCAGCATTATCCATGTTTCGTCTTGCGATACCTTTGGATGACTTATGAATCAAGATCTCGCAGAAATTCAAAGCATCCCGGATGACATCCTCATCCCTCTGTTCGTTTATGTAATTTTTTCTCATAGATGAGTATCTCTTTGTTGTTGCCGTTTGTTTTCGAGTCGATCCTCTTGAAGCCATGCCGCATCCAGAAAAGATGGGCCCGCGTATTTTTCGTAATGACTCCGATTCTATACTTGCCGATGCCCTGGCTCTCCATATGCTCTTCAAATAGCTGCACGGCCTGTGCGCCGTAACCCTGCGATTGCAGCTCGCCGCTTATCAGCAGGAGCCCCAACCATGTGCACTGATCGGCTGGATTCATCGGTAAATATTCCAGGATGCCAATATAGTTCGCATCATCTTTTACTAGCATCCGCTGAGCGCCGATGCGATGAGCCTGCTGAATATCAGCAAGCACTTCTTCCCTGGATATGATCTCTTTATTTCTGGATACCAGATTAAATAAAGGGTTGGAGTTGATTATTGCTTCTTCGACATCGACTAGCTTCGCCGATGTTTTCTCGAACGATAACATGGTCTTCATCCTTTCGAATGCGTGCTGCATATCATATCTGTCAGTTCATCGCCGGATAAAAAACCAAGACTTGAGTACAGCTTCTCCGCCGCATTGCCGGACGTGACAAATAAGCGCAGTACGAAATAAGTATCATTCAACTCGTGAACCGCTCTGCGTAACATATACTTGCCCAGTCCCCGCCCCCGATAGGCAGGCTTGACGGCAATCTCGTAAATGAGCGGGAGCTCTTCCCACAAAGATACAAGGCAAAGGCCAACGATCTCATTCGACTCCCTGTCGATGAGTATGGACGAAGCTGCTTGCAGCGCCTCCTGCGCAACATGCTTGAAATAATATTCGATATCTTCCTTATATTGAGCATCCGAGCGTTCATCTGTTCCGTGCCGGTAGGCCTCCTTCATCAGCTCGGCCAGCATCATGCTCTGGCTGGGATGCGGCGGAATGCACAGGTACGGGCTTGCTAGCGCGAGGTCCTGCTGCTCCGTAGGCCGGATCATGCATTTTCTGGCCGGAAGCGGCTGGAAGCCTTCGGCTGTGAAGGCGGAGAGGTGCTCGGGAAGCACGTTATAAGCATAAATAGATCCGGAGACTGAAGAGCGGCCGATGATATGTTCCTTGAGAAAAGGGACCATCGAAGACGACCATTCGTATGGCGGGAACATGAACAAGGAGCAGATAGCTTTATCGGTCAACGTAACCCCGGCCATCCTGGCCCCATCGGCAATGATCCAATAGCAATCCGTCGCCTCCTTCATCATCTGCTGCAACGAGTCCCAGCTCGGTCTGAACCATGCATTTTTCCGATAGGTTGCGAACTGTTTAGAGTATATTCCAGCGTCGGCAGCGATTAGCTTGTACCTCGTCGTATCCATGGGCTGTGTCATACCATCACCATCTTTTCGTGTCGTGTTTTATCCTGCTTTGTTCCCCACTGCGATCCAGCGGCCATCCGCATCCTCGAAGACGAATTCATGATTGTTGTAGTCCGTCGTTGCCAATGGGCGAATGATCTTAATTCCTTTGCCAGCCAGCTCGCGTTCCAACTCCAGTTGGTCATAGTCTACGAAATAGGCGTCATATCCATAGCCGTGAACGATTCGATTGGGGACGACAGCATCATGTTGCGATTGCGTCAACACGATCTCGATAGCATCTCTGTACAAACATACATGGGGCTCTGACGACTCGAGGTAATACACCGCTCTGAAGCCGGCATGCTCATAAAAGGCCGCTGTCTTCGCCATATCCGGTGTCGGAAAAATTTGCAGGCAATGCGAAAAGCCTCTGCTCATTATAATCTCCTCCTTTCTTGATTCAGTTCCTCCAGCTTACGGTTCATATCGACTATCGAATGCTGTATGTGCTCCATTCTTCTCAATGCAGCGTATTGATTTCCTATGATTCCGGCAAGTCCCACGATCAGAATAATCACAATCAAAGTCGTCATGAGAACTCCCCCTTCTATTATCTCGGAACGCAAGGGCCATTTCCTAAAGCGCAGACTTCTTACAACCGTCGTTTCTACATAGCGCAGCCATGTTTATGCTTCCTCCAATATACGTGCTGTTTGGCCTAAAAAACAATCTTCGAAGCAGCTGCAAATGTAATCCATCCGATCCCGCTGACGAGCACTTTTACCGGATAGAATTGCGCTTGCTTCTGATTCGAGAAATACCATTCTCGATCTGTCTTGGCGACGATGAACAGCCCATGCTCATCTCCAACCGGCGTAAGGCCTTCATCATCCGCTCTCCAGTTCGGCACGCCCATGTCATTCAACGCCCTGACAAAGGGGAATACCTCATTGGCAACAACTCCGACTTCACTGACGCCATGGATATCGCCGCTGCCGAACGGGTGCGAGATCGCGTTGGATAAATTATGCCGGGCGATGAATTCGACGATATTGCCGGAAGGATCTTCAAAATAGACGGAGTGGGCATTCCAGGAGGTGAAAAAGACTTCATCCTCCCCGTCTTCTTCGATTAAAGCTACTCGTGCTTGAAGCCAGCTTTTGGCTTCGCTGAATTTATTTTCTGGAATGTTCATGGCAAAATGATAAAATGGGCGGGCAAACGCTGTTGTCGTCTGAAACGTTATCTGGGCAGCCCCCGCCTGTATAGTGAAGGAATCGTCCCGCTCCTCTACAATTTCAAGCTCCAGCACATCGCGATAGAATGATTTCGTTGCCAACGGATTGTCCGTCAAAAAGATGACGCGCTCCATAATCATTCCCTTTCCCCTCCTATCGAATGGCTTATTCCGGCCTGATCGGCCAAGCCTTGTAACATCCGTTCATTCACGAACCCAATTATTTCACTCCTCTACACAACGGGCACCCCGCTATCGGATCATCCCATGTGCTGAAGTGGAAGGTCAAAGCTGATTTCAAGAATCTCCTGCATGACGATGTATATATCTGATTATATGATAACAAATGGATAAAGCTTAAAATAGTAATAAAAAGAGCAAGACAAGAACTCCTATCGTTCCTTACCTTGCTCAACTCGAAGATATTTGCTGCAATCATTGGCTCCCAGACCGAATTTTCTCCTTTCAGCGAGCCGCAGAGGAACGGTCCGCTAAATACCGAATAATATCGCCACGGCTGATCATTCCTGCCAGTACCCCGTTCCTTTCCACGATGACTTTTTGGACCCATTTATTGCAAAATAACGTGGCCACCTCTTCAATTTTGGAGTCTACTGGCACCGTTGTCACATCGCGCACAGCAATTTCCATGACATTGCGGCCGACCAAGCGCTGCCATTTCGATCCCATGGCTTCCTCATCGATATATACGGGCAGAGGCATATACATCTGAAACATCCAAAAATTAATATCAAACTTACGAATATACTGCATCACGTCGCGTTGGCTGATTAACCCAGAAATCTCGTTACGCTCGTTAACAACGGGCAGAGCGCTAACCCGATAAGCAGCAAACCGCTCGATTGCTTGTTCGACCGTATCGGTTTCCTTCACTTTGATGACCCGCCGAACCATAATATCGGAAGCGAACATAGCCAACTCCTACTCCCTTCTATCCCTCTACACCTTCTGTCAGTTTCTGTTCATAATACTCAACCAAGTCTCGCGAGAACTCCTTGATGCAATCCAACTGTTCCGGCGTGTATCGATCAAGAAACCGGAGAAAGCAATTCTGCTCCACCTGGTGCAGATGCTCGTGCAGGTCGAAGAGTCTCCGGCCTCTGGGAGTCAAGCGAAAATATACTTCTTTTTTGTTATCATTGAGCTGCGTGCGCTTGACGAATCCCTCGTCGAACAGCTTCGACGTCATCTTCGTAATGCTTGCCTTCGACAGCTCCATCTTGTCTGCAATCGATGTCGTATTGATGGGCTCATACCTGCCGATGCAATCAATGACGTGAATCATGCTGAAGTTGTATGACCCTTCCCTTAACCCCTCTTCTAATGCTTTCTTGCGAAATGCTGCAATTTCCCAGCTCTCTTCTTGCTCGAGCAAATGCATCATTTTCCAGCGAAGCTCATAAATTTGCTTTTTTACTTGATTGAAATGCTCCATTTCTGCAAGTGCCCCCTTTCCCTTTAACCCGTTCTATCGATGACGAAGTCATTTTATTTACTTAGGTAACAAAATGGGCTGCAGTCAATAAACTTGGACGACATCCCGAATTCCTTCAACACTGTATGCATACAAGTAAACAGCACACCTGCATCATTTACACTGCAAACAAAATTATTATAACCTAAATGATAATGATTATCAATATCACGGGTAAAAAAGCCCTCTATTTTCCATGGAGAAAATAAAAGGGCCAATTATTCGTTCGATCAACAGCCGGCGAATGTGAACGTCCGTTATATATTAAATCGTCGATGCCGCGGCTTCCGGAATGCTGCTCATATACTTCATGATATACTCTATCCTTGCCGCTTCATCGTATTCGATGCTCGGATCGATCGGTGTCGTTATTTGCTCGCTCAACGAATCACCTACAAAAATACAATGGTGATTATAGCATTGCTCATCATGCAGCATCTGTTCGAGACAACTCCGAATATTGGAGGCAACCCCGGCGTTGTCGGGATGCATAATCCATCGGATCTCTTTCCAATCCAATATCCCTTCCGCTGTCTTGACTGGTGTCGGGTACCGATGCTCTTCCGGAATAGAAGCCAAATAGAGATAGAGCCCGCCAAAATCTCTTCTCTCCCCGGTAGTCCATGTCATTAAGCCCTTAAAAGTAATATCAGGAGCTTCGAGCCCTGTTTCTTCCCTGATTTCCCGCAGCATGGAGGCCCTTGGCGGTTCACCCTCCTCAATCTTCCCTCCGACTCCGTTCCAACAGCCCATCCAAGCCGGGTTCTCGCGGTTTAACAGCAATATTTTGCTGCCTTGCTTGATTATGCATAAAGTGTATTTCAGCATGCCTTCTCCTCGCTATTTCCTTGACTTACTTGACTTGGCCATAGCCTATTATTCTATTATCCCCTACGATGAGCCGTCACTCAATAGAAGTGAAACAAAAGCAAGCCATCATTGCGAAAAATGATAGCTTGCCTCTCAGCGAAGTGTGCATCCTACAGATCAGTTATTGCCCAACATTTCCGGCAGCTTGCCCAGCAGCCATAAGCGGGTGAAGGCATCCGAGTCTGACTCTTGAATGTATAGCCGGTACACATGTCCGTCTTTTACCGCAGGCAGTCCCTTCCAAATCGGACTTCTTTCTCATCCACACTGCCGATGATAATGATATCGGGGTTTAGGGAGGTGACTTTTTCCAGATTGATCGGAAACCCTACATTCTCAATCTGCGAGGCTTCCTTCTCATATCTTCGTCCTTCCAGATGATCTCCGAAAATGCCGACCATCGGAATTCCCAGTTCAATCAGATCTCCCGTCGTCTCCCCTGCAAATATTACATTAGTCATGGATGCCGGCAATTCAATGGTGTGTCCTTTGTAATCCGTATAGGTTCGAGGCGAAGCCTGTTCCGTTCCCTGTTCCTTGCCTCCGGTCCGATTCGAATTGGCCGTATCGGCCGATGCTGCTTTATCTGGTCCCGTTGCAGCCAGACCTGCATTTTGATTGTCGTTCGCACACCCGAGCAGCATCATGATCATGACAGCCGCCAAGACCGTCGCCGCCACAGTTTTCCTTCCCCGCCTCAACAACATTATTCCCTCCGATACATGTATAAAATTACGCCTTCTTATGATAATGATTATCATTATCTATTTTGAGCGTACTGAATATCGTCAGGGATTACAATGGATAAAATCGAAATGGCTTTTTTTCGTTTGTACAAAACGAAAAAGCCGCTCTGCATGAGCGGCTTCCTGCATCTCCTATTCGCTTAATACGAATCCGTCTCATGTCCTGTGCGTTCGGCTTCCTTAACCGCTTCTCCGGTATGCGTCGAGCCAATCGGGCCATGATCGGATGAATTCGGGCTGTTCCGCAATCCTTCCGCAACACGGCGCCCATAGTCCTCATCACATTTCGTGAACAGCTCGATCATTCGCTCCTGAATATGAGTATTGCAGGTCTTCAACGTGTTGACCAGATTCAAGATCAGATCATCGCGTTCGAACTCGTCAAATGCCCGATACGTCTCCCCTGCTTGCTTGAAATCATTTGTCCGGTCGATGCTGGCCCGCATCAGCTTGCCTTCGACATGCGGTGTATACTCCTTATTCGTTTTAGGCGCTTCTTTCAATCCGTTCAACGAAGACGGCTCATAGTTGATATGGGGATTTTGGCCCGGAGCGACATCCACATAATAGGCCATTTGGCCGTCGCGCTGATTGGTAGCCACCCGCTTCTTCGGCGCATTGATCGGAAGCTGCAGGTAGTTCGCGCCAATGCGGTAGCGCTGCGTGTCAGAGTAAGAAAGCGTCCGGCCCTGCAGCATTTTGTCATCCGAGAAATCCATTCCGTCGACGAGCACCCCGGTTCCAAAGGCGGCCTGCTCCACCTCGGCAAAATAGTTCTGCGGATTTTTATTCAACACCATACGCCCGACAGGCAGCCACGGAATTTCATCTTTCGGCCATATTTTCGTATCATCCAATGGGTCGAAATCCAGCTCAGGATGATCATCGTCGCTTAATATTTGCACGAACAGCTCCCACTCCGGATAATCTCCGCGTTCAATCGCCTCATAGAGATCCTGTGTGGCGTGGTTGAAGTTTTTGGCCTGAATCGCCTCGGCTTCGGCCTGCGTCAAATTTTTTATTCCCTGCTTCGGTTCCCAATGATATTTGATGAGAACGGCGTCACCGTCTTTGTTGACCCATTTGTATGTATTGACGCCGGACCCTTGCATTAGACGATAGTTGGCCGGGATTCCCCACGGTGAGTATACGAACGTGACCATGTGGAGCGTCTCCGGCGAATTGCTGCAGAAATCGAAGAAGCGTTCTCCGTCTTGAATGTCCGTTACCGGATCTGGCTTGAAGGCGTGAATCATATCCGGGAATTTGATCGCATCGCGAATAAAAAAGATTTTCAGATTGTTGCCGACGAGATCCCAGTTCCCATCCTCTGTATAAAACTTGACGGCGAAGCCTCGCGGATCGCGAAGCGTCTCCGGGGAATGTCCGCCATGAATGACCGTAGAAAAACGTACAAACACAGGCGTTTTTTTACCCGCCTCTTGAAACAATTTCGCACGCGTATATTTGGAGACTGGCTCCTCGCCGACTTTTCCATAGGCTTCAAAATATCCATGTGCTCCTGCGCCGCGTGCATGCACGACCCGTTCTGGAATGCGCTCGCGATCAAAGTGCGTAATTTTTTCGATGAATTGGTAATTTTCCAGCGTTGCCGGTCCCCGATTCCCTACCGTCCGGATATTCTGGTTATTGCTAACGGGATGTCCTTGGCGTGTCGTCAGCGTGGAAACGTCCTCTCCACCTGCCATGCGCCTATCGAGCGCATCCCCCGAGCCCGTTACGGAAGTGCCATGCTCCTTGGCGTCGCCTTTCCCACCGATGTTCATGCTTTTATTATCCATCTTCCTTCTCCTTCATCGCGCTTAATAAATTGCCGAATTATATTCTATTATTATGAATTTCCACGATGGATTATTCAGCCAGGAGAGAATTAGAGGAAAAAGCTTCCGGGAGCTTGCAATGTGCCGACTCGTTTATGCCGGATAGCGGTAGGCGGTGATATCTTCGCGATGAGGGAGGATAATCAATGGAAGCCGGTTTACGGTCTGTGCTTTTACATAACTCAACAGAACTCGCCTTTTTGGTTACGTGTATACAATAAAAAAAGGGCTCTCGCCCATTTTTCCCGCGATGTAGTCGAGTTGTTGCTGCAAGTCTTGGAAATTCTCGCGAACCTCGCCTTGAAATTGCGACACCTCGCCTTTGAATTGCGTCATCTCGTCTTGAAACTTATACATTTCCATTCGGAAGGCTTCGTTCCTTGCGGATTCCGTCTCCAGCCGGTCCAGGATTCCCACAAGCATTGGTTTGATCTCCTCCAAAAGTAAGCATCTCCTTTCGTGATCAGACTAAATAGAACTTATAATATTCATTATACACTTTTGAATTGTTAATAGCTAATGAATTTTATAGAAAAGTAGAACCTTCGTTCCCATAATAGAAATACATCATGCGAGTAACAATCTTATCTATACCAGTTTGGGTTGAAGTCGATTTCCAATGCCTATCCGACTGCGATTCCAATATCAATAAATCCTCTACCTTTCGCAGTTATGATATTCCCGTCCCTAACGACCAATTGATCCAAGTAGTTGTTCTCATTGAAGCATCCCTGTTTATCCCGTTGCTCCTTCTGAAGACCGACAGTATATCTCCGTTCGCGCAGTATCCCGGCTTTGTCCAACAAGTAGACCGAGCTAGAAATAGAAGCAAATATCGTCTGTTGTCTATCAAGTTCCTTCAAAAAATGAATAATCTCCGTATGCTCAAAAAGCGTGCTGATATCCATACATTCTGGGAGTATGATACAGTCAAGAGTTGAGATTTCTACTTCTGCAATCGTTGTATCCGCAAGACAAGTTAAATCCGACTCTCCTGCAATAGCTTCACTCGTCGTTCCTATTGTAAGAATCGGATGATGCCTATCATAAATTTCGGCTCGCCCACAAACTTTGCGCTACGCCAGAACGAGCCGGATATCATGTTTCCGTCTCCCTCAGCCAATTTCAATGCTTACACCATACAGTTCCTTTTGATACTTGCTGTGTCCATCCGTGCGGCCTGCGTACTGAAAGCCACTCGCTTTGTAATCATCATTGAGCTTCCCATTGTCGCCTACACAATCCAGCTTTATGTATTTCTTAGGTCTGAGCTTCCTTACCCAAACGGATCGCCAGCTGGAAGCGGAATATCGCTAGATTTGGACGGATTTGGTCCGATGATGGGCTTGCGCGGCCGCGTTCGCCTTTCCTAGTTCGCTCGGATTATAGCCATAGGTTTTGCGGAACAGAGCAGCAAAATGGCTTATATTATGGTAGCCGACCATAAGGGCCGCTTCGCTCACATTGCCTTCCCCTTTCTCTAAAATTTTCCGCGCTTCATTCATTCGTAGCGCACGCACATAACCGAATACGGTCGTGCCGAACAATTCCTTGAAGCCGAGCTTGAGCTTGTAATCATTCAAGCCAGCCAATCTAGCTAGCTCAAGCAGGCTAGGAGGCTTCCTCCAGCAATGGGTCAATATTTCTCGCGCTTCGTGAAGACACCGGATATCCTCGGCGTTCAGCTTGGATATCTCTGTTCGGACCCGTTCTTCCTTTTGCGCCCCGTCCAGGTGATGGACCAGCAGTTCATTCGCTTTTCCTTCCAGATACAGCTTCCGGAGGCTTCCGCTATAGGGGCATTGCGTCATCTGTTCAACGATATGAGCAATGTGGGGAGAACCGGCCGTCTGTCTGCAGTAAACGGATCCATCCGTCAGCCGGGCCACATCGGGATGCAGCTCACGGAATTGGCGGATATCCAGCCGAAGCTCCATATGCCATAACCTTTCCTGGGGATACAGCTCCGCATGCACCTTCGAATCCTGGATGAAGATGAAATTGGACACCCCAGGTGCCAAGGCGAAGTCCGAAGCTCGGCCCTCCGTCTTCCAGCAGCCCTGCCCTGACAAGGTATACGTGATCTCCAGGTGAGGATACTGGATTCCGACGTCCATCGTCACCGGTTCGGACAGACTCGCCTCGAACCAATTAATCTCCATTCCACGCCGCAGCATAATCCGCTGCACACGGCCTGTGCCGCCCATAATCGGAACAGTGTACTGATATTGCTCTTGCGGCTCCGTCGACGGAGATATATCGCTTAACTGCTCAAAGACACACTCTAAATTTCGCGTATTCATTTGCAGGTTCAACTACGTTTCCCTCTCTTCCTCGAATCAGAAATAGAAGCTCACCTTATGCTCCAGTTTATTTGATAATGATTCTCATTGTCAAATTTTTCATCCTGTCTATCACAAACAATCGCCCACTACCCGGCCGCAATTGCTGAATAGAAGGCGATTATTTACAATTCATATTCCCGCTACGATGCGTTTGGCCCGGATGGAAGCCTGCCGCAGCACCTCATCTTCGTCGATGGTCATCAATTGCCGATGCCTCATCAGCACCTGCCCATTGACAATCGTCGTGTCGACATCCGCTCCGTTGGTGCTGTAGGCCAGCAGCGATTCAATCTGGTGGATGGGCTGCAGATGCGGCTTGTTCATGTCAATGAGGATCAGGTCGGCACGCTTGCCGGCTTCGAGCGTCCCCACCTCACGGTCAATATTCAATAGCTTGGCGCTGGCGCTCTCCCGGGTAGCCATGCGCAGCGCCTGACCGGCAGGCAGCCTCGTCGGATCGCCGTGATCAAGCTTTTGCAGCCAAGCGGCTGCTTTGATCTCCTCGAACAGGCCGATATTGTACAAATATTGGGCGAGCGTCTCGTTATATTTTTCGCGGATGGACATCACTTCTTCTGTCGTCTCGGCCAGGTGGATATGGATCGGAAGGTTCATCGCCTCAGCTAGCCTTACGATGTGCTTCAGAGGTTCGGGCGGACAAGTATACGGCGCATGGGGAGCAAGCATCGTCGTAATTCTGCCGCCTGCCTTCCCGTTCCAGCGCTCGATAAGCCCAAGCGCTTCCGACAATCGCTGGCCCCCGTCGTCCTGCAGGAATACCATTCCCCGGGACAAAGAGGCACGCATGCCCACTTCATCCACCGCGGCGGCGACTTCATCCATATGAATGTACATATCCGCGAATGCGGTCGTGCCCCTTTGATCATTTCCGCCATCGACAGCTTGGCGCCCCAATAAATATCTTCAGGCGTCATGTTCGCTTCGGCGGGCAGCATTTTGCGTTCAAGCCAATCCATTAGCTTGAGGTCATCCGAGAAGCCCCGCAGCAAGCTCATCGGGGTATGCTGATGTGCATTGATTAGGCCGGGCATGGCGACCATGCCTTCCCCTTCGATCACTTCGTCGGCCTCCACGTCCAGGGAAGGTCCGATTTGTTGAATCGTGTCCCCTGCGATATGGATATCCCCATGATGCGGAGCTTCCCCATCTTTCATCGTCACAATGATCACATTTTTGATTACCCTATTCATCGGCACAGTCCTCCTCCACATCAATGATAATTCGAGGATAGACTATGACGTCACGTTAAGGTCAATGCGAGCGCCGTGATTATTATTCCGGAACGATCACGACTTCGGGTTCGGGAATGAAGCCGAAGTGCCGGTAAATCCCCTCCGTGATGATATCCTTCAAATAAAGGATATCGGACGCCGTCGCATCGTGATGGTTCAAAATCATATTGCCATGATACGGTGAAATCATCGCCCCGCCATGAGCGAACCCTTTTAAATTCAACCTATCGACAAGTGCGCCAATCGAGGCGCCTGCCGCATAGTTATTTTTAAAGAAAGAGCCGCAAGATCGGGAAGTAAAATGCCGGTTCCCCGTCCGGTACTGGTCGATATCCAACAGTTGCCCAGGTATGGCGTGATTACTAAGCTGAAGCCCCTTCACTTCATTGGAAAAGAAAGCATAAAACTGCGACAGCGATGACAGCTTGCCGCTCCGTTCCTTATATCTCTCCAGGATGCCGCCGAGTCCGCTCTGTACCGGTTCTTCAGGCTCGGGAACCCGGATCTCCGCCCCGACGATGATCCATGGCTTGTTTTGAAAGATCGATTGTTTATAGGAGAACTGGCAATCTTCGGCACGGATGACCTGCAGAGACAGCGTCGGGTCGGTTACATCCACGTAATGCACCTTCTCTACCTTATCGCCCATCTGATCATCGTGATACTTCGCATTCATATAAATACCGGAGCCCACGCAGCCCGGCAGCAAGTATGTAAAATGAAATACGGATGTCCCCCAGATCAAGCCTGCGACGGACAGCATCGACAGCGGCAAACCGGAAGAGATAAACCATGTGGACCCGTCAACCTGTCTGATCTCGGCAAAGTTCTTCAATGAAATAAAGACGGTTCCCCGCCGCGGCCGCTCCGGAAATAGAATGTTCGTCCCCATGCCGTACACGAAGTATTCCATCCCGTACGTTTTGCATCCATCCAAAATAGCCATAAGCAGCTCCGCCGTTTCCGGCATTGCAAAATAATCCGCCTTCCCTCCGATTCCATAAGAGGAGTGATCCCCTAACCGCACTTGACGCTTGCACAATGTATGAAAAAGCTGATGGCGATCATTCATCGCTGTGAAAAAACCCCTTTCGAACTAGATGCGTAAGATTCCTTAGTGCAGGTCTTTTCATTATACATTACAAGCATTTATGTTTACGATGTCATCCTGTTTTATTCGGCTTTCCTTATCGGCTGCGTTCCGAAGCGGGACGGCTGAATTTTTCCCCAAGGATCGCAGCCAGCTCCACCATATCGCCTACGGTAACAGCGGAGCCCAATTGAAATTTGAACACCTGATCGGTTACGTGTTGGGGGAACAAACAATCCGGCGATCATCAGCCCAAGGCCGGTCATCTGGGCTGCCCGTTGCGCCGAAGCGGCGAGCCGATCGACAGGAGAGTCCTTCCGGCTATTTCTCCTGTCGAACGGACGCCAAAGAACGGCCTGCACAAAACAGACCGTTCTTCGCTGCAATTATATTTATTTTATTCCGCGTACAATGTGGTTTTCCGCCATTTGAGCCTTCAGTTCGCAAACGTAAACGCCTTATTCTGATGCCAGCTTGTCCAGCTTCGCTTTACGCTCCTGCTCCATTTGCGCTTTTAACTCATCGACGGTGATGCCTTTCTCCGCAGCAAGCTGCTCCAGGTCAAGAGCACCTTGCCCGAATTTGCCTTTGGTGCCGCGCTCCTTCATCTGTTCCTTCAGCTCGTCCACCGTAATGCCTTTTTCTGCGGCCATCTGCTCCAGCTTCGCTTCGCGCTCCTGCTCCATCTGCGCTTTCAGCTCATCGACCGTGATGCCTTTCTCGGCTGCCAACTGTTCAAAATTAATGCCACGTTCTTTATGCAAGGCGAATGGCTTGGCGGTTGCTTCTTGAGTTAAGGTTGTATCGGCCTCCGCTGCAAAAGCGGACCCCATTGCACTGACGGCAAGAATAGCTCCAAAGGCGGTGACTGCAAGCGATTTGTTCATTTTTTTCATTCAATTCCCCTCCAAAATGGTGTTTTGTCTTACAAGAATGAGTTTATATCGTTCACCTGAACTCACCCTGAATGCCAACTTTAAACTGCCTGAAAATACAAAACTCCTATCATTTCTGCGTAGCGGCCATGTCGTTCTTATCGCCTATCTTCACGCTCACCTCCTGTTGTTGGCCATTGCGCGACATCGTAAGCGTCATCTCTCCCCCGGCTGGGGAAGCTTCGATTTTGTCGGTTAACTCCTGCACACTGGAGATGTCCGCTCCGTCGACGGCCGTGATGACATCGTAAGGGCGGATGCCGGCCGCAGAGGCGGGTGATTGCTGCTGCACGTCTGCCACGAGCACTCCGTTGGCGCTGCTCAGCTTCAAGTCTGCGAGCATATCGTCGGTAATATTGAGCGCGCTGATGCCGATGTACGGCAAAGGCTCCTTCGGAATCGATTCGTTATGCTTCAAGCTATCCAATACCGAGGATACCGTGCTTGATGGAATGGCGAAGCCGATTCCCTGCGCATCCGCATTGACGGCCGTGCTGATGCCGATGACTTCGCCGTTCACATTAAGCAAAGGTCCGCCGGAGTTGCCCGGATTAATCGCCGTATCGGTTTGCAGCAAATGCTTATAATATCTTGTCCCCTGCTCATCATCGATCTGGATAGGCCGCTCCTTGGCGCTGAGCACGCCAGCGGTCACCGTGGAATCGAAATCGTATGGATTGCCGATTGCCACGACAGTATCGCCTACATTGCTTGCGTCCGAATTCCCGAGAGCCAGCGCAGCAAATGGCTTATCCCCCTCTATCTTGATCACGGCCAAATCCAGATCATAGCTGCTGCCCAGCAGCTTCGCCTTGAACGGCTCATTATAGCCCTGAACATACACATCGATCTCATCCGCGCCGTCGATAACATGCTCATTCGTCAAAATATACCCTTCCGATGCAAACACAAAACCGGAGCCTGTACCGCTAGGCTGTAAAGCGCCGCTGTCGTTCTGCTGTCCGGAAGCGTCGCTGCCGCTGCCATTGTCAAGCAGCTGCCGGGAGAACGGACTGCCGGACAAGGGATTGCTCCGGTTCGAGCTTGCTTTCGTTTTCGTTTCGATTTTGACGACTGCCGGGCTGGCTTGGCTGACGATACTGGAGAGAGTGCCGGACCCCGCTCCATTGAACGAAGCGGTCTGAATCCCGCTATCGGCGGGTGCCTGGGCCGACATGTTGTAGTCAAGCGGCTCGTCGCCGCCGAATACGTCCATCCGGCCGGCTGCGAACAGGAGTCCCCCGATGGCCAACGATCCGGCCATAAAAGCCGCAAAGATCGGCCGCCATGAGCTTGCGCTCCGCGTAGGATCTTGCCGGCTCGCAGGAGCCATCTCCAACGGAACGATGATATTGCGCGTTTCTTTAATTTCTTCCTTCATCTTATATACCGCCTTTCTATCTGAAGCATGGGTTTATTATGCCGGCCATGGCTGAAGGAAGCTTGTCCGTACGCTGAGCATCCGCTGAAACCTTTATTTGGATCGCTCTGTTTCCCGGTTTCTCAGCTTGTTTTTAGATTTTTTTAAGAGCGGCTTCAGCTTCGTCCGCTATACTGGTTGCAGCAATGTCCGCGTGTGCAAGCGGCTTACAGGCAGGAGGAACCATATGGGACAATTGAAAGGCATCAAAATACTGCTCGTCGACGACGAACCGAACATTCTGCAGTTTCTCGAACTTGGCCTGACCAATGAAGGCTTCGAGGTACAGACCGCGACGGACGGCATAGCAGCCGTGGCGATGGCGAGTGAATTCCAGCCGCACGTCGTCATTCTCGACGTCATGATGCCGGGAATGGACGGCTTCGAGGTATGCCGGATGATCAAGAAATCCGAGAACGCAGCCGTCATCATGCTGACCGCCAAAGATGAAGTGGACGATCGGGTGAAAGGGCTGACGCTCGGGGCGGACGATTATATGATGAAGCCGTTCAGCTTCGAGGAGCTGCTTGCGCGCATTCACGCGCGGATCCGCAATCAGTTCCCTCATTTGTTCGGCGAGGTCGTGGCCGGACCGTTCCGGATCGATGACCGGCGCAAGGAGATCATCTTCGACAGCCGGGTGCTGGAGCTGTCTCCGACCGAATACGAGCTGCTGAAGTTTTTGGTCCTCAACCAAGGTCTTGTACTCAGTAAAGCAATAATATTGGATCGAGTATGGGGCTATGATTTTGGCGGTGAGGAAAATATCGTCGAGGTGTATATCCGGTCATTGCGAGAGAAGCTGAACGACCGCGAGCACCGGCTTATTCGGACGCTGCGCGGGGCCGGATACCGGGTCGATCTGCCATGAAAGCGGCGGAACGGCTCAGGCGCTTCATCCACCCGGGCTCGTTGCGGTTTCAGCTATTATCCCGTTCCCTCCTTATTCTCGCCGCACTGCTTATGCTCATCGGCGTATTTCAATATTTAGTTATGCAGCAATTCGTCTATGAAAATAAGGCAGAAAGCTTGAAAAGCCAAATTTCATCCTTTCCGCGCGAGACCTGGCAGCTGCTGACGGACCGGGATGACGGCGTGTCGGGGCGGCGGCCCATGCTGTTTTTGCCTGCCGATGCGTCGCTCGCCATAATCGATGCGAACGGAGCCATACAGGCCGTATCCATGGGAGATAAGATGGCCGATCCGCCCGAACTGTCCCCGGAAGAATATCAAGCGGCCATGAACAAGAGCAGGAAGGAAGTCAATTATCGGGTCATGAACGACAGCGACGGAGAGGAACAGTTGCTCGTGCTGCAGCCATTAGAATGGAAGGGGCAGATGATCGGACTCATTCAGGTCAATACAAGCACCAAGCCGTTGAAGGAGATGCTGGCCAGTCAGCTTCTGACCTTCCTATCGCTATCTGTTCTGGCGCTGATCGGCGGCATGATCGCTTTCCTTCCCGTATTGAGAAGAACGCTTATCCCGCTGTCCAATATGGTGCATACCGTCGAAAGAATCGATGCGGGAAATTTGGCGGAACGCATTCCATCCCGTCAGGGTCAGCTCGAAATCGATCGGCTCGCGTTATCGTTCAACGGCATGCTGGAAAGGCTGGAATCCTCGTTCGAAGCGGAAAAGGAAGCCAAAGAGCAGATGCGCCGCTTTGTCGCAGACGCCTCCCATGAGCTCCGGACGCCGCTGACATCGATACACGGATTCCTCGAGGTTCTGCTCCGCGGCGCCATGCACCAGCCGGAACAGCTGCGCAAAGCACTCATCTCGATGTACGGGGAATCCGAGCGGATCAATAAGCTGGTGCAGGATCTTCTTCTGCTCGCGAAGCTGGACCGGGCTCCGGTCATGGAGCTCGCAGACGGCGACTTGAATCGCGTGCTTCGGGAGCTGGAGCCGCAGCTTCGTCTGCTTGCCGGACAGCGTCATGTGACGCTCGCTCTGACGGAAGAAGCGAAGGGCAAGTATGATCCGGACAAAATGAAGCAGGTCGTCCTGAATTTATTCCATAACGCCGTTCAGCATACGGATCAGGTAAAAGGAGATATTCTGATTTTGACCGAAACCGTGCCCGGCGGCGTGGAACTGACTGTGCGGGATAATGGGACGGGGATCGGGAAGAGGCATCTTCCCCATTTGTTCGACCGCTTCTACCGCAGCGAGTCTTCCCGCACCCGCAAATATGGCGGCGCCGGGCTTGGCTTATCGATTACGAAATCGATTGTGGACGCGCACGGAGGATCGATCCGCGTCAGCAGCGCGGAAGGTCAGGGCAGCTCGTTTATCGTTACGCTGCCGGCAGCAGTTCCTCCTTTACACGGATACGTGGAGGGACATAGATAATGCAAAAGGCTCCGTTCGCTACAGGTAGCGGGACAGAGCCTTTTCCATTTATATTTTATTTAAGCTTACGCAGCCGTAATCGGTATAGGCGGCTAAATAATCGGTCGTGATGACTTGATTCCCGCTGCATTGGATGCTCCATATTTTGCCGCTGCTGCGATCCGCCAGCATTCGCTTCATCGGGGGCTCCTCCATTCTAGGCTCTTACATATTCGTACCAGATTTCTTCTTCCTCATCGGTCATGGATCCGGTCATCGTGGAAAAGTCGATTTTCCGGTCAAAACGATCCTTCAACAGCGCAAACTGCGGAAAAGAGGCCGTGATTTTCTTCAGCGAGGCCGACCGGGCGATCTCCTCCAGCTTGCCGATATCCGGGCAACCGTTTAGCTCCAGGGACTGCAGATGCTCCAGATCGGCCAAGATCGAAATATCCTTCACGGCCGAATTGGTCATCTTCACGGTCCGAAGCTTGCGGCAATTCCGTAAAAACTCCAGATTCGGCAAAGAAACCTCTTCCAGTTGGATCACCCGCAAATTCACGAGCTGTCCCAGGACAGCCAGATCGTCCTCGACAACGGAACCAAGCCCGGACAGCGTCAGCTCCACAAGCTGCTCCAGCTCCGCTAGACCCCAAAGCTGCTCGCCATCCGGACGGCTGACCTCCAAGGCGCGCAGACTATGAACAGCCTTGAGCGGCGACCAATCACGAATTGCCGTCTGCTGCACATCCAGCCCTCTTAATTTGGGCAGCCCACTAAGAGGAGATAAATCCGTAACTTCCGTGCCCGCCAGGAACAATTCCTGCAAATGCATCAATCCCTGCAGCGGGCGAAGATCCGATACCGGATTTTTCCCCAGATACAGCCTCTTCAGCTGCGTACAATGACTCACCGCTTCAATCGAGCGGATCTCGTTCACGCTCAGCACCAATTCCCGCACATCGGTACAGCGGGCCAGGGGGGCAATATCCGTCAGCCCCTCCTGTATGAAGCGAAGCTGCTTCGCACGCACACAAGCTTCCGGAGATCCGCACGCCGCCACCACCCTCGCCTTCCACTTGTCATCCAGCCCGCCGAACCATGCCAGCGGGTCCGGGGCATTCGAATCGAGCCGAAGCGGCTCGAGCACAGGCAGATCCAGAGACTGGATCGCATCGAGAAAATGGACTTGGCTGTCCCGGCCATAGCTCCAGAAACGATAGTCTTCTTCTTCATGGACGGTATAATTCCTCTCCCTGGCCGTATCGCGGATAAATTGCAGGAGATGAGTCAGACGATGGGCAATGACATATTTGACTTCTTCATCGCGGCCGAAGTTGATCACCTGGCCCTTCCTTCCCTGCTCATCGGGATCGAGGTCGATGCCAAGGTGATTGCCGCCCCAATCCTTGCTAATCGGCAGCCAGCAGCAGTGAATATACCGTTCCTTAATCCAGGCAGCAGGCACGGAATAATGCTCCCCTTCCCATGCATACTCCTCCTCCAGCTCCGCCCATATTCGCCATTCCGTCAACATGCCGTCCAAGGACAGGAACGGAAGGCCGAAAAACAGCCCGGGACCATCTTCGCTTTCTCCATTATGGATCAGATAAAGCTCCCGCAGCTCGGCCGGTAAGGCAAATCCCAGTTCCTCCTCCGCCTGGCGCAGCTCTATCTCCGTGGCGGGCGGGTTGAGTGATGCGGCCAATTCCGGCAGATCTCCCCGAAGCAGTTTTGGGATTTCGTTCAGCAGCTCTTTCAATCTCATGCTTCCTCCTTAACGGCCAGATCTTTGATCAGATATAGAAGCAGCTCATCATCGACGACGGCCGATTGGCCGGGAACGACCGGAACGTTCTTAGATGTGGCTCCATTCCCGTCCATGACGTAACCGCGTGTCGTATACATGATCTGGGCAGGGCCATAGTCTCGATAAAGTCCGACTCCAAGCCCGATACATCTGTATGTCTTGGCGGCTATGGCCTCCAACTCATCAAATAATGCACTGGCAACCTTCCTTCTTCTGAACCGAGGGAATACATTCAAATCATTGATTTCCGGGATTTGATTCTCTGAAAAATACGGGTAGCTTGAGTGATGCAGCAAATGGCAGTATCCGGCCAAGTCAGAATCAACATAAGCCAACAGCGTAATTCGCTTGCCCTGGCGATTCTCGTCCAGACATTGGAGAAAATAGTCCCCTGACGTATACCAAGGAAAAGATAAATCGCAATCGTGGTCGAGCAATGCGGCTTCATCCACCGTTGATAGTTGTTGTATTGTGATATTGTCTGCCATCCTAGCTCCCACTCTCCTTCATCCATGCCAGTTATGCTTCTGTACCGCGATGGCCCCCAGACATGCGGAACCGTTATGTAAGGTCCTTCTTATAGTAATAGTGCTTGCATCCAATTGGCGCATTCTCGAAAATGGCGACTACCTCGTAGCCATATTTTTTGTAGAATTCGGGAGCTTGAAAACTGAATGTATTCAGTTTAATGAACGTGCAGTTTTTTGCTCGCGCGATTTGCTCGGCTTCTTCCAATAATCGATTTCCCAACCCTTGTCCGCGGTGATTATCATCCACCCATAAAATATCAACTTCCATCCAATTCCATAGCACGGTGCTGTTCAGACCGGCAACAATCTCTCCGTTATCATCCTTCAAGCATAAATTAACTACTTCGAGGTGGGCGTTGGGCACGCATTTGGCATTGAACTCAATCAATTTGTGCAGGACATGCTTGGATTCTTCAGGTGTGCTGTGAAAAAGCTTAGGTTTGTTTGTCATATTTCTCCTCCTGTAATGCCTTTATATGAAATAGAACATGTTCCATTTCTCGCATTCCTTGCCGTTTCGCGCTTTCCTTGTAACTCTCTGCGCACGTCGCTACTATACCACATCTTGGGTGATTTTCGTAATTCAAAAATTCATGCTCTTCATGCTCTATGATCATACTTACAGCCCATCCAATCCTCTCCCCGATTCCCCATCCATGTTCAAAAAATTGATGTTTTTTTGCCAAAGATGAGCGGCGCTTTTACCCAAGCCAAATGGTATGATTAAAGAATTTTGCGGGACCTTACTACAGCAGGCAGGAGATGATATTGATGTGGATGCCTGATCGCCGCAACAGCCAGCCTCTCTATCAACAGATAGCGGATGACATCGAACGGAGAATCGCATACGGCGAGTTCCCGCCAGGCAGTCTGCTGCCTTCCGAACGCAAATTAGCCGCGCACCTGGGAGTGAATCGCAGCACCGTGATTCTGGCTTACGCGGAGCTTCGCGCCCTCGGAATCATCGAGAGCCGTTCGGGAAGCGGAACCCGGGTAAGCAAATATAAATGGGGAGCGACACCGAAGCATACCCCGAACTGGCACCGGTATGTCGAAGGCGGAAGCTTCCTGCCGAACGTCGCTTTTTTGAGCCAATATCGGGGCATTCAGACGACAGAATCATCCATTCTCATCACATCCGGCTCCCAGCAATCGTTATGTTTAATCACCCAGTGTCTGCTGGCTCCCGGGGATGCGGTTGCGATCGAAGATCCTTCGTATTGCTACTCGCTGCCCATGTTCCAATCGGCTGGTCTGCGCTTGTTCCGGCTTCCCGTCGACCAGCATGGAATCCGGCCTGAGAATGTACGCGCGCTCTACAAAAAACATCGAATCAAGATGGTCTTCCTTAATCCGAATTATCAGAATCCGACAGGCGCCGTACTCGATGCCGAACGGCGGGCGGAACTGCTCCATGTGACGAGCGAGCTGGGGCTGCCGATTGTCGAGGATGATCCGTTCAGCCTGACGGCCTATGACGGCAAACCGCCGCTACCGCTCAAGTCCATAGATTCGCTCGGTTCGGTACTCTATATTGGCTCATTCTCCAAAATCGCCGCCTCCGGGCTGCGTGTCGGTTGGATGGTCGCGCCGCATTCCGTGGTCGATCGGCTGGCCGATGCCAGACAGCAGATGGACTTCGGGCTTAGCCTCGTTCCGCAAAAGGTCGCTGCCCAGGAGCAAGGCCGTGACCCCAAGCCACCCGAGCAAGGCGCGGAGCTTGCCCCGGTGCATGGCCAGTACGGCGAGGCCGCTCGTATAGCTGCTCGTCAGCAAAATGATCGTGCTGGCGATAATGCCGCCGAGCTGGAACAGATCCTCCGGGCCCGGCCCGCCGTTCCGGTTCGGTTGAAGAACAATATAGGCAGCGAACAGCGTGCCGAAAATGATGACATCGGTCATCAGGTAGATCCAGAATCCGAATGTGCGCATCTCTTCCATATCCGGATGATCATGATGATCCGAATGCGGCACGGGATGGGCGGCATGTACGGAATCGTTGATGTGAGCCATTCTTGTATTACCCCCTTAGCGCAGCTTCTGTGCGTGTAATCTCCTCTACCGGGATATAATAGTCGGTATTGTAATTGAAGGAATGAACCAGCATGCATACCGCCACGCCAGCCAGACCGACCACCGTCATCCAGACCCAATCGAATACGAACCCGAATCCGGCCGTAAACCAGAAGATCGACATCACAAAAGGAATGCCCGAATTGCACGGCATATGGATCGGTTCCAGCTTCGGCGGTACTGGAGATTGTTCCCCGCGCGCCCGCCGCTGCTTCTCCTCCCACCATTCATCCTGGGAAGACACATGCGGCAGCATGGCGAAATTATAATGCGGCGCCGGCGAAGGAATCGACCATTCCAAGGTGCGTCCGTTCCATGGATCCCGCGTTGTATCTTTGGGCGAATACTTCACGCTGTACACGATCTGCCAGACCTGGAGCAAGAAGGCGATTCCCATCAACACGGCTCCGATCGTGGATACGAGATTCATCTCCCACCATCCTTTGTCCCATCCGTACGTCACAAGCCGGCGCGTCATCCCCATTAACCCGAGCACATATTGCGGCATGAAGCAGACGTAAAATCCGATATTCCAGAACCAGAACGCCCACTTCCCGATCCGCTCGTTGAGCGTGAAGCCGAACAGCTTAGGCCACCAATAATACAAGCCGGCGAAATAACCGAACACGATGCCGCCGATGATCGTATTATGGAAATGCGCAATCAGGAAGTAGCTGTTGTGGAATTGAAAGTCCGCCGGCGCAACCGACAGAAGCACCCCGGTCATCCCGCCGATGATAAAGCAGATGATAAAGCCGATCGTCCACAGCATGGGCGTCTCGAAGGTGATTTTTCCCCGGAACATCGTGAACAGCCAGTTGAACACTTTGACGCCGGTCGGGATCGCGATCAGCATCGTCGTGAGCGCAAAAAAGGCGTTGACATCCGCTCCGGAGCCCATCGTAAAGAAATGATGCGCCCAGACGAGAAATGATAAAATACTGATGATCATCATGGCATACACCATCGATTTATAACCGAACAGCTTTTTCTTCGCAAAAGTCGATACAATCTCCGAAAAAATGCGCCCCCAAATAGCGGTCCAAAAACAGCAGCGCCAACGTTGCCGTCAAGATAGGGAACGAGAAAATGATCGCGATGCAGCTCGATAACACCGACCACGGGAAAAACGGCATTTTCATCAGCTTCATACCGGGAGCGCGCATCTTCAGAATCGTCACGATAAAGTTGATGCCGGTCATCAGGCTGCCGATCCCCGAGATCTGGATCCCCCATATGTAGAAATCCTGGCCGACGCCCGGATTAAACATTCGCTCCGAATAAGGCGGATAGGCGAGCCATCCCGCATCAGGCGATCCCCCGATGACAAAGGACAGGTTAAACAGCATCGCGCCCCAGAAGAAGAGCCAGAAGCTCAGGGCATTCAAAAACGGAAAAGCGACATCGCGTGCGCCAATCTGCAGCGGTACCACCACGTTGAACAGGCCGAACATGAACGGCATCGCCATAAATAGAATCATTATGACGCCATGGGTCGTAAAGATCTGATTATAATGATCCGGCGTCAAAAAGCTCAGCTCCGGCATCGCCAGCTGCGCCCGCATCAGGAGCGCGTCCACTCCGCCGCGGAACAGCATCAGAAAAGCGGAGAGAATGTACATGATGCCGATTTTTTTATGATCGACTGTCGTCAGCCATTCGCGCCACAGCCATCCCCATTTTTTAAAATACGTCAGCCCAAATACAATCGCGATTATGGTCAGAACGATGGTGACATCGGCACCGTATATTAACGGATCGCCCGTCACAAAAAATTCCGATGCAAAGCTTTTTACCTTCTCCCACATGGAGCACTCTCCCCTTCCCTTTCGATTCGAACCCCGTTATTCTTGGATCTTGATGTTCTGAATGTCCTCCCAGGACAAGCCATGGTTGTGCGAGGAAGCATACTTCGTGACCGTCATGTAGAACAGGCCTTCCGGGAACGAGGAAAAGGTCTTCACGTCCGACGCGGCTGGCTCCGCCAACTGCTTGTAGCCTTCCAATGTGAGCGCAGGCGACGTGGCCTTGACCTCGCTCACCCATTGATCAAATTCCTCTAGGGAAGTGGCCTCCACGTCAAAGTGCATCTTCGCAAAATCTTTGCCGGTGAAGTTGGCGCCAGAGCCCCAATATTGGCCACGCTCATCCGCCTGTAAATAAAGCGTCATCGCCATCCCGGACATCGCGTACATCTGACGCCGAGCTGCGGAATCCAGAAGGAATTCATCGGGGAATCGGCCGTAATCTCGAATCGGATGGGCACGTCCTCCGGGATCTTGATGCTATTGACTGTGGCGATGCCTTGCTCCGGATATTGGAACAACCATTTCCAGTCCAGCGAGGTCGCCTGGATGGTCAGCGTCTTGCGGTCCGATGCGAGGGGCTTGGACGGCTCCAGGGCATACGTGCTCTGTACGGTAATAATGCCTAACACGGCAATCACCACGATCGGAATCCCCCACCAGATGAGCTCCAGCTTGGTGTTGTGCTCCCACTCCGGCGCATACTTCGCTGTCCTGCCCTCCTTGTCCCGGTAACGCCACACAATGATCGCCGTAAGGATCAGAACCGGCACGATAACGATGGATGCCAATACGGTGGAGATCACCATGAGATCCCGCTGTTGTTCGGCAATCGGCCCTTTCGGATTGATCACGATCATATGCTCGGTGCATCCGGTCGTCAGCAAGAGCAGCGGCGCAAGCATGGATAGGAACGCAAGCCAGCGGAAGGCTTTGGATCTCTTCATTTTTTCATCTCCTGTCGAATGGTGTGATTAATGTCAGGCCCTACTTTAAAAGGGAACGGTACAGGTGTCACCATCCACTCGCGTAATGAAAAAACCGACCATGTTCAATAAACTGAAACATTTGCTTTCCCTCTTAACCTGCATGCTTGCCGGTTTTCTTCACCTTTTTTCGATTTTTGTTCACAATCTCTAAAAAAACAGAGGCGGCATGCCGATATAGATAGTACAAGGAACATCACCGTTTCTTGGAACTCAGTTCTTGGAGGGATTTATATGACAGTTTTCATAGCAGTACTCGGATTCCTAGGCGCTGTACTTCCCCCGCTGATTGATTTGCTGAAGCACTTCATCGTCTAGTATGGATATTCGCTCCACACACACGCCCATGTATCGAGGCCGGATCGCCTTGGTTCATGGGCTTTCCTTGTGCTATCAACTTCTGGGGAAATGAGCCGTCAATCCCCTACAATAGGCAAAGACGCCTCCACCCCCGCTATGCTAGCGAGTTTGAAGGCGTCTGTGTGAATTGATGCGGATGGCAACCCTGCCTTATTACATTCGATGCTTCCAGGAGCGGAGTGGTAGCCGATCCAATTGATAATCCAGGCCAGCATTTTCCATCGAGGTCCCCCTCCCCTCGGGGGGAGGTTCGTATAAATGAGTTTACACAAAATCCTTTGACAGACCCCGTTTTACTTTGCAATTTATAAGCTACTTTTTCGAAAACCTCGCTTATACAAAATGATGGACAGACCTGTGCAAATTTTTTATAACAGGTTTAATCATTTTTTCCTCTCCTTTTAGAACTACTCAAGTTGAACATGATAGTTTGTAAGTTGTCTCCCTGATGAATCAAATGTTGTTTCAAAATTCGCTTCATTGGCGCCTTTTCCAGTTTTGTATTGAATCCTCACACGTTTTGTTCCGTCTTTACTTACAAATTCAAAACCATTATTTATCATTTTTCCAGGTTGATTTCCTACGAATTTCTTTGCGGCTTCTTGAACTGTGGTAAACGGTACTTTCGTACCTGAGAATCCATCAATCTTTTTTTTCGTGCCAAATCAGATAACTCCGAAGCAGTTGGGATTCCAGACCCACTACCCATCCCCTTACTCTCAGGCGGCTTCCCATTGGGCTTACTTGGTTTCTGCGGGGAAGGCTTTTTCGGCGTTGGAATATTTGACCCTTCGCTTTTAAACATTTGATAAAGCTCATTGAGGGTTTCACCAGTATTTGATAAACCTTGATACGTTACTCCTGCTCCATGTCCTGCTAAAGCAGTGGATTGTGCCATAAAACCTACGCCTATAGATACTCCTACTCCCGTAGCCGTTACCGTAACACCAGCGGCTCCCTCCGCCGCAGCCCCCCATTTCTAATAGTCCGGCTACTGTTGTGATGGGGTGTCCGATCAATTCACCTGATTTGGGCGCCTTCGGATGACTTGAGGCATATTCCTTTCTTATGATTCCATACGTATAATCTTCTACAACTTGTTTGTTGCAACGCAAGGATGCTTAGTTTTGCAGCAATAGTTTATGCAGCAAAATTAACTGGTTTTATATAGAGAAATGGGCATGATAGGCTTGCTGGCCTCAGACTAATAATGCCTTGAATTGCAGCGTAAAAATGCTCGAATGCAAAAAAGCACTTGTCAGCCCGTTTGCTGAGAACTTGACGAAGGAACAACACTATATCCGATTTTTACGCGAAGCAGAAGGGTGCTCGATCCGTGACATCGCCAGACAGATGGGCATTCACTTGAGAACCGCGAAGAAGTACGCAGATCAGCCCAACTGGAACGAATCGATTGGAGAAGAAAGAGTAAAAGTCCAGCTATGGGGCCATATATGGAGATCGTGGACAAATGGCTGGAGGAAGATCGCCTACTTTCCCGGAAACAGAGCATACCGGCATACGGATCTACCAGTGGCTGAGAGATGAACACCGGTTTACAGGCGGACAACGACCCCTATTTTTCAAGCCAACTATTTCATTCGAACTTATCCCATGCTGTGTATACGATTACGTCAATTTTGGCTCTGCGAAAGTTGAGTTAAATAATCATCTAAAATAATCATCTAAGTCATCTCCATCTAATGAAAATAAACATTGATAAACACCTAATTCTTCACCCTCATATTCAACATCCATATCTACACTACCGAACACTTCCGAAAATTCATCTGGTTCTTCCTGTTTATAATTTTCCATGTAGTTCCAAAACCCCTTTTTAGTACATTCAATTATACTATGTATAGATACCCAGTTCTCAAATTCCTCAGTATTCACTTGTTCATCTCCTTTATGTTAATGTAACCCTTTTCTCAATAGGTCAAAAACAGAACATACTCTTGAAATTATAGTACCTGGCAATAACTCAATTCACATTCAAACGAAACTAAATAGCCAGTCGCCGAGTGATTTTCGACGACTGGCTACAGAATGTGTTTTGATCCCTGTCTACAAATCTTATATTATTCGGGCAAAGTATACATCACATCAAAAGGATTCTTGCCTTCAAAAAACCGAGTATACAATTTTGTCATATCTGCTGCACCTAGGTTGTTCTTGTCACTGCGTATTAAACGCCCTAGTTCTACTAATATATTTGCTTCTTTTGGACTGACAATTTTTCTATCTAACATATATTTTGTGCTTTCTGGTGTTACCCACGCCCAATCATTTACCGCTACTTCAGTAGATGGATATCCAAATGAAAATGAACTGATATGTGCATACCTTGAACACAAAGGATGAACAATTAACAAAAATGTTGAGATTACCCCGGAGCGGTAACTTAACCTTTGGAGCGTTTCAACTTCATTAGCGAATGATTCCAGGTGACTAGGTAAATCTCCCCAATCCCTTTTGGCCATTAACACTAAGATTTCAATTGCCACTTCTTTATTTGGAGATTCCGCCAATTTAGTAAAAATTTCATTCATAGTATTGCCAGAAATTGAAAATGCACCAAAACATCTGACTGCCTCTGGAACAATCACTTCCCCTAACGAAACCAATCTTATATACTCGTCTAACAGTTTAGTATCGTTGCTAACATAATGTGGAGACTCGACAATAGTTTCAATTATTTGGGCCTTTATACTGTTATCCTCAACCAAGGGAATCATGCTACTAAGAAAAGTAATACTATCGCCTTCTAGTGCATTTATAGCAGAGCTATTTTTCAATAAATTTAGCGTTTCTACCAAAGTACTATCATAATCTTCTTCTAAACAAAAGTCATATATCGTTGAGATGATTTTTTTGTCCATATGTCTCCTCCAAGTATTCTATTTCATTGCTAATTAATGATTCTGAATGACTTTCCATTCGATACCACCTTTTGTCTCTCTAAAAAGAAGCCTCATTATATTCGATGCTCCATTTTTATCCATAAGATCGAGACTAATCCACCCATCATCACGTAAATGCATCCTATATTTATCTTGAGATAATCTTTGGGCTGCAGATTGATCTCCATTCTTTCGAGCTACAAGATCATTTAGATGTTGATTGGCTAATTGCTTCTCTTCTTTGGTCAGATGTCTTCCCTTCAGGTTCTTGTCTCTTAACCTTATATCTCTCGGAACTAGTTCATTAAGAGAAGCTCTTGGATTTCCAATATTAGCATGCTTAATTTTCAACAACTGCTCAGGTGAAGGGTTACCCGTCCCACTTGGCTGCGAAGGAGATTTTTTCGGCGTTGGACTATTTGACCCTCCGCTTTTAAACATTTGATAAAGCTCAT
>NZ_QYZD01000003.1:0-253851 GCF_003591545.1 Paenibacillus thiaminolyticus
GGTGTGGAAGAGGGGAAAAGGCGGAGATTACCTCAAAACCTTACCTATTCTTATTGCTCCGTTCGGGCAGAATTTAGAATGGAAATTCATAAAACCTGATGACTGCTTTCCTTGATGCCGAAGGAGGGCAGTTTTTTGTTTTAGAAGCTCCGGCAACGGCGAGGAGGAATGAGCCTTCCGACTTCCCGCCGGAGGTGAAAGACCCTCCAACCTTTTCCTTCTTGTTGTCCGGAGCGTTGTTTTCTGTCCGATTACGAGACGGTGGCGTTTTTTATCCATTTTGCGTTGCGTCCCCGGGAGAGGAGTTTTATGGCGTTTTCTTTCTGGAGACATTCAAACACTTTGTTAATCGTACTTTGCGACACATCGGCAAATACGGTTCGTATATCTTCTTTTGTAAAAGGGGCTTCCTGCTTCATAATATAAACTTTAATTTTATCACTTTTATTTTTTTTCATTTGATAGTCGGCATCCAGCAATGTACAGGCTTCTAAAATAATATTCAACAGACAATGTAAGATGAAGGTTATATTGTACTCTTGAAAATCCCAGTTGGCAGAGGATTTTTTAAGTGATTCAAAGTAATCGGTTTCGTATTTTTTTATTAATTTATCTAATGAAATGTATTTCACCAAGGAATGTTTACTTTTCAAGAGCAAAAAATAAAGAAGCAGGCGTGCAATTCTTTCATTTCCATATTCAAAGGGGGAGATACAAATAAAATGGAAAATAAAATGAGCACTTAATATTAAAGGATCAATCACTCCCTCCTCTATTAACTCATTATATTCCCGGCAAAGCTGTTCCATGTATGCTGGTATTTGTGCAGACGCTACGGGCGGATGACAACAAAAAATAGGTAATTTTAGTTCCAGATTATCGGGAATTATTATTTCGTTCTTTCTCCATGTTCCGCTATCCGATGAAGCATATTTGAATAGTTGAAAGTGAGTTTCCAGAATAAAACTTGGGTCAATAGTACTGTATTTACACTTATTATGGATAAAGGTTAATGTATCATAGCAACATGATATTTCATTTTCTATCGTACTTTTTGGCGCTTTGTTATAAATTAATAGTTCTTTTAACCGTTTGCTGGTTACTTTCAGGTCTTTGTGCATAGAAAAAAAGTCCTGCGCCTGTTGAACTTTCATTGCTTTATGCAAATTTTCCAAAATGCATGGAAATTCTTTTTCATAAACTTCCAGCCATCCTTTATAATAGTTAATTTTTCCTATTAAGCTTACCGTTTCTAGATCGAGTGATAATTTTTTGAACTTTTCGTCAAAAAAAGACAGTATTCTACCCTTATTTTCCATCGAATTATACAATAACTCCGTTGTTTGTACCATTTTTTTACCTCCAGACTAATTCAAGCAAAGATTTATATACGTGATATTTAAGAAAAAAAGTGTAATTTTTCGTTTTTTTGGCTTATTTTCTGCCATTGTGTATGATAACGGTAGAAAATGCTTAGAAGAAGTTACCAAGTAAAGTTTTTTAAATGCCAGTATAACTCATCATGGAAAGGAGTGCCTAGGCCTCAAGACCATACCTCACCATCTGAGGCGAACTTGTCATCAAGCGATTCCTGCTTCAGAACTAGAAAGGAGGAAAGGATATGGACCGTAAGAGTCCTATCATTTCTATTAAAAGCATCAATAAATCGTACGGCGATTACCAAGTGATTAAAGATTTAAGTTTAGACATATATGAAGGAGAAGTTATCGGGTTATTAGGACCGAATGGAGCAGGAAAAACAACCCTTATATCTATATTATCGACACTGCTGCTCCCTGATGAAGGGGAAGGAGTAATTTGCGGGCGCAATTTGGTCAAAGAGCGGCACGAAATAAAAAAAGTTGTCAGTGTTGTGCCTCAAGATTTAGCTTTGTATCCTACGTTAACGGCCTATGACAATCTATCCTTCTACGCCGATTTGTATGGCTTAAAAGGGAGCAGAAAAAAGAGCCAAATCGCTAAAGCGCTTCAGTTCGCGCAGTTGGAAGACTGGGCAAACAAGAGAATTGATTCTTTTTCCGGCGGAATGAAAAGACGGATTAACTTGGTGGTTGGTTTGTTAAATGAGCCCAAAGTGGTCTTTTTAGATGAACCGACCGTCGGGATTGATCCCCAATCCAGAAATCATATTTTTAGCTGTATTCGCCATCTTGTAGACGATCTGGGGATTACCGTCATCTATACGACTCATTATATGGAAGAAGCGGAAATGCTCTGCGACCGGGTCGCCATCTATGATAAAGGAGAAATTTTAGATTTAGATACTCCTAAAAATCTAATAAAAAAATATGGTGAAAATGATGTGGAGTTTGTCGTACAGGATGCCTCCGGGAGCTTTATTGACAAAGTGGAATCGATTGAAGAGGTCAAGTCTTTTACCCGGAAGGATCAAAAAATCATGATTCAATGTGCGGACAGTTTTGCGGTGACACAAAAAGTAATCGCTCTTGCTCAGCAGGAAGAGGTACAAATTGATTCCTTGCTTGTGAAAAACTCCAATCTGGAACATGTCTTTTTACATCTAACCGGAAAAACACTGAGGGCTTGAAAGGAGGAGATAAGATGAAGTCTTGGTACATAGCCAAGAAAGATTTATTGATCCAGCTCAAAGATATCCCTGGCCTAATCTATTTATTCATTACTCCCATTATCGTTATTGCTGTTGCAAGTTTTGCTTTATCGAATGTGTTCGACAGCAAGACAGAGAAATTCAAAATTCCGATCGTTGTCCAAGATCAGGGTGAATTAGCAGAGAAAGTCGTTACCGAATTGAAAAAAATACCGGCATTGGACATTCAAGAAACTTATAAAGCGGATGGCACAGATAAACCTTATACCGAAGAAGAGGCAAAAAAAGAAGTCCAGACTAAAAAAGCGGCAATCATCATTCCGCAAGACTTTACGAAAAATGCCTATTCGGGCGTGGAGACGAAAATTGTCATTATCGAGGACAAGGTAGACCGCATCATTCCAAGCATCGTTTTCAATGCGGTTACGCAAATCATCGCCGATATCGAAAAAGGGATAACGCAGCAACAAGCTGCTGCAGCAACGCCAAGGAATCTGAAAGTAGAGTCTAAGGAATTAACAGATGAAGGCGAACATAAGCCCACTCCATTTGAATCCAATGTTCCGGGTTATGCGGTTATGTTTGTCCTTCTCGGAACGGCATCAGCAGCGGGTGCCTTTGTAGAGGAACGGGAGAACGGGACATTAAGGAAAATTCTTACTTTACCCGTAAACTCCTTATCCATCATTTTAGGGAAGATGTTATCTTGTTTTATTACGGCTATTGTTCAATGTGCCGTGCTGTTCAGTGTAGGCCATTTTGTATTCGGCATGTGGCTCGGAAAGAGCATTCCGGCATTAGCCCTATTAATCGTTTGCACGGCATTTGCGTCGTCCAGTTTAGCTATTCTGCTCGCTTCCATCTGCAAGTCCAGATCGCAGGCTAACGGGATTTCCATTTTAATTGTGTTATCGATGTCTGCCTTGGGCGGGTCGTGGTGGCCGTTATATATCGAACCGGAATGGATGCAGAAGTTGGCGCACATTACTATTACGGCCTGGGCGATGGGCGGCTTTAACGACCTTTTAATTTATAATAAAGGATTTTCGGCTGTTCTAGGTTCAGCCGCCGCATTAATAGGCATGGGGATTTTGTTCTTGTCCATATCTATCCGGAAATTTCAGGTTTCCGCCAAAAGCAGGTGAAGCAGTTGAATCCGGTAAGAGTTGAAGTCAAAGTTCGGTTCGGGGAATGTGATTTTATGGGAGTCGCCCATCATTCCCACTACTTTCATTGGTTTGAGATGGGAAGGTTTGAACTCCTGCAGAACTCGGCTATAGGAGAATATATAAAAACGAACGGATATTATTTTCCTGTCATTGATATCGGCTGCAAATACCGAAAAGGGGCCGTATTTAACGATATTGTCATTGTTGAGACCTATTTGAGAACGAAGAGCAAAGCTTATTTGGAATTTGATCATAAGCTGTTTAGAAAAAAAGGCCGTGTCCTCTTGGCAGAAGGGTTTTCCAAGCATGTATTGACAACGGCGGACGGCCAAATGTTATACCGGCTGCCGCAAAAACTGTTCGATATGGTTTCATTACTTTGCGAGGAGGGAGTCTCATGATTGCTTTTATTTTCCCGGGTCAGGGATCGCAAACCGTCGGTATGTGTAAAGGCTATTATGATAAGTTTCCTGAGATTTTCAATCCGTTATTTGAAGAGGCAAGCGATACGTTAGGCTTTGATTTGAAAAAAATATGTCTATACGGCCCGATGGAACAATTAACCGAGACAAGTGTAGCACAGCCGGCTATTTTAACCGTGAGTACCGGGATAGCCAAGGTTTTGGCATCCATGAATATTCGGGCGTCGATGGTTGCGGGGCACAGCTTCGGTCAATTCTCGGCGCTGGTAGAGGCTGGAGTATTGCAATTCAATGATGCTTTGCGCATTGTTCGTAAACGCGGACAAGCGATGAGCCAAGTGAAGATTCCGGGGTCCATGCTCGGGGTTGTGACCAATACAAGCGAAAAGATCTCAGAAATTATTGAGAAATCCGGACCGTATCAAATTGACGTCGGGGCTTATAATTCCCCGACGCAGGTTGTATTTTCCGGTGCCAGTGCCAATGTGGAACGATTCCAGAAAGACATCTCCCAGCTACCCGGCGTAAAAGTAAAAATGCTGGCCACCAGTCAAGCGTTCCATTCCCGCTTAATGAGCGAAATGGTGTCAGAGTTCATGGAGTATGTACAATCATTTTCGATGCAGCAAGCCCGGATTCCTATTATTCTTAATTGTTCGGCAGAAAAAACGGTGGATGCAGCGGCGATTTTAGAAGATATAAAGCTTCAGTGTACAGAAACCATTCTATGGGAGACAACGATAAATTCCCTCTTGGATGCCGGGGTCGAACACTTTATCGAAGTAGGTCCGGGAAATACGTTAACGAAGCTATGCTGGTTATTCCAGCGGAATATATCCGTTTCTTCGACCGAAACTCCCATGAAGCTAAAGAAAATGGCCGAATCATGGAAAAAGGAAGGTCAGGGGGAAGGCACAGATGTGTAACGGGATGTTTAACGGGAATGAAGTGTCGCTCGTAATCGGAGGATCAAGGGGAATAGGGAAAGCCATTGCGAAAGATTTGGCCAGGAATGGGCTGATTGTCTATTTTACTTATCAAAGCAACCGGCAGGCTGCCGAAGAAGTGGCGGCAGAAATCGGGAAAGAAGGCGGTAAGGGAATTGCTGTCCAGGCCGATCTTGCCGACCAACAATCTATTCAGGCTTTATACCAACAGATTCACGCTCAGGAAAAAAGAATAGATATTGTAGTAAATAATGCGGGTGTGACCAACGACGGATTCGCCGCGATAATGAGCAAAGAAAAATGGAGTGGCGTGCTGGATGTAAATTTAACGGGGACATTCTTATCCTGCCGCCAGGCATTAAAAATAATGATGAGACAAAGAAGCGGGGTGATTGTCAACGTCACCTCCACAAGCGGAATCGCGGGAGCAAAAGGACAGAGCAATTATTCCGCTTCCAAAGGAGGCATGATTTCCTTAACCAAAACGTTGGCGCTGGAAGCGGCCGAATACGGTATCCGCGTCAATGCAGTCGCACCCGGATACATTAAAACGGATATGACCAAAAGCATGAATCAGCAAGTGTTGCAGAAAATGCTCAAGTTTATTCCGCTTGGAAGAATGGGGGAGCCTGAGGAAGTAGCACACTTAACAACCTTTTTATGTTCAACTTATGCAAGTTATATTACGGGAAAAGTATATACGATCGACGGCGGGCTCCTTCATTCTTAATTCGAGGAAATTTAACAAAAGAGAGGTCAAGAGACATGCTTACGTATGAAAAAACAATAACCCAAGCTGAAGAGAGAAAACAACTTACCAGTCGAATCAAAGAAATTATTATAGACCGGTTAGATTTGAACATTGAACCGCATCTTATTACGGATGACCAGCCATTGTTCGGAAGAGGATTAGGAATAGATTCACTGGATGCATTAGAGCTTTTATTGGCGATTGAAGAAGAGTTCGGAATCGCTTTGTACGATGAAAATATGGTCGTACTGGGTTCTATTAATAAAATTGCGGATTTCATTGAAGAAAATAAGGAGGGGTGATGCGGGGTGAGGCCAGTGCTAACTGCGGATCAAATTCGGGATCTATTGCCCCACAGATGGCCGTTTCTTTTACTGGATAAAGTCATTGAATTGGAGCCGGGAAAACGGGGAATCGGCATTAAAAATGTGACCATTAGCGAACCTTACTTTGAAGGCCATTTTCCGAATGAGTCGATTATGCCGGGGGTTCTTATTATTGAGGCTCTAGCGCAAATGACGGCGGTTGTATATGTAACCGGAGAATTGGAGAAAAAAGGCGGGCAGATGAACGGTGAATTGGAAGTAGACCCGAGTTCATATGTTGGGTATTTAGTATCTTTGCGCAACATGAAATTTTTGAAGCCCGTTGTACCCGGAGATCAACTGCAATTACATGTTCAAATCGGACGGTCGCTAGGATTAATCTCTCAAGTGGAAGTTGAAGCTTACGTAGAAAATAAGAAAGTGGCAGCAGGAAGCATTCAAGTATCTAAAAGGGCTGAGCCGGTATGATTTCTCATGAGCCTATTGGCATTCGCGAATGTACAGAGAGTGATAGTTATCATTTGGCGCAATTTTACAATAAATATCAGTACGGGCCTGTCCGGTACGGGTATCCGTTAACAGAGAAGGATATAAAGCAGCTGTTTCTAGAACGGAAAATCAATTTATATCTGGCGGCAGAGTATAAGGGAGACATCATTGGAACGTTATTATTCTCGAATTTGTCAAGCCAAAGAGCGGCTGAACCGGATGTAGCATGGGCCGGATACTTTTTAATTCACCCGGAGTTTCGTTCGGGAAGCATTCCGGATAAATTTTTTACCTATGCCATCCGGAAACTGATTCAGCAAGGCATCCGATACATTGATACGGAAGTGAACCCGGAAGATAAGCTGGCCATGTCTCTCTATAAACGGGTTGGACTCTACCAGACGAGCAGGTCTTACATTAATTACGACGGCTATTTAAATTTACGAAGTTATTTGCCGTATCTAATCCGTTATTTTGTGGAAGCTTTTCAACCGCCTGACGGGGAATCCTTGGTGTCAAGGGGATGGAAGACGATCAAACCCGTACAGTCCATGCGGAATCTGAACAGTAATGCCATCGTAGAAAATGGCATTGAAACGGTCAAGTATTCCATTGACCTCGGTTCAAGAGAGGCAAACGGCTGGATTGACGTAAAAAGTCAAAAAATGACAAAGATACAAACGAAGCATGTTTTCTTTACAAGCTACATCAAGGAAGGGAACGATCTGGCGGCAGGACAGGAAGTACATGTCCGGTACGTATTTCAGCATCATTTTAAAGAAGCGGTCACAGCCGATATCTCGGCATGGTTGGGCCAACAAGCCATCTCGGAAACCACCCAATCCTTTGAGCCGGATCAGCGATATGAATGGGAAGCTGCCGTCCAATTAACCGAAACCTTTGATGGTGTACTGGTGACAACGTTAAAAACTAACGATTTTCAACTGGAACTCTTTTTTGGAGTGACCATTAAAGCCCCTTTGGAAGTGTATGTGAAGGAACCGCCCAAATTAGTGAGCGGCCGGGAAAGTGTTTATCCTGTCATCGTAAAAAATAATTCCGGCGAAAGTCGGAAATATACATTGCAAGTTCAATCTGATAATCCGGAAGTATTGGAAGCCGCGCTCTTGAAACCGATGGAAGAGCTCGTTGTGGAGTGTGGTGCACAAGTCACGCATGAACTTCAATTAAATGCCCGAAAGAACGGAGTTGCCAACCTGCTGATTTCGGCTGCGGGCCGGCAACACAACGATTCAGATACGGTGAGTATACCCGTTCCCGTCCATTCCTATGGACATGGCAACTCATACGAGGACGAGCAGCATCTGATCCTGGAAAGCATGTATTTAAGCGCAAAAGTAAATAAAAAAACAGGATGCTTGTATCTGTATGATTCTAGAACAGGACAGCAGTTAGCCCAAGAAGCTTGGCCGGATCTGGATTATCCTTTTTGTAATGCTGTGAAGGAACCGAAGCGGAATGATCTTACATGGGGCAAGGATTCGGAAGACCGTATACACATCGTCCACCGGCGGACAGGCTTGAAGCGCCGTATCTCCTTTTTCTCGGAAAAAACGTTGAAAATAGAAGATGATGCCGAATCAGGAGAAAGAATAAAGATTTATCCCTGGTGTATGCTCTATGCCGCGCAAATGACCGTACCTTTGAAAACGCAGGATATAAAGTTTCCCATGATTTACGGGGAAAAACCGTTTTCCTTGCATGACTTTGAATATGTGGACGGGTTTGATTTACCGGCTCGAAGCGAAGAATACCGGATGAACTATACCGTATTTGAAGATCAAAATGTGACATTGGGAATGATGTGGGAGGGCGCGGTAGAACGTGTACTCTACGGGTTACGATGGATGCCCTCACTCGTCTTTACGAAAGGCCCGAATGACAAATATATAAGCAAAACTCATTATTATACGGTGGAAGAAAAGGTAGAAGAGGTCTTCGCGAATATCGTGGAGAGTAAAAATGTTCTCGCTCCCTTTGCCGGTCCGGACGTCGCGTGGGCGGATGAAAAAATTATCAATACGAAAGAAGACCAGCATTATATCCTTCAAAATAATCGCTTTGCTCTCAAAATCGGGAAAAAGCAGGGGGCAATCACCTATGTTGCTTATCAAGGCAAAGAGATTGGAAAAGCAAAGCCTGCCTTGGAGGGATGCTTCTTTTTACCGGGTTTCATGATTCCCGATAATATCCCGTATTCCTTCAATGATAAGGGACTGGTTTTTCAATCTATGGCCGAACACCCCCGAGTTAAAGACGTGCAAACCGCTGATAAAGATGTGAACGGCCATGTTCTAAAGCTGCTTTCCTGCGATATGGGAGCTTGGCAAGTTGAATATTTAGCGAGTTATCATCTTCCGGCACTGCAAGTCAACATGAAAAAAAACAAAGATGATAAACATTTTGTGTTTCACTTTTTCTGGGGGCGGCAGGGAAAATCGTCTATTAAAAAAATGTATGGTTGGCAAAATGGAAAAAAACTCGTTATTTTACCAAAAAACCAAAATAGAAAAATATACGCAGACAGTAAAATGACTATCGAATTTGTTAATGGCTTATTTGTGACTATTTCCGTCACATCGGCCCATACAAAAATGGCTGTCTATGAATGGTTTAAAAAAGGAATCCAAATTGGTCTGTTTACCTGTGATGAGGGGGAAAATCTTACATTTCATTTTGCTGTCGGAGAAACCATGCAGGAGAGTATCTATTTTTCACAAATGCTACTAGAGGAACTGGAGGAATCACATGATGACTAATCAGACAGGTATCCAAACGAGGGAAAGAAGTGCGTATGAGGCCATTCGGAGCGGAATTGGCATAATAGAGTTGTCTTCCGCCGGAAAGATTGTCGTCAAGGGCGATGAGCATGTGGAATTTCTGGATGGGCTTGTGACCAAAGATATTCAATTTATGGAAGAAGAGAAAACCGCTTATGCGCTTCTGCTGCGGGATGATGGAACGGTGATTGATCTTGTCAATCTCTTTAAAAACGAAGATTCTATTACTCTCATTACGGCATCCGATAAGAAGGATCAAGTTCTCGCCTGGCTGCAAGAGAATCGGGAAAAGCAGGAGCATCAGGTAGAGATTGCGGATATCAGTGAAAGCCACTCCTTAATTGGATTTGAAGGACCTTATGCCTGGAAGCTTGCCCAGCAATTTTTGCACTTTGAAATCTCATCGCTTCCGTTTCAGTCGTTTGCCCCGACTACCTTCCAGGGGACAGAAATCATATTGGCAAGAACCGGGGTTACCGGAGAATACGGGTACCAGCTTTTATTTGAAAAAGAGCTCAAAGACGCGGTTGCGGAGAAGGTGAATTCTTTTGCAGAAATCGATCTTCAGGACGTAGATAAAGAGGCGCTGGAAACAGCCATGTTAGAGGTTCGCCACCCTTATTTTGAATTTAAAACAGGACAGGAACTGTCTTTATTTGAAGTTTGCCTGGAGTGGTTTGTTGATTTTTATAAAGATGCTTTTATTGGAAAAGAGTTTCTGGAGCAGCAATTGGAGAAAGGGATTAGCAAAAGAATCGTCGGATTCACAACGGACAGGGAAAATCCCGTATCGCTGGAGGATGAAATCTATGTGGGCGAGCATGCCATCGGAAAAGTCATAGAAATCAAAGAGAGCCCGGGATTACATGCCAAGCTTGGGATCGGATTATTACGCGAGCCATTTGCGGTTTCCGGAATTCACTTCCAAATCAAAGACAAACAAAACCGGGTATTTGAGGCGACAACGCAATCTTCCCCATATATTCTTTGCAAGTCGTGGGAAATGAAAACAATATAAGGGTGACAGCTATGAAGACTAATAAGCAGCGCATTGTTGTAACCGGAATGGGGATTATTTGTCCGAACGGCAAAAATCTGGATGAGTTCTTGGAACGGGTTAAAGCCGGAAAATCCGGCATTAAAGTCGTAAACAATATTGATATGTCCGATATGCTAACGAATTTGGGCGGAGAGATTGCTGATTTTCATCCGGAAGACTATTTTTCAGAAGAAGAGCTCAATGAGATGGACCGCTGCGGCCAATTAGGCGTTCTGGCTGCCAGGGAAGCGGTGACCCGTGCGAATCTGCGGATGAAGTCGCTCGATCCTTACCGGGTCGGAATTTCATTGGGAACCTCTTTGGGCGGGATGCTGAGCGGTGAAGAATTTCATGAGCAGTGGCTGAAAAAGGGCATTCAGCATGCGGATGAAGCTTTGCTTTATAAATATCTCATTCATACTCCCTGCGATAATATTACGCGCGTATTAGGAATAAAAGGACCCAAGATGGTTATTTCCAATGCCTGTGCGGCGGGAACGAATTCCATCGGATATGCATTGGACATCATTCGCAATGATAAAGCTGACGTTATGATCACAGGCGGGGTAGATCCGTTGTCCAGATTATCGTTGAGCGGCTTTAACAGTTTGCAGGCGTTGGTCCCGACTCCGCCGGCTCCATACAGCAAAAGCAACGGGGTAGTCATTGGAGAGGGAGCGGCGATCCTTGTTGTAGAAAAGCTAGAGCATGCTTTGGAACGCGGCGCTTCTATTTTGGCGGAAGTATTGGATTACGATTTATCTTCCGATGCGTATCACCAGACGGCACCGGACCCGGGAGGGGAAGGGGCGTTGCGGTCGATGCAGGGAGCGTTAAGAAAAGCCAATGTCGAGAGTAACGCGATTTCTTATATTAATGGACACGGGACAGGCACCCCGGCCAATGATATGTCTGAACCAAAGGCGATTCTGGCCTTAACGGGCGACCATAAGATACCGGTCTCCTCTACTAAATCCATGATTGGCCATATGTTGGGAGCAGGGGGAGCGGCCGAAGCCGTGACGAGTATTTTAGCCATTCAGCATGGTTTTTTGCCCCCGACCATTAATTTTGACCTGGAAAGCCAGAAATTTGATCTTGATTTCGTTCCGAACGAAGGAAGAGACGAGCATCTCGATTACGTCTTGTCGAATTCGTTTGCTTTTGGGGGGAACAATGCCAGCATTCTATTCCGGAAATACCAGGGCGGAAACGAACGGGCCGCTGAAAAGCCGATCAAGAAAGTGGTAATCACGGGTATCGGCGCTCTTGCCGGAAACGCCGCCAGCCTGGAGGAAGTTAAGGAATGCCTGCTTCAGGGGAAAAGCGGCATCTCTCCGATTGAAAAGTGGGAGGCGGAATCCTCTTCTTGTATGAAGGCAGGTCAAATCCCTGAAATCAATTTCCGGAAAATGATTCATCCCAATTTATTACGGAAAATGGATGCGATCAGCCGGAATGCGGTTGTATCCGTCAAAATGGCTTTAGAACATGGAAAACTGAAGATTGACCGTGATAACAGGGCAAAGATTGGCATCATTTTCGCTACGAGTACAGGCCCTATTGAAACCGTGGAAAGCTTTAACCGGATTATTATCCAAGAAGGGGTAAAGTCGGCCAATGCCAAATTATTCCCAAATACGGTCATGAATGCAGCCGCCGGCCACATTTCATTAAATTTTAAAGTGAAAGGCCCTACATCAACGGTGTCGTGCGGCAATGTATCCGGGATTAGCGCCCTGTATTACGCCTATTCTTTGATTCAGTCCAGTGATTACGACACGTTTATCGTTGTGGCTTCGGATGAAGTCAACAAACCGATCGTAGAGGGACATTCCCGGATTAACAAATTTTTAACATCAGACGAAATTCAACCGTTTGGCTCTGCCAGAAGCGGGACGATTCTCGGAGAAGGCAGTGTTGCTTTTATTATAGAAAGCGAGGAAGCGGCCTTACGAAGAAAGGCAAGAATTTTTGCAGAGCTCAAAGGGTTCGGGTTGACGTCGGATGACAGCAAAATCGGAGGCGTAAACCATACGGGGAAAGCCTGGAAAACATCTATGGAAATGGCCTTGAGCGAAGCGGGAATATGTGCTGATGATATTGGCTATATCGGTGCGGCTGCCAATGGACATCCGTACTTTGACAGTGTGGAAGAAAGGGTCATTCACGGTCTATTCGGAGACAGGGTGCCCGTAAGTGCTTCTAAGTCCGTATTTGGAGAAACCTTTGCTAGCTCGGGACTTCTTTCCTTGATTAGCGCTTTATGTGCTTTCGACGGAAAAATTCCTCCGACCCAAAATGTAACCTGTCATAACGGAAGAATTGATCTTGTCACAGAACAAGCCCGTGAAGCCGAGATAGACCATGCTTTAATTAGTTCGTTTTCTTATGGAGGCAACTACAATACCGTCGTCATTGGAAAGTACGAGCAATGAGAGTATAAAGCAAGGCTATCATGCGAGAGCTAGTTTTCTTGTCGGGTTATGGAAAAACCTGCCTAAATGGCGGTTTTTTAACCATAAATAATAATTTATTAGGAGTGAGAGAAATGAAGAAAAAGTTTTATTGTAGTCTTGTTTTAAGTTTGGCTTTAGCATCAGCAGCAATTGGTGGCAATGCAGCGTATGCGATTGGCGGTGCGGGATCAAGCAACTACTATCGTTATGAAGTGATAGATTCCCGTTCAGCCAAAGATTTTAATGAAGACAGAAAAGCAGCAGAAAAGTGGGGGAATAAAGAATACAAAGCCTGGAACAAAAAACTGAACGCAAGCGAAAAGGAACTCGTTAAAGAGTATACGGGGAATGCCAAGCCCTTTAATACTTATCTGCGGGCTAATGAAGGCAAATTAGGTTTTAAACCGGACATTGATAAAAAGATTGTGAAATTAGATGAAGCATTAAAGAAATCAACTGTAAGTGAAACGGTACTGGTATACAGAGGCGATGACACTTCTATTTTTGGTAAAGAGTTTCAAAATTCTATATACCAGGGGAATAAAGTGGATAGAGAGTTGTTTAGAAAGTTAAGGGATCAATACCAGGGAAAAACAAAAACAGAGTACGGATACTTGAGTACATCCCTTGTTTCTAATCAGCAGTTTGCAATGAGACCTATTTTAACCACATTAAAAGTACCCAAGGGAGCCCATGCCGGTTATGTGGATAACATTAGCCTCTATAAGGGGCAATATGAGCTCTTGTTGCCGAGAAATACAAAGATCAGAATAGATAAAATGTATATTATAGTAAATAAAGGCAGCGAAACTATAAAAATTGAGGCTACTGTACTGCCCTAAGGGCAACTTTTGAAAAAAAGTAAAGTTTTATCTATGCAGTTGGCGCTAGATAGCTCCGTTTTCTAGGATTCCTCTCGGCGTGCCTAACTGCAATACAAAGCGCATGGCCCGCTGTCGAGCCATGCGCGATTTCTACTTCACGATCCGAGAGCGATGTATCCGTCCCCCGCATCATGCGCTTCGTTCGCTTCCTCTTTCCGCCTTTATCCATCCGATGTCAGCGCCTGAACGCGCCCATTCCTCCGGCATCGGCGCTTGCCCCATTCCGCAAATGCGATATAGCTGCGTCAATTCCAGCTTCGTATGATCGCCAAGTACGTAGCGCAACGGATTCGATGCGCTTATCATCTCTGTCGTGAACACCTCGGGACTGGAGACGGAGGTCGCTCACGAAGAGCTGGCTTGACCGAAGGCGTTGTGAACGCCTGAGGGCCGGAGACAGCCGCCTGAAGCGTCCGCCCATGAGCCGCAGCATAGCGAGTGCCGTATGTAAGCCGCCGGCACGACAAGCAACGCCCCATCGATCACAGGCAATCCTGCGTTCGATGGGGCATGTTCGATCATATACAGAATTTTACTTTCCCGTTAAAAATCCATTCCTCCGGGGCGGACTCGCGCTCGAGTAAACGCTCTGCGCCCTGTTCCTCAGCATAGTGCCGCTCTTCCTGTCTTTACCTCACAACACGTATGCAATCCATTTGTTGCCACCAAGTGGATATGGAGATAGGATAGCATCCGGCCGGCGAGAATACAATCAAGCTCGGTATTATTTTATAGCTCGCCTTTTGACAGCCCTTTGGAGCCCATTAGATTTGCGTGGCCACATTTCTTCCATAATTTGATTGACTAGGGTGGATACTTATGGTAATTTAATTAATGATAATGATTATCATTATCACAGAGATGCAACCACCACCTATGCTTCATGCTTATCTTATATTAGCAAAAAGGAGGTTCCCCGTGGTTTCAAAAAAAGAGCTGCCGATAGACAGAAGCTTGCGGTCGCCTGACCGGAGCCGGAAAACCAACTTGAATGAGATCAAAGAATTTATGGATCAGCATTATGACGAATCTCTGTCGATCGGGCAACTGGCACGGATGGCCAATATCAGCCCCAAATATTTTGTCGATCTCTTCAAGAAAACCTATGGCCTAAGCGCTATGGATTACTTGACGGCCGTGCGCATGAACCACGCGAAGCGATACTTGGCGGAATCCGGAGAGCGTCTGCGCGATATTGCCTTGAAGGTTGGGTATAAGGACGAATTCTACTTTAGCCGCAGATTCAAGAAAGAAGTCGGTCTGTCTCCGTCCGACTTCGCGAAGAACGCGAGGCGGCATATCGCCGCCTGCTCCTCTGCGTTGATAGGGCAATTGCTTGCGCTGGATGTCATGCCGGTGGCGGCGCCGCTCGATCCGAAGTGGACGCCTCATTACTACCACGCTTTGCGCACGGAGATTCGATTCCATCTGATGCTTACCGCTCCTTATGCTTATCGCCCGTTCGAAGTGAATCTGAACCGGCTGGTGCAGGCTCGTCCCGATGCGATTATTGGCACCGATCATCTCACTTCCCTGGAGGAGACGAAAGTGAAGGAGATTGCTCCCACTCTCATGGTCTCGGCGGAAGACGGTTGGCGGGATCAACTGCAGAAGATTGGCCATTTTTTAAATAGAGAAGATAAAGCGGCGCAATGGATAGGCCGTTATGAACAGAGGGTTCAGTCCGCCCGGAAGCAGATTGGCGAAGTGTTGGGACAGGACAAGATACTCGCTTTGCGCATCTATGGACACCGCATCCATATCTATGGGAACCGCGGGCTGGAGGAGGTGCTCTATCACGACCTCAAGCTGGAATCCGCATGCCGGCACGAAGCGTCCAGCGGTCCGCCGTTGACATTAGCGCAATTGGCGGAGCTTGCCCCTGACCGAATTCTGGTCCTGGTATGTCCCGAAGCGTCGTCCCGCGCCTTCTGGCTGGCGCTGCAGCATTCAGCCGAATGGCGGAAGCTGACTGCGGTAAAGAACCGGTATGTCTATCCCATTACCTCCGATCCGTGGTGCGAATATTCCGCTGTCGCTATTACGCGTATGCTTGATGAAGCCTTGCTGCTGTTTACCGGAAATTGTCCAAATGGTTTTCTGGATAATGGCTATGGTGAATCCTTCGCCACCTGATCTATACTCAGTTCGGATGAGAATCATTATCACTTAGGGGGGTATACCGTGTCAAAATCTCAACTTCATGCCAAGTCCAGCTTCATGGCCCGCATGTCGGGGTTGCTGTGCTGCGTGCTTCTGGGAAGCGTGCTGACGGCCTGCTCGATGGCAGAGAGCGAGGCCGCGCCGACCGGTCAATCAAGCTCCGCAACCGTCTCGGAAGTGCCTGCGGCAGCGGCGGACAGCGGCGCGAAGCCTTCCGGCGGCGAGCGGACGGTAACGGACGAGCTTGGCCATGAAATCAGCATTCCCGCCGAGCCCAAGAACATTTTCGCTCCCAACATGGAGGACTCCTTGCTCAAGCTGGGCGTCAAGCCGGTAGCGCAATGGTCCAACGGGAGCATGGGGCATGATTACCTGCAAGAGGAATTGAAGGACGTGCCGAAGCTTGATTTGTCGGGAGGACTGCCATCGCCGGAGACGCTAATGGCTTACAATCCCGACCTGATTATTTTGCATACGGAGACCTATGCCCAGAACGGGAACTATGAAAGCTACTCCAAGATTGCACCAACCTATGTATTCAAAAATGCTTCCGGGAATATTGAGAAATCCCTTACTGCCATAGGCGATCTGCTCGGCAAAACCGAGGAGGCCAATAAGGCGCTGCAGGATTATCAGCAAAAAGTGAAGGAAGCCAAAGAAAAGCTGAAGGAAGCGGTCGGAGACAAAAAGGTGGCGATTATCCGCTTTGCCCACAAAGGCGTCAGTCTGATGGGCGGCCAATACCTGTGCGGTTATGTCGTGCACCGCGATCTGGAGCTCGGGATATCCAATCTCGTAGGGAATGAGAATAGCGCCAGCATATCTATGGAGATTCTTCCGGAATTGGACGCGGACTACATTTTTGTTCTCAATGCCTATAACCAGGGGACGGAGCGCATGACAGAAATGATGGAAAGTCCAATCTGGAAGAGCATGCCTGCCGTCAAGGAGGGCCATGTATACGAAGTCAGCAATAAATATTGGCTTGGCAGCGGGCTCATCGCTTACGAAAAAATTGTAGACGACACGGTTCGGCTGCTGACGGAATGAGCGGGGGGATGACATGACACGGAACATCATTACGCTGGATCATCTTGCGCGCCGACAGGTGGGCATTCCCCGCGCGGAGCAGTGGACGCTGCGCTCGCGGGCCGAGAACCGGACCTACCGGATTATTGTGGCGCAACCGGAGGGTGAACCCCCTTCTTCAGGATACCCGGTTATCTATTTACTGGACGGCAACTCGGTATTCGGAACGATGGTCGAAGCGGTGCGCCTGCAGAGCCGCCGTCCTGACAAGACGGGAGTGGCTCCGGCAATCATTGTAGGAATTGGCTATGAGACGGAGGCTTCCTATGCGCCGAATCGCTTTTACGATTACACGCCGATTCCCAATACGGAGTACAAGCGCAGATCCGATGGAGCAGAGCTGCCTGAACAAGGCGGGGCAGCTGAGTTCCTCCAATTCATCGAGGAGGAGCTGAAGCCGCAGATCGCAAGCGAGCTCCGGATTGACCGGAACAGGCAGACGATATTCGGGCACTCTCTCGGCGGTCTGTTCGTGCTGTATGCGCTCTTTACGAAGCCGAACGCGTTCCAGCACTATATTGCAGGCAGTCCGTCCATCCATTGGAGCAAGGAATATTTGCTGGAGCAGGAGCGGACATTCACGGCCCGTGTGCGGGAGGAGCCCGTCAACGTCCGGCTGCTGCTCGGAGTCGGGGAGCAGGAGAAAAGCCATGTCGCCCGCAATTGCGACAGCGCCAGGGAGCTTGCAGAACGACTGTCTTCTCTCTCCGATTCGGGAGTGAGCGCCGTATATAAAGAATTTGAAGATGAAGGGCATGTCTCGGTACTGCCGATTCTGATCAGCCGGGCATTGCGGTTTGCCCTGCATCCGGAACAACAATGAGGGGTTGACTAAGGTGGAGTATCCAGGAATCAAGGGAAAAGTCGCATTGGTTACCGGCGCTGCCCAAGGCATCGGGGAAGCGGTGGCGCGGGCGCTTGCCGGACTCGGGGCGATCGTCGCAGCCGTCGATCGGAATGCCGCAGGCGTCGAGAAGATCGCCGCCGAGCTGCGCGGCGCGGGGAATTACCGTGCCGCAGCATACCCGGCAGATGTCGGTGACCGTAAGGCCGTGGAAGAAGCGGTGGAGCGAATCGAACAGGAGCTGGGTCCGATTGAGATCGTCGTCAATGTGGCGGGGCTGCTGCGGGCAGGGCCCATCGAGTCGCTTAGCGACGAGGATTGGCAGGAGACCTTCAGTGTCAACGTCAACGGCGTATTTTATGTGTCCCGCGCTGTCGTCAGGCACATGGCGCTCCGCGGTTCCGGATCCATTGTGACCGTGGGGTCGAATGCGGCCGGGGTGCCGCGGATGCATATGTCAGCCTATGCGGCATCGAAGGCGGCCGCAGCCATGTTCACCAAATGTCTCGGGCTGGAGCACGCCCGGAACCATATCCGCTGCAATATCGTAGCGCCCGGATCCACGGACACGGATATGCAGCGGGCGCTATGGGGCGGCGAGGACCGCACGGGGGCCGTCATTGCCGGCTCGCCGGAGGCGTTCCGCTTAGGAATTCCGCTGCACAAGCTGGCCATGCCTTCAGATATTGCCGATGCGGTGATCTTCCTCGTATCCGACCGGGCGCGGCATATTACGATGCATGAATTATGCGTCGACGGCGGTGCGACCTTGGGCTGCTGAGATAGATGGAAGGGAGACGGTTGAAATGCTGAAATATGACGATGCGGCTCTTGCGGCATCTGCCACAGAGCTGCTGGAGCAATACCGGACGGGAACGTCCTTCTTTTTTTCTTCGCCGGAACGGACCCTGTTGGCGCGGGGAGAATGGGCGCGGGTGCCCGTTCAGGAGGGGCTCGACGGCTGCCATCGCCTGCCCGAGCGCGTGGCGGCTCTTCTCGCCGTGGCGAGACAGGCGGGCCATGCCATGCCGCTCGTTGCAGGCGCGATTCCATTCGCTCCTGCGAAGCCCTCGCAGCTAATCGTGCCGAACGATGTGCAATGGGCAGGCCCGTTGCGCTTCGATACCGGCCTGCTGCGGGAACGGCCCGTGGCATCGGCATGGGAGATCCAGCCGATTCCGGATCCGGACAGATTTATGGATGGGGTGAACGAAGCGCTGGCCCGTCTTGGCGAAGGCGAGCTTCAGAAGGTGGTGTTGTCGAGAACGCTGCGCATGACGGCGCCGGAAGCGGTCGATGTCCATCAACTATTGCGCAATTTGGCCTGCCATAATACCCATGGTTATACTTTTGCGGTCGATTTGGCGTCGGGAGATGACAGCGCGGCGAAAGCCCATACGGGTCCTCGCACGCTAATAGGGGCCAGCCCGGAGCTGCTCGTCACGAAGACAGGGGGGCGGGTAACGGCCAATCCGTTAGCAGGCTCTGCGGCCCGCAGCGATGATCCTGATGAGGACAAGCGCAGGGCGGCCGCGCTGCTGGCCTCCGGCAAGGACAGACATGAGCATGAAGTCGTGATCGATGCGGTCGTCGCCGCGTTGCGTCCCTATTGCCGAGCCTTGCATGTTCCCGCCGGGCCGTCGCTCGTGCAGACGAAGACGATGTGGCACCTCTCCACCAACATAACCGGGGAGCTTGCCGATCCTGCGGTTTCATCGCTGGAGTTGGCCATGGCGCTTCATCCGACGCCTGCCATTTGCGGAACACCCACGGATCTGGCTCGCGCCGTGATTGAGGACATCGAGCCCTTCGATCGGGCGTACTATACAGGCGCGGTCGGTTGGTGCGACGTGAATGGAGACGGGGAGTGGGCTGTCACGATCCGGTGCGCGGAGGCGGAAGGACGGACGCTGCGCCTGTTCGCCGGAGCGGGAATCGTCGCCGGCTCAAACGCGGCTTCGGAGCTTGCAGAGACATCGGCCAAGTTCCGCACGCTGCTGCTTGCCATGGGACTGGATCAAGAACAATGTTCAACGGTGAAGGAGAGATGAGCATGGTGCTGCCGGGATGTCCTGCATGGCCGGAAGAATGGGCCGAACACTACCGCGAACTGGGATGCTGGCGCGGAGAGACGTTCGGCGGAATGCTGCGTCAGCGCGCCGCGGCTCACGGGGATCGCGTTGCTATCGTCAGCGGCGATCGGCGGATAAGCTATGCGGAGCTTGATGCCAGCGTGGACCGCCTCGCTGCCGGATTCCGCAGCTTGGGGATTCGGCAGCGGGATCGGGTTATCGTTCAGCTGCCGAATATTCCGCAATTTTTTGAAGTTATTTTTGCGCTGTTCCGGTTGGGGGCCCTGCCCGTCTTCTCGTTGCCGGCGCACCGCAAGAGCGAGATCGTCTATTTATGCGAATTCACTGAAGCGGCGGCTTATATTATCCCTGATATCGACATGGGATTTGATTACCGGGAGCTTGCCGATCAGGTGCGGGAGGCGGCTCCAGGCTTGCGCCACGTGATTGTGGCTGGGGATCCGGGGAAGTACGCGGCGCTGGACGAGCTGTATGCCGATCCTGCGGACGATATCGAGGGGCCGCAGCCCGAGGATGCCGCCTTTTTCCAGCTTTCCGGCGGGACGACCGGGCTTCCTAAGCTGATTCCCCGCACGCATGATGATTACATCTACAGTCTGCGGGTGAGCGCCGAGATCTGTGCTCTGGATGAGAACAGCGTCTATTTGGCGGTGCTTCCCGTCGCCCATAACTACCCGCTCAGTTCGCCGGGAACGCTGGGAACGCTCTATGCCGGCGGCAAGGTTGTGCTGGCGCCTGGAGCCAGCCCTGACATTGCCTTCCCTCTGATCGCGAAGGAATGCGTCACGATCACGGCCGTCGTGCCGCCGCTGGCCTTGATCTGGCTTGATGCGGCGGGATCCCGCCGTGATGACCTGTCTTCTCTTCAGGTGCTGCAGGTAGGCGGAGCCAAGTTCAGCGCGGAGGCTGCCAAGCGGGTACGCGACGCGATGGGCTGCACGCTGCAGCAGGTCTATGGAATGGCGGAAGGGCTGGTGAATTATACGAGGCTGGATGATCCGGAAGACATTGTCGTGAACACACAAGGACGGCCGATGTCGCCATATGATGAAATCCGGCTGGTCGATGACGATGACTGCGATGTTGGGCCGGGGGATACGGGGCATCTGCTGACGCGCGGGCCTTATACCATCCGCGGCTATTACAAGGCCGAGAAGCATAACGCCAGGGCGTTCACGACGGACGGATTTTACCGTACGGGCGACCTGGCCCGATTGACCTCATCCGGTTATCTGGTCATTGAAGGCAGGGCGAAGGACCAAATTAATCGCGGCGGAGACAAGGTGGCGGCCGAAGAAGTAGAGAATCACCTTCTGGCCCATCCCGGTGTGCATGATGCGGCAGTGGTGGCGATGCCGGACGATTTCCTCGGGGAGCGCACATGCGCATTCATTATTCCTTATCCGTCCTCGCCGTTGACGGCTGCTGAACTGAAAGCCTTCCTCAGGGAGAGAGGGTTAGCGGCATACAAAATCCCCGATCGGGTGGAGTTCACGGATTCATTTCCCAAGACGGGGGTTGGCAAGGTAAGTAAAAAGGCGCTGCGCGAGTTCATTGCCAGTAAGCAGAATGCGCTCGCCAATCTCTCAAAATAATGATGAAAAGAGGGGATGTTATGGCTCTTCCTTCCATATTGTCTTATCCGATGCCTGCGGAATCTGACCTGCCGGCGAACAAAGTGGCTTGGACGCCCGATCCGAAGCGCGCCGTTCTTCTGATTCATGATATGCAGCAATACTTCGTCGACGCTTTCAACGTAGATGAATCGCCTGTCCCGGAATTATTGGCGAACATCCAGAAGCTTCGCGCGCAATGCACCGCTCTCGGTATTCCTGTCGTGTACTCGGCGCAGCCCGGCGGACAGAGCCCCGAACGCCGCGGATTGCTATGCGATTTCTGGGGACCGGGCATGAACGACGGGCCGGATCAGAAAAAAATCGTGGAAGCGCTGGCTCCCGGCGAGCATGATATCGTGGTGACGAAATGGCGGTACAGCGCGTTTCAAAAGACAGAGCTGCTGGATATCCTGCACCGGAGCGGGCGGGATCAACTGATCGTGTGCGGCATTTATGCACATATCGGATGTCTTATGACCGCATGCGAAGCATTCATGCAGGATGTGCAGCCTTTCTTCGTGGCCGACGCTGTCGCTGATTTCTCGGCAGACAAGCATCGGATGGCTCTCGCTTACGCCGCCGAACGCTGTGCGGTCACGATAACGACCCGGCGTCTCGTCGAGGACCTGGCCAGGCTGGGGGATTCGGCGTCTATTTCTGAATCCGCTCCGGCGTCTGAGCCGGGCCTTCAGGCCCAGCGCGAAGGAGAGCCCTTGCCATTGACGCGGCAAGCGGTGCGCGTTGAAGTGGCAGGACTGCTGCAGGAGCATCCGTCCCGGATTGCGGATGATGACAACCTGATTCATATTTGGGGACTGGATTCGATCCGGATTATGAGTCTGATCGAACGTTGGCGCCGCGGCGGAGCCGAGATAAGCTTCGCGGAGCTGGCCGAACGCCCCACATTGGCCGACTGGTGGCAGCTTATATCTTCCCGGATGAGCCGCTCTTTGCCGAACGGCGATTATTTTACTGTATAGAAGGAGGCGATGCTCATGCATGATCTTGATGATGGCCGCTGGCCTTTGTCAGGGGCGCAGTCGGGCATTTGGTTCGCGCAGCAGCTTGATCCGGACAACCCGGTATTCAATACCGGAGAATACATCGACATCCGCGGACCTGTCGACCCGGATCGCTTCGAGACGGCGGTACGCCAGGCCGTAATGGAGGCGGAAGCGCTGCACGTGCGCTTTGGGGAGGATCAGGACGGTCCTTGGCAGACGATTGCCCCTTCATCCGATTGGACGATGCATAGGATCGATGTCAGCAGCGAGGAGGATCCGCATGCAGCGGCAGAAGCCTTGATGAAGCAAGATCTGGCTCAGCCTGTCGACCTGCGCCGCGGTCCGCTGTTTACCGAAGCGTTATTCAAGCTTGCGCCCGATCGGTTCTATTGGTACCAACGCATTCATCACATTGTCATCGATGGTTACGGCTTCTCTCTGTTGACGCGAAGGGTGGCGCAGATTTATACGGCGCTCGCTCATGATTTGCCGATCAGTGAAGGGGCATTCGGTTCGTGGCGCTCGGTCCTGGAGGAAGATGCGGCTTATCGCTCATCGGAACGGCTGGATCGAGATCGGCAATTTTGGCTGGCCCGCTTCGCCGATCATCCGGAAGCAGCCAGTCTGGGCGAGCGGGCTCAGCGCACGGCGAGAAGCTTCCTTCGCCAGTCCACGGAGCTGCCTTCAAGCGTCATGGACGATTGGCAGGCGGCCGCAAGCGGAATGGGGGCAAGCTGGCCCGATGCCGTGATGGCAGCCGCTGCGGTCTATGTGCATCGGCTCACCGGCACGGACGACATCATACTCGGCGTGCCGATGATGTGCCGTCTCGGTTCCGCGGCAATGCGCGTTCCCGGTATGGTGATGAATCTGCTGCCGCTGCGAATCGCCGTCCGGCCGGATATGAGCGTGAGCGAGCTTGTTGGGCAGATCTCAGAGAATATGCGCGAGATCCGAAGGCATCAGGACTACCGGCATCAGGATCTGCGGCGCGACCTGAAATTAGTGGGAGACAACCGGAGGCTGTTCGGACCTCTCATCAATATCATGCCGTTTATCGAGGAACTGAACTTTGCCGGATACCGTGGCAGCATACGCAATCTGGCGGCCGGGCCTGTCGATGATCTGACGATTCATGTCTCCTGCGGCTCCAGCGGGGGCGGGCCGCGCATCGACTTCGATGCCAACCCCGCAATCTACGATGCAGGTGATCTGAGCGCGCATCTGCGCCGCTTCCTGCATGTGCTGGACAAGCTGGCTGCGTCCGATCCCGGCCAACCGATCGGCCGCCTGGAGCTGCTGCTGCCTGAAGAACGCCTTCAGGTGGTGGACGAATGGAATGACACCGCCCACGCGCTGGCGCAATGGAGCGTGCCGGCGTTATTCGAGGAGCAGGCGGCGAGCACGCCTGATGCCGTGGCGGCAATCTTCGAAGATACGGCGCTCCGTTATGCAGACTTGAACACGCGCGCCAACCGGCTGGCGCATCTGCTGATTGCGCATGGCGCCGGCCCGGATCGGATCGTGGCTCTGGCACTCCCGCGTTCGCTCGATATGGTCATCGCCATCCTGGCGGTGCATAAGGCGGGAGCGGCTTATTTACCGATCGATCCGGATTATCCGCCCGCCCGGATTGCCTATATGCTGAATGATGCCGCTCCGATGTGCCTCGTTACGGTCCAGGAGGTAGACTCCAGGCTGTCTGGTTCCGGCCTGATGCCGAAGATCTTGCTGGATGAGCCTACGACCAGAGACCGCCTGGAGCGGCAAGCCGAACACAATCCGAATGACGCTGACCGGCTATGCCGCTTGTCGCCGCTTCATCCGTCTTATGTCATTTACACCTCCGGATCGACAGGCAGACCGAAGGGCGTCTTACTTACCTTCGAAGGACTGGCCAACCTGCTGTTATGCATGCGGGAGCGGTTCGCGCTGGATAACCGGGATCGGCTGCTGTCCGTGACGACGATCTCCTTCGATATTTCCGTCATGGAAGTGCTGCTGCCGCTCACGACGGGCGCGAGCATCGATATCGCTCCGAAGGATACGATTCTGGATCCGCAAGCGCTGGCCCGGAAAATCAAAGAAACGGGGGCCACGGTTATGCAGGCGACCCCGACGCTATGGCAGGCGCTTGCCGCCAGCCATCTCGGCAGCCTCGACGGGCTGACGGTGATAACCGGGGGCGAGGCCTTGCCGATCGGGCTCAAGCTTGCTCTGCAAGATCTGGATTGCGAGGTTAATAACCAATACGGCCCAACGGAGACGACCATTTATTCGACCGCTGCCTTGCTGGGTCCGGAGCGCACGGGTAAGCCGTCTATTGGGGGGCCGATTTGGAATACGAGGCTATATGTGCTCGATGCGGCGCTGCAGCCGGTTCCGCCGGGGGTCGCAGGGGAGCTGTACATTGCGGGCGCCGGGTTGGCGCGCGGCTATCAGGGGCGGCCGGAGCTGACGGCGGAGCGGTTCGTGGCGGATCCGTTCGGGCCTCCGGGCACCCGGATGTATCGCACGGGCGATCTCGTGAAATGGCTGGCTGATGGCTCCATTGATTATTTGGGGCGTGCCGATCATCAGATTAAGCTGCGCGGCTTCCGCATCGAGACAGGCGAGATTGAGGATCTGCTCGTCCGGCATGCCGACGTCGCGCAAGCTGCGGTGATCGTCCGGGAGGATCGGCCGGGTGAGCGGCGCTTGGCCGCTTATGTCGTTCCGGCCTCGCCTTCCGGGATCGATCCGGACGCTTTGCGCCGCTACGCTGCCGGCCAGCTGCCTGACTATATGGTTCCCGCGGCGATCGTCATGCTGGAGGCCATGCCTCTGACGCCGAACAAGAAGATTGACCGCAAGGCGCTGCCTATGCCCGATTCTGGACAAGCAGCTGCAGGGCGCGGACCCCGCACCCCACAGGAGGAGATGCTCTGCGCACTGTTCGCCGACGCGCTCGGACTGTCCCGCGTCGGCATCGATGATGACTTCTTTGCGCTGGGCGGCCATTCCTTGCTTGCCGGACGAGTCATCCTCCGCATACGCGAGTCGTTGGGCGCCGACATAAGCATTGGCAGCCTTTTTGAAGAACCTACGGTCGCGGGGCTTGTCCGGCGGCTGGACGATTCGCGGGAAGCCCGGCCGGCTATACGGCGAGCCAAGCGGGAGGACGATATTCCGCTGTCCTTCGCCCAACGGCGGTTATGGTTCTTGTATCGTCTGGAAGGACCGGCCCCGACTTATAATATTCCGCTGGTCGCCCGCCTGTCCGGTGAGCTGGACATTCGTGCACTGGAGGCGGCTCTCGGCGATGTGGCGGACCGGCATGAGACGCTGCGTACCGTGTTCCCCGATGATGCATCAGGCGCCTCGCGCCAGCTGATTCTGGATGCCGGCGAGGCACGCCCTCGGCTGATCTTGACCAAGACCAGCGAGGGGGAGCTGCCTGAACGGCTGAAGGAAGCCGTCCGCTACTGCTTCCAGCTAGCGGACGAGCCTTCGCTTCGGGCCGAATTGTTCGAGCTTGGGCCGAATGAATACGTGCTGCTGCTGCTCCTGCACCATATCGCCGGGGACGGATGGTCGCTGTCTCCGTTGACGCGCGATCTGTCTGCCGCCTATGCGGCACGCAGCCGGGGGGAGCATCCGGCATGGCCGCCGCTTCCGGTTCAATATGCGGACTACGCGATCTGGCAGGAGCGCCTACTGGGAAGCGGCGGCGATTCTGACAGCCTGATGGCCCGCCAGCTTGAGTTCTGGACGCGGACGCTCACAGGGTTGCCGGAGGAGTTGGACTTGCCGGCCGATTACCCGCGTCCGGCAGCGGCCAGCCATCAAGGCGGCACCATCCGTTTCCATATTAACAAGGAGCTCCACGGCCAGCTCTTGGATCTGGCCCGAACTGGCAAGGCGAGCCTGTTCATGGTGCTGCAGGCCGCGCTGGCCGTGCTTCTGACACGGCTGGGCGCGGGCACTGATATTCCGATCGGCAGCCCGATAACCGGTCGGAACGACGATGCGCTTGACGGTCTAGTTGGCTTGTTCATCAACACGCTGGTGCTTCGAACCGATACGTCAGGGGACCCCAGCTTCCGCGAATTGCTTGCCAGGGTCCGCGAGGTAAATCTGAACGCGTATGCGCATCAGGATGTGCCGTTCGAGCGTCTCGTCGAAGCGGTGAACCCCGTTCGCTCCCGTTCTCGGCATCCGCTCTTTCAGATTATGCTGGTGCTGCAAAATACGCCGGCTCCCGCGCTCGATTTGCCGGGTGTTGCAGCCAGCCTTCAATTGGAAAGCGCGGACACGGCGAAGTTCGACCTGACCGTGGAGCTGCAGGAACGCCGCGATGCGAATGGCGGACCAGACGGATTAGACGGCATGGTGGAATACAGCGCCGATTTGTTCAAGCGCAGCACGGCCGATGCGCTGGCGGCCCGCTATGTGCGCGTGCTGGAGTCGGCCGCTGCCGCACCGGACAAGCCGATGGGTCAGCTTGATATTTTGATGCCGGAAGAGCGGCGGCGCATCCTGACGGAATGGAGTGCTCCCGAAGCTGCAGCGCAGCCGCCGGTCACCATTCCGGAGCTGTTCGAGGCCCAGGCCATCCGTTCGCCGGAGGCGGCAGCTGTCGTTCATGAAGGCAGCGCATTGAGCTATGAGGAGTTGAACCTGCGGGCGAACCGGCTCGCGCATCTGCTCATGGCGGAGGGAGTAGGTCCCGAGCAGCTCGTGGCATTGGCCTTGCCTCGGTCTATCGAGATGGTTGTCGGCGTATTGGCCGTGCTCAAGGCGGGGGCCGCCTACCTGCCGCTAGACCCGGATTATCCTGCCGAGCGGATCGCTTATATGCTGGAGTACGGGGCTCCTGTCTGCATGGTGACGAACGCTCAAGTATCCTCCAGGCTGCCAGAGACCGGAGGCCTGCCGCGGATCGTGCTGGATGAGGCCGCTGTCCAGGAGCGGCTGCAGCAGCAATCCTCTGCGAATCCAAGCGCTCAGGAACGCAGCGGGCTCCTGTCTCCGCTCAGTCCGGCCTATATCATCTATACGTCAGGGTCTACGGGCAAGCCCAAAGGTGTCGTTATCCCGCACCAAAATGTCTTGCGCTTGTTCGCGTCCACCCGGCACTGGTTCCGCTTTGGAGCGGAGGATGTATGGACCTTGTTTCATTCGTACGCGTTCGATTTCTCGGTATGGGAGATCTGGGGTGCGCTCCTGCATGGAGGCCGTCTCGTCGTGGTGCCTCATGCGGTAAGCCGATCGCCAGACGAATTCCTTCGCTTGCTCGCGCAAGAGGGCGTGACCGTCCTGAATCAGACGCCGTCCGCCTTCTATCAATTGATGCAAGCCGATCGGGAACAACCCGAGCTAGGGCAGACGCTTTCCCTGCGGTATGTTATTTTCGGAGGCGAAGCGTTGGAGCTGGGCCGGCTGGAGGACTGGTATCGCCGCCATCCGGATCATGCTCCGAGATTGATTAACATGTACGGCATTACGGAGACGACTGTCCATGTCAGCTACAATGAGCTGGATCGGGATAGTGCCGCCCCGGGAGCCAACAGCTTAATCGGCGGGCCGATACCGGATCTGCGAGTGTATGTGCTCGACGGGGCGCTGCAGCCGGCTCCGCCTGGAACGGCGGGGGAAATGTATGTGGCCGGCGCTGGACTCGCCCGCGGTTACTGGGGCCGTCCAGGATTGACGGCAGAGCGGTTCGTCGCCGATCCGTTCGGCCCGCCGGGCAGCAGAATGTACCGCACCGGGGACGTGGCGAAATGGCTCGCTGACGGCACCTTGGATTATGTGGGCCGCGCCGATCATCAGGTGAAGATTCGGGGCTTCCGCATCGAACCGGGCGAGATCGAAGCCGTGCTAGCCCGTCATCCCGAGGTCGCCCAGGCGGCCGTCGTGGTGCGCGAGGACCGGCCGGGGGACAAGCGGCTGGCCGCTTATGTGGTGTTCGCCGCGGGCGCAAGCCTCGGGCCGTCCGAATTGCGACGGCATGCCGCCTCCCTGCTGCCCGATTACATGGTGCCATCCGCGATTATCGGCATCGACGCGCTCCCGCTCACCCCGAACGGCAAGCTGGATCGCCAGGCGCTGCCGGCGCCTGAGCTCGCCCTGGAGTTGGACGGCGGCAATCCAAGAACGCCGCAGGAGGAGGTGCTGTGCGATCTGTTCGCCGAAGTGCTCGGGGTGCGGCGCGTAGGGATCGACGACAGCTTCTTCGAGTTGGGCGGCCATTCGTTGCTGGCGGTTCGCCTCATTAGCCGGATTCGCGAGGCGCTGGGCCGGGAGCTTGGCATCGGTAGCCTCTTCGAGGCGCCGACGGTAGCCGGGATCGCGGAGAGGCTCGATATGGACGGAGGTCACAGCGCCCTGCAGGTGCTGCTGCCGCTCCGAACCTATGGCGCGCAACTGCCGCTGTTCTGCGTGCATCCTGCGGGTGGGCTGAGCTGGTGCTACGCCGGCCTGATGAAGCATCTCGGCATGGACTATCCCATCTACGGCCTCCAGGCCCGGGGCATCGCCCAAGCGGAAGAGCTGCCGAAGACGCTGGAGGAGATGACGTCAGATTATATGGAAGCCGTTCGCTCGATTCAGCCGCACGGTCCTTATCGCCTTCTGGGCTGGTCGCTGGGGGGAAATGTGGCGCATGCGATGGCTGTGCAACTGCAAGAAGAGGGGGAAGAGGTCTCGTTTTTGGCTATGCTTGACGCTTATCCGAGCCATTACCTCCCGATTCGGGAAGAGCCGGATGAGGAGGAGGCGTTGACCGCGCTGCTTGCCTTGGGCGGCTACGACAAGGACAGCATTGGCGGTGTTCCGCTTACGGTCGCGAACGCCATCGAGATACTTCGCAGCGACAGCAGCGCTTTGGCTACGCTTGACGAAGCAACCATTCTGAATTTGAAAAAAACGTATGAGAACTCGGTCCGCCTTCTCGGAGCCTATACTCCGCAGCGATTCGAGGGAGATCTTCTGTTTTTCCGGTCGACGATTATACCGGATTGGTTCGATCCGATCGAGCCGGAGATGTGGATTCCCTACATAGGCGGACGGATCGATCGGCATGATATCGCCTGCCGGCATAAGGACCTGTGTCAGCCCGGGCCGCTTGCCGAGATCGGCGCGACGCTTTTGGCCAAGCTGAATTCCACGAACGGCGAGGCCGCCAGACAAGATGGGAGGGAGCTAATCCATGAGTAATCCTTTTGAGCAAGCGGACAGCGCTTATCTGGTGCTGATGAATGAGGAGGGGCAGTATTCGCTGTGGCCTGCCTTCGCCGCGGTGCCGGATGGATGGAGTACGGTCCTGGGCCCGGAGACGCGTCAGGGTTGTCTGGACTATATCACCCTGCATTGGGCCGACTTGCGGCCCCGCAGCCTGCGCGATTCTTCGGACCCTGTCCATGGAGCAACGCAATGAAAGCAGGATTGAACCCGAAAACGGCCGTATGTATCGTATACGTGGCAGCCATGTTCACGGTGGCCATGGACGCCACCGTCCTGAACGTTGCGCTGCAGACGATCAGCCAGGAGCTGCAAGTGCCTCCGGCCGCATCGGGAGTGCTCAATGTGGGCTATCTGGTAAGCCTCGCTGTCGTCCTGCCGGCGGCAGGCTGGCTAGGTGACAAGTGGGGGACCAAACGTGTCTTTATGCTCGCGCTTGCCTTGTTCACGGGAGCCTCGGCACTGTGCGGCTTCGCCGGCAGTTTGACGGCGTTGACCGTTTTTCGGGTCGTGCAAGGGATCGGCGGCGGGCTGCTTACTCCGATAGGAATGGCGATGCTGTTCCGCATGTTCCCCCCGCAGGAGCGGGCCAAAGTATCCCGGGCGCTCATTCTCCCGATCGCGGTTGCACCTGCGGTCGGGCCGATTCTTAGCGGGCTGCTTATTGAGCATCTGTCGTGGCGCTGGATATTTTATGTCCATTTGCCGATCGGGATTCCCGCCTTGCTGTTCGGAATCGTCTTTTTGAAGGAGCATCGGGAGCATGAGGCGGGACGCCTCGATGTTCGGGGCCTCCTCTTATCGGCGCCTGGCTTGGCTCTGTTGATGTATGCCCTTAGCCAAGGCCCTGCGCAGGGCTGGGGTTCTCCCGCGATCTGGGCAACGGGGGGGATGGGCCTCATCCTGATAGCAGCCCTTGTCACCGTCGAGCTGCGGGTGAAGCAGCCGCTGCTTGATCTGCGGTTGTTGGGCGACCGCTTGTTCCGCACGGCAGGTCTCGTCGCCATGTTCTCCGCGGCGGGCCTGCTCGGCATGCTGTACGTGTTCCCGCTAATGTACCAGAATGCGCTGAATGCCTCAGCGCTCGATACCGGCTTGACCACCTTCCCGGAGGCGCTTGGTCTTATGCTTGCTTCTCAGCTTGTGCCCTGGACCTATCCGAGGCTAGGCCCGAAGCGCGTCATGGTTATGGGGCTATTGTGCACGGCGATCTTCTTCGTGATGCTGAGCACGGTTGGCCCTCATACGAATCCATGGCTGATTCGGAGCCTTCTGTTCGGTGTCGGCGTCTTTTTGGGCCATACGGTCGGTGCCGTTCAGATTGCGGCATTTGCCAACATTCCGCCTGCATCGATGGGCCGCGCCTCGACCTGGTTCACCGTACAGAACCGGCTGGGGCCGGCCATAGGCTTGGCGATTCTGTCCGGCATTCTTGCCGTGGCGGGAACCCATACGATAAATGCCGCTGGAGGCATAGAACCGAACATCATGGCGTATCGTGCCGCTCTGCTCGGGGCCGCAAGCTTTCTGCTCATGGGCCTGTGCTGTGCGTTGTGGATTCGCGACAGCGATGCGGCTGTCACCGTTGCGAAGCAACCCCCGGTGAAGCCGGATGGGGGAAAATCGGTTCAAGCGTGAAATGAAGCGAGCGATTAAGCGGCAACGGGAAGGTGAAGGGCGGGACGCTCCTTCAATGCAATAGAGCTGCGGCAAACCGTTAACTCAACAGACCTTGGTTCAGTACGCTGAACTGAGGTCTTTTTTTCGTTGTCTGGGTTGGTCCCCTTTCTTATGCACATGGAATTACCGAACCGTGAAGCGGACTGAAATATTTTTTTCACGCCGCCCGGTTGTAATTATCCCTTCCGGATCTCCTCTATATATGAAAGAACACATATCGCGCAGGGCAGTTAACCGGGGAGAGCCGCCGCGGGGGATGCGCGCCGATCTTCCTTATCCCAATGATGATTCCGGTCTGCGCGGCCAAATTTGAGGAGGTGCAATGATGATTCGATGTTCGCAATCCGACAAACCGATCGTGACCGTGCCCAATGTCGTTCCCCAGGTTCATGTTTACGGGAGAAAAAGCGGAACGACCCGCTTCTTCCTCTCGGACAATCCGGAGACGATCAGCAGCGTCACGACATCATTCACGAACGGCTTTGCCACGCTGTGGCATGATACCGTCCGGGGAAGGAAGCGTGTGCAATATCGGCTGTTCGTATGGCATCTGAACCAGACGGGAGCTCCGATTACATTCGGCGTCACGGTCGAGAACGCATCCTGCGACAGCCCGATACGCGTTCGCCAAGTCAAGCATTCCATCGGCGTGATTGCGGACTTCCCCGCACTCGGCAGATGCTCTGCCAAGGCACTGAACGGGCGTACGCTCGCCCCGCTCATTCCTGACGACCGCTCGATCCGCGGCGGGCAGACCGGGCTGGTGAAGGAGTGGATCGTCCCTGACGGAGAGCTGGTAGGCGGCGTGATGGAATTTACGCTCTCCGGCCCGAAGGCTCTTGACTACCGGGTGCGAACCGTTGCCGCCAATCGTCCGGGGGCCGATGTGAGGCTCAATCATACCCCGGTCGTGCCCGCCTATCGGACGGCTGAGGGCAAGTCGCACCCGCGCGGCTCCTGGGACTTCGCCGACATCGAAGGCTTCGCGGATTCGATGTGCTCGCAGCCTGTCACGTATATCGCCGGAAGCGGAAGCCTAAGCTTCGCCATCCATAACGGCGGCAATGATAATCTGATGACGGCCGCTTCGAGCTATGATCCGGCGAATGCGGAAGTGGCGAACAAGGGGCATTACGGCGTCATCTACAAGCTGAATCTGGCGCTGAGCAATCCGTATCCTCGCCGCAAGACGGTGACCGTCTACTTGACCGGTCGCGGAGGGCTGTATGCGGGAGCCGTTCGCTGGAATCGGGGGCGGACCTATGGAGTGCCCCGGCTGTCGCCCGCCGTCGAAGCGGTCGAGGCTGCGACGGTCACTATTCCGGCCCGGCGCACGGTTGCTTGCCCTATCTATGTGTCGACCGCAGGCGCCTACAGCACGCCGGCCGCGGTATTATGCGTGACCCACGAATAAAGTCTAACACTGCGCCCTGATCGCCGATCAGGGCGTTCTTTTGCGGGAAGAATCGGGTTATAATTTCCGTAAATATCGGAGGAGAGAGGTAGAAAAACGGAAGGCGGACTTGACCTGGCGGATAGACGGTGCTCATTATGGCTATCGTATGTACCGCATCACCTGGAATCGATAATCAGGCGGATGCACTCTCCAGCCGGGACATCATTCGTTCCGGCCGGAATATGCGGCAGCGCCAGGGCTGCGCAGGGCTTGAATTGCGGGCCACGTGAAGGAGGCCAGATTGTCCGGGAGCTGCGACAACGGGAACCAGCGCACATCCTGCAGCGCTCCGCCTTCTTCCCGATTGCTGGCTTCGCCCGCGACGACGAGAGTCTCGAAGATGACCGAGATCCAATGCTCGCCCCGGCCCGGATCGATCGTCTCGGCGGTGCAGAGCAGCCGCTTCACCTGGATGTGAAGCCCGACCTCTTCTAACACCTCGCGAACGGTCGTATCCTCCAGCGTCTCGTATAAGTCCACCTTGCCTCCGGGAATGCTCCATTTGTCCTTCTCCGGCGGGCGTCCCCGCAGCACAAGCAGAATCTCGTTCGCTTCATTCATAATGACGGCGCCGACGCCGATTCTTGGTAAGGATGTTTCCATTTTTGTTCTCCTATGAATCTCTATTTTGGGATGATTATTGGGGATTCGGGAATGGGCCTGCCTCGTGTTTTACTATACATCCATGCGTCTAAGCAAGCAAATGAGAGGTGCATCGACAAGTTGCAAGCAGTAAATAGAAGGAGAAGTTGTTCCTCTTATGCTTGAACATATTGACACCCAAATTTAGTATATGATATATAAAAGGAAGTGTTAGCACTCATTCGTCTAGAGTGCTAAAAAAGAAGTATTATCGAAAGGAGACCCATCATGGCGAAAAAACAATTTAAAGCAGAGTCGAAACGACTGCTCGAGATGATGATCAACTCCATTTACACCCAGAAGGAAATCTTCTTAAGAGAATTGATCTCCAACGCCAGCGACGCGATCGATAAAATCTACTACAAAGCGCTGACCGACGATCAGCTCGTCTTCGACAAGGACAGCTACTACATCCGAATCACTCCGGACAAGGAGAACCGGACGCTGACCATCTCCGACACCGGGATCGGTATGACGAAGGACGAACTGGAGAACAATCTGGGCGTCATCGCCAAGAGCGGATCGTTCGCCTTCAAGAACGAGAATGAGCTTAAGGACGGCCATAATATTATCGGGCAGTTCGGGGTCGGCTTCTATTCCTCATTCATGGTGGCGGATGTCGTTACCGTCATCAGCAAGCCGTTGGGCAGCGAAGAAGCGTACAAATGGGAGTCGAAGGGCGCCGACGGATATACGATCGAGGCATGCGAGAAGGATTCGGTAGGAACGGATATTATTTTGAAAATCAAAGAAAATACCGAGGATGACAGCTACGATGAGTATCTGGACGATTACCGCCTGAAATCGATCATCAAAAAATATTCCGACTTCATCCGCTATCCGATTAAGATGGATGTGAAGGGCCATCGGCCGAAGGAAGACGCCGACAATGAATTCGAAGAATATACGGAAGAGCAGACCGTCAACAGCATGGTTCCGATCTGGCGCAAAAATAAAAACGAGCTTACCGCGGAAGATTACGAGAACTTCTATGCCGAGAAGCGGTACGGCTTCGACAAGCCGATCACCCATGTCCATATCAAAGCGGACGGCGCTGTCGTCTACAATGCGATTCTCTTCATTCCGGAGAAGACGCCGTTCGATTATTATACGAAGGAATACGAGAAAGGGCTGGAGCTGTATTCCAACGGCGTCCTCATCATGGACAAATGCGCCGATCTCCTGCCGGATTATTTCAGCTTCGTCAAAGGGATGGTCGACTCCGAGGATCTGTCGCTCAATATTTCCCGCGAGATGCTGCAGCATGACCGTCAGCTCAGCCTGATCGCCAAAAATATCAAGAGCAAGATCAAGAGCGAGCTGCAGCGCCTGATGAAGGAGGATCGGGAGAAGTACGAGCAATTCTATGAATCGTTCGGCCGTCAAATGAAATACGGCGTCTACAGCGATTACGGCATGAACAAGGAAGTGCTGCAGGACCTGCTCCTGTTCCACTCCTCGAAGGAGAAAAAGCTCGTCAGCCTGGACGAGTATATCTCCCGCATGCCGGAAGATCAGAAGTATATCTACTATGCGTCCGGTGACTCGATCGACCGGATCGAGAAGCTGCCGCAGACGGAGCTGGTGGCTGACAAGGGCTATGAGATTTTGTACTTCACCGATGATATCGACGAGTTCGCGATCAAGATGATCATGAGCTACAAGGAGAAGGAATTCAAATCGGTCTCCAGTGGCGATCTCGGCATCGACGGGGACGAGAGCGAGAAGGAATCCGACACGGAGAATAAGGACAATCAAGAGCTGTTCGATGCGATGAAAGAGATTTTGAAGGACAAGGTCAAGAACGTGAAGGCATCGAAGCGGTTGAAGTCCCATCCAGTCTGCCTCTCGAGCGAAGGCGAACTGTCCATCGAGATGGAGAAAATTTTGAAGGCGATGCCGAACAGCCAGGATGTTCAGGCGGACAAGGTGCTGGAAATCAACGTCAACCATGACGTGTTCCAGTCACTGCAGGACGCGTTGGCGAACGACCGCGAGAAGCTGGGCTTGTACACGAACCTGCTGTACAATCAGGCCTTGCTTATCGAAGGGCTGCCGATTGGCGATCCGGTACAATTCACGAATGATATTTGCAAAGTAATGGTATAGTTGAGGGCAAGGAGAGAACCCGATGCTGGCGTTAGCCGGTGTCGGGTTTTTTACGTACGCCCAGCATGGGCGTCATCTTTAGGGTGAACTTCCCGAACGGGGACTGGCTTGCTCCATCTAGGATCGTTTTCACATACGGTGATGTTAATACAGAGGTGGGGGGAATCTCCCCCTACCCGCAATTGATCATGCTTCTTCTACATTTGTATGTAACAGTTTCAAGCTGGTATCAAACTCTTTTTCGATAGCTTCGTCCCGTTGATAGGTAAACAGGCTTATGACAATACTGACGATAAGGTTGACGATAAATCCGGGAATGATTTCGTATATATCCTTAGTAATTTGCAAGTCAATGTTCTTCCAAATAATCACTGTTGTTGCACCTGCTAACATTCCGGCAATGGCACCCCAATTGGTCATTTTTCTCCAGTACAGGCTTAACACGATAACGGGGCCAAAGGAAGCGCCAAAACCGGCCCAGGCATATGCGACGAGACCTAAAATGGTTTTATTTTCACCGCCCAACGCGAGCAGGCAGGCGATGACTGAAATCGTTAGAACAGCCATTCTTCCAAAGAACACAAGTTCTTTATCCGAGGCATTTTTACGCAGAATCAGCTTATATAAATCTTCTGTTAATGCACTAGAGGTTACGATGAGCTGAGAAGAAACCGTGCTCATTATTGCAGCCAATACAGCAGCAAGGACAAGTCCGGCAATAAACGGATGGAATAAAATTTGTCCAAGTTGAATGAAGACAGCTTCTGGATTAGACAATGTATAATCTGTTTGTGTAAAAAAAGCAAGACCAACCAATGCTGTTAATGAAGCGCCAAGTAATGAGGCAACCATCCAGCCCATACCAATACGTCGCGCAGTTTTGGTCTCCTGTACAGAGCGGATAGCCATAAAGCGGACGATAATATGTGGTTGTCCAACATAGCCAAGTCCCCAGGCAACTGCGGAGATAATACCGAGCCCAGTAATGCCGGTAAATAAATCCAGGAGGGACGGATCTATGGATCTGATTGTATCAACTGTGTTGGCAAACCCACCCGTCTCGCTCATCGCTAACAACGGTACAAGGATAAGGGCAAGCAGCATGATAAGCCCTTGGACAAAGTCCGTCCAACTGACAGCAAGAAAGCCCCCAAACAATGTATAGGCAACAACCACTCCGGAAACGAGGAGCAGCCCCGCTAGGTAAGGAAGGGAGAAGGAGTTTTCAAAAAAGACGGCTCCTGCCACCATACCTGAGGAAATATAGAATGTAAAGAAAATAAGGATAACAATGGAGGAAACGATCCGCAGAAGCTTGGTGCTATCCTTAAATCGATTTTCCAAAAACGACGGAATGGTAATGGAATTCCCGGAAACTTCCGTGTATGTGCGCAAACGTGGGGCAACAAATAGCCAGTTAAGATAGGCGCCAACCGATAAGCCAATGGCAATCCAGGTATTTGACAGTCCCGTTAGGTAAATCCCTCCCGGAAGCCCCATTAACAGCCATCCGCTCATATCGGAAGCGCCAGCACTTAAAGCAGTTACAGCAGGCCCTAAGGAACGTCCCCCTAACATATAGTCCGTCAAGTTTGTCGTTTTGCGGAAAGCATACCACCCTATACCTAGCATAGTCACCATATATATCACGATGGCAATCATTTTTGGGATATTTTCTAACATTTTTCCACCTCCTTAAAATGATTATTATTCAATGTATAACCATCTCATTAACATATTGACCTGAATTTTCGAAACAGCCAGGATGTTCAGGCGGACAAGGTGCTGGAAATCAACATCAACCATGACGTATTCCAGTCGTTGCAGGACGCCCTCACGAACGACTGCGAGAAACTAGGCCTGTACACGAACCTGCTGTACAATCAGGCCTTGCTGATCGAAGGGATGCCGATTGCCGATCCGTTGCAATTCACGAATGATATTTGTAAAGTGATGGTATAGCAAACAATAAGAAAACCCGATGTTAGCAGAGGCCAGCATCGGGTTTTCTTGCATTAGTATAGGCTATAGTTCAATCTAATATCTATTGGTTTTCGTGCATAATATTCTTCTGAATTACCTTGGCTGTATGTTACTTGAAAACCAGCGAGTTGGAATACACTGGCACTGAAGCCTCCACTTCCCTGTTCATTATAGTTTTTTTGATATGTGATTGTTCCGGTTCCATGAGCTCGAATCGCAGTGGCAGGAAAATCTCCTGTGGATGGAATAGCTACAACATCTTTATCTTTTAAAGTAAAACCGCCACTGCTAATTACAGCCATCGTAGCGCTTTCAATCTTGTCTATTTGCCGGAAACTACCCGAGCTATATACGTTCATTTTTACTGTCAATCTTGTTACAGCGGGTCCGTCTTCCCGTTCTTCGTACCTAGTAACTATGTAGTGATCGCCTTGGGAGGAAAAACCGGAAAAGAGAGAAGGAACAGAAAATCTTGTGTCTTTTTCTATTTCCTCTCCATGAGTGGTAATTAAATCATTTGTGTTTTTATCGTATACCTCAACTTTTGCGGATAGTGTATCTTCACTTCTCACTGTATATACTTCGCTGTTGTTAGGGATTGTCACATAGGTGAACTTGAGCTTAATTTTTTGTTCAGAAGAATTTGGTTGTGCTGAGGTAATAGGGATACTTAGCAGAAGAGAGAGACAAACAACGAGGGAAAGTACGGAAAAAAACCTTAGTTTCTTCACAGGAACAACCTCCTAATAAATAATATTTTATATCAAAAATATGATATCATAGGAAATGTTGGGAGTAAACTAGCCGGGGGTTATTTGTAGAACGTTCTTGAAAGACGCGAAGGGGTACAGATCTAACCACGGCACGTGGTGGGACATCTCCACTTGCGGCGATCTCTTCATGATTTCCTCCATCGGACCATTTTGAGATAGATAGAACAAATATTCATGTCATCCTTGATAATGGTAAAAATGTCTTGTACCATCTTCCTCAAACGCCTGAAATTCAGGTCGATTATGGTGCAAATAACATCATGTTCGAGCATAGTATAGATGGGGAGAGAATGTAGGATTCAGCTTCAACTGATATACCCTAAGAGCCTTGTGGCAGGAAACAAACGAATGACCTCATTCTCGGTAAGATAGGCAGTTCGCCCCTCATTGTTTGAGATGAAATAATAGACTTTAACCGAGAGGCTATAATATTTCTAAGGAGGTGAGACAGAATGGAGGGAAGGCAAAAAGTGGATTTTTCGGAACTGACACAATATTTTAATGGCATACGTTCCAGTATTGGGGATGTCGCGGATCGAACCGGGGAATCACTGTGGAGAGTAGAAGCGCAGTTGGGCCAGTTAACGAGACAACTGGTAAAAATGAATACCCTACTTACCGTGCTCGTCGTAGCTGTTATCGTATATTTGGTGGTTAAATTGATCATGTTCAAAAAACATAAATCGCAAGCTTCTCAATAAACCAATGAAAGGGAGGGTGACTTTGAGTATCCGGAAAAAAACGGGAAAGTCACACTTCTTCTTGTCGTTGTGTTCATCATTGGTGCACTGTATATTCCCAAGCTAAATCATACGGCCAAAGTTATTTCATTTAATGAATTCGTTAAAGAGAATGTTAACGAAGAAGAGATCGAATATCTCTTCCTTAGTAAATCGATTATGGGGGAGTCCTCTAGAGATTCAAGCTTTAGAATATATGATACAGAAGAGAGGGAACGAGTACTCCGGATTTATTCCAAGATTAAAATGAAAAGGGAGGATAACCCCGAACGCCCTGTCTCAGAAGGAAAGGATTTACTTGAACTTTGGGAATGTGTATGGACTGCAATATGTGATTATGGTTACTGACCTTGGAATCGCGGATACATTCGATTATAAGTACGCGGCTTATTCGAACACGAACCCGGTGCTGGAACTCCAGTGCCGGGTTCTTTTGCTATGTCTGCTGCACTTGCAGCCGAATGGTTTTTCTCTTTTTTTACAAAACTCTTTCCCTCCAAAAAACAATAACCAGTCTTTACTTTTCCTACGAGATGGTCTAAGATAATAAATAAGTTTCCCTGGGTAAACATTTTTGCATAAAAACATATTTTATGGGGGAGGGGAAAACATGCGTCAATCTATAGATGTTAATAATTTACACATATCGTATTACGGAAAAGAGGTCATCAAGGATGTCAGCTTCTCGATGCAGACCGGCAAGCTTATCGGCATCCTCGGACCGAATGGGGCGGGCAAGTCGACGTTGATGAAGGCCATGCTTAATCTCATTCCCCGCGACGGCGGCGAGATTACGCTCGGGGGAGAACCGCTCACCTCGATGCGCCAAAAAATTGCCTATGTGCCGCAACGCTCTAATATCGATTGGGACTTCCCCATTATCGTGAAGGATACGGTGCTGCTAGGAACGTTTCCGACCCTCGGTCTATTCCGGCGGCCCACAAAGCAAGATAAAGAATGGGCGCTCGAATGTCTCCGCCAGGTAGGCATGGAGAAATTCAAAAACAATCAGATCGGCGAGCTGTCCGGCGGCCAGCAGCAGCGGGTGTTCCTGGCGCGAGCGCTTGCCCAGAAGGCAGAGTATTTCTTCCTTGACGAGCCGTTCGTCGGGATTGATGTCGCCAGCGAGAATGTCATCATTGATATTTTGAAGACGCTGCGGGATGAAGGGAAGACGGTGTTCGTCGTCCACCACGATTTGAGCAAGGTGGAGAGCTATTTCGACAATCTGATCCTAATGAATAAGGAATTGATTGGCTGCGGGCCTGTCGATCACGTCTTCCGCCCGGAATTGATGCAGGAAGCCTATCAGACGCCGTTTACGATGATAGGGAAATTGGGGGTTGGAATGTGATGGAATTCATCCGAGATTTAATGGCCTATGAGTTTTTGCAGCGAGCTTTTGTCACTTCGATTATTGTGGGTATTATTTGCGGCGTTATCGGCTGCTTTATCGTATTGCGCGGGATGGCGCTCATGGGGGACGCAATCTCTCACGCTGTTCTGCCGGGTGTGGCCATCTCCTATATGCTGGGGATCAATTACTTCTATGGGGCGGTCGTTTCGGGGATATTGACGGCGGTTGGGATCGGAGTCATCAATCAGAACAGCCGCGTCAAGAGCGATTCTTCCATCGGGCTGGTGTTCTCCGCCGCCTTTGCTCTAGGCATCATTCTAATTACGAGCGCCAAGAGCGCCACCGACTTGACGCAAATTTTGTTCGGGAATGTTCTGTCGGTGCGGGCATCGGATATGTGGCTGACCGTTGCCGTCGGAGGCATCGTGCTGCTGGCGGTCCTGCTCTTCTACAAAGAACTGCTGGTCTCGAGCTTCGATGAGACGATGGCCGCGGCTTACGGATTGAAGACGCGCCTTATCCACTATTCGATTATGATTCTGCTGACACTCGTCACGGTAGCGTCCCTGCAGACGGTTGGCGTCATTCTGGTTGTCTCGATGCTGATTACGCCGGCGTCCACCGCGTACTTGCTCACGAACAGATTGTCCACGATGATTGGACTCGCGATGTTCTTCGGCGCCTTGTCTTCGATGATCGGCTTGTATGTCAGCTTTCTCTACAACCTGCCTTCCGGCCCGGTTATTGCCTTGGCGACGACGTCCATCTTTGTGCTGGCGTTCCTGTTCTCTCCGAAGCAAGGAGTGATTCGGCGCATGCTGAAGATGAACAAGCGAAGAATGGCCGTCGGGAAGTAATAACGGGATAAGGATAAATCATGATAACAAAAAGGAGTTCAGGAAAATGAAAATGTTACAAAAATTCATGCTGCTGTCAGCGATGGCAGCCCTGCTAGTGCTGGCCGCGTGCGGGCAAGCGAATTCGGGCAAATCGGGGGATGTCCCCGCCTCTTCGGATTCAGCTTCCGAGTCAGGGGCGGAAGGACCGCTTAAGGTCGTTACTTCCTTCACGATTCTTGAGGATTTCGCCCGGGAAATCGGCGGCGAAGATGTCGAGGTTCACAACCTGGTGCCAACGGGCACGGATCCGCATGAGTATGAACCATTGCCGGAGGATATTAAAAAAGCGACGGATGCGGATGTCCTTTTCTATAATGGCTTGAATCTAGAGGGCGGCAAAAGCGGCTGGTTCTTCAAAATGATCGAGTCCGTCGGCCAAAAAGAGGAGAATGTGTTCAACCTGACGGAACGCGTAGAACCGATGTATATCGGTGGTAAAGACGGCCATGAGGAAGAGATTAACCCGCACGCATTCATCGACCCTGCCGTCGGCATCAAGATGGCGGAGGATATGCGGGATGCTCTCATGAAGAAGGACCCTGCACGCAAAGAGAATTACGAGAAGCGGGCAGACGAATATATCACCAAGCTCAAAGAGATTGATAAGGAATATGAAGAAAAAATCAATTCCATCCCGGAAGAGAACCGCATCCTCGTTACGAGCGAACGCGCATTCCAATATATGACGACGCATTATGGACTGAAGGAAGCGTATATTTGGGAGATTGATACGGAAGAGAACGGCTCGCCAACCCAGATTAAATCGCTGGTTGAATTTATTAAGGATCATAAAGTGCCGGTCCTCTTTATTGAATCCAATGTGGACCCGCGTCCAATGGAGACCGTCTCGAACGAGACAGGCGTCCGCATCGCCGAGAAGCGGATCTACTCTGATGAAATCGGGCAGCGGGGAGAAGAAGTCGATACGTATATCAAATATTTGGAATATAATCTTGAACTTATGCATAGCGAATTAAGCAAATCATAGCAGGACGAACCGAGTGCGTTTCCGTTACTCACCCGAGAGGAGCGCGCTTGAAGCATGAACTGCCGGTAGGCAACGAGCCTGATCGCGATTCAGAAAAGGGGGGAGGGCATGCGAACCCCGGGTATGGGGGATTACCTCGAACAGATCTACCTATTGACCAGAGCCAAAGGGTTCACAAGAGTATCGGATATCGCGCAAGCGCTGTCCATTCATGATTCCTCCGCTTCCAAAATGGCGCAGAAGCTGGGGAAATCGGGATATGTACAGTACGAGAAATACGGGAGAATCTGCTTGACCGATAAAGGGTTCCAGGTGGGGCAACAATTGTTCAACCGGCATCAATTGCTGGAGAGGTTTTTGCGGCAGATTGGTGTTCCGGAGGAACAGATCCATCAGGAAGTCGAGCAGATTGAGCATCATTTCAGCTGGAGTACGATTTCCCGGATTCAAGAGCTTGTCCGTTTCTTTGACGAGGAGCCGATCGTGCTGAGGGAGTTCCACAAAAGGCAGACGCTCTAGCTTGGTCTGGATGGCGGCCTGACTGCTTTCAAGCCAGTGCGCACTTTGCAGCCAGGCTTCAGCATCCGCCGAAGGCGTCGAGATGCTCTTCCTCCGCGATTGCCTGGATCTCTTCGGCCCCGATGCGCAGGTACATATAACCGTCCTGGGCCTGCTTCTGCAGCGCGCGCTCCTGGACGAAGCGGGGGCTCGCTTCCCCGGCGTCTTCATCGTAGACGAGAAGAATGCCGTCGGTCTTGCGGAACAACAGATCGTCTCTGGCGACGAACTGCCATTTTCCGATGTAAGGGCCGTTGCTGACTGCGCCGTAATAATCGACCTGCTGTATAAGCTGCTCGAAGAATGCTTTTTTCTCTTCATTCCATTGGTCCGCCTGCTGGCTGTAGGCCGTAATGATCGAGCATTTCAGATGCGGATATTGCGCCTTCAGCGCGAGCGCGGCTTCGCAAGCCCACAGATCGACCCCGTATTGGCCTGGGGTGATGACCCATTCGAGCCCTTCCTCCAGCAGGGGGATCAGCCGGGCTGCGATCGCTTTGCGAATGTAATGGATGCCTTGATGCTTGTTATTATAAATGCCGAGCTCATGAGCGCGGTAACCGGTAACAAGTAAGTTTTTCAAATGAACTGCCTCCAAGTATGGAATCATTGTCAATCGTTCGTTCTCATCCACCATTATACATGAGGCGGCATGAATGTGCCCCAGGCAGGGCGGCATGCGCCGCCGCCCGTGCCAGCAGATGGCTTCCGAGTGAATCGGGAGTCATCTTTTTTTGTTCCTGTCCGCCGCTTGATTAGATACAAAAACTGAAAAACTTGGCCAAATGTGCCGATATCATTAGTAACCTTCAATGGATATTTATTCAAGTTTATCGAAGAATGGGAAGTTGGCGGGACGAGCATAAAAATCTGGCGACGATTCAAGGAGGAGTCAGGCGATGACGCATCTGGATAAGAAGATTATTGAGCTGGAGCAGGCCAAGAAAAGGCTGGAGCAGCAGAAGAGCCGCAGTCAGGAGGCCCAGGAGGACGAGGATCGCGAGGCGCAAGCCGAACGGCATGCGGCCCGTGAGGAGCGGGAAGCGCAGTGGCGGCGGGAGATCCGGGAAGGAATGCGGAGCGGCCGCATCGACATCGCGGGCACTTCCGTCGAATTTCAGCCGGCAAGCTTTTTTCAACCGGGTATTCGTTTCTTGTTCCCCGGGGAGTTCCTCGTCTGCGCGCTTGATACCGAGCAGCAGAAGGTGTACCGGAACGAAGCCCATGCCGTCAATATCCTCTTGCAGTACACGGATCATCCCGGGCAGCCCATCGATATGACAGCGATGAAGAGCGAGATGATTCGCAATATGAAGAGCATGGAGCTGAATACCGAATGGGTGGAGGATGGCGTGAAGGAGGTGAACGGACGGCCGATTCACTACTGCGCATTTTTGAACCCGGTGGCGCACGGGAAGGTGTTTAACTTTTTGTTTTTCGCGGATGCGGGGCGCAAGCGGCTTATCGGGAACATCAATTGCAATGGGAAGGACAGCAAGCTGTGGTCCTGCATTGCCCAGGAAATGATCGATTCGATGGAGGTGGCGCGTAGATGAGCGTAGCGCAATTATCTTATCAAAATGTGAGAATTGCCCCTTTTCCCCATATGCAGCTGTTGGACATGTCTATCGTGCAAGAGGTGAACGAGCATGGGAAGCTCACGTTCACGGGCCGAATGCCGGAGGATCATAAGGACAATGATCTGTTCGCCATGAATGAGCAGACGCCGGTTCAAGTCGTGCAGATCACGGAGCAGGGCGAGGAGCGGGTTTTGTTCTCCGGTATTTTGTCGGAGATGCGGATCGAGAAGTCGCGGGATGTCTATTCCGTCTATGCGGAAGCGCTCACAAGCACGGTCATGCTCGATATCCGCGTGAAGAACCGGTCGTTCCAGGATGCTACGATGACCTACAACCAGCTCGTCCGCCATCTGGGCGGCGGTTACTCGAATTACGACGTGAACTATACGTCGGAACAAAATCCCCCCCTCGGGGCCTTGGTCGTGCAGTACAAGGAAACGGACTGGGCCTTGCTGAAAAGATTGGCCTCCCGTCTTGATACGGTGGTCGTGCCGGCCGAGAACTTCAAGGACATCAAATTCAGCTTTGGTCTGCCGGATACCGGGGCGGTCAAGAAGCTGTCTCCTTCCAACTATGTCATTACGAAAAAGCTGGCTGACTATATGAGCTACCATAAAAATGTCCGCAGGAATGCGATGGAGAGCGATTTTATTTTCTATGAGCTTACGACGGATCAATGGCTGCATCTGGGCGATGCCGTTGATTTCCAAGGGGCGCGGCTCTATGTCGGCAAGGCCGTGTCCACGATGGAACGGGGAAGCGTCACGCACACCTACACGGTTACGACCCGCAAAGGCTTGAACCGGCAATCGCCGTACAATGACGCGATCCGCGGCGCATCGATAGGCGGCACGGTGCTGGCCATTAACCGCGACAAGGTGAAGGTGCGGCTTGATATCGACAAGGAGCAGGATGCCGGCAAGGCCTGCTGGTTCCCGTATTCCACCGTCTATGCCTCCGCGGACGGCAGCGGCTGGTATTGCATGCCCGAGGCAGGCGATAGCGTCCGGGTGACGTTCCCGAGCGAGCGGGAGGAGGAGGCGTTCGCCATCAGCTCGGTCAACTCGTATGCGGGAGAGCCGGCAGGAGGCGGACCTCAGGCTGGACAAGGAGCAATATCCGGCGGCGGATCTGCGGGCGGGGGCTCGCAGGATCGGATGGGCGATCCGAATGTCCGGTATTTCCGCAACTCTTCGGGTATGGAGGTCACGCTGGCCCCCGGTCATGTGTTGATTTCCGCGAGTAACGGCCAGGCGACGATTCGGCTTGCCCAGGACGGCTCGATTACGATTGCCGGGCAGAACGAGGTCTCGCTGACCTCGAAGGAGAACGTGACCATCCGGGCGGACAAGACGCTGATGATGACCGCAAGCGAAGAGATCGCGATCGAGAGCCAGAAAGGCGGCAAGATCGTGCTCAACAGCGGGGGAGACGCGGAGTTGAAGGGGAACAAAGTACTTACGAACTAGTGTGCACTAAGGCGCTCCGCGCAGAAAGGGAGATTCGACGTGACAAGAGATGAGGCGCTGCGGCATTGGATGGATACGGCCGTTGCCACGAACCGGTGGGAGCAAATGCATGCGCTGCATCAGATCGTGATGAGGGACCGAGACAGGCTGGCGGCGGAATTCATCGCGTCGTTCAAGCAACTATGCCGTCACATTCGGCACATGCAGGACGAGAAGCGCAAAGGAAAAATCAAATACATTCATTACTCGGCGCTGCGGAGCCGCCTCTTGAGCGGCGATCACTGCTGCCGGATTGATGCGTATGACAGGCAGTGGTATGCGGATGCCGCGGACTGTTCCGCCGAATATGACGCGGGTTGGGCGTTCGGCCGCCTGGACGAGTTCAGGCGCGCTATTGCGGAGCAGGGTAAAAGGTACGTCGGCAAGGTGCTGCCGGCCGATGTGGAGGCGGTCATGCGAAGCGAGGCCGTCTGGTATACGGCCTACCTCGTCAAGCTGGCCCGCCATGCGATAAGGGAGGCGGTTCGCAGTGACGAGTTCGCCGCCATCGACAAGGAAGACGAGCTGTACATCATGGTCGGCGAGTACAAGGACCGGAGCGAGTTGGTCTATCGCTATGAGGTCCGGGAGAGGGACAGCCGCGAGCTGCGGGAGATGCTCTCCGCGGGCCAGCGGAACGAATATGTCTATGAAGTATTCAGCGGGACGGATCTGAGCGGGATGTATTTCTCCTTGCTCAACTTCAGCTACGCCAATCTGTCCGCAAGCACGCTGGCCGGCAATGCCATCTGGGGTTGCGCGTTCATCGGCTCGGACTTCCGCGGGGCCAATCTGGAAGGAGTCGATATGAACCGCAGCATCGTGCATGGGGCGAGCTTCAAGGAGGCGAACCTGCGGAACGCGAGCCTGGAGCATATTCAGGGAGGACTGTCCTTCCCGGCGCCGGAGGAGCTTCATATTCCGCCCTTCATGGAGACGAGCTTCCAGGATGCCAATCTGGAGCATGCGAGCCTCCGCGGGGCCGATCTGCGGGGGGCGGATTTCCGGGGCGCGGCTTTAAGGCAGGCATGCTTCACCGATGCGGGACTGGAAGGCGCGGTATTTGCGGCCGAGGATGTGAGGCATCTCGATTTGAGCGAGCGGCAGCTCGCGGGCATCGTGATTGTGGAAGGGTGCCGGGCCTGATGCCGTGTGATGAGGCGGGGGCATACGAGTGATCAGGAATGATCAATGGATAGGGAGCGGGAGGTCATATGGACTATTTCATCATTGCGCAGGATGAGAGCGCGGATCAACAATTCCGCTTCGCCGGCTTGAAGTCGACGAATAAAATCATCGAGGTGACGCCGGATCAGGCGGACGATATTCAGGACATTACCATCGTATTCGTCGAGGGCCAGGCCGACAGCGTCTACCCCGATTATATCGGCAAGCCGGTCGTGCTGGTGGCGGATGAGGTCAAAAGAGTGCTGGAGCTGCATGATCCGAAGCTGGTGTTCAAATGCGCCATCCTGTCAGATCCGAAGCACAGCATGCAGAAGGTATATTGGCTCCTGCTGCTTCCGCGGGTCGACTGCTTGTCGGAGCGGACGGAGTTCCAGAAGACGGGCGCGGTCAAACGCATCGTCATCGATCAGGCGAAGGCTGCCGGACATGCCATTTTCCGTGTTCAAGGCTTGCTGGAGAAGCATGTTTTTATCCCTCTCGATGTGGCCGAGAGCCTCCTGCGAAGGGAGCTGCTGGGGATTCGGCTGGAGAAGGTGGAGCATGATCGCGGAGATTCGGACGTATGCCAAGCGGATGCATTCCAACCGGGCGCATTCAAAGAAGGATCGGTGTGCTAGTGATTGATAACCGGAACGTTCAATAGATGGAAAGGTAAGGAGGAATAGACATGCATGAAATGATTGCGGACGGCGGAGGCGGCGAGGGTCAAGCCGAGCCGAAATATGTGGTGCACGGCGCCTTCTGCGCCTGCAGCCAGGGAACGCGCCCCGCTCGGCTCATTATCCCGGCGAGCCACGGGGATTACATCCATGATCAGCCGCAATTGAATGTGGAGGATCAGGTGCCGATGGTCAATATCCGGCCGTTCGGACTATATCAGAGCACGCAGAATCCTGCGGTGCAGGCCGTCATCGACGCGCTGCCGCCGATGCCGAAGCAGGAGGAGGCCGGGTGGTTCGCCAGCCTGTTCATCAAGAAGGAGGCTCCACCGCCGGAAGAGGTCCCGGCGCCCGTATGCGTAGCGATGTGCGTACCCAATGTGACGCCGGGGATGCTCTGGCAGTCGGGCAAGGAGAACGTGTTGGTCGAGGGTGCGCCCGCGCTGCTGAGCGACGGATGGATTACTTGCGCATACGGGGGCCTCATCACGATCGTGCACGACGGGCAAAGGGAATAGAACCTCGAGGAGGGGGAAGAGGATGAGGATTCGGTACGGGGGAGTAATCCTCGAACTCCCGGTTGAGCTTCAACGCCTGACCGGGCTTGTCTTAACGAGAGAGGTCAATGAACATATCCAGCTTCAGTTTAGCGCCATCATCCCGGAAGAGAAGAAGGACAGTTATATTCATGAACTCGGGTACGGCTCGCCGATCATCGTCTACCGGGAGCTGGAGGACAGCGGTGAACCGGACAGCGGGAGCCGGCAAGGGGAAGTGTTGTTCCACGGCTCGATCCGCCAGCTGGATATCCAGTGTGTGCGCGGTGTGTATACGCTGCAGGCTGAAGCCTGTTCCTATACGTGGGCGATGGACATCGAGCGCAAGCGGCGCTCTTTCCAACGGGTCGATATGACCTATGCCGATGTGATTGAGCAGGTGCTGCAGGACTATCCGCATGCCAATATGCAGGATCATGCGACGAATCACGCCCGGATTGGCGGGCTGATTATGCAGTATGATGAGACCGATTGGCAGTTCATCAAGCGGCTGGCTTCGCATTTCGGCGCTGTCGTGGTGCCGGATGCGGCTTCGGGAAGCGCTCGCTTCTCGCTCGGCGTATCTGCGGATCGGGAACCGGTTGAGGTTAGCGATGCGCAATATGTCATCCGGAACGACTTCCGCCGCAGCCTGCTGGCGCGGACGAACGAGAATCCGGAGCTGCAGGAGACCGACTTCATCAGCTTCGAGATCGACACGCCGCTCTGGCTTCCGTTAGGGGGACGCGTCAGCTTCGCCCGGAGGCCGTTCGTTATCCGCGCCGCCACATCAGCCGTGCGGGACGGCCTTCTGCGCCACACGTATACATTCTGCACCGCCGATGGCGTCAGACAAGGCTATCAGTCCAATCGGCGGGTTCAAGGCTTGTCGCTGGACGGGACGATTACGGACATCTCGCGCAACCGCATTCGGGTGCAGCTTGCCATCGATTCCGCCCAGGCGAAGGGCGATACATGCTGGTTCCCTTATTCGACGGGGATAGACAATCAGATCTCGTACCTGATGCCGAAGCCGGGCTCGGGCGTCAAGCTGCATTTCCCGACGGTGAATGAGAGAGAAGCCATTGCGATCGGCTCGGTGAGAAAGGGAGGCGAGGCGAGCAAGTACGGGCATAAGCAGTCCGATCCGAAGGTGCGCTCCTTAACGAATGATACGGGCAAGGAAATGAAGCTGACCGGACAGGATGTCGTCTTCAGCGCCAATGACGAGGGCAGCATCAAAGTGCGTTTGTCCGGAGACGGCACCGTGGAGATCGCTGCGGATACCGATCTGTACCTCAGCGCCGCAAATGCTGTGGCGCTCGGGGTCAGCGAGAGCGCTGCGTCGGAGGCGGCTGCGGCCGTGCCGAAGCGAATCTCAATCTCGGCGGGGGAAGATGTGTTCATCAGCCGGAGTCCGGGGGAATACGTCGATCCGGCGCATGCGATCGCGATCCAGGATTCGACTTATGTTCAAGGAGCGAAGATTATCTATCTGGGCGAGCCCGGCGAACCGCCTGCCGAGACCTTCGACGACAGCGCTCAGCTGGCCGAGGACGCCAAGCTGATGGAAGAGGTCAACGCTCAGGCGCTGGCCTATCGCGAGGCGTGCATTGCCAAGGCGGAGGCGGCGAAGAGCAAGTTCGGGTTCGGCGCCATCGCCTTGGTGGTCGGCGTCGTCGCGGTAGCGGTCGCGACGGTTGCGACCGGAGGCGCCGCACTGCCGCTAATCGTCGGCGCCGCCGGCACCGTCTCGGCCATCGTGGGCGCGAGCGAGATCGCGGAGGGCCGGGAGGATTTCGCCAAGGCTCAGGTCGGCGATCTGAGCCAATCCTATAACTTCATGCGGGATACGGTGCTCGGCGGCGACGAGGAACTGTACAATATCGTCAAATACGGCTCGGTCACCATTTCCGTGCTGGGCGGAGGCTTCTTGGCCGGGGGCACGACTTTGTTGGCCGGCGGTGTGACCGGCGGGACGATGAGTGCGGGGATAACGGCGATATTTGATCCATACCAGCCATTGGACGGCACCTTCAGTTGGAAAGCAATGGCCGGGCATTATTTGAAGAGCTTCTATAACGGGGCCTTGGCCGGAACGCTCTCGGCCGGCGTGTTGAAGGGCGTTCCGTGCGGGGCCGGTCCGCTCACCCAGTTCGGCGGCAGATATAGTGCAAGCTTCGTTGCTTCAAGCGTGCTCGATATCACCAATTCCGGCGATGTGAATTTCCTGAACAATGCGGTAAGCAGCGTATTCGGCGCGGCGTTCTCCTTCATGGGAGGAAAAAGCCGGATCGGCCGCTACGGCGCGTCCGTCACCGGGGATATGGCTGGAGGTTCCGCGATCCAGCTTCTGCAGAACGGGACCATCGACAAGGATACTTTTTTCGACCAGTTGAAAAAATCCCTCGTGAGCAATGTCGGAAATCTGGTGACGAGGTTAGACCCGATTGATGTCGCCAAAGGCCGGTTCTATCTGCAAGCGACTGATCTGGTCGTGCATGATATCGGTGATACGCTGGAGCTGACGCGCAGCTTCAATTCGCAGAACCCGTTCGTGGGCATGCTGGGCAAAGGCTGGCTTAGTTCGCTGGAGAGCTCGCTGACCCGAGTAGAGGATCGCGCCTTCCTTATCTGTATGGACGGCCACTATGAGAGCTTCATCCTCCAGGATGGCGAATGGCGCAATGAACGGTCGGGAGCGCTCGATTACCGGTTAGTCGAGGAGCCGCGCCGAGGGAGATATGTCGTCAAGCATCAACGATACACGTATGTCTATGACGGGTCCACCGGACGGCTGGTCTCGTTCAGCGACGGCAACGGCAACCGCACGGAGCTGGAATATGACGAGGAAGGCCTGCGCTCGTTGACGACGCAAGGCGGCAAGGAGCTTGCTTTTACCTGGAGGAACGGCAAGCTCGCCGCGATCACAGACAACATCGGGCGCATGGTCGAATACCGGTATGCGGGCGATCTGCTGGCCGGGGTCACCTACCCGAACAAGGGCGAGGTCACGTACGCCTATGATAGCGAAGGGCGTCTCACTTCGATTACCGATCAGAATGGCCATACCTATGTGCGCAATGAGTACGACAGCGCCGATCGGGTCATTCGCCAGTATGACGGCGAGGGCCATGTCGCGGATATCGTCTACGACGAGCGGGCCAGGATGACGACCTTTACGTTTCATGCCACCGGAGTCGTGGAGACGTACAAATACAACCGCGATTATTTGGTTACGGAAGCGCACTACGATGACGGCACGCAGGAAGCCTACACCTACGATATCTGGCAGAAAAAGGACAGCCATACGGCCGCCAACGGCACCGTCACGCGCTGGGTGTACGATGCCTATGGCCAGTTGCTGGAGGAGATTCGGCCTGATGGCACGAAGGTGGAGCACCAGTACGACGAAGACGGGAACCGGATTCGCATGGCGACGACCGGTGGGAGCGAGACTCGTTACGCCTACGATACCCGGGGGAATCTGCTGGAGGAACGGGTGCGGATCGACGACACGAACGAATCCGTCACCGCTTATGAGTATGATGAATTCGGACGGCTGATCCGCCGCATCGATCCGATGGGCCAAGCGACAACGTTCCGGCATGAGGTCAAGCATACAGATGCGCCGACCTTCGTACAGGATGCGGAAGGCCAGCAGTTCAAGTATGGCTATGACGCCGCGGCCCGGATGACGAGCATTACGACCTCCTACGGCACGGTGGAGATTGCCTACAATGTGCTGAACCAGCGGACGCGCATCATCGATGCGGCCGGCAACACGACGGTGCTGTTCTATGATCCGATGGGCAATTTGATCAAAAAAGTGCTGCCGAACGAATATGTGGAGCGCTTGGGCAGCGGCATCGGGACGGAATATCGCTACGACTTCATGGACCGCCTCATTCGGACGACGGATCCGATGCAGAACGAGCAGCGGGTCATGTACGATATCCATGACAATCTGGTGAAGGCCGTCCATCCGAACGAATATAGCCGGGCGGAGGATGACGGGGCCGGGGTCGAATATGAATACGATCACCGGAACCGCCGCATACGAAGCTTGTTCCCGGACGGCAGCATCGCCCGCACGAAGTATGATGCTGTCGGCAATATCATCAAGACGATCGATCCGGAACGGTATAATCCCGAGACCGATGACGGTCCGGGCACCGAGTATGTCTACGATGCGATGAACCGCCTCGTTCAGATTACCGATCCGGAGGGCCATGTCATCAAGCGCTTCTTGTATGACGAGGAAGGCAGAGTCGTCAAAATGATCGATGCCCGCGGGTGGTTAAGCGGCGAGACGGACGAAGAGCGCTTCGGTACGCTGTATGCCTATAACCGGGCCGGCTGGCTGATCGAGAAGCGGGAGCCGGTTGAAGCCGAGGGCGGGGCGATTCTGTACAAGCTGACCTTGTACCGGCATGACCAGGCCGGCCGTCTCGTGGAAGAGCGGCGGACGGCGGAGCATGTTGGGGCGACCGAATATGCGAGCCGGTACCATCGTATCCGCTACCGGCATGACAAGCTCGGCCGGGTCATCCTGGTCGAGGATGATACGGGAGCCGAGATCCGCTACACCTATGATTGCCTGAATCAGGTTACGTCCGAGCAGCGCAAGCTGAGCGAGCAGAAGGAACAAGTCACCCGCTATGAGTACAACGCGGTCGGGCTGCTAGAACGCAAGATCGATCTGATCGATGCGGAAGATCTGGCGGAGGGCCGTTCGGTCAACGGAAGCGAGGATCAGATCGCCGCCGAGACCTCCTATCGCTATGACCGGAACGGCAATATGATCAAGCTGGTCACGCCAGAAGGCTATGAGACCGAGATCAGCTACGATCGAGCCGATCGCGTCATTCAGATTAGCCGCCGGGAACGCCAGGACAGCAAGGCGCGGAGCGTCTATTTCAAGTATGACCGTGCGGGCAATGTACTGGAGGAGACGGATACGAACGGCCACCGTGTGGCCTATAGCTATGATCTGATGAATCGCCTCATCCGCACGACAGGCAAGCGGGGTGAGACGACGCGCCTCTTCTATGACAAGACGGGACAGATCATCAAGCGGGTGTCGCCGAACCAGTATAATCCGCTTACGGATGACGGCGATGGCACGATCTATCGGTATGATGTGCAGAATCGGCTGATCGAGGTTCGCGATGCCTGCGGTCAGATCGTGGAGCAGAACCGTTATAATCAGACGGGCGAGTTGATCCGAAAGCTGAGCGAAGGCATTGGCGTGGAATATACGTATACCATCGGCGGCCGGGTGAAGCAGATCCGCACCGCAGAGGCTGCGGCCCGCGGCAAGGTAAGCCAGGAGTACATGTACGACGCGCTTGGCAATATTACCGGCATTGTGGACGGCGAAGGGAACATGACGCGCCACGGCCTGGACGCATGGGGCAACATACGGGTGCTTACCCGTGCGGATGGAAGCGAAGAGCGGTACAGCTACGACCGTGCAGGAAATATCATCAGCTCCACGGACGCCAACGGCCATACGACCTTGTACCGCTACAACAGTCTGGGCAAGCTGGCGGCGGTGGAGGATCCGTCGCAGCAGCATATTAAATACCAATATGACCGCCAGGGCCGGCTGACGCGGCAGATCGATCGAAACGAGCGCGTTACCGAGTATGCGTACAATTTCGACGACCAACTGGTGAAGCGAAGAGAAGCCGCAGGAGGCGCGGAAGAAATCTACGTCTACAACGAGGATGGCACGCTGCGAACGGCCGACAATGATCGGATGCGGTATGACTATACGTATACGCCGGACGGCAGACTGGCGGCGAAATATACGAGCGAACCTCCGCTTGGCATCCGCCGCAAGGGCGATTGGGCCGGATCATCTCCGGTCGCGGACCCGTTGACAAACGCCGGAGCGAAGGGAGCGGACGCTCCCCAGTCTTGGCATCCGATGGATGCGCTTGAGCCGGAGGCTGCGGGTGCGGGTATGCGTAAACTGCTCGAGTTCCGCTATGACCCGGACGGACAGGTAACCGGGTTGACCGACGCCGCAGGCAGACATACGCAATACCGCTATGATAAAATAGGCCGTATCCAGGAAGTGCTGCAGGGCCGGGAACGTCTCGCGCAGTACCGCTATGGCGAAGGCAACCGCATCGCCTCCATTCTGTACGGAAGCGGGATCAGCGTCGAATACGGCTATGACCGGGACGGCCAGATGACGAGTCTGCGGGCGGCCGGCCAAGACGGCCGGGACCTGATGCGCCATACGTACAGCTACGACAATAACGGCAACCAGATTGCCAAGATGGAGCATCATCAGCTTACCCTATACAGCTATGACCGCTTGAACCGTTTGCAGGAAGTGGACTACGGCAGCGGCGCCCAGGAGTCGTATAGCTACGACCCTGCCGGGAACCGCATCCGCCGCGTGCTGGACGGACATGCCACAAGCTATGCCTACGACAGCCGCAACCGTCTGCTGTCGCTGCTCGACGAGGACGACGGCGGCCGTACCGAGTTCGAGTACGACCGCCAGGGCAATTTGCTCTTCGAACGCTCTGGCAGCGGCACCACGACCTATGCCTATGACGCGTTCAATCGGACCGGGCAGGTCGAGAAACCGGACGGCAGCTATGTCCGCCATGAATACGACCCGGAAGGGCTGCGCAGCGGCATATGCGAGAACGGCGTGACCAGCCGCTTCGTGTTCGACGGCTGGAATATGGTGAACGAGCTGGACGAGGAGTGGAATGCCAAAGCCTCCTATGTGCGCGGCCATGAATTGCTGGCGCAGGTGGACGGCCAAGGAGATGCCTACTACTACCTGAACAACCAGCACGGCGACGTCGTGCACATCACGAACCGGCTGGGCGGCATCGTCAACAGCTACGAGTACGATGCCTTCGGCCATACCTTGTCTGCCACCGAAGGCATCCCGAACCGCTTCCGCTATGCGGGCGAGCAGTTCGACCCCGTCACGCAACAATATTACCTGCGCGCGCGGTTCTACAACCCGGTCATTGCCCGCTTCACTCAGGAGGATGAGTATCGCGGCGACGGCTTGAACCTGTACGCATATGTGGGCAACAATCCGATAAAATATGTGGACCCGAGCGGGTATAGCAGCCAGAATGTTGGTTGCGGTGGTGGCGGTAAGAAGGAAGGGCCTTATAAGGGGAATGGTAAATCCTCGAACTCAAAGTTTAAGTTTGATTATGAAAAAGAACGTGAAATAGGCATTAAGCGAATAACAGATGAATTTGGAGGGATGATCGAAAATCTTCCAAATAATAGTGAAACACTTAATCCTAAAGAAATAAGATTCATGCAAAGCTCTATCAGTAACCAAACTGGACAGTATACGGTACTTGATAATGCTAAGACATTTTCAGAAAACCCTTCTAAAATATTTGAATTAAATCCGATAAGAGTTTGGCAAGACGGGAAGGGGAATATATGGACACTAGACCATAGAAGGCTAGGGGCCTCCAGACTTGCAGACCTAGACAGAATTCCAGTTCAGTGGGCTTCTAAGGAAGAGGTTTATCAGGATGCATGGAAATTTTCTACAAAGATCGACGGTAAATCTATTGTCTTAAAAATTGGAAAAGGGATGAAGGAAATTATCGAATAGGAGGACTTGAATTTGAGTATTCATGAAAAATTGGAAAGTGTAAGAGATGTGGAAGGGTTTATAACTTTTATTCATGCACTAGCTGAAGATTTAGAACAAAATCCAAGTCAGTGGGCAAATACAGACCTTGCAGATTACCTTAATGGAATTGCATCTTGGGTTGAGGATAGATACGAAATTGAAGAATCCAAGAGAGAGTTTTCGGAGGGTGTAGATTGGGATTCGTTAGCTTTTATTTTATTTGTTGGGAGTAGATACGAGTAATCGTTCTCCTCCTTCAAATAAAATACTCTGCAATATACTTGAAAAACTTTTAGAGGCTTATTCCAACTTCAACAATGGGGAGGAATAAGCCTTTTTGGATGCCCTGATGCACAAGATCATAACTGGATGCATTAGGAACATCCGGGAGCTGGCTTATGCGGAAGGAACAATGTTGGTACAGGGACACACCCAGTGCAAGGTTACGAGATATAGCGGCACGGCCAGGGAACGAGCTATGCGTACAGCAGCCGCACCGACTTCGAATACGACCAACAGGGCAATTTGCTCTTTGAACGCTCTGGCAGCGGCACCACGACCTATTTCTATGACATGTTCAACCGGGACCGCCAAGGGAAAACTACTCCGATAATTTCTTTCCTATAAGTTATTTGGACATTTTCGAAGGGGTACAAGGTGATATTTATATGTGTGCGGTAATCGTCTTGTTAATGGGAAAACTAATAATTTTTATGAAAAAGTGTTCGACTTTATCAATCTGGAGGATGGGCTGTGGATGGGAAGGGAAATACCCAGATGGCCAAATCATCGCTTATTCCATCAAATTGTTAACGTAACGGTGGCTCGGCGGCATCGTCAACAGCTACGAGTACGACGCCTTCGGCCATACCTTTTCCGCCACCGAAGGCTGGCATCCCGAACCGCTTCCGCTACGCGGGCGAGCAATTCGACCCCGTCACGCAGCAATATTACCTGCGCGCGCGGTTCTACAACCCGGTCATTGCCCGGTTCACCCAAGAGGACGAGTACCGCGGCGACGGCCTGAACCTGTACGTGTACGTGGGCAACAACCCGATAAGGTATGTGGACCCGAGCGGGTATAGCAGCCAGAATGTTGGTTGCGGTGGTGGCGGTAAGAAGGAAGGACCTTATGGAGGGACGAATGATCCTCAACAATGGTCTTCTGATAAGGGAATATATTCGGTTGCTTATGAAGTAAAATTACCGAAACATATGTACCCTGGTGTAAGTGATGCTAGACACTTTCAAGAAGCAAACAGACAATTACATGAGGCTTTCCAAGTAGATCCGAGGTTTGCTCAAAAAATGGAGGCATTGTATCCAGGAATTACCGATGGGGTAAAACCAGGGAAAAGGGGAGCATTTCCACGTAAAGCCCCTACTCAAGATGTTACTTGGCATCACGAGCCGAGTAGAGAGGGGATACTACAATTAGTACCTTATGATCAGCATACAGCAAAGGGTAAAATACAGGGTATTTTCCATCCTGATGGAAAAGGAGGGATGGAAAATTGGGGAGGTGGTAGGAAAAGAAAAAAATAATACATTTTCTTCTCTACTTATCTTGATAGACTCTAGTGCTTTATTAAAGTAAAATCCAATTAATAACTTTTTAATGGGGGGAAATATGGAAAAACTTATGGCAGTGCGAAATATACTAAATAATATTGAACAATTCGAGTGGTCGGATGCGTTGTTTCTTCCAGAAGACGAGACGTGGAGTCTAGATACACAAGGTGCTATACTCGATCCAGATGATGTGGAAGATGACAGTGATGAAGTTCCTAAATTTGCAAAGGATAATAATTTAATGTATGTATTAGATATACAAACCGTAAAAGGAATCATCAAGAACATTTCTGAACAAAAGGCTGAGTGTACAGATAATGATTTATTTGAAGCTTTCTTATACTACTATGATAATGATGCTTTTATAGTACTAAAATAATAGAACAACGAGAGCATAAAAAAATTTTTTGGTAATTTGAGTTAATTTTGACCTTGAATGCTTCAGCCATTCAAGGTTTCTTTATTTGTGGGGCTACCCAATGTGGAATGAAGAATAGCACACGTAACCCATGTATTTGTTCAAGTGGCATTAAGGCAGTAAGAATCAGGTTTGTGGCCGGCTACAAGGTAGTAAGGTTAGTTTCTGAGTAATTGACAAATTTCTTTCAGGTTCAGGAGTGGGTTATCTTCAATCAGCATGGAATGGTAGAGTCCGAATTGCGAATTGCCCTGTAATATTAAATCAAAAACTGATAGCAAATATATATTTTAATAAATTAAATGAATTTCCTAAAATAAAATATTAATGGTGTTCCGACTTTCGAGTAACATTTACCCAAATGAGCGGTCTAATAGCTTATTTGCGGTAAATTATTATTTGCATGCAAAACGGAAGGACACATGGTTTTAGAATGCTCTCACGACCTATGCGCAGGTCGAGAAGCCGGACGGCAGCTATGTCCGCCATGACTACGACCCGGAAGGGCTGCGCAGCGGCATTTGCGAGAACGGCGTTACCAGCCGCTTCGTGTTCGACGGGTGGAATATGGTGAACGAGCTGGACGAGGAGTGGAGCGCCAAAGCCTCCTATGTGCGCGGCCATGAATTATTGGCCCAAGTGGACGGCCTTGGAGGTGCCTACTACTACCTGAACAACCAGCACGGCGACGTCGTGCATATCACGAACCGGTTGGGCGGCATCGTCAACAGCTACGAGTACGATGCCTTCGGCCATACCTTGTCCGCCACTGAAGGCATCCCGAACCGCTTCCGCTACGCGGGCGAGCAATTCGACCCCGTCACGCAGCAATATTACCTGCGCGCGCGGTTCTACAACCCGGTCATTGCCCGGTTCACCCAAGAGGACGAGTACCGCGGCGACGGCCTGAACCTGTACGTGTACGTGGGCAACAACCCGATAAGGTATGTGGACCCGAGCGGGTATAGCAGCCAGAATGTTGGTTGCGGTGGTGGCGGTAAGAAGGAAGGGCCTTATCGAAGAAACGAGAATGAAAATGAAGGCGTAAAGATATACAGAAAAATGAGTATGGAAGAGGCTGTTCCTACTATTGACCAAGAAAAGTTGCAACCTGCTCTTCCTGGAAAAAACCCGGAAAAATGGACTACAACAAGTTTGGATAAATTAACTGCACCAGAAAGTATGGGTGGGTTTACCAACTACGGAGTAAATAAAGGGACAGTAGAAGTTGTTGTCGAATTTGAGTTGAAAAGTCAGTATTTTGAGTACATTCAAAAAACGGCAGTACCTCAAAGAGGATCAAAGAAATCCCCTAATATTAGATATCATTATGAAGGGTTACCAAAAAAAGGTGAACATATTAACTATGGAATTACTCCATCAGAATTGGAGACCTTTAATGACAATCTAATTAATGTAAAAATGCTAGAAGATACTATTAAGAAAAAGTAACTCGTACAAAAAGAACTGTGAGGATTATATTTCGCAGTTCTTCCTTTATTTGGAGGTCATGTGATGTCAGAATATAAAATAATTCATGCGAAATATAATGAAAATACGGTCACAGTTTATCAAGCTTTTAATAATAAAATTGCAGATGAAGTTTTGAACGAAGGTAGATTTGGATCATCTTTTAATATAAATAGAATGACCTGGATAAAACCGTCATTCCTTTGGATGATGTATAGATCTGGTTGGGGAACAAAGAAAGATCAGGAAAGAGTGTTATCTATAAATATAGTGAGGGAGGGTTTTGATTTGATTCTTTCTAGGGCAGTACTTACAAAATATAAATCAAAAATTCATGGTACCCCTGCAGAATGGAAATCAAAATTAAAGAACTCTGAAATAAGATGTCAATGGGACCCTGACAGAGATATTTATGGAAACAAACTAGAGAAAAAAGCTATTCAACTTGGTTTAAGTGGGGGAGCAGTAAATCAATATTTAAATGAATGGATTTGTAGCATTAATGATATTTCAACAACCGTTTGTGAATGGAGAGAACAAATTAAGCTTGGAACGTTTGAGATTATGTTATTACCTACTGAAATAGAGTATAAAGTTGATTACTCGGTAAAGAAAAGTTTGGGAATGATAAAATAAATTTTGATTTGGAACTGGAGGGAAAAAACAATGTATGATAAAGATTTAATCAGAGATCTTTTAATAGACTCCACACACAGTATACAAGAGGCGAACACTTTTTTTCAGGAAAGACTTAATGATAAGGCATTATTAGATATCCTAGTTGAGTTTGCATTAGACGATTATTCTAGTGACGCCTCAATGACGGCTTCTTACTGGATTTCGAACTTTACAGAGAATTTACTGCTTACTATTGAGGATAAATTGTTAATTATCCAAGAATACGAATTGGATAATATTTCTGTACATGCATGGATCGCACTTGGAAAAATTAAATCCAAGAAAGGATTAATATATCTAATAGAAAAAAGAATATCACCAAACTTAAGTTGGGAAGCAGAAGCTCTAAAACATCATCTAAAAGAATCTCTTAACGAATAATGATATACCGACTTCCAAACAAAGAGAGGCAGGGCATCACACTGTCATGTATAGAGATTGTAAGACTTCCTTAGAGAACGGGGGCGTAATATATGTCAAAAATGAAAATTATGCCTGTTAAGGTGCCGTGGATGATAAGTCCATCTCATGATTTTGCTAAATTTATTGGTTATGAAGATCGTGAAGTAAGAGTGCAAGTTATGTGTGGATATAATAAGAATTATTATGACAAAGTTATTTCTAAACTAGAACAGCAATATGGAGGTGCAATCCCGGATGAAGAATATAATAAAGCTGGAAGCGTAATTATCGAAATCAAATTTAAGCCAATATGCCTTTTTAATATATATGGTAAAATGGAAGGCTATGAAAAATATGATTTTAGCATATTTGACCCATATTATTATGGAGGCTTGTCTTTAAGTGAAGAGTGGAACAAAACTGATGTTTGTCCAAATCCAGGATTCTATGAGGTTGTTGAATCGAATTTAAAAGAAAATTATGGGTTTACAGCCCCAAAAGTAAAACATTGGGTATTATGTGGCCATGATTCATGTATTGATGTTTTAGCATATTCTTTTGAATGGAAAGAGATAGGGTGGTAATAAACTATCAAATATATATTACACAAATATACTGTTCCAAAAGTCGTTAAACCTTGACTTATATGCTCCCCTCATAATAGACAGGTAAAATAATAAAACCTGCTAATATGAGGGGAACTTTTTTATGCCTAAAGTACAATAGAGCAAATGGAAGTTGTTTTGTGGAGTATAGTTGGAGCGGTAGCTTTACCAAATCTCGATATTCAATTAGCTTCTCATCTGAGGTCCTTTGTTACACCACCTCAAAGTGGGGCATTTTTCGTCATTTTGTATGGGATTAAAAGAAATGAAAGAGAAAGTGATCATCAACAGAACGTGCAGGACGCCTTCGGGCATACCTTGTCCGCCACCGAAGGCATCCCGAACCGCTTCCGCTACGCGGGCGAGCAATTCGACCCCGTCACGCAGCAATATTACCTGCGCGCGCGGTTCTACAACCCGGTCATTGCCCGGTTCACCCAAGAGGACGAGTACCGCGGCGACGGCCTGAACCTGTACGTGTACGTGGGCAACAACCCGATAAGGTATGTGGACCCGAGCGGGTATAGCAGCCAGAATGTTGGTTGCGGTGGTGGCGGTAAGAAGGAAGGGCCGTATGAAGAGTCGGATAGTCTGAAAATACAGCCACCTAAATCAGCGGCTAATAGGCGAAACAGTCCAGGCACTATTACAGGTGGGTATAAAACAAAGACTATACTAAGAGGGACTGATGGAAATATTGATCTTATTCCAAAAGAGGTTTCAGATCAATTGGCAGGAAAATCCTTCAGGAGTTTTAGTGATTTTCAAAAGAACTTCTGGAAAGCAGTTTCAAATACGAAGTACGCAGATGAATTTGTATCTTACCATATAGCTAATAAAGCACGGATGCGTAATGGGAATGCTCCTTTTGCAGATATTAGCCAACAATTAGGACAAGCGGCATGGCCTTATAATATTCATCATCGAACTCCCATTGGTAGAGGTGGAGCTGTATACGATTTAGATAACTTACTTGTTATTGCTCAAAGGACACATGCTGAAATCCTTGAAGTTTCATACCATGGATATAATGGATTTAAGAGGAATTGAGAATTGTGAGGAGGATGCAACATGAGAGATAAATTACCTCAATTTAGATATAATCCAAATGCCTATGATATTGGTATTTTTACAAAAGCACTCAATCAGAAATGCGAAGTTTGTAATCAAGAAACGGATTACATCTATTCAGGGGCTTTTTTTTCGATTGATGAGATTGAAAGTATCTGTCCGTGGTGTATTCATGATGGAAGAGCTGCTAAAAATCATAGAGGCGTCTTTCAAGGAGCAGTAGAATATAACAATCAATTGCTCTCAGTTACTTATAACGATGAAACTAATCAGTATGAGTATTATATTGGATATGATGAAATTAAGCCAATTAATGAAAAAAAGCTAGATGAACTACTTTTCTGTACACCTAGCTATGTATCTTGGCAAGAGCCACAGTGGTTGAGTCATTGTAATGAGTACTGTATTTTTATTGGTTATTTGGATAAAAATCAATTGATCAGTATGGAAGTTGAATTGAAAGACGAAGTAAAAAGATTAGAGGAAGATTGTGGTCTATCTCTTGAACAACTAGGGGATGACATAGGACTTTATCAGTGTGTAGAGTGTGGACAATATAGGTTACACTATGATCACACTTAAACGATAGAAGGAGATGCTTAAGATGAGTAGTTCGATCGGATCTATTGTTAATTAGATTTATAATTAACCCATAGAGCTAGGGAATTCAAAAACCCAGTGCCTCTATGGGTTTGTTTTATAGAGAACATTCCCAAACTATCTTTAACCACGCAAATATAGCGAAGAGCGATTATATATAGTATTATCGCTACAGGATTTGAAATGGTGATAACTGAAGGTAGATAGTTGAGCTAATAAAAATGTTTTTAAACCTTGATTGGCCAAATGCCTTTCAAGGTTTCTTTTTTGGCTTCTGCGTGCCCAGCCAAGCACGCATCTTATTAGGAAAATTGGAATGGATATGAATCATGCTTCTAATAGAATATTTCTTCCAGAGCCAGACCCATCTGTTAGTGGTATCAAGGCATAGGGGTTATCATAAAGTGGATAATGATGTTACAAGCGGATGTACCAAGCGCTGCATCCTGACATTCAGGTCGGCAGCGCCTGATTGTTATTTACGTTTTTTACTTGACGGGTAAGGCTCCTTAAGATCCGTTCGGTTTAAAAGATAGTCTGTACTCGTGTTGTGCAGGTCAGCCAGTTGGATTAGGATTCTGGTTGGTATGTCGACATCACCGCGTTCGTAGTTACTGTAAATACGTTGGCTGCAATTGAGATATGCGGCTATTTGTGTCTGTGTCATGTTCTTCATTTCTCGCAGATCTCGAATTCGTTTGTACAATTGCACCACCTCAAATATCATTATAGTTTAGCGAGTAATTCGCTATTTACTTTTAGCGAATTACTCGCTAAACTAACCTCAAGGTTCTGATTATAGAAGAGAGGGGGTGCACATATGAAAACCATCTTAGGAGAACTGTATCACGGTAATCTTTGCCCGGAAGCGCAGATCGTATCCAAAGATCCGGCATGCCGTGACACGACCCAAAAAATTACGGAGGAGATGAAAAGGTGGCGGGAGCGACTGCCCGAAAGCGAGTATGATCGGCTTGAAGATTTGATGAATTTGGTTGCTGAAATGAATGCGCCGGACTCTTTTGTACACGGCTTTAAACTGGGAGCAATGATGATGATCGAAGTTTTAGGCGCTGGGGAGAAATAAGGGACAGGGACAGTGAAGACTATGTGCGCGAGAGCTAGAATCGGTTGCTGGGAAAGTCCAGAAGGAAACGGTTATACTGTCGCTGCTGGAGGACGACGGAAGCCGCACCGAATTGGAGTACGACCGCCAGGGCAATTTGCTCTCCGAACGCTCTGGCAGCGGCAAAATGCCTGATAAGGAGGAGTGAGCCTTTTTTCTCCCGAGTTTTGTCATAATCTGATTGATTTTGAACGAAAAGTGAACGAAAATAATAAAAAGTGACTGATTCTGATTGAATATGATTGATTTTTGTTGGCGGTTTCAATACAATAGCGTTGAAGGAGATGATAAGATGTTAACCCCGGAACGACATCGAATTATTTTGGAACTGCTCAAGGAAAAGGGAGTCGTCAAGATTCAAGAGCTCGTTCATGAGACCGCTTCCTCCGAAGCAACGATTCGGCGAGATCTGAGCCATCTGGAAAGCGAGAATCTGCTGAAGCGGGTTCACGGCGGTGCAGCCCTGCTCCAAGGTAAAGGGATGGAATCTTCTTTAAGTGAAAAGTCCACCAAGCAGTTAAGTGAAAAGAAACGAATCGCTGAGCTTGCCGTTTCTCTTATTCAAGACGGGGATTGCATTTATCTCGATGCCGGGAGCACCACCTACGAGATGATTCCTTTGCTTGTTGATAAAGAGGTGACCGTCGTGACCAATGGACTTATGCATCTTGAATCTCTTTATGAATATGACATTCAGGCTTATGTTGTTGGGGGAAAGATAAAGGGGCTCACCAAAGCGTTAATTGGCAGTCAAGCAGTACGCGGCTTGCAGGATTATAGATTTGACAAATGCTTTCTTGGCACAAATGGCATTCATGAGGAGCTTGGCTATACGACGCCAGATCCCGAAGAGGCCAACATCAAGAAGATGGCGCTCCATTTATCCGAAAAGAGCTACGTCGTTGCCGACAGAAGCAAGTGGAACAAGGTCTGCTTTGTACAGTTCGCGGCTATCGATGAGGCAGCGCTTGTTATTGATCAGTTGGAACCGGAAGAAGAGAGCTCCATCAACAATAAGACGAAAGTAATAAAGGTTGTGAAATAAATGATTTATACAATGACGCTCAATCCTTCGATTGATTACTACGTGTACGTGGACCAATTCCAGGTTGGCGGGTTGAATCGAATGACGAAAGATCAGAAATATCCGGGCGGCAAGGGAATTAATGTCTCGCGGGTATTATCCCGGATCGGCGTACCCACGAAAGCTCTTGGATTTGTCGGTGGCTTTACGGGACAGTACATTCAAGACGGTTTGAATAACGAAGGCATCGAGACCGATTTTGTGAAGGTCGAAGGAGATACCCGGATTAACATCAAGCTGAAGACCGGGGAAGAGACCGAGATCAATGGCGCAGGTCCTGCCATCTCGGAAGATAAGGTCCATGAACTGTTTGTCAAGATTGAGGGGATGAGCAACGGCGACACGCTGGTCCTTGCAGGCAGCATTCCTTCAAGCTTGGACCCAGGGTTATACGGCGATATCATGAGGCGCTGCATGGATAAGCGCATTCGAGCCGTTGTCGATACAAGCGGACAGGCCATGCTTGAGCTGCTGCCCTACCGTCCGTTTCTCGCAAAGCCCAATCAGCAGGAGCTGGGAGAATTCTTCAATGTGAACATTGAATCCTTAGAGGATGTCTTGCTCTATGGCCGCCAATTGGTTGATCGGGGTGCACAGCATGTCATCGTCTCCATGGCTGGTGACGGCGCAGTGCTTATAACCACAGAAGCAGCTTACGTGGCGAATGTGCCGCAGGGCAAGGTGATCAACTCGGTAGGTGCAGGAGACTCGCTCGTTGCAGGCTTTATCGGACGTTATGCCATAACCGGTTCCATTCAGGAGGCTTTCGCTTATGGCGTGGCAACCGGCAGTGCAACGGCATTTTCAAGTGACTTGTGCAAGAAGGAATATATTGAAGAACTGCTTCCGCAAATTAAACTGATACAAGTGGGGGAGAGTACATCATGAGAATTACAGATCTACTGAAGCAGGACACGGTCATCCTCGATCTTCATTCGACGGGGAAAGAAGCTGTTATTGATGAGCTGATTGCTAAGTTAGAAGAAGCAGGACGCCTAAGCGATCCTAAGGCTTTTCGAGAAGCGATTATGCTTCGTGAAAGCCATAGTACAACAGGGCTTGGGGACGGAGTGGCCATCCCTCATGCGAAGACGGCTGCGGTAAAGGTGCCTGCGATATGCTTTGGACGATCCGTCGAAGGCGTGGATTTTGAGTCGCTGGATGAGCAGCCGGCGCATTTGTTCTTCATGATCGCTGCGACGGATGATGCGCATGATACCCATGTCGAGACGCTGTCAAGATTGTTTACGCTGCTGGATGAGAATATGCGTGAGGCAATGCTGAAGGCGGATTCGGTGGAGCAATTGCTAAGCATCGTGGACCAGCGTGAAAATGAAGTGCTGGCAGAGCAAGCGGCGGAAGCGGCCAAAGCGGCCGAAGCGGAAGAAAAGGCGCAAGCCGAGAAGCGAACCGGGGATCAAACCAAGGATCAAGCCAAGGCCCAAGGGTCGAGTGAAGATTCTGCTGCGAATGCTCGGCCGGCATCTGAACAGGATCGTCCATACCTTATTGCTGTTACGGCTTGTCCGACAGGCATCGCTCATACCTATATGGCCGCGGATGCATTAAAGCAGAAGGCGAAGGATATGGGCATCGATATTAAGGTCGAGACCAACGGTTCGACAGGTGTTAAAAATGGGCTGACCGCAGATGACATTGTTCGAGCTACGGCGGTTATCGTGGCCGCGGATAAGCAAGTCGAGATGAATCGTTTTGCCGGTAAGCATGTGGTTCAGGTTCCTGTTGCAGATGGAATTCGCAAGACCGAGCAGCTCATTGAGCGGGCACTCAAGCAAGACGCACCTGTTTACCGCGCTTCCGAAGAAAAGACGGAGCAGAAAGAGGGCAGCGGCGGGAAGCGCGGCGTCTACAAGCACCTGATGAATGGGGTAAGCAACATGCTTCCATTCGTTGTTGGGGGCGGTATCTTGATAGCGTTATCATTCCTTGTTGGAGGAATTAACGCCGAGGGTGAGATCGCAGAGCTTCTATCCATGATCGGGAAAGCCGCCTTTATGTTTCTAGTGCCGATTCTGGCTGGCTTTATTGCAAGCAGTATCGGAGATCGCCCCGCGTTTCTGCCGGGTATTGTGGGCGGTTATCTTGCGGCTGAAGCCGGTGCCGGCTTCCTTGGCGGGCTTGTTGCCGGCTTCCTGGCCGGTTATGTTGTTATTCTGTTGAAGCGTCTCCTTCAGAACCTGCCTCAAGCCTTGGAAGGAATTAAGCCAGTTCTACTGTTCCCGCTGCTAGGGTTGCTCATCGTGGGCATCTTGATGGTTACGGTTGTTAATCCTCCAGTCGCGGCTTTGAACGGCATGATGACGGATTGGCTGAACAGCTTGAATGGAGCAAATGCGATTCTGCTCGGTCTTATCCTAGGCGGTATGATGGCGGTTGACATGGGCGGCCCGATTAACAAAGTAGCCTTTACGTTCGGGATTGCAGCGATTGAAGCGGGCAACCTCGGTCCTCATGCTGCAGTCATGGCAGGCGGTATGGTTCCGCCGCTAGCGATCGCACTGGCGACAACGTTCTTCAAGAGCAAGTTCACCGAGAGCGAGCGAAAATCCGGCGTGACCAACTATGTCATGGGTTTGTCGTTCATTACGGAAGGAGCGATTCCATTTGCTGCGGCTGATCCGCTCCGTGTACTGACGAGCTGTATTCTTGGATCTGCGATTGCGGGCGGTCTTGCGATGGCCTTCGGCATTACGCTCCCTGCTTCACACGGGGGAATCTTCGTTATCGCTTTAGTCAATAAGCCATTCTTGTATCTTCTTGCGATATTGATCGGTTCGATCGTATCCGCCCTTGCGCTGGGCGTATGGAAGAAGAAAGTAAGAGTCTAATTTGAAGTAAAAGATCTGCGAGGTCAGCATGTTAAGCTCATGACGTGACCTGAGATAAATAATCGTTCCAGCTATAACGGCCGTTCCAAGCATGCGAACCCTCGGAACGGTCTTTTTTTGATATTGTGCATGAAAACTACATGCAAATAGGAGAGATAAGGGGATTGGAGCAATAGAGGAAAAAAGGAACGATTTTCAATCATGAAGGTGACGGAAGTTGCCGAGGCGGTTGGAATCGAGAATATGGCGCATTTTTACGAGCTGTTTAGAAGATATACGGGCTGCAAAGCTAAGGAGTATACCGCCAAGCTGGAAGCAGATCCTTACAACCCGTTGATCAAGGTCCAAGAGTGAATCTCCACAAAGGCCATTCGCAAGACCAGGATCGTCCCCGGCGTAACGAGAGAATAAAACGTCATTATTTTCTCAGTTCAAATTCCTTTATTTTATTTTCGACAAATTGTTTGAAGTTATATTGTTTTTTGAGCTTGAACAGCATAATGGCTTGTTCGAAATCCGCTAATGCCGATGTATGCTGATTTAAAAAATAGTGATTTAACCCTCTTTCATAATACAGCTCTCCAAAAAGATAGAGAGAATTGTATTTCAAGCATTGTTCGATTCCTTTGCTGCAATAGTGTATACAGTTGTGATAGTCCTGATTTCTTGATAACGAACGTGCGAGCGCGTAGATGTTTTTGATTGGCAATGTCCTGTCTTCGATATAATAATGCCGATGAATATGGCGGTACGTCCAATGTAAAATGCGCAGAGCCTTGCGGTTTTGGCTGGATTCAGATAGCAAGATGCCAATACTGTTAATAATCGTCAATTCCTGTTCCGAACAAAACTTTAAGCATTTGCAAGTTTTTCTTAATGCTGTTTTCAGCATCGTTAAGCATGAACTAGAGTCCTTAGAGGAATAGTAATGAGATATCGCTTTCGCCCAGAGGAGGAATTGCTGATCTTCGGATCCTTCAAAAAGATGGCTTTCTTCTTCCAGAATCTTTAGCACTTGTCCGAAATCATTTTCTTCAATAAAGGAGTGGACAATAAATTTAATATTATTTTTGTAAGTGATATTGGAATCGTTGTGGATATCAAATAAATATTTGACATTCACTCTTAATTTTTTGGACAGTAAGTATAATATGAAGCCAGATGGTATTTCTCGCCCATTTTCTATGTTGCTGATATGAGGTTGCGTACAAATCCCCTTCGCCAGAGCCTGCTGGCTCAATCCTTGTTTCACACGCAAGTCCTTAATAATTTTCCCAATTTCAATGGCATTTAACGTATAAACCATATAGTCCCTCCTCTTTACACAATTTTACACTTATTTATCGGATGCTGGAGGAAATATGCTTGTCCTGGCAGGGAATTTAAATTCCTCCTTTTGTATTTTTCGGAATAATACAGATGTATTTTTATGGCTTTTCGGTAATTTTTTTCACTTCCCTGCCGATTTGGGTCGGATTCCGGACGGTTTCACATTATTGGAACAAAATATAACTATCCTTATTTATCGATCGAATTCGAACCATGTTATCGTTAAATTAGAGTTAGTGAATAAATAGCTATGTGAGAAAGGGGAAAAATTATATGAATAAGATCGCGAGTGCATTTTTGGTTATCGCCTTATTTTTTGGTTATCAGCAAGCAGCTTCGCCCGACACCGATTCATCATCAACAGCCGTAAAATTAGAATTGCGCAGTGACCATCATCTGATTGGAGGGCATTAAGGAAGAGTTGCTAATCATCTTGAATGCTGTCATTTTATCTACAGCAAGTACGGTTCCGATTGCATCCGAATCTTATATCGATACGGTGTAACTGAGGATTACAGAGAGGGATAGGCAGTCAAAATTGACGAAAAAGCCTATTAATATGCAGGAACAAGTATTGGATAGCTGGTTCCACCAAGCCAACCGGTTTATTTCACAAAGCAGTGACTAATGACCTGAATATAGGAAAAAATGCACCTCTCTCACGAATAAAGTGAGGGGGGATTTTCATGTTATAGGCCGCTCGGAATTATTGGAGTTGGCGGTTCAAATTATCAAACAATAGAACAAAAATAAATGAATTCTTCATACGAAAAGGAGCAGAAGCGATACTCCAGATACAAGATTTACTCCTTGCATAGTAATTTAACTTTGATCATCACTTGGGTGATGATTTTATGGAGGCGCTTCATAATGCGGTGAATGGTGTGACCTTAGAAGTGATTACGGTTGACGATGTGCCCAACTATTAATAAATTACCTGGAGGGCTCAAAGTGCCAAATTCAAAAGAACAACATATGGGAGCTACGATGAAAAATGAGAAGCACATCTATTTTTCAGCTATGGATTTTGAGGGAGTACCACTTCCTGAACAAGTCAAATCGTTTTTAATAGAATCTGGATTGCCTGAATTTGCTCCCCCTTACTTGGAATTTGGAACATCGCAAACGAACTTTTTTAAGATCAAAAATACCAGACATAGGAGTGAACATTATTTTTCGATAGGTACGACAGGCGGACGAGATAAAGCGAATTGACCTCAACTCTGTAGCGGATGGCGGGTTCTGGGCCACTGAGCTTGAGGAAATAATAAACGGTTAAGAGGTGTAGCGAATGGGTGTACAAGAAGCATTGCGGCATCATTTCGATGACGTGTTGAGTTATTGGAGTTACAGCTTTGGAACTTTGCCAAAGTTACCATATGATGAGGCTGCAAACCCGATGTTGTACCAGGGTGAGCCCGATGAAGAGGATTATATTTTTTGGAAGCCGGCTGAAAAGGAGAAAAAAGATAATTTTGAAGTAATAGAGGAAAACTTGGGTTTGGGCTTGCATCCTTCAATACAACAATATTTCAATTCATATTGGTTTTTGGAACTCCAAGGATTTTATCATTCAAAGCGAATTTTTCTAGAACCTGTGGAGCCCGATAAGGATATGATTAGCTTTTTCATGACTCAAAAAAGATACGAGGAACGTCAGGCTACCCCTTTCCGGCATATTCAGATTGGGTTCATAGCACCGGAAGATGCGGCTTTACTCATAACGAGACGGGAGAAATAATGCAAGAGAATGACGAAACAGGAGATACCATTGTAGTAGCCGAATCTTTGGAAGCTCTGATTAGGGACATGCGAATATCAAAATAAGTATATGTTCAATCGACCTTGATTGGCTCCGTGCCCTTCAAGTCTTTTGTATTTAGACGTATACTATGACATAAATCACACTTTGTATATTTGAATGTGTCTAAATATTGACACTCATTATGAGGCCGTGATATTATAACGTTAAAATAACGGACCATCGAAAAAACGTATTATAATTTGCGATGAACCCCATGAAGAACCTCGATATCCGGTTGCAACTCCAGCAAGACACTGCGCATCTATGTATACACGTTTACGTAACATTCCGCATCTATGCTACCAGGCAGCAGCGCTTAGCTTCCAGGCCAAGCGCATTCACATTAACCTTCCATGCAAACGCAGCACGCAGACCTGCTCGAACGAACTTTCCATGAAGCATCAGAGGAACACATTTCATGTCTCGATGACCGCAAGAGAGCTTGACACTCAGACAACTCGCCAATACGCGTTTTATCTATTTATTATCATGAAAGCGCAAACAATTACAATCCTTATTGTAAAGGAGCGAGATTGGATGAAACCGTTTTTTTCGATTGTTATGGTTTGTTCGCTGCTGCTGCTGGCGGCATGCGGGAACTCGAGTGAACCAAAGGACACAGGCAAGAATGACGACGGTAAAAAGGTGGTCAAGATCGGCATTGCGCAGTACGCGAATCATCCTTCGCTGGATGGGGCGAGAGAAGGCTTTTTGCAGGCGCTGAAGGATGCCGGGTACGAGGAAAATGTCAATTTGCAAGTGGATTTCCACAATGCGCAGGGTGACATGAACAACAACCTCACGATAGCCCAAAAGCTGGTCGGCGACAAAAACGACCTGATCCTGGCGATCGCCACGCCGACCGCGCAGGCGGTTGCGAAGGCGACGAAAGACATCCCCGTTCTATTCACGGCCGTGACGGATCCGGTCACATCGAAGCTGGTCGACAGTCTCGAGAAGCCGGGAGGCAATGTGACAGGCACGCGCGACACGAATCCGGACTCGATCAAGAAGACGATGGAGACGATCAAGAAATTTTTCCCCGAGGCCCGCAAGATAGGCGTTATTTACAATTCCGGCGAGCAGAACTCCGTCGTCAATATCGCTAACGTCAAGCAGGTGCTGCAAGACAGCGGACTGGAGACGGTCGAGGCCACCGTAACGAACAGCTCCGAGGTGAAGCAGGCCGCTGATTCGCTGGTAGGGCGCGCGGATATTATCTATCTTACGTCGGATAATACGGTCATTTCGGCGCTCAGCTCGGTCGTGTCGGTCGCGAATGACAAGGACATTCCACTGTTCTGTGAGAGCAGTGAATCGGTCGGGGAAGGCGCGTTCGCCTCGATCGGATTCCAGTACTACGATCTGGGCTACACGACAGGCAAGATGGCGGTGGAGGTGCTGAAGGGCGCATCGCCGGCAGACATCCCCGTCCAGTTCTCCGAGAAGCTCGAACTGATGATTAATCCGAAGGCGGCGGAGGCGCAAGGAATCACTTTGACGGAAGAGATGACACAAGGCGCAATCCTGATTGAGAAATAAGTCGTTCCAAATTAGGAGGATGCTATCGTGCTATATGCGCTGACGGGTTCTTTGGAAGCAGGGGTCATTTACGCGTTGATGGCCCTGGGCGTTTACTTAACGTTTCGGATTCTCGACTTTCCCGATTTGACCGTCGATGGCAGCTTTGCCACCGGGGGAGCCGTGGCGGCGGTCATGATTACGTCCGGCTATTCCCCGCTGCTCGCCACATTGGGCGCGCTGCTGGCGGGATGCGTGGCAGGAACCGTAACCGGCCTGCTGCATACGAAAGGGAAAATCAATACGCTGCTATCCGGTATTATTTCGATGATTGCTTTGTATTCGATCAATTTGCGGATTATGGGCAAGGCGAATACGCCGCTGTTGGGGGAGAACACCTTGTTCACGCAGCTTGTCTCCTTTGTGTCCAGCCTGCAGCCGATTGCGATTTTGGCAGCCGTAGGAATATTCGTCCTCCTCATCAAATGGGCCATCGACTGGTTCCTGGATACGGAGATTGGCTTGGCGATTCGCGCCACCGGCGACAATGCGAAAATGATCCGCAGCCTCTCCGCGAACACCGACAATATGAAAATTATCGGGCTGAGCCTGTCCAACGGATTGGTAGCGCTATCCGGCGCGCTTATCGCCCAATATCAAGAATTTGCGGACGTCTCGATGGGGATTGGAATTATCATCATCGGCTTGGCCTCCGTCATTATGGGGGAAGCCGTCTTTGGCCATGCTTCCATCCGGCGGGCGACCTTCGCCGTAGTCGGAGGAGCTATCCTTTATCGTCTCATTATTATGCTCGCTCTCCGCATCGGATTGGATCCGAATGACCTGAAGCTGCTGACCGCCGCGATTGTGGTCTCCGCCCTCGTCATGATGCGGGTTCTCGCTACATGGAAAGACAGGCGGATGAAATCCTCCGAGGAAGATGTTCCGCATGTGTCCATCGACATCGACCAGGGAGCAAGGGGGGAAAGCCATGCTGAAACTTGACGGGATTCGGAAAGTGTTCAACCGCAGGACGGCGAGCGAGAAGATCGCTTTGCAAAATACGAATCTGACGCTTCGCGAGGGCGATTTCGTAACGATTATCGGTTCTAATGGAGCGGGCAAGTCCACGCTGATGAATATTATCTCGGGCGGGATGGCGCCGGATAGCGGGACCATCGAGATCGACGGCGAGAACGTAACCGGCCTCTCCGAATTCGAGCGCTCGCGCAAGATCGGACGCGTGTTCCAGGACCCGATGGCCGGAACGGCGCCGACGATGACAATCGAGGAGAATCTCGCGGTCGCCTTCTCGCGCGACAAAAGACGCACCCTCCACCGGGGCGTGAACAAGAAGCGGAAGGAACTGTTCCGGGAGAGCCTGGCGTCGCTGCATCTCGGGCTCGAGAACCGGCTGTCGGCCAAGGCCGGCCTGCTGTCAGGCGGCGAGCGGCAGGCGCTCAGTCTGCTGATGGCGACCTTCACGCAGCCGAAGGTGCTGCTGCTGGATGAGCATACGGCCGCACTTGATCCGGCGCGGGCGCAGTTGATTACGGCGCTGACGAAGGAAGTGGTCGAGCGTTCCAACTTCACGACGCTGATGGTGACGCACAATATGCAGCAAGCCATCGAGCTCGGCAACCGCCTGATTATGATGGACGCCGGCCAGATTATTTTGGATGTGCCGGAAGAGGAGAAGAAGCATCTTACGATCGAGGTGTTGTTGAAGAAATTCGCCCAGTTGAAGGGAGTGGCGGATGACCGCTTGCTGTTGGGATAGATAAAAAAGGGGAGGGAGCGGTAATGATGATTCAAAGTCAGGGGTATCCGTCTGCCCCGCCAATCGAAGAGCCGGAACGAGCCGGAACGCGGCATGAAGACAAGCGCGGGCTGCTTGAGCCTTATCAGGTGCTGGCGCCGGACGGGGAGCTTCGCCACCCTATCGAGGGAGCCATTGACGAGGATCTGATGATACAAATGTACGAGAACATGGTGCTGTCAAGAATGTTCGATCGGAAGGCGGTCAACCTGCAAAGGCAGGGCCGAATGGGCACATACGCCCCTTATGAAGGCCAGGAAGCTTCGCAGGTCGGGAGCGCGCTCGCGCTGTCTCCCAATGATTGGCTGTTCCCCAGCTATCGCGATCACGCAGCCGCGATGACGCATGGGCAGGCGCTTAGCCGAGTCCTTCTCTATTGGATGGGGCATATGGAAGGCTCCATCAGCCCGGAAGGCCGCCATATTATGCCGCCGTGCGTGCCGATAGCCACGCATTTGACGCATGCCGTAGGCACGTCGTGGGCCGCCAAGCTGAAGGGGGAGAGGCAGGCGAGCATCGTGTACTTCGGCGAAGGGGCGACCTCGGAGGGAGACTTCCACGAGGCTTTGAATTTTGCCGGGGTGTATCAGACCGCGACCGTCTTCTTCTGCCAGAATAACGGGTATGCGATCAGCGTGCCGTTCCATGCGCAGTCCGCTTCCCGGACGATCGCCCAGCGTGCGGACGCTTATGACATGCCGGGGGTGCGGGTGGATGGCAACGATGTGTTCGCCGTATGGCTGACCGTGCGCGAAGCGATCGAGCGTGGCTTGAACGGCGGCGGACCGACGCTTATCGAGGCGGTTACATTCCGTTACGGGCCGCATACGACCAGCGACGATCCGCGCAAGTATCGCGATCAGGCCCGCCTATCCGCCGAGTGGAGGGAGCAGCGCGATCCGATAGAGCGCTTGAAGCGGCATCTCGTGAAGAGGGGAGCCTGGAGCGAGGAGCATGAGGAGCGTCTGGCGGAGCGGGTCAGCGGCCTGATCGAGGCCGCGGTCGTGGAGGCGGAGAGCTATCCGAATTCCCGTCCTGAAGATATGTTCATGCACGTAAGCGCTGACATGCCGTGGCCTGTGGCCGAGCAGCGGGAACAGAGCGGCCTGTGTGCGGAAAGGCAGGGTGAGGCATGAGCCGGAGGTTCACGATATTGCAAGCGATTCATGAAGCGCTAGATCTGAAGCTGGCGGACGATCGGCGCGTCATGCTGACGGGCGAAGACATCGGTGTCAACGGCGGCGTGTTCCGGGCGACAGAGGGGCTGTTCGACAAGTACGGCAAGGAACGGGTCGTCGATACGCCGCTGGCTGAAGCCGGCCTTATTGGCTCGGCTATCGGGCTGGCACTGAACGGCTTCATTCCGGTCGTTGAAATTCAATTTTTGGCCTTCATTTATCCCGGCTTCGAGCAGCTCATTACCCATGCGGCCCGCATGCGGTATCGGACGCGGGGACAGTACAATGTCCCTCTTGTTATCCGCACGCCATATGGAGCGGGAATTCGCGGGCCGGAGCTTCATTCGGAGAGCGTGGAAGCATTCTTCGTCCATACACCCGGCCTCAAGGTGGTCGTGCCGAGCAATCCTTATGATGCCAAAGGCCTGCTCATTAGCGCCATCGAAGATCCCGATCCGGTTGTTTTTCTGGAACCGGCCCGGATCTATCGCGCCTTTAAGGAGGAAGTGCCGGAGGAGATGTACCGCATTCCGTTAGGGAAGGCGAATATCGTCCGGGAAGGCACAGACGTGACGCTGATATCGTGGGGGGCCATGATGCGGGTGGCGCTTGAAGCGGCCAGTCAGTTGGAGCAGGAGAAGGGCTGGTCCTGCGAAGTCATCGATCTCCGCTCGCTGTATCCGCTCGATCGGGATGCGATTGCGGCATCCGTGAAGAAGACGGGCCGGGCGCTGATTGTTCATGAGGCGCACAAGACGGCTGGCGTCGGCGCGGAAATTGTCTCGCTGATCAATGACGAAGCGCTGATGTATTTGCGGGCTCCGATTCAGCGGATTACCGGCTTCGATGTGCCGGTTCCGCAGTTCTCGCTCGAGGACGTCTATGTTCCGACGGTCGATCGGGTGAGAGCGGGAATCGCCACTGCAATTCAGTTCTGACCGTTCAGGAGGGGGAACGCAAATGATAGAGTTCAAGCTTCCCGACGTGGGAGAAGGCATTCACGAAGGGGAGATCGGGAAATGGCTGATCAAGGAGGGAGAGCGGGTTGCCTGCGATCAGCCGATCGTCGAGGTGCTGACGGACAAAGTGAACGCCGAGCTGACCGCTCCGGCAGGCGGCGTAGTGCGCAAGCTGATGTTCGCCGAGGGGGACGCTGTCCAGGTAGGCGAGGTGCTGTTCCTTCTTGAAGCGGAGGGGCGCGTACCTATGGAGGGATTGGGGAAAGCGGAACAGGCAGCCTCTGCCGTGGCCGCTCCTCCGCCTCCGCTCGCAGTATCCGTGCCGCCAGCCGCACCCGCATCCCCGGCAGGAAGAGTGCGTGCGGCCCCCTATGTTCGCCAGCTTGCGCGGCAATTGAATGTCGACATCGAGCAGGTAAAGGGGGGCGGAGCGGACGGCCGCATTACCGAAGAGGATGTGCGGCGCTATGCGGCGGGGGGCACGGCGAAGGAACCGGAAGGCTGTGACAAGCCGCTGCCGAATGAGGCTCAGCTTCAGCAGGAGCGGACCGATGCCGCTGCCCGGCTGGAGGGTTCCGGACTGGCACCCGCTTGCCCCGAGGAACGTATCCCGCTGCGGGGCGTGCGCCTGAAGATCGCCGAGCGGCTAGTCAAGGCGGTGACCATCATCCCGCATGTCACGCAGGTGGATGAACTGGAGGCCGATGCGCTGCAGGCGCTGCGTGAACGTCTTCAGCCGCAGGCGGCCGAACGGCAGGTGAAGCTGACGTACTTGCCGTTTTTTATCAAGGCGATCGTAATCGCGCTCAAGGAATTTCCGGCCTTCAACGCGTCGCTCGACGATGAGAGCAAGGAGATCGTCTTGAAACGCTATTATCATATCGGGATTGCGACCGATACGCCGAACGGCCTTATCGTTCCGGTCATCCGGCACGCCGATCGGAAGACCGTCTTCGAGTTGGCGGAAGAGATTGGGCGGCTGTCGGAGCGGGCCCGCGCAGGGAAGCTGGCGCTGGAGCAGATTACCGGCGGCACCTTCACGATCAGCAATGTCGGGCCGATCGGCAGTCTGCTCGCGACGCCGATCATTAACCATCCGGAGGCGGCCATTCTGGCGCTGCACAAGATGGAGCCGCGCATGGTCGTCCGCAACGGGGAAGGCGTCATCCGTATCATGATGAATATGGCGCTCTCCTTCGATCACCGGATTATCGATGGAGCGGATGCGATTCGGTTCACGAACCGGATCAAGCGGCTATTGGAGCAGCCTGACTTACTATGGGCGGAGATGGTATAGATGGTTGTCGGCGAGATTGCAGTAGAAACGGAAGTTGTTGTTATTGGCGGCGGTCCGGGCGGGTATTCGGCGGCCATTCGCCTGGGCCAATTGGGGAAATCGGTTGTTCTGGTGGAAAAAGAAGAGCTGGGCGGCGTCTGTCTTCATTCGGGCTGCATTCCGTCCAAAGCGTTGATTCATGCGGCCGGCCTATATGACGATGCCAAGTCGTCCTCCAAGCTGGGGCTGCAGCTGGACCCGGGGGCGCTTGCCTTCGATATGTCCGTATGGCAGCTGTGGAAATCCGGCATCGTCGGCAAACTGCGGAGCGGAGTGGAACAGCTCTGTGCCGCCAACGGGGTTGCGGTCGTGAAGGGGAGCGCCGTCTTCCTGTCCGCCGACCGCGTCGGGGTGGAGACGGAATCCGGCTTCGAGACCTATAAGTTCCGGCAGGCGATCATCGCGTCGGGATCACGGCCGCATCTCCCGGCATTCGCAGCAGTTGGCGGTCCACGCATCCTCACTTCGGCGGAGGCGCTGGAGTCGCAAAGTCTGCCGGAGCGTCTGGCCATTATCGGGAGCGGCTATATCGGCATCGAATTGGGCATGGCCTTCGCCAAGCTCGGATGCCGCGTGACGCTCATTGAGCGGGAGGAGCGCATCATCCCGCTTGTAGACGGGAGCCTCGCCGCAGAAGTGAAGCGGCGCGCCAGCAAGCTGGGGATGGTCATCAAGACGGGGATGGAAGTGCGCGCGGTGGCTGAGCATGACGACCATGTCGAGCTGCGCCTCGAATCGCGGAAGCATGGAGAGGAAAGCATCCTCTGCGACAAGGTGCTGGTGACGACCGGGCGCATGCCGAACACGGAGGGGCTCGGCCTTAGCCAGGCGGGGGTGCAGGTGGATGAGCGCGGCTATGTTCCGGTCGATGCGGAGTGCCGGACGAATATGCGCCACATCTTCGCCATTGGGGATATTACGCCAGGGCCCGCTCTTGCCCACCGGGCCTCGAAGCAGGGCACGATCGCTGCAGAGGTTATCGGCGGACTGCCTAGCGCCTTCGATTCGCCCTATGTGCCGTATGTCATTTTCTCCGATCCGCAGATTGCGGGCGTGGGGCTGACGCGGGCGGAAGCCGAGCGGCAGGGCATGAAGGTGAAGACGGGCCGCTTCCCGTTCCGGGCCAACGGATACGCGCTGGCGGCCGGGAAGACAGACGGCTTCGCGGAAGTGGTCGTCGAAGCGGATTCCCACCTGCTGCTGGGCATGCACGCGGCAGGCACGGATGCCGGCAGCTTAATCGGCCAAGGCGCGCTCGCCCTCGAATTGGCGGCGAGAGCGGAGGACGTGGCCATGACGGTGCATCCGCACCCGACGCTCAGCGAAGGCTGGCTGGAGGCGGCAGCTGCCGCCTTGGGGCATGCCATACACATTGTGAATGAGAGGAGGCTGGAAGATGAGTAATCGGACGGACCCGGATAGATCGCTGGACGACGAGCGTCTGGCGCATTTCCTGAACCGGATTGACCGGGGCGACAAGATTGAAGCGGACGATTGGATGCCAGACGATTACCGCAACCAGTTAATCAAGCTGATATCGATGCATGGCGTGAGTGAAATTATGGGGGCGCTGCCCGAGAAGGAATGGGTCCCGAAGGCGCCGACGCTGCGCCGCAAGCTGGCGATCATGGCCAAGGTCCAGGATGAGATGGGGCACGGACAGCTGTTGCTGCGCGTCGCCGAGGATCTGATGGCGCCGCTCGGCCAGACCCGCGAGGATCTGCTGCGCAATCTGTTCTCAGGGAAGTTGAAGTTCCACAATGTCTTCCATATGGAGGCGCCCACCTGGGCGGATGCCGGCGTCATCGCCTGGCTCGTCGACGGCGCAGCGATCATTACCCAGACGATGTCGCTGGAGACATCCTACGCGCCGTATGCCCGCGCGCTCCAGCGCATCTGCGCGGAAGAGAAATTCCATGCTCAGCACGGGGAGAGCATCGTGCTGGAGCTGGCCGAAGGGACGCCGGCGCAGCGCCGGATGCTGCAGGAGGCCGTGAACCGTTGGTGGCCATCCTTGTTGATGTTCTTCGGCCCGCCGGAAGGCGGGACCGTGTCCAGCAATCAGCAGATGAACATGCGCTACAAGATTCGCTCGCAGACGAACGAGGAGCTGCGGCAGGCCTTTTTCCATAAATATGTGAACCGGATTTTTCATCTGGGCTTGACGCTTCCGGACGACACGATCCGTTATGACGATGTGGAGGGCGTCTGGCATTACCGGCAGCCTGACTGGGACCGCTTCGTGCAGATTGTGCGCGGGAACGGGCCTTGCTCGGCACAGCGGCTGCGGCTGCGGAAGACATCCTACGAAGAGGCGAAATGGGTGCGCGACGCAATGCTGGCGCCCCGCACATCCTATGCGGCAGGAGGAGCGATATGAGCAGCGAACGTGAGGAGCAGTTTGCCATCTATGAGGTGTTCAGCCAGAAGAGCCCGTCTGCCGGCTTCGCGCACCAGTTCAGCTTGCTGGCGCCCACCCCGGAAGCCGCGCTCATGATGGCGAGGGAGAATTTCATGCGCCGCGAGCCCTGCATCAATATCTGGGTCGTGAACCGTGACGATATCCATGGATTGCCGCCGGAGGAACGGGCGAGCCTCGAACGGCTGGACAACAAAAGCTACCGCGAAACGAAGGGCTACGGCGATGTGCAATCGAGGTGGCGCCGCCACAAGGAAGTGTACGAGAGCACAGCGGATATCGTACGGAAGGAGGGCTGACATGGCAGAGCATATTGGCGTAGAGACGGCGGAAGAGGCCAGGCGCAGCCCGGAATATGCGCGGGCCTTACAGGAATTGCTGCTGCAGATTGCAGACGATGATTATATTTTGGCTTACCGGGGATCGGAATGGCTGGGGCTGGCCCCTCACATCGAGGAAGATGTCGCCTTCTCGTCGATGGCGCAGGACATGATGGGGCATGCGGCGATGCTGTACGGGATGCTGGAGGAGCTGGGGGCCGGCAAGGCGGATGATCTGGCGCATTTGCGCAGCCCGGAGGCGTTCCGCAATGCTATTCTGGTGGAGCGTCCGAACGGACCGGGCGAGTATGCGGATGAGCCGCATTATGACTGGTCCTATGCGATTGCCCGCTGCTGCCTATATGGCCTGTTCAAGGACATCCGGCTGGACGCGTTGCGCCGGTCTTCGTATGTGCCGCTGGCGCAGACGGCAAGCAAAATGCAGCGTGAGCATCACTATCACATCCGGTATTGGCGCTCATGGTTCATGCGGCTGGCAGACAGCACGGGTGAAGCGCGCTTGCGCTTGAACGCGGCTGTGGCTCAGGTGTGGAGCGATGTCGGCAGCCTGTTCCCGCTTGGCAGCGAGGAGGAGGCGATCGTCCGCTTCGGGCTGAGCATAGGCGGCGACGAATTGGCGCGGCGGTGGAAGACGGCGGCGCAGAGCTTGTTCGAAGCGAGCGGGCTCGCCTGGCCGGGAGATTGGGCCATTCCTGTTCGGAATGGACGCGACGGGCAGCATACCGACGATCTGGCGCAAGCCGTCGCCACCTTGTCGGAGGTGTACCGGATTGATCCGGCGGCTGGCTGGTAAAGGGGGAGGTTCATCATGACGCAGCATACCCAGCAAATGCTGACGGGGCTGGAGGAGCGAATCTGGACTTTGCTGCGGGAGGTCAAAGATCCGGAAATACCCGTCATCAGCATGATCGAGATGGGCATGATCCACAGGGTGATTATCGACGAGGGCGCCGTGGACGTTGAGGTGCTGCCGACCTTCATTGGCTGTCCCGCTCTGGACATGATGAAGAGTGAAATTCAGGAGAAGCTGCTCTCCATCGAGGGAGTGCGCGAGGTAAGCGTCCGCTTCCTGCGGGAGCCGGCCTGGACCTCGGATCGGATTAGCGACGAAGGCAGGGAGAAGCTGTGCTCGTTCGGCATTGTTGCACCGCCGCGCGGCTGCCTGCCGGGCGAGGATTGGGAGGTGCGGTGCCCCTACTGCGATTCTCCGCATACCCGTATGGACAATATGTTCGGTCCGGCAGCTTGCCGCAGCATTTTATATTGCAAGCACTGTAAAAATCCGTTCGAAGCCTTGAAAGTGTTGTGAGGGTCTGATGAAGCAATAGGCGAACGACGGGGAAAGAAGGCAAGCATGGGCTAACGAAGGCAAGCAACGCAGGAAGAAAAGGCATGCTTAGGAAACGGCAAGCAAGAACGAGAAAAATTTTGAAACATTATCGCGCACGATTGCGCGTCCTCTGAAGCGGAGCAAGCTGCAGAGGAAGAGGGAGGGTATCCAATTACAATGGAAAAAAGCATGCAGACCGTGGAAGTGAAGTCGATGTTCATTAACGGAGAATGGACGCAGTCGCAGGGCGGCGGCACGCTCCGTGTCGTCAATCCGGCAACCGGAGAGGAAGTCGGGACGGTAAGCTACGGCGACGGCAAGGACGCGAGAGCCGCCATCGAGGCGGCCCATCAAGCCTTCCCAGGCTGGTCCCGTCTGACTGCCCGTGAGCGCTCGAAATATTTATATCAATTGTACGAATTGGTGCGCAGCCACCGCGATGAGCTGGCAGGCATCATCTCGGCCGAGATGGGCAAGCCGCTCCGGGAGGCCAAGGGCGAGGTGCTAGGGGCAGCCGACAACTTCATGTGGTATGCAGAGGAAGCGAAGCGGGTGTACGGCGAGACGGTTCCGTCCTCCGTGCCGAACAAGCGGATTATGGTCAGCCGCCAGCCGGTCGGCGTCGTCGGAGCGATTACGCCGTGGAACTTCCCGGTCAATATGGTCGCACGGAAGATTGCGCCCGCGCTGGCCGCAGGGTGCACCGTCGTGTTGAAGCCGGCGGAGAGCACGCCGCTGAGCGCGATTCGGCTGTTCGAGCTGATTGCGCAAGCCGGGTTCCCGGCTGGAGTCGCCAATCTGGTCATCGGCCAGCCGGAGGCGGTCGGCCAGGAATTGCTCGACAATCCGAAGGTGCGCAAAATCGCGTTCACCGGCTCGACGCGCGTCGGCAAGTTGCTGATGGAAGGGGCAGCCAAGCATGTCAAGCGGGTCAGCCTGGAATTAGGCGGGCATGCGCCATTCATCGTGTTCGAGGATGCGGATCTGGACGCGGCGGTCGCGGGGCTATTCGAGAGCAAATTCCGCAACTCGGGGCAGATGTGCATCTGCACGAATCGCCTATACGTGCATGAAGCTGTGGCGGAGGCCTTCAGCGCCAAGCTGGTCGAACGGTTGAGCAAGGCGAAGGTCGGTGACGGCCGCAGCAAGGAAACGGAAATCGGCCCGCTTGTCAATCAACGGGCGCTCGATAAAGTATTGCGCCATATCCAGGATGCCCAGGATAAAGGCGGGCAGGTCGTGTTCGGCGGCAAGCGCTTGACGGAGGGCGACTACGGCAAAGGCTTCTATTGCGAGCCTACCTTGATTACGGACGTGACCAAGGAGATGGAGATCGCCTGCGAGGAGACGTTCGGTCCGGTCGTGCCGATGATGACGTTCACGGACGAAGCCGCCGTCATCGAGATGGCGAACGACACGACGTATGGCTTGGCCGCGTATGTGTATACGCGTGACAACAGCCGCTGCTTCCGCCTGGCGGAGGCGCTGGAATACGGCATCGTAGGCATTAACGACGGCTCGCCGACGCAGACGCAGGCGCCGTTCGGCGGCTGGAAGGAGAGCGGGCTCGGACTGGAGGGTGGACGGTACGGGATGGACGCCTTTTTGGAGACGAAGTTCGTCTCGTTCGGGATGTAATTGGAATTGGGATTGATGGATTCGATGAATTGATTTTGATAGATAAGGGAGGACAAATTCATGGTCAAATTAATAGCCATTTATCGCAAGCCCGAGGATGTCGAAGCGTTTAACGAGCATTATTTCCAGACCCATGCCCCGCTGGCGGCGAAGATGCCTGGCCTCGTGAAGATGGAGGTGGGGACGATTTATGGAACGCCTATGGGCGAGAGTGATCTGCATCTGATTTGCGAGATGTATTTCGAGTCGAAGGAGGCCTTGAAGGCGGCCTTGTCGTCCCCGGAGGGCAAGGCGTCGGGCAAGGATCTGATGGGATTCGCCGGCAAAGTGGTGTCGATGCATATGGCGGAGGTTCACGAGTGAGCCAGCCGACGCATCGCAACCGGTTCAACGATCTGCTCGGAATCGAGGTCGTTCAGCTTCAACGCGACGGCTGCGTCCTGCAATTGCATATCCGTCCCGATCTCCATAACAGTCTCGAAGGCGTCGTGCACGGCGGCGTGACGAACACGCTGGCCGACGCCGCCATGGGTCATGCGGCTGCGCCCCCGGTGGACGGGGTGCAGCAGTGCGTGACCGTGGAGAGCAAAATCAATTATTTGTCCCCGGCCATCGGAGAACTGCTCGTGGCGGAGGCCCGAGTGCTGAAGCGAGGGCGCAATCTGAGCGTGACGGATGCGCGCATCACCTGCGACGGGAAGCTTGTCGCTGTCGCTTCGGGAACCTACGCGCGCGTCAACCCGGAACGGTGGGGACAGGGCGCGAAAATGCCGCCGGAGGAGCAGGTGTAAGGCGATGGGACAGAAGGAGTATCCCGACACGATGGAACAGCGGGAAGAGAGGGGGCTGAACGAATTGATGGAGCAGCAGGAACTGAGGCAGAGGCAGGTACCGGTGCAGGATCAAGAGCAGGTGCCGGTGCAGGAGCTGGAGGCGGGGCAGTCAGTGATGCTGGCGCATCACGGTCAGGTCGCCATCATTACGCTGAATCGGCCTGGCGAATTGAATGCCTTCAATTATGAGGCGCTGGTGCGGCTCGGCGGGATCGTCGAGGAGATCCGGCAGGACCGCCAGCGGATTCGGGCCGTCATCGTGACGGGAACGGGCCGCGCCTTCAGCGCGGGGGCCGATCTGAAGGAGCGGCGCACGCTGAATGAGCAGCAGGTGCGCCGCAATGTGCGTGCGATCCGCGAGGTGTTCACCGCCGTCGAGGAGCTTCCGCAGCCGACGATCGCGGCGGTGAACGGATATGCGTTCGGCGGCGGCTTCGAATTGACGCTCGCTTGCGATTTCCGCTTTGCGGTCCGGGATGCCCGTATGGGCCTCCCCGAGGTGAGCCTGGGCATCATACCCGGGGCGGGCGGAACCCAGCGGCTGCCGCGGCTCATCGGACCGGCGAAGGCGAAGGAGCTCGTCCTGACCGCGCGGAAGATTAGCGCCGAAGAGGCGCTGCAATACGGTCTGCTGAGCGGAATAGCCGAAGATTCGGAGCAGCTCCGCCGGATCGCGTTCGAATTGGCGAACGAGATTGCCGCCAATGCGCCGCTCGCGGTCTATCAGGCCAAATATGCGATGAATCGGGGCAGCAGCGTTGATCTGCACTCCGGCTTGGAGGTTGAGGCGCAAGCTTACGAGATGATTATCCCGACGAAGGATCGGGCAGAGGCGTTAGCAGCCTTTGCGGACAAACGAAAGCCTGTCTTCCGTGGGGAGTAGGAGGGTAGCGCGTGATATTCAATGTCGAAATGGAAACGATGCCGCGCGAGCGGATGCGGGCGCTCCAGTTGGAAAGACTCCGGCACACTGTCAAGCGGGCATATGACCGGGTGCCTTTTCATCGGGCCGCGCTGGATCGGGCCGGCCTGGCGCCGGAGGACATTCGCAGTCTGGAGGACCTCCGCCGTTTGCCGTTCATGCAGAAATCCGATCTGCGCGATCATTATCCGTTCGGATTGTTCGCGGCCGAGATGAGCGACATCGTGCGCATCCACGGCTCATCCGGGACGAGGGGCAAGCCGATTGTTGTCGGTTACACGAGGCGGGACATTGGGGTCTGGGCGGACATTGTCGCGCGCGCCATCTGCTGCGCGGGCGGCCGGCCCGGGGATATTTTTCACAATGCGTATGGTTATGGCTTGTTCACGGGCGGACTGGGCCTGCATTACGGCATCGAGCGTCTGGGCGCGGTCGCCGTGCCCGTGTCGGGAGGGAATACGCCCCGGCAGATTACGCTCATTCAGGATTTCAAGCCGCGCGGCCTGTCGGGCACGCCGTCCTATATTTTGAATCTAGTGGAGGAAATGCGCAAGCAGGGCATCGACACCCGGGAGACGAGCGTCGAGTACGGCATTTTCGGCGCGGAGCCGTGGTCGGAGGAGATGCGCCGCCATCTGGAGGAGGTTCTTGGCATCAAGGCGATCGACATTTATGGCTTGAGCGAGGTGCTCGGGCCCGGCGTCGCGATTGAATGCCAGGAAGCGCAGGATGGCCTGCATATTGCCGAGGATCATTTTTTGGCGGAGGTGGTCGATCGCGAGACGGGCGAACCGCTGCCGTACGGGCAAGAAGGCGAGCTGGTGTTCACCTCGCTGACCAAGGAAGCGTTCCCGGTCATCCGGTACCGGACGGGCGATATTGCGTCGCTTCATCCCGGCACATGCCAATGCGGCCGCACGACGATGCGGATGTCGCGGATTAAGGGAAGAGTGGATGACATGCTGATTATCCGCGGCGTCAACGTCTATCCGACGGAGCTGGAGGCGGTGCTGCTTAATTACTCCCAACTCGCTCCCCATTATCAAGTCGTCATTGAGCGTGATAATGCTCTCGACCGCTTCGAGATTCATTGCGAGATTACGCCGGAATTCAGAAGCCAGGTAGGCGGAGTTCAGGGGAGCCGGGAAGTGGCCGAACTGGTGAAGGAGATCGGCAAGGAGATCAAATGCTCGCTCGGTGTCTCGGTCCTGCTGCATGTTAACGAGCCGAATTCGATCGCGCGCAGCGAAGGCAAAGCCGTCCGCATCGTCGACAACCGCAAGCGGGCGGCAGCAGTTCAAGAAAACGAAGGGGTGGAGGCGGGATGACGACGAAGCTTGGCAACATTGTGACCGTGTCGTCGGACGGAGCGGTGGGCGTGCTTGCCCTGAACCGGCCTGACGTGCTGAATGCCTTGAATCGCGAGCTGATGCAGGAGCTTGTGACGGAGCTGGAGCGGATGGACCGGGACGATGCCGTGAAGGCGATCATCATTACGGGAAATGATCAGGCCTTCGCGGCCGGAGCGGATATTAAGGAAATGGCGGATGAATCCGCCGTATCGCTGCTGCTGAAGCGGCAGTTCGATGTCTGGGATCGCATCGGCGGCATTGCGAAGCCGATCATCGCGGCCGTGAGCGGTCATGTGCTCGGCGGAGGCTGTGAGCTGATGATGAGCTGCGATCTCGTCGTCGCCTCGGATACGGCGCGCTTCGGGCAGCCGGAGATTCGGCTTGGCGTCATGCCTGGCGCCGGTGGTACGCAGCGGCTGACGAGGGCGGTGGGGCTGCGCAAGGCGATGGAGCTGCTGCTGACCGGGGACACGATGCCGGCGGAAGAGGCTCTGCGCTGCGGGTTGATTAACAAGGTGGCGCCGGTCGAGCTCTATCTGCAGGAGGCGTTGAAGCTGGCGCACCGCATTACTGCGCAGCCGCCGCTGGCTGTTCGCCTTATCAAGCAGGCGGTCCGCAAGGCGGAGGATCTTCCGCTGGCCGAAGGGCTTGATTATGAGCGACAATGCTTCCATCTGCTGTTCGCGAGCGAGGATCAGAAGGAAGGCATGCGCGCTTTTCAAGAGAAGCGAAGTCCCCAATTCGAGGGCAGATAGGAGGAGACATAGCCGTGTACGAGACGATTCTGTACGAAGTATCAGCGGGCGTGGCCCGAATTACGATGAACCGGCCGGATAAGTACAATGCCTTCACCGGGCGGATGATTGCCGAGATGATCGCAGCGTTCCGCCAAGCGGGCAAAGACGCGGCAGTGCGCTGCATCATCCTGACCGGGGCGGGCAAAGCGTTCAACGCGGGACAGGATCTGGGCGATGTGCTGGGAGCCGATGGGCAAACTGCAGACGGTAAAGCTGCAGACGGGCAAGCCGCGGCCGGAAATCATGGCGATATGCTGCGTTCGCGCTACAATCCGCTGATTACGTTGATCCGCAACACGGAGCTGCCGGTTATCGCGTCCGTGAACGGGGTGGCAGCAGGAGCGGGGATGAGCCTCGCTCTCGCTTGCGACCTGCGCGTGATGTCCGAGCGGGCTTATTTCGTCAGCGCGTTCGTCAATATCGGGCTTGTCCCCGACTCGGGGGGCTGCTACTTCCTGCCCCGTCTCGTCGGCCTGGCCAAGGCGATGGAGATCGCCACGATCCGGGATCGCGTTACGGCGGAAGAGGCGCATCGAATAGGTCTGGTCAATCGCATTTGCTCCGCCGAACGGCTGGACGAGGAAGCAGACGCGCTTGCGGCCAAGCTGGCTCAGCTTCCGACGCGCGCCGTCGGGCTGATGAAGCGGACGATGAACCGCGGGCTGGAGATGGATCTGGCGCAGACGCTGGAGCAAGAGGCGTATGCCCAGGAGATCGCCGGGCGCACGGAGGATCACCGGGAAGGCATGCAAGCTTTTATGGAAAAGCGGACGCCTGTGTTCAAGGGGGTGTAGCCGATGGGAGGCCATGTTCCCGGGGGTGGCCCCGCCGCGGTCGGCATTATCGGCGCCGGCACGATGGGAGCGGGAATCGCTCTCGTCTGCGCCCGGCGGGGCCGACGCGTTTATTTACAGGACATTAAGCCGGAGGTGCTGGACGCCGCGCAAGCCTATATCGATTCTATCCTGACGAAAGACGTCGCGAAGGGGAGAATTTCAGAGGAGGAGAAGCGGAAAACGCATGATCTCGTCGGGCCGGTGCAGGATATGGCAGCGTTAAGCTCATGCCCGATCGTCATCGAGGCGGTTCCCGAAAAGCTGGAGCTGAAGCGTTCCGTGTTCGCCCGCTTAACGGAGCTGTGCGGCAGCAATACGCTGCTGCTGAGCAATACGTCTTCCCTCTCTATTACGGAGCTTGCGGCGGGCTTGCCCCATCCAGAGCGCATTATAGGATTTCACTTTTTCAACCCTGCGCCGGTTATGCCGCTCGTTGAAGTCATTCGCGGGCACAAGTCGGGTGAAGCTTGCGTCGCTGCCGCGCGCCGGTTCGCGGAAGAGCTGGGCAAGGTGCCCGTACTGGCGGAGGATTCGCCCGGCTTCATCGTGAATCGCGTCGCGCGCCCCTACTATAATGAAGCGCTGCGCATCATGGGTGATCGGGTGGCCCGCCCGGAGCAGATCGACCGCATTATGAAGCAGGCCGGCGGCTTCAAAATGGGGCCGTTCGAGCTGCAGGACCTGATCGGCCTCGACGTGAATCTGGCGACGACGGAATCGGTCTACACCCGCTTCTATCACGAGAGCCGCTTCAAGCCGAGCCGCATCCAGCAGCGCATGGTGCAGGCGGGAAGCTTGGGCAGAAAGACAGGGGAGGGATTTTATCCATATGACCAATAATGCGGTCCTGTTGGCTGGAGCCAGTCCCTTGCGAGACGGCCTGCATGCGCTGCTGGAACGAAGCGGCTACCGGGTCGTGTCCTTGAACGAGGCCGAGGAGAGCGGAGCTTCCCTGGCGATTCGGTACGGCGTGGAAGTAACCAATGATAATATGGCGGAGAAGCAGGCCATCATCGTGAGGATGGATCGGCTGCTCAGCCCGGAGGTGCCGATCGCGGCCACCTCGCTCGGTCTGTCGGCAACCGAGATTGCGTCATGGGCATCACGGCCGGAGCGGATATGCGGCTTCGGCACGTTCGCATCTCTGGAAGAACGCGAGCTGGTCGAAGTGGCTCCTGCCCTGCAGACGTCGAAGGAAGCGCTCCGTGGTCTGGAGGAGTTGTTCCTCACCCTGGGGAAGCAGGTGGAGATTGTGCAGGATGAGGCGGGGCTTGTCTTCCCGCGCATTCTCGCCTTGATCGTCAATGAAGCCGCCTTCGCTCTGATGGAAGGAACGGCTTCCGCTGCGGATATCGATACGGCCATGAAGCTGGGAACCGGTTATCCGCACGGCCCGCTCGAATGGGCCGATCGCATCGGGCTGGATGACGTGCTGGCGGTCCTGCGCGGGCTGCACTGCGATCTGGGGGAAGAGCGGTATCGTCCGGCGCCGCTGCTGCGCAAGCTGGTGCTGGCTGGCCGGCTCGGCCAGCGCAGCGGCCAAGGCTTTTATTCCTATGATATTGGGGGGGGAACGAGATGGGCATACCCGTAATCATTGATGCGGTGCGGACGCCGATCGGCCGCTATGGCGGGGCGCTCAAGGATGTGCGCGCCGATGATCTGGGGGCGCTCGTCATTCGCAGCCTGCTGGAGCGGAATCCGGTCGGCCCGGACCGGATGGACGGGGTCATTCTCGGCTGCGCGAATCAGGCGGGGGAGGATTGCCGCAATGTGGCGCGGATGTCGCTGCTGCTGGCCGGGATGCCGGTAGAGGTACCGGGCGTGACGGTGAACCGCCTGTGCGGATCCGGCATGGAGGCCGTCCATCAGAGCGCCTATGCGATTATGGCGGGGGCGGGGCACGCGTATATTGCCGGCGGAACGGAGAGCATGACGCGGGCTCCGTATGTGATGCTGAAGCCGGAAGCCGCTTACCAGCGGGGGCATCAACAGATCTATGACACCACACTGGGCTGGAGGATGACGAATGACAAGCTGGCCGCCCTCTATCCGCCGATCAGCCTGGGGGAGACGGCGGAGAACGTCGCGGAGCAGTACGGCATCAGCCGGGAGGCGCAGGATGAGTTCGCGATCTCCAGCCAGCGGAAGTATGCCGAAGCCCAGGCGGACGGGAGATTTGCCGCCGAGCTCGTGCCGGTGGAGGTGACCGGGCGCAAGGGCGAGATTATGCGGTTCGAGCAGGATGAACACCCGCGCCCCGAGACGACGCTGGAGCAGCTGCGGAAGCTGAAGCCGGCCTTCAAGCAAGGGGGAACCGTGACGGCGGGGAACTCGTCGGGCCTGAATGACGGGGCAGCGGCGCTGCTCATGATGGGGCAGGAGACGGCTCATTCGCTTGGACTGCGGCCGCGTGCCCGGGTGATTGCTTCGGCGTCTGCCGGCGTCGATCCGTCCGTTATGGGAATCGGCCCCGTGCCGGCCGCGCGCAAGGCGCTTCAGCAGGCGGGGCTGTCGATTCAGGATATCGATCTGTTCGAGCTGAATGAAGCGTTTGCCGCACAGGCGGTTGCCAGCATGAGCGAGTTGAACATTGATCCGGAACGGGTGAACGTGAACGGCGGCGCGATTGCCATCGGCCATCCGCTCGGGTGCAGCGGGGCCCGGATTTTAACGACGCTGCTCTATGAGATGGAGCGCCGGGAAGCCCGTTACGGCTTGGCCGCGATGTGCATCGGCGTTGGGCAAGGCATCGCTACGATTATCGAGCGAGTATGACCGGACCAGGGCAACGCGAATGGACACGGTTGATTGTTAGCCAGGCGAGGAGGAATCGACATGAAGCCAGGATTGATTCCGGGCGCCGAAGTTTCTTTTGTCGTGACCGTCACCCCGGATATGTACCCTGCCTTTGACGGCATCGTCATTCACAAAGTGATGTCCACCGTCTCAATGATCTACTATATGGAGAAGGCAGGCCGCGAGATGATTGTTCCTTTTTTGGAAGAAGAGGAGGAAGGATCGGGGTTCGCCCTCAATATTAAGCATGTGGGGCCGGCCGTCGCCGGGCAGGAGGTGATGTTCCGCGCCATCTGCACCGAGGCGGGCCCGAAGCGCATCATCTGCGATGTGACAGCCGAGACGAAGTTCAATCTGGTTGGGATGGGGTCATTCACGCAGGCGATCTTCGACAAAAGAACGATGGCGGACCGGTTCGCGGCCCTGCGCCGCAAGGTGGAAGAAGAGCAAAAGGTGACCTGACGGCATAAGCGGCGGTTCCTCCACTCCGGCGGTGCCCCCCATTTTGCTTGAGCTACGGAGGGGCAAGTGATACAATTTGACAAAGATGCAACATTTGGCAATCATACGGACGACTAGGAGTGGTGAACATGAGGCCGCAATCGATGCTGTTTACCATATACGGCGAGTATGTACGTCATTATGGCAGTGAAATCTGGGTCGGGAGCCTGACCGGTCTGATGGGAGAATTCGGCTTGACCGAACAGGCCGTACGGGCCGCCATCTCGCGTATGCTGCGCCAAGGCTGGCTGGAGTCGCGCAAAGTGGGGAACCGCAGCTATTATTCCATGTCCCCGCGCGGCAAGCGGCGCTTGAACGAGGCGGCGGCCCGCATCTATAAGCAGGAGACGGATACGTGGGACGGCAAGTGGTGTATTGCCAGCTACAACATTCCCGAGAAGGAGCGGGGCATACGGGATCAGCTTCGCAAGGAGCTGGCTTGGCTCGGCTTCGGCATGCTGACGACAAGCACCTGGATTAGCCCGAATGATCTGACCGACAAGGTGAGGGATATCGTGGAATCTCGCGGGATTTCCGGGTATGTAGAAATTTTTAGGGCGGATCATGTCGCTTGGAGCGAGCCTGGACAACTGGTGCAGAAGTGCTGGAACATCGATGAGATCAATGCGGCTTATGCCGAGTTCATTGAGGCGTACCGTCCGAGCTATGAGAGATTAGTGACGATGACGGAGCAGGGGGAGGCCGTACCCGACGGCTATTGCTTCGTGGAAAAGACCAAGCTGGTCCACCAGTACCGGAAGTTCCTGTTCATCGATCCTGACTTCCCCGAAGAACTGCTGCCGGATGTGTGGCTGGGCAAGGAAGCGGATCAATTGTTCCAGAACTACTACGATTTGCTGCATCCGGGCTCCAGCCGTTTTTTTGAGCAAGTCTATGAACCTTCGCCAGATGCGCTTCCGGTTCGCGACAGGGAGCATGCATGAGGCCCGTAAGGCGAGACGGCCGAATTACGGCCAAGGGCCCTCCTGGATTTACGTTTTATCCGGCCTTTTGCGGCATTTTTGCTTCTATGCTTTAACGTGGGGTCGCATTACCGCCGGATATTTAAATGAAGACTTTGGCTAACCATCGGGCCACGCAAGTATTTTCCGACCAATTACAGGTACAAGTCGATGTGCTCTATATATTAATGATGTACTGCCTGTTCTTAAGGTATGTGGAGTTTTTAACCGTTTCGGTAAGCACGCCTCCGATCTGCAGACGGCATGGACCGAATCTGTCGGGATTACGTTTAGCTAGACTGTCCATAAGTACTGCAACACAGTTGCTCGTGATATACTAAGTTGTGGAATGGATAGGTGACGCCGCGAAAGAAGGGAGCATACCGAGACAGTAAGTTTTGCCGAGAAATCAGCATGCTTCATTTCGGTGCGAATGTGTAGTGCACATGAAATCCCCGGGAGATTCGCACCAATTTTATTGCAAAAATATCCATTTTAGGTGATGGAATTTAATTTGCTGAAGCTAACTTGATTCATTTTCTTCTAGTTATTACCTAAGAAATTTTTATTTTGGTATCTTTTGTGCTATTTTTTGCTGTCGCATCCTACGCGGATGCGTGGATTGAAATTCGACTCTAACCCCTAGTAGCTCCATTTCACCACGTCGCATCCTACGCGGATGCGTGGATTGAAATACTGCGCATCCACAAATGGCATCGGTATTCGGGCGTCGCATCCTACGCGGATGCGTGGATTGAAATCTTAAAATGTCTTCTGCATCCCCAGATTTGAGTAACAGTCGCATCCTACGCGGATGCGTGGATTGAAATCGTTGTTGAGCCTTCGGTGTCGATAAAGATCGGATGTCGCATCCTACGCGGATGCGTGGATTGAAATTTTCCCAATCAAGGATGAGCACGCCGGCGATAAAGTCGCATCCTACGCGGATGCGTGGATTGAAATTCAAATGGTGCCCGGTCCCCACCTTCAAGTAAGGTCGCATCCTACGCGGATGCGTGGATTGAAATAAATAGACCGAGAGTTCTTTTCTACATTTCGTACGTCGCATCCTACGCGGATGCGTGGATTGAAATCGTCGGTGCGGAAGAGGTGTACGGACGTTTTGATGTCGCATCCTACGCGGATGCGTGGATTGAAATTCTCCTTTGTATATAGTGTACTATAATATCTATAGTCGCATCCTACGCGGATGCGTGGATTGAAATTATTGCAAAAGCCCTGGACAAGGCCATCTTGGTTGTCGCATCCTACGCGGATGCGTGGATTGAAATTGACCGCCGGAGGCAAAGCGAAAGGAGTAGTTTGGTCGCATCCTACGCGGATGCGTGGATTGAAATTAGCGTCTCTAGTAGGTCGTAGAGGTCTTTGACGTCGCATCCTACGCGGATGCGTGGATTGAAATAAGCAGGTGGAGTCTGCGTTTGATAAAGTCGGAGCGTCGCATCCTACGCGGATGCGTGGATTGAAATCCGGAGGCCGGCAAGCTTCCGCTGCTGGACATCAAGTCGCATCCTACGCGGATGCGTGGATTGAAATTCCTGCAGCTTGCTTTTCCGTGAATCATTAAACGTCGCATCCTACGCGGATGCGTGGATTGAAATGTCCTGTTGGTTCGGATAGCCGATGTCGCAATAGGTCGCATCCTACGCGGATGCGTGGATTGAAATTCTGGCTCTCTCCGTCCCCGTCCGTGGTTGGAAAGTCGCATCCTACGCGGATGCGTGGATTGAAATGATTATGTAGCGGCCATGCTCATGAGTGGAATTACGTCGCATCCTACGCGGATGCGTGGATTGAAATTTGGAGCCAGTATGGAAGTGCAACGCTAGCTTTGCAGTCGCATCCTACGCGGATGCGTGGATTGAAATGATATCCACCGGATATCCGATCTTCTCCAGGTGCGTCGCATCCTACGCGGATGCGTGGATTGAAATGCCTTGCCTGGGGGCCTTGTGTATGGTACACCATGTCGCATCCTACGCGGATGCGTGGATTGAAATCCGAGGGCATATGATCCAAAGAAGTCGAGAGACTACAGTCGCATCCTACGCGGATGCGTGGATTGAAATGATCCCTATCCCTCGGACCATCATCAGGCGGTTAATGTCGCATCCTACGCGGATGTGTCGATTGAAATCCAGGCGCAGGATGCGCATCGTCAAGGGAAAAAATGTAACACTCCAAGTGAATCCCTGATAAACTGACTTGTCGACTGTTAACTGGCTCTCAAACAGCATGGTGCAAAATCGGCTGTTGAAGATGATAGGTATTAGCCCTTACTGAAAGGAAGGAGCGAGAATCATTGGGTTCTGCTACGAGAGCCGGGCCAATAATCTTTCTCCTGCTTTTGTGGTCGCTTTATGTAGTTCAAGCATTGGTTTCCTTATTCGTGCTTATAAGGGAATAACTCTTATATCTTGCTGTTCACATCCCCAAGCGGGATGTGTTCGCTTCGCTTATGGAGCGAACACTTATCCGCGACTATTCCCATAGCTTTGGATTAGTTTATCTTCGCATTTCTTGGACGTTTTCCATCCTATCTTCTGATTGGGCGAGGAACTTTCGCGTGTTATAGGCCCTGGCTTTGCCCAATGATATCAAGGCTTTTGCTCCTTTTCATCTTGTCACAATTTAGTGAAATTGTGACAACTGCAACTCTCACTCTCTCCACAATATGGTATTCTAATAGTGTTTGATAAGTTAATTTCAGGTGTGAATGGGAGGAAGAAGGATGCCGACCGAAGTAGAACGCTGTAAACCCGAAACGGAGATCAAAACGATAAACGACATCATTCACAACTATGTCGAAACCGAGCGTTCCATGGTAAGCCAACTATTTTTCAAGCATCAGCATGGAAGTTCAATTGGGGGATTTCGCGAGGAAATATGGAAGGAGTTTTTCCAGCAGGTTGTTCCCCGCAAATTTGTTGTTGAACAATCTGTGTTTATAATTGACTCGTTTGGACAAGTGTCGAATGAGGTCGATCTTGCCATCTTTGATGAAACGTATACGCCCTATATTTTTCGCAAGGGGAAATTAAAATTTGTTCCGATTGAAGCGGTTGCGGTAGCGGTTGAATGCAAAAGTTTATCGGGTGACAATGACGATTTGAAAAAATGGAAAAAGAGCATTACAGCTCTGAAGACGTCGCGAAATGCCATTGCGAGAATGCATGGTTATATCGCCACCGAAAATCTAGGAAAAGAGTCAACCCAAACAGGCACAAGGCCGTTGCTTGTTTATTGTTATATGGGCAAAAATCAGCCCCAAAATGCCGGGCTGTTCGATTTTGCCTTGCGGGCTGATAAGGAGCTTTGCCGCATCTCGATCCATCGTAATGATGAGCTATGCACGTTAAAGGAATGGTTTAACTCATTGAATCATAATGCTCCCGAAGTGACAGAAAGTTCGATTAATAGAGGAACAGGGTTCGTGAACGATTCGAGTGAACAAAATCGGAGAACAAACTATGCCCTGGATGAATATCGGGTTTTTGCCGGCGATCAACAGGAAGTCTCGTTGTTGTCGTTCAACTTCCAGCTCAACCAGCTTCTGATGCTGATCAATAATCCGATGCTGTTTCCGCACAAAGCGTATGTGGACTTGTTTAACAAGAACACATGGATGGCCGCTGCCAAGGCAGGTGTTGGGGAGGCTGCTCCATGAAGACATGCACTTTGAACTGTACGATTATCAGTCCCATGTTCAGCGCTGGGAACCGTCGACCCGAATTACGGCCTTCCGAATTGAAGGGCCTTATGCGTTACATGTACAGAGCGGCGATTCTTGAGACGGATACAAAGAAATTGTATAAGTTGGAATCAAAATATTTTGGCAACGCTGAAAAAATTGCTTCTCCGGTTCGGCTCCAGTTCAAGCCGCCAACGGTCCCGGCGACTCGCCAAAAATTTTTGTTACATAGAAAAGAAAGAACTAACAATGAGCAGGACGGTTTCCGGCACGATACCACCTTTGAGCTTGTGATCCGAACAAGGCATAACAATGACAAGGATAGCAAGAAATATCCGGACATCAAGGAATATGAGGAATGGTTAGCCCTGTCTCTTGTATTGGGAGGAATGGGCAAGCGAACCCGCCGGGGGAGAGGTTGTGTCGCGCTCGATGAACAACATAGTGTCCCCAAGGAGAAGTTGCTGACTTGGATTGCTGAGAAACTGAACGAATGGAACCACAAAGCAGGCATCACGAACGGTGCGGTTTGCGGCGATTTTCCCTATCGAGTCATAGACGATCATACAATAGAAACGGCTGAAACGGTCGATCTGAACGGGTTCTGTCGCCCTGTCATCGAAAAAATTATTCTTGGCAAGGAAATCAAGGACAAGGATGTGCGCAAGTTCCTGGAAGTAGTGGATGATGCCTCCCATGAAATTAAACGTAGGCATCCCAAGAAGAGATTCGCTACAGGATTTGCCGTCGGTAAGGAACGCTTCGCTTCCTCTGTCATTGTCAGTGTAACGCGAACCGCCGATCAGATACTGCTGCCGGTGTATACGTATGTCAAGGCCGTCTATCAAAAAGACAATCAGAAAGACGATCAAAAAAACGGTGCTTTTGACACCGATTATAAAGAGCGCAATACATTCATCTCTTTTATCGAGGGGGGATACGATTGAGCGACGCATTGTTTTTGTTCACGATCGGACCTGTAAAATCATTGATCGAGCAATCCAGAAAAACAAGGGATCTGTATGCGGGAAGCTTCCTGCTATCTTATCTGCTATCCAGGGCGATAGAGGAGCTGGACAAGCAGAGCGAAGATGTGGACATCATTTTTCCCTCCTGGCACAAGGATACGAATATACCGAATCGGCTTGTCGCTATTGTGAAGGGCTACGGTCCAGCGGAGCAAAAGAAGCTCGGACGAACGCTCGCCCGGTACGTCCAGGATCGTTTCATGGACATTTGCCTAGGTGTTTTTCACAGGGCGGGCGTGACGCCGAATCGTTGGGCGCTAGAGCAATTAGAACGGTTTCTGGAAGTTTATTGGGTGTTTGAACCTCTTGAACAATATGAACCATCTTATAAGCAGTTGATCCAGAGCATGAATAACATCAAAAGATTGCGCGTCTTTACGCAAAGCAACGAGCTTTACGGCCGCAAATGCGTGATTTATCCAGAATACAATGCTATTTTTATCAAGAGAACAAGAGAAGGCAATCTTCCTGATTTTGTAGTGCCGGATCATGCGGTGGACGTGTCCAGCGTTCCGGCTTGCATGTATGCGCTCAAACCGGGGGAAGGACTGTCGGCCATTGCGTTCGTCAAGCGAATGCTGCATCTGTTGACTGAGCCTGAAGCCGGGGATAAGGCGGCGTTAAGCGGGTATCGGTTGAACATCTCATCGGTCGCTTATATGCTTCTGCACAGCCGACTGAGTTCGTCTTACGCGGACAAGCTGGCACGGTTGAAGGATGAAGCATCGGAAGCGCTTTTTGATCTGCAAAATGGGCAGACGCTTTCCATCGAGGAATACAGTCCGGACAGTATCGACATCGCACTAAAGTTATACCGTGAAATACAGAACCAGTACCGCATCAGTCCCTACTATGCTCTCGTTAAATTTGACGGCGACGGCATGGGCAGATTGTACCAGGATTATGCGGATAGAGCTGCGCATCGGCAGTTGAGTCAGGATATCAGTCATTTTGCTTCCAATGTCAGGGCGATCATTGCCGAGCATCGCGGCATTTGCATCTACGCAGGCGGAGAAGATTTTTTAGGCTTCCTTCCTTTGGATACGCTATTCTCCGCGCTATTGAAATTGCGCGAGGAGTTTTCTCTTCAGGTAAGGGCTCCTTTGGGCCACCCGAAGCCTTTAACATTTTCGGCGGGCATTGCCATTGCCCATCTTATGCAGCCGCTTCAGGAGGTTCTTGCCCGAACGGGAGAACTGGAATCGCTGGCTAAGGGGATTGATGAGGACAAAGATTCATGTGCGTTGTCTAGCGATGCTTGCAAGGTGGCCAAAAATGCGTTTGCGATTGAACTGATGAAGCGCAGTGGAGAAAATGTCACGATCAAAAATAAGTTCGGGGAGAAAGGGGAAAACCTGCAAGTTATACAACATGCGCTGGCCGCGATAACGAATAATCAGGATTCCAAGGCGTTTATCCATAACTTATCCAGAATGCTCGCCCGGTTGCAAGACAAGGACGAGCACCCTCTGGATGCTGCCGTTCGGGTGCTGATTCGGCAAGCGTATCAGCGTGCCAATCCGGGCATGGGACGGGATGAGCGCGATCAGCATACAGAACGATTTTATGCGCTGTATCAGGCGTTCGGCGCCAACATTTCCCGCTTTATCCCGGTGTTGCAAATGACGGCATTTTTATCACGGGAGGTGGATCCATGTTCTATGCCATCGATGCGGTAGATACGCTGTTTTTTCGAAATGGCAGACCTTTTGACGCAGGGCTGAATCATGCAGCATCAAGCGCATTCCCTCCGTTGCCATCCGTCTATGCTGGAGCTTTGCGCACAGGGGGGCTGTCCCAGGACCGATGCGATCAGAAGGCCGCAAGGCGAATCAAGATCGGCTTCAGCGGATTAATGGCGAGCAATCAGTTCCTGTTCCCACAGCCGTTGGATAGTGTCGTATGGAAGCAAGACGGCTCGAAATGGTTGCAAAAGCTGTTGCGACTGACTCCTGCTCCGACAGGCAGCACTCCTCTGGACTGGTGTCTATCGGCAGAACCATCTGCTTCGAAGGAAGTCGCTCCTCGGGGCGGGGGATATATAAGCGAAAATGAGCTGCAAGCTTATCTGGAAGGGAAGGAGTGGAATTGCTCCGTTCAAGCCCTTGCCGATTATATTCATGATGAACGCCATATCGGAATTCAGATGGATCCTGGGTCAGGCGCCGCTCGTGATCGGAGATGGTATTCCATTCACAAGTTGCGGCCCGCAGACCAACACAATCGCAAGTGCAGTCTCGTCGTGGAGGCCGAAGGACTATCGATCAGTCACCCGACGGTGATTAAAATAGGCGGCGAATCGAAAACAGGCAGCCTCTATCCGATAGAACAGCGTTTTGCTCTTCCCCCGGTCGTGGATACGGGATGTTTGTTCAAGCTCTATCTGGCTACGCCAGCTATTTTTAAGCAGGGATGGCTTCCGTGGTGGATTGATCCGGCCACGATGGAAGGGTGGTTTGCCTATAAAAAACGCCGGATCCGGGTGCGGCTGCTCAGTGCTGCGGTTGGCAGGTATGTGCCTGTTGGCGGCTTCGGAACTTTCAAGGATAAGGGCACGTTTAAGTCGAAGCCTCGGGAAATGCGCTATGCGGTTCCGGCCGGGAGCGTGTATTTCTTTCAAATTGTAGATGGAACCTTCGAGGACGCGAACAAACTTTTTCATCAAAAATGTATTAGCGATTATCGGGAAAACTTGGGGTTTGTCTACGATAACTGGGATCGGCTGCGCTATTGCGACAGAGGCTTCGGATACAGTCTGATTGGAAGGATTGGAGAAGAACAAGGAGGCATGATACCGTGTACAAAATAAAGAAAGCCATGTTTTTGAATGTGTTGACTTCTATGCATGCCGGCGGAGGCAGCGAGCTAAGTGTCGTGGATCTGCCCATTCAACGGGAAGGACACACTGGTTTTCCCAAGATCGAAGCGTCCAGTCTAAAAGGAAGCCTGAGAAATGCTGTCCGACATAACAACGTCGAGAAGAGTATTATGGATCAAATATTTGGTTCAGATGATTTGGAAAACAGGGAGGATACGGAAAACAAGTTCGCGTCGGCTGTTGCCTTCTCGGACGCCCGCTTGTTGTTTTTCCCGGTTCGTTCGGCCAAAGGGGTGTTCGCCTTTGTCACCTGCCCGATGGTGCTTCGCCGTTTTTTCGATGATATGGAATTGGCGGGGATCGGCGAATTGGCGCAGCGTTTTGCGTTAACGCCTTGTCCCCTTGTGGCAAAGGGAAGCGCCTTGGTGCTGGAAGCTAACAACAAAAAGACCGTGATGTTGGAGGAATATGTTTACGATGTTACGGAGGAGGACAAGGATGATGCGCCTTTTGGAGGTTTCCTGGATCGGTTGTTGAACGTAATGCCGTGCAATGAGTTGCTCCGGGATTTCCTAAAAACGAATGCGATTGTGGTGCCGGATGATGATTTTTCCGACTTTGTTCGTATGTCAACCGAGGTGGTCACTCGGATTAGGATAAATAATGACTCAGGAACAGTCCAGGGCGGGGCATTATTTAATGAAGAGTACTTGCCGTCTGAAAGCGTCCTGTACAGCCTGCTCTTCATCGCGGACGCGTATCAACCCCAACCCGGGCGTCTGCAACCCGAAGAGGCGGTTGCACCGCCACGCAAAAAGGCTGCGGAAATTGCCGCACAATTGAAAGATTGCATTCCGCCGACATTCCAGATCGGAGCCAATCAGACTTTAGGGAAGGGCTTTGTCGCATGCCGGCTTGTAACCGGAGGTGGGGTAGATGTCCAATAAATTGGAAAACGGCAGAGCGCTGTTTGCCTATGAGAAAGTAAGCCTGGCTGCAGATCATGAGAATAAGAACTATGCCAAGGAGTATCGGGCGCTGGTTCGGGCATTGCCGGCCATGATCCATACGAACGGATTCGGAGCTGCCGTCGGATTTTTATTTTCTAAAAGCAACAAAAAAGACGGGAAGGGTGCAGACAGTCCTCACCAGGCGGTGCTAACTGTTCTCTCAGAGTGGTTGAAAAGGCAAGGAATGATTGAGGATCCGGATTTTTTGATGAAGGCCATTACCGAACAATCGAGAGACGGCTACAAACGGATGACGCGAGAAACGATGAGTCTGGTGATGTGGATGAAACGCTTTGCGGAAGGGATGATTGAAGGTGACGCGGAATCAGTCGAATAACCGTAATCATAAAAGTCATAAAGATGAAAAGCGTAATGCTGAAAACTATACTGATGGCAAAGGGTTTCTTCCAAAGGATACAGAGGAATTTATTAATAATATTAAGATTAAAAATGAAGAAATCGATAACCTGTTCTTGAGTCTCTATCGGTTGCCTCGCAAAAAAATAACGAAGAAGGGAGAGACTGCGATTGAGCCGTATGGATATTATGCTTTGCAGAAGAAGAAGCGAATTCAATCGCGTGGTAAGAACATTGAGTCTATCCTGAATGCCCTTAACAACCGGATGAAGCGGTGTGCGCAACAGTTCCCCAGTAAAATTCCATTGGAATATGAGCCTGCCGACAAACTGTTGCTGGGCATCGGAGCGCTGTCGCCCTATAGCAATATTTTGCTGATGACGCTTCATCCCGTCTATGGGATTCCTTATATCCCGAGCAGTTCCTTGAAGGGAGCCGTTCGCCATTGCTGGATACAAGAGAGGTATGAAGGCAATGAAAGCGAAGCGCTGAAGGATGCTCTATTTGTGAAATGCTTTGGCACGGGTGCCGAGAATGAGGACGCTGTGGCCGGGCAACTTATTTTTTTTGATGCGTTTCCTGCAAAATCTTACACGATCGTTCTCGACGTGCAGACGCCACATTTCAAAGACTATTATGAAACCAAAGGGGAGAAGCAGCCAACGGACGCGATATCTCCCGTCCCTATCTTTATTCCGGCGGTCACGAAGACGAAGTTTACGATTTTCATTGGCGCAGCGAAGGAGCTGTCGGAGGAAGAAGAAAGCACAGTGTGTGAAATGGTCAAGAAGACATTAAGCGAATATGGCTTGGGGGCGAAGACGGCCCTCGGTTACGGGTTGGGAAAATAGCAAGGGCTAGCGATTCAGGACACAAAGCAGCTGCTGCCAAGGCGCTGCGGATATTACAGCAGTACATCTTTCAATCATAAGAGGGGCATTCCAGCCGCATCATGTCGGCTAGAATGCCCCTTGTTTAATATGGCTACGCCTGCAGCGCCTGCTTGAACTGCTCGGTCAGAAGCGGCACGACCTCGAACAGATCGCCGACGATGCCATAGTCGGCAATCTGGAAGATCGGCGCTTCCGGATCCTTGTTAATCGCGATGATGACGCGCGATTGGCTCATGCCGGCCACATGCTGGATCGCGCCGCTGATGCCGCAGGCGATGTACAGCTCCGGCGTAACGACCTTGCCGGTCTGGCCGATCTGCAGCGCGTAGTCGCAATAGCCCGCATCGCATGCCCCCCGGGAAGCGCCGACGGCGCCGCCCAGCACCTCGGCCAGCTCCTCCAGCGGCTTGAAGCCGTCGGCGCTGCGGACGCCCCGGCCGCCGGAGATAATAATTTTCGCTTCGCTCAAATCCATCTTGCCGGCCGTGTTCTGCACCACCTCGCGAATGACGGCGGCCAGCGGCGGCTCGGGGTACGCGATGGCCGATACCGGGGCAGTCCGGCCCGCTTCGGCTGCCGGCGGCTGGATATTGTTCGGACGGATGGTGACAGTCCATGGGCTCGCCAGGAACTTTTTCTTCTCCATCGCTTTACCTGCATACAGAGGGCGAGTGAATAACAGCTCGCCGCTGTCGTCCGCATCAATGGCGATGACATCGGAGATCTGTCCCGCGCCTAATGCGGCGGCCAATTGCGGGGCCAAATCTTTGCCCTGCGCGGTATGGCCGAAGAATACGCCATCCGGCTTTGCTTCCTGCACGACAGCCTGCAGCGCCGCAAAATAAGCTTCCGGATGATAATGAATAAGAGCGGAATGCTCTACGGTATAAATATGATCCACGCCATATGGGGCCAGATCGGCTGCAAAGCGCGCTGCCTCCGCCCCTATCACTGCTGCGGCCACGGTGCCGCCATCGCCTGCGGCCATTCGGGCCGCGCTGATCGCTTCATAGGATACCTGGCGGAGAACGCCGCCTTTCGTCTCTGCTACGACAAGAATCGTTTTGGACATATTAAATCCGCCTCCTCGGGAATATGGGGCTGCTCAAAAACCCCGTTTTGAACAGGTACTGTCATTGGCAATCTGGCAGAAGACACCGGCTAGACAACCTTGGCTTCCGTGCGCAATAGCCGGAAGAGCTCCTGCGCCTGCGCCGACGGCTCGCCGGAGATCAGCTTGCCCGCTTGCCGCTGCGGAGGCAGGAACAGCTCCGTCTGTGCCGTGCGCGCTTCGGCGGTGACGCCGAAATCATCCAGCGTCAGCTCGCGGAGCGGCTTCTTCTTCGCCTTCATAATGCCCTGCAGCGAAGGATAGCGCGGCTCGTTCAGCCCTTGCTGGGCCGTGAACAGCGCCGGAAGCGGCAGCTCCACGACCTCGGTGTCTCCTTCGGCATCCCGGGAGCCGACGGCGCGACCGTCGGCGATATCCAGCTTCGTGATAGCTGACACATGCGGAATGCCGAGCAGCTTCGCCATTCGCACAGCCACTTGGCCTGCGCCGTTGTCGACCGAGAAGTTGCCTCCGAGCACGAGGTCGGCGGATTCCGTCCCGACGAAGGCGGCCAATGCTTGCGCGACGGCATGTTCATCCGTGCCGATGCGCTCGTCGTTGATCAAGACCGCTTCGTCAGCGCCCATAGCGAGCGCCGTGCGCAGCGCCTCGATTGTCCGCTCCGTCCCCACGGAGACGACGGTGACTTTGCCCCCTTGGTCATCGCGAATGCGAATGGCTTCTTCTACCGCATACTCGTCATAGGGGTTGAGCACGAATTTGACATCGTCGTCCACGACTTTGCCGTCCTTGATGACGATCTTTTCCTCCGTATCGAATGTCTGCTTGACTAATACGATGATATTCATCGTTCATTGCCCCTTTCGCTTGATTTACCATGAAGGAAAGTGGAAAGTGCAATTCTGGATGAAGGATGCAGCGCGTGTGGTGTTTTCCCCATGGCGGATAATTATAAGTATTTAACTGATGGTTCAAAAAGTTCAAAAAGTGCGGCTTTCAGCACCAAAAAGGTTATAAACCGGACGTGTGGAACAACCTCTAAAACTTAGGCCTCCAGTCCTTTGAGGAAGAAGGCTATGGTCCCATCCAACTGGCCGGTGAGCGAATATTTCTGCCCGGAAATAAGCCATGACGTCACAACTTCGTCCATAGAGCCGAATATAAGCAGGCGGGTAAGCTTGACGTCGAGATCGGCACGGAACACTTTTTCCTCGATGCCTTGCGTAATAATTTTTTCAATGAGCACAATGTATGGCTTAATGATCTTTCCGATCTCTTTGCGGAGCTCAAGCGAGCTTTGTCTGAGCTCGATCTGGGAGACAAAGGCGAAATCCGGGTTGTTTTCCAGCTCGGTAAAATGAATTTCGCACACGTTGCGCAGCGCTTCCTTGGCTCCGGTCGTTTCTTCGAGACTCGCGTGAAACTTGCCGATCAGCTCGCCAAGCTTCTCGCGGAACAAAGAAATAAGGATATCCTCCTTTCGCTTGAAATAAAGATAGATCGTACCGTCAGCGACCCCGGCCGTCTTCGCAATCCTGGAAACTTGCGAACGGTGAAATCCGTGTTCGGCGAATACTTTGACCGCTGCTTCGAGGATTTGGGAATATTTTTCTTTTTTCTGACTTGCCATGGAATCACCTCAGTGCTAAAATGTGAATCACGAATGAATGAACGCTCATTCATTTTCTGCTGATATCATAAAATAGAACCGAATCCTTGTCAATGATTGGATCGGGAACCGGGTAATCGCCCAGCGGAAGAGCAGTGGTATGAGCGCGCTGTAAGCGCCCGCCGCAATGAGTTCATTCATTTGCAAAAGGGGAAAGGAGATGGTTCCGATGCCGGGAGCGATCGTGCAGCTCGTCCTATTTTTGGCCGTCACGGGACTCGGCGTCTACGCGTTCGCCAGAGCGGTCATTCACCGGTATATGTATGTCAAGCTGGGGCAGCCGGTGGACTGGGACGGGCGCGCGAAGCGCAATTTGCGCGACTTTGCGGTTCAAGTGTTCGGTCAGACGAAGCTACTCAAGGACAGGAAGAGCGGTCTTATGCACATTGTCATTTTTTATGGGTTCATTATTTTGCAAGTCGGTGCGCTGGATATTATCTATAAAGGATTGTCCGGCCGCCCGCTTCCGATTCCCGGCTATGAGGCATTCGTGCTGCTGCAGGAAGTGACGGTGACGCTGGTGCTAATCGCCATGGGGTATGCCGCTTACCGCCGATACGGCGAGAAGCTGGATCGGTTGAAGCGCGGATGGAAGCCCTCCATCGTCGTCTTCTTCATTTTCTCGCTCATGCTGTCGGTCTTGCTGACGATGTCGTTCGAGCGTCTCTTGGAAGGGAATGACTTCTCGCTCTACGCGCCGATTGCATCTCTCATCGCGATGCCGCTGGCCGGCCTGTCCCAGACCGCTGCAGAGGTGCTGTACATGGTATGCTGGTGGGCTCATCTGCTTATATTGCTGGCATTTCTCGTTTATGTGCCGCAGAGCAAGCATTTTCATCTGTTATCGGCTCCGGTCAACCTGCTGCTGCGCCGCACGGATCCCGTCGGCCGCTTGCGGAAGCTCGATCTGGAGGATGAAGAAGCGGAATCATTCGGCACCGGCAAAGTGGAGGATTTCACCCAAAAGCAGCTGCTCGATCTATACGCTTGCGTCGAATGTGGGCGCTGCACCAACGTCTGTCCGGCCGCGGGAACGGGCAAATGGCTGTCGCCCATGCACATGATCGTCAAGCTGCGCGATCATTTGACAGAAAAGGGAGCGGCCGTCACCTCGCGTTCGCCCTGGATTCCGTCCTTCGTCTTCTCAACGAACGGCACGCACGGCATGCGGGCAGACGGATTGGATCTCGGCGAGTGGCAGGGGGAGGGCGTGACCGACATCGGTCCGACGATGCGGGCGCAAGCGGCGTCGTGGCAGACGGCGGGAGACCGCCCGCCGGGCGAGCTGGAGCTGATCGGCGACGTCATGTCGGAAGCCGAGATCTGGGCGTGCACGACGTGCCGCAATTGCGAAGACCAGTGCCCCGTCGGCAATGAGCACGTCGACAAGATCGTCGACATGCGCCGTTATCTTGTGCTGACGCAAGGGAGCATGCCGCATGACGGACAGCGGGCGCTGCAAAATATCGAACGCCAGGGCAATCCGTGGGGAATCAGCCGCAGCGACCGGGTGAAATGGGTGCGTGAGGTCGATCCCGAAGGCATGCTGCATGTCCCGACTGTGAAGGAGAACCCGGAATTCGACATCCTGCTGTTCGTCGGTTCGATGGGCTCGTACGACAACCGCAGCCGCAAGGTGACACGATCGCTCGTGCGGCTGATGAACGAGGCCGGCGTGAACTTCGCCATCCTCGGCAACGAGGAGAAGAACTCGGGCGATACCCCGCGGCGCATGGGCAATGAATTTTTGTTCCAGCAGCTGTGCGAGGAGAATATCGCCGCATTCCAGAAATACAACGTGCGCAAGATCGTTACAGCCTGTCCGCATACCTACAACACGTTGAAAAATGAATATCCCGAATTCGGCCTGGAAGCCGAAGTTCTGCATCATAGCGAGCTGCTTGACGAGCTGGTTCGCACCGGGAAGCTGGTTCCGCGTCATGAGGTGGAGGAACGCATTACGTATCACGATTCCTGCTATCTGGGGCGATACAACGGCGTCTACGAACAGCCGCGCAACGTATTGCGTGCCATCCGGGGAGTCACGCTGCTGGAGATGGAGCGCACCCGCGAGAACGGCATGTGCTGCGGGGCCGGCGGCGGCATGATGTGGATGGAGGAGACGGCAGGCAAGCGTGTCAACCTGGCCCGCACGGAGCAGGCGCTCGCCACGCAGCCGACCGTCATTTCCTCGGCTTGCCCGTACTGCCTGACGATGATGGAAGACGGCACGAAGCTGCTGGAGGCGGAAGAAGCGGTACAGACGCGCGACATCGCCGAAATTTTGGAGCTGGCCGTGTTCGGTTCCGTGAAATCGGACGACAGGCAGCCGGTTTCCGTGTAAAGGGATGACACAACGCATCTTTTTATCATTGAAATTCACGGGAACTAGTGGAAAGTCATTGAAAGCTAGCAAACAACAACCTCTTCTTATGTAATCGCACAAAACAACCTCTAAGATTCAACACCGCCAATAAATATCGCCAACCAAGACCTACTTAATATAGCCATTCATCTATGCGTCAACATCATGCATACCCAAGAACCTGCTTCGGCAGGGGCATCCAGAGCAAGGCAACCGCATATCAACGTTGTTCTCATCATGTGAAAACAGACCATTTCAATTTGGGAGGGATCTCGCATATGGTTCAACCGATTCAACGCGCCGCCGTCATCGGCTCCGGCGTCATGGGAGCGGCCATCGCCGCCCACTTGGCAGGCGCGGGCATTCACTGTCTCTTGCTTGACCTCGTGCCAGCCCAGCTCACCGAAGCAGAGGCTAAGAAGGGGCTCACGCTCGAGCATCCCGCAGTACGCAACCGTTTGGCCGTTGACGCCATCGCACGCTTGAAGAAGACGAAGCCGGCGCCGCTGTACAGCGAGGCATTCGCGGCACGGATCACGCCGGGCAATCTGGAGGACGATCTATCGAAGCTGGCCGGCGTCGATTGGATTATCGAGGTCGTCGTCGAACGGCTCGATGTCAAGCGCGAGCTGCTCGGACGCATCGAAAAAGTATGGAAGCCGGGCACCATCGTGTCGTCGAACACTTCGGGCATATCCATCAATGACATGGTTGCTTCCTGCGGCGCAGAATTCAAACGGCATTTTTTAGGCACTCATTTCTTCAATCCACCGCGTTATATGAAGCTGCTTGAGATTATTCCGGGAGAGACGACCGATCCGGAGATCGTGTCCTACATGCATGGGTTCTGCGAGCGCCGGCTGGGCAAAGGCGTCGTCGTGGCCAAAGACACGCCGAACTTCATTGCGAACCGCATCGGCACCTTCGGGCTGCTCGTGACGCTCCGCAACATGCTGGAAGTCGGATACACCGTGGAGGAAGTCGACGCCGTCACCGGGCCGGCCTTGGGGCGGCCGAAGAGCGCTACCTTCCGCACGCTCGATCTGGTCGGGCTCGACACGTTCGTTCATGTGGCGGCCAATGTGCATGGACAGACGGCGGCGACGGCGGAGAAGGACGTGTTCAGCGCCCCAGATGTGCTGAGCCGCATGGTGGACCGGGGCTGGATTGGCGAGAAGCAGGGCCAGGGCTTCTATAAGAAAGTGAAGACGGATTCGGGCACGCAGATCCAGGCGCTCCGCTTCGACACGATGGAATACGAGCCGGTGCGCAAAGTATCTTCCGCTTCGCTCGAAGCGGCCAAGTCCGTCAAGGGAGCCGGCAACAAAATCAAGGCCCTGCTCGGCACGAAGGATCGGTATTCCGACCTTGGCTGGAATACGCTGAAGCCGGTGCTGCTCTATGCGGCGCACAAGCTGGGCGAAATCGCCGATTCGATTGCCGACATCGACAACGCGATGAAGTGGGGCTTCAACTGGGAGCTCGGCCCGTTCGAGGTATGGGACGCGATCGGCTTGGTAAAGGCCGCCGAGCGGATGGAGGCCGAGGGCGACGTGCTGCCCGACTGGGTCCGCGCCTGGATAGACGCGGGGCATACCAGCTTTTACGAGCAGCGGAATGACCAACGCTTCTACGCCCATAGCGGGGCGTGGAGCGAGCTGGAGACGCCGGCGGAGCATATTTCGCTGCGGCGGCTCAAGCAGCAGAACAAGGTCGTGCTGTCCAACCCGGGCGCGAGCCTGATCGATATTGGCGACGGGGTCGCGTGCCTGGAATTCCATTCGCCGAACAACGCTATCGGGGCGGATATCCTGACGATGATTCAGCAGAGCGTGGAGGAAGTGCGCCGCAATTATCGCGGGCTCGTCATCGCGAACGAAGGGCGCCACTTCTGCGTCGGCGCGAATGTGATGCTGCTTCTGATGGAGGCCCAGGAAGAGGAATGGGATGAGATTGATCTCATCATCCGCCAGTTCCAGAATACGATGCTGACACTGAAAAGACTGGAAAAACCGGTCGTGGCGGCGCCGCATCAGATGACGCTCGGCGGAGGCGTGGAGGCGTGCCTGCCGGCCGATAAAATCATTTTCTCGGCGGAGACGTACTTCGGTCTGGTCGAGACGGGGGTCGGCCTCATTCCGGCGGGCGGAGGCTGCAAGGAGATGGCGCTGCGATCCAGCCGGATGGCTGGCAGCACGGATGCGGATTTGCAGGCGTTCGTGAACAGCTATTTCGAGACGATCGCGATGGCCAAGGTCTCGACAAGCGGCCATGATACGAAGCGGCTCGGGTATATGGGACCAAGCGATTCGGTCATTATCAATCAAGACCGCCGCGTCTATGAGGCGAAGATGGCGGTGCTGGAAATGGATCGCGCCGGATACGAGCCGCCGGAAGAGGAGCGCATCCGCGTCGTCGGCGAATCGGGCAAGGCGGTGATGCAGCTTGGCGCCTATACGATGCAGCTTGGCAACTACATCTCGGATCATGATCGGCTGATCGCCAACAAGCTGGCGCATGTGCTGGCGGGGGGCAACGTGCCGGCGAACAGCCTGGTCAGCGAGCAGTATATGCTCGATCTGGAGCGTGAAGCCTTCCTGAGCCTGTGCGGCGAGCCGAAGACGCAGGCGCGGATGCAGCATATGCTCGCCAAGGGCAAGCCGCTGCGCAATTAATGTCCTTCTACACTATGAAATGAGGGGAGATCGCAATGAAAGAGGCAGTCATTGTATCGATGGCGCGCACGCCGGTCGGCAGAGCCAAGAAGGGGAGCCTCGCGCAGACGCGCGCTGAGGACCTGGGCCGCATCGTATTGGAAGAGGCTGTCCGGCGCGCGCCGGGCTTGAATAAGTCGGATGTCGAGGACGTCATTCTCGGCTGCGCCATGCCGGAAGGCGAGCAAGGATTAAATATGGCGCGCAACATCTCGCTGTATGCCGGTTATCCGGATACGGTACCGGCCGTAACGATTAACCGGTTCTGCGCCTCGGGCCTGCAGTCGATCGCGTTCGCGGCGGAACGAATAATGGCAGGGGGCGCGGAGACAATCGTCGCTGGCGGCGTGGAAAGCATGAGCGCGGTGCCGATGACCGGGTTCAAGCTGGCCCCGCACCCGAAGATGGTGTCTGATATGCCGGAGGTCTACATGGGCATGGGATATACGGCGGAAAATGTAGCGAAGCGGTTCGGGATCAGCCGCGAAGAGCAGGATCGCTTTGCGGCGGACAGCCACCGCAAGGCGGCAGCCGCTCTCGCCGCAGGGAAATTCCGCGACGAGATCGTGCCTGTAGCCACTGTGCAGAAAGGGGTCGGCAGCGACGGACGGCCGTGGGAGAAGGAGATCTCCTTCGACATGGACGAATGCGTCCGCCCGGATACGACGGAGGAGGTGCTCGCCAAGCTAAGGCCGGCATTCGCTCTCGGAGGCAGTGTCACGGCGGGCAACAGCTCGCCGATGAACGACGGGGCGGCGGCCTGCGTGCTGATGAGCGCCGAGCGTGCCCAGGAGCTCGGGCTGAAGCCGCTTGCGGCGTTCCGCAGCTTCGCCCTTGCCGGCGTGGCGCCCGACATTATGGGCGTCGGGCCTGTCGAAGCGATTCCGAAGGCGCTGCGCAAAGCCGGCATTTCGCTGGATCAGGTCGATCTGATCGAGCTGAATGAAGCGTTCGCCTCGCAATGCTTGCAGATTATCCGCCAACTGGAGCTGGATGAGAGCAAGGTCAATGTGAACGGCGGCGCGATTGCGCTCGGCCATCCGCTCGGATGCACGGGCTCGAAGCTGACGGCGTCGCTGGTCCATGAGCTGCGCCGCCGGGGCGGCGGCTATGGTGTCGTCTCGATGTGTATCGGCGGCGGGATGGGGGCCGCTGGCGTGTTTGAAGTCTTTGCCTAAATCCCGGAAGAGGTTGTTCAAAAAGGCCGCTTCGAGTTCCTGCAACCTTCTCGGTGCCGAAAACCGGCCTTTTTGAACTCACATTAAAATGAGAAAGGAAGATAACGATGACTGTGTTGGATCAGAAAATCAAAGGCGGCAGCTTTGTCATTGATGATATCACGCCGGATGCGATCGTTACGCCGGAAGATTTCACCGAAGAGCAGCGCATGATGATGGATACCACTCGTGATTATGTGGAAGGAGAGGTGCTACCGAACGACGAAGCGATCGAGAAGCTCAACTACGATCTGACGGTGAAGCTGATGCGCAAGGCCGGCGAGCTCGGCTTGCTCGGCGCCGACATTCCGGAAGAATACGGCGGCCTGGGGCTCGACAAGGTCAGCTCCACGCTGATCGGCGAGACGCTTACGAAGGCGTCGGCCTTCGCGCTCTCGATCGGTGCGCATGTCGGCATCGGTACGCTGCCGATCGTGTTCTTCGGCACGCCGGAGCAGAAGAGCAAATATTTGCCTGACCTTGCGACAGGAGCTAAAATCGCCGCTTACTGCCTCACCGAACCGTCATCCGGCTCGGATGCGCTGAGCGCCAAGACGACGGCGAAGCTGTCGGAGGACGGCAGCCACTATGTGCTCAACGGCTCCAAAATCTTCATCACGAACGCAGGCTTCGCCGATATCTTCATCGTGTATGCGAAGGTGGATGGCAAGGACTTCACCGCCTTCATCGTGGAAAAAGGCATGGAGGGCTTTACGCTCGGACCGGAAGAGAAGAAGATGGGGATCAAAGGCTCTTCCACCTGCCCGCTCTTTTTCGAGGATGTCAAGGTTCCGGTGGAGAACGTGCTCGGCGAGATCGGCCGCGGGCACATCATCGCGTTCAATATTTTGAACATCGGCCGCTTCAAGCTGGGCGCGGGTTGTCTCGGCGCATCGAAGGAGGCGATCGAGCTGAGCGTGAAATACGCGAGCGAGCGCAAGCAGTTCGGCAAGGCGCTCACGACCTTCCCGCTTATCGGCAATAAGCTGGCGGATATGAACATTGCCACCTATGTGACGGAATCGATGGTATACCGCACGTCCGGCTTGGTGGATTCTGCACTCAAGGATATTGATTATATGCAGCCGGATTCGGGCCAACTGATGGCCAAAGCGATTGCCGAGTACGCACTGGAATGCTCGATTAACAAAGTGTTCGCGTCCGAGACGCTTGATTTCGTCGCGGATGAAGGCGTGCAAATTCACGGTGGCTACGGCTTCACGCAAGAATATAAAATCGAACGCATTTACCGCGACTCGCGCATCAACCGCATTTTTGAAGGCACGAACGAGATCAATCGCCTGCTTATTCCGGGCATGCTGCTCAAAAAGGCGGCAAAAGGCGAGCTTCCGCTTATGCAAAAGGCGCAGGCACTGCAAGCCGAGCTGATGTCGATCGTCACCATGCCGGATTCGGGCGAAGCGATGGAGCTGGAAGGACATCTGGTCTCGATGTCGAAAAAGGTATTTCTCATGGTCGGCGGTCTGGCGGCGCAAAAATACGGCACGTCGCTTGAGCAGCAGCAGGAAATCTTGAGCAACCTCGCCGATCTGATGATCCTCGTTTATGCGATGGAGAGCGCCCTGCTGCGCACGCGCAAGCTGATCGCAAAGAGCGGCGAAGTTAAGGCGAAGCTCGCCATGCAGATGACGTCCGTCTATGTGCATGAGACGCTCGCCGATATCGAGCGCATTGCCAAGAACACGCTGGCGGCGATGGAATCCGGCGACATGCTGCGCACGCAGCTGTCGATTCTGAAAAAACTGACGAAAAGCTCACCGATCGACGCAATCAGCATCAAGCGTGATATCGCGGCACGTGTCATTCAAGCGGAAAAATACGCGGTCTCGTAATACGCGGGCATTACCCGCGAGGAAGGGATGGTTAGGTATGCCATTGGAGAAGCCATGGCTCCGTCATTACCCGCAGGAAATTGACCCGACGTATCAGTACCCGCGACAAAACGTCGCTCAATTTTTAATCGATGCGGCGCGGGATTATCCCGATCGTCCCGCGCTCGAATTCATGGGTAAGCAGCTGCGGTATGAACGGCTGCTGGAGGAGAGCTGCCGCTTCGCCAATGCGCTTGCGCGCCTTGGCGTCGGCCGCGGGGAGCGGGTGGCGATAATGCTGCCCAACTGCCCGCAGACGGTGATCGCCTATTACGGTACGCTGATGGCCGGCTGCATTGCCGTGCTCACGAATCCGCTCTACAAGGAGCGCGAGGTGGAGCTGCAGCTGGCCGATTCCGGCGCCGCGGCGATCGTGACCCTTGACGCCCTGTATCCGCGGGTGCGCGCCGTAATGGCGCGTACCCGGCTGCGTCATGTCATCGTGACGTCCATCAAGGATTACTTGCCGTTTCCGAAAAACATGCTCTACCCGATAAAAGCGAAACGGAGCGGCCACTCGGTCGAGGTGGAGTACGGCGAACAGGTCCATGCCTTCACTTCGCTACTGAAAAGCGTTCCGCCTTGGTTCACCTGTGTCGAGGTCGACCCGGAGCAAGATCTGGCGCTGCTGCAGTATACTGGAGGAACCACGAGCACACCCAAGGGAGTGATGCTGACTCACGGCAACTTGGTTGCCAATACGATACAATCGGGCGCCTGGTTCTATAAGGTGAAGCGGGGGGAAGAAATTTTTTTGGGAGCGCTTCCTTTTTTCCATGTGTTCGGCATGACCGTATTGATGAATCTATGTATGCTCTGCCGGGGAATGAACGTGCTCGTGCCGAAGTTCGTGCCTGCCGAGGTGCTGCGCATCATCCATCGGCTGCGCCCGACGGTGTTCCCGGGAGCGCCGACGATGTATATTGGGCTCATCAATCATCCTGATCTCCACAAATATGATCTGTCTTCCATCCGCACGTGCATCAGCGGCGCCTCTTCGCTCCCGCTTGACGTCCAGGAGAGATTCGAGGGGCTGACCGGCTGCGTGCTCATCGAAGGCTACGGCTTGACCGAAGCTTCGCCGATTACGCATGCGAATCTGTTATGGGGCAAGCGCAAGCACGGCTCCATCGGCATTCCGTTCCCGGACACGGAGGCGAGGATCGTGGACGCGGAATCGGGAGAAGAGGTGGCCGAGGGCGAGGTCGGAGAGCTTGTTGTCCGCGGCCCGCAAGTGATGAAGGGATATTGGAACAGGCCGGAAGAGACGATGAAGGCGCTTCGGGACGGCTGGCTGTTCACCGGCGACTTGGGGCGGCAGGACGAGGACGGTTTTTTCTCGATTGTCGATCGGAAAAAAGATCTGATCATTGCCGGTGGCTTCAACATTTATCCGCGCGAGGTGGAAGAGGTGCTGTTCGAGCATCCGAACGTGCAGGAAGCCATCGTAGTCGGCATGCCCGATGCGTACCGCGGGGAGACGGTCAAGGCTTATATCGTGCCGCGCGCCGGAAGCACGCTGACGGCAGAAGAGCTCAATGTCTGGTGCCGCGAGCGGCTCGCTTCCTTCAAGGTGCCGCGCCAATACGAATTCCGCAGCGAGCTGCCGAAGACGATTGCCGGGAAGGTTCTGCGCCGCAAGCTGCTTGAGGAAGAAGAAATGCTGCTGAAACGGTAACTGCCGGCCGGCCGCCGCAGCAATGAACGAAGGAACGGCGGAGGTGAGAAGATATGAAAAGACAATCGGCACCCGAGCCCATCGGCAGCGTGCCGCTTGAACACCTGTTCGAGCAGGTACGGGGCACCTTCTGGGAACATCTCGGCTGCGAGGTGGTATCGGCCGAGCCGGGCAAGGTCGTCCTGAAGCTGAATGCAGGGCGGCAGCACATGAACACCATTAACCTAGTGCATGGCGGCGTGCTGTCCTCCCTGCTCGACAACGCGATGGGCTTGGTCACGATGCTAGCTCGTCCCGGGGAGAATACGGTGACATCGAACTTGAACGTTCACTTCGTTGCCCCCCTGCATGCGGGCGAGCTGCGCGTCACGGCAGACATTGTGCATGAGACGCGCCGGTCGATTACATGCACTGGGCAAGTATTCGGCGCTGACGGCAAGCTTGGTTCTCTCGCGACGGCAACGTTCCGCGTCATTTGACGCCAACGGCGGCCGGCAAAGGTGATGTGGAGAACGCCCCTGCACAGGTTATGTGTCAGGGGCGTTGTTGTGATCCGGATAATCGGCGCTTGCCAACGTATGCGATCAAGCAATTGGCGGATTGCGAATGCAGTTCGCGTAGAATGTATTTTTTTGGTGGCGTCTTTTTTGTATGATGGGGTCAACCGGAATATTCCGATTGGCCTATTTTCGAGTCAAGACTAATACTTATCGTTACAGGAGGTGTCCATGACGGAATCGATCAGCTTTGCCGCAACTGGCGACATTCTTATCTCCCGGCGTCTGCCTGCGAATGACCTAGCTTCCGGAAGTAGCGTCGATTATCCAGCAAGCGGATGTGCGGTTCACGAACTGGAGACGACGTGCGCCGAATGGAAGGGTTTCCGTCTGCGGTAAGCGGAGGCTCCTGGGTGATGGCTTCTCCTGAGAATCTGGGCGATCTGCTGAGGTATGGCTTTAATCTGGTAGCCTGGGCGAGGCAACTGTAAAATAATTAGAACGAGCATACGCACGGCTCCTTCAGCATGCGTTGGGAGGAAGCGAGCGAGAGCGAGGCGCCGACCATCGTATATTTGATCGGATATTCGCCATGTCGCGCCCGGGACCGCGTGACGATGCAGCCGGAGGGCGAACGCTATACGGTCCAGCCCATCGAAGGCTCGCCTGCCGGATATATGATCATCCCGCCGGTTCAGCAGGGGAACCGCAGTTTGATCATTGCGGGCAAGTAGCTGGAAGGATGATTTTGACAACGACAGCGGGCGAGTGATAGGATACTTGATATATTTACCATATCATGATTTTTAGAAGGAGTTATTTTTTCAATGACACTATCGATTCAACTCTAACGCATTGCTTCTGCAGAACGGGCCCGGGCTCCTCCTTCTATCCGGCAAGATATTCTGGACAGATGGTTAACACATTTGAGGAGGAGACAAATATGGGTAAACCGGAAATGAACGTTGCCTTGGTATGCGGCCCGGACAGCGATATGGACACGCAAGCGATCCGTGCGTGCGGCATTTGAATATTTTGGAGTACGGGTATTTACGTATTGGATTGGAAGACCGAGTGATTTCAATGCGGTGCTATCGGGAGAGGATCTGTACCCTGGCATGGACCTGATTATCCTCAACTTCCATGGCGATGAGGGACAACTCTGCATGCCGGAATTGGGAGAGGCCGCCTATGAGGTGGACGAGCCGCGCGGGGATTACGGCCCGGAAGAGATTCGGCGGTATGCGAAGCTGGATCATCACATCGTCATCGGGAACGGGTGCTCCCTGGGCGATCCGGCATTGGCGCAAGCCTTCCTGGACGCGGGATGCAAGATGTATATCGGACCGGACGACTACCCGGAAGGCACTTCGGCGTTTATGTTCGTTCTGCGTCTCGGCTACGAGATGATTCAGAACAAGAAGAGCGTGCGTGAAGCCGTCGAGGCAGCCCGCGCGATGGATAAGGAGAACCTATCGATGTACCGGCTCTACACGGCTTAATGATCCAATAGGTGAGAAGAAGAGTCTTGGCGGTATCCGCCAAGGCTCTTTTTAATGGGCAGGGGCCGGGATTCTGCCTGATTTCTGCTTGATCCTCCTTTAGTCAAGATAGGAATCCTGCAATCGTACAGCAATTATTTGCCTTAAAGCGAATATTAGGGGGTACTCCTGCAAATCTGCATCATTTTCCCCGAAAAGTCTTCCTTCCAAGCCCAAGTAGGCGAAATTGCTGCATTATTGCAGGCTTCACTTTGGGGAGAAACGGCTTTCCTGGAAAAACTGCATTATTGCAGTTTTCGGCGGGAGAACCAGCAGCATACAGCCTGTCAGACTGTGTGTGCATCCCGTATTATCCGATCGTGAAGAACGCAAGCAAGAGAAACGAAAGGAGGATGCACGCAAGCAAGAATATACGCAAGCAAGAGAAACGCAAGAGCGGAGTATAGAAACTGTTCACGGACGCGGCACGGACGCGGCCCCCGGCCGGCTATCGCTCCGGTCCCGCACTGGCCGGTCGGGAAGAGCAGGAAAGAACATGGCGGCACTGGAGCTTCACTCCCGGCCGCTGCCGCTTCGGTCTTGGTCTTGCCGGAGGGGAACAGGTTGCAAGTGCAAGCACCCGAGCGGACTGGAAGCAAGTCGGCTGCCAGCTTCTTTCCGTCCGATCAGGGAGTGGGGAAAAATTCGTCTTTAAATCGGCAAACGGGAGATTTGTTCTCATGCATCGAGTATGATGTGATCAAGTATATGGCGGAACGAGTCAAGGGGGATGAGGATATGAAAATTGCCCGTATCGACGTGTTTGCTCTACGCTTGCCGATGAGCCAATCATTCACGATATCCAATCGGGCCGCCAGTGATGCCAGCCTCGGGGCGTCTCATATCTACGTGCGAATTACGGCGGACAACGGCGTCTGCGGCTGGGTGGAGGCAAGACTGAGCACCCGTTGGAGCTACGAAACTTTGTAAACGGTTACAAGTGCGAACGGGCGCTATCTCTGACCGGCACTGATCGCTTGGAGGCCAAAGATTGAAGATTCACCGGGTGATGAACCGGGACATCCGGCCGGGGCTGGGCAGCTGCCAGCCGATTGCGAAGGCGGTCATCGATATGGCGCCGCATGATCTGCTCGGCGCCGCCGAGCAGCGCAATCTGGCGGAGCTGTGATACTCGGCCCCGGATCCGGTGCTGAAGCTGTCGCATCTCATCAGTACGGCCAGCCCGGGGGAAGCGGCGTGCAAGGCGGCATACGCCGCAGCGAACGGTTACTAGGCGGTCGATGTCAAGATCGGGCTCGACCCGAAGCGGGATCTCGCGATTGTGAGGTCGTGAAGAGCGAAGCGCCGGGGTTGCACTTCCAGGTAGATGCGGATCAGGCCTACAATCTGCCATAGGCCGTCAAGCTGGCGAAGCAGATGGGCGGATCGGGGTCGATGTGTTCGAGCAGCCGCTAGCAGCCAATCAACTGCATGGGCACGCCCAGTTGCGCCGCTTCCGATTGCATTGGACGAGCGCGTCTAGACGCCCGGGGATCTGATGCAGGCGATTCAGACGAAGGCATGCGATATCGCCGTCATCAAGGTGGCGAAGATAGGTGGCTTATCCGGGGCCAAGCGATGCGGGGAGATGGCCCGCGATGCCGGGCTGGAACTGCTCGGGGGCGGGCTGACGGAGTCGAGACTTGGCTTGACGGCCAGCGGCTGGCTGTTCCAGTACTTGGACATCGCCTATCCGGCCGATTTGAATGGTCCGATGTTCCTGAGTGATGATCCGGTCGAGACGGGCCCCGTTATCAAGGAGGGCGAGATTCAATTGCCGATGACGCCGGGAATCGGATATTAGGCGGCCCGGGGCGGCTTGTTCGCATGTGGTGCCCCCGGCACAATGGACCTATGTACAACATCGGAGGTGACGCTCACCTCTCGCTGCCGTTCATGTTAGAGGTATGCTCAACGGGAACTACATTATAATCTGACGGAGGCGCATCAAGATGTGGATGGATGAGAAGGAAGTAACGTGGGGCTCGCCGGAATTACGCATCGGCATAATCGGGCCGGAAGCGATGATGGGGCTGATGGAGCATTGTCTCGAAGGCTTCCCGTCCTTCGATCCGGTCATACGAAGCTACCGCCAGGAGGAAGAGGCGCCGGATCTGGCGCATGAGTTGGCGGAGAAGGTGGATGTGCTGTTGTTCACCGGGCCGGTCTCTTATCAGTTGGCCTGCGACGGGGGCGGCGGCATGTGCTTCATCATCCGTGAGGATGAGAGCGTCATTGGTCCGCTGGAGATCAATGAGCCGCATGAGCTCGATCTGTCTCTGGTTGATGCCGCATTGGTGAAGCAGGCGGAGACGGCGGGACTGACCTCGATTTACCTTAGCCGCCTGATCGCTCATATGACCCGCTTCGGCAAGGTCGATTACTACGCCCAGGAGCTGGACGGTGCTGGGTGTCACGGTCCGCAGCGTGCACCGCTTCCTGCTGGCGCTGATGGATGCGGGGCTGGTCGATATTGTCGGAGAAGAGAAGGGCGCTTCTCGGGGACGCCCGCGTCAGAAATACCGCATCAGCTTTTTGAGCCGGTTGATTCGGTAATGGCAGGAGATCGGTAGAGAAAGGGGGAATTGACGACATCAGGGCAAGTTGGCATATGCGGCAGAACAGCGGGGAGAAGGCGCTGCGTTAGGCAAGAGCTACACGCTGGAGACGCCGTACCCGCCCGACGCGCTCTTCGGCAAGACGGAGTCCTCGCACCCGGACGATACGGGGCGCCAATTGACGGATGGACAATTCGGCGGCTTCGTCTTCCTGCTCTTCTATCAGCAGGTGAAGACGCCTATCCTATGAAAATGAGGCGGTTGGCATGAACCATATATCTATGACTGTGCGGCACTGAATGCATACTTTATAGTAAGCAGTGACATGGTGATAGAGAAGCTTCTATATATAGCTGCCATGTGCTGCCGCAAACAATGCTGGCGCATGCGATGAATGTCTTCCAGGTTACTCCTCATCCCGCTCCATGCTGGCTCGGGGACAGCGGCCAGCCCGGGAAGGAGACGGGAGTAACCGGGATTCTCTTCATCGGTACAAGCATGGCACCCAGCGAACCGCATATCAGGAACCGGCTCCGCGGATCGTTGGGGCCGTGCGTCCACAAGAAGCGGAGTGAGCGCCACGAAGGCAGCCCGGTCGTCCGCTGTCCTACACTGTCCGCGTGCATCCTGCGAAGCGCGCGTTTTTTGGTATGTCTGTTCGAAATTAAGGCTGATTGTCCAGCAATCTACCTATTACCAAATAGGAAATACAAGCATATTTTATAGTATCAGCCGAAATAGATGACCTCCTGTTGATATATTATGCCTATCATTGCGTTATGCGTGTATCCTATCAGATCTCTTTATTTTGTTGTCACGGGTCATTGTTGCTTCATCACCTTCGGCAGAAATTTGAAAGGGAAAGGAATGAAGGGTGTTGATGATGAGCGGCTACGAGAGAGTGATGAATGCCATTCGAGATGTTGATCTGGCTGAAGTCGAAGTCAGATATAACTGCGGCCAAAAGTTAAAATTCGATTTGACGAAAAAGTATGACATCATGAGTCAGGATCTGTTAGAGCAGTGGTTAGCCAATATCGAATGGGGACGAGTCGTGAAAGTGAAATGGAAAACGTGCAGCGGCGAGAAAACGACGATGTATATGCCGGGATGCGGCGGCAAGATTCGTCGCCATAAGAGCAAGCATCACCATGACGGATGCAAATGCGAGAAATGTAAGCCGAAGCATCATCACCATGACGGATGCAAATGCGAGAAATGCAAGCCGAAGCATCATCATCATGACGGATGTAAATGCGAGAAATGCAAGCCAAAGCATCATCATCATGACGGATGCAAATGTGAGAAATGCAAGCCAAAGCATCATCATCATGACGGATGCAAATGTGAGAAATGCAAGCCGAAGCACCATCATCATGACGGATGTAAATGCGAGAAATGCAAGCCGCATCATCACCACCATGAATGCGATCCATGCAGACCCGATCCATGCTGCAACTGCGACTCCGACCCGTGCTGCTGCAAGCCTCGGTTCGTATGGCGCGACCGTGATCCTTATATGCGGTTCCAGCCGAACCCGCAAATCCCGTATAAGCATTACCCGGCCGGCAACTGTTAAGCCGTATCCGGTTCGCAGCGGCCATTCGCAACCCTCCGTTCGCCGTCGGGCATATTTCAATATAACGGGTTGACTCCTTCAGGGTGCATTGTCTACCACACTCTTATATGCATGGAACGATCGCTTGCGCCTCTCGCACCCATCTTTTTTACCGAAATCCATCTATTCTTGCACCGAACAGCTATAATGAGAGAGACAACCGATAGCGAGATAGAATGGAGAACATAGACTTGAGGACATTTAAAAAAGTATATATCGAGATTACAAGCATCTGTAATCTGGCTTGCAGCTTCTGTCCGCAGACCGAACGGAAAGCGCAGTTCATCCAGCTCGACGCGTTCCATCGTATTCTTGACGAGATTAAGCCGCATACGCGCCATATCTATCTTCATGTCAAAGGCGAGCCGCTGCTTCACCCCCGCATTGATGAACTGCTGGACGCCAGCCATGAGAAAGGGTTCAAAGTTAATATTACGACCAATGGCACGCTGATTCGGAAGAACCGGCATAAGCTGCTTGGGAAGCCGGCGCTTCGGCAGATGAACTTCTCACTCCACAGCTTCGACGGGCACGAAGGATCGGAGAATCGGGAGCAATACTTGTCCGAGATTTTATCGTTCGTGCAGGAGGCGGCCGAGTATCAGGTCATCTTTTCCTTCCGGTTATGGAATCTGAATCCGGAGCATGCCACGTCTCTACAGAAGCGAAGGAACCGAGAGACCTTGGAGATGTTGGAGAAGGAATTTAACCTGGACTACCATATCGAAGAAAAGGTAGGTCCCGGGGGAGGCATCCAAATCGCGGATCGCATTTACTTGAATCAGGATTATGAATTCCAATGGCCGAGCCTGCATGCGCCGGAAGATGACGGCAAGGGCTTCTGCCATGCGCTGCGCAGCCAGGCAGCGGTGCTGGTCGACGGAACGGTCGTCCCTTGTTGTCTGGACGGGGAAGGCGTCATTCGCTTGGGCAATGTTCACCATACTCCCTTTACCGAGATCGTGGATGGGGAGCGCGCGAGTCGGCTGTATGACGGATTTTCGCGAAGGGAAGCCGTTGAAGAATTATGCCGGAGATGCGGGTACCGCAAAAGATTCGGAACTTAATGTAAGGTATCGCATAAGGACCCCTGCCGGCGTCCTATCAGACTAAGTCAATATTTTAAAAAATAGCATTGAATATATAGGTATAAATATTCGATGCTATTTTTTTACGTATGAATTTTATATAATCAAAGTTTGATATCTATATTCGGTCAGTGTTGCAATCGGAAATGCAAAAATGAGACTGGAAACAACTATTACAGGAGGTGGGTTTTTGGATAAGTTCACGAAAGACGAATTAGAAGAAGCTCTCCGGGCTATAGATTCAACGATTAGTAAGTGTGAGAAAGTACAGCCAAAATTGAAACCAGGTACTTCTCAGCACACGCTGCTCATACGCAGGATTAAGGCGCTCTATATCGCATCAGCGCTGATAAAAAGAGAATTGGGTTTGTAAGCAAATGAAAAAGGAAGTCGTTTTAAGGGACGGAAAATTGAACCGCGACTTAGGTGTTGTCGAATAGTGATAATACCCCGCGGCCGGGAGCCCGTCCGTTGAACACCGCTTATCTCGTTCTCTTTGCATTGACCACATTGCGAAGCCGGAAGCTGGAGAGCACACGATCCAACCGGAACACTTCCTAACCCCGAAACCGCTACTCCTCCGCGGCGGAACACAATCCGGCTTCTGTAAAGTTAGTCCCGCTGAAAAGAGCAAACCTGACATCTCGATTGACCATTATTGGATCGTCCTTCTTGTAAAGTAATAACCATTTATGAAGGGGTGCTAGAATCGGCTTAGACTGCTTTTGACTGTTGATGCTGCCGGGGGAAGCGCTCGTTTTTTGATGTCCTTGTTCGGCGAACGAAATTGCTGTTGATGGGTGATATAATAGGTATAAATTTTTTTTCTAAAGACGATAGATACTCTCATTTGAACCTATTGCAATTCATGATGAGAAGCGAGGACAGCGTATCTTGAAGCATCGGCTTACCGATCGCCTCGCTCTGCGGTCCATTGTTCCGATGGAGCCGTACTATATGGGCGTATCCGGTCATGCGGATGCGGCCACATTAATGGATCAACTGCGTACAGAGCTGAAGAACGGTACCGATCTGATGAATCTGTTAGGGCCGGAGGAGGCGCCTTATTTAGGCAAGTATGATGAATTCATAGCTCCAGAGCTTGTCCGGAAGGCATTTGCCGTGGATGGGCTTGAGCTGTTCCTTGTCGAATGATTAACCATTGGACAAGAGTGCAATTTGTCGAATTTTGGTGGTTGGAAGTCATAGTGTTTTAGTCCTTTATCACCACATAATTAGTCGAATAATTTCGCCTGCTTGGGACTAATTCCCCTATCGCGCAGATCGTGGATATGGTTATTATGGATAGGTATGAAAATTCGTTACAGATCTTAGGAGGATACTCGCTTTGAAAAAATGGACACTTGCATTATTAGGGGCAATCTTGGCGTTGGGAATCACGGCTTGCGGCGACAAAGGCGCTTCCGGTGAAGCGACCAACGCAGAAAAACCGGCGGACACACAAACAGAAAACGCGCCGGCATTAACTGCGGATGAACTGCTGACGAAGATGGCGGAAGCCAGCCAAAAGATGAAGAACTTCGCTATGGATGCGAGCATCAACCAGAATATTACGGTCGCCCAAGGCGATCAGAAGCAAGAGCAGCAGGTTGATATCTCGATGAAGGCGGAATTCAACAAAGAGCCGTTCGGCATGTATCAAGAGATGAAAATGTCTATGCCGGGTCAAGGCGAACAGGACATTAAGCAATATATTTCGAAGGATGCGATCTACACCCAAGTAGATGGGGAGTGGGTGAAGCTTCCGGACGAAATGATTGGCGATATGGTGGCGCAACTGGAAGATTCCGCGAAAATCGAGACTCAAATGGAACAGTTCAAATCGTATTCCAAAGATATGAAAGTAGCGGAAGAAGGAGACAAGTACGTATTGTCAGCTGATTTGTCCGGCGATGGAATCAAAGAGCTGGCTAAAGACTTGATGAGCCAGTCGGGCAGCGGCGAAGATGCGCAAACGCAGGCGTTGATTGAGCAAATGGATATCAAAAATGTCAAAGTTACGTATGCGGTCAACAAAGAATCGTTCTTGCCTCTTCAATCCGACGTCAACATGACAATGGAAATGGAGCAAGACGGCCAAAAAGTCTCCATGGACATGGTGATGAAGAGCTCGTTCTCCAAGCATGACGAAGTAGGCGAAATCAAAGTGCCTCAAGAGGTGCTGGACAGCGCTCAATAATTTGTTCGCGTTCAACCGCCGGATCCGGAAGGATTCGGCGGTTTTTTGCGCGGGCGGACTTTTCTTGCTGCGTGTCGGGAAGGAGAAATCTATTCTCCCCGCTTTATGCCAGCCCCAGCTTGCTCTCGATCTGCCACAAGGCCTCCTCCACGGTGACGACTGTCTCTGTCTGTTCGGCCATGTCCTTGAGACGGAGCGCCCCGATGGCGGCCTCGCTCTCGCCGATAAGCAGCACGAAGCGAATTCGTTGGGATGCGGCGTAGGAGAGAGCTTTTTTGAGCTTCCGTCCGCTTGTATCCAGCGCGGTGCGAATCCCGCTGGCCCGAAGCGCGGCGGCGGTCCGGAGAACCTCGGGCAGGGTATCCCCGATCGCAATGACGACGGCCGGAGCGGGGGGCCTTGCAACCTGCTGCCGAGCAACTAATGCCATGATCGATTCCATGCCGAACGACAGCCCGACGGTAGGGTAGGCTGCATCCTGCCGCCCGGTGAACTGGCCGATGATCGCGTCGTATCTTCCGCCGGCGCCGAGGCTCGAGGTGAAGGTGCCCGAAGCATCAAAAATTTCATATACAGTGCCGGTATAGAAAGACAGCCCGCGGGACAGGAACGGGTCGAAAACGCAGCTTGCCGCGAGCCCGGTCCCATCGATAAGACGCTGCAGAGCGCGCACCTCGGATACGCCTTCCGACGATGGGAGGCCGTAAGCCGTGGCGAGCGAGTCGACTGAGATTTCTTCTCTCTCCATTAGGGCCAAGATTGCCCCGGTTACCTCTGGTTCCAAGCCTTTGGCAAGCAGCTCGTCCTTGACCCCTTCTTTTCCGATTTTGGCAATCTTGTCGAGCGTCAGCATGACCGACAACGCCTCCCCGGCCGGGACGCCAATCGACTCCAGCAGGTCTGCGAGGAACCGCCGGTTGTTCCATTTTATCGTCACCGGGATGTCCAGACGGCGGAACGCCTCGACGGCGAGCTGCATCAGCTCGGCCTCGGCTTCCGGCCCTGCAATGCCGACGATATCGGCATCGCATTGCAGAAATTCCCGCATCCTACCCCGTTTTACTGGCCCGTCGCGGAACACTTTGCCGATCTCATACCGCTTATACGGCAGCTCCAGACCGGGATTCATCGCGATGACCTTGGTGAACGGTATCGTCAGATCATAGCGCAGACCTAACTGCCGCTTCCCTTGATCGCTCAACCGGTACATTTCCTTCACAATTTCTTCCCCGCCGGCATATTTCGAGGTCAGTACATCAAGCTCATGCAAGATCGTGCTCTCCATCGCCTCGAAGCGGTACAGCTCGAACAGGTTCCGCAGCACGTCCTGCACTTGCTGGCGCGCCGCTTGCTCCGGACCGAAAAAATCATAAGTACCTTTTACATTTTGCATCGTACCCATCCTCCCTTGTTCATCTGAAAATAAAAAACGCGCCGGACCTCTTGGTCCCGCGCGCCGGATATATGCCGCAGGGAGGCCAACGCGAATAGCGCTAGCCCTCCCTGATAGGTTCAGGGGTGCTAACGCTTCTTGTGATGATGAAGTTGGTTCCGCTTGATTCGGTTCATGAGCAGGTTCCTCCATCGCAAGTAATATTACAGAGTATAGCGAATGGGTGGGGAAAAAGCAACTCCTCCGCCGGTCTCACGAAGCAGAATAAGACTGGAGCTGTGTCCTCGCCTTCTGAATGATGTCTCCGATCTTTTGCTCCAGCTGAAAGACTTGGCGGCTGCGTTCATTCCGCTGGCGGGAGGAGGATGTCATCGAGGTGAGCGCCTTCAGGCTGGCGCTGGCATCGCCCTTCCTCGCGGCTTGCGTCAGCGTCCTCCGGGCCGCAGACAGATTGCTCTTATAGGTGCCAGCGGCACTCTTCGCTCTCCTGAGCTGGACCTTGACCGTATCGATGGCGGAGAGCGTCTGGCGAATGCGCTTGACGGCGTCGGTGCGGACTTGCCTGGCCGACTTCAGCGCGGCTTGGCGGCGGCGGATGTCCTCCCGCGCGGTCTGGACGAGCGGCTTCATGCCGGTATGCTGCAGGCGGAGCGCCGCGTTCAACTGCTTGTTCTTCCATATCTTCGCGGCGGAGATCTGCTTGTTCAAGGCGGTGTAGGCGTCGAACAGCAGTTGATACTTCTTCTTCGCCTCTTGGACTTGTGAGTCGAGGCGCTTCAGCTTCTCCTCGTGCAGCCGCTTCAGCTGCTGGCGGATCGCGGTCAGCGCCTCCGCGTTATCGTAGTGCAGGCGCTTCGTCTTCTCCTGCCATTCCCGCTCCGCCGTCTCAAGCTGAAGCAGCTCCCGGTAGAGCTGAGTCAGCTTGTCCGCCTGTGTCTGGCCCGCTGCCGCCACCATCTTGTCGAAGGCGGCCTTGGCTGTGGCGGAGAGCTCCGCAGATGCCGCGTGGAGTTCGGCCGAGCCGGCCAACAGGCATGCGAGTGCAACGAGGAGCGCCGCTATGATCACGCCCAGTTTCTTCATCATGTTCAATCCCACCCTCTCTTCATCATTTTCATAAGATATCCGGCCCTGCCTGTCTTCCATATCCCCACGCGCAAGAAAGGAAAAAGCAAAAAAGCACCTGCAAGAAGGGCCATCAAGCCCATTCCTGCGGGTGCTTCCATCGCAAGTGCCGTTATATGTCATTGAAGTTAATGATATGAAAGAATGCAAGACTTGTCAAGGCGAACAGATGATGAGAGTGCTATACTTCGCAAAACAGACGATGAGAATGCCATACTTCTCAAAACAGACGATGAGAGTGCCTTACTTCGTAGTATGGAGCGGCTTGAGTGCCTTTATAGTGCGTCATTGTGAAAAGCGGAGGTTGTGGAAATAGGAGAGATAGAGGGGCCGGTTTCTTGGAGAAATCCTGCACCCGTGCATCAATTTTTTGTTTTGACTGGCCGATTTGGCAGCATTCCTGCAAAACTACATCAATTCCACTCGATTTCCTCCGATCCAAGCCGAAATAGCTTAAATTCCTGCACATTTGCAGCATTCCTTCAACCAATTAGGGGTGTTGGCCAAAATCCTGCAGAATTGCAGCATTCATTGTAGGAAGTGGCATTGTCGGCAAAATCTTGCGCAATCTCGGCCTCAACCAATTAGGGGCGTCGGCCAAAATCCTGCAGAATTACAGCATCCCCTCAACCAAAAAGTGTTTCCGGCAAAAATCCTGACATTAGACATGCGCTTTACCTTCTGCATAGAAGCGGATTTTCCCATACGGTCATCCTGATGATTAGCACGACCGATTGCCGCTGGGCCGTCGGCGCTGTCCATCCCGGTCTTGTCTCGGAAGCCGAGGTCACCAGAAAAGCGAAAGCAGCGGGCATATGAGGAGACGCGGCGACAATACGTTATCCAACGAGCAAATTCCTCCCCCGTTTTAAATTTATATTTTATATAAACACTATTTATATTTAAAATAAGGTTTCAATATGATAGGGAGTAACAGCCGCAAGCTGTTCAGCTCAGAACAATGGAGGGAGCATTAATATCTGTTGGCTATGCTTGGCAGCATGATTGACAACACGGAGCTTGGAAAGTGATCAATCATCTCATTAGGGAGCTTGGAAAGTGATCGCATTCGTTTCACGGCAGGGCGATGATGTCTCTTGCGGTGGCGCTTATTCTTTTGCTGGGGACGGGGCTATCTGGATTTGGGAGCGCTTCACCGCTTGTCCATGCGCAAGACGCGGATGGCGCGGGGCCGATTGTACTGGAGGAGTTCGACAATCTGGAGAACCTGCGGGCCAGCCATGCGAGAGCCAATTCCGTCGAATTGAGCCTGGTCAGCCGGCCGGAGACGATCTATTACGGTCATCATGCGGTGAAGCTGAGCTATGACTTTATCGGCCAACCGGATACATCGGCAGCGTATGTCAACTTCTATAATCCGTATGGCACAAGGGGGAGGGCGATCCCGGGAAAACCCCGGAAGTTAGGCGTATGGGTGTACGGCAATCAAAACAATAACTGGCTTCGCGCAGCGGTGGCGGATGGAAGCGACAAGGCTTTGCCTGCGCTCGATTTTACGTCATCATCGGGCTTCAATTGGCAGGGATGGAAATATGTCACCACTGACGTTCCGCAAAATATACAATGGCCTCTGAAGCTGAACCAGATCTATATGGCCGCGACAAAAGCGGAAAACAAAAACAGCGGAGCCATCTATTTCGATCGGCTGTCCGCTATCTATTCTAGCTCCCCGATTCATCACTTGGACATCGTTGCCGCCGCAGATGCAGCCCGGGAGCAGCCAAGCGGTTCAAGTGGTTGCGACGCAGCGAAAGCACGGCTCCCGAGCGGATCGAGAGCGGCGTTCAACTGACCAGCAGCGATGAGAATGTCGCTACGGTGACGCGGGCGACGTATGATTCGATCACGGCCGTCGGCGTCGGAACAGCCATTATTACGGCCGAATATGGCGATGCGCCCCCGGTCCGGGTGACGCTGAACGTGACGGAGGATGCGCTGAAGCTGGAGCGGATTGAGGTATCCGGACCGCAGAAGATGGTGCGGACAGCGACCGGTGCTTTGAAGGCGTATGCGGTCTATGCAGAACTTGAGGCGCCGGTGGAATTGGTGGGCGGCGCCAGCTTCGCCAGTAGCCGGCCGGAAGTGGTAAGCGTCGACGACCGCGGCGGGCTTGAAGCGCATGCCATCGGATCGGCGGCGATTACGGTCACGTCCGCGACTTACCGCAGCATCTCGGCGGTGCATGAGATCGAGGTGACCAAGCCGATCCCCGAGCTGGAGAGCATCCAATTGCGGGGCTTGAGCGCGGTCGCGATCGGCGGCTCGTTCGAGACGGAGGTGTACGGCATCTATTCGTGGGTGGAGGAGCCGGTGAAAATTACGGAAGGCGTGAAGTATACGAGCAGCAATCCGGAGGTCGCTTCGGTCGATGAGAACGGGACGGTGACCGGAATCAAGGTAGGTGGAACGGGCATTATGGCAACGAATGAGGGGAAGACGAGTTCCGTATATGTCGTGGTCAACAAGCCGGCAGCTATTCCGAAGGCGGAGATGAGAGCGGCGTGGATCGCGACGGTGGAAAATATCGATTGGCCGGCGAAGGGCACAACCGGCGCAGAGGAGCAGAAGCAGCAGTACAGGAAGCTGCTCGACGAGCTGCAGGCCGCGGGAATGAACGCGGTCATTATGCAGATTAAGCCGACGGCGGATGCCTTCTACCCGTCGGAGTACGGCCCATGGTCGGAGTGGCTGATGGGCGTGCAGGGAAAGGATCCGGGGTATGATCCGCTCGCGTTCCTGCTGGATGAGACCCATAAGCGGAACATGGAACTCCATGCCTGGTTCAATCCGTACCGCGTTACCATGAAAAACGATATTGGGCGGCTGGTGGAGGATCATCCGGCGCGGAAGCATCCGGATTGGGTAATCTCGTTCGCGGCAAGCTGTATTTCGATCCGGGCAATCCGGAGGCGCGGCAATTTATCACGGACAGCGTCATGGAGGTGGTGAAGAAGTATGACATCGATGCCGTTCATTTCGATGATTATTTCTACCCGTATCCGATTGAAGGCACCGAATTCCCGGACGATGTATCCTATACGAAGTACGGCACAGGGTTCCCGGATCGGGCTGCCTGGCGCCGGGATAATGTGAACCAGTTCATTCGTGGCGTAAGCGAGGCGATCAAGCGGGAGAAGAGCTACGTTAAGTTCGGCATTAGCCCGTTCGGTATCTGGAAAAATAAGAGCAAGGATCCCGAAGGCTCCGAAACGAACGGTTTAAGCAGCTATGAAGCACTGAACGCCGATGAGGAATGGATCGACTACATCACTCCTCAGATTTATTGGTATATGGGCTATTCTCCGGCCGCCTATGACAAACTGATTGCCTGGTGGAGCGGGGTGACGTCCGGGAAAAACGTGCATCTGTACAGCGGTCAGGCGATCTACCGCATCGGACAAGGTGATGGCTGGATGGATCCGGAGGAAATGCCGAACCAGGTGAATTTCAATCGCAATTTCGCGGAAGTGTCCGGCAGCATGTATTTCAGCGCCCAATGGTTCAACGTGAATCCGCTCGGCTTCACTGATCGTCTGCGCAGCGATCTGTACCGGTATCCGGCGCTCGTACCGGTGATGCCTGGCTTGATGCGCAGGCTCCGGCCGTACCCTCCGGGATATCGGCCCGCAATGCTGCCGGGGGCGTCGAGCTGAAGTGGAAGACGGCGAGCGATGAGACGTACTATACCGTCTACCGGTTCGAGGGCAAGATTGCGGGCAGCATTGCATTGCAGACCCGGCGCATCTGCTTGGCACGATCCGCAAGCAGGCCGGGCAAGCGATGCAGACTTATGTGGATCGCGCGGCGGAGAAGGGAGAACAATACACGTATGTGGTGACAGCCGTCGATCGGCTTCATAACGAGAGCGTTGCCAGCGAAGCTGTCACCTTGACGGCTGCGGAACCGGCCGTTCCGCTCTTCCCGGATCTTACCCCGGTGGCTTGGGCGCAGGAGGCCATTCAGCAATTGACGGCGCTTGGCATCGTCAAGGGGGATGTGGACGGCAAGTTCCGGCCGCTGAAGGCGGTGACACGGGCCGAGTTCGCGGCGATGCTCGTCCGCGCTTTCGATCTTTGGGATGACGGCACGCCGCTCAACTGGAACGATGTGAAGGAGACGGATTGGCATTATACCGTTATCGCCGCAGCCAAGCAGGCCGGGCTGGTACAAGGCACCGGCAAGGACCGATTTGAGCCGAACCGTCCAATCACCCGTCAGGAGATGGCGGTGATGGCTACAAAGGCGCTTGCCGCCTTCACGAGCACGCCAGAGGCAGCGGATGCGGAGTCGGTATTGGCCCGGTTCAAGGATAGGGAAGCGATTGCTTCCTATGCCGCCAAGGCGGTTGCGACGCTCGCACAGGCAGGCATCGTGAAGGGAACGGGCAGCGGCCTGTTCCATCCGAAGGGCGAGGCGAACCGGGCGCAGGCCGCGGTCATCGTCTGGAATATCGTGCAGAAGAAGGAATAACGGTTGCCGAAGGACACGGAACAGGCATGTCAGCTAACCCCGGAAGCTCCTCGGGTTAGCTTTTCCCCTATGGGCTGGGCGACCTTGGTGGGGGAACTGACCGGGGGGGATGGAATCGGCATCGATCCGCTGATCGCCTCCTTGCCCCAGAGCGGATATGCCTTCCGCATACCTGCCGTCATGGGTTTAACCTCATCGGGAGTCATTAATGAAGAGCGGCAGACGGAGCCCGATATGGAAGTCAGTGCCGTCAAGACCGGAAATCTGCTGGACGATCCGGCTGTGCAGGCCGTGATTCAGGAGGAGAAGAAGCATAAGGAGCCTCGAGGGTGAGGAGAGCCATTTCCGGAAAAGTTTCGTACCCGCTCTTGCTCTTGGGATGGACCTGTGTTAGGATGAGGATAACTTTGATAGAACGGAGGGTCACCGATGATTGACATGGCAACCATCTTCCGCTTGGGAAGAATCCGATTGAACGTATGTGCCACTAACTGAATAGTGCTCATTTGCTCTGCCTGTGTGCAGAGTGATCGGGAATGGTCTGCCTTGATTGCTCAGAGGAACCCTAATATGTTGCGCGACAGAAGAGGGAGGGACGATGCCTGCCTCTTTTGTTGTGCCTATATGACGCAGCACCTGCCAGGAACGAAGCGCTCGATGGAGCCGCTTCTTCTTCGGCGAACGCCTTCATGCGTGCGCCTGCCTGCTCCGTAACGGGAGCCTGTTGGCCGCGGGTGTTTTTCGCTCTACTAGGATATTGGCGGGATGGAAGGCTTGCGGGGTGACCGTGACTTCACGCGTGCCGTGCGGGGTATGCTAATATGCAGGGATGCTATGATCCTTTGCGCTAAGCGGCTTCTTCGCAGGGCTCGTCTTCCGATGACTCGACGCACAGGCGGAATGCCTGTGTTTTTTTGTATTGCTTACTCATGATTCACAATAATGATGATCCGTACCCAGGCGGGGCTTGGGTGCGCAACGGGGGAATAAATATGGAACAACTTACAATACAGCCGCAAAAAGCGGTGCTGGCCGGCGTAAATCTGAATCATCAGCCGGACTTCGACTATTCGATGGAGGAGCTGGCGAATCTGGCCGCAGCCTGCGGCGTGGAGGTCGTCGGCGTCGTAACGCAGAACCTGAGCAAGGTTAACACGTCGCATTATATCGGCACCGGCAAGCTGCAGGATGTGACGATTATGCTGAATCAGCATGAGGCGGATATGGTCATTTTCAATGATGAGCTGTCTCCGTCGCAGCTTCGCAATCTGGAAAAGGATCTCGACTGCAAGGTCGTCGATCGCACGCTCCTTATCCTCGATATTTTCGGCGAGCGGGCTAAGACGAAGGAGGCGCAGCTTCAGGTAGAGGTGGCGGAGCTGCAGTATATGCTGCCGCGCCTGGTCGGTCTCCGCGAATCGCTGGGCCGTCAGAGCGGCGGGGTCGGCACGAGGAACAAGGGGGCGGGAGAGAAGAAGCTGGAGCTGGATCGCCGCCGGATTGAGGAGCGGATTACCGCTCTGAACAAGGAACTCGAGACGCTTGTGGCTCACCGCCAGACCCAGCGGAAGAAGCGGAAGAAAACCGAGCTTCCGGTCGTATCGCTCGTCGGTTACACGAACGCGGGCAAGTCGACTGTGATGAACACGCTGGTGGAGCTGTTCACGGATTCGAAGGACAAATTCGTCTTCGAGAAGGATATGCTCTTCGCCACGCTGGACACGTCTGTTCGCAGCATTGATCTGGAGGACAACAAAACATTTCTGCTGACCGATACGGTCGGCTTCGTCAGCAAGCTACCGCATCATCTCGTCAAGGCGTTCCGCTCGACGCTCGAGGAAGTGAAAGAGGCGGACCTACTGGTCCATGTCGTCGATTTCTCGAATCCGGAATATGAACAGCATATCCGCATCACGAACGAGACGCTGAAGGCGATTGGAATCGAAGGGATCCCGATGATCTATGCGTACAACAAGATCGACCTGAAGGAAGGCGCCATTCCCGGATCTCAGGATTCGATTATTTATATGGCCGCCAAGCGCAAGCAGGGCATCGATGAACTGCTCGCCGCCATTCGCGCCCATGTGTTCAAGGATTATGTGAAATGCGAAATGCTCATTCCCTATGATCAGGGACAGCATGTGTCCTACTTGAACGAGCATGCGAACGTCCTCGCGACCGAATACGAGGAGTTGGGGACGAAGCTGACCCTGGAATGCCGTCAGAGCGATTATCAGAAATTTGCGCAGTATGTGTGCGAGGCTTAAGCCTAAGCTGAACCGAAAAAAGCCGCTTCCTTGACTATCGTCAGGGGCGGCTTTTTTGCGTAATCGGGTTCGGGTCGTAGATGGCTGGGAGGATGAAGCAGTTCCCGCTCAGGTCCGGTTCGAACGCTGATATGGTGGTATTTTAAGGGGGAACAGCCCGTCAACTCCTTGAAAATACGCCCGAAATGGGTCAGGCTCTCGAAGCCGACCCGTTCCGCGATATCCCCCATCTTGGCATCGGTATCCCGCAGCAGCAGGCGCGCTTCCTTGATCCGAACGTTGTTCACGTATTCGATAAGGGTAAAGCCGGTGCTGTCCTTGAACATTTTACAGAGGTATGAGGGACTGATATAAAACTGCCGGGAGATGGAATCAAGCGTAATGCGCCGGCTGTAGTTCTCGTTGATGAAGTTGATGATGGCGATGATTTTGGGATGAATCTGCTGCGGGCAGGCTCCATGCTGGTGTTGGCTGCTGTCTGCTTTGCGTTTCAAATAGATGAGCAGTTCAATGAGCAATATTGTGACATAATACGCATAGCCCGGGGGCTGGCTCAGTGATTCATGCACCATCCGGTCGAACAGCCCCTCTACCGTGCTCTGGTCGCTGCCGTCGAGACGGAGCAGATTCGTATCGGCCTGGAAGGCGGAGAACACGTCGAACTCCCCTTCCTTCGGAAGCAGGTCCGTGATGAATGCCCGCTTGAACTGAAGCGTGATGCGTTCGAAGACCGGGCCGCTCGAATTGACCAGCTTATGAATCTCGTTGACGTTAATGAACAGCAGCATGCCGCTCATCAGATGGTAGGTCTTATCCCCGACGAAGTACGATAATTTCCCCGAGACAAGATAAAAAATCTCATAGGCATCATGGTAATGACGCGAAGGCATGCTGGAACGGATCTTCCGTTCCCGGCTGATGTTGAAGATATCCGATTGATAGAAATTCGTCTCATAGGCATCGGTCGTATCCAAGGCGCTCAGCTCCATTGGGGGGATTTGCATCAATGTACCGAACAATAAGAGGAAAAACAAAGATATACAAGCCCAATCAGGCCCATATTCAACATATATTATTATTCCTGATTATTGTTGATTGTTCTTGTCTCCTGTCAGTTATTGAGTCGAAAGTAGTAGGAAAAATGTCATGAAATCTGAATTCTATTCTAGTAAAAAAGGCGGTCTTGGTGGTATATTTAGACATATAGAAAAAAGGGGGTCTTACCTTGAGAAAGAAATCAGCAGCCATCAGTATGGCAACACTACTTCTAGGGATGACGGTGGCTGGATGCAGCGGTGGCGATTCCACGACCGCCGAGATGGAGAAGAAAATAGCGGCATTGGAGAAAGAAAATGCGGAATTGAAAGCAACCTTGGGCAATACGGATGCGAGCAAAGCGGATGGCGAGAAGAAGGAGAACGCGGGCGACGACAGCGCCGGCAAGGCAGAGGAGAAGTCTGACCAAGATTCTGCTCCGGCAGACAAAGCCAAAGTGATTGAAGCGAAAAAGCCGCTCGAAATCGCTGATTTTGCCGAGCTGACCATTCAAGGAGCGAAGTTCGCCAACAAGATTACGCCGCCGAACCCGGACAGCTTCTACTCCTATTATGAAGTGAAGGATGCTTCCAACACCTACTTCGACACCGTGGTCAAGGTCAAGAGCTTGCTCACCGAAGGGAAATCGGCGGATGAGTTCGTGTCGGTCAAGGTCATTTACGACAATAAGTATGAATATTACGCTTTTTCCACGATCGAGGAGAAAGGCGGGGCGGACTTTACCTATACGAATATTACCAGCATCGAACCGCTGAAAACGGGTACGCTTCATTTCATTGCCGAGGTGCCTGCCGAAGTGGCGAAGGACAAGAAGCCGATCCAGGTCATCATCTCAAGCAATGGTGAGGATTATACATACACTTATCGTTAAATATAAGTCAATTTTGTGAAAAAATGTTATATCGAATTCTGCATCCAATTGCGGGCCTCCAGAGAGTAAGAGCTTCCTGAGAGGTTCGCATTTTTACTTTATCCGGCTCCCCGGCCTGCGAGACGACAAGGTGTTCTTCTTCTGCCGCGGGCTGTTATGACCGTCCCGCACGAATAGGCAAGCCGCTTCGCATCGTGCGGAAACCTCGGGTGCTGAACCGCTAAATTACAAGGAATGGCCGCGGCTAATGCAGGCATACAATCTATCAAATGGATTTGTAACCTATAGAATGGAGGAGGCGGTTGAATGAAAAAGATAGGGATTGGCCCGCGCATTGTTCTGCTGGCCGGGGTATTGGCGATTGCCTTGGCGCCGGGCGCTGCAAGCCTGGCGGCTGCGGCGGTTGGCACGGCAGAGTCGGCAGACCGGATCGCGGCCATGAATCAGGATGAGCGGGCTCACTATTTCGAGCAAGCGGCGCAGAGGCTGGCCGAAGTGGAACGGAAGCTCGCGCAGTCGAAGGCACTGTATCTGGACGTTCCGTATTCCAGCATCGACAGCAAGCTGCGTGACGCGAAGCTGGCTTATGCCCGGGCCGCCTCGGACGATAGCGAGCGCGACGCCGCGCAGCTCAGTCAACAGGTTGCGGCGTTGGAGCGGTTCCTGACGGAAGCGGAACATTTGAACATGGAGTCCCGCAAGGTGGAGCTGCGCGGCATACGGTTGCGGGTGAGCCCGAGCCCGGGCGATAATGAGGCGGGACGGGTGCGGGAGCGGCTGGAGCGCATCAAGGCCGCGCATTTCAACGCGGTCTATTTGGAGGCCGCGGATCGGACGGGAGCGGGAGCGGACCTGAGGGCGTCCGGGTCCGCAAATCCGGGGGCGGCCGAGAGCCTGGACGCGAATCCGAACGCGGGTCCGAGCGCGGCTGCGAATCTGGACGCGATCGCGACTGCGAGCGCGAACCCGGCCGTGAGTCAGACCGTGAAGCCGACTGTGAGCCCGACCGCGAATACGAACGCGAATACGAACGTTCCCGCTAACCCGAGCGCGAGCCTGGACGCGATCGCGAATTGGAACGCGGGTCCGGGGGCGACGGTGCATCCGAGCGCGAGTCCCGGCGAGACCGTGACTGCGCCCGCGAACCCGATCCCGGGTAGCCCAGCGTCAGCGGTACGCCCTTCATTCGCTGCGATGCAGGTGTATATCGAAGAGGGCGCAAAGCTCGGCTTAGCCGTATATGCCGGGGAAGCCGGCCCATTCGGCGGTAATCAGGGCGCCGCTATCGTGGACATCCGTATCGGCGCGGAGACGGATCCAGCCGCGGTAAGGAAGCTGATTCGGCAGAATGGAGCGGACCATGGGCTTGGCGCGATCATCACGGGGGAAGAGGCGTTCTTCGCCGGCGGTTATGAACGTGAACTGTGGTTCGGCCTGTACCGGAGCCAGGCGGCCCTACCGGAGCGGGACGCCACGAAGCCGGTCCGCGTGCTGCTGGAGCAGATGTCCCGCAAGGTGGGCGCGATTTATGTCCCGTTCGGCGGGATGAGCGGGGCCGCTGCGGAACGATACAAGCCGCTGCTGGACCTGCTGGCGTCATCGCTCTCGCGCACGCCTGAATGGAGCGGCAATGCCGCCGCTTCGATGCGGGACACCCTTGTGCAGCTGCGGGAATACATTCACCAGGACACGGAAGTGAAGGAAGAAGTGCGGAACCGGATGAGCGAGGATATCGCTCAATGCATTGAGCTGTTGGAGGCGCATTTGTCAGCGCAACGGGAAAGTGACAACGGATGCTCAAGCGGGGCGATGAGGCGGCGCGGGCCGGGGCCTGGCAAGGCGGAGGTTTGGTAAGGTTCATTTGTAAGCGCTCTATTGAGTGGGCTGCGTCGCAAGAGTCTGATCTGCACTGTTACGGCGCGCTGCAAGAGGCTGAACTGCTGGGGCTCTGCGGGTCAGCGCCAAAACTGCAAAAGTCCGATCCGTTGGGGCTCTGCACTTGGCCAGTGCTGCAAGAGGCTAATCCGCTTGAGCTCTGCGCTCGGCCAGCGCTGCAAGAGGCTAATCCGCTTGAGCTCTGGACTCGGCCAGCGCTGCAAGAGGCTAATCCGCTTGAGCTCTGGACTCGGCCAGCGCTGCAAGAGTCCGATCCGCTGCGGCTCTGCGTTCGGGCCAGCGCCAAAGCTGCAAAAATGCAGCAATTGTTTCTGGGCGGTGACCGCCCATGTGCCAATCCTGCAAAAGTGCAGCATTTTGCCCGTCGAAAGGCGGAATGAAGCAGAAATGCGTAAAATTGATGTACTTTTGCAGGAATTCCTGCCTTAATGCGCATTTTATGGTGAAAATCCTGCTCCTACGCAGGAATTTATCCCACCGAGCTCGCCAGCCCTACAGCAGACGTATCTCGTTGCGAAGGAGAAAGGAGTTGGTGGGTGCGGATATCGGATACAGTAAGATAAGGTTGGAATATAGCAAGATACGATGGAATATAGCAAGATACGGATGGAATATAGCAAGAGACGGGTCGGATTATAGTAGGATACGGATAGAATCTAGCAAGATACGGTTGGATTATAGTAGGATAAGGTTGGAATCTAGCAAGATCGGTTGGGATATAGAAGATCCGAATGGATTATGGTCAGATATGGATGGTATACAGTGATATGTGGTATATGTGGCTGGAATATAGTTAGAGTAATATACGGCAAAGATATAATGGGCTACGGTACAGGAACAGGGATAATAGGGAAACAAGGGAAACAGTATAGTGGGGGAAGAATGGAACGGCATGTCTGGGGCATGCCGTTCTTCGGCGTTCCGGGCTTCCGTTATCGAATGCAATCGCCCTGCTCGGTTCCGGGCGTCAGGCCTAAGCTGGCCGTTGAATTCCGGGCGAGCCCCCCAGAGCCGGGCCGCAGCGGTGTTTCCCCGCAGGTCGGGCTTTTATTTGCCGACGAGGACGAAGACGTTACGGTCCGGCGCCTCCATGACGGCCACATGGCCCGAGTCCGTCGGAAAAGGCTTGCGAATCCAGTTGATATCCGTTCTGGCGGACAGCGCTTCATAAGTGTAACACACGTCTTCCACATAGAATTCAATGTCGGCCATCTGGAGATCGGGATTATTTTGCAGGACGAGCTCGGAGCTCTTTTCGTCCGGGAACTTCATTCCGGCCAAGGTCCATGTTACACCGCCGCCGAGGGGCCGCTCGATGCGCCAATGTTCCGTCAAGCCGAGCGATTGGTAGAATTCGATCGAGGTTTCGATGTTTGCGGTGTACAGAGCGACGCATTCCAGTCTTTTGAACATAGTTACTTCCTCCTAGCGGTTGTTTGTTGTTGTGCCATGCTTGTGTCTACTGTATCATCTATATACGTCATAATTTGTCGTAGTTAAAAAAAGAAGTTGTGCTATAGTTGCAGAACAGTAGGATACGGGTGCGTTGACGATAGTTGCAGAACAGTAGGATACGGGTGCGTTGACGATAGTTGCAGAACAGTAGGATACGGGTGCGTTGATGATAGTTGCAAAACAGTAGGACACGGGTATATTGACGATAGTTACAGAACAGTAGGATACGGGTATGTTGATGATAGTTGCAGAACAGTAGGACACGGGTATATTGACGATAAATGCGGCACAGCAGGACTAGGTAGGATATGTTAACGACGATAGGTAAGCAGAACTTGGCTATGTTAACGATGAGTGTAGAATGGCAGAACACCGGTGGCCGGTGCGTTGACAATGGATGCCGAACGCGGTGCGTTCACGATGAATGTGCCGGGAACAGAGGAGGAACGAGGCAACGGCGTATGCAAAAAGCGAAACGGCTTATTGAGTTAATGATGCTGATCAACCAAAAACAGCAATTTACGGCCCGCGAATTGGCTGAGGCCTGCGGTGTGTCGCTGCGTACCATCCAACGAGATCTGTGCGATCTGGAGGAGCTGGGCGTGCCGCTGTATGCCGAATTCGGGCCTAAGGGAGGTTACCGTCTCCTGAAGGAGAAGCTGCTGCCTCCGCTGACGTTCACGGAGAATGAGGCGGTTGCGATGTTCTTCGCCTATCAATCGCTGCACAACTACACGTCGATACCGTTCGGAGAGGAGGCCGTCTCGGCACTGTCCAAGTTCTACAGTGTTCTGCCCCCGAACGCGAAGCGGACCATCGACCGTTTGAAAGACTGCATTCAGTTCTGGGTCCCGCGTAGAGAGCAGGAGGCTCCGTTTTTGCAGCCATTATTGGAGGCGGCTGTCGAGCGGCAAGCGATAACGATCCGCTACGATTCGGTGCAGGGAGAGAATGAACGGGACATTGTGCCGCTTGGTTTATATGCGCATAACGGGTATTGGTACTGCCCGGCCTATTGCTTCCGGAGGCAAGCCTACCGATTGTTCCGCGCAGACTACATCAGATCGCTGGAGCCACGGGAGTCATTGGAGCCAGAGATGCGGAGGCAGATGAAGAAGCTGATCACGCTGGAGCAATGGTTTCTGCCGCCTGTACGGCAGCATACCGTGCCGCTGCGGGTGGAATTGACCCACTTGGGTGTGAGGAAATGCGAGGCCGATCCTTGGCTCGATAAAGCGATCACGCGGCATGAAGACGGCTCGGGCACGATCGACACCCGCATTGGCGAGAGCGAAATCGAATACTATGCGGAGCGGATATTTGGCTTGGGCACGGACGCCTTGGTGAAGGAGCCTCCCGAGTTGGTGGATTTCATTCTGGGCAAGCTGGAGCAGCTTCGCAGCCGGTACCGCACCGAGAAGGCTTAGTGTATCAAACGATGGACGGATATGGGTGAAATCCCATATTCGTCTTTTTGTATGGGTTTCGTTTGAGTGCAGCTAAATTGTTGGTTTTAAAGTAAATAAAGCCAAAAATTTCAGCGTAAACTTTACAAATGACAAAGAATAAACAAAAAAATAATGTAATAATCAACATAAAACAATATAAAGCAATAAATTTTCATTGCGATATAGGTATGAAGGTGGTAGTATTTAAGTCAACAACAGGTTTTGTGGCTCTTGGCATAGGACCTGAAGAGCTTTTGATTACCTTAAAAAGGGGTGCAGGAGATGAAGTTCAAAGTGATGACCCGATTTGTGGCCGCCGTAATGGCCGTATCGCTTGTGTTGGCAGGCTGTTCGGCCGGGGGAGATTCCGCCCAAAGCAAGCCGAATGTGGACAAGAGCAAAATCGAAAATCTTCCTCAGCCTATTGCCAGCAAAGATGTGAAAGTGATGGTTATCCGCAAAATCGGAGGCGACGATCATACGGCCCAATTTCTGGCAGGCGCCAAGCAAGAGGGCGAATCGATGGGATTTACGGTGGACACGTACTCGGCGAACGGTGACACGGCCAAATTCCATGACGCGATAGCCCAAGCCCTGGAGAAGAACTATGACGGCGTCATTATCTCGCATGGGGATGACGCAGCTACCGTGGATGATGTCCAGAAGCTGACAGGGAAGGGGATTCCGGTCGTCACCTTCGACTCTAACCCGGATCTGGCCAAGATTGAGGGCGTGACGTTGACCTCGCAGGACGATAAGCAGTTGGCCCAATTGGCGTTGGACAGCATGAATAAGCAGCTAAATGGAAGCGGTAACATCATCTATTTATGGGTGGACGGGTTTCCGCCGATGGTAAGCCGCAATGGCGTATACCAAGACTTTTTGAAGGCGAATACGGGCATTAAGGAGATTGAGCGCTTCGGCGTCGCGGCATCCGATACGTCGGTGCAGACGCAGAATGCCGTATCGGCGATGCTGACCAAGCACGGCCCAGGCCAGATCGACGCCATCTTCGCCACATGGGACGCGTTCGCCATCGGCGCGGCACGGGCCGTGAAGGAAGCCGGCCGGGACGAGATCGAAATTTACGGCATTGACGTGTCGAACGCCGATTTGCAGCTGATGCAGGAAGAGAACAGCCCATGGGCCGCCACGGCCGCTGTCGATCCGAAGGTGATCGGCGCCGTCAATATGCGCCTGGTCGCGAAGAAAATCGCAGGCGAGGACACGCCGCAAACCTTCGACCTCAAGCCGACGATGATTACGCAAGAGCAATTGAATTCCTCCGGGGAGAAAGTGAATATGGAGAGCCTCAGCAAGATCATCCCGGATTGGGGCGTAAGCACGGACTTCGAGGAGGACTGGATGCAAGCGCTCAAGAAAGCGTATTCATCCGAATAAGAAAGGGACGGAGGGAAGCGCGCAAGGGCCTGCGCGGCCAACGCCGGATGGACGGCGCTTGCCTCCCGATTCCGTACAGGAGGTGGAGAGATGATTGGACAGCAAGCGGTTCGCCTGGATATGAAGCAGATTTCCATTGAGTTCCCCGGGGTGAAGGCGCTGGACAACGTGGATTTTACGACCGAGACCGGAACCTCCCATGCTCTGATCGGCGCGAACGGGGCGGGCAAGTCGACGTTGATGAAGGTGTTGTCCGGAGCCTACAATCACTACACGGGTGACATATTTATCGGCGGCCAAGCGGTGCAGATTCGTTCGCCGAAGGATGCGAAGGACTTGGGCATCCAGATCGTGTATCAGGAAGTGGATACGGCGCTCATTCCTTATTTGACGGTCGGCGAGAACATTATGCTGGATGATACGGTCAACGACATGGGGAAAAAGCAGTGGATCAACTGGAAGCGGATACACAGCGGCGCGAAGGCGACGCTCGAACGGATGAACGTGAAGGTGCCGACGAAGAAGCTGGTCAGCGAGCTGACGCTGGCCGAGAAGCAGATGGTTCTGATTGCGCGGGCCATAACGAAGGAATGCCGCTTTCTTATTTTGGACGAGCCGACAGCGCCGCTCAGCCATGCGGAGACGGAGGAGTTGTTCCGCATCGTGCGGGATTTGAAAAAGAACAATGTCGGGGTCATCTTCATCTCGCACCGTCTGCCGGAGCTATTCGACATATGCGACGACATTACGGTGATGCGGGATGGGCAATTCGTCGTCAATAAGCGGATTGCGGAGACGAATTCGAACGAGGTTGTAGAGCGGATGCTCGGCAAAAAAATGGATGACCAATTTCCGAAGCTCCCGATCGAGATCGGAGATACCAATTTTGAAGTAAAGGGCCTGACGGATGGCGACAAGCTGAAAAATATCGATTTCTATGTGCGAAAAGGGGAAATCATCGGCCTCGCCGGACTGGTAGGCGCCGGCAAAACGGAGCTGTGCAAGGCCTTGTTCGGCGCGTCCCGCATTGTGGCGGGCGAGCGTGTGCTGCAGAAGCGGAAGCTTTCCATTCGAAATTGCAACGAAGCCGTGAAGCAGGGAATCGCCCTTGTGCCGGAGGAGCGGCGCAAGGAAGGTATTCTCGTGCTGGAATCGGTGGTCAATAATTTGTCGGTTGCCAATCTGGCGAAGTTCTGTGCGTACAAGACGTTCCTGCAGTTCGGCAAGGAGAAGAAGGAGGCGCAGAGGCTGATTCAGGATCTGCGCATCAAGACACCGAATGAGCTGGCGAAGGTGAAAAACTTGTCGGGTGGAAATCAACAAAAAGTGGCGATCGGGAAATGGCTGACGACCGAGGCGGAAGTGTATATTTTCGATGAACCGACCAAAGGCGTGGACGTCGGAGCGAAAAAGGACATCTTCAAGCTGATTTCACAGCTTGCGCAGCAGGGGAAGAGCATCATTTACGCCTCCTGCGAGCTGTCGGAGATCATCGGCATCACGGATCGCGTCTACGTGCTCTATGATGGCGAGATCGTGAAGGAGCTCCAGACGAGCGCAACCAATGAAGAAGAATTATTGTTCTACTCGACGGGAGGAAAGTAGCATGAGCATGAGCACAGGGACAGGGCAACAGCGTCAAGTGAAGGCGGCCAAGTCTTTCGATTTCTTCGATTTTCTATATAAATACGGAACGATTGTAACGATTCTCATCCTGATTGCCGTGTTCGGAATCATGTCCGAGAGCTTCCTGATGCCTACGAATATCATCAACATCTTGCGCTCGATCTCCATCGTTACCGTCATTGCGATCGGGATTACGATCTCGCTCTCGGTGGGCGGCTTCGACCTGTCGGTCGGTTCCGTGGCGTCGCTGGCCAACGCCGTCGTCATCTCCATGTTCGTCTGGCATTCGCAGAATGCATTCGTCGGCATCATTATGGCGATCGCGATCTGTCTAATCGCGGGCCTGCTGAACGCATTCATGATCGTCAAAATGAAAATTCAAGACATGCTCATGACGCTGGCGATGATGTTCATCATCCAAGGGGTAGCGCTCACCTATACGCGAGGGGCGACCGTATCGCAGAACATGGTCATGCCGGACGGCTCGTTCGCCACGGGCCAGATCAGCGCCTTCTTCTCGAAAATCGGCCAGGTGCCGTGGATTATCATCATTATGCTTGTCGTCGTTGTCCTCGTCCATATTTTCCTGAACTATACGAAGCACGGCCGGTACATGTATGTCATCGGCGGCAATATGGAGGCGGCCAAGCTGTCAGGCATTCCCGTCAATAAATATCGCGTGCTCGCCTATGTACTGTCCGCCGGATTCGCGGCCATCGGCGGCATTATGCTGGCGTCCCGCGTCATGACGGCGGAAGTCAATGCGGGCGCTCCTTATCTCATGGACGCGGTGGCGGCGGCCTACATCGGGTTCTCCGTCGCGGGCGCAGGCAGACCGAACGCGTTCGGCACCTTCGTCGGCGCGGTGCTCATCGGCATTTTGCAGAACGGCCTGGTCATGATGTCGGTTCCTTACTACGCGATGGACATCGTGAAAGGAACGGTGCTCGCTTTTGCTCTGGCTTTAACCTATTACAAACAGAAATAACGGGTGCAGGAGGAGATCGAAATGAGCGAATTCAAGACGTATTTCACGATGACCGAAAGCGATGTAATTCACTACGCCCTCAGCCAGCTTGATTACTTCGACCGGGATGCCGAGCTGTCCTGCAAGGAAATCGGGGACGGCAATCTGAACTATGTGTTCCGGGTCGCGGACGGAAAGACGGGGCGCTCAATCATTATCAAGCAGGCCGGGCCGGTCGCCCGCATCTCGGATGAGTTCAAGGTATCGCCGGACCGCAACCGGATCGAGAGCGACATTTTGCGCATCGAGCATGAACTGGCTCCGGGACTGGTGCCGCAAGTGTACAAATATGATCCGGTCATGAACTGCTGCGTTATGGAGGATTTATCCGATCATGAGATACTGCGCACCGCCTTGCTGAAGCATAAGCAGTTCCCGCTGTTCGCCGAGCATATCTCGACCTTCATGGTTAATACGCTGCTGCTGACATCGGACGTCGTCATGAATCATAAAGAAAAGAAGGAGCGGGTGAAGGAGTTCATCAACCCGGATCTGTGCGAGATAACCGAGGATCTCGTCTATACCGAGCCGTTCTACGATTGCCAGCGCAATGATGTGTTCCCGCCGCTGCTCCCGTTCGTGAAGGAATATTTGTGGGAGGACGAAGCGCTGCTCCTGGAGACGGCGAAGCTGAAGTTCGAATTCATGAGCAATGCCCAGTCGCTGATTCACGGCGATCTGCATACGGGCTCCATCTTCGTGAAGCCGGATTCGACCAAGGTGATCGACCCGGAATTCGCCTTCTACGGACCGGCCGGCTACGACGTGGGCAATGTCGTCGCGAACCTGATCTTCGCCTATGTCCATGCGGACAGCGTCATGGAGGACGGCGCGGAGAAGGAACGGCAAAAAGACTGGCTCCTGTCGGCGATACAAGATACGATTGATTTATTCAAAGCGAAATTTTTGGCGGCGTGGAAGGTATCCGCGACGGAGCCATGCGCTTCCTACAAAGGCTTCGATCAGTACTATCTGGAGACGATTTTGCGGGATACGGCAGGGGTTGCCGGGCTGGAGCTGTGCCGGCGGACGCTCGGTCTCGCGCATGTCAAGGACATTACGTCGATTGCGGACGCGAACGTGCGCGCACGGGCGGAGAAGATGTGCATCGTCATGGGCAAGCGGTTCATTATGGAGCGTCATCTGATGAAGAACGGAGCGGACTTCATGAAGGTCATTACGGCCGCTGGCGAAGTGTACAGCAGATAAGGAGGTCATGGGACGATGGGAGACAACAGCATGACAGCGACAATGATTCAATCGGTAACGTTGGATGATGCGAACGATACGCTGGTCATTCTGGACCAGACGGTGCTGCCGAATGAGAAGGTATTTCTCAAGCTGAAGGAATTGAAGGACATTTGGGACGCGATCTACCATCTGAAGGTGCGCGGCGCGCCGGCGATCGGCATTGCGGCGGGATATGGCCTGTATCTGGGCGTCAAGGCTTCGGTGGCGGCGACGAAGGATGATCTGGCCGAGGATTTCAAGCGGGTGAAGGACTATCTGGCCTCCTCCCGTCCGACAGCAGTCAACCTGTTCTGGGCGCTCGATCGGATGGAGGCGCGCTTCCGGCGGGAGCAGGACGGAAGCATCTCCGAGATCAAGGAAGCACTGCGGGAGGAGGCGGAAGCGATCCGGGCCGAGGACGAGCAAGTCTGCGAGCAGATCGGCCGCCATGCCTTGTCGCTGCTCGAGCCGGGCTGGGGCATCCTGACGCACTGCAACGCGGGGGCGATTGCGACGGCCAAATACGGCACGGCGCTGGCGCCCATCTATTTGGGCGAGGAGCAGGGATACGGCTTCAAGGTGTATGCCGACGAGACAAGACCGCTGCTGCAGGGCGCACGCCTGACGGCATGGGAGCTGCAGGAGGCGGGCATCGATGTCACGCTTATCTGCGACAACATGTCCTCCATCGTCATGAAGGAAGGCAAGATTCAAGCCGTCCTGGTCGGCTGCGACCGCGTGGCTGCCAACGGGGACACCGCCAATAAGATCGGCACGTCGGCGGTGGCGATTCTGGCGATGCATTACGGCATTCCGTTCTATGTGTGCGCGCCGTTGTCCACGGTGGATCTGCAGTGCGCGACGGGCGACGATATTCATATCGAGTTGCGTCCGGATGAAGAGATTACGAGCAAGTGGTATGAAAAGCCGATGGCGCCGGCAGGAGTCAAAGTCTATAACCCGTGCTTCGATGTGACGGATCACGAGCATATTACGGCGATCATTACGCAGCACGGCATTGCATATCCGCCGTTCGCCGACAGTCTGCCCGCCATGTTCGCGAAGCAAGTATCGGGCAACTAAATAGAGCATATAAAAAAGGGAGTGTCTCATAGGCATTGCAAAATGATTGAGGTGACGAGTTAACAGAGAATGTGGATGCGGGAAAAACGGAAACGCTCGCATAGAGACTGTACAGATCGAAAAACGGCGGCGCGCAAAACGGTGGAAGATGGATGAAGCAGTGAATTGCTGCGTGGATGCAGCAATTTCTGCTCTTTAAGCCGCTATTTTATGAAAGTCCTGCAAAAATACATTATGTTCATCGATTTTTGTCTTGTATCGATTGGATCGTCAGAAATTGATGCTGTTTTGCAGGATTCCCAGTAACGGAGTACACGTTATAAAGGAAAAGTGCATTTCTGCAGTTTTTTGGCGAGTCGAGCTTTGAGAATCAGGGGGGCTGTCTCACTGTAGTGAAATACTACTTGTGGGACACCCCCTTCTTTTCGTTGTTTCTCTGTCTTGGCTCCTGTTGGATTCAACGGCATCGCCGCCTGAGCTTCCTCAGACACATTCATGCAGCGAGATATTGCGCGAATCGAGGAACTCGTGCCAATCCTCTCCCAGTTGCTTGTCGGTCACGAGCGTATGGATGCGCTCAAGGGGACAAATGCTGGCGAAGGAGGTGCGGTCGAACTTCGTGAAGTCTGCGACGAGATAGACCTTGTTCGCGCGCTCTACCGCGAGCCGGCGCACCTCTGCCTGCTGCTCGTTCGAATCGGTGATGCCGTGCTGCATGCTGACGGAGCGGCATGAGATGAAGGCCAGATCGAAGAAGTAGCTGTTCATATTCAGCTCGGCGTTCCGTCCGAGCGCGGACATGGAGCTGGAAGAGATGCCACCGCCGATCATGACGAGATGGACGTTACTGTTATCGATTAAGGCGTTGGCGATTTTGAGCGAGTTGGTGACGACCGTAATGCGCTTATTCTCCAACTGCTGCGCAATATAGAGCGACGTCGTCGACGCATCCAAAAAGATGGAATCGCCGTTGGTGATGAATTCGGCGCACCGCTCGGCCATGCGCTTTTTGCCGTCGACGTGGATATGCTCCCGCAGGTTGACGTTCACGTCATTCTGCACTCCGTCCGGAACGTAAGCTCCACCGTATGTGCGTATCAGAACGCCCTCGTCCTCCAGTTGCTTCAAGTCGCGGCGGATCGTTTCTTCCGTCACGTTGAACAGGGAGGTGAGCGCGGCGACGGTCACGCTCTTCTGCTCCATAATGATTTCTTTGATTTTGGCTTTTCTGGCTACTGGTAACATGTATCTATTCGCTCCTAAAAACAGACATTTTATTGTTTTCCAATAAGTATAACATACTTTTCTTCTGATAAAAGTACTGTGTTTTATGGGGTGGTTGTCGTTTGTGTTCCGATAAAGGCCTGATTCAATCTAAATATAGAATAAAAAGAAGAATAATGATGAATTTTGTACACATAAAACAAACACAAAACAATAAGAGTCAAAATAAAACATTGACAAACAACGTACGAAGTAGGAAAATGAATGACGTAAAGTACGTGTTCAAAAGCGAACTTTTTGAACAACCTCATAAAGGCATGTGTAATCAGGGAATCTACAGGAGGTGACATCGTGCTAACCCAAGCAACACCCTACTATTCTGATTTTGAAGCGAAGAAAATGATCTGTGAAATCGGCAGAAGAATGTACCTCAAAAATTTCGTGGCTGCCAACGACGGGAACATTACGATAAAAACCGGTCCCAACATGATCTGGGCCACGCCGACAGGAGTGAGCAAAGGCTTTATGACCCCGGACATGCTCGTCAAGCTGGATTTGGACGGGAAGGTGCTGGCTGGCAACCGGAAGCCGTCTTCCGAGATTAAGATGCATTTGCGGGTCTATGCGGAGAATCCGGACGTGCGCGCGGTTACGCATGCGCATCCGCCGGTGGCGACCTCGTTCGCGATTGCCGGCATCGATCTCGATCAGGCCGTATCTCCGGAGGCGGTCGTTATCCTGGGAACGGTCCCGGTCGCGCCGTATGCGACGCCGGGGACGCAGGAGGTGCCGGACTCGATTGCCCCGTTCTGCAAGGATTACAATGCGGTGCTGCTGGCCAATCACGGCGCGTTGACCTGGGGCAAGGACATCATTGAGGCCTATTATCGTCTGGAGTCGCTGGAGCATTACGCGCTGATGCTGATGTACTCCGGCAAAATCATCGAGCAAGCGAATGAATTGAATTGCAGCCAAGTGTCCGACCTCATCGAGATTCGCAAGAAGATGGGCATTCAGAGCGGAGGGATGCCAAGCTGCAAGCCGGAGGGGGCCGTGAAGCCGAGCCGCGGGGAAGCCCGGCCCATGAGGGATGCGGACAAGGAAGAGATCATCAGTCAGATTGTCGCCAGAGTGACGGACCAAGTGCTTCAGCAGCTTCAATTGAAGGGGTGAACGAAGTGGGCATCAAGCTATCGGAATCGGATATCCAGAGCATTATTCAAGGCGTGTTGAGAAATATCGAGCAGAACTTGCCGGGCGGCTGGGGCGGGCAGGCGGCAACCAATCATGCGGGCATCAGGCATGCAGACGCCGGGCAGGCACAGCCGGAAGCGGAGGTGACGAGTGCTGCGTCCGCGGAGAAGGGCGGCGAATGGGGCGTCTTCGCTGAGGTAGAGGCAGCCATTGATGCGGCTTCCGAGGCGCAGACGACCTATATCCGGCAGTTCAATCTGCAGGATCGGGAGCGGTTCATCGCCGCCATCCGCCGCGCGACGCTCGAGCAGAAGGACGTGTTGGCGAGCATGACCTGGAAGGAGACGAAGCTCGGCCGCTATGAAGATAAAATCGAGAAGTTGGAGCTGACCGCAGCCAAGACGCCCGGCACCGAAGACTTAATTGCGAAAGCGTTTACAGGAGATGACGGGCTGACGTTGGTGAAGGAAGGCCCGTTCGGCGTCATCGGCGCCGTAACGCCGGTGACGAACCCGGTCGAGACGGTGATCAACAACGCGATCGGGATGCTGGCGGCAGGGAATGCGGTCGTCTTCAACGTGCATCCGTCCTCCAAAGCCTGCTGCGCTTACGCGGTGCAAATGATGAATCGGGCGGTACAAGAGGCGGGCGGTCCGGCGAATCTGGTCACGATGGTGAAGGAACCGACCAAGGACACGCTCGACGCGATCGCGCAATCGCCGAAGGTTCAGCTGCTCGTAGGAACAGGCGGCCCCGGATTGGTGAGAGCGCTGCTGCGTTCGGGCAAGAAAGCGATCGGCGCCGGCTCGGGCAATCCTCCCGTCATCGTGGATGACACCGCTGACATCGAGCGGGCCGCCCAAGCCATTATCGCGGGAGCTTCCTTCGAGAACAACATTCTCTGCATTGCGGAGAAAGAGGTGTTCGTCGTGGACAAGGTAGCTGACGATCTGCTGTTCCACATGCTGAATCACGGCGCATACCAACTGGACGACCGCGAGCTCGAGCAGGTGATGAGCTTCACGCTGGAAGTGAATGAGAGCGGGACGGCCAGCAGCTGCTCGCTTGATGCGAAGCGCGAATACCACACCGTGAAGGAGTGGATTGGGAAGGATGCGGCCCTGTTCTTGGATAAAATCGACGTAGCTCCCGACAAGGAGGTCAAGCTGCTTATCTGCGAGGTTGATTTCGACCACCCGTTCGTGCAGCTGGAGCAGATGATGCCGATACTGCCGATCGTGCGCGTCAGCGATCTGGAGGAGGCGATTCGCCTGGCCGTCCTGGCGGAGCACGGCAACCGGCATACGGCATTGATGCATTCCACGAATGTGGCGAATCTCGCCGCCTTCGAGCGCGCGATCGGCACGACGATCTTCGTCAAGAACGCCTCGTCGCTCGCGGGCGTCGGTTCAGGCGGAGAAGGCTTCACGACGATGACGATCGCCGGGCCGACGGGCGAAGGCTTGACATCGGCCCGCACGTTCACGCGGAAGATGCGAAGCGTCCTTGCGGAGCGCGGAACCTGATCACCTGATTTCGGGAATAATCCCGGGCAAGAGAGGTAGATGATGATGGCAGAGGGCAAAGCATTGGGGTTCGTGGAGGTTCAAGGCTACAGCGTAGCCCTGGCGGTGATGGACAAAGCCTGTAAGACGGCTGACGTGCATATTCTAGGTATTGACGCGAATAACCCGCCGGAGAACATGGAGACGTCGATCCCGCTTATGATCCAGGTGAAGTTCAGCGGCACGGTCAGTCATGTGCAGACGGCTCTCGCGGCGGCACGGGAAGAGGCGCTGACGTATTTGCGCGAGGATCAAGTGATTACGAAGTGCATTACGTCAGGCAGCCCCGGCATCGCCTCCTTGCTGACGAAGGGCAAAGTAGCGGTGAGATAGACGGGAAGCCGGAGTCTATGTCCGGCAATGGGCAGGTACAGAATCGGGCTTCCCGGCATGAAGGGGAGGGGGCGGCATGAAGCGTGAAGTGAAGCAATCTCTTGGCATGATAGAAACGATAGGCATCACTCCGGCTATCCGCGCGGCGGATATGATGGTGAAATGCGCCTACATTACCGTATTAAGCATTGAAAAGTCAGGAGCAGGCATCGTGACGGTGCTTATTCAGGGCAAGCTGGATTCCGTTCAGGCCGCACTCGAGCTCGGCGTGCTGGAAGCGCAAAATACGGGAGAGCTTGTCGCCGTCCATGTCATCAACAATCCGGATGACGGGCTCGCCGGGCTGCTGCCGCGCAATGGAACGGAGGGAAGCCGAGAATGACGTATGATGCGATTGGTGTAATCGAGGCCTGCTATTTCGCGACGGCGCTGGAGATGACCGACGCGATGAGCAAGGCGGCCCAGGTGGAATGGCTTGCCAGCGAGAAGGCCTTGGGCGGAAGGCTGGTGACGATTATTATCGGCGGCGATGTCGCCAACGTGAAGGCGGCGGTGGAAGCGGCCAAGGCGGTCTGCGCTGGCAAAGCGGCCAATCTGCTCGCCCATGCGGCGGTCATCTTGAAGCCTCATGCCGAGATAATGAAGTTCGTTATGCCTGCGCAGGCGGGGGAAGAAGAGCGTGCCGGGTCTGGGGCAGCGGAGGTTGCTGCGGCAAGGGATCAAGACAAGGAAGCGGCGGCTGCGGTATTCGACGCAGGCAAGGCAGCAGCATCTGAGCCGGCCGTCAGCGAAGCGAAGGCGAATGCGGGTCCGGCTGCCGATGCGGAGACAAGGCCGGCTGCACGGGCCGGAACGAAGCCCCCATCTACTCGGAAAGCTGCCCGGCTAGCCACGGCAGAGAAGAACAAGATGAAGGAGGAACAAGGAGATGAACCAAGCATTGGCGATTGTGGAGACGAGAGGCTTGACGGCGGCGATTGAAGCGGCGGATGCGATGCTGAAGGCGGCGAATGTGGAGATTGCGGGTACGGAGAAAATCGGTTCCGGACTCGTGTCGGTTATGGTTCAAGGCGATGTCGGCGCGGTCAAGGCCGCTGCGGAGGTCGGAGCCGAGGCGGCGCAGCGCGTGGGCGAATTGATAGCTGTTCATGTCATCCCGCGTCCGCATGGCGATGTGGCTAAGCTGCTTGCCGCAGGGAAATAAGTCGGGCAAGCAAGACCGGCATCATAAAACTTCATTTTCACATCCACAAGGAGGCTATCCAAATGAACGAATCATTGGGAATTATCGAGACGAGAGGCTTGACGGCGGCGATCGAGGCGGCGGATGCGATGCTGAAGGCAGCCAATGTGGAGATTGTGGGCACGGAGAAAATCGGTTCCGGACTGGTGACGGTCATCGTTCGCGGCGATGTCGGCGCCGTGAAGGCTGCGACAGAGGTCGGGGCGGAAGCCGTGCAGCGGTTGGGCGAGCTGGTGGCGGCGCATGTGATTCCTCGTCCGCACAGCGATGTGCTGAAAATTCTCCCATCCCTGAAGTAAGCGGGGTAACCGGTCATCCTGTCCATCCATCTATCCGGTAAGGAGCGGACCGGGCAGGAAGGAAACCTTGGTCATGAGCGAGAGAAATGGCTTGGCGGCGGTGATCGAAGCGGTCGATGCGATGCTGGGGCCGGAGCGGAAACGGTGCAGAGCGCTGGCGAACTCGGGGCTATGCATGAGATTCCGTGTCGGCCAAGAGGAATCGCCCGCATCCTGCCTGTCCAACCATCATGGCGGTGATAAATATGACGGAACAGGTTAATAAGGAACTGACGGATTATATTACGCAATTGGTTATGGAAGAACTGGAACGCTGCGGCTTGGCTCCCGCCCGGGAGCCGCTCCGTGTCGTGCCCGTCGGCGTCTCTGCGCGTCATGTGCATCTGTCGCAAGCCGATATGGAGCTGCTGTTCGGCCCTGGCAAGCCGCTGACCAAGTTCAAAGATATTTCTCAGCCTGGCCAATACGCGGCGAACGAGAAAGTCACGGTTATCGGCCCAAAGGGAACGATTGAGAACGTTCGTATTCTCGGGCCGTTCCGCAAGCATACGCAGGTGGAGATTGCGGCCAGTGAAGCGCGCAAGCTGGGCGTTCAACCGCCCGTTCGCGAGTCGGGCCGGATCGAAGGCTCGCCAAGCGTACAGCTCGTCGGTCCGCACGGCGCCGTGACGCTGACGCAAGGATGCATCATCGCCGAGCGCCATATTCATATGACACCTGCCGATGCCCGCGCGTATGGCGTCCGGCATGGGCAGAAGGTACAGGTGAAGGTGCCGGGCGACAAAGGAGGCATCATGGACCACGTATCGATCAAGGTGCGGGAGGATTACGCGCTGGAAATGCATATCGATACGGATGATTCCAATGCCTTCGGCATCAAGCAGGGAGACGCCTTAGAAATATTGCGGTGAAAGCGAGGCTTATGGCGATGAAGATGGGCAAAGTGGTGGGCAATATGATTTCCTCCCGCAAATATGACGGGCTTCAGGGCTACAAGCTTCTCCTCATTGAATTATGGTATACCGAGCCAAAGACGTATATCGTCGCCGCCGACACCATCGGAGCCGGTCTCGATCAGCTTGTGCTGGTGGCGGAAGGCAGCAATATTCAACAGGCGCTGACGAAGCCGGCGCCGATCGACGCGCTTGTCGTCGGCATCATCGACAGCGAGCCTGCGCTTCCCGCCGCCCCGTCTAGCGGGTGAGGAGGACTTTTGATGAATGAACCATTGAAGAAGGTATTGGCGGTTGGCGATGCGGCGGGCAGACGACATGCTGGGCGTGCTGTACGAGGAGATCGGCGCGGCGTTCCAGGGGACGCGGAACACGGATGAGGCGCTGAAGCGGGCCGAAGGGCGCATTATCGCCATGCAGCAAGGAGGAGGCTGATCCTATGAAAATCATCATTATCGGCGGAGTCGCGGCAGGCATGTCCGCCGCATCCAAGGTGAAGCGGACCTCTCCGGAGGCGGAGGTCGTCGTGTACGAGAAGGGAAGCTTCCTGTCTTACGGCGCCTGCGGCTTGCCCTATTATGTATCCGGAGCCAACGATGATTACCGGAACATGATCGCGCGCACCCGCGAGCAGTTCGAGCAAGCGGGCATTCAGACCCGCCTTCGGCATGAAGTCCTGAAGATTGTTCCCGAATCGAAGCGAATTATGGTAAAGGATCTGGACAAGAACAAGGTATTCCTCGACCACTACGACAAGCTGATGATTGCGACCGGAACCGTTCCGATTGTGCCGCCCCTGCCGGGCAAGGATGTGCCGGGGGTGCATTTGCTGAAGACGCTGGAGGACGGCATCGCGCTGAAGGAAAAGGTCGCTTCTCCCGATGTCCAGGACGTGGTCATCGTAGGCGGCGGCTATATCGGCATTGAGGTGGCCGAGGCGATGGTCGAGCTCGGCAAGCGCGTCCGGGTCGTCGAGCTGGGCGATCGTATCCTGAAGACATTCGATGCGGAGATTAGCGGCATCGCTTCCCGGGAATTGGCGGACAAAGGCGTCAGCCTGAACATCGGGGAGAAGGTCGAGGCGATTGACGGAACGGAGCGGGTGACCGGCATTCGCACGGACAAGGGCAGCTATCCGGCGGATATGGTCATCTTGTCGGCGGGAGTCAAGCCGGCGACCGGCTTCGTGAAGGGGACGGGAATAAGATTGGCCCGCAACGGCGCCATTATTATCGATCGCGAGATGAGAACCAGCGTGGAGGACATCTATGCGGCGGGGGACTGCGCCGAAGTATACAGCCGCGTCATGGAGGAGAATACGTATATTCCGCTCGGCACGACGGCGAACAAGTGCGGGCGGATTGCAGGCTTAAATCTGCTGGGCAAGCATGAGAAATTCATCGGCACGCTGGGCAGCGCCGCGATCAAAGTGCTGGGCCTCGAGCTCGGCCGCACCGGCATGTCGGAAGAGGACGCGCAGCGGTTGGCGATCGACTATGGAACGGTATGGGTCAGCGCCGCCGATCATCCGAAGTATTATCCCGACCCGACACCGATACATCTGAAGCTGATCTATGAGAAAAAATCCGGCGTGCTGCTCGGCGCGCAGGGCATCGGCGAGAAAGGGGTCGTGCTCCGCATCGACATCTTGGCGGTGGCGATTCATAACCGCATGACGGCAGCGGAGATGGGCATGGTCGATCTCTGTTACGCGCCGCCGTTCGCCGGCGTCTGGGATGCCGTTCATATCGCATGCAATGCTATCAAATAGGTGGTGGACCGAATGAGTCGAAAAATAATTTCCCTCCAAGAAGCTGCCGCGCTGGTGCGTGACGGGGATATCCTCGCTCTCGGCGGCAATGTGCTCCACCGCGCGCCAATGGCGATGGTGCGGGAGCTGGTCAGACATCGCAAACGCCGCCTGCGGGTAGTGAAGACGGCGGGGGCGCATGATATCGATTTGCTGTGCGCGGCAGGCTGCGTGCAGTCGGTCGATGCGGGCTTCGTCAGCTACGAGACCGAATACGGCCTCGCGATGCATTATCGCAAAGCGGTGGAGCGGGGCGAGGTACAGGGGCATGAGCATGCGTGCTATACGGTCATCTGCGCCCTGCGCGCGGCGGCCTCGGGTGTTCCGTTCATGCCGGTGGCCGGATTGAAGGCGGGGGATCTGATCGCCGCCAACGATTATTTCCAGGTCATCCCGAATCCGTTCGGAGATGAGCCTGTCACGGTGGTCCGCTCGATCGTGCCTGACGTGGCCGTACTCCATGTGCAGGAATGCGACGAGGATGGCAACGCCGTCATTCTCGGCCCGAAGTTCGAGGATGTGCTGATGAGCCGCGCCGCCAAGCGGGTCATCCTGACCACCGAGAAGATCGTGCCGAAGAGCAAGATGCGGATGCGTCCCGACAGCGTCGATATTCCTCACTTCCTCGTCGAGGCCGTCGTTCACGTTCCGCGCGGCGCCGCGCCATGCTCCTGCGAGAAGAGCTATGAGGCGGACTTCAAAATGCTGGAGCGGTTCGTGAAGATGAAGACGGCGGCAGAGATCGAGGAGTATGTGCAGGCGTATGACAGCAAGGATCGAAGCGGGATGAAGGCAGGTGGTCAGTGGTGAATCAGTCGAATCAAGCGCAAGCGTCCGCGAAGCAAGCACGGGGCAGCGACATCATGGCCTGTGCGCTTGCCCGCATGCTGCAGGACGGGGAGACGGTATTTCACGGGGTGTCATCGCAGATGCCAATGGTCGCCATGATGCTGGCTCGGCAGCTTCATGCGCCCAATCTGGTGCATCTCAACATCCCGGGGGGCGTCAACCCTTCTTCCATTAAGAAGGCATCCTACTCCTCCGCAGGGGCGGATTTGCTGGCCAGCGCGGAAGCGTATTTTCCGCTGGAGCAGGTCTTCGACCTGTCGATGCGCGGCGGGCTGGATGTCGCATTTCTCGGCGGCGTGCAGTTCGATGCGCTGGGCAATGTGAACGCCTCTGTCATCGGGGATTACCGTAAGCCGAAGGTCCGCTTGCCTGGCGGAGCCGGGAGCGCCGTGCTTATCCCGACCGCGAAGAAGGCGATTATATGGCGGACGAAGCATGATCGGCGCACCTTCGTCGACAAGGTCGACTTCGTGACGACACGGGGCAATGTATGGCGAATCGTCACCCCGCTGTGCGTGTTCGCGATGAAGGATGGGATGCTGATGCTCGACAGCATTCATCCGACATCCTCCCTGGAAGAAGTCGTGCGGAACACCGGGTTCGAGGTCAAATACGATGAGCTTCGCTTCACTCCGCTGCCGACAGCCAGAGAATTAAGCGTATTGAAGCAGATCGATCCGTTCGATTACCGCTCAAGCGAATTTTGAGGTTTCCGCAGCGATAATTGCAAGTATAAAAGCACAACCCGCAAGCCAACCTCCTTTTAACGGGGACCTGGACTGCGGGTTATTTGTGCTGGAGTCACATATGAAACTGTAATGAAGTTAGCGGAATGTAAGGTAACTTTTGTTTAACTTTTTCAAATATCGAGATAATATGCCAGGGTTTTCATGTAGAATGTCGAAATGATACTCAAGAGTCCGAGTTTTGTGGCTAAAAGAAACGGGACACTCAAATCGAACACTAATCATGATAAAAGGAATTAGAATAAAATGAATCAACAACAGCGTTTGATCTTAGTCAAAGGTGAAGACAAGACTTCCGAAATTCATTCTTATACCAAGGTAAACTTGTATGTTCATATTACATTCAAAAATAATAAGTCTAGAACGTTCTCTTTTCGAGCGGAAGATGTGGTTATCAAATCATTTTCTGAAGATATTTCATTTGAAAACAAAGCTATTTATAAAGATAATATTCCTCTTTACGGCGTAACAAAAGCGGTTCATTTTGATGGTATTGTTAAAGTTCACTTTGCAAATGGAGGAAGTGAAATTATTGACTATGGAGCCCTAAGGCTGCAGGATCAGGATATGGAGCGAGAAAAGTCAGTGAGAGATATACTCTCTTATTGGAGGGAGCTTGCATCATATGCCAATATCGACGATGAAAAGGGTTCTTTTTTGAAAAAACAGATGGATAACATGAAAGTCATTCATTCTGATAGCGTTTTACACAGCTATTTAAATCAAGTACCGATAAAGCGCACGGCTCCAAGTTCAAAAAATGTGATATTTCCGTTTCCGTTCAACGCGAGTCAGAAAGAAGCTTTGAGTAATGTATTAAGCAGTAATATGTCCGTTATAGAGGGACCTCCAGGAACGGGGAAAACCCAAACTATTCTCAATATAATCGCAAATCTATCCATTCAGGGAAAAAGCGTAGCTATTGTCTCAAGCAACAATGCGGCAGTAAAAAATGTACAAGACAAGATGGAGAACGAAAATTATCATTTTCTCCTCGCAGCTCTAGGTAAGAAGGATAATATTGATAATTTCTTCAAAAACATTCCGCATTACGATGTGACAAATTGGAAAAGCGAAAAAAGTGAAGAAGAGCTTTTGACGCAAATAAATGATATAAATAAGCTGGTCGACGATCTATTAGAGAAGAAAAATGAAGAAGCGAAAATACAACAGGAGCTCTCGGCCTACCTTTTGGAGCAACAGCATTTTGAACGATATTATCAAGAACAAAAAATAGAGAAAATAGAGAACTTATCATTTTATCGCAAGTCCCCGGACAGGATAATATCCTTTCTCATCGATCACCATTTCGCAAAAGACAAGGGGATCTTGAACAAACTAATTTATAAAAGCAAATTGTTTGTAAAACATGGTTTTTTCCATTTCAAAAAGCTAAAAGAAAAAGAAATCGAAATCATACTGAATTTTCAAAGAAAATATTATGAATATAAAATTGTTGAGTTAAGAAAAAGGAAACGAGAAATAGAAGAGGAATTAGAAAAGAGATCGTTCGAATCTCTGCTTGAGGAGCACAGAACGTATTCATCGGCATTGTTTAAGCACAAACTTTATAAAAAATATTCAACCCTTCGGCCGTTTGGCCTAGAACGTAAAACATATAAGTACTCAGCTAATTTTAAACAATTTATTGGGCGTTTTCCTATCGTTCTGAGCACGACTCATTCATTGCGAAACTGTATAGCGGCTAATTTTCTGTTTGATTATTTAATTATTGATGAGGCATCTCAGGTTGATCTGGTTTCTGCTGCCCTAGCACTGTCTTGCTGTAAAAATGTAATCATTGTCGGTGATACAAAACAGTTGCCTCATATCGTAAACCAAAACATAAAAAACAATGTAAATGATGACGGTATTGCTCCGCCATATAATTATTCACAACATAATATATTGACATCTATGCTTTCTCTTTATGGCTCCCATTTGCCGCGAACCATTCTGAAAGAGCATTATCGGTGCCACCCCAAAATTATAGATTTTTGTAATCAAAAATACTATAATGGCGAGCTTATCCCTTTTACAAAAGAAAGGGAAGGAGATGAGCCATTGTTTTTGTACAGGACGGCTAAAGGGAATCATATGAGAAAAGTAGTCCACGGCAAAAAGGGGAGGTATAACCAAAGAGAGCTTGATGTTACAGTGGAGGAAATACTAAATAACCCTGCTCTAAATATAGAGAACTATTCAGATGTCGGTTTTACTACGCCATACCGTAAACAAGTGGATAAAGCAACAGATGTATTGCATTCAGATATTGAAGCCGATACGGTGCATAAATATCAAGGACGGGAAAAGCCTATTATCATTATGTCTACGGTATTGGACAATACATATGTAGGAAGGAAAGGTATTGAGTTCGTAGACGACCCGTGCATCATCAATGTTGCTGTATCGCGGGCGCAGGAGAAGTTTATACTGGTAACGGATCATGGGCTTTTCAACAAATTAGGAAAAGAAGTCAGCGATCTGATTCGCTATATGGAGTACAATACATTAGATGACCATATCATATACAGCGAAATCGTTTCTGTTTTTGATTTACTGTACAAGCAATACTCAAGTAAGTTGATAGCACTTAAGAGCAGGATGCAGCATATCTCAAAATATAAATCCGAAAACATATTGTATCAGCTGCTTAGTGATATTTTGCAAGATGAGCCATATCATCATTTGAATTTCACACACCAAGTTTATCTGAAAAATCTACTCAACCATACTCGCCACTTGAACGACGAAGAGGAGAGATATGTAAAACACAATTCATCTGTTGATTTTGTCGTTTATTACAAATTGAACAAGAAACCGTTATTGGTAGTTGAGGTGGACGGATTTTCTTATCATGAAAATAACCCGGAGCAGTTAAAGCGGGATAAACTAAAAAACGACATTCTAGAGAAATACAGTCTCCCGATAATCCGACTTCCGACAAATGGGAGCGGAGAGGAGAAGAAGCTTAGAATCAAGTTGGATGAACTTATTGGTCATACAAATTGAAAAATTGAAATTATGTTTACTCTGGGCTCTAAGGCGAAACTTAGAGCTTTTTTCTTTCCTTGAACATTTTCGATATTCTCAATTCAAGAAATTTCTCCCTCGCGAAGAGAAACTTATCCCATCAATTATGTCAAGGAACAAAAATATTTAACATTTACATTAATATTACATTTAGAGGTAAAATGACCCAAACTAAAGACTGAATTTGAAAAGCCGCTATGTATTCGTTTTCTTGGTTATTCATGCGGATTTACTTTTGCATGCCAATTAGGATAGGTTGAATAGTAGAAATGGCGTAATCTGTAAAGTAAGGAGGCGAGAGGAGATGTTTCCGTTTGTTGAGATCGGCGTCAAGGAAGCTTGGCTCTGACCTCAAAAAACGAGCAATTGCACCCAGAAATCAGCTGAATGTGAGATAGAAAAAGGAGTGAGTGCCATGCAGTACATTTTTTATGGAACAGCTGTCACGTTTCTGGTGTTTCAACTTCTGTATACGATCATCCCGTTGCTGTGCAGCAAGGTGAAGAAGCTGAATCCCGATCTTGCTGAAAAGTCGATTTCGGTGCTCGTGCCCGCTTATAACGAGGAGCTTACGATCAAAAATTGCATCGATGCCATGGCGGGCCTGCATTATGAGAATTATGAAATCATCGTCATCAACGACGGTTCCAAGGACGCCACCTTCGCCAGACTGGACGAGCTGCTCGAATTGGAGCCGGATGACCGTGAAGCGGACAATAAGCTGTCTTATAAACCGATCAAGGGATTATACCATTCCCGGCGGTACCCACGGATCTTTGTTATCGACAAACTGAACGGCGGCAAGGCGGACTCGCTCAATGCGGGCATCGATTGCGCCGCGTCGGATATCGTTATTACATTGGATGCGGATAGTATGCTGGAAGCGAACGCGTTGAAATATGTGAATCAATATTTTCATCAAGACGATGTGATTGCGCTGGGCGGCACGGTCAAGATTGTCCAGGGCGCAGAGAAGAAGGACGGCGTCATCGTGGAGAGGTTCCGGGGCAGAGGGCTCATTAAGAGCCAAATCATCAACTATATTCATGGCTTCTACGTCCGCAAATTAACGCAATCCGTTTTTAATTCGATTGTTGTCATTTCAGGCGCATTCGGCGCTTTTTACAAGGATATATTGATTCAAGTGAACGGGTTCCGCAGCACGGTGGGGGAAGACATCGATATTACGTTGAAAATTCATGAGTATATGAAGGCGAAGCGGTTGAAGAAAAAGCTGGTGTACGCGCCGGAAGCGGTCTGCTACACCGAATGTCCGGAGAACCTGCCCAACTTCTACAAGCAGCGCATTCGCTGGCAAAAGGCATTTGTCGACTGCATCTTAATCTATTGGTCAAAGCTGTCGCAAAAATTTTCTTCTGGCGTAAGCCTGTTTTTTGCGATCGACGGCTTCATGCTGGGTACCTTCTCGGCGTTCACGACGCTATTTTATTTGTCCCAGGCTCTTATCGCAGGCGGAAATGTCATTCATGCGCTTATTTTTCTGCTGATCAGCCTGGTGTTCAATGCGGCCCAGATCCTCATTTCCTTATATTTATGCAAAAAATTTGGCAGTACTTATTCTTTCAAGGACTATGTGAAAATGTTCCTGTTCAGCCAATACGAATTGCTGACCTACCGGAATTTGCTGCTCTACATTAATATTGCCGGGACGTTCAAGTATTTTAACAATGATGAAGGCTGGGGCTTCGTCGAGCGCAAAGGCGTCGCCGCCATTAGTCAGAACATCGCTGCCGGATCAAATTAATGGAATGGAGGAGCACGCATGAGCAGCGTTTTTCACAATAAACGGATTTTATATGTAGATATTTTGCGGATTCTGTCTATTATCGCCGTCATTATTTTGCATTTTACCGCCGAATTGTTGACCAGTTCGAATGATTTCAACACCTCCTCATGGTGGATCAGCAATCTGTTTAATTCGATCTCGCGCTTTGCCGTTCCGGTCTTCTTCATGATTAGCGGGGCGATGATTCTGAGAACCGAGATCCGATCCTATCCGGAGTTCTATAAAAAGAGGGTTGTGCCCTTGCTCATTCCGCTTGTGAGCTGGTCGCTTATCTACGGCTTGTACAATCAGTACTATATTTTACAAAGCAAGATGAATGCCTACGAGTTCGTGCTGGACTTCGGCTATCGGCTGCTGACGGACAGGACCTATGTGCATTTATGGTTCCTGTATGCCATTATCGCGATTTACATGACGGTTCCCTTAATCAGCAAATTAATCAAAACATGCAGCGAGCGGGATCTGCGTTATTATCTGCTGCTGTGGTTCATCGTCAGCATCGCCTATCGCTTCATCTCCGATGCCGTTTTTCGCGCCACGGATCAATATATCAACATTCCGATTATGAATATCCCGTTTTTCATGGGGTTTCTGGGCTATTTTATTTTGGGATATTATCTCTTTCATTACGAACTGCCGCGGCGGGCGAAAAATATTGTGTTCAACCTCGGCATCGTCTCCTTCTTCCTGACTCCGGTGGCGACATATTTTGTATCGCAGCGGAGCGGCGTGCTGGATGAGATGTTCTACGGCAACTATTCCATTACCACCTTCTTCATGGCAGCCGGCATGTTTATTTATTTCAAGGAAAAGGAAGAGCGGATCAGCGAAAAAGTGAATCATAAAATCCAGAAATTAATCAGTTCCGTTTCCAAGGCCAGCTTCAGCATTTATCTAATCCATCTGCTCATCGAAATGATGGTATCCGGCCGAACGGAAGTGCAGGCGACGGTGCTGGAGGCGGCGATCAGTTTGCTCGTCAATATTGCAGTTATTTTCAGCATCAGCTACATCACCGTCAAGGTGCTCAATCTCAATAAAGTGGTTACATACGTATTATTCGGCGGAAGAGGGTAGAGCGATGAAAGTGAGCCTGTTGACGAAATGCTTTATTGTTGTGCTGCTGGCCGGAATGGGCCTGTACTTCTATCAAATCTCGAACGCGGGGGATCGGAAAGTCACCGCAGTCTATGTGGAAGCGTGGAAGGATTACAAGAATATCAAGCTGTCGGAAAAAAATGTGGATATTGCGTTTATCGCCTTTGCCAAGATTGATGGCACGAATATTTATTTTCATGAAGACGGGACGACCAATGATCAGATCAAAGAAAATATTAAAAAGCTGAAAGAGCAAAATCCGAAGACCAAAATGGTCTTGGCGGTGGGCGGCTATGGCGCGGACGGCTTCTCTGACGCTTCCTTGGACGGCAACCGCTATCTGTTCACCGAGAGCATCATCAATATGGTGAAGGAGCTGGAGCTGGACGGTGTCGATATCGACTGGGAATACCCGGCGTTCCATGCTTGGAATACGCAGAAGGCGCGCCCCGAGGATACGCAAAATTTTACAAGTCTAATGAAGGAATTACGGGAAAAGCTGTACCGGCTGCCTCACCCAAAGAACAAAAAATATCTGCTCACCTTCGCTTCGGGTACCCAGGATTGGTACTTCCAAAATGTCGAGGTCAACAAAGTCGAAAAATACGTCGATTACATTAACGTGATGACCTACGACTTCACCGGCAGATGGTCGGACACGACCGGGTATAACTCGAATCTGTATCCGGATCGTGAGAAGAAGGCCAAGCACAGCATCGATCAAGTCATCACGATGTACCTGGAGCATGAGATTGACAGCAAAAAGCTGCTGCTCGGCGTCCCGGCCTACTCCTACGGCTGGAAGGACGTCAAGAGCAAGACGGACGGCTCCTTTTCCCCCGGCAAGCCGATCGATATCGACAAAACAGATCTCAGCTACAAAACGCTTGAAAAATCGTACCTGAACAAAAACGGCTATAAGCGCTACTACGACGATCAGGCCAAGACGGCCTACCTCTATAACGGCAGCACGTTCATCAGCTATGAGGATAAGGAGGCTCTGGCGGAAAAAGTGAAATACATCAAAGCCAAAGAGCTGGGCGGGGCGATGGTCTGGGAATACTCGCAGGACGCGGAGGACGGGATTGTGAAGTTTTTGGGGGAGAGTTTGAACAAGTGATGAGGGAAAGTACAAATGGACTAGAGGAGCGCGAATATCGTGCTCCTTTTACCGCTGGGGTTGTGGTGGTGGTGAAGGTTCTCATCAAGAAAAAGAATGCCAGACTCATGATGGAAGAGAAAATAAGACAGGCTTGAATCGATACTGACCTATGTGGAAAAGAGATAATCAGAACGGGTTTGATAGATCAATTATCTCCCGAATATCGTCGATGCCTAGCGCGTCGGCGATTTTTTCGATATGGGCGAAATTATGTTCGCGCGTTTGCCATTCGACAGTTCACTTAGCGCAGCATCGGCTAAGCGGGACAATTCCCGCAGAGAAATTCCGTGTTTTGTGGTTAGCTCAGCAATTTTTACTGCCACTTTTTTGCCCATTTCGGTGTCCTCCAAACCTACATTGTTTGACTGTATGCATCAACGTACCATATAATAAGTTTTGACATGGTACGCATATGCGTATAACAAAGTGGGACAAGAAATAATGGAGGAAATATCATGCCGGACTGGGTTAAGGAAGCGCTTTGTCAGCGTCTTGAACTGTTTCAGGGAACGCCGAGATGTTACATGATATCCTTCACCTAAAGAACAAATTACATCAGTTAGAGCATCTATTCATAGACCAATTGGATAATGCGGGAGAGAAAAATTGCATCGTGAATGGTTAGCCTTACACGAACAGATCGCATCTCTTCAAAAGGGCTGGCTTTATGCGGATGAATAACAGAGCAAAGTATTTACATCATCAATGTGCTCAACGGTCAATAGACTGTTGAGTTTTTTTGTTTTCCGTCTTTTTTTACCTGTACTTATTTTCTTTATTTTGGTATATATATAAATGCGAGTATTAATAATGAATTATAATCCATTAAAGGAAGGAGATGTTTTGGGTTGAAGTTTCTCAAGAAAACATTGGCGGCATTTTTGTCGATGGTGGTTTTGATGGTTCTATTAGTAACACCAACATTTGCGTATAATGCTGAGGAGAACTATAATACCTTTCAGACTAATGTAGTTGATGAAAATTTCAATGTCGTTGGAAAGAGAATTACAGCAATCACAACTGAAACTCTTGAAAATGACGGAGTCAAGACAATAAAACTTCATGAATCAACCCACTATATACACTAATATGGGAATCGCTCCTTATGATTATTTCAAGTGTTTTGCTCGTGAAACATCAAATAATATCTTTATGGACAGTCCTAGAGGCGGCAGTATTACAAAATGGCTATATTCAAGTAACGATTTGTCTGATTTCAAAATGTACGCAAATAATGTTGCTTCAGCAAGAACTACCATAAATGGAGCTGCTGCTAGCTTAATCGCAGGTGGAGTTTTAGTGCTTTCTCCTGGTGTAATCTTTGGGTTAATTGGTACAGTTCCTTCAGCACTTATTCTATGGAACGCTGGGAATAGTGGTGACGAGGCCATGAAAAATGCCTATAATCTTTTAGAAAGAGTAGATGGATACCAGCCGTCTAATTAAATATGATGAATCGCTATATTAACATTTTTAGATATCTGACTGCTTTAGGCGCTGTTCTCTTTGGAGCTATTGCAGTTTTTGGCAAAGAGAGTGAACTTATGTATTTGGGCATTATGCTTTTAATGCTCTCTCTAAATGTCTTTGCTCATGCTATCAATTTACGTGGGAAGAGAGAAAATAAAGCAAAGGAAATTACTTCATATGTAGTTGGTTCTATTGTATTCTTTGTTTCAGTGTTTCTTATTCTTAGAAATTGGTGAGTTTCTAACACTAACTCAAATGCCAACAGACTTAAATATTTTATGAACTTACACATTAGGTGAAAAGCCCGTATCCGTTCGAGGATGCGGGCTATTTCGATACTCGGTACAATTAATTGTATTGTTCTGAAAATGGGGCCAAAAAAGGAATTCAGCGAGGTACTAGACAAGTTGTTGGACAAAAAAGTTTATCTCCTCCCTTTTCGTTTTACTGCCGACTCGATATTGGCTTTCTCGGAATACCGAGGTCAAAAAAGTCATCGACGTCATGACCTACGACTTCACCGGCAGATGGTCGGACACGACCAGGTATAACTCCAATCTGTATCCGGATCGCGAGAAGAAGGCCTGCTGGAGCGGGCCAATGAACGGGCGCGCCAGGTGCTGCCGCTGCTGCAGAAGGAATATATATGGGCGCTGCTCCAGGGCAAGCAGGAGGCTCCAGCCGAGCGGGCGCGCCATCTGCGGGAGCTGGGCATTCCGCTGCAGGCAGAGCGGCCGATACTGCTGCTGCTGGGCCGGGTGGACACGTGGAAGGAATCGTTCACGCCGCTGGACAAAGCGCCTGAGCAGCGAGCCGACGAATTGGCCCATGATCTCGGAACGCTTCCATATGCTGAAATATTGCTTCGTCTACGGGCTTGGCCTATCTCCCGCCGTCATTGTCACGGACTCGGATCTGCTCAGGCTGCAGGAAGGCGAGGAAGAGGCGAACGACTACTGCCACCATATCCGGCTGCTCCTGCAATTTCAATAGAACAACCACCGGGAAGAGTTCAATAATCTATATCTTTACCTGACCGCCATCTGGACGGATGATTCGCATGCCTACGGGCGCAAGATGGAACTGTATCACTCTCTCGCCTCCATCTTCCTGTCCTGCATGGATCAGGATGAACCGTTCCGGCAGGAGGTGCACGCGAAGCTGGACGCGACGCTGCTGTACCAGAAGGATCAAGCGGTCTCCTGGCCGGATGTGAAGCAGTATTCTGGAATCTGGCCGACTGCTTCTTCACGCGCCAGGCTGCCCAAGGAGGGCAGGTGCCCGCCGATCTGGTCAAGAAGGTGCACCACTTTATCGAGGAGCATCTGTCACATGATATTTCGCTTATCGCTATCGCGGATCATGTCGGCCTCAATTCGTCCTACTTCTCGCGCTTGTATAAGCAGATGACGGGAATCGGCCTGTCCGACTACATCAACGAGTACCGGAATTTGAAGGCGAAGGAGTGGCGGTTGAACAGCCCGATGAAGATTAATGAGATCGCGGCGGGGCTTGGCTACAATTCCGCACTCGCGTTTATCCGGTTTTTCAAGAAGCAGAATCAGGTGACCCCGCAGGAATATCGGCTTCAATGGCAGGCCAGGGAAGTCAAGAAGAGTATATAAGGCGGCTTCCATGATGAAAACTAAGGCAGATAGATAGAAAGCCGGGGTCCGAGGCCCCGGCTTCTGCCTGTTTATGTTGCTTCAGAGTGTCTACTCCCTCAGCAATGAAATCCTGCGTTAATGCAGCAATTTACGCTATCCAATCTACTATTTGATGGTTTTCCTGCAAAAGTACATCATTTTTAGTGATTTTTGCTTTCTATCTAGTGAATAGGCTGAAATTGATGGAGTTTTGCAGGAATTCCTGTAACGGAGTAAACGTCATAAAGGAAAACTGCACTTTTACAGTTTTTTCAGCAAGCGGAGCGGTGAGAAGCAGGGGTGGGGCTATCTCGCTACAGCTAAAAACCTACTTGATGGGAATGCCCTGGGTCTGTGGTAAGCATGAAATTCACGTTCTATTTTGTTTCGCCTTGCAGCGCGCGTACGAACAGAAGAAGATTCCGGCCAATCTCATCGTCCATCAGGGACGGATTTTTTTCAATAGGGCTTGAAGCTCCGACAATAGTGAGTCATCTGGCGTTATGCGGTGATCAGCGGGCTCAGGAGCGAAGGCCGGCGCCGCTTTTTCCGATCTGTCCCCGCTTTTTCCTCCTTCAGATACGTGTCCATCCAATGCTTGTTGTCCGGGATGCGGTGGACGAACTTCAGCAAGACGCCGAACCAGTCCCCTCCGTTCACAATGGCTTCATGCATCTGTTGGTGTCCTTCCGGATCGAACCGCTTCATCAGATCGCCAATGTTGATATAATTGTCGGGCGCTCCCGCCGGCTTGGAGGGCATAGATTCCGGCGTCGCAGGATGATGCACGATCGCATCCTCCGCCAGCTTGCGTCGGGTCGGACTGATCTCAACCATATCATAATTCTCGCCTACAGGCTTCCCCGCTTCCCATGTCATGTCGCGCTTGCTTTGTCCTTCTGACTTGCTCAGGTTGTACAGGTTCGGGGGAAGCAGCGGGCTGTGGTTGATTTTCATCGCTTCATCTCCTTCTCCGTTAAGATTTTATCGAGATGCTAGATTCAGGATGTTATTTACTATATCGGCCAATCATTGAAAACGTTTGATAGAAAGGAAGGCGGCTTACAGTAATGCCTGAATCCCCGAGACAAGGCCGTAAAGCCTCAAAAGAACGGGCTGATGCTGTATGCAGCAAGCTAGAATTTTAAGACATATTTCGACACGGGCGCATGCGGAACCAAGTTGCTAACCAGGCAGATTGGTGGCGATCGAAGCGATATTTTGACGACTTGGCTCGGGAATACTTTCTTTCAGAAAAGAAAAAAGACGAAAGTGAGATTCGAATCAAAAATGGATTTCAAAAATATATTTACAAAATATTTCAATTTGTGTACAATTCTATCAACTTCTTGGGCTTGTTCATCAGGTTAATAGTATACGAGACAAGGAGGCATGAAAAATGAAAGGCAAAGCTTGGCTTCGGCGATGGCTGGTTCTCGTCATCGCGCTCATTATGGGCATTACTTCCGTACCGGGGGTATATGCGCACGCGGGAGAGCAGACCGATAATTCGGTCAGGATGGCGGAATCCAACAGGACTCGGCTGCCGCCCGCCGTTGTAGATGGAGAAGTATATGGCGAGTTCGGACAGAAAGGGACAGGATCTTATATTGTGAAGCTGCGGGAGCAGAGTGACGTGGAGGTCGCCGCGAAGCTGGCCAAGTCTTATTCCGGCTTGAGCGGGGAGACGTCCGCGAAGCGCAAGCTGACCGTGCGAAGCTTCGTCTTGAACGATTTGAAGGATACAGCCTATCGGACTCAGTCCGGGATCACCGATGAGCTGGACACGGGCCTAAGCAATGGCTCGGTGCAGGATTACCGCTCCTTCTATATCGTGAACGCCATTGCGGTGACAAGCACGCGGGAGGTGATGGAACGGCTGGCAGCCCATCCTGAAGTGGAGCGCATTACCCCGAATCGTAAATACTTGCTGGAGGTGCTCGACGAGGGGCAAGCTACAACCGATTCCGAGCCGCCGCAGGCGAATGGCACGGGGGAATCGGCCCAGGATATGACGGGAAGAGCTGCGGCAGCAGTCGAGTTGCCTTGGAATTTGAGCAACTTGAATGTGGCTCAAGCGTGGGAGAAGGGCTTTGACGGGATGGGCGTCGTTGTCGCTAACATGGATTCAGGCGTCGATCTGAATCATCCGGCGTTGAAGCGGAAGTGGAGAGGCTACAATGCCGAAGGGCAGGCCGACCGGCCTGAGTTGAGCTGGTATGACGCGACGCCGGAAAAGAAGAAGCTGCCATTTGACGGCAACGCCCACGGAACGCATGTGATGGGCACGATGGTCGGATCGGAGCCCGATGGACGCAACCCGATCGGGGTCGCGCCGCAGGCGAAATGGATCGCCGCGCGCATCTTCAACTCGGCTGGCGAGGCGACGGATGCGGGCATATTGGCGGCAGGCGAATGGATATTGGCGCCGACTGACGAATCGGGGCGCTCCTATCCCGAGCTGGCTCCGGACATTGTCAATAATTCCTGGGGGAGCGTGCAGGCCGGGAAGAATGAGTTTTTTCAGGATATTGTCCGTTCATGGCGCTCTGCCGGTATCGTGCCTGTCTTCTCGGCAGGCAATACGAGACCGCCTTATAACTACGGCGGGCCGGGATCTGTCACCCCGCCGGGGAACTATCCGGAATCCTTCGCGGTCGGAGCGGTCAACAGCAGCAACCGGCTGGCTGACTTCTCGCTTCAGGGCCCGTCTCCTTACGGCCAGATGAAGCCGGAAGTATCGGCGCCTGGCGTTAGTATCCGTTCCTCGGTACCGGGCGGCTCTTACGCCCTCATGAACGGGACATCGATGGCTGCCCCGCATGTGGCCGGAGTTGCCGCGCTGGTGCTGCAGGCCAATCATTCGCTGACGGTGGATCAGGTGGAGAAGATTTTGAAGGATACGGCAATCGCGTTGACGGACAGCAAGTTCCCGCAGAGTCCGAACAATGGCTATGGGTCAGGCATCGTGAACGCCTTGAATGCCGTCTCCACCCAAGAAGAAGGTCTGGGCGAGCTTGAAGGGACGGTAACGGTGGATGGAGAGGATGCCGAAGAACCAGTCATCGAACATCATCCTCTGACGATCGTGTACAACGCGCTGGATCAGGAAATATCTGCCCGAATTACGGACGACACAAGCGTCACCCGGGCGGAACTGGAAGTGAAGACAAAGGGGGAACAGGCTGGAACTGCAATACCGATGGTCCGGATGTCGGGAGATTACCGGGACGGAATGTATGAAGGCATCATCCCGTCATCGATGCTGGACACGGCTGGGATCGAATACCGGATTCGGGCAGAGGATTTCGGAGGCAACGAGGCAGTCTCCCCCTGGTGGCCCGTAGAAGTATCGGAGGGAGTCAAGCTTGGATACGCACAGGACTTCGAGACGGACATCGAAGGATACGGCTTCGGCGGGGAACCGGGCATCTGGGAATGGGGCGTACCGACGAGCGGGCCGGGACAGGCGAGCTCGGGAAGCAAAGTGATGGCGACCCGGCTTGACGGCAATTACCCCACCGGGGTGGAAGAGTCCTACTTCGTCATGCCGCTTATCGATCTCCGGGACAGCGAGCACACGATTCTGAGCTTCAAGCATTGGTATAAGCTCGGAAGCTGGTACTCTATTCAGCTGGATAAGGCGGAGGTTTTTATCGGGCGGGAGTCGAAGCAATTCGAATTCGAGCTGGTGAAGCAATTTGACGGGAAAAGCGGCGATTGGAAAACGGAATACATCGATTTGTCTCCGTACAAAGGAGATCGGGTTGTCGCTCTTTTTAATCTCCGGGGCGCCAACGGAAGCGATGAAGGATGGTATGTCGACGATATCGAGCTTACCGGACCGACTGATTTCCAGCCTGACGCTCCCAAGGTGAAGGCACGGAGTAACGCACCGGGCAAGGTCATCCTCGAATGGGAGCAGGAGCCGCAAGGCGATGTGAAGGAGTACGTCATCTACCGTTCGCCGGAGCCGGGCGGATCCTACCAGGAGATTGGCGTGAGCACAGGACGCAACTATGCCGACCATCCCTTGCCGCAGGAGGGGACATACTTTTATACCGCCAAGGCAAGGACATACAGCCATGTGCTTAGCGAAGCTTCGAACGAAGTGAGCTGGACCTTTACCGGCGGGGAGCTTATTTACGGGGAAAATTTCGAAGGCGGGGACAAGGGTTGGACGCGTGAAGGCGACCCGAACGAGTGGGAGCAAGGGGTACCCGATCCGAGATATGGACCGCCGCAAGCCGTGTCCGGCAAGAACGTCATCGGCACGAACTTCACCGGATATGTCTCACAAAATACGAATCAAAGCATTATTTCCCCGGAAATTGATTTGACGGGAATAAAGCATGCGTCCCTCTACTTTCAGCAATGGTATGATCTGGAGGATGGGGATAAAGGCTACGTCGAGATTAGCGAGGATGGCGGCGCTGCGTGGCAAAGCCTGGCGGCCTATCCGAAGCCAACCTATAACACGAACCATCCTAAAAGGTTTTGGTATATGGATGAGATCGACATTGGCAAATACGACGGCAAAAAGGTACTTATCCGCTTCCGGCTGAAGACCGGAGAAGCCTCTCTGGCGAAGGGCTGGTATTTGGATGATATCCAGGTGCGGGATACGCCGCCTGTCAAAACATTTATTCCAGCCGGGGCTGGAGTCCAGCCTGCTGACGAAGCGGGGATGAGAGCGGCAGACAAGGAAGAACGAGTCACTGATCGGGATACGGCGGAGGAAGCGTCAGCGGCTCCGAGCTTATCCGCATGGAGAAGCATGAACCAGGAGAAGGCTTCCTTTAGGGCGGCAGACGGGGCAGAGAAACGATCTTCCGGCCTTCCGGCCACGGCGACGATTACAATCGTCGATACGGACCGTTCGACGAAGACCGATTCAGGCACGGGCCGCTATCGGTTGAAGCATCCGCCAGGGACTTTTAAGATGCGGGTAGAAGCGTATGGTTATCATACGGTCGAACAGACGGTGACGATTACCGATCAGGAGCGAACCGAGGCGAATATTCATCTGCAATCGCTCTCTAGCGCCACGATTAGCGGCATCATTACCGACAAGGCGACGGGAGAGCCGATTGCCGGGGCAGCGGTACGTGTGAGGGAAGATTCGCATGTGCCATCCGCCGTTACAGATGAACAGGGGAACTATACGCTTGAGGTCTACGCAGGAGATTACACGCTGCTCGTCTCTGCGCGCGGGTATTTGCCTTATGAGCAGCAGATCCGTGCGGAAGGGGCCGTCACGAACCCGATTGTGCTGAAAGCTTTCCGTGGAACGGAGCTTGCTTACGATCGAGGGGAGGGGGATAATGCTGTAGCTTATTACAGTTCAGGCAACGGCTATGCGGTGCGCATGACAACCGACGGCCCGGCCCAGGTGACCGGGGCGCGAATGTTCTTCTGGGATGATGATTGGCCGGTTCCTGGCGGAACGGCCCTCCGCTACGCACTCTATGACGCATCGGGACCCGGCGGGCTACCGGGCGAGTTACTCTCCGGCCCGCACGCAGGAACGGCCCGCGTGGACGGAGAATGGACCGAGCTTTCTTTTCCGAACGGTCCGTTCGTGGACGGCGATTTCTATGTAGTCTATATCCAGGACGGAGCTTATCCTGACGTTCCGGGGCTTGGTGTCGATGAAGAGGGCGTTAATCACGGGCGCTCCTGGAGGCTGGAGGACGGAACCTGGACACGGGCGACGGCCGAGCAAGGGAACTACATGATCCGTGCGCGCATTACGAGCCCTGATCCTAACCGGCCGGTAACGAAGATTACGGTTGAACCGCGTGACATCGCTTTGTTCGAAGGACAGCAGATTCAATTGCATGTCAAGGCGGAGGATGAGGCCGGGAACGAGAGTGACGTTACCGCTCTGGCCGCCTACGCGGCAGATGCTGAACAGGTTATTGAGGTGAATGCGCAAGGATTGATCACGGCGCGCTCGGCGGGCGAGGCGACGGTGACGGTAACGCATGAAGGTCTGACAGATACTGTTCGGGTCATCGTGACCCCGGCTCCGGACATCCCAGAGGGTGAGATTCGTTCGATTGCCGCCCACCCGCCGGAGCTGTCATTGAAGGAAGGAGAAACTTCGCAATTAACGGTCACGGCCGCGGTCTATTCCGAGGGCCAGGAACTGACGGTCCCGCTGGTGAAGGGCCTGGTGTTCCGTTCGCAGGATGCCGGCATTGCCGCGGTCGATGACGCGGGACAGGTCACCGGCATTCAAGCGGGCGAGACGGAGGTGACCGTAAGCTATGGCGAGCTGGAGGCTGTTGTGCCGGTCATGGTAAGGAAGTCCGGTGTGCCTCCGACGGAGGAAGTACGCTCGATCCATGTCGAACCTGAGGAGTTGACATTGAAGGCGGGGGAATCAGCCCAGTTGACCGTGACGGCGGCCGTCTATGCTGCGGGCGAAGTCAAGCTCATCCCGATTACGGAAGGATTAACCTTCACTTCCTCCAACCCTCAAGTCGCCCGGGCGGAAGCGGACGGCCGAATTGCCGCCCTGAGAGAAGGGGAGGCCCGCATCGATATTGCCTATGGGGTGCTGAAGACAGAGGCGCTCGTGAAGGTGAAGGGAGCGGACATCGTGACGCCGCCAACGACTCGCCCGGATCCGCCATCATCTGCTTCGGGGTCGGGATCCTCTTCAAGCTCAAGCTCGAGCCCGGCTTCGCCAAGCGGGACCCCGATTCGGGTGGATGGCCGCTTGATCGGGACGCTGTACGTGACCGATGGCCAGGGCGGCAAGCAGGCGCGCGTCCGGATTGCTTCCGACTGGTTCGATAAGGAGCTGGACAAGGCGGAAGCCGGCGCCTCGGCTGCGATCGATCTGTCCTCGTTGTCATGGAAGGAGTACAGAGCAGTTGGGTTGGAGATAGGAGCCTCTTCGGCCGAACGACTGGCCAAGTCCGGGAAGGCGCTGTATCTGAAGGGCTTCCGCTTCGCATTGACCGTGCCAGCAGAAGGGATCCCGGATTTCATTGACCGGGATGGACTGAAGCTGACGCTCTCCGTCCAGGAAGGCTCCGGCACGAGCAGCGCCCGCCAGGCTCTGGTGTCGGGCGGTACCGCGGCGCTCGTGTCGGACATCATTGGTATGAAGACCCCGGTTCGCACACAACAGGCACAGGAGCAAAAACCGACAGCTGCGAATCAACAGGGAGCGGGGGGAGAGACGGACGTGTCGGGCATCGGCTCGAAGAGCGCCGCTTGGAACCATTCCCTGCTGTTGGAGCTAGAATTGGATGAACAACTGGTTCGGCGGCCGCAAGCTGCCGGCGTCTATGGACGCAATGAAGCGGAACCGTGGGCCTATGCCGGGCTGCCGAAGCGGATAGCCAACGGGCAGGGCAAGAACGGCACGCATGTTCTGACTGTCCCGGTACGGCAGCCGGGTGAATATGCGGGACTGGAATATACGAAAACATTTACAGATATCGCGCAGCATTGGGGCCGCGCCAAGATTGAAGCGCTGGCTTCCCATCATATCGTCTCAGGCCGGAGTGATCACCGGTTCGCGCCGAATGATCCGGTGACACAGGCCGAATTCTTGACCTTGCTGGACCGCATCACGGGCAAGGAACCGGATTGGCAGCGGCGGTCCGGCGAACCGGGGGCCCATGAGGCGCTGCGGCGCGAGGATATGATCGTCCTGCTCGTGACGGCGCTCGATCCGGAACTGCCGCAAGGGCCGGCTGAGGAGCCGGACGAGTCGGCGCTGGAGCAGGTATCGCCGGAAGCGCGCGAAGCCGTAGCGTATGCCTATCAGACCGGATTGGTCAAAGGCATGGGCGCGGGCGGGTTCGCAGGGGATGCTCTGACGACCCGGGCGCAGGTGGCGGTCCTCCTGTACCGCGTATTGCAGCAAATGGGACATATGTAGTCAGCAGATAACAGAGCCGTCCTGCAAGGGAGCAGCAGCCTTGCGGGACGGTTTTTTGCGATGAAAAGCGAAGGCAGGGGATGGCTGCGATAAGAAAGAATGCGGGCAGCCGTAGTGTGGGAGCCTGTCGGTGGCAGCGGACAGAGCAATGAAAAAAGATGAAAGTGAAAGCGATATCATTGAAATCGGGTGAAATATTCCTTGTTTTGGCTTCATATGTTGGTTAAGGATGTTCGATCCGACTTACAGAGAACAGGAGTGGTGGTATGCACGCAATCGACACATTGGCTCGCCTCGTCAGTGAGGTGAAGGAGGAGCCGGCCTGGGAGCTGCGGCTGACGCCGGAGACGAATCTGATTGACGATGTCGGGCTCGATTCGCTTCAGCTCATTCAGTTCATTCTGAAGGTGGAGGAGCAGTTGAAGGTGCGGATCGATTTCGAACGGTTCGAGTATGAGCATTTGCAGAGCGTGCGGGCGTTCCTGGGCTTCCTCGGGCAACTGGATGCCGAGGCGGAGCGGCATGCGTAATTCGGCGCCGGAGGCTGTGCGGCCGCTGCTGAAGCCGGTCTATGACGGGCCTCGAATCGTACTCGGAACCTTCGACGCCGAAGCGTATTGGCGTCCCGCTCACCTGGCGAAGCTGCCTGCGATTCGGACGGCTCAGGGGCGAGCGGTCGCCGGATGTATGGACGAGCTGCTGTTCCCGCTCTGCGGCGAGGACGGCCTGCTGATCACCCGGCAGCCTATGAATGCGGCCCATGCGGCTTATTTGCGGGAGATTGGCTTCCGCTTCCGGACGGTATCGGCAGGCGGGGGAGGAACTAGCGAAACTGGAAGAACCAGCGGAACCGGAAGAACCAGCGGAACCGGCAGAACAAGCGGAACTGGCAGAGCTAGTGGAACGGATAGAACTAGCGGAAATGACAGAACCAGCGGAAATAGTAGAATTAGCGGAACGGACAGAATCGGCAGAGCGGAGAGACCTATCGGAAATGACCGAACGAGCGAAAATGATGGGACTGGTGAATATAGCGGAACTAGTACATGCGGCGACACTGACGGACCAGAGGCCGGCGATGTCTTCCAGGCCATCGCAAGCCAGCCGAATCAGACGCAATGGCGCCGCCGCCTGCAGGAATTGCCCTGGGCTGTATATGCAATCACCCCGTCTGCCGCTGTGCTGGCCCGAAAGCATGGTGTCGGGGCTCGGCTTCCCGCCGCACACATTGCGTCCCGGGTCAATTCGAAGGCGTATTCGCACCGGCTCGCGGCCCGCTTGGGCTGTAATCCGCCAGGACATGTGGCGGAGGATGCCGACGAAGCGATGCGCATCGGGTCGGAGCTGCTGCGGCCGGCCGGGAAGCTCGTACTGAAGGATCCGTACGGCGTCTCGGGCAGCGGGAACCTTGCCGTCGATTCCGTGCCGCTGCTGGAACGGCTGATAGGCTATATCCGGGATCAGCAGCGGGCGGGCAAGCGGGTACAGCTTCTGCTGGAGCCGTGGCTGGAGAAAGAGATTGATTTCTCCTGCCACCTGCAGATTAGGCCGGACGGAGCCGTCTCGCTGCTTGGCGTTCAGCAGATGGTGAACCGCGGGCATAATTACGGCGGATCGCATGCGGTCGAGCCCGAATTGGCCGAGCGGCTGAACGCTTCCGGGTATTTCGCGGCGATGGAGCAATTGGCGGCATGCCTGTATGAGGAGGGCTACTTCGGCCCGGTATGCGTCGATTCGATGCTGCTCGCCGACGGCCGTGTCCATCCCGTCGTCGAGATCAATGCGCGGCATTCGATGGGGCTGCTCAATTACAGCCTCGACACGCATTGGGAACGATACGGACAGAGGAGCTTCCTGTCCTGCCTCCAGCTTGGGCTGCCGGACGCGTGGAAGGCCTCGGCCGGGATGAGCGGAGAAATGGAGCGGGCCGAACGGGAGGAGGGCGCTTGGAGCGAACAGGCGGAACGGTTCGCCGAACTGCTGGCCCGGCTTGATCGGAGCGGGCTGCTGTTCACACCGGAACGGCGGGAAGGCGTCGTTCCGGTGTCCGCCAATACGCTGTTCGCGCCGGACAGCGTCCGGGCGTCCGGGCGCTGGTATGTGTCGCTGGCCGCCGGCAGCCGGGAAGCGAGCGAGCGGATAAGCCGGCGTCTCCGCGAGGCGTTGGCGACGTACGGCTTCCGCATTTATTGAGAACGGAGGAATGAGAACGGCTGAAGTTGACTGAACCGTCATATGCGGCTCAAGTATGAATGGAAAAAAGAAGGTGTCATCTATGGAATCCGCTTCATCTGTTACCATCCTGACCTCGGGCAATTCGCTCGGCGCTTATGTGCCCGGCATCCGCCTGCTGGAGCGGCTGCGGAAGCGCGGTGTTCCGGCGGAATTCGAGGTGCTGGAACGCCTGTTCCCGGAAGAAACGCGGCAGCAGCTTGTCCGGACGAAGCAGGCGTTCCACGCCAGCTTCGCCACGGCCTTGATGGGCACGCGCCTGGCGCGCGGCATCGGCCCGTCGCTCGCGGACGGGGCCGTGGATGCCCTGCTCGATCGCTGGCAAGCCGAAGGACGCCGCATCTTCCTGGCCGTGACGGGCTTCTGGGTGCCTATTCTGGAGCAATATGAACGGCGCGTTCATCCCGATCCGATCCGGGCGGAATTTCTCCGGCTGGATGCGATAGACACGCCATCCTACCGTGTCTATCGGGAGACCTATCCCCGCTTCCGTCATCACTGGCTGTTCCGGCTGAAGGGAGAGCAGCCGCTGCTTCATTACCGGCTCGCAATGTCCGATGAGCCGATCCTGCCTTACTCCGACCGGGATGAACGGATCGTGGTCCATGGCGGCGGCTGGGGCATCGGTAGCTACCGCGGCGTGATCCCGGCCCTTCAGGAGCGGTACGCTCTCGATCTCGTCGCCTATGATCCCGACGAGCTAAGGGCGGCGCGGCCTGGCGATCGCGTCTATTTCACCGACCCGGAGTGGCACCCGTGGTCGGAGGATCCGACGCGGACCGAGCAGCCGCCTTATCCGCCGATGGCGGAGTGGGAGGCGGGGGATGAGCCGCTCTATGAGCGGGGCCGCGACGGCCCGCGCTTATACGGCGCTATCCGCCGCAGCCTGGCCATCGTGAGCAAGCCCGGGGGCGGCACGCTCGTCGATTCGCTGTCCGCGGCGACGCCGCTCGTCTATCTGGAGCCGTTCGGCGATCATGAGCGGGCCAATGCGCTGCTGTGGGAACGGCTCGGCTTCGGCATCGCCTACGACCGATGGGCGGCGTCCGGGTTTGCGCGCAGCGCGCTGGAGCAGCTTCATCACAATCTGCTAAGACATGCGCTGTCACAATCCGATTACGGAGGGATGTATCCTTGACACAACCGAAGACAAGCGCCACCCTGACCCCGGCGGAATTCCGCTCCATGAGGCAGACGCTGCAGAACCGGAGCGCGGCCAGCCGCGGACGGAAGCTTGACCGCTCCTTCGCCTTCGATCTGCCTCGCGATATCGGGATCAAGCTGAACAACGGCTGCAATCTGCGCTGCAAGCACTGCTTCGAATGGAATCCCGATGGCTACCATCATGAGTTCGAGCGCCAGGAGGCTAAGCGCGAGATCGATTTTTCCCTGATCGAGCGAATTTTCGAGGAGACGAGGCCCTGCCGATCCCGCATGTATTTATGGGGCGGCGAGCCATTGATGTATTCCAAGCTCGACGAGCTGTGCGAGCTGCTTGCCTCCGATCCGCGCATCTCGACCTTTTGCACGAATGCGGTGCTCGTCGAGTCCAAGCTGGAGTCGCTGCTGAAGCTGCCGGAAGGGGTGACGCTTCTCGCCAGCCTGGAAGGCTTCGAGGTGGAGAACGACGCGATACGCGGACGCGGCATCTTCCGCAAGGTCATGTCCGCGATCGAGCTGCTGTTGGAGCGGAAGCGCGCAGGCGAATTCCGCGGAGATGTGTCGGTCAGCCTGACCATCAACGACGCCATGGTCACCCGGCTGTACGATTTCATGGAATTTTTCGAGGAGGTCGGCGTCAATTCCGTCTACTTCGTCTTCCCTTGGTATATTCCGGAGGAAGTCGCGGAGCGGATGGACACGTACTTCGCCGAGCATTTCGGCTGGCTTGAGGCGGCACGGCAGGACCCGGAGTCAATCCAAAAGAGCTGGCACTCCTTCACCTACCATCTATCGCCGGATAACATCGAACCACTGCTCGCGGAGATGGAGAAGCTGCGTTCGCGCCTATGGAAGAACCGCATCCGCTTCCAGCCGGCGCTGGAGCCGGACGAGGTGCGCAGCTTCGTGCTGGGCACGGACCGGCCGGGCATGGGGCGGACCGAGTGTCTGGCCTTGTCGACCCGCATGGATGTGCTGCCGAACGGGAAGGTGAATCCATGCAAGTTTTTCCCGGAATTCACGATCGCCGATCTGCGGGACGGCAACCTGAAGGATGTCTTTCACGGCGATGGCTACCAGAAGCACCGCGAAGCGCTCGCTTGCGGCTTGACGCCGGTCTGCTCGAAATGCGTGCTGCTGTACAACAACGGAGCCTAATCCCCGGCCCTGGGCCGGGGAACAGGGGACAAGGAAGGAGAGATCTGCCATGAGCGCCATCACGGTGCGGGGATTGAGCAAGACCTTCGCTTACTACCGCAAGCAGAGCGGGCTCCGGCATTCGCTGCGCCATCTGTTCCGCCGCGAGGAGCTGTACCGCCATGCAGTCGACGGCATCAGCTTCGATATTGCCCAGGGCGAAGCCGTCGGCTTCATGGGCCCGAACGGAGCGGGCAAGACGACGACGCTCAAGATGCTGTCCGGCATTCTGCATCCGTCGGCGGGAGAGGCGAAGGTGCTCGGCTATGTGCCGTGGGAGCGCCAACGGGAGTTCAAGCGCCGCTTCGCCATCGTCATGGGCCAGAAAAGCCAGCTCTGGTGGGATCTGCCCGCGAATGAATCCATTCATTTGAACAAATGCATATACGGGCTCGACGATCGCGACTACCGGATGACGCTGGATGAACTGGCTGGCATGCTCGATGTTAGGCATCTGCTCGGCGTGCAGGTGCGCCGCCTGTCGCTGGGCGAGCGGATGAAGATGGAGATCATCGCTGCGCTCATTCACCGGCCGCAGCTATTGTTCCTCGATGAGCCAACGCTGGGGCTGGACTTCGCCGCCCAGCAGAATGTGCGGGAATTCCTGCGGGCTTATAAGGAAGAGAAGCAGGCGACGATTCTGCTGACGAGCCACTATATGCGCGATATTGAGCAGGTGTGCGGACGGGCGCTCGTCATTCACGGCGGGAAGATCGCCTATGATGGGGAGCTGGCGCGAATAAGCGCATCCTTCAGCAGCCGCAAGCGGATGAAGGTGCGGTTCGCTGCCGACATTCCCCCGGCCGAGCTGCGGGCGCTCGTGCAGATGCTGGCGGAGGTCCGCGCCCATCACGGCATGACGGCCGAGCTGGAGGTGGCGGCGGATGAAGTGAAGCCGCTGGCCCGTCTGCTGCTTGACCATGATCTGGTCGAGGACTGGACGGTGGAGGAGGTCCCGGTCGAAGAAGCGATCGAGCGTCTGTATACAGCCAAGTCGGAAGGTGAAGGAGAGCGAGCGGATGGATACGGGGCGCCTCGGCGTGCACGGAAGGATAGCGGTGAACAGCGGTTGCGGGATGGAAGCGGCACTAATGACCAACCGCATGACCAACAGAATGACAATGACCAACCGGATGATCAGCCAGATGAGCATCCGAATGACCGAACGGGTGACCAGCCGGTGGAGAAGCCGGGGAACAAGCGTGGCAGCGCCGGCCTGCCAGGCAACCTGCTGCATGGCAAGGCCGGATTCGATAACGGTGGCCTGCCTGCGTGCGGAGCCGGGACGTCCAACGGCAAGCAGCCCGCAGCCGGGGCGGGCAGCTCCAGAGCTGGCCGCTTCCGGCTCGCTGCCGGCAAGTATGGCGCCGCGTTTAAGATCGGGCTGCAGGCCTCAATGGAATACAGGCTTCAATTCCTGATCGGGCTTGTCAGCCTGATCTTCCCTATCGGCATCCAGTCGCTGATCTGGACGGCCGTCTACCGCTCGTCCGCCGACGGGGTGGTGTACGGATACGACTACAGCCAGATGATTCTGTACACGCTGCTGTCGGGCATCGTGACGAAGCTCGTCATGACCCAACTGGAGCACACGATTGCGGAAGACATTAAGAGCGGCGGACTGAACGCGTATCTGGTCCGTCCGATCAGCTATTTTGGCTATCGGCTCTCTGCCTATGCCGGGAGCAGGGTCATCTTGGATACTGTGCTGCTCGGCCTCGTGGCCGCCGTGCTGCTTATCGCCGTCCGCTACGGCCATGCTCCGCTGCCGCTTGTCCGCCTCGCCCTATTCGCGGCAGCCCTCCTGCTGGCCGCGGCCGTGCAATTTCTACTGTCCTACACGATCTGCGCCTTGGCTTTCCGGCTGGCGGAGATTTCGTATTTTTTCGTCATCACCGGACTTATCGTGAAGATCGTCAGCGGCGGCATCGTGCCGCTCGAGGTGTTCGGCGAGACGGTGAACGGATGGTTCAGCCTGCTGCCGTTCAAATATACGATTTATTTTCCGGTCAATGTGCTGACCGGCCGAATTCCCGCAAGCGAGGCGCTCGGCGGCATCGCCATCCAATGCGGCTGGATCGTAATCCTGGCCGGGACTGCGCACATCGCATGGCGGCTTGGCCTGAAGCGGTATGTCGGGTTAGGAGGATGAGGCGGCGATGGGTGGAGAGAGACGAGCGCGCTTCCGGGACGCATGGCGCACGGGAGTGGAGTATATGCGTCTGTATGGCGTTTTTATCCGCAACTGCCTGGCGGCCAGCATGGAGTACCGCTTTAATTTTTGGATGGGCATTGCGGTCGAAATTGCTTTTTTATGCGCGAAGGCGCTGTACATTTTGATTGTATACCAGACGAATCTTCATATTGGTGAGCTGACACCAGATCATATCTTACTGTTCATCGGCACCTACACGATGATGACGGGACTTTATATGGGCTTGTTCTACGTCAATTTCATCCGGCTGCAGCAATATGTTCGCGACGGGACGCTCGATCTGCTGCTGACGAAGCCGGTTTCCCTGCAATTTCTCGTCTCGCTTCGCTATGTCGACATCGGCTTGCCGGTACCGAACATCCTGGCCGGTGCGGCCATGATCGCCGTCGGTTGGTCCCGCGCCGGGCTGCCGCTGAATGCGGCGAATCTCGTTGGCTTCGCCGGGCTGCTGCTGGCGGCGCTGGCTGTCACGTACGGCCTGATGATGCTGCCGGCCTTGCTGGCCTTCCGCTTCGTGCAGACCGGGGCGGTGACGGAGATCGCGCATTCGATCTGGGATGCGAACAATATGCCGCTCGATATTTTCCCGCCATGGCTGCAGCGCGTTGGCATTTACGCAATCCCGGTGTTCCTCATCAGCAACTATGCCCCCAAGTTCGTTATGAACGAGCTGAGCGCCGGGGATATCGTCTGGGCGGCTGCGGCGCCGCTTTTGCTTCTGCTGCTGTCCAGATGGTGCTGGAAGCGGGCGGTAAGAGGGTACAGCAGCGCGGGCAGCTAATGAGGGATCGTGGTGGGGCATGATTCATTATGACAAGATGAAGGAAGGGGAGCATTGCTATGATGGACGTGCGAGAGAGACAACGGTTCGAGGCCGGCTTCTTCAATTGCCGGGCCATTCAGTTGTCCCTGGCGCTGCAGGAGTGGGGAATGCCGGTCGAGGCGCTCTATTATAACGCGTGGGAGAGCACGAAGGAGATTTACGAGCATTTATATGTGAAAAAATCGAAGCCATGGTTTTACCGTTCCCCTTGTCTGGAGCCGTCTGAGCTGGAGCTGATCGGCATTCCTTATGAACAGGTCCCTTATGCGGATGATGAGGAGATTGCCCTGCTGCTGCAGCACATCGATTACGGCGCTTGCGCGGCGTTTCTCTGGATCTCCTGCGGGGAAGCGCCTTATGTGAAGCCGGGAACGTTCGGCGACCCGGAAGCGGCGCATTCGGTATGGGTATGCGGGTGGTCGCCGGAGACTGGCGGTTCGGGCCGCTATGCGATTCGCGATACATATCCCGACTATGAAGGGGATATATCAGAAGAGGACCTCTGGCGGATGTGCAAGGTTCCGGCGTTGGACACAGAGGACAGGGCCGTTTTTCTGCTTCGCAAGCCGGAAGCGAAGGCGAGTCCGGACTGGATCCGGATTCGAGAGAGGTATGCGGAGCACATGGCGCGCCGGCAGGGGGATACCGCATACTATGAGATTGTCCGCGCCTATGCGTCCGGCGGCGAGACGGGGCCGTTCGCAAGTCTGGCCGAGCTGTATGACTGCCATGCGAATGCTTTCAAATTCATTGCAGGCTCCCGCTATGCCTTCTCCTGCTTCGTGGAAGCGGGGGAGGGGGATCGGAGCCTGGTGCAGCTGCTGCGCGGCATAGCGCGCAAGGCGGATATGCTGAAAAATTTCTTCCACATGGCCATCCACGGCGGAAGCGATAATGCAGCAATCATCGCACAGTTGTGCAGTGAGATTCAGGAGCTGGAGGAGCTGGCGTGGCGCTATATCGTATCGCCAAGCGGCGTGGCGCCCGGCATCGCGCCGCAAGTAACGAAATCCCTCGCGTGACGCCGATCGCAGCATGGAGCCTTTGCGACATTCATGCTCGGCTTGTGATGAGCGGCGAGGCATCTGATCCAACCCTATCCTATATTTCAGATCCAGCCAAGCTTCGGCACACTTCGTACATTTAATGGGCCTTTGAGACTGGAATTGATATTGCGAGAAAGCAGTCCCTGGACATATGGGTCGGAACCGAGATAAGCGAGGTAGAAAGTGCCGGATGGAGAAAGGGAAGTCCTATATTCCGTAATGCGGAAGAAACAGAGAAGAAGTTCGAAAAGCCTATGTATATATGTATACAAATGAGGAAGCCATTGCAACGATGAACCCACAAATTGAAGAAGATATTTCGGCGTTGATCTGCAGGCTATCATGTCAAAGTATACAAGTATTGGTATAAACCCCTTAAAAAGGGTAATCTGAACATCTCGGCAAATTAATAGTACGGGAAAAGTTTATCAAGTTAGCGGGTCTAGTAAACTACGAAATAAAGAAGACCAATACGGTGATAGTCAATGAAAAAGGAAAGATTTACGGGGTGGACCAAGCTGGCCCAAGGAATAAAGATAGGGCGGCATGAAAAGAACATCGAGGCAACCCGATGGATATCCATCAGAGAGCGCACCGCTCTCTGATTTTTTTGCATTACGGCTCCGGGAAGCGGCGGGGGCAGACCATCAACGCCTCTTATTTTCTTTGGCAGCTTGGGCATCTATCGTTTCAAGAAAGTCCTTTGCGGTCCGGACGACATATTTTACCTCGTCAATCGATCTTTCCATCAGCGCAATTTTATGGAGATCAAGCAGCATTTGCTTCTCTTCGATGCCAGCCTTGCCGTGGAGCTTCTGAAAATGAAACAATTCAGCCGGTCCAATATCCAGTGCATGCATAAGCGATTCCAATGTTTTCAAGGTTACGTTGACTTTTCCGGATTCGATATCTGAAATTCGTGACTTGCTCATTCCTTCTTTACCGGTTCTTTCCGCAACCTGCTCCTGACTTAATCCCTTTGCGGATCGAATCATTCTTAGCTGTTCGCCAACAAGCTTTAGTAAATCTGACATGATAGTCACCTCAGTTAGAGGTTAGTAAAACATTGAAGAAAAAGAGATATCACTATAACATAACAAAGGCAAAAATGTTATACTATAATAGAACGTTTCATAAAGATTCCAATTCAAGCAATTCAAGCAGATCAAGGAGGCAAAGCTGATAGTTCAGAAATCGATGTGGAGGAAGTAATATGTCCGATTGGGTAAAAGAAACCTTGCATCAACGCCTGGAATATCTAAGAGAGCAAGTGGAACTGCAGCCGGAGATCGCAATATTGCAGAATAAACGGAAAGCATTGGAACGCGCATTGCAGCGCGAATTCGAACGACAAGGAAGCGGCTTGCACATGGAATGGCTGAATGCGCACGCGGAACTCGCCTTAGTTAAGATGGGCTGGTTCTATGCCAAGGGGGTTCAGGACGGATTGAAAATGCTCATTTTTTTGCAAAACTCGGAAGAAGAGCTGGAGAAAAGCATGACGACAACCATGAAATCCTAATTTGCAGCGGAAAAGAGCTTCCTTCCCCGGCCTTTGATCAAGAGGGGAACAAGGAAGCCAAAAGGCCGAGTCAGGGTTCATTACCCGGAACTCGGCCTTTTGCCATGTGCATTCCACAGTCTGAAGACTATTCCTTCATCACAGGCTTCCCAATTTACATTCCCTGCTCCGCCGATGTACTCCGCTTCGCGTTGCGCTGCGACCAGGATGCGAGCCCCATCGTGGAGAGGAGCAGGATACCGGTCACCCAGAAGACGGCATGAATGGAGAACACGCCGCTGATCGCACCGCCGACCAGCGGGCCGAGCATGCCGCCAAGCTGGTTCGCCGTCTGATTCAGGCTGAACGCGCGGCCCCGGAATTCGCTGTCCGTCGAGCGGACGACGAGGCCGTTCAAGGCCGGGAACACGGCGCAGAAGAAGATGCCGTAGGCGAACCGGATGAACGAGAACCACCAGATATTGTGGAACGGAATCTGAGCGAGCGTCCCGATGCCGCCGGCGAGCAGGCCGATCATCAGGACGCGCTGGAATCCGACCCGATCGGCCATCTTGCCCCAGCGCGGCGCGAAGATGATGCTCGCTACCCCGACCAGGGAGAAGACGAAGCCTGCCGCGAGTGAGGCGTTCTTGTCGGAGATGCCGAGCTCGACGATGTAGAGCGGCAGCACCGGCTCGATCGTCATGACGGAGAACTGGGTGCAGAGCGACAGAACGAGCACGATTAGAAGCGGCTTATTGTGGGCCGCCAGGCTGAACGTGTGCATGATCGAGACCCGGTCCTTGCTTGGCACGAACGATTCTTCCTTGACCCAGAAAATAATAAGCAGTGTCGCCAGGAAGCAAAGCACTCCCGCGCTGCCGAACGCAATCCGGTTGTCGAATATTCTCGCCAGCACGCCGCCCAGCATCGGCCCCATGATGCTGCCCGTCGCCGTTGCCGTGGACATCATGGACAGCGCATACCCGACCTTGCGCTCCGGCGTATTGGTGCCGACCAGAGCGATCGAACCCGGAATGAATCCCGACAGCAGCCCCTGCAGCAGCCGCAGAATGAGCAGCTGAACGGGACTGGTGACGAAGGCCGTCAGCAGATAGATGACGCAGAGCGCCAGCCCGGCCCGGATAATCATCGGCTTCCGTCCGTATTTGTCCCCGACGGCCCCCCAGAACGGAGAAGAGATCGCTCCGGCGAGGAAGGCGCTGCTGAACAGAATTCCGGACCACAGCTCCAGATGATCCTTGACGCCGATCTGAATCAGGAAGAGCGGCAGAAAAGGAACGACCATGGAGAAGCTGGAAGAGACGATGAATGCTCCGAACCACAGTATCCACAGATTTTTCTTCCATGTTTCCATTAGATCTTCACTCCTGATATTCCTTTTTCAACGTACGATTCGATTGGAGTGTCATTCTAACGGCACCCGATATGTCAGACCGAACACATTATCCGCTTCCTATTATACAGCAAGCAGTCAATCTTTTTTTGCTTCGGCGCGGCTGGAGAACGGGAGCTTGCCTTCGGGGAGTGCGGATGCGGCAAGGGAAATCGACGGGAAAAATATTTTTTATTTTACGCTAATTTTGAACAAGTTGATTCACTTTAACCAGCCATTGGGCTCGCAATTTGTCAGATGATCCCCGAATCGGAACAGCTCGGTAATGCGTACGGGGGATACTCCGCAAAATTTCAGGATATTGCGTTTCATCACATGATTCCCTGCATTCTTATATACCAGCTTATTGTACTAGGAGGGGGTATCCAGGGTGACGATCAGATGCGCGGATTTGCCGGTTAAGAGTTTTTCCACCATCGAAGAATTTTTACGGTATTGGTACGCGAAGCCGGGCAGACAGACCCGGTCAATAAATCCTTGGAGGATGGCCGTCATCACACCCCACCATGTAGGATACACAAAGACAAGGTGATCCGCCCATTGGATGAGCTTCTGCGATTCGACGAGATCCTCCTCCAGTTCCGTTCTTTTGCGGTAACCGAACTGTAAGTTCGGATTAAAGGCGGGCATCAGGGGCAGATTATAGAGCCTGCCGACTTGGGCGTTCTCGGTTATGTGATTGGATTGGGAGGTGGCGTCCGCTTTTAAAAAGTGGACGGGGTTAACGCCGGGACAATATCGCTCCGTGTTAACCGCCCGTCTTGAACATAATATTTTTCATTCTAGCCGTTCTTCCTTTTTAAGTATGTTATAATGTAAGGTAAAATGTGGGAGAGGGGTTATCCTATGCCAGTTGAGACGTTTAGAGCAACCGCACATTTGCAAAAAGGGCTTGTCGTAAAGGCGAGAGCGAGAAACTTCGAGATTACGATCGATGAACCGAAATCGCTGGGCGGCACCGACACGGCTATGAATCCGGTGGAGGTCGTGCTCTGCGCTCTGGGGGCGTGCCAGTCCATCGTCGCCAGAGCCTATGCGCGCAAGTTCAAGATCGATCTTGAGGAGTTCTGGGTGGAATTAGAAGGGGATCTGGATACGGACGGCTTTATGAATAAGTCGGATGTGCGCCGCGGATACTCGGAAATCCGTTATAATATTCATATCAAAAGCAATGCCTCCTACGAGCAGGCGAAGGAATTCGTCGAGTTCATTGAACGCACTTGCCCGGTCGGCGACACGATCAACAACCCGGTGCGTCTCGTCTTGAATGACATTGTTTTAGAATAGAAAAGTCCGGCCTCCTGCTATTGGGCAACCTTTCGCAGGAGGCTATTTTATTTGCATCATTCGCACACATCCCGTGTTGCGCATTTTGACTTTTTGAAAATAGAAGGGTTGTCCGACGATGGAACGCAGGTGTATACATAGAACAGACCAGTGGGCGATATCCGTACCTCGGACGTTAATCGCTGTGGCTGCTCCCCGCCTCGCTGTCCTCTGCTGCGATGCCGTAGCGGGCGAGCGCCTTCGCCGCGCTTTCGCGCATGCGCCGCTGCAGCTTCTCTCCATCCACGATGCGGACCCGCTTGCCGAGGAAGCGGATTTTGGACAGCACATACTCGCACTCATCGCCCAGGAAGGTGAGCCGAATCCGGTAGGTGTCCTCCTCATCCGCATAGTCCACTTCCTTCTCGAAGCAGGAGAAGGCATACATGATCCGGGACAGCTCCCGGTTGTACATCCGGACGACCTCGATCACGGCATGCTCCTTGCGGGAGTCCAGGACGGACGCGATTCGGCTTAGCCATATCCCGGCCATGCCGGCCGGCACCGGTTCCATGTCCGCCTCCGCGATGTTCCGCAGCCGCGTGGACATTAGCATGCGTCGCCGCGGATTGTACCAGAGCAAGTACCATTCGCGCTTGACCATGGAGTATTCCAGCTTGTAAGGGAAGCCGGACTGCGCAGGCTGCATGCCTCCATGCTTGAGCCGGTAAGAGACGCGGATGCCCTGTTGGGCCGCGATAATGCGGCGCAGAGGGCGCAGCAGCGGATGGTACGCATGGCGCTCGACGCTGGCGGCCTTCTCCGCAACAAGCTCGGCCAGCTCGAAGTCGGCCTCGTCCCGCAGCGCCGCCGCCAGCTTCGCCAGCGTCTCCGGCGAGAATGCGTCTGCCGAGGCAGGATGGTTCAGCATCGCTTTCAGCCACGATCGTTCCTGCGAGGTGATGGCGAACGCGCCCGCTTCCCCCAGCCGGGACATAATCTGATAATTAAAAATTTTCTCGAACAGGTTCATCGCCATAGTACGCTTGAATCTCCTTCCACTCGGCAATCAGCTCCTGCCGGAGCTTGCGCGGCTCCAGCACCTCGCAGCTTGACCCGAAGCTGCGCAGCCAAGGCTTGATCTCCGTGATGCCGTTGACCGTGATCTCATAGAGGAACCACTCCTCGTTCTCTTCGATGATGCGTCCCCATTGTCCCTGCATCAGCACGCGCTCTTTGACGAAGTTTTTGCGCGCTCCTTCCGGGTTGAAGAACCGGGCCCGCACCGTGACCGGCTCCCCGGTGTCGATAAGCCAACTGAAGCGCATCTGCTCCTCCAGCTCCCGCAGCCTTCGGCCGAACCGCTCTTCCGGCACGGCTTCTCCTTCCCGAATCTGCGTCAACCCCTCCATCCGGTACTTCATCAGGCCGAGGCGGGAAGTGTGGCCGAGCAGATACCAGCGGCCGTATTGATGGTCATAGACGATCTTGAGCGGGAGCACGGTTTCCTGCTTGCCCTCGGCCTCGCGCGTGAAGAGCGGATTCGTATTTTGCGAGGCATAGGCTGTTCCCTTCTTCGGCGAGAAATAGAGAAAGGAGAGCATGCGCCGCTCCCGAATCGCCTGCAGCACTGTATAGAGATGCGCCTCATCCAGAATGCGCGAGAAATAATGATATTTATATAGAAACGGTTCTGCCGGAACCGCGGCCATCTCCCTCCGCTTCATCGCTTGCTTGAGATTATCCCGGAGAAGATAGCCCTGCACGGAAGGAACCTGCGTATTCGCCATTACATTGACGTAATCGTATAGATCAATCAATTCCTCGTCTCTTAATTCATGGGTCAGATCATGATTCATCGAATACCGGTAAGGCCGGCCGCCCTTTTCCTTGTGAATGACGCCGATTTCCTCCAAATATTTCAGATCGGAGCGGACTGTCTTCTCATCCGGCAGCGAATTCGGCTCCGGGATGCGGGAACTGCACTCGTCAATCAGCTTCATTGCCGTCAACGGCTGCTCCTGCAGGGCGGTCAAAATGATCGCCAGGCGAAGGCTTTCGGATTCCTTGACCGATTTGGCACGGAACAAGAACAGGAGCATCGGATCCGCCGAATCATAGTAGCTGAAGCGCAGCATCTCCGCGAACTGTTGCCCCTGATCTACGGGAAGCTGCTCGGTAACCGTATGGACAATCTCCTTCAAGCGGCGGATCGTTTTGTCGAAGGTGTGGACCGAGATGCCGAGCCGCTGCGCGAACTGCTCCCGGCTGTATGCGCCGCTCGTCAGGACGAGCATGCGAAGGAACTGAATTTCTTTATCGAAGCTTTCTTTTGCCATCGTCTGAGAAGCCTCCTTGTGGGCCCGACTGGGGCTTATCTTTCATTGTAGCAGGGGAGGCCTAAGGGAAGAACGGAAAACTTTTGAACTCCTTGTAATACTTTCGCCATGTTCCCGCCTCCGAAAATAAGCGAAGATAGGGATGTGAAGCCGACACATAACCCATTTTGAGAAAAGAGGAGGGACTTCCATGTCCACACTATCCACGATTCATCAGAGAATAAAACAGGAGCTGCGGCAGATCGAGCGCCAGGAGAACGTGCACATCATCTATGCCTGCGAATCGGGCAGCCGGGCGTGGGGGTTCCCGTCGCAGGACAGTGATTATGATGTCCGCTTCATCTATGTGCAGCCCGTGGACTGGTACTTGTCCATCCGGGATCGTAGAGACGTCATCGAGCGCCCGATAAGCGACCAGCTCGACATTAACGGATGGGATCTGCGCAAGGCGCTGCAGTTGTTCCGCAAGTCGAACCCGCCGCTGCTCGAATGGCTGCAGTCGCCGATTGTGTACGGGGAGTCATCTTCCGTGACGGAGCGCATTCGCAGCCTGTCTTCACATACGTTTTCACCGAAATCATGCATGTATCACTATCTTCATATGGCCAAAGGCAATTACCGCGAATATTTGCAGGGCAGCCAGGTCAAAATCAAAAAATATTTTTATGTGCTGCGCCCGTTACTTGCATGCGGCTGGATCGAGAAGCATAATGCCATGCCACCGATGGAGTTTGACGCTTTGGTTCGGGAGCTCGTTCCCGAAGGCAGCGAGCTGCGCCGCAATATTGAACGGCTGTTGGAGCGGAAGCGCTCGGGGGAGGAATTGGATATGGAATGCCGAATTCCTTCTATAAATGCGTATCTCGAAGAGCGCATCGAGCACTACACGCGTACGGCGGTTCAACTGCTATCGCCGGCTGGACAGCAGCGTCAGGATCAAGAGCTCGATAAGCTGTTCCGTTCCGCCTTGCAGGAAGTATGGGGATAGCTGCTCGTGAATTTTCTGAATGCTAGGGCTTGCCGCAAGCAATTCGGACATGTGTTTACTGCCGAAGACGAGCCTTCTTTTGATGATAACAATATCGATTTCATGTATCCTGATTTGTTCATGAAAATGCTCGCGCATGACATGCGCAAAGTATTCAACACAATGATCGATGCGGTCGATGTACACCAGTCCAGGTACAATTTATTTGTGCCAAATATGATCTTGATGAACGATTCCTTTTATACATTGAAGGATAATCCGGGAAATATAGTGAAGCTAAAAAAGTACATGCGATAGAGGAAGAGGAGTAAGAAAAAGAGCAATATCAACCACTGATGGTACAGAGTAAGGAGAGTTGACAGCAATGGCATATATAACAACGGACGGCGTGCGGGTATGGGGCCAGCCGGAGGAGAGCGCGGTCGCCCAGGCGAAGACCTGCGCGCGCCACGGGCGCGTCGTCCAGGCGCTGCTGATGGCCGACCATCATAAAGGCTACAGCCAACCGATTGGGGGCATCATCGTGTATGATGGGCAAATCTCGCCTTCCGGCGTCGGCTATGACATCGCCTGCGGCAACAAGGCAGTGAGGACGAATCTGTACGCGGCGGATATCCAGCCGCGCATCGGCGCAATCATGGACGAGATTGCGACCAAAATATCGTTCGGCATCGGCCGCAACAATGAGGAGCCGGTGGATCACGAGTTGTTCGATGACCCGGACTGGGCTGTCTACCAGGCGATTGGGCGTCATGAGCACGACACGCTGAAGGCGCTGGCACGCAACCAATTGGGCACTGTCGGCAGCGGCAATCATTATGTCGACCTGTTCGTGGAGCCGGCGAGCGGGAGACTGTGGATCGGGAATCATTTTGGCAGCAGAGGCTTCGGCCATAAGACGGCGAGCGGGTTCCTGAATCTGGCGGCCGGGCGGGACTTTCTCGGTAAGGCGCCAGGCGAGAGCATGGATCAGCCGCCGGTGCTGCTGGAGCTGGACAGCGAGCTCGGCAACATGTACTTTCGCGCCATGAAGCTGGCCGGGCGGTACGCCTACGCCGGCCGGGACTACGTCATCAGCCAAGTCTTATCCATCCTCGGGGCGGAGGCGGACTTCGAAGTGCATAATCACCACAACTTCGCATGGCAAGAGCGGCATAACGGGCGGGACACCATCGTCGTCCGCAAGGGGGCCACGCCTTCGGCGCCCGGACAGCTTGGCTTCATCGGCGGAAGCATGGGCGATATTTCCGTCATCGTGCGCGGCAAAGATTCGGAGGAGAACCGGGATGCTTACTACAGCACGGTTCATGGCGCCGGTCGGATTATGAGCCGCACCCAGGCGGCCGGCCGCATGAACTGGAAGATGCGTACCCGGACGGGCGGACAGATCACGCCGAAGCAGATGCAAGAGGCGGTCCGGAGCTTCGGCGTCGAGCTGCGCGGCGCCGGCACCGACGAGAGCCCGTTCGTCTACCGCAAGCTGCAGGACGTGCTCGATGCGCACGAGAACACGCTCGACGTGCTGCATGTGTTGAAGCCAATCGGCGTCTGCATGGCCGGAGCGAACGAGTTCGATCCATATAAAGACTAGGCATGTCAGCCGTCCGTGCTCATTTATCACCTAGCTTCACATAACAAGCAGGGCACAAACACAGTGCCCTGCTTGTTCCGCGTTGGCGGAGAAATGACTATGCGGCCCGCGATGCCTTATAAGCGCTCTCCCCATGAGTCAGGCAGATGTGTTCGCAGGATCTTACAAGCGCTCTCCCCCTGTTTGAAAAAAAATCCCCTTACGTCAACTGAGGATAATCAGTTAGCGATAAGGGGATTTTCTTCAGCTAAGTTTAATCCGTATACGCTCTTAGTCTGGCAATAGCCCCCTCCTTTTCAGTAGTGCTGACTTTGACCGCGTATCTCTGATTAGGATAAGCTGCTCTCATCCAAACGGTTTGACCCTCTTTAACGTTTGCATACCAGTCTGTATCAGTACCATATTCATTCCAAAAGCTAACGTTGATCGAGGGCATTGTAGTTTGTGGCAAGGACAACACATCAAGATTCACATAGGTATGCGGGGACACCTGAAAATATCCTCCTACGACCGCACCTTGGTTACCATCTATGTTTTTGGGGACATACACATTTACTGAACCTGTATTAAAATCCATTGTCCCAATCTGACCAGTTGAGGTTGTACCGAACTCGGCAAGCTTCTCTTCGAGTTGTTCTTTCGTTAAATATGTCGTTGTTTTCACTCCCTTATCGTCATACGACTCCAGTTTCCCGTCTTCCCATGTAAGCACGTAAACATTCCTGCCCTCCAATGAAAAATCAATTTTGGCGGAATCTTTTTCACGGGCCGACACGGATCCGTTATCTGCCGCAAACACCGGAGTAGCCATTAACATCACAATAACAAGCATTAAAGAAAACAGTTTATTTACTTTCATGAAACTATTCCTCCCCATTTTTTTTGCAGAAGCGACAACAACAATAATCAAATCGGTCTTCAATAACTAAAGACAACTCACCTCCCATAAGCCGCTCTTATCTTTTCGGGGGTATTCTTGGCTGTCCGCTTCGGCATTAGGGGCAGCCCTACTCAGATACGCATCAGAGCATGCAAGCGAGCGAATCTACGCTTATAACGATTTATCTCCAGCAAACTTGACGAAATAAATGATGCCGGACGAAAAGATTTTTGTTGACTACGTCCTGAGAGCTAAACAAAGCATAATTCCTGAAAATGGTGTATAATCTAATTCTGTATGTAATTAACAAAATATGTTTATAAAGAAGCTTACTACTTTCAAATAATCATTCTATGAAAATTATGGTGTTGGAGGTACAAGCATGGAGGAATGGCTCACGTTTTTACGTGGCAATTTCCATCACCTAGACAATTCATCTCAAGAATTGATTTATCGTTCTTTTCGGGAACTGATCTATCGCGACATATGCTTGCTGTTCAGGGATCATGCATTAGCCGAAGATGTTGTACAAGAATCCTTCATAAAAATAATTGAGCAAGCGCCAAAACTGAGAAATACTACAAATATGAAAGCTTGGATTAAGAAAGTGGCCCGGAATACAGCTTATGATTATTTGAAAAAAAATAAAAAATATCGTTATGTTTCGGACTTGCAGCTCGTTAAGGAAAGTGAATTCGTTTCCCCATCCATACAAGTTACGATACCCGAACAGGTGGAAGAACAAGTTCGTGACGAAATGCTCCATGAAGCTCTCAACCAGTTGAATATAAAATACCGGAATGTAGTATTTTTATTTTACGTCGAAGAAAAATCATACCGGGAAATTGCAGAAAAATTACAAGTATCGGAACAAGCTCTCGGCCAAACATTAACAAGAGCGCGCAAGAAATTATTACATTACTTTTCAAGGAAATGGGTTGATTAAAATAAAGACCTGACTCGACGGGATAACGATGCAAGGAGCGGCAATCGTATAAGGCATTGCTTCAATAAAGATGGTTGCCAAGCTATCAGGGGGCTAACGAGGGGACAAAGGCGTTACATACAATTGCGATTTATTGTCTGCAGTGTGTTAATGATAGCAATCTATACATTTATACAGCAGAACAGGCTAACGGCGCATTCGCACCGTTAGCCTGTATCATGAGCGGGCTTATCAGGTTTGCCCTAAAGCTTTTTCCACACTTCCGCTTGGCCTGGCTCTTCGCCGGATGTCCACCAGCGCGCCTCGTAGACAGCGCCTTTATGGGTGACCCGGTCGCCTCCAAGGTAGGTCTTGCTTGCGTCCCAAGCCGGATATTGCGGGCTGTCGCCCAACGTTTTGACGGTCAGGGCCGCGGATGGCTCTGATTTGTTGCCTGCCGTATCGGCGGCTCTTATTGTGTATGTGTAGGAAGTATTCTCCGTTAATCCTGTATCGGTGTACGAGGTCTGTGCTGTCGTTCCGACCAGCGTGCCGTTGCGGTATACCTCGTACTGCTGAATTCCGTTCGGGCTTGAAGAAGGACTCCATGTTAAGGAGATGCTCGTCTGCGTCTGTGAAGGCGAAGCTACGTCTGCAGGAACGGATGGCGTCACGCCACCGGAACCATTGTTCAGGTTGACGTCAATGACTTGATAGAATGCATTGCCGGTATCGGCAATTTCCCAGACGCCGAGGATGATATAATAGCCGCTGCGATCGGTCGGCACACTGCATTGATGCGATACGGACTTGTTAGGCTTTTTCCCGCCGTCATTATAGTAGCAGAACGGATCTGGCTCAAGCTGTGCCCGGGTCAATGGCTGATTTGGATTCCAGTCTTTTTTCGTAATATAGTATTTCCACTCTTTCGTGGCATGCGGCGCAGTCAGATACCAAGTGAAGGTGTTGTTGCCGCCGTTCATATTGACTTTATTCCAGCGGGTAGAAGATTGCGCATCCAACTCCGGGAACACGCCGCCCCCGGCGATATGGCCGTCCGCCGGACCTCCGATCGGGAAGTTGCCCTTCGATTCAATGCTTTGCGGCTCGTACTCTACGAGTCCGCAATTGGTGTTCTCCCCGAGATTGCATTGGTAGGCGCGGCTGTGCGGAGATTCGATATAGCCATGGGCGGACGCCTGCTCGGCGAATACCATCATGCAGAAGAAGGCGGCCAACACGGCGCCAAAAGCGACAAACAACGGGGATACTTTGGACGCTAGCGGATTCCATACTCGCAACTGATTCATAACAATACCTCCTAAATGTTGAATTTGGACAAGTTCTACACTACTTCAGACCGCTGCTTTTGAAGAGATCATCACCTCCTTCATAGAATGTAAGCGTTTTAAAATAAAGTTATCTCGTTTTAACTTTTCCGCGTAAAAAAGAAAAGGAACCGGTAAAAAAGGCTGAAATAGCGTCATTTACAGCAAGAAAGCAGAAGTCAGGTCATGGGTTGGAAGCTGGTGCCGCTGGCAGATTGTTGATTGTCAGGCTGGACGGGAGCTATCGCATGTTAGCAGCATCTATCGCAAAGGCAGAGTATGCTCGCAAGGTGCCGAAAAAGAATTCGGATTCCACGATGAAGGCTTCGTGTCGCCGCGTTTACTGCTCAGGATTCGACAGGAGGGTCAAGGAGCGGGACATTCGTTGGTTTTATATTACAAAATTTTAACCAAATTGGCTATAACTAATTTTCATTATTTTGGAATAAAGTCAAATTGCATCCTTTGATTGGAGAATTATCCGAGGTTGAGTTTACGCTTTATCGTGAATATGAAGGGGTTATCTGTCTTTCCTTCATTTTACTCAGCAAGAGGATGAAGGCTTCTTTTTCGGGAAGATAGTATTATATAGTCATTCGGTGATAGATTCCGGATCATCTTGTTGGGCGAAGCGGATGTTGCTATGATGGGAGGAAACATAGAGGTAAGGAGACGATGAAGTTGGAGAGACGCGAGCATTTGAAGTCTGATGTATGCGCTTACTTGAGGCGGATAGGTTATGACGGTCCGCTTGATGGCAGTGCCGCTGTGCTGGCTGATCTGCAGGAATGTCATCTGCATGCCGTGCCCTACGAAAACTTTGATATTTTGAACCGAGTGCCGTTGTCACTCGACATTCCTGATCTGATAAACAAAATTATAATCCGCCGCCGGGGCGGCTACTGCTTTGAGCTGAATGCATTGTTTGGATGGCTACTTCGGGAGCTTGGTTATCCGGTCACCGATTTGATGGCTCGCTTTTGGCGAGATGAACCGAATCTCCCGCCCAAGCGCCGCCACCAGGTTCTGCAAGTCCGGGCCGGGCAAGAGACGTACCTGTGCGATGTCGGGGTAGGCGGAATTGTTCCGCGCCGGCCGGTGCGCATCGAAGCGGGCCTGGAGCAATGGCAGGGGGATGAATGCTATCGGCTGGAACGGGATCCGGACTATGGGTGGATGCTGTTCGAGTTCAAGCGGGACGGATGGAGCCGTCTCTATTCCTTTACGGAGGAGCCGCAGCTCCCGCGGGATTTCATTATGCCTTCGTTCTGGTGCGAGCATGCGCCGGAGTCCATTTTTACCCAGCAGGCGATGGCGGCGGTCCGCACTCGTGAAGGACGCAATACGCTCGCCGGAGATGAATTCCGCATCTTCACGGCCAATGGCGTCCATACCTTCATTCCAGAGTCGAAGGAGCAATACGATGAAGCGTTGAAAGCCTACTTCGGAATCGTGCTCGCCTAAGCTTGAGGCCGCACGGCAAAAAGAGCGCTTCCCTTGGGGGCGCTCTTTCTGCTCTCTTCGCTTCCTTCATCTGGTGCCGTTCAAGTTCCCCACGCTACAGTTGCTTGGCGGTGAACGGAAGGTTATAAGCGCAGCAGGGCCGGATCGAAGGATGGCACAAGCCCTTCTTCTGCCGCTCTTCTTAGAAGAGCCTCTACGGCAGCGTATCCGTCCTCGCCCAGATTTGAGGTGAACTTGTTCACATAGAGATTGATATGGGCTTGCGCGACCTGCGGATCCATTTCCTGCGCGTGGTGCAGCACGTAAGACAGGGACGCCTCCGGATGCGCCCAGGCATATTCCACGGATGCGCGCGCCCATTCGGCGATCTTGCCTGCATCAAGGGTCCGGCGGGCAATGATTGCCCCGAGCGGGATTGGCAGGCCGGTATCCGCTTCCCACCAGCTTCCCATATCGGCCAGCAAGGTCAGCCCGTAAGACGGGTAGGTGAAGCGCGCTTCATGGATAACGAGCCCGGCGTCGATATGGCCGTCGCGCACCGCTGGCATAATCTGATGGAACGGCATGACGACGATCTCCCCTACGCCGCCGGGCACATGCTTCGCCGCCCACAAGCGGAACAGCAGGTAAGCCGTCGAGCGCTCGCTCGGCACGGCTACCCGCCGGCCGCTGAGCGCCGCCGGATCACTTCCGCCTTCCTTCGTCAGCACGAGCGGGCCGCAGCCCCGGCCGAGCGCGCCGCCGCATGGGAGCAGCGCGTAATCGGACAGCACCCAGGGGAGCGCCGCATAGGAGATTTTAAGCACCTCCGGTCCTTGGCCGCTGGCGGCCAGACCGTTCGTAATATCGATGTCCGCATAGGCTACGTCCAGCTCCGGCGCTCCGGGAACAAGCCCGTGCACCCAGGCATAGAAGACAAACGTATCGTTCGGACAAGGGGAAAAGGCAATTTTCATGATTACAGCACCTCCGGTAAGACTGAACAAGCGGCTTCCAATGCTTTCAGCGCCTCTGGGATGCGCCATGCCGCCCGGTTGCGCGGGCCTACGGCGTTCGAGATCGACCGGATCTCGAATGCCGGCAAGCCGAACTGGCGTGCGGCCACAGCGACGCCATACCCTTCCATCGCTTCGGCGGCGGCCCCGGGCACCCGCTGGGCGAGCATCGCGGCCGTCTCGGCTGTGCCTGTCACCGTGGACAGGGTCAGCACAGGTCCGGCGCATGCCTGCAGCGGAATAGCCTGCACGGCTTGGCAGATACGCTCGGCCGTACCGGCATCGACCGGGATATAGGCCGAGCCGAAGCCAAGCTCATCCACGCTGCAGAAGCCGTCGGGCGTCTCCGCTCCCAGGTCGGCTGCGATGATCGAGCTGGCCACGACGACGGAGCCGACATCGGCCCGCTCCGCGAAGCCGCCCGCAATGCCGGCGCACACGGCGGCGCCATAATCAGCGGCCTTCAGCTCTCGGGCGGTTCTCGCCGCGGCGGCCGCCGTGCCGACGCCACCGACGATTACGTTGAAGCGGTCGTCTCCGCCCAAGCCGCGCAGGACGGCATCCCGCTCGGCGGGCACGGACGTTACTATGAGGATGCGATGTCCCGCTCCCGCTATCTCACTGCGGAGAGGGGAGGCATCCATCGTATCGTTATGATGTGAACTCATATCACTGACTCTCCTTGAATGTCGTTCCAGCCGGAACGTTGTCCTACCTCCACGTTATCCGGTTCCCGCTCAGAAGTAAAGGGAGTCCGGATAGGATTTTAGGGCGTAGGGCAACACTCTGTCGAGGAATATGTTTATAGTAACATATGAAAGCAATGATGTGCATCGCATAAAAAACGCCCCGAAACCTATTGGTTCCGAAGGCGGTGGATCTCTAATTCATGTTGAGCCGTCATCGCGGCCCCGTCCCGAGCTATGCATTTCCCTCCTGCCATCCGCTTGAGGTACAATAAAGCTGTTCTACAATAAAGCTGTTCCACTCGCGCAGGCGAGGAAGGCTCAACGGAGACAAGGAGATGTTCGGATATGGGAGTACAGTGGCGCGAGAAGCATTACATACATTCGGACAATTGTGATTATAAGAAGCAGTGCAAGCTGTCGACGCTGCTCGAATGGATGCAGCGGGCGGGCGATGCGCAGCTTGGGCACTACGGGGTCTCGTTGGACGAGATGATCAGGCAGGGCATGGCGTGGATGCTGGTTACAATCGATTTGGAATGGAAAAGGCTTCCCGTCTACGGTGATACGATCGAGATCGTGACATGGAACCGGGGGGCGAGCGGCGTTCAGTGGCAGCGCGACTTCCGCATTTATGGTCCGGATAGCGCGGACTGGATAGCGCAGGCCCGGACTTCGTGGGTGCTTGTCGATCTGAACAAGCGCCGCATTCTTCGCGCATCGGCCTGTCCTTATGACCTGCCGGTCCATCCCGATGGTTGCGTAGGCGTCATGCCGCGCAAGGTCGAGGTTCCGGCCCAGCTTAAGCAGGAACATGCCTATGATATGACGGTGCGGCTAAGCAGCATCGATATGAACGGGCATCTGAACAATGCGCGTTTTGGCGATATTTGCCTCGATGCGATGCAGCCAGAGGAACTGGAACGGGGGCTGTCCCGCTTCCGCATCACGTATCACCGGGAAGCCGTCCTGAGCGACAAGATTGCAGTCATCCGCTCGGCATGGCAGGATGGTCACTGCTTCATCAGCGGGATATCCGATGAAGGCACGGCGTATTTCGATGCGGTGATTTGCCGCGGATTGGGATGAAATGCAAAGGAACGAAGTGGAATAGACAGCAACGGACAGGAGTGAATGTAGACTCCTGTTTTCTTTTTTATTCAGGAAATAAGACATCGGTCAAAAAGGCTGTAAAAATAAGGTTTGTGGGTAAAACGTCCTATATGGTAACATTTACACGGTTAATCAAATGGAGAAGGCAGGGACGGGGGAAACCGATGCCGGGGCCCGGTACTCTGCCAGGATATTCAACAGAGGAGAATGGGAGCAAAGAGAATGAAGAAGAGAGCAATCATGGCAGTGCTGGGGGTAGTATTCCTCGCGGCGGTCTTGGGCCAGCATGGCGAGACTCAGGCCGCGGGGCGCAGCGTCGGGTATATGGATACGGCGGCGAACCGCACCTACGTGCCGATTCGTTACTTGAGCGAGCAATTGAAATATCAAGTGAAATGGGACAAGGCGGCCCAGCGAATCGATGTGCGCGCGGATGAGGACACGTTGTCTTTGACGGTCGGGAGCAAGAAGGCGCAGGTGAATGGCGCGGTGAAGCAGATGGATGCGGCGCCTTTTGTCGAGGGAGGGACGACCTATGTGCCGATTCGCTTCGTCGGAGAAGCGATGAAGCTCCAGTTTAAGTGGGACAAGGCGGCCTCCGCGCTCGTGTTCGATACGGCTAAAGGGAAGCAAAAGCTCCCGGTCGTCTCCATGGAGCGATTGAACCGTGCCGTGGCTCCCATGGAACAGAAGCAGAAAACGTTCACTGTCGGCAAGAAGCGGATGTCGGCTTCGATCGTGGAGATCGATCTGCTTCATCCGAAGATCCGCCTAGATGTGGCGGTGGCTGGAGGCAAGATCGGCTCCGTGGACAGTTTGAAGCATATGGCAGATACCAGCAAAGCGGCGGTGGCGATGAACGGGACGTTTTTCGATGCATATACGAAGACGAGCTATAAGGCTCCGTACGGCCATATCGTGAAAAAGGGCGAATTGGTGCATCCAAGTCCGGCCGACCGCCGAACCGTGCTCCTATTCACGAAGGACAACGAGGTGGAGTTCGTGCAGGGCAAGGAATTCCCGCAGCGATTCGAGGAAGGCGATGTGGAAGGAGCACTTCAGGCGGGACCACGCCTGGTGACGAACGGTCAGGTCAGCGTCGATCCGGTGCCGGAAGGCTTCAATGATCCGAAAATATTGACGAACAGCGGCGCGCGCAGCGCTGTCGGCGTCACGTCGGACCATAAGCTGATTCTGCTGACGACTTCCGGGGCCACGATTCCGGAGCTCGCTCAGATGATGAAGCAGGCAGGCGCGCAGCAAGCGATGAACCTGGATGGCGGGGCATCAAGCGGGCTGTATTACAAAGGCAAATATATTACATCTCCCGGCCGGGAAATCAGCAACGCGCTGCTCGTCCATCACGGCAACTGATACAGAACCGGGAGGCATGAACGCGTTGGCGGATTCCTGCCGCGGGTTCACAACGGACAAGGCCCACGCCGAGCGAGCGTGGGCCTTGCTGTGTATGCTAGGAGCCGGTCGTCACGAATATGCCGAGCGGCGTATTCGATTCACCGGCGGTCATGAGGGAGAAGGTGAAGGTGGACAGGCCTTCCGGCCTCATATTCGGCGATCCGGCATGCATCCTTATTCGTTGGCAGCGCTGGTATACGGAATACCTCCCCGCCGAGCCGAACGGCGCCGGCATATTTTCCCCCGCGCGGATTGACCCACATGTGGACCTTGGCCGGAGCACCCGTCTCGTTCCGGATCGGAAGGCTTGCCGTGTAGATCGCGCCGAATTGGGCGATATTGTTCACCGTTCCGCTTGGATGCGGATTGATTCTCCAGGGTCAGGCCCAACCGCAACAGCTGGCCGGTCTGATTGATATGCCAGCCCATCACCCGGTGCTTCACCTCATTCTCGCCGCTCTGGACGACATCATGCCAGAGCGTCCCATTTGCCTCGGGGAAGCTGGCGGCATCGAGCACCTCCGGATTATCGCTCAGCATCAGTCTGCGGCGGCTTCCTGGTGCCGCGGCTGCAACTTCTTGGAATGGATAAGCCGCGTCGAACTGGCCGACCTGTATTGGGAATTGGCTCCGGCACGCGGCGTCGTCGTCGATCCAGCGGTCGCCTGTGTACAGTTGTATCGAGACGGGCACAGTGCTGCAGGAATTGATAAAACGTACCATAACCCATGCGGGCTCAAGATCACCGCGGGCGGCGGCGATACGCAGGCCAGCCCGAACAAGAAATTTTCCAGTTGGCGGGAAGGAGTCACGGCCCACCTCTATCACCTTGCGCTATATGCCGGGGCGAGCGGATATCCGAAAAAGGATACACCAGATTCGCGGCATTTCGCGTACTTGCATGGCACAGCCAAGACGGTGAGGAATTAGGCGCCATCTGAATCATATGGACACAAATTAGTACAATATTTAGAGGAGAGATGAATGCAATGGAAAAACCGAAGCAGCAGGATTATGAAGGGCATTGGGCCGAGGCGTCGATCCGAAGAGTGATGGACGCGAGGATCATGAACGGCCGGGGGAATGGATTTGCGCCTAACGAACCGATTACTCGGGCAGAGATTGCCGTGGTGGCGGACAGACTGTTGAAGCAGATGGGGAAATATGGGCTTGGCCGAGTATGCTGCTTGTTGCTGATAAGAGCCGTGGAATCATTCTTGTGGCTCTCACCTTGAAAAAAGAGAATTTATTAGAGCGAAATGAAGCGTGGTAATATCATACCCAAAAAACCTTGAAAAGGCACGGATCCAATTAAGGTTTTTCAAAATTGCCCATCGAGCTCTCTTAATGGGGAACAAACTAAACATATTTTCCTTTATGGCTGAAAATATTTATAAGTTCTCAGGTAGATTTGTAAGTATGCTTTTATTGTAGTCGAAAGGAGGTAGAATGCGATGGATTAAAGGGTATCGGGAATGAGCAATTTGATAATGTTCTAGGTAAAGATTTAATTTATACACAAAGAGGAGGATACTTATGAAGCAAAATAATAATCTAAGTGTAAGAGCCTTACCAAGTTTTATTGATGTTTTTAATGGAATTTATGGTTTTGCCACTGGTATTCAAGATATTTTTAACATGATTTTTGGAACAGATACAGGTGATCTAACACTGGAAGAAGTTTTAAAAAATCAAGATTTACTTTATGATATTTCTGGTAAACTTGAGGGGATTAGTGGAGACCTAAGTGAGATTATTGCGCAGGGAAATTTGAATACAGAATTAGCTAAGGAATTGCTGAAAATTGCTAATGAGCAGAACAACGTATTAACTGATGTTAATAACAAACTTAATGCGATAAATTCGATGCTCCACATCTATCTTCCTAAAATTACAAATATGTTAAGCGATGTTATGAAACAAAATTATGCTCTGAGTCTTCAAATAGAATATCTCAGTAAACAACTACAGGAGATTTCAGATAAACTTGATGTTATTAATTTAAATGTACTCATCAACTCTACACTCACAGAAATCACTCCTGCATATCAACGTCTTAAATATGTAAACGAAAAATTTGATGACTTAACTCTTGCTACAGAAAAAACTCTAAGAGCAAAGAAAGGTAGCTTTAACGAAGATATTTTTGATAATGATACTCTTGAAAATCTAACTGAGCTAACAGAACTAGCGAAAAGTGTAACAAAAAATGACGTGGATAGTTTCGAGTTTTATCTCCATACATTCCATGATGTATTGATTGGCAATAATTTATTTGGTCGTTCGGCTTTAAAAACAGCTGCAGAATTGATTACTAAAGACGAGATAAAGACGAGTGGAAGTGAGATAGGAAAAGTTTATAGTTTCTTAATTGTACTAACTTGTCTACAAGCAAAAGCCTTTCTCACTTTAACGGCATGCCGAAAATTATTGGGCTTATCAGATATTGATTATACTAATATCCTAAATCAGCATCTAAATGATGAAAAGAATGTATTTCGTGATAACATACTTCCTACACTGTCCAATAAATTTTCTAACCCTAATTATGCAAAAACTACAGGAAGTGATAATTATGCAAAAGTTATTTTAGAAGCTGAACCAGGATATGCTCTAGTTGGATTTGAGATTATCAATGATCCAATCCCGGTATTAAAAGCATATCAAGCTAAGCTAAAACAAAATTATCAAGTTGATCATCAGTCGTTATCAGAGATTGTTTATTTAGATATCAATAAACTATTTTGTCCAAAAAATTCTGAACAAAAATATTATACTAAAAGTCTGACATTTCCTGATGGCTATGTTATTACTAAGATTACCTTTGAAAAAAAGCTGAACAACCTAAGATATGAGGCAACAGCAAATTTTTATGACCCATCTACAGGAGATATTGATTTAAATGAGAAGCAAGTGGAATCTACTTTTGTTCAAGCAGATTATATCTCAATAAATGTTAGTGATGATGATGGTGTTTACATGCCGTTAGGCGTTATCAGCGAAACATTTTTGTCTCCAATTAATAGTTTTGAATTAGAAGTTGACGAGAAATCGAAAATCTTAACTTTAACGTGTAAATCTTATTTACGAGAATATTTATTAGAATCTGATTTAATAAATAAAGAGACAAGCCTCATTGCTCCGCCTAATGTTTTTATTAGTAATATCGTAGAAAATTGGAACATAGAAGCGGATAATCTAGAACCATGGGTAGCAAATAACAAGAATGCATATGTCGACAGTACAGGCGGCATAGAGGGATCTAAAGCTCTATTTACTCAAGGTGATGGGGAATTTTCACAATTTATTGGAAATAAATTAAAATCTAATACAGATTATATGATTCAATATACTGTAAAAGGAAAACCAGCCATTTATTTAAAAAACAAAAATACTGGATATACTATGTACGAAGATACAAACGGTAATTCTGAAGAATTTCAAACTATAGCTGTAAGTTATACTTCAGAAACTGATCCTTCACAAACACATTTAGTTTTTAAAAGTCAAAGTGGCTATGAGGCTTGGGGGGACAACTTTATTATTCTAGAATGTACGGCATTCGAAACTCCAGAAGGTCCAGAATTGATAAAATTTGAAGATTGGATTAGTTTTGGTACTACTTACATTAGAGATGATGTACTTACTATCGATCCAAGTCGTGGAGGTTATTTTAGACAATCTCTTAAATTAGACAGCTATTCAACTTATAATTTGAGCTTTTCTTTTTCTGGATTAAGAGCTAAGGTTACTATAAAAAATTCCCACGGAATAGTATTGTTTGAAAAAGTAAGTCAGCAGTCTTCATATGTAGATATTAGTGAAAGTTTTTCTACCACATCAAATAAAGAAGGATTTTTTATAGAACTAACGGGCGATAGGGGTTTACCGTCGTTCCGTAATTTTTCTATTAAGGAAAAGTTTGAATAAATTTTAGTATTTTTAAATAATATTGTGAATTCTCAAGATATCACAGTTTTATCAGTGAGCATATTCGTTATGAGGTTGATCAGCTTTATCTGGTTGACCTCATTTTTACGAAGAAAATGTCAGCTCATGCATCGGAACGAGAAAGATCTACATAAAGTCCTGAAACATAAATAATGCCCTCCCGTCATCCTACTGGGAAGCGAAAGGGCTAAAAGTCTGCGTTCTCTCTAATTAGGGCTTTGTTAACCTTTTGGAACCGCCGTATGCGGAAATGTACGGTGGTGTGAGCGGATGGGGGCTAGCCGCCCCCTCCGACTCGATTATGATTTCGCCCAATCGAGTAGCATTTCAATGTGTCCGATACTCGCGCCACATATATAGGTGATACCGTAGGGGCCGTAGTATGCCGCAATGAGCATTGTGCCGTATTTCGTTTTGAGCAAAAATTCAAAAGAATAAAAAATGCTCCGACTTTGTTATGATTGAATTAAGGATCTCGCCTTGTTGCAGCTTTATTTCGAGACGACGGACATCCTCGGCTTTCATCGTAGCTTTTAATTCTTCAAGCGTCATAAAAAGCCCTCCTACCGTGACCATATATAATTCGGAAGCAAAACAATACCGCATCCATCTTGCTTGCGGTTAATTCAGGCTGCTTGCATCTCATCATTAGGGTTCGCCTCCATCTCCGTGATTTGCGAAGAGCGCGAATGTGAACCGGATGTAGCGCCAGCCTTTCCCGGCTTCGCGAGATCCGATTCCATGTTGAAATTCACGCCTTCACTGTATAAGGCAATTCGGGACAATGATCTACAACCTGGGTGCGCAAAATTTTTTTCTCTCTCTGCTGCTAGATCCAAATCAGCGGTCCATCAGCTTCACCAGCTTGAATTCGGTGGAGGATTCGGGCGCCGGCGTGTAGATGCTGCAGCGCAGATCGGCGTCGCCCTGCACCTGCAGGGAAGTCAGATGGAACAGCATTTTCCCGGCCCGGGCATGTCTGAACTCAATGACGACCTCCGGGGCGGTGCTTACCTGGCTCTGGTTCCATAACCGCTGGAAGTCCGGGTGAACCTCCTTCATCTCCTCCAGGAAGCGATCATACCATTCATCCTCTACGTACTGGCCGTAATACGCGCGGAAGATCGACAGAAAGCCTTTGACGAAATGCTCCCAGTTGACCGCCAGACTCTGGAATTCCTTGCGCGTGAACAGCAGGCGAATCATATTCCGCTCTTCCGGCGGGATGACGGTGAAATCAAGGAAGACATGGGACGCCGCCTCGTTCCAGCCGACGATATGGCAGCGCCGATCCGACACAATTGTCGGGCAATGCCGCAGCTCCTGCAGTATCCGCTGCAGGGCGGGGCTGATCTGCGGCTCTTCCTCTTCCCGTACGGCGGGGCCGGCCCCTCCCTCCAAGGCCAGCGCATACAAATATTTACGCTCGTCCACGGTCAGCTTCAACGCCTCCGCGATACTGTCCAGCACCGAAGCCGACACTTGAATATCCCGTCCCTGCTCCAGCCAGGTATACCATGTCGTGCTGACGCCTGCCAATTGGGCGACCTCCTCGCGGCGAAGCCCGGGGGTCCGGCGTCGGGTTCCTGCCGGGAGACCTACGGATTGGGGAAGGATCTGCGCCCGCTTGGCGCGCAGGAATTCGGACAGCATTTGCAATCGGGTCGGTGAATTCATCGATGGCACCTCACACTCGCTAATCTGGTACTAACTATACTAGGATAAACAACAACTTGTAATAGGATAATTGCTGTGACAAAATAAATCCGACACGACAACCAGTACGGATGAAGGAGGACATGGATATGGAGAGAGTCGTCATTTCAGGGATGGGAGCCATCACGCCGCTTGGCCAGGATACGGATACCCTATGGTAGGGGCTGATTCGCGGACAATCAGGAATCTCCGCGATCGATGCGTTCGATGCTTCCTCCTGCAAGGTCCGCATTGCGGGCCAGGTGCGGGACTTCGATGCGGAAGCCCGCTTCGGGCGCAAGGAAGCGCGCCGTATGGACCGCTTCACCCAGTTCGCCCTGGCGGCGGCTGAGGAAGCCTACCGCCAAGCGGAGCTCGATCGCTGGAGCGGGCTCGACGGCGAGCGCATGGGCGTCTATGTCGGATCGGGCATCGGCGGCATCCAGACAATGCTGCAGCAGGAGGCAATCCTGCGCGAACGGGGGCCGGATCGGGTCAGTCCGACACTTGTGCCTATGATGATCGCGAATATGGCCGCGGCTCAGATCAGCATCCGGTACGGTGCGCTCGGGGCATCGATGGCGCCGGTTACGGCATGCTCGATCGGGAACACGGCAATCGGGGAAGCGTTCCGCCTCATTCGAGCGGGCGGAGCGGATGTGGTCATGGCCGGTGGAACCGAGGCGGCCCTCACGGACTTGGCGTTGGCCAGCTTCAGCAACGCGACGGCTTTGTCGGCTCGCAATGACGAGCCGGAGCGGGCGAGCCGCCCCTTCGAGCGGGGCGGGACGGATTCGTGATGGCGGAAGGCGCCGGCATCGTCATCCTGGAGTCGCTGACGCATGCGCTGCGCAGAGGAGCGCCGATCTTCGCCGAGGTCATCGGCTATGGAGCAAGCTCTGGCGCGTATCATATGGTGGCGAGCCATCCGGAGGGACGCGGGGCGAGCCAGTCGATGAGATCGGCGCTGCGGGAAGCGGGAATCGCGCCGCAGGAGGTGGGCGTCATCAGCGCTCATGCGACAAGCACTGAGGTAGGCGACCTGTCGGAGACGCGCGCGATTCATGAGGTATTCGGCGAGTATGCCCGCCGTATTCCGGTCACCGCCAACAAATCGATGCTCGGCCATATGCTGGGCGCGTCGGGCGGCGTCGAAGCGATCGCGCTCGTGAAGACGCTGCAGGAAGGCATTGTGCCGCCGACGATCAATCTGGTGGAGCCGGATCCGGCTTGCGACCTCGATTATGTCCCCCATACGGCCCGCCGGATCAAGGCCCGCATCGGCATCTCGAATTCCTTCGGCTTCGGCGGGCATAATGCCGTCATCGCCTTGCAAGCTTACGAAGAGTAGCGGCTGGCGGCCGATCGGGGCGTCTCAGCCGAGCGTTGGAGTGTGAATCGGCCGGCTGGCTGCTCTTAATAAGTAAAATCGCTCGAATCGAGGGCAATCGCGCTGACGGGAATTAAGGGGTAGGCGCAGCCGATCTGGGAACGGGAGAAGGAGTTTCTTCTTTTTTGTAGAATAGTGTTATCTGTGGAGAATGTTGCCACGTGTTATGAGCAGGCGCGTAGCTGCAGCAATTGTTATGGATAACATGGGACATGGGAACACATTCGGCAAAAGCAGAGTCCATTGGAGGCGATTGTGCCCCGGTGGACTTTTCGCATTGTCATTGTCCTGTGCGAGAACGATGCTTCATCCGCCCTGGAGCGCTATTTCTATTTCTATCTGAGAAAAGAGGTACTTCTATGCTTCGCCGTTTTTTTGCTTATTACCAGCCCTATAAATACTTGTTCCTCCTGGATTTCGGCTGCGCGGTTATCGCGGGACTGCTGGAGCTGGGATTCCCGATCGCCGTTAACCAGGTGGTGGACAAGCTGCTGCCGGGCAATGACTGGCCGCTCATCGTCTGGGCCTGCGCCGGGCTGCTGGCCCTCTATCTGCTCACTATGGGGCTGCAGTATATCGTTACCTATTGGGGCCATATGCTCGGCATCAACATCGAGACCGACATGCGCAAAAAGCTGTTCGATCATATTCAGAAGCTCTCGTTCCGCTTCTTCGACAACAACAAGACGGGCCATCTGATGTCCCGCATGAGCAATGATTTGTTCGAGATCGGCGAGATGGCCCATCACGGGCCCGAGGATGTGTTCATCGCGGTGATGACGCTTATCGGCTCGTTCGTGCTGATGCTCACCATCAACTGGAAGCTGGCCTGCCTCACGTTCGCGATTATTCCGTTCCTCATCTGGCTCGTCGTCGTCTGCAACAAGCGGATGACCCGGGCGAATCACCGGATGTTCACCGACATCGCCGATTTCAATGGACGGGTCGAAGACACGTTCGGCGGGATCCGTGTCGTGCAGGCGTTCGCGAACGAAGGCTTCGAGCAGAAGCGCTTCGCCGTCAACAACCAGCGCTTCCGTACGACGAAGCTGATTGCGTACCGGATTATGGCGCTCAACTCGTCGGTCAGCTATATGCTGATGCGGCTCGTCACCGTATTTGTGCTCATCTGCGGCGCGTGGTTCGTCATTCGGGGGGAGCTGTCCTATGGCGAACTGGTCGGCTTCATTTTGCTGACGAACGTGTTCTTCAAGCCGATCGACAAGATCAATGCCGTCATCGAGAGCTATCCGAAGGGGATCGCGGGCTTCAAGCGCTATATGCAAATTCTCGATACGGAGCCGGATGTGAAGGATCTGCCCGATGCGATTGAGGTCGCCCATCTGCGCGGCGATATCCGGTACGAAGGCGTCACCTTTGCCTATGACGGCTTGGCTCCGGTGCTCGAGAATATTGATCTGGCGATCGCGGCCGGGGAGACGGTCGCGTTCGTCGGTCCTTCCGGGGCGGGCAAGACGACGCTGTGCAGCCTGCTGCCGCGCTTCTATGACACCGAAGCGGGCCGCATCACGATCGACGGCATCGATACGCGTGAGATGACGCTTGCTTCGCTGCGCCGGCAGATCGGGATCGTGCAGCAGGATGTGTTCCTGTTCGCGGGCACGCTGCGCGAGAACATTGCCTACGGGAAGCTTGGCGCGAGCGAGGATGAGATAATGGAGGCGGCGCGCCGGGCGCGGCTGGAGGAGTTCATCCGCTCGCAGCCGCTCGGGCTGGACACGGTCGTGGGCGAGCGGGGCGTGAAGCTGTCCGGCGGGCAGAAGCAGCGGCTGGCCATCGCCCGCATGTTCCTCAAAAATCCGCCGATTCTGATTCTGGACGAGGCGACATCCGCGCTGGATACCGAGACCGAAGCGGCCATTCAGCAGTCGCTGGCTGAACTGGCGGCCGGGCGGACGACGCTTATCATCGCCCATCGCCTGGCCACGATTAAGCATGCAGACCGCATCGTCGTCGTTAATGAAGACGGCATCGCCGAGCAGGGGCGGCATGACGAGCTGCTGGCGCTGGACGGCAGCTACAGCCGGCTGCATCACGCCCAGTTCGGGGCATAATTGCCGTCAGGGCCGGCATGGTTGCAGGCACGGGCAACAGTAACCCTAGCGGTGAACGGTGGCGGAAGCCGGCGCCGATTCTTCTTCCCCGCTTGGCCATCCTGCCATTGCCAAGCGGGCAGGAATGCGGTATTATAGGGGCGATTACATATTCATACAAATTCGGGTGCTTGAGGAGTCAGGCTGAGATAGTAGCCAGTATACCGCTACGGACCGTTAATCTGATCTGGATAATGCCAGCGTAGAGAACCATTGTATTTGTCGTGCGATCATGCTTGAAGGATGATCATCGGCTTACTCTACCGTCTGGGTTCCAGACGGTTTTTTTGTATGAACCATGGGATAAGGGAGAGGGTAGCAATGCAAGAACAGGCAAGTGAAAAGAAAGGATTGCGGTTCCAGGACATTCTCATTACCGTCATGATCGGGGTCGTCTTCGGCGTCATCTTCAAGCTGTGGGATAGCGTGTACAGCATCGTGAAGCCGCTGTTCCCGCAGGCGGGGCAATTGACTTACGGCATGTGGTTCATGGCAGGGCCGTTCGCCTACTTGCTCATCCGCAAGCCGGGCGTCTCGCTCATTGCCAGTCTGGCCGCAGCCAATCTGTCGGCCCTGCTCGGGTCGGCATGGGGGCTGGAGACGATCGTGTACGGATTCGTCCAAGGCTTGGCGGCGGAGCTCGTATTCGCCCTGGCGCGTTACCGCCGTGGAGGCGTGGCGATCGCCGGAGCGGCCGGAATCATGTCGGCCGCCGGTTCGTTCCTCGTCGATCTCGGTTACGGCTATGCCGATTACGAGACATGGATGCTTGTGCTGAAATACGGGCTGCGCGTCATCAGCGCCTTCACGTTTGCCGGCATCTTCGCCTATTTCCTGATGCGCGCGCTGGAGGCGACCGGGGTGACCAAGTCGATTCGGCCGGTCGCGAAGGAAGAATACGCAGCTCTGGACCGGTAGGCGCGCAGGACACCGGCTGGCGGTCAGGCCTGCAAGCCGGTCATCAATGGCACAACAACGATGGGGTGTTGGGATTGACACAAGAACAAGCGGCCTCAACCGCGGCCGCGATTACGAATCTAAGATTGAAATTCCCAGGAGAGGCGTCCTTGCTGTTCAAGGACCTCTCCTTCTCCATTGCTGCGGGGGAGAAGGTGCTGCTGCTCGGACCGAGCGGCTGCGGCAAATCGACGCTGCTGCAAGTGCTGAGCGGCATTATGCCGGGGTCGGTGGAAGTGCCGCTCAAATATGAGCAGAGGCAGCTCCCGGATAGCTGGGGCTTCGTGTTCCAGGATCCGGATACCCAGTTCTGCATGCCGTACGTCGATGAGGAATTGGCATTCGTCCTGGAGAATCTGTCGGTTCCGCGGGAGCAGATGGAGCCACGCATGATAAGCATATTGGAGCGGGTCGGGTTGCAGCTGGATGAACTGCATACGCCGATTGCGGCGCTATCGCAGGGCATGAAGCAGCGGCTCGCGCTCGCCTCCGTCCTGCTGCTGGAGCCGGAGGTGCTGTTCCTGGACGAACCTTCGGCTCTGCTCGATCCGGAAGGGACGCAGCAGGTCTGGGATACGGTGAAGGACATCGCCGGCTCGCATACGCTGCTGATCGTGGAGCACAAGCTGGATCTGGTCGCCGATATCGTCGATCGGGTCGTGCTGTTCGACAGCGAGGGTCGCATTATGGCAGAAGGCGAACCGAGTGCTATTTTCACGATGCACAAGGAGAAGCTGATCGAATACGGCATCTGGTATCCGGACGTGTGGCGGGATCATGCGAGGTCGGAGGCGTACCGCGCCATCGCGAGCGCCAAGCGGCGGCAGCGCCAGGCCGAAGCGGCGTCCGCTCTTCGGGCGGAGCCGATCATCGCCTTGCGCGGATTCTCCGGATACCGGGAAGAAGCCGAGGCCATCGTCGTCGAGACGGCCGATGTCTATCCGGCCGAATGGATTGCCATCACGGGCCCGAACGGCGCAGGCAAGAGCACGCTGCTGCTGTCCCTGATGCGGCTGCTTCGCACCAGTGGCTTCTATGTTATCGGGGGACGTCCGGTCCCGGAGCCGAAGCAGCGCGGCTGGTTCCGGAAGGCTCGGCCGGAGCCGCCGGACGAGCTGGCCTTCGTCTTCCAGAACCCGGAGATGCAGTTCCTGAACGATTCCGTCTACGAAGAGCTGGCTTACGGCTTGCGGCTGGCGGAATGGTCTGACGCGGAGATCGAACGGCAGCTGACGGCCTTAATGGCGGCCTTCGATCTGGATATGGGGGCGGGCCGGCATCCGTACCATCTCTCGCTAGGGCAGAAGCGCCGCCTCAGCGTCGCCACCGCCGTCGTGCGGGAGCATCCGGTTCTGCTGCTTGACGAGCCGACCTTCGGCCAAGACGCGAGGAACACGTTCGCGATCCTCGACAAGCTGGAGCGTCTGCGGGCGGCAGGGACGGCCATCGTGATGGTCACGCATGATATGAATATCGTGCGTCACTATGCCGATCGCGTGTGGCAGGTCGAAATGGGCCGACTAACGGTGTTGGATACGAGCAGGGAACGGGAGGCGCAGCTTACATGAATCTACTGACACCGCAGACCGAGACCTGGCTGCATCGCGTCAACCCGGCCTATAAGCTGTTCGTCTTCATGCTGCTGCTTCTTGTCACCTTGCTGAACAGGCAATTCGACTTCGCCTTGAATCAGTTGATTGCCTATACGGCGCTGCTGTTCCTGTTCAGCGGCCACTCCCGGAAGAAAGTGTTGCTGATTACGCTGCCGTTCCTGCTCTTATTCATCTCTTCCGCTTCGACGATGATCTTGTTCGGCAAAGGCGATCATATCTGGTGGTCGTGGGGGCTGATTCGCATCTCCGAAGAGAGCTTCTACCGCGGTCTGATGCTGGGCTGCAAGACGCTGACCTTCGGCATGCTGGGGCTGGCCTTTGCCTTGACGACGAAGCCGATTCAGCTCTTCTACGCCTTGATGCAGCAGTTCCGGCTTCCCGCCAAATACGCCTACAGCTTCATCGCCTCGATTCGGATGCTTCCCGCGGTCTGGGATGATATCCGCACGCGATCTGACGCGCTGACCGTGCGGGGTGCGCGCTATGCCAAGGGAATCAAGGGCATGTACGAGCGGCTGCGCAATTACGCGCTGCCGCTGCTGGCGCAGAGCATCCGCCGGGCCCAGCGCGTCGCTGTCGCGATGGAAGCGAAGCGGTTCCAGATGGGAAAGGCGCGCACGTATTACTATGCGACCCGGTATACCCGTTCCGACATCGGCTTCACGCTCGTGATGCTCGGCCTGATGGCGGCAACGTATTATATGGCGGTCCGGCTGCCGATTGTCGGGTGGGGGCTGGGCTGAGGGCGGGCCTCCCGCCCGCTGCCCATGCCGCTGCCGGCTATCCTTGAAGATCTGACTGCTGGCGTTCCAGCCGGAGGGATGGATTGCGTGCCGCGAAGAACCCCTCCTTCATCGCATCGGTGGCCGGCAAGCTTCGTGAGACGGCATCGAGCGACCAGTAGAGCCCGACGGCCGCCACCGCCAATCCGCAGGAAGCGATGACTCCGGCGCTGGGCAGCAGCGTGCCGAGGCTGCCGCCGAGCAGGCTTCCGATCGGAGAAGCGATTCCGCTTAACCCGGAAGCCGCCGCGAACACAACGCCCAATTGGCGCTGCGGAACGCCTTTTTGAATGACAGTGCCATAAATTCCGGGTCCTCCAATCTGGCTGCTAAAAGCAGGCAGGAGATTAGGTCACTAGGATGCGCCCCGCGAACATAAGCGTGAAATTCCAGTTTTGAAAAATGTCCAATACAATCCCTCCACGTTATGGCACTCGGACGCCAATCAAGACTTCTGCTCCGTTGACACCATCTTCACGCCAATCGCGAATTCTTGACTGTTGTCTTCATGATTGTCCGCCGTTTTCCGCACCCACTGCTCCAGAAAAGAACGAAACTCGGATACAAGCTCCTCCCGCTGCCTGGGTGAGAGATACAACCGGAGGCTGAGCAGGGTACGGGATACGTCATCCAGATCTTGCGCCAATGCCGGATCGTTGAATTGATCGCACTCCGAGCTGTACCATTTGGCCTTCGCTTTGTAGTACTTTTCGATAATCCCGCCCGCTGACTGGGTATCCACGAGATCAATCAGCCCGCCTTCATACAGCTTCTGTATATGGTAGTGAATGCTGCCGGGCGTTTGCTTCAGTTCATCGGCGACCTGCTTCGCTGTCTTGGGCTTGTCTTGAATGGCGGCAATAATCTTGATTCGCTTGGCATTGCCAAGCAGCTTGGATTGTTCGACCGAAATCGGAAGAGAGGACTGCGGTGTTACGTCCATTGGAAGGAACCTCCTTAATGAAATGGAATAGACGAGCAACATATTTATGAAAATCTAATTATTTAGTTCATTCTAAAAAAATAGATCGCATATGCAAAACATACTACCGTACGTGGAACATTTTGTGAATACTGAATTTTTATCAGGAGAAAATCGATGCCTTTTAACGTACCAGTTCATTGCGTTATTGCATTGACTTGAAATATTTATAAGTTCATGATATTTTGAGGTTTGATTATACAAATTAGGGAATGAATTCCTGCTGTTTTCTTGAAGAGAGGGATGCGATGACAAACATTTATTTATGATGAAAAGAAAAAGGAACTTGAAACTTTAATTATTGATTATAGTAAAGCATATTCTGATGGGAACATATATATAAGAGACAATATCGGAAATGTCCTCTACTCTTACGTACTTAATGAAAATGATACTCTTAAAAAGTATCTTTCCACACTTACTGAAGAAATTGAGGAATTACAAAAAATGAAAGAAACAACGGGTTATGAATCTACCTTAGCAAATCGAATCTGTTGGACGTGTACAAAATATGAGGATCGCGGTGATGACTATGATAGCAAATGTTCTTTGTTGATTGGAACAGCATGTTCATTCGGTGACAAAGTACCTATATATGGAAGGGTTTTGTGTGCTGGAGCCTTAATTGTAGGATGTTATATTCCACCATATACGGTTTGTGTTGATGGATACTGGGGAGACACATGCCCCCAAACTGAAATGTAAATATAACGATTAAGAATGAGTAGAAACAGATGTAGTTTCATCTGTTTCTACTCATTCTGTATAATCCACTTATATGTATAAAGGAAGTTGAGTGTATTTTGTAATATTCTAATCTGATAAAATCTTCTTAAATAAGGGAGATGAACATGACCATTAAAGAAGTAGTACAGTCCATTATTATTCACGGCTTTTTAGGTTATTTGTGGATTCTTTTTATCACTCATATCGTAAATGTTGCAAATTCAATGGAATATATGATAACAGGTTCAATTGTCATCCTGGCAGGTACACTTTTGTTTTGGTGGATTATGAAGCGAATTACTCCCTTTCACAGTTATAAATTTACTCACCCAGCCAAAATCGCAGGCACAATCTCCTTTGTATTGGTTGTTTTGCTGCAGGTGTTTGGATTCAACATGGTATAATAACGACCGGAGCTCCTGGAAAGCTGCATGTCAAAGAGACGATCGCAACCGATCGTCTCTTTGGCAGTCTTGTTGATAATACGGCAGCCCGGTTCAGCTCGATGCCAACAATGGATGCCGTGCCGCGAGCTCCTGAATCTTGGCGATAATGCGTGCTTCATCGTCTCCTTGGAGCGGAATGTCTTCTGTTGCATAGGCGGCCAGATCCGGATGATGGCCGATCATGACCGCATGCCCGGCCGCCCGGAACATCGGGATATCATTCGCGTCGTTGCCGAAGGCGATGAAGCTGCCTTCCTTGACGCCGAGGCGTTGGATCGCGTTCCATTTATGAATATTCGGCGGACTGAGATCGATGACGTCCTCATGGCGGTGACGGTGCACGACGACCCCGAGGCGGGACAGCTTCTCCGCCAGACCCTCCATATCGCGAGCAGACAGGATCAGAATTTTCACTATTGTCTTCAGCTCTTCGAGGGCAATGCAGCGCGCCAGCCGGGACGGGTCCAGATTGTTCCGGATCGGATGGTCGTCTGGACCGGTATAAGCATAATCCCAGTCGCTGTCGATGAGGTAGGCCGCATCATGCTCAGCGATAAGCGCGAGCAGTGCCGAAGTTTGCTCTGCCGTGAAGGCTTCGGTCTGCACGACCCGGCCGTTCTTAGAGATCATGGAGCCGTTCCCCCCGATAAGTGAGCCGCCATGGAGAGATTCAGGGAGCACAGGCAGCATATCCCGAATCGGGCGGGCAGAGGCAAAGATCACTTCATGGCCCTTTTGGCCCAAGTCCTCCAGACATTGCACAATCGGGTCCGTCAGCGGCTTCCCGCGGAAGCATATGGTCCCATCCAAGTCAAACACAAATTGCAACAGGATCTCCTCATTTCCACAGATGTATATCTAACATGATGATAGATGTAACATAACGTTTTCTTGAATTTCCCGCTCTCGTCCAGTAGCATAATCATTATCGCAGAAAAGAGTGCTTTTCTCATTTCGTCGGCGACATGATGTGACACGATTCTATCAATAACAACAATCTCATCCTATTAGATAAAGATAACTCCACAAGATAAAACCCGCAGCGTGCCAATCGATCTAGCGTTGCTTCCAGACATAGACATAGATATAGATACGGTCGTTTCCTGCATCTATCAACGGCAAAGGGGAGAATTCTCCTAGTCCATTTCTATTATATATAACGGTGTTTTGGAGAAGAATCCTAGATTAGACGGACAGGCCGTAGAACGTTCGTTATTTGAATATAAGTAAATATTTGAAAATTTAAAGAAGGATTTGGCTCTCTTTTTGTAGAATTATTGCGGAATGGGGTAAAATGGCGAAACCAAGAGAAATGTGTAGGGGTGTGCGATGAGTGTGCGAAGATACATAACGGTCTTCTTCTTATTCCTGGTGCTGTTCGGGTGGCTGATGGACCCTGCCATCGCCCGAGCGGAGCCGGAGCGGGAGAGCATCAAGCTGTACGAATGGGAGATGCTGTGGGAGACGAGTCCTAGGACGTGGGAGGACATCGCTTCTACCCGGGAAGGCTGGGAGAAGGTTGATAGCAGGAAATCGATTCCGAAGCTGCCGGAGGGCGTAACATCGGCATGGATTCGGATTAGGTTGCCGGAATTGAATGAAGATCAACCAGCGCTTTATATTGGGAAGTTGTACGCGAGTACACTTGAAGTATGGGGAACCGACGGCAGAAGGCTGTTCCATGATTCAAGGGATTATTTTCACGATATTTATCATCTCTTTGTCCCACTGGAGCCAGAATACAGTACGATTTTTATTCATGCATCTGCTCACAAGGGAAGAATCGGGATTCAAGTGCCAGTCATGATAGGTGAATATGAACCGCTTCAACTGAAATATGTTAAGGAAGGTTTTTCGGAGATAGTCATTGGCAGCAGCCTGATACTTATTGCTTTCATTATGTTTATATGTGCAATTTTTCTGCGTGGAATCGAGCTGCCAAGCTGGCTATCATTAACGCTTGTTATCTTTTCCCTAGGGATAGTGACGATAACATACTCAAAGTTCACTTATGCGTTTTTCAGAGAGTGGGGGTATTTGAGCGTTAGATTTTTTGATTTAGCAATGATGGTATTGTTTCCTAGCTTGACCTATTTCTTTATGAAATTTTTGGGGAGCGGTCCCTATAAAATAATATTTAGATTTTTTATGTTCCAAGTTTGTTATTCGGTTACCTGGTTCCTTTTATTTTTGTATTTTTTCGAACTCAAGAAGGACGATTCCCATCCGATTTATACGTTATTTTCAATACACATATTTAGTATTTATATGATTGTCCTATTTATTTTCCTGTTGATTTTCTCAATTAGCCATGCCATTCGCAAGAACAAGGATGCAATCTTGTTTACACTTGGTTTCAGCTTGTTTTCTATTATGGCGGTGGGTGAAGTCAGTTGGTACACTTTTATATCGAGGGAATATGAACTACATTTATGGAAGTGGGGGGTTGTCTGTTTTGTTGTCTGTCTCATTCATATACTGGGACGGAGAATAGCAGAAAATCACCGTCGTGTAATTTTTTATGCGAAGGAATTAGAACTATTCAATGGTAAACTTCAGCAGTCAGAGAAGATGGAAATATTAAGCGAGCTTGCCGCATCGGTTGCGCATGAAGTGAGGAATCCGCTGCAGGTGACTCGGGGATTTCTGCAGTTGCTTGGCGAAAAGACGGGAACGAAGGAACAGGAATATCTGAACCTCGCCTTGACCGAGCTTGATCGGGCCTCGGAGATTATTACCGATTTCTTGACGTTCGCGAAGCCGGAGCTGGACGAGATTCATATCCTCGATGTAGCTGATGAGCTGAGGCATATCGAAGGCATCTTGATGCCGATGGCGACAATGCATGGGGGTACGATCGAACTGGATGCTAGTCCAGAGCTCCGGATTCAGGGGAACTCATCCAAGTTCAAGCAAGCCTTTATTAATATGATTAAAAACAGCATTGAGGCGTTCACCGAGAAAGGACTGATTCGGGTCAAGGCTTACGAGCGGAATGAGCAGGTTATTATCTGGATTGAGGATAATGGCATCGGTATGGACGAGGAGGAGCTGAAGCGGCTTGGCGAACCGTACTTTTCGAACAAGACGAAGGGAACCGGGCTTGGGTTGATGGTTACTTTCCGCATCATTGAAGTAATGCAAGGGAAAATGGATATCAAGAGTGAGAAGGGCGTTGGTACCGTCATTACCGTCTCTTTTCCTTCTGTTTCAAGATAAATATAAAAGAAGAGGGCTCCCAGGAGCGCCTCTTCTTTTGCTGTTATTAGTTACCAAATTCCCTTTCTCGCTGTTGAAGAAGTTTTCATAACCTCCGCCGGATTCGGCGGGATGACCAGTACGTACTGATCAGATGTCTCTTGTACCGTAGTCAATTGAACATGGTCTGGAATCGAAACGTCTAATAATTCCTTGATGGCGGACTTCGGATCAGCAAGCAGCTTCTCTTTGAACGTAGCGTCTTCCCATGCTCTTTGCACGAGTTGGTTCATATGCATTTGATTGATAGACATATAATGTATCCCTCCATATTTGTAGAATCAGAAGATTACAGGTTACCATTAATAGATACGGACTTGCCAGTTCTACTTTTCCAAATTAGACAATATATATGAAAATCCGCCCGACATCAGCTTATTTCTTTCTTCATATATGTACTCCGCTTCTTGCCTCAGACTGTCAACCATCGCCTGATGGAAGGCGAGCAGGTGCGGGGAGGCGAAAGACAGCTGCTGGAGCCGGGCATGGTTCTCTGCCGCGATGGCAGCATAGCCCTGCAAGGCGTCGGATACGGTGATGGCCTGGCGCACCTCGTCGGGCATCAGCGGAGCGCCAGGAGGCCGGTTTTTCATGGAGCGTATCCAGGATAATAGACAATTGTAGCTCCCTTCCTGCAAATCCTCCTCCCAGTCCTCTGTATCATCGGACATTTGAAGCGTGACGAGCACAATCTCTACCGCGGCCGTGATCTCGGGCAGCAAATGCTCCGCTCCGCCAAGAAAAGCGGCTCCGACGGCGGACAGCTTGACGGGCGACGCCTTGTGCGCGACCCTAATCCGGTCGCTCAGAAAAAAATCATGCTCCAGCTCCATGCTGACGGCCTCGGCCCATTCGGCGCTGTAGCGGTTGAAGTCATGCCAGAACGGCGAGCAGGCAGGGAATAATTCACGGTAAACCCTTTCATATTCGATGTAGCACAGATGTCCCAGCGCCAACGTCTTATGCCATCCTCCCTGCTCAGGGCTGTCCATGACATCATCGAGCAGGCAATAGTGCAGCATCATGAAGACGCCGGCCAGTCCCAAACGTCGGCAATCGCTTCGCTCCGCCCCGGTTGCCTCCTGCAGCCAGAATGGAAGCAAATAGCAGATATAGTTACTGGACTCAGTCAGCAGCGGGTTGGACTTTTCCAAATAATGAAGCCCCATCTCCTGCAACGGTGCCGGGAATGAGGAGATAAGGCGTGCCGCCTCTGTAAATATCGCCTCCATATCCTTCTTATAGTCGTCGAACCATTCCATATTACTGTCCTCCTGAGTCGAAATCGGGCCTTCTCCTAGATCTACTGCGACAAAATTCCTGCATTCTTAGTACCTATTATAGGAGCCATCGCTCATCGGAGCAACAACATAAGAAACAGAATGTCAAAAAACAAAAGCCGGGCAAGGGATTCATGGCGGATAGAGCAGGAAATTAGCGATAACTGTCGAATTAGTGCCAGTGTAGGATTGCGGTTCACGATCTCATTACATATTGGAACGGACAGAGGTGCCTCATGAGAACAATTTTTAAATATTCGACGGTATCGTTCCTGCTTCTCATGGCGGCCTTTCTTCTATACCCTTCTCTTCTGCGGGCGGAAGCGGAGCAGGGGGAATTGCGGTTGACGCAATGGCAGGTGCTGTGGGAGACGTCGGCCCGTGATTGGCAGGACATTTCCTCCATGGATGTGGGCTGGACAGATGTCGATATTCGGGAAGACGGGCCCGATAAGCCCGAAGGGGTTCAGTCGGCCTGGCTCCGGTTAACGCTGCCGCCGCTGCAGTGGGACAAGCCCGGGCTCTGGATTGAACAAGTATATGCCTACGAAGTAGAGGCATTTTCGGAAGAAGGGCGAAGACTGTTCCGTTCTTCGCGGCTGTTCTCCTTCGATATGAATCCGGTGCTTATTGGGCTGGATTCCAGCGAAGAGGAGCAGGTACTGTATCTTCATGTCAAGACCCTTGCAAGACAGTTGGGCATTCATGACACGATTAGGATCGGAGACTATCAAGAGCTGCTTCCCGAGTATGTCAAGCAAGGACTCGTCAATGTCGTCATGGGGAGCGCCCTCATACTTATTGCGGTGGTCATGCTTATTTGTACGCTGTTCCTCCGGAACATATTTTTCTCAAGCTGGTTGGCACTCTGCGTTCTTATTCTATGCGCGGGGATTATGATTTTTACGTATTCATCGTTCACCTATACGTTTTTTATCCATACCGAAGTATGGTCGCTCGTTATTTATGATTTTGCGATGCTGGTCTTTTTTTCGCTGCTTACCTATTATTTCGAGATGACGTTCGGTCCGGGCCCATATTGGATTATCCGCAGGCTCCGGCAGTTCCAGACCGCGTATTCGATTCTATCTCTGGCTGTTCTGCTCCTTAATATTTTGGCGGATAACCGCTTTTATGATATGTACTATTTCCTGTCGGAACGCGTGCTCGGCTTCCTAATTCTGATTCAGTTCGTCGTGCTGATCTCGGCGTCCATCCGCTATGCGTTCCACAAAGATAAAGACGCCATTCTGTTCTGCGTCGGATTTGTCGCCTTTGCGCTGATTACCGTATGCGAATTAATCTGGTTCCTGCTTCATCCCGTCTATTATTATATGGTGTACTGGAAATGGGGGATCCTGCTGTTCGTCGTGGCCCTTATCATTATTTTGGGCCGCAAAATCGCGCGCAATCACGAGCAGGTCGTTCAATATTCGAAGGAGCTGGAGCTGTACAACCACCGGCTTCAACGTTCGGAGAAGATGGAGATCATTAGCGAGCTGGCCGCTTCCGTCGCTCATGAAGTACGGAATCCGCTGCAGGTAACGCGGGGCTTCCTCCAACTGCTGGAGAAGCAGTCCGGTTCGAAGGAGAAGGAGTATTATCATTTGGCGCTAACCGAACTGGATCGGGCCTCCGGCATTATTACCGATTTCCTCACCTTCGCGAAGCCCGAGCTGAATGAACTCGCCCTGCTGAATGTGCGGGAGGAATTGGAGCATGTCCAAGGGGTTCTCCTGCCACTGGCCAACATGCAGGGGGCGAAGATTACGCTCGACGTGATGCCCGATCTCACGATTGAAGGGAATTCGTCCAAGTTCAAGCAGGCATTTATCAATCTGGTCAAGAACAGCATTGAGGCTCTGAACAGCAGCGGTTGGATCCGGATTGCCGCTCATAAGCAGGACGGGCAGATTATCATCCGGATTCGGGACAACGGGGTAGGAATGAACAAGAAGGAGCTGTCGCGGTTGGGCGAGCCTTATTACTCCAACAAGACGAAGGGTACCGGCCTGGGACTGATGGTGACCTTCCGCATCATTGAAGTGATGCAGGGCAAGCTGGAATTCCACAGCGAGAAAGGCGTCGGAACCGAGGTTACCGTAACTTTTCCCGCCGTGGAGAAGGAACAGAACTAACAATGAGAGGCTGTACCATTTGTAATGTACAAGGATGCGGGAGAAGACCGGACTACAGAGAATATAGAGGCGGAAAGACAGCGGCGGGGAAAGCTGTAGGAAAAGCGCTGGAAAAAGCGGCGGAAAAGTGTCGGAAGATGGATAATGCCGTGAAAACAGATGGCTGATGCCGTGAAATGCTGCGTCAATGCAGGAATTTACGCTCTTTGACCGGATATTATATTAAACTCCTGCAAAAGTACATTATTTCCGCCGATTTTTGCTTTCCATTTCTTTCCTATGCTGAAATTGATGCGGTTTTGCAGGAACTCCTGTAACAGAGTAAAAGTCATAAGGGAAAACTGTAGTTTTACAGTTTTCGGCAAGTCGAGCTTTGAGAGCCAGGGGGGCGGTCTCACTGTAGCGAAATACTACTTTGCGACAGCCCCTTTTCGCGTCTTCACGGCAGTTGACGTCTCTATATCCAATCGCCTGACAGGTCTCGTCTCCTTACTGGAATTTATATGTTAATAGTAATAAAAATGTGTTTCATTTTCGCGAAGACCATGCGCTTATTTTCGGGTATTCCCTCCGAGAAGCTACCACGGTACGATGAGTCTTATGACTCCGCACTCTATTTGATAAATACGCCCCCGAACGGGATAACCTCGCGCAGAATGCGCTTGAACAGCCCTTCATCGTTCATCTCGTGTACGAGCGATTGATTCTGCCGTCCGGCCTGGATGAGAACGGTACCCCTGCCGGTCATCATCCAATGATAATTCATATGTTGGCTGGCCAGATGATTGCCGTATACGCATAATTCCAGCTTTGCGTTCTCAGGGTAGGCGATAACGCTGCCTGCGTCCACGTAGAGCGGTTGATCCGGATGAAGCTCGGCATCGCAAGCGGTGCCTTGGGTCAGGATACCAATCTGCCCTTCGCCGGAGAACTTCACCTTGACAACATCCTGCGTGATGAGCATGTTCTTCATGCTCAAAATGCGTGTCTGCATCGTGATGCCTTCCGTATAGAACAGCAGATGCCGCACATCATAGAGCAGGTCGCTCTCCCCGGTCAACGGAACGGGCTTCATGCTGAACCCGGGGGGCAGCGCGGTCAGGAATTCGCAGGGTCCGGTGAAGCGGGCCTGGATAAGCTTCTTCTTGCGGTACATGCCCTTGGCGGTCATCAGCCGGTCAGAGCGCCCGTCGGGAGCGCCGCGATAGGCAATAATCTGCTGCGGATGGAGCACGTTCACCTGTTCTCCCTCTTGAACGCGGAAGGTGACGGCTTGTCCGTTCATCTGGTTCTCGTGTTCAAATATAATGTCCATCCGGAACTCCTCCTATCTTGCGCGGACCCGCATCCAGACACGCAGGCCGCGCAGCAGAACGAAATACCCAATCAGAAGGCCGGCAGCGGTGAGCACCAGCGCCCTCATCTTGCGGTAGCTCGCCTGGCGTTCCTCTTCGAGCTGCTTCAACTCAGCAACCATGCGGGTGAGCTCCTGATTCTGCTCGATTAATTTTTGGTTTTCCTGCCGGTATATCTCCATATTTTGATGGGCTTGCTCTAATTGGTCGACGGTCTGGCGGTAATTTTCCTTCAATTCATTGACTTCGGAGGGCAGTTCGGAAATATCCTTGATAGTGCCCCACCATCCGGCATGCGCCGCGGGCTGGCCGGAAAGAAGCAAGAAGCAGAACATCGATACGATAAGTGCACCGCGGCGGAGCGGCTGCGTAATGTATGGCTTATTCATTCCCGATGCCCCCTTGTATGCGAACAATGACTTCATACCAAGAAATACGAAAATTATGTCGAATCGTTTCCTATTTTGGTCAATCTGAATGATAAAAGCAAGTATTAATTGCTGGTTACCGAGGGAGGAACGTTGACTCTTGGTAACGGGCTCCGGTACACTGAGGAGATACAAATGCTGACAAGAGGAACGGGATATATACGATGGATAGATTCGCTAAGCCCCCGACGGCGGAAGGAGCGCGCAACACCATGCCTCCGTTGATCGGCGGTGCCACCAACATGCATCCGGAAGCGCCAGGCAACTTGCGTAGAGCCGGGGGAGAATATCAGGAACAACCGGTCGGGGACGCCCGGAAGCGAGCTCCCAGGAACTCAGGTACCATCGGGCTGTTCATTGTCCAGGACCATAACAGGATCTATGAGGATGACTTGTTCTATGGCGCGATCGTGGGCGCCATTATCAGTCAATGCGGGGAACGGGGCTACCAGACGCTGGTCACAATACTGGACGTGTCGGATGCAACCCCGCTGCTTCGCTTATACGAACAGAAGAGCATCGACGCAGGACTTCTAATCAGTTGGTCTGATGTGCAGGGTATCGTCGATCAAGTCAGCCGGGCTGGGTTCGTGATCGGGGTGCTCAATCAGAACAACGTCTCCCAGTCCGCTACCGTGCTGCCGGCTCCTTATCTGGACAACAGGAAGAGCGCTTATGAGGCGACCCGCTATTTGCTTGACCTGGGCCATCGTGACGTGGCCATTATTACAGGTCCTACGGGGCAGCCCTGCTCTTCCGAACGCCTGGCAGGATTTCTCGATGCGGCGCTCGGTCAAGGTGTGGAGGTGCCGGATTCACGCATATGGTGCGGGGATTTCACCGAGCAGGCCGGGGCGGCCGCCGCTATTCACTGGCTGGAGGCAGACGATCTCCCCGCTGCGGTGTTCTGCTCCAATGATCTGATGGCGTACGGGCTGCTGAAGGTGCTTCGTCAGCAACAGGTAGCGGTCCCTGAACGTCTGTCCGTCGTTGGCTTCGACGATCTGATTATCTCGCGGTATACTTGTCCGCCGCTGACAACGATGTCCATCCCGCGGACAGAGATGGCTGCGTATGTGACGAATCGGCTCATACATCAGTTGGAAAATCCGGAAGAAGCATATCCGCTGCCTGTCTTCCGCGCGAAGCTCATGGTGCGGGAGTCGTGCCGGGCCGTCCGCGTTCCGGATTTCGTGTAGCCGTGCCCCCTTCCAATTGAACAGGCTGCTCCGTTCTCGGAGCGGCCTGCTTGTGCTCAGGCGGAACGGCGGGGGAGAACTCTGCACAAAGTTTTTTGTCATTATGTACACATTCCGTGTTTTTTAGTTTATTTTCAGGTTAATGAGATACAATGGGGGTTCACATCACCTTGTGACGGAGGGGAGAGGAACTGGCCGTGGCAATTGATCGTTCTCACGCCGCACCGAGGAAGGAGCGAATTGACGAAATCACCATCTTGCGCGCATTCGCGTTCTTTGCTATTGTGCTTCAGCACTGCATTGGAGAGTATATTTACCGGCCGGACATTCCGGCGGAACAAGCGATTTTTCTCGGGATGATCTATCATTTTACCCGGTATGGGACGCTGACATTTGTTTTCTTGTCAGCGGTTATTCTATTCTACAATTACGATTACACCGTACCTTACGGGAACTTCCTGAAGCGCCGGGCGGCAGCCGTGCTGGCTCCGTTCACCATCTGGACCGTCATATACGGGATATATACGCTGCGAGGGCAACTGCTGGCGCCGGAAGGGTGGAGGCTGCTGGCGAGCCAATTCATTACCCCGACCTACGGCTATCAGCTCTGGTTCGTGCTGATGATCTTCCAGTTGTATCTTATCTTCCCATGGCTCGATCGAGGAGCCCGCGCTATCGGACGGCGGATTCAGTCCCGTGCCGCCGGGCAGGGGCAGATCGAACGGCGCGTTGTCCTGCTGTTGGCCGCCTTGGCCGCAGCCTATGCGGGCCTGATGTACTGGTCCTACAGCATGGCGCCGGCCTGGGATGCGCCAGCCTGGCTGCGTCCGCTGCTCGGGCACCGGACGATGCTGCTGCCGTTCTATTTTTTCTATATCGCGCTAGGCATTGTCTGCGCATGGCATGTGCAGCGCTGGCGCGATCTGATGCGCCGCAGCGTGCCCTGGAGCCTGCTGCTGTTCATTATCTTCTACACCTATGCAGGCTATCGGCTGCTGGAGGCCGGTGTAGCGCCCATTAATTTGAATATTTCCACCTATCTCAAGCCGTCGGTGTTCCTGCTTATCCTCGCTCAACTGCCGCTGATGTATGCTCTTGCGCTATATGTCTGCCGGCGGAAGGGAAGAGCTTACCGCATCCTGCACAAGATAGGAACCTATTCCTTCGGCGGCTATCTGGTTCACGTGCTTGTCCTGGGACAGATTGCCCGCTTTACCCGCGAGACCCCGCTTGCAGGCATGCATGCCGCATTGACGCTGATGACGTGGGCCGCCGTCGCCGCCTTGTCGATCGGGATTACGATGCTGCTGGATCGGCTGCCGTTCGGCGTCTGGCTGACAGGACCGATGGGCCGCCGTCAGGCTGCTTCAGCCAAGCAACTGGGCAGCAATCCGGCCGCGCTGCCCTATCGATAACAGAAGCAGAGCAAGACCGCATTTACGAATCGCGGTCTTGTTGCTCTGTCAGGAAATGCACATAATCCGCACCTGTCTGCAGGAAGAAGGCATACGCGTCCAGCGGATGATCGTCGGAGGCGAAGGAGATGCAGATGCTATAGTTGCATTTGGACTTGACTTCATTATACGTGAAGGCGATCAGGCGAAGCAGTACGGCTTGATTCATTACGGATGGCTGGAGGGCGGCAAAGACGGCGGGGTATTCATGTTGAAGCATCCGTGAACGTTCGTAGCTCAGCGGCTGTAGATAACTGTAAGGGGCGCTGTCCACAATGACGAATCCGTACAGACTCTCTTCGCGCTGCAGCATAACGATATGTTCCTTGTTGAGCATGTACAGCCCTTTGAATTGGTACCAGAGATGCTCGTTCCGCTCGTTGCATAGTACGACGTCTTGAACGTTGTGGATTTTGACATTCACGTCATCACCTCGCAGAAAACATAAATAACTTCATATAGAACATAATAACATTTATAAGTTTTAAAAACAATAAAAGCATGAATATGGGTATTTTGCTTCCCGGAAGTTTTTTATAAGCTTAACTGTGAGGTGACGGGCATGTCGGACTTGAAAATATTTTTGGGCGCGCGGATTCGCGAACTTCGGAAGCAGAGAGGCTATACGCAGGCGGAGCTGGGAGAACAGTGCGGAATGAAGGCTTCGTATATCGGCGGCGCTGAACGTGGCAGCTTGAATATTTCACTAGATTCGCTGGAACGGATTGTTCGTGCGCTGGATGTCAGCATTGAACAGTTTTTCTCGTTTGACACGGCAAGCGTGGATGCGGAACGTCTGGGCATCGCCGGCACCCTTGAACTGCACGTGAAGCTGTTGAAGGGGCGGGAGGCAGAGGATGTGAAGCTGGTCCACCGAATTGCGAAGGACATGCTGGAGACGTTCGATCGGAGAATGAACAATAATTAGAGCAGTAATGAGCATTGAGAGCGGGGAAGCGCGCCATTGGCGGAAGCTTTCCTTTTTCTTTGTTGAACAACTGCTCAATGACGGTATTTCTTGCTATCCAAGCAACGACATCCAACCAAATAAAGCAGCAAATCTATGCAGCTTTATTAATAACTTGCAGCCAGTAGAGTGATGTGTAAAATAAATCCAGATATATATTTCTATTTGTATAAAACCAATATTTTATAAGGAGGTGGAGTATGATAGTCGATCGGATATGACGATTTCCCAAACTGGATTAATGAGAAATATGAAGAAGAGGTAGTAAAGAGAGTCAAGCAGCCGGAAGAGGATCCGCCGATTATCCTTTATTTTTTAAGCAAATGTAACGAGACTTATATTATTACTGGAAAATCTCCATTGGTCGGGACATGAGCAAGCCTGTTTCTCTCCTTCGCGTTCCGCTCAAACATCCCGCAGCCACGCTGCCTTCCAAGAATAAATTTTCTCTCTTAGGTATACGTATTTTTCCGAGTGAGACTTATTTATCATTACCACTAACGAGTGTATAATTCTATTTACCTATTACGCTTTCTTCTCTTTTTCCTCGAAAAATGACATATATTGAGTTGCAATGTCGAATTTTGCTCCGTATTATTAAGGGGTGGCGTTAATTAGTCGACATCTAATTGCCGATATTATGAATAGAGCTTGAGAAGGATCTATTCGTCGGTACGATTGAGCACATAGCCGGATGAGGTGTACTTAAGACCTAATCTGCGAAGCATATCCCGAACGCCCGTCCGCGTCATATGCACCTGGAACTCCTTTTCCAGCAGATCCTGGATGTCACGCATCGACCAGCCCGCCAATGACCCGGTAGAGGGCTTGCGGCTGCTGATGATGCCGATCAGCTCTTCTTCCTGCTCAGGGGTCAGTATTCTTGGCTTCCCGGGAGAAGCAACGTTGGTTAGCAGTTGTTCGAGGCCGCCGCCGTTGAAGATTTTGACATAATTCGATACCGTCTGGCGGTGAATGCCCAACTGCTGCGCGACATCCTTAGCGGTGTGTCCGGACATGACAAGACGGATGGCCTCCACCTTGATCCGCAGCTTCGGATCTTGAATGGTGGGTGCCAAGCGGCTCAAGGAATAGATACTCCATCCATGACGGTTCGTAATCAACAGTTTTCGCATTATCGGCTCACGCTCATATCTATACTTTTATTCGTAGTATGGGTATAGAAGCATGACGCTATACAGAGAGAGCCGCTGCCGCGGAGAGAGCAACCGTAGTGGATTTATACAACAAAACTTGAAAAAGGCAAACTTGTCGAAAGGCAAGGACGCAAAGCCTCGGGCCTAACTCTCCTTCATGGAGCTATGGCGGCCGGGTTGCCATGTTGAATAGGGGACCATTCACGTTCTTTATGGTGATGAGGCTATTGCTGCATGTAGCCTTTTTTCTATGCATAGAGGATGCTGAGCCTATGAAGATTGCTGCTCTCCGCTGGGACCGACACTCCGATGACCGCATCGTGCATCGTCTCGTTCCGTACCTGTCTGTCGAACAACAGGAGCGGTACGCGAGGCTGAGCCAGCGTGCGGACCGTCATCGCATGGTTATCGCCGAAGTACTCGTTCGGTGCCAGATTTGCCGTCTGACCGGGAGGAGAAACGACGAGATCGCATTCATCCGGAACCGGTACGGCAAGCCGTATTTGGCCCTAGACAATTCAATATATTTCAATCTATCGCATTCGGGTTCCTGGATCGTGACGGCGATCGATCGCTGCGATGTCGGCATTGATGTCGAGCGGATCGGGCCTATGGATCCCGAGGTCGCCCGCACCCTGTGCACGCCTCGGGAATACCGGATCGCTATCGGTCTGGCGGCGGATGCGCGTGCCGGCTTTCTTCACTGGCTGTTGACGGCCAAGCAGAGCTATCTCAAAGCCCGCGGAACCGGACGATACGGTCCGCTGGATGAATTGGAGATACTGCCGGACGGGGTTCACCCTTGGCGGCTTCCATCCGTATGGCATGCGCGGGGATATGTCTTTACCCGGATCGAGAGTCTGGATGCCGGGTATTGTGTGACGGCATGCGGTGTCGATTCCAAGATTGCGCCCATAGAACATTGGACATTGGAACAATTATTGGAACGGTTTCAACCCTATTGTTCGTCAATTATAAGGAGCTGAATCATTTTGTCTGCAATTCCATTTACAACCGAACAGCTTACGGGCTATGACGCCCATACATTCGAGATTCCTACCGCCATCGTGGATGGAGTGGAACTTCTGACACGCGCCCGTTCGGTCACATTGGAGGCTGCAGTGGGCGTAGCATGGAGCGGTCTGGTCGTACGATACCATAACGCAGAGGAAGTGATTCTTCATGCGATGGCCAGCCAGAGCGGGGAAGGAGTGCAAGTGCCGGTTCGTCCGGAGGGGACGCTGTGGAGCGCGGCCCAGGCGCTGTGCCGCCAGTTGAAGACCGGCGGGCAGGAACTGGGCGCCGGCGGGGACATCACGACTTGCTGCTGGTGCCAGGATGCCGAGGTGCTTGGCAAGACGAGAACCGATATTTCATCCGGAGACCTGCATGGCCGGATTTTGGGTAGGGAAGAACCTTTCCTTGCCCCTTATTTATTTACGATTTATTATCGGCCGGAGCGCTTCAGCCTGGATGCCGCCAAGCAGATGGGTCAGCAGTTCAACCAGATGCTGAACGAGGCGGTGCAAGCCCCGGACAAGCCGATCGGAGAGTGGGATCTTCTGACGAAGGAGGAGATTCAGCGCTTCATCAATCGGCACAACCGGACACAGTATCCTTATCCGAAGCACCGGACTGTGCCGTCTCTGTTCGAGGAGCAGGCGGAACGCATACCTGACGAACCGGCCATCATCGAAGAGGGTCGCCAATTTACATATAAGGAATTGAACCTTGCCGCGAACCGGCTTGCCCATTATTTGCGCAAGCATGGGGTGGAACGCGAGCAAGCGGTAGGGATACTCGCCGAGCGGACGGCGGAGATGGTCATCGGTATTCTCGCCATCATCAAGGCCGGCGGCGCGTACGTCCCAATCGATCCGGATCATCCGCAGGATCGGATTCAATATTTGCTGGAGGACAGCGGAGCGCGTCTGGTGCTGACGAGCGCCGACCTGTCCGGACGCTTGCCGGCGGATGCGGAGCAGGTGCCGTTGGCAGGGACGGCTTGGGCCGATCAGCCGGATCATAATCTGGAACCGGTCGGCGGCGCAGAGGATTTAATTTATATTATCTACACCTCGGGATCGACAGGCATGCCGAAGGGCGTTATGGTGACCCATCGCAACGTGGTCCGTCTTGTCAAAAATACGAATTACGTTGATTTCCAGGCGGGAGATCGCATCCTCCAGACCGGATCGCTCGTGTTCGATGCGTCCACCTTTGAAATCTGGGGCTCGCTCCTAAATGGAATCGGCCTCGTGCTGGTCGACAAGACGACAATATTGGACAGCCGCCAATTGGAGCAAGTGCTGCGCCGCTTCGGCATCACGACGATGTTCCTGACGACGGCGCTGTTCCTTCAGCTGATTGACCGCAACCCGGCCATTTTCAAGCCGGTGCGCCAGTTGTTCGTCGGTGGCGAATTGATGTCGCCGAAGCATTTCTACCGGGCGGCGCAGGAGTGCGCGCCGATTCGGCTGTCGAACATCTACGGCCCGACGGAGAATACGACCTTCTCGACCTGCTATGAGCTGAAGGAGGAGCGGGAGGGCCCGATTCCGATCGGCACGCCGCTCGGGAACTCGACGGTATATGTTGTCAATGCGCACGGCAAGCTGCAGCCGCCTGGAGCAATCGGGGAGCTATGGGTCGGCGGAGACGGCGTAGCTCGCGGTTATTTGAACCGTGACGATCTGACGGAGAAAATGTTCATCGACAGCCCGTTCGTACCGGGGGAACGAATCTACAAGACCGGGGATCTGGTCCGCTTATGCGCGGACGGCCAGTTGGAGTTCGTCGGGCGCAAGGACCATCAGGTCAAAATTCGCGGCTACCGCATGGAGCTCGGCGAGATCGAAGCCCGCATCCACAGCCATAGCCAGGTAAAAGAGACGCTTGTCACCGACTTCGAGGAAGCGCCGGGACAGAAGGCGTTGTGCGCTTACGTCGTCGCGGAAGGCGGGCTGGATGCGGCCGGGCTGAGAGCCTATCTGGCGCAGCTGCTGCCGGAATATATGGTTCCCGGCTATTTCATGTTCCTGGATCGGATGCCGCTGACGATCAACGGCAAAATTGACCGGGCCAAGCTGCCGCGGCCGGAGAAACAAGAGCGGGCAGCGGTCCATTATGCGGCCCCGACGAACGAGACGGAGCGCAAGCTGGCGGCCATCTGGGAGGAGTTGCTTGGCATCGAGCCGATTGGCATCGACGATCATTTCTTCGATCTGGGCGGACACTCGCTCAAGGTCGCTCAATTGCAGGCGCGAATCTATGAGACGTTCCAGGTGACGATCTCCTTCAAGCTGCTGTTCGAGATGCCGCATATCCGCTCGCTCGCCTTGTTGATCGCCCAGCTGGAGCAGGGCGGCTTCGAAGCGATCGAGCCTGCGCCGGACAAGCCGCATTATCGGCTCGCCCCGGCCCAGCAGCGAATGTACGCCTTGCAGCAGCGGACGGATATCGGCATGGCGTACCATGTGCCGCTTCTCTACCGCCTGCCGGGGGACTGCGATCCGGAGCGGCTGGAGCAGGCGTTGCGGAAGCTGGTGGAGCGCCATGAGGCGCTGCGTACGTCCTTCCATTGGGAGGACGGCGAAGTCGTCCAGCGGGTCCATCCGGGACTCAGCTTCGCCATGCAGCGGCTGGAAGCCGATGGCCGCACGCCAGAGGAGGCGGCGGCATCGCTCCTGTACCCGTTCCGCATGGAGGAGGCGCCGCTGCTGCGGGCGGCCTGGATCCGGCTCGCGGAAGGCGAAGCGGCGCTGCTGCTCGACGTTCATCATATCGTCTTCGACGGAACGTCGTTGAGCCTGCTGGCGGAGGAATTGGCCGCCTTGTATGCGGGCCGGGCGCTTCCGGCGCAGACGCTGCATTACAAAGATTACGCTGAATGGCAGGCGGATCGGGAGAGCCGGGAGCAGGAAGCGGGAGAGGCGTATTGGCTGCGGATGCTGGAAGGCGAGCTGCCGGTGCTGGAGCTGCCGACCGACTTCCCGCGGCCGCCGATGCAGACCTTCGCGGGGGACATCGTCCGCGCGGCGCTGCCGGCCGCCGATGCCGCCGCACTGAAGAAGCTCGCTTCGGAACGGGGGACAACGCTCTATATGGCCCTGCTCGCCGTGTACAATCTGCTGTTGGCCGCTTATGCGGACAAGGAGGATATTATCGTCGGCTGTGCCGTCGCGGCTCGCACCCATTCCGATCTGGAACGGATGATGGGCATGTTCGTCAACACGCTGCCGATTCGCAGCTGCCCGGAAGGGGGCAAATCCTTCGCGGACTATCTTGCCGAGCTGAAGGATAGCTTGCTGGCGGCCTATGAATACCAGACCTATCCGCTGGACAAGCTGGTCGACCAGCTGTCCTACCCGCGGGATATGAGCCGCAACCCGTTGTTCGACACGGTCTTCGTCATGCAGAACATGGGCGATACGACACTAGAGCTCGACGGCGCGGCCTGCGAGGCCATTCCTTATCATAACGGCACAGCGAAGTTCGACGTGACGCTGGAGGCCGTGGAGCGGGAAGCTGCCGTCTTGCTGAACTTCGAGTACAATACGGCCCTCTTCCGCCGCGATACGATCGAGCGGCTGGCGGGTCACTTCCTGCAGCTCGTGCAGGAAGCGATACGTAAGCCGGAGGCGCTCATCGGCGAGCTAGACATGATTACGGAACGGGAACGGGAGCAGATCGTCGCCGAGTTCAACGGGACCGAAGCGGCCTATCCGCGCGAAGCGACGATTCACGGCCTGTTCGAGAAGCAGGCGCGGCGCACGCCGGATCGCACGGCGGTCACCGATCCGCAGCGCTCGCTTACCTATGCCGAGCTGAATGCGGAAGCGAACCGGCTGGCCCATGAGCTGCGGCGCCGCGGCGTCCGCCGGGAGCAGGCGGTCGGCGTCTTGACCGAGCGGACAGCAGAAATGATCGTCGGCGTCCTGGCCATTATGAAGGCGGGCGGCGCATATGTGCCTATCGATCCGGATTATCCGGCGGATCGCGTCGATTACTTGCTGGAGGACAGCGGCGCGCAGCTCGTGCTTGCGAGCGGTTCGCTGGCGGGGCAGCTGCCGCCGCACATCGCTCGTGTCGGACTCGAAGCGGTTGCAGCCGCAGCCGGCTCAAGCGGCGAAGAAGAGATCGCGCTCGAGTCGGATAGCGTGAATGAGGCGGAGGATCTCGCCTATCTGATGTACACGTCGGGATCGACGGGCAAGCCGAAGGGGGTCATGGTGACTCACCGGAACGTCATCCGGCTCGTGCAGAATACGAACTTCGTCAACTTCCAGGAGGATGACTGCATTCTCCAGACGGGCTCGCTGGTGTTCGATGCTTCGACGTTCGAGATCTGGGGAGCGCTGCTGAACGGCCTGCGCCTGGTGCTCGTCGACAAGATGACGATTCTGGATGAGACTGCCCTGGCCGAAGAGATTGAACGCCACGGGGTAACGATGATGTGGCTGACCTCGCCGCTTTTCACTCAGCTGGCGGAGAAGAATCCGGAGCTGTTCCGGCCGGTGCGCACGCTGCTCGTCGGCGGCGACGTGCTGTCGCCGAAGCATATATACCGGGTACGCGAAGCGAGCGCGCCTATCACGATTATCAACGGGTACGGGCCGACGGAGAACACGACGTTCACGGCCTGCTATGAGATTGCCGGCGAGCGTCCCGGCTCGATCCCGATCGGGAAGCCGATTGCCAATTCGACGGCTTATGTCGTCAACGCGTTCGGCAAGCTGCAGCCGATCGGCGTTCCAGGCGAGCTGTGGGCCGGCGGCGACGGCGTCGCCCGCGGTTATTTGAACCGGAGCGATTTGACCGCTGAGAAGTTCATCGACAGCCCGTTCCGGCCGGGGGAACGAATCTACAAGACCGGTGATCTGGTGCGTTGGCTGCCGGATGGCAATATCGAATTCCTCGGGCGGAAGGATCATCAGGTCAAAATACGCGGCTTCCGCATGGAGCTGGGCGAGATTGAGGCGCAGATCCGGAGTCATCCGCAGGTGAAGGACGTGCTCGTGTCCGTCCGCGAGGAAGCGCCGGGGCAGAAGGCGCTCTGTGCCCATATCGTGGCGGAAGGCGATCTGACGGCGGCCGATGTCCGCTCCTATGTGCTGACCAGCCTGCCGGATTATATGGCGCCGGCCTATTATGCCTTCCTCGAGCGCATGCCGCTGACGACGAACGGCAAAATCGACCGTTCGAAGCTGCCGGAGCCGGAGAAGCTCGAAGGCGTGTCCGGTAGCATGGCGGCGCCAGAGAACGATATCGAGCAGAAGCTGTCCGATGCGTGGCAGGAGGTGCTCAGTCTGACAGCGGTCGGCGTCGAGGACAACTTCTTCGACATCGGCGGCCATTCCTTGAAGGCGATCACGCTGGTCGCCCGGCTGAAGCAGGAATTCATCGTCGATGTCGCCGACATCTTCGCGTATCCGACGATTCGCCAGCTCGCTCGCCATATCGAATACCGGCCGAACCATCTGCAGGAGAAGCTGGCGCGCATACGCGAACGGTATGCCGCGGCCCGGGACGGGGAAGCGCCTGTCGTGGAAGAAGCTCGCCGCCGCTATCGCAGCGGCATCGAAGACTGGCTTCATCCGGAGGCGCAGCGCCGGATCGAGTACCGCCATGTGCTGCTGACGGGAGCGACCGGATATCTGGGCGCCTATCTGCTGCACGAGATCATCTCGCGCACGGGCAGCGAGGTCAGCGTCATCGTGCGGGGGCGGACGCCGGACGAGGCGCGCGGGCGCTTGGCGGACAAGCTGGCCTATTATTTTGGCTCAGATTGGTTCCCGAGGCATGCCGGGCGTATCCATCTCGTGAACGGCGAGCTGTCGGCGGAACGGTTCGGCCTCGAGGCCGGGGAGTATGAGCGGCTCGCTGGCGGGATCGACTGCATCGTTCACGCGGCCGCGAACGTGAAGCATTACGGCCACTATGACGAATTCGTGCAGAGCAACGTGACGGCAACGGAACGGCTGGTTGAGCTGGCGCTGGAACGGACTCCGAAGGCGTTCCACCATGTGTCGACGATGTCGGTCGGCATGGGCTCCATCGAAGGCCGCGTCGAGGTGCTGTTCACGGAAGATGACGGCGATCTCGGCCAGCAGCATCATAACGTCTACGTGAAGACCAAATTCGAAGCGGAGCTGCGCATTCAGGAAGCCCGTGCCCGCGGCCTGCAGGCCAGCATCTATCGGGTCGGCAATATCGTATGCCATTCGGACACGGGCCTTTTCCAGGAAAATATCGTGGACAACGCTTTTTACAATACAATCAAATCTTATCTTGGCCTGGGGGCCGTGCTGGCGTCGGAGCCGGATACCGATCTGTCCTTCGTCAATCAGGTGAGCGCGGCCATCGTTACGCTGTTCGACAAGCCGGCGCTGTACAACGGCACGTACCATGTGTACAACCCGCATCTGATCAGCTTATCCGAGCTGCTGGCCGCCCACCCTGGCATCGCGGTGAAGCCGCTGGCTGCCGGTCCGTTCTTCGATGAACTGTACGCCCGCTTCGAGCGGGAAGAGAAACGTGAGGCGGTCGAGAGCGTGCTGCTGCACAACGGCTGGATGGATGAAGCATCCGGAGGAACCGTCTTCGTGCATACGGCGGAACGGACGGCAGCACTGCTCGCTCGCTTTGGCTTCGCATGGACGAAGCCGGCGGAGGCGGAATTCCGGCGCCTGCTTGAGCACGCCGAGACGGTGGGCTTCCTGCCGCAAGCTTCAAGCCGGGATTAGAAGGCTCACCTGTCTGGACTAGCTCGGTCTAATACGGGCAAAGGCGGACGGACACGAATGTACCGACTGATACGGACGGAAACGGACTGATGCGGACGGGGACAGACGAATACGGAGTGACTGCGGTTTGCCCCTGCTTCTATTGCGGGATGCTGAGGCCGGTCCCCACCGCAGAGGCAAGCGTAGATCATGTCTGGGAGGGGATAAGAGAGAACAACAAAGAGATTCACAGCAGGAAGACCAGCGCATTATGGAATGGCATGATTTCTTACTATCAACGATGACTACATTTGAGGAGGACTTACAACTATGTTTAACGTAAAATACGATGCCGCGAAAAACCGGATTTATATCAAGCTCGAAGGCATGATGGGCATGGACGAGGCGAAGGACTATGACAACACAACCCGCCAGCATGTCGACAAAGCGAAAGAAGGATATACGTTCTGCATCGATATGGCGGACGCTCAGCCGGCTCCGGCAGAAGTGAATGAATATTTGGCGGGTCTGCGCGAATATATGGCCAAGAAGAAAATTCTCGGCTCGGCCATGATCGTCAGCTCGGCGCTCACGAAGCTGCAGCTGTCCCGATTGATCAAGGAGCTCGGCGGCGACAACGGCGTATTCCAGAGCTACGAAGAAGCGGACAAATATCTCGACAGCTTCAAATAAGAGTGCGGACTAATTGCGAAAAAGACTTGCCCGCGATGCGGGGAGTCTTTTTCCACATAACGGCCTGTAACGAACGAAGAATGGAATGACTGGTGTTCAACGAATACAACCCGAAGGTGAGAAGACAATGAACGCTCAAATCACATCCGTGACCAAACGGCTGAAATTCATGGGCAACTGGTGGAATAAGTCGCTGTTGGCGCGAATCCTCGTTCCCATGACGTTGTTGACTTTGCTTATCATCGCAGCAACAAGCATGGTCAATGTCAATTTTTTGAAAGAAACGATAACGGACCTGATGATTAAAGAGACGGAGCAAGACGCGGCCCATGTCAGCAACTTGATCGAACGCGGCGGCGACATGACTCCGGCAGAGCTGCTGGAGAGCATCGCTCTCAATAAACACAGCTACGCGCTCATTGTCGAGGGCGGGGAGATCGCGGCGGTTGCAGGTGCCGCAGACAAGACGAAGCTGGCCGATTATCCGCAGCTGAAGCCGCTGCTGGAAGCGCCACATTCAAGCACGTTCCTGGATAATCAACTGGAGTATGGCGTATCCCGCCAGACCGGGAAGTATCGTGTCATCGTCGTGTCCAGTCTACTGGATTTCAGCGAAGGGATCGGATACTATCAGTTGACGCTGCTTGCGGTCGCGATCGCCTCTATCCTGGTGATTTGCGGAACGGTATGGCTGCTTGTAAAACGGTTCATGGTGAAGCCGATCCATGAGGTGGCCGAGACGCTGGACCGGATCGGAGGCGGCGATTTGACGCAGCGTCTCTCCATGGATGTGAACCGGCAGGATATTTGGGGAATGGTCGCCCGCGGGGTAGACAACATGACCTCGAATCTGCGGAATCTCGTCGAACAAGTCGTCACGACAAGCGACAAGGTCACCGTCACCTCGGGAGACTTCGTCCACAGCGCACAGGAGACGAGCAAAGCCTCCGAGCAAGTGACTCTTTCCTTGCAGGACATCTCGCAGGGCGTGGACGAGGAAGCGCGCATGCTGCGCAATATCGGCGGCACGATGGAGGATATTACGATGGCCATCGGCGAAGTAGAGCAGGTCGTCAAGTCGATGACGAGCGATTTCACGAGCGCCAGCGAACTGGTATCGAGCGGCAGTGTCATGGTCCAGGACACGGTAAGCCAAATGAACGAGCTGGCTGAAAACGTCGGCTCCAGCTCCGTCGTTATTAACGAACTGGAGCATCGTTCCGGCAAGGTCGGCGAGATTATCCAGATTATTACGGAGATTGCAGGACAGACGAATCTGCTTGCCCTGAACGCGGCGATTGAAGCGGCCCGGGCCGGTGAGCACGGTCTTGGCTTCGCGGTTGTCGCCAATGAAGTGCGCAAGCTGGCCGATCAATCGAATCAGGCCGCACTGGAGATCCAGGAGATCATTTCTCTCGTCCAGGCAGATACGCACCAGGCCGTCGAGTCGATGAGCAAGAGCACGCAGCTGGTCGAGTCGGGAATGGAGAGCGTGAACCAGACCGGGCAAGTGTTCCAGGCGATCGTCAAGACGATCCGGGAAGTGTCAATCAATGTGGAAATGGTCGATGCGATCGTGCAGGAGGTCAATCTGAACGCCAAAGAAATCTGGGATCGGGTTCAGGGGATTATCCAAATTTCCGAGGAATCGTCGGCCAATGTGCAGTCGATCGCGGCCGCGACCGAGGAACAGAATGCGATTATGGAAGAATTGGCCCTCTCGTCCGAAGAGCTCAATCGCTTGTCGGGCAATCTGCGGGAAGCCTTGACGAAATTCACTGTGTAATGAAAAAAGGATATGCCTATTATTGGCAGCGGCCGTGTTCTCTTCATGAGGGCACGGCCGTGTTGTATTCGGGGGCCGGAGAGGCAGTCTGTAGCAAGCCGCAAGCATATGCAAGAAGGTGCCGAAGGGTATGTTGGGGCAAAAATCAAGTGAACAATTCGTAAATTTCGTAAACAAATAGATTGAACCGTTATTGCAATTGTTTTAATATCTATATGTTGACATATTGGTCCTGAAAGGAGGCGAACATGCTGATGAGAGACAGGGATGGATCCGTTCCGCCCGCCTTCAAGGACTGCGGATTCGATCACGATCTCTGACGGCGCTGGACTCGATAACGGTACGGGATGTGAGAGAGAAGATGAATGGAAAGTCATTGTTATTCGGTCATGTTCGGGCTCACTGGTTCTTTTATGTGACGGCGGTGCTGTTCATGGCAGCCGCCAACGTTATCAATGCATTCTACCCCACTCTGCTCGGCCAGTTCACGGACGAATTGCAGCAGAACGGGTTGACGCGGGCCGCGGTCATTCACTACAGCCTCTGGCTCGCGGCGATTGGCGTCGGGTATGGCGTGCTGTTCGGCTTGGGACAGTACATGAATCACCGTCTTGGCCGGCTGTTCGAGTTCAATACACGGCAGCGGCTGTTCGGGCAACTCACCCGGTTGAGCGAGCATTATTATTCCAAAAACGGGGTCGGCAAGCTGCTCAGCTACTTCATGAATGATGTGAGGGCCGTCCGGGAATCGATTGCCAACGGCGTCAACCAGATGACAAATGCCACGATTCTGCTCGTGTCCGTCCTCGTGATGATGCTGCTGAGCCATATTCCGCTGCATCTGGTCTTCATCTGCGTCCTGCCGCTGCTCTCCATACCACTGTTCGTCGTCTACTTCGGCCCCCGCATTCGCATGCGCTCCCGCGCCGTGCAGGATGCGCTCGCCGGGATGACCGAATCGGCGGAAGAACAGTTCGGCGGCATCAAAGTAACGAAAACCTTCGCGGTAGAGCATATCGCCCAATCCCGCTTCGACGGGACGGTCGACCATATCCGCGACAATCAGCTTCGTCTCGTGCGGATGACATCGCTGTTCCAGGCGCTCATTCCGTTCGCCGGAGCGCTGTCGCTGGCGTTAGCGATCACATACGGAGGGATGATGTCCATCCGCGGAGAGCTGTCGCTCGGGAGCTTTGTTACATTGACGCTTTACCTGCGCATGATCATGACGCCGCTGCAGCAGATTGGCAACGTGATCAATACGATGCTGCGTTCCCGCGCGTCGCTGGACCGGCTGAACCGTCTGATGGAAGAGGAACCGGATATCCGGGAGGAGGAAGAGGCGGTTGCGCTGCGTCCGGGGGAGGCAGAGCTGGAGCTGCGCCATCTGTCCTTCACTTATCCGGATAGCGATACCCCCTCGCTGGAGGATATCAGCATCCGCATCGCTCCGGGCAAGACGCTCGGCATCGTAGGGAAGACGGGGAGCGGCAAGACGACGCTCGTCAAGCTGCTGCTGCGGGTATACGATCCGCCGGAGGGAAGCGTCTTTATCGGCGGCAACGATATCCGGCATCTGACGCTGGAGAGCCTGCGCACGCAGATCGCGTACGTGCCGCAGGACGGGTTTTTGTTCAGTACGACAATTCGCGACAACATCGCTTTTTATAACCGCGAGATCGATGACGGGCCGGTTCGGGAAGCGGCGAAGCTGGCGGACATTTACCGCAATATCGAAGACTTCCCCGACCAATTCGGCACGAAGCTGGGCGAACGGGGACTTACCTTGTCCGGCGGCCAGCGCCAGCGCACCAGTCTGGCCCGCGGGCTCATCAAGAACGCACCGCTCCTTATTCTGGACGACAGCGTCAGCGCCGTGGACGTCGTCACCGAGTCCGCCATCCTGGCGAATCTGCGCCGCGCCCGCAAGGGCTTGACGACGCTCATCATCGCTCACCGCATCAGCGCGGTGCGCCATGCGGACGAGATCGTCGTCCTCGATGAGGGACGGATTGTGGAGCGCGGCACGCATGCCGAGCTGCTCCGCCAAGGCGGATACTATGCTTCGCTCTATGCGATTCAAGAGGAGGGGATGCTCGATGCGTGAATCAGCCAGCGCGAAGCCGGATGTCGCGCCGGACATCTCGCGCGAGGATCGCATGCGCTCCTTCGCCGCGATGCTGGCCTACGCCAAGCCGTACCGGCTGACCTTCCTCGCGGTGTTCGCCTGCACCTTCTTCGCCATCGGCGCGGATCTGCTGCAGCCCTATCTGGTCAAGGTGGCGATCGACGAGAACATGCTGACGGGCGCGCACGGGGCAGATACGCTGCTGCTGCTCGGCGGGTGCTACTTCCTGCTGGCGGCGGTCAGTCTGGTCTTCTCCTACGTTCAGGCGAATCTGCTGCAAAAGGTAGGGCAAAGCATCGTCGGCCAGCTTCGCAAGGATCTGTTCCGCCATATTTCGAAGCAGTCGATGTCCTTCTTCGACCGCCACCCGATCGGCAGTCTTGTGACGAATGTCTCCAGCGATACGGAGACGATCAACCAATTTTTCACGCAAGTGCTTTTGAGCCTGGTGCGCGACGGCTTGTCGCTCTTGCTGGTCGTCGCCTTCATGTTCTCTCTGGATGCGCAGCTTGCGCTGTACTGCCTGCTGCTGTTCCCGGTCATTTTCGCTATTGCGGCCGCTTTCCGTTCGCTGCTGCGTTCGGCGTACCAACGGGTGCGGGGAGAACTGTCGCGGCTTATCGCTTTTCTGGCGGAGAACTTGGCGGGCATGAGCTTGATACAAGCATTCCATCAGGAAAAAGAGCAGACTGACCAGTTCTCCCGCCGCAACCGCAGCTATTTGCGCGAAAATTTGCGCGAAGTGCGCACGAGCATTTTGTTCAACCGCTCGTTCGATATGCTGGGCAACCTGTCCGTTGCCTTCGTCGTCTGGCTGGGCGGGATGGCCGTGCTGGACACATCGCTGGAATTCGGGGTGTTATACGCCTTTATCAATTATATTCGCCAATTTTTCCAGCCCATCAACCAGATTACCCAGCAATGGAACACGCTCCAGTCGACGACGGTGTCGATGGACCGCTTATGGCGCATTTTCCGCGTCGAGCCGCAGGTGACCGACCCGGAACCCGGGCAGACGGTCGCGGTGGAGCCGCAGGAGGTTCTCGGCCAGGTGGACTTCAACCATATCCGCTTCGCTTATGTCGACAAGCGCGATGTGCTGCATGATCTCGATCTGCATATCGCTCCCGGGGAATTCATCGGGATTGTCGGCACGACCGGCGCAGGCAAAAGCTCGCTCGTCAGCCTGCTGGCGCGGTTCTATGATGTCCGTCAGGGCAGCGTCGAGATCGACGGCGTCGACATTCGCCGGATGAAGCAGGAGACGCTGCACCGGATCGTGGGCCTGGTCCAGCAGGACCCGTATCTGTATTGCGGCACGATTGTGGACAATGTCCGCCTGTTCCAGGAGGAAGTGCCGCGCGACCGTGTGATCTGGGCCTGCCAGGCGGTCGGCGCGGACAGCATGATCAAGCGGCTCAAGCACGGCTATGACACACGCCTCTCGGAGCGGGGCAGCGGGTTGTCCGCCGGCGAACGCCAGCTGATCTCCTTCGCCCGGATTCTCGTGTTCGAGCCGCGCATCCTCATTCTCGACGAGGCGACGGCCCATCTGGACTCGCATACCGAGCGCCTCATCCAGCAGGCCCTGAATGTCGTCTCGAAGGGCAGGACGACAATCGTCATCGCGCATCGCCTCTCCACGATTCAACATACCGACCGCATCATCGTCATGAGCAGCGGCCGGGTTATCGAAGAGGGAGATCACGAGGCGCTGATGAAGCAGGGCGGCAGCTACGCCGAACTGGTGCGCCATTCCCGCACCGGCGCCGCGGAGCTGCAGGCGTCCATGTAGCGCGCCGGCTTCTCCGCCAGGGTGGGGAACGCACCGCATGGAGGGTGCGCCCCGGCCAGAAGGCAGCGCTTAGCGTGGAGGGTGCGCCCCGGCCAGAAGGCAGCGCTTAGCGTGGATGGTGCGCCCCGGCCGTAAGGCGGCGCTCAGCGTGGAGGGTGCGCCCCGGCCGTAAGGCGGCGCTCAGTGTGGAGGTTTGGCCGCGAGGCAGTGTGCGAGGCGTGCGAGGCTATGCCCCGCATGGAAGCCAATTCCCCCACGGAGCGGCTTCGTTCGCATCAGCGTCCTCCCTTTTGTCCACGCCTGATCCAATCAACTCGAAGTTGAATCGAAGCCTTTTGCGATCCGCATGGACGGCATCCATGCGGTTTTTTTTATTTTCCGGGCGGAAGATTCAATCAATTCCTGCATGGGTGCAGCTTTTTGCCCCTCAGAGGGGAGAATCGGGCAAAATTCCTGCAAAACAGCATCATTTCGCTCCCAAATCCCTTCCAACCCAGCCCAAACGGAGGAAATTGCTGCGGATTTGCAGGATTTCCTTTTTCCTGATTTGAGGTCAAGAAAAAAGCTGCAGAATTGCAGTTTTGGCCGAAGCGGGCGACCGGGAAGACAAGCTTCCCACCTCCACAGATCGGCAAGAACAAGCCTCTGCTTCCGCCGATCGGCAAGGACAAGCTTCCCACTCCCATCGGCGAGGAATGTTCACGTGATTGCTACATTTTATAGCTAGATGGAGTCATGTCAGCCGTAAGCAACTCAGTTACACTGTGGGGGCGTGATCTAGATCACAATTTTGTAACGGAAAGGTTGGGATATGTATGAACATGAAAAAAGCCGCCAGCGTACTGCTCGGCACTCTGCTGTCTGTCACGCTCGCCATCCCGGCGTTCGCGCATGATGGATGGTCGCAGACGAACAGTCCCGTGATTGGCGCGGGTGAGGTCGCCTATGTTGACATGATGCTCGGCAATCATTCCAATGAGCACCGCAGTTATCGCATCGCCGGCCAGTGGAGCACCGATTCCTCGAAAGTATACGTCATGAACCCGGCGGGCAAAAAAATCGACATTACCGATACGCGCTTCTATACGGGCGAAGCGGCGACAGAGACGGAGGCGGCGCTTAACAACTATTTTGTGTCCTCGTTCTCCTCTTCCCAGCCTGGAGCCTATATTGTCTCGGTCGAGGGAGACAGCATCTTCAAGGGAGCCGATACGGCGAGCCGCACCTTGCGCAGCGCCAAATCGTTCGTCGCCGTCATGGACATCCCGACGATGAAGCGGGCCTCGATGCTAACTGGCTTCCAGCGTCAAGTGAGCCCGGACCGCGCCGAGCTGGTGCCGTTGTTCAACCCGGCGGCGGCGCAAGCCAATACCTCCGCCGAAGTCCAATTGCTGCTGAAAGGCAAGCCGTTGGCCGACACCGAAGTATCGCTTATCCGGCGAAGCGATTCGGAGGCGGTGACCGTGAAGACAGATGCCAAGGGCATCGCGAAGTTCAAGCTGGGCAGCGCCGACTATTATTTGCTGCGAGCCAAGCCGGCCACCAATGAGAAGCGCGAGGGCGAGTATGACACCGTCAGCTATGAAGCGACGATGACCTTCGTTGTCCAGAACGGCACCTATGAGCTGTCCGGCACCCCGGCCGAGGCGAAGCCGCAGGTGTTCCTGAACGGCAAGGCTCAACCGGATGCCTCGTTCTCCTTCGCCAATGGATCGCTGATGGCGGATGCGGCCTGGGCGAAGAAGGCCCTCGGCAATCAAAGCTCCGCATCTGCGGTCTCGCTGCGGGACGCCGCTTCCGAGGCGGGGGCCGTGCTGGAATATTTGCCGGCGGTCGGAGCGAACCGCGCCGCCATCTATTTGTACCTGACGAAATAATCTGCTTCCTCTGGGCGGGCCGCTGCATGAGCTTGGCGGCCTGTCTGCTGTTCAGGAATAGAAGTACGTCTAAAGTCAGGAGGAACGTTGATGGGAAAATGGATGGGAATTTCGAGATACTCTCTCTATTGGCTGGGGATAGCCGCCTTGCTGTTCTCCCTTCTGCTTCATCCGCTGACCGCATCTGCCCATGCGAACCTGGCATCATCCAAGCCGCTGGCGGATGCGCAGCTGGACACGGCGCCATCGGAGATACGCATCACGTTCACCGAGGGCATCGATGCGAAGCTGAGCTCGCTGACGCTGTGGGATGAGGATGGACGCGAGATTGGCGGGGCCGTGAGCGGAGAAGGCGATGACACGCTGGTCAAATCTCTTCCCGGGCTGAAGAACGGCGTCTATAAGGTGAAGTGGCAGGTGCTGTCAGTGGATACGCATGTCACCGAGGGCTCGTACCGGTTCGCCGTCGGGACGACGCTGGATAAAAGCGGGCCTGCGCCGACCAAGTCGCTGGATGACGACGATGAGTCAGAGGCTAAGCCGGACAGCGGATCCCAGGGAGAGGACGGGAAGACCGCTCCCGTGAAGCCCGGCGATCCGGCAGGGGGGCCGCCGGACCAGGGCGGACCGAAGCCTTTGGCGGGCCAGGCAGAGCGGCCGAAGCCTGCCGCAGAGAAGCCGGCCGGCGGCGAAGCGGACGCGGGAGCATCCGGCACGAGCAAGCCGAGCCCGCGTCAGCCGGATGCCGATCAGGCGAAGGAGCCGAAGGCGGCGACCGCTAAGCCTGCTTCATCCGGCTCCGGAAGGGGAGCTCCCGGGGATGACGCCGCATCGCCGGCCGAGGAGCCTGGCGGAGCGGCGCCGACCAAGGGGCAGCAAGCTCCATCCGTCGAGGCTCCAGCAGACGAAGCTGTACCATCGCCCGGTCAAGAGAGCGGAAGCCGGGAAGAGGAAGCGGCTCCCTCGAATCCGTCCGATCCATCCGGAGCGGAACGTGATAAGGGGAGCGCGCCGAATGGGGAAGAAGCCGCTGCACCCGGCAGCCAGGACGGCCTTGCAGCGGATGGGGCTGCACCTGGGGCGTCCACCGATCACGCGCATCTTCATCATGACCATGCATCCGGTCATTCGGCGCACGGTACAGGCATGACCGATCGGTGGACTACCGCGATCCGGATTGTCAATATATTGACGACAGCCGTCTTATTTGTCCTCCTGTACCATCATTATGCGCTCGGGAGGGGAGGACCGCGGCTGGCGGATATGGCCGCACGGACGCATAAGGCGGGGCAGGCGATCGCGCTTGCGGCCGCATTCCTCTATGCGCTGACCTATGCGGCGCATATGCTGCTGCTTGCCGCGCAGCTGACGCCCGCCGGCTCCGGTGCTAGTTCGATGGCCTCCACGGCATGGACATTGGCCATATCGACGCGCGTCGGCCTGACGGACGGAGCGCGCATCGTGCTCGCCGCCGGATTATACGGGACGCTGCTGACGGGGCAGCAGGCGCATCATCGGCCGATGGCCGTCCTGCGGGGCCTGCTGCTGGTCGGCCTGGCGCTGACCTTCCCGCTGACCGGCCATGCCGTCTCGGGTTCCCCGCTGCAGGCGGCTGCGGCGGTCGTCTCGCATGCGCTGCATTTTGCTGCGGCAGGTATCTGGTTCGGCGGCCTCGCCGGGCTGCTGCTCGTCACCCGGAGCTTGTGCCGGAAGCCCGATGCGGATGCCTTCGCAGAAGCCGGCCGCCTATGGTCGCGCTTCTCTGCCGCCGCCCTGCCGTTGACGGTCATTACGGTGGTGACCGGCTTGGTGCTGGCGGTCATGCATGTCGGCAGTTGGGAGGCGCTTTATACGTCTGCGTACGGACAGACGCTTCTCGTCAAGAGCGCGCTCTATGCAGGCGTGATCGTGATTGCCGCGTTCCACCGCTTCCTGTGGCTGCCTGCCTTCGTGAAGCAGGACAAAGACCCGGAGCGGGTCCGGGTCTTTTTGCGCGGTGTCCGTCTGGAAGCGGCTTGCGGTGCGGCTATTTTTATCGTAGCCGGAATGTTGTCCACTGGAATGCCGCTGGGCTTGGGATAAAGAACACCCTTTTGACCTTGAAATGAACTTTCATCGTCAAAAGGGTGTTCTTTTATTCATTTCCAGAATAAAATAGATATTAATTTAGAATTATTATTGAATAGCTCCGTTGGATATGATACATTAGTTGATAAAAATGATAATTATTATCACTTAATAGTAATTGGAGTTTACAGGACTAACGGAGGGGATTTGATGAAGGAATCTAATGTCATGACGACCAATCAGGGTGCGCCCGTTGCCAATAATCAGCAATCCAAAACCGCCGGTGCACGCGGTCCCGTGCTGCTGGAAGATTACCATCTTATCGAGAAGCTCGCTCACTTCGATCGGGAACGCATTCCGGAGCGGGTCGTGCATGCGCGCGGAGCAGGCGCGTTCGGCGTGTTCAAGCCTTGCCGGAGCATGGCGAAGTACACGCGGGCGGCTTTTCTGCAAGATCCCGAAGCCGAGACTCCCGTATTTGTCCGATTCTCGACTGTGATTCATGGCGGGACCTCTCCGGAGACCGTCCGGGATCCGCGCGGATTCGCCGTCAAATTTTATACGACGGAAGGCAACTACGATCTGGTTGGCAATCATCTTCCGATTTTTTTCATCCGTGACGCCATCAAATTCCCGGACATGGTCCACTCGCTGAAGCCGGCCCCGCATACGAATGTGCAGACGCCCGATCATTACTGGGACTTCATGTCACTGTCTCCGGAATCCACGAATATGATGACTTGGCTCTTCTCGGACCTCGGCATTCCCGCCAACTACCGCGAGATGGACGGCTTCAGCGTCCACGCATTCAAATGGGTCAATGAAAAGGGCGGCGTTGTCTACGTCAAATATACGTGGAAGTCGCTGCAGGGTGTGCGCGGATTGAGCGTGGAGGAAGCCGAGCGGATTCAAGCCAAAGATTTCAGCCATGCGACGCGTGATCTGCATCAGGCAATTGAAGAGGGCCGTTACCCGGAGTGGGAGCTGTGTGTTCAAATGCTCGAGCCGTCGCGGTTGGACGATTTCGATTTCGACCCGCTTGATCCGACGAAGGTATGGCCCGAAGCGATATTCCCGATGATGAAGGTAGGACGGATGACGCTGAATCAGAACCCGGACAATTATTTCGCCCAGGTGGAGCAGGCGGCATTCTCCCCTAGCGCGCTTGTACCCGGGATTGAGCCATCCGAGGACAAATTGCTCCAAGGCCGTCTCTTCTCTTATCCGGATACGCAGCGGCACCGGCTCGGGCCGAATTACTTGCAGATTCCGGTGAACTGCCCGTTCGCGCGGGTAAGGAATCATCAACGGGACGGTTACATGACGGTGAAGCAGGATACGTCCCCGGCCAACTACGAGCCGAACAGCCATGCCGGGGCATATGTTGAAGCGGGCGAGGCCTATGCCGAGAGTGAATCGGTTATAGAAGGAACGACGCTGCGCCGCTCGATAGACAAGACGAATAATTTTGGCCAGGCCGGAGAGAAATATCGTGAGATGTCGCCGGAAGAACAAGAGCGGCTCGTGCACAACCTGGTGAACGATTTGAAGCAGGTACGCCCCGAAGTTCAAATGCGGGCGCTGTGCAACTTCTTCCGGGCCGATGCGGAGTATGGAGCGAAGCTTGCGGCCGGACTCGGCGTGGATATAAGCGAATATTTGCAGCATGGATCGCGTTCATAGCGTGTATTGCGTTTATCGTGACAAGTCGTAGAGGCAGGACTTCTTTTCAAATTCTGTGAGGAAGGGAATGGGGCACATGAATCATAACAATGTGAAAGCTTCGGTTGTTCGGCAGGGCAAGGATAAAAGAATGCATATGACGCAGCAAAGAGAAGCCGTCTATGCTTGCATCCGCCAAGCGGCATCCCCTTTGACCGCAATGGATGTATTTCTGGCTTTGAAGTCGGGCGGGCAGCGGGTCTCCCTCTCTACCGTCTACTGCAGTCTGAAGTTTTTCGTCAAAAAAGGACTTGTTCATGAGCTTCAAGACGATCAGCTCTCCAAGCGTTACAAGCATGTCTGCCCCATATGCCGCGGCGCGTAACCGGCCGTTCACGATGTTCATCTCAAGGTTCCTTGAACCTTATGCGATAGGAAGCCCTTTGCAGAACCGCTGCAGAGGGCTTTTCCTCTGCTTGCAGCCGGGCGTGATCACCATGATGCTCTGACTCGATCCGATGCTGTGAACCACGATGATGCAGTTTGGCGAGGGGCAAGAGATTATATGAAACGAAATAAAGTGAAATAAAATATTAATATAATGAAATGATATATAAAAAAATATTTCAATGATGTATAATTAAACTAACTTGGCAATTCTTTATTCATCCACTTTTCTCATATCACCCGCAAGAACTGTATGCCCCCTATACAACGAATGTGATAAACTCCACTTTTACTTTATATGGTTAATATAAGTGTTGCTTGTATTGTGCTGCTTTGATTTTCGAATGGGAGGGGGAGACGATGATGCGGATTGTAATGCCGGACCGCCCTTATCGGACCATCATTGGCCTGATGTCAGGCACGTCGCTGGACGGAATCGATGCTGCCGTTGTCCGGGTGCAAGGAAGCGGTACCGGAACGGAAGTCGAGCTGCTGGCGTTTCATGGTATCGAATATGATGCTGAACTGCGCGACAGGATGAAGCGATTATGTGGAAAAGAGTATTCCCATGCTGCCGACCTCTGCATGATGAATGCTTATCTTGGCCAGCGCTTCGCAGAGGCTGCCCGGGAAGCGGCAGCAGCTGCCGGGATCCCGATGGAAGACATCGATCTGGTCAGCTCCCACGGGCAGACGATCTGGCACCAGCCGGAGGCGGACAGCGAAGATCGCTACAGTGTTGCGTCCACGCTTCAGATTGGAGACTTGTCCGTTATCGCGAAGCTGACAGGACGGCCCGTGGTCGGAGATTATCGCACCGCTGATATGGCCGTTGGTGGTCAAGGGGCACCGCTTACTCCGTATGCGGATTATATCTTTCACCGCCATGAGCGCATGGGCCGCATTGCTCAGAATATCGGCGGCATCGGGAACTGCACCGTTGTGCCGGCCGGGGCTGATGCGGAACAGGTGCTTGCCTTCGATACCGGTCCAGGCAATATGCTGATTGATCAGGCTGTCTACCGGCTGTCGGAAGGAGCGCAGGCCTATGATCACGATGGCGGCTGGGCCGCGCAAGGCCAGGTGAGCGAAGCGTGGCTGTCCGAGCTGCTGGAGCATCCTTACTACGCCCAGAAGCCGCGGAAGACGACCGGCAGAGAAATGTTCGGCGAGGCCTATGCCATGGCTTTGATTCAGGACGGTCTGGCGCGGGGCTTGCCGGCTGCCGATATCGTGGTTACCTTCACGATGCTGACGGTTCGAACCATCGCGAGTGCATACCGCGACTTTATATTCCCTGAGCACGATATCCATGAAGTGATCGTAAGCGGAGGCGGGGCCCGCAACGAGACGATGATGCGATGGCTGGCGGCAGAGCTGCCCGAACAGCGGATACAGCGCTCCGATGAGATTGGCTTGCCTGCCGATGCGAAGGAGGCGATTGCTTTCGCCGTGCTGGCGAATGAATTTGTGCACGGGATCGCGAATCAGCTTCCTTCCGTTACCGGAGCGTCGCGTCCCACCGTCATGGGCAAGCTTGCTCTTCCGTGAACTTCCCGTGGAGTAAGAATGTCATTCTGGAAGGGCTTGAATTCAATACGACAAGAAGGCGGTCTTTGCCATGAAAAAATGGGATCTATCGGCAGCCGGACAGCTTGGCCTGAGCGAGGAAGGATTGCAGGCCGCTTGGTCGCCGCTGGATAAGGCGATAGAGCAGGGATTGATCCCCGGAGGCGTGGCGCTCATTGGACGCCGCGGCCATGCGGCGGCTTATGCTGCCGGGCATGCGTTCATGAGCGAGGAGCATTCCATTCCGGCCAGCGTGGATACGATCTATGACTGCGCGTCATTGACGAAGGTCGTCGTTACGCTGGCGCTCATGCTCATCTTGATGGATCGGGGCCAAGTGCGGCTTGTCGATCCGGTGGCACAGCATCTCCCCGCATTTGGCGCTGCGGGGAAGGAGGAGATTACGATTGGGCAATTGCTGGCCCATACCTCGGGCTTGCCCGCGCACCGGGATCTGTATTCGCACGGCTGGACGCCGCAGCAGATCCATGAGGAGATCTGCGCAATGGAACTGGACTGTCCGCCAGGGACGCGCTGCGTCTATAGCTGCCTAGGTTATATTATCCTCGGGCACATCATCCGCCAGCAGTTCGGGCGTCCGTTGGATGAAGCGGCCTGGAGCGAGGTGCTGCAGCCGCTTGGGATGACGGCGAGCCGGTACAACCCGCCGCCGGAATGGAAGCCGCGCATCGCGGCGACGGAATACGATGCGGCGCTGGGCGGGTACCGCTGGGGCTTCGTGCACGATGAAAATGCACATGCACTTGGCGGAGCGGCAGGCAACGCGGGCCTGTTCTCGACCGCATCGGATCTGCTGCGGTATGCCCGCATGTGGCTGGCCTTGGCAGGCAGCGCCGGCGGCGCCGCTAGTTACATAGACGGGGCGGCGGACGCTTCCTTGAGCTGCACTGGGCCAGGGGGCTTCCCGGAATCCCTGCTCTTGTCGCGCGAGGCCGTCAAGGAAGCGCTGCGAAGCCATACCCTTGACATTCCGGGAGCGCACCGGGGGCTGGGATGGGTGCTACGCGGCGACCCGGCCGATGTTACCGGGGAGGGGCTGTCTCCATTGAGCTTCGGCCATACGGGCTTCACCGGAACGAGCCTCTGGATCGATCCGGAGCAGGATCTTACTTTGATTCTGCTGACGAACCGCGTCCATTACGGCCGGGGCAACTCAATCGCGGCGCTGCGGCGACAGTTCCACGAGGCAGCGGTAGCGGCCATACAGAACTAATCCCTATAACAAAACCTTGGGAAGTACGTCAAATCCTTGGCATGCGCATCCGACTGGATGTCGGCCAGGGATTTTTTTGCTGGCGGGCAGATTTTGTCGAAATGATTGAGCGGCTTGGCTTCTGCATATCGGAAATCGTAAGCCATTTCGGCCGCTTCCCTATTCGCGGATTGTGGCAGTTGAATTGGCGTACGCGACAAATGGCAGCGTGGTCTGTCGAATCAGGCACCAGTGTATCTATCAGCTCTTTGATCCACTCTCCCATTGGCTCAGAAGCGAAAGAACAGTCAGGAACGGCAAGCGGTAGGAGGCGGAGCGATCGATGGAGCAATCAGGCGGGCAAGCAGTTGAAGCAAGGAGAAGCGCGGCCACCTAGGGAAGCAGAAGGATCAAGCGATGGAGCAAGGACACGCATTGGACAGTGAAAGCCGACGGACTTCGAAGAGGGACTACGCAGATGGATTACACATATGACTTCACAGATGGAACAAGCAGATGGAATAAGCAGATGAAACAAGCAAAGATGGAACAAGTAGATGGAGTAAGTTGATAGACCAAGCAATTAAACCAAGCCGACGTACTCGCAACAATGTGGTACGAACGAAGGGTCCCCTTGGCGCGTCCCGAGAGGAAGGGGGCACCCATTCCGTCGCGTCCCTGAGCCGATGGGAGACTGGCTATAAGGCAGCAGCAGGAGGAGGCCAAGCCCGAGCCGGCTTCTGAATCTATGGGATAGTGACGTTAAGGAAGGAAAAACGCAGCATGTATCGGGCAAGTTACTGATTCGACGGGATAGCGCCCTGAGAGGAAAGGGGCACCCATTCCGTCGCGTCCCTGAGCCGATGGGAGACTGGCTAAAAGGAACAGCAGGCTGATAAGCCCGAGCCGGCTTCTGAATCTATGGGATAGTGACGTTAAGGAAGGAAAAACGCAGCATGTATCGGGCAAGTTACTGATTCGACGGGATAGCGCCCTGAGAGGAAAGGGGCACCCATTCCGTCGCG
>NZ_QYZD01000003.1:253861-313580 GCF_003591545.1 Paenibacillus thiaminolyticus
TTACTGATTCGACGGGATAGCGCCCTGAGAGGAAAGGGGCACCCATTCCGTCGCGCTCCTGAGCCGATGGGAGACTGGCTATAAGGAACAGCAGGCTGACAAGCCCGGGCCGGCTTCTGAATCTACGGGATAGTGACGTTAAGGAAGAAAACACCACATGTATCGGGCAAGTTACTGATTCGACGGGATAGCGCCCCTGAGCGAAAAGAGGCAACCTCCCCCTCGACTGGCTCCTGAGCCAAGGGCTTGGGCACCCTCGCAGGCATTACATCAAGTGTAAGGTATGTGCTTCCATAATATACATATGTCCACTACAAGGGGACATGAAAACCGCGATGTCCTCATGTTAAAAACAAGAAAAAATAGTTGTTGATCTTTCGTTCGCATCGTTTATAATGATGAAAAATTATTTATAGAAACAGTGGTTCGATTATCGGTACAGAGGCCTTGCTGGATTAAAAAGGGGAAGAGGTGAGGAAGTGTCGCTCAAGACGCTGGCCAAATCGCTTGAGTTGCTCGATTGCTTTACATCGGATCATCCGATATGGGGGGTACGTGATTTAGCGAAGAAGCTGGGAATGCACCACTCGGTCGTGCATCGCATCGTAAGTACGTTTGAACAGCACGGGTTTCTCATTCAGAACAGAGACACGCAGAAATATCATCTCGGCTTAAAGCTGCTGGAGTACGGCAAGGTTGTCACCGATCAGCTTAACATTCAGCAATATTTCCAGCCGATATTGAAGGAGATTGCGAATTCGACCGGGGAATCGGTGTACCTGAATATGCTGGAAGGGAAGGAAGGCGTCTGCGTATCTATCGTCCTCAGTTCGAAGGATATTCAATATTTAATTCCGGTCGGCGACCGTTCGCCGCTGTATGCCGGAGCTTCGCAGAAGGTCATGATGGCTTATGTATCCGAGGAGCTTCAGGAGGAGATTATTCAGGAAGGCTTGACAGCCGTCACTTCCCGAACGATAACGGACTCGCTCCGCTTGCGGGCCCAATTGGCGCAAATCAAGGAGGAGGGCTGGTGCATTTCTGTCGGTGAGTATACGGAAGATGTCGTCGGTATTTCCGTTCCGATGCTGGACAGTCATCGCCGCATTCTTGGCTCCATTTCGATTGCCGGACCAAGATACCGGATTGACGATGAGAGATGCGAGTCATACTTGCGCATTTTGCTGGACCAAGTCCCTTTAATACGTCAAAGCTGCAATATTATATCGCATATGTGGTAACCAATGCTCACATTTTTACACAGCCGCACTTTATTTAGATAATGAGATACCGCTTTAAAGGGGGAGGGGTTGCCTTGCTACAATTCATTACTCGACGTCTGTTATACCTCATTCCAAGCTTGCTCGGCATCGTGCTCATCACGTTCATTCTGTCCAGAGTGCTGCCGGGCGACCCTGCTCTGATGATTGCCGGAGAGCAAGCGCCGCAGCATGTGGTAGAGAACATTCGCGCTCAGCTCGGGCTGAACGAGCCACTGTACGTTCAGTTCGGCGCTTATATCAAGCAGCTGGCGCAAGGGGATCTGGGGATCGCGTGGCACACGGGACATACGGTGATAGAGGATTTCGCCGTTCGCCTACCGGCCACGATTGAGCTTGGATTCGCCAGTCTGTTGATTGCGTTATTGGTGGCTATTCCGGTAGGCATCGTGGCCGCTACGAAAAAAGAATCGATTGTGGATCACATCTCCCGCGTTTTTTCGCTTATCGGCGCCTGCATGCCGGTCTTCTGGCTGGGACTGCTGCTCATCCTGTTTTTCTATTCCAAGCTTGGCATTGCGCCTGCTCCTATGGGCCGAATCGGCGGAGATATCCTCCCGCCCACCAATATTACCGGACTATATCTGGTAGACAGCTTGCTTACGGCTGATTGGGTGGCCTTCAAGCAATCCTTATCGCATCTCATTCTTCCGGCCATTTGCCTGAGCGCTGGCACGATGGCCATCATCGCCCGCATGATGCGTTCCAGCATGCTGGAGGTCATCGGCCAGGATTATATCCGGACGGCCCGCGCCAAAGGGCTCAACGAACGTTCCGTCGTGTACAAGCATGCTCTGGCCAATGCTTCGATCCCGACGATTACGATGGTCGGTCTCCAGATCGGGTACCTGCTCGGGGGCGCGGTCATCACGGAGACAATCTTCGCCTGGCCTGGCGTCGGAAGCTATGTCACGGAGTCGATTCTCGCGACGGACTACGCTCCGATTCAGGCATTCACGCTGCTTAGCGCCGTCGTATACAGCTGCATCAATTTGCTGGTCGATCTGATATATGGCTTCATCGATCCGCGCATCCGCTATGAATAATCAATCTCTCATGTCATGACATCTTAGGAGGTGCAACCGTGATGAAAGCATCAACCTCATCGTCCGCTGCAATCGCGGCGGCGAGCGATACGTCCATGCTGCAGGAGTTCTGGCATGGGCTGCGGCAGTGGAGCAAGCTATTCCTTCGCAACAAGCTTGCCACGCTCGGTCTCTTCCTGATCGTGCTGTGGACGCTCCTGGCCATCGCCGCGCCTCTGGTCTCGCCCTATGCGCCGGATGCCACGCAACTGGATGCGAAGCTGCAAGGCCCGAGCGGGGAGCATTGGTTCGGGACCGACCAGTTCGGCCGGGATATTTTCAGCCGTGTCGTCTACGCTGCGCGCATTTCGATCTGGACCGGGCTTATCGCCGTCGGAATTTCCTTCTTCATCGGCGTTCCTCTCGGCGGCATCGCCGCTTATTACGGCGGCTGGATCGGGAATGTGATCATGCGCGTCATGGATATTTTTCTGGCGTTCCCTTCGCTCATTCTGGCGATGGCGATCGCGGCAGCCATGGGCCCTGGCCTCGTCAGCGCGATGATGGCCGTCGGCATCGTCGGTATTCCGGAGTTCGCCCGTCTCATGTACAGTCAGACCATCTATTTGAAGGAACGCGAATTCGTGGAGGCGAGTCGTTCCATTGGTGTCAAGGATGGCACCATTCTTGTCCGCCATATCTTCCCGAATGCGCTGGCGCCACTGCTCGTCCGCATCACACTCGGGATGGGCTTCGCTATCTTGACGGCGGCGAGCTTGAGCTTCCTCGGTCTCGGCGTGCGTCCGCCGCTGGCGGAATGGGGGGCCATGATATCCGAAGGCCGCGAGTACATTATTACCGGCGAATGGTGGCTGGTCACGTTCCCGGGACTTGCCATCGCAACAACCATTCTTGGCTTCAATCTGCTTGGCGACGGACTGCGCGACGTACTTGATCCGCGGCTGCGCACAAGCCGGAAATAAGCGATATTTTCAGACGAATATTTAGGGGGAGGAAACAATGATGAAACGAAGCAACTTGACGATGGCCCTTGTATTGACACTCATTTTGGCTCTGGTTGCGGGCTGCGCGCCGAAGGCGAACCAGTCCGGAGGAGACAGTGCCGCCGGTACAGGCGAGCAAACGAACGCGACCGGAAGCAAAACGCTGACCGTCGCCTATTCTGAAGGCGGGCAGACGCTCGATCCGGCGGAAGCGAACGATCTGACGTCGGATACGCTGGTGCTGTCCACATATGATCAGCTCGTCACGTACGGCGTCAAAAACGTAGATGGCGCGGATATCGCCGCCACGGAAGAAATCAAGCCGATGCTGGCCGAGTCTTGGGACGTGTCCGATGACCAGAAGACGTATACGTTCAAGCTGCGCCAGGACGTGAAATTCCATAGCGGCAATCCGCTCAATGCGGATGCGGTCGTGTTCTCGCTCGATCATATCAAAAACTCGAACTCGGGCGGATTCCTGTATCAGCAAGCCTCCATCGAGTCCTACCGCAAGGTGGACGACCATACGGTGGAAGTGAAGCTGGAGCGCCCGAACCATATGTTCCTGCAAATCTTGGCGATGTACTCCTTCTCCGTCATCGACCCGGAAGCGATCGAAGGGGATGCGAGTGAATTTTTGAAGACGAAGACGGCAGGATCCGGGCCATTCAAGCTGGAGAAATGGGATCCTTCCTCCGAGGCGGTATTCGTGGCGAACGACGATTACTGGCAGGAGCGCGCCAAGCTGGACAAAGTCGTCATGAAGTTCATGAAGGAAGCTTCCTCCCGTACGATGATGCTGGACAAAGGCGATATCGACCTGGCCATGGAGATTCCGCCGAAGGATGTCGATACGCTGAAGCAGAACACCGCACTCACCGTGCGCTCTGATGCGAGCAACCGCATTTTGTACATGGGTCTGAACAATAACATGAAGCCGTTCGACAATCCGAAGGTGCGCCAGGCGATCGCCTACGCGATTCCGTATGATGCGCTTCTGAAGGATGTCATGTACGGACAAGCCAAGCAAATGAAGAGTATCGTGGCAAGCAATACGCCGGGCTTTTCCGATAATGGCTACGAGTATGAATATAACCTGGACAAAGCGAAGGAACTGCTGAAGGAAGCGGGCTACGAGAATGGCTTCTCCTTCGACTTCACGCTCGGATCCGGCTTCAAAGACTGGGAAGACGCCGCTACGGTCATTCAAGCGGAGCTGAAAAAGATCGGCGTCACGATGAACATCAACAAGTTGGCGCGCGCGCAGTTCCTGGAACAGCTTCGCACCGGCAACGTGCAGTCCTTCATGTCGAAATGGACCTCGTTCGTCAACGATCCGGAATATCATCTCGGATTCCTGGTAGATAGCGAGAGCTCGTCCAACTACGTTCATTACGATAATGCGAAGGTCAATGAACTGCTGAAGCAAGCGGCAGTTGAGACGGACATGACGAAGCGCAATGCCATGTATGAAGAAATTCAGGGCTTGATCAATGCGGACATGCCTTATGTGTACATGTACGAGTACAACCGTCTCGTAGCGTTCAACAACGACGTGAAGGGGTATATTTTCTTCCCGGATGAATGCTTGCGTTTCTACCCGCTTTCTAAATAAGAGAAGAGATAACGATCGCAACGGATATGGATACAGGAGGGGATTACGGTGAACGAATGGAAGCAACGCTGGATAGATGAAGTGGAACAGCGCCAGGACGAATTGCTGGGCTTATGCTCGAAGCTGATTCAATTCCCAACGGAGAATCCGCCTGGAGACTCGCGGGAAATCAGCCAATTCATTATCGACTACTTGGCCGAGGTCGGCATCGAGACGAAGGTGTATGACGCCGGCGACAACATGCTCAATCTGATTGCGACGATCGGCGATGAATCGGCATCGGAACGCCATTTGATCTATTGCGGCCATACCGATGTCGTGCCGGCAGGCGACCGCTCCCGCTGGGATTTCGATCCATTCTCCGGCGAAGTGCGGGACGGCTATGTGCTCGGACGCGGGGCCAGCGACATGAAGTGCGGCTTGGCCGGGCTTATCTTCAGCGTGAAGCTGCTGAAGGAGCTGCAGGTTCCGCTCAAAGGCAGAGTGTCGCTGCTCATCGTGCCGGATGAGGAGACCGGCGGGCATCTCGGCGTGCCGTGGGTGTTCGAGCGGAAGCTGATCCATGGCACGGCGGCGGTTATCGCCGAGCCGTCGCATCCGCTGCATCCGACGATCGGGCAGAAGGGAAGCTGCTGGTTCAACTTCACGGTGACAGGCACGCCGGGCCACGGCAGCCTGTCTCCCCTCCTCGGCGACAATGCGATTATGAAGGCGGCCGCAGCCGTTCAGGCGCTGCAGCAACTGCATCATTATCCGGTCGAGCTGCCAGAGGAAGTGAAGGATATTATCGAAGTGACGAAGCGTTATATCGCGGAAAAAGAAAATGCCGATTTCTCCGCCATCATCGATCGTGTGTCGGTCAATGTCGGCCTGATCGAAGGCGGAACGAAGACGAACGTCGTGCCTGACCGCTGCACGGTCAGCGTCGATACCCGCCTGCCGTTCGGCGTCGAGCCGGCTCAGGTGCTGGACGAGGCGAAGCGGCTGCTGTCCGACATCGGGATCGAGACGGAGCTTCATCCGGAAGGCTTCCAGGGGCTAGCGAACTGGACGCCGCCGACGGATCCGATCGTGGAGGAGCTCGTGCAGCATATTTGCGACGTGAAGCAGGAAGAAGGCTACGGCGTCCTGCAATGGGCTTCCAGCGATGCGCGGCATTTCCGCAGCGCCGGCATTCCGGTGCTGCAATACGGTCCGGCCGAGCTGTCGACCATTCATGGCTTCAATGAGAAGGCGCCGGTGCAGGACGTGGTGGACGCAGCCAAGGTGTACACGCTGACGGCGCTCAGCTACCTGGGTGGTGAGTAATATGGAACCGGTGCTGGCAGTCGAAAAGCTGGAAACGGAATTTGTAACGAACGGGGGCGTCTTCAAGGCGGTGGATGGCGTAAGCTTCCACGTGCACCAAGGCGAGACGCTCGGCGTTGTCGGCGAATCGGGCTGCGGCAAAAGCGTCACCTCCTTGTCCATCATGGGACTTCTCCCGAAGAAAATCGGCCGGGTGAAGGGCGGACGCATTCAGTTCCACGGGAACGACCTGTTGCAAGTCCCGGAGAAGCATATGAGGTCCATTCGCGGCAACCGGATCGCGATGATCTTCCAGGAGCCGATGACATCGCTCAATCCGGTGTTCCGAATCGGCGATCAATTGGCCGAGGCCATTCAGCTTCATAAGAAGGTGAAGCGCAAGGAAGCGATGCGGCATGCCGTCGACATGCTGCACAAGGTCGGCATCCCGCATCCCGAGTCGGTGGCGCAGGAATATCCGCACCAACTCTCGGGCGGGATGCGCCAGCGGGTCATGATCGCGATGGCGATGTCCTGCAATCCGGAGGTGCTGATCGCGGATGAGCCGACGACGGCGCTTGACGTGACCATACAAGCGCAAATTTTGGATTTGATGCGGCAGCTGCAGGAGGAAGAGAAGACGTCCATCCTGCTCATTACCCACGACCTCGGCGTCGTCGCTGAGATGTGCCATCGCGTCGTCGTCATGTACGCGGGACAGGTTGTGGAGGAGGCGGATGTGGATACGCTCTTCGAATCGCCGCAGCATCCGTATACGCAGGGGCTGCTGGCCTCGCTGCCGCAGCTCGCCGGGGAACAGGAGCGGCTGGAGTCGATACCCGGAGCGGTGCCGAGTCCGCTGCAGATGCCGCCGGGCTGCCGCTTCGCCCCGCGCTGCAAATACCGGACGGAAGCGTGCGATCAGGCGCAGCCCGCGCTGACAGACTTGGGCGGCGGCCATCGCTGCCGCTGTCTGCTCGTCGAGAAGGGGGTGGCGCGATGACGGCATTGCTGCAAGTGCGCAATCTGAAGAAGCATTATCCGATTCGCAAAGGGCTGCTGAATAAGCAGGTCGGATCCGTGAAATCGGTGGATGGCTTGAACTTCGATATTTATGAAGGAGAGACATTCGGCATCGTCGGCGAATCCGGCTGCGGCAAGTCGACGACAGGCCGCTCCGTCTTGCGCTTGATTGAACCGACGGAAGGTGAAGTCTTGTTCCAAGGCCGCAATCTTATGGCGCTCTCTCCGAAGGAACTGCGCCAGCTTCGCCCCGAGATGAGCATGATCTTCCAGGATCCGTACGCGTCGCTGGACCCGCGCTGGACCGTTCAGCGCATCCTGGAGGAGCCGCTGCAGACGCATCTGTCGATGCGGTCCCCGGAGCGGAAGCAGCGGGTGCAGGAACTGATGGAGCGGGTAGGACTGTCCGCATTTCAAGCGAACCGTTTTCCGCATGAATTTTCGGGCGGCCAGCGGCAGCGTGTCGGCATTGCCCGCGCCCTGGCGCTCAACCCGAAGTTCATCGTCTGCGACGAGCCGGTCTCGGCGCTGGACGTATCGATTCAGTCGCAGGTGCTCAACCTGATGCAGGATTTGCAGGAGCAAGAGAAGCTGACCTATATGTTCATTTCTCATGATTTATCGGTCGTGAAGTTCCTGTGCACACGGGTCGGCGTCATGTATCTTGGCAAAATGGTCGAGCTGGCGCCGAAGCGGAAGCTGTATGCGAATCCGCTCCATCCTTATACGAAGGCGCTCATGTCGGCGGTGCCTGTGCCGAACCCGAAGGCCAAGAAGGAGCGCATCGTCTTGTCCGGCGAAGTGCCGAGCGCCAAAAATCCACCGCAAGGCTGCGCCTTCCATCTTCGCTGCCCGATTGCGTCGGAGCGCTGCCGCACCATCCAGCCGGAATGGCAGGAGGCGGATGAAGGGCATTGGGTGGCTTGCCATCATATCTAAGGCAGGCCCGGCAGAGATGCTGCCCGATTTCGTTGCAATGTAACTATGATATCGACAACTATGAGATCGAGCGGAAAGGGAGAGAGAATCATGGCTTTACTGCAAACGTTGCGAATCTATGAAGCGGTAGACAATGCATTTACATCCGGCGAGGCGGTGAAGGAGCTGTTCCAGCCTTATCCGCTGGCTGACGTAAGCGTCCAACGGGTTCATGGCGAGAAGGGATTTACGGATTTCATCCGCATCCTTATCCCGGGGACGGAAGGCAAGCACGGGGGCGGACAAGCGCCGAGCTTCGGCATCGTCGGCCGGCTGGGCGGCCTGGGCGCCCGGCCGCAGCGCATCGGGCTCGTCTCCGATGGCGACGGCGCGATTGCGGCGCTGTCGGCCGCATTGAAGCTGGCCGACATGAGCGAGAAGGGCGACCGGTTAAAAGGGGATGTATACATTACGACCCACATCTGCCCGGACGCGCCTACCTTGCCGCATGAGCCGGTCGATTTCATGGATTCGCCCGTTGATATTGCGACGATGAACGAATACGAGGTGCTGGACGAGATGGAAGCGGTCTTGTCCATCGACACGACGAAGGGCAACCGTGTCATCAATCACAAAGGAATCGCCATTTCCCCGACGGTGAAGGAAGGCTACATCCTGCGCGTTAGCGACGATCTGCTTCGCGTCATGGAGATGACGACCGGACAGCTTCCGGTCACATTCCCTGTGACGACGCAGGACATTACGCCGTACGGCAACGGGCTGTATCATATTAACAGCATCCTGCAGCCTTGCGTGACGACCGCCGCGCCGGTCGTCGGCGTCGCGATTACCGCGCAATCGACAGTGCCCGGCTGCGGGACGGGAGCAAGCCATGAAGTCGATATCGCGCTCGCCGCACGCTTCGCGGTGGAAGTCGCCAAGGAATTCACGAATGAAGTCTGTTCCTTCTATAATAAGGAGGAGTTCGACCATATGCTCAACCTGTATGGGCCGATGAATGCCCTGCAGACGTTGGGGAAAACAGTATAATCTCAGACCCTGCGTGGAGTTCATCGTTTTGCTTTAGGCTCCGCCCGCCGCAAGAGAGAAAGGAGGCAGCCGCATGGAACGAAGCGATACCCGGCAACGCGTCAAAATAGGTCTCATTACGATAGGACAAGCGCCGCGAACGGATGTGCAGCCATTGATTGAGCGCTGGCTGGCGCCTTGTGCGGATGTCATTCAGCTTGGCGTGCTCGACGGCATGACGGTGGCGGAGATCGAGCGCGAGCTTGGCCCGCAGCAGGACGAATTCGTCCTGACGACACGGTTGGCTGATGGTCAATCCGTTGTCTTGTCCGCGGCCAAAACGGAAACAGCAATGCAGCGCTTGATTGACGAGTGCGAACGGTTGGGCTGCCAAGTTATCATTCTGCTCTGCACCGGCGCCTTCCGCCATCTTGCCGCTGAACGGGCGTTGTTGATTGAACCGGAGCGGATACTGACGCCCGCGATTGCGAAGCTGGCCGGCGGGACGCAGATTGGCCTAATCATTCCGCTGGCGGAGCAAGCGGAGGAGATGCGCCAGAAATGGGGCGCGTTCGGCGCCGCGATTACGACGGCAGCCGCTTCTCCCTACACGGCGACGCGCGAGCAGCTTGCGGCCGCCGCACAGGAGCTGAGAGCTGCGGGCGCCGGAATCATCGTGCTCGATTGTATGGGATACACGTTAGAGCATCAGCAGATCGCCAGAGAGGCGAGCGGATGCTTCGCGCTACTGTCGAGCAGCTTGCTGTTCAAGCTGATAACAGAGCTGTGTGAGTAAAGGTTAGAACGACAAGAATCAACGGATGATAACCGCCTGTTGCTTGCGGATGCAAGCAGCGGGCGGTTTTTAAGTTTGGGCCTGCTTCAACCTGCACAAAGGCTGCTTTATTTTGAAGAAAATGCACCTTCTCCTGCCCTTAGCTTCACTATCCCATCGGTTCAGCAAGAGGAGTTCGCCGCGGACTAACCATACTTCGAAGTAAGCTGCAAGGCGTCCTATCCGGCTGCCATGATGGGAGCGTTGCTGCACGCGCCGCTGGGAGATCGGAGGGCCATTTATATAGTAAGAAAAAGAATCAGGATTCGCCTCGGCCGCTTCTGAACGATTGGGAGAGTGGATATAAGGAAGAACACAGCGCCTGTACCCGGTGCTGAGTCGATGGGATAGTGTGCCTAAGGCCTAAGAAGAGAAGGACTGAAGCATGAAATTGAACCCTTGGCACTGCCCGAACATTTGACTTTGCCCCCGTAGAACAACAAGTGGTCCTATAATCATGTCGCAGGGTAAGACGGTCAACAGGAACGATTGGGACGTAAAAAATCGGCGGCGTCAAAGCGGCGGGAAAAGGATGGGGCAGCGAAATCCTGCGTTTATACAGGAATTTACACTAGTTCAGCCGCTATCTGATGAAAGTCCTGCAAAAGCGCATCCTTTTTGAAGATTTTTCCTTAAAATCGAATGGGATGGGTGAAATTCATGCAGTTTTGCAGGAATCGCTGTAATGGAGTAAACGTCACAAAGGAATAACTGTAATTTCGCAGTTTTTTCAGCACGTCGAGCTGTGAGAAGAAGGGGCTGTCTCCCTGTAGCTACAAACTACTTCTGCTATGCTCCCCTTACACAGGTTTTATGATTTCACCTGTCAACTGTAAGAGGAGCATATCACTTCATGGGACAGCCCCTAGACGATGCGTTCAAGTTACGGGGTCCACCAGTTGCCGGAGACGACGATAAGGCTGAGCAGGCGGATGCTGTTGCCGAAGTATGTGCCGCCGTTAGTCGACTTCGAGGTCGTGTTGCTCCATAAGGAATTGAGCCATGCCTGATTGCTGGAATCGATCATGGCGCTGACGGCGAATGGTGTGGAGAACGGAAGATCATAGTAGGACACGAGCGGTATGGGCCTTCCATTCGTTATACAGCCGCTTCACTTCATTGTCCAGCTGGCTCTGTTTCGTGATTTGGCTTAATGACACCTGACGTGTACGATTGATGCTGCGGGAACGGACGATTGACGGCCGCCGTAGACACCGTCTTCTCAGACATGACAAATAGGGTCTGAACTGAGCCGAAAAGCAGGGTAAGGCAGAGAAGCCATTTTACTGACTTTCAGAAGCGAGACGACTCCTTTCAATTTATAAAGTTGAAGCGATTCAATTTTTATACAAGAAAATTAAATCGGTTTAACTTCAAGCTATGCCGATGGCGGTGCGTTCATGATTGGAGGATTATGCAGGGGGAAAGTAAACCTGGCGAGATCAAATGGGCAGTTCAACTCTGGTAGCTCAGATAGCTCAGATAGCCCAGATAGCCCAGATAGTATCAGATAGCTCAGGTAATCAGGTAACTCAAGCAGCTCAGATAACTCACAAAATTCAGGCAACCTAGAAGATCTGACAATCAGACAAATCATACAAATCTGACAAATCAGGTAATCAAGCAAGTCTAGAAATCAGGCGGATCAGCATATCACGGGAAGAAGGGTAGGGAATATCGGTTATGGATAAAATGTAAGCGATTTAACTTTTGGGGCCGAGAAGAAGCTCATGCATACATCGGGAAGTATTTTTTTCATTATAATAGGTGTCCAACCAAAAGAAAAAAGAAATTTAAAGCGCTTTCAGATCCTTAGTATGACTCGCGTTGTTTCCCGAAATTGCTGTCGAAAAGGGCCAGAATTAACGACATAAATCCCTAAATTTTGAAAAAACGATTTCATGTTATAGAATATAATGGAAAATGTTTGTATACTAAGGAGGAAATGAATTCCTTCCCCGAAGGAAGCTGTTATGACTACAACACCAATTTTGTATATGGTTGTTCCTTGCTATAACGAAGAGGCGGTGCTTCCCCTCACGATGCAGACGTTGACCGGCGTCCTGTCCCGCTTGGTTCAGGACCGCGTCGTCTCCGCGGAGAGCCGGATATTGCTGGTCGATGACGGCAGCAGAGATGCGACCTGGCTGACCATCGTCCAGGAGCGGGAACGGAACCGTTGGATTGCCGGATTGAAGCTGTCCCGCAATGCCGGACATCAGAAGGCGCTGCTCGCCGGGCTGATGTATGCCAAAAATTTTGCCGATTGCGTCGTCTCCCTTGACGCCGATCTGCAGGACGATGTCGCCGTCGTGAGGCAATTCGTCGAGCAGTTCCGCGACGGCTGCGATATTGTGTACGGCGTAAGGGACAACCGGGATAACGATACGTATTTCAAGCGGTGGAGCGCCGAATTTTTCTATAAGCTGATGCGGAGGATGGGCATTCCGCTTGTCTACAATCATGCCGATTACCGGCTGATGAGCCGCCGTGCCCTCGACTACCTGAGCCAGTTCCCCGAGTCCAATCTGTTCCTGCGCGGCATCGTGCCGCTCATCGGCTTCCCGTCTTCCGTCGTGTCCTACCGGAGATTGGAGCGGGCCGCGGGCGTGACCAAGTATCCGCTTCGCAAAATGCTGTCGTTTGCCTGGGACGGCATTACGTCATTCAGCATGAAGCCGATGCGGCTCGTCACTGCGCTTGGCTTCGTCAGCCTGGGCGCAAGCGCGCTGGCGGGTCTCTACGCCCTCCTGTCCAAGCTGCTGGGACAGACCGTATCCGGATGGACCTCCTTGATGCTGTCCGTCTGGTTCGTCGGAAGCGTTCAATTGCTCGGCCTGGGGGTGGTCGGGGAATACATCGGCAAGATCTATTCCGAGGTCAAGCGGCGTCCGCCGTACATTATTGAGCAGGTGCTGGCGGACAAGCCGGTGATCGAGCAGCCGCTCCGGGCCTATGGAACGGGGTGGGCGGAGTGAGCGGCGCGAAGCTCGCCGTGCGGGGCGGCGCCCGCTTGTTCGGCCGCTATGCCGCCGTCGGAGCCGTGAACACGCTGGTCGGGCTCGGCACGGCGTATGTGCTGCTGTATGCCGGTTGGAGCCATTTTCATGCGACATTCGCGGGCAACTCGGTCGGCGTAGGAATGAGCTATATTCTGAACCGACGCTACACGTTCCGCTATCGGGGGCAATGGCTGCCAAGCTTGCTCCGGTTCATCGCCATCGCGCTGTTCTGTTACGGGTTGGCGTATCAGGCGCTGCATCCGGCGATGTCTGCCCTGGCGGCCCTCCTGCTGCCCGCTTGGGCTTCGCCTTGGGAGCCGTATGCGGCCATATTGGGGGAAGCGGCGATCTATACCGCCGCCTCGTTCCGGCTTCACCGGGGCATCACCTTCGCCCGGACAAGCGACGGGGAGGACGACACCCCGCCTATCGAAGCCGGCGTCAAATAGCAAGCAACAATAGCGATTTCCACACGGGAGAGTGATTCAGTCATGAAGCAGAAAGATTGGGTAACGTGGGGAGCCATGGGAATAGGCGCGCTTATTCTCATCGTAATTCTGTTCAGTCCCCCGTTTATCGGAGTCGCGAACAACGGCGACTTCGAACGGATTGTGGGCAGCGGCGGCATTGCCCCGCTGAGCGACAAGTTCACCTATGAACAAAAATATTTCGGATACAGCCACTCGCGCTATGACTACGGCCCCTTCTCCTTGAACTATTGGTCATCCCAAGCGCTGTTCGTCTTCCTGGCCGGGTTGCTCGGGCGGGTATGGAGTTCCGCTTCGTTTCCACTGGAAGCGATGGGAGCGATCTATGCCGCCCTGCTGCTGGCGGCGCTGTTCCTTATTCTCCGATACGCCTGTTCCGGACAGCGCTGGCTGCAATTGACCGTCGCGCTCTGCCTGCTGTTTATCTTCTTCGATATTGGCTATGTGGCGTATTTCCAATCATTTTTCGGCGAGCCGGTTTCCCTTATCTTCTTGCTTCTTGCATCCGGAACGTCCTTCGTGCTAGCATCGCGCCGCAAGCCTTCCATCGGCTGGGTCGTTCTGTTCTTCGTCTCCGTCCTGATTCTATCCGCATCCAAGCTGCAGAATGCGCCGATCGGCCTCGTCTTCATCCTCTTCGCCTTCCGGTTATACCGGACGCGTCCGGAGCGGAGCTGGAGGAGCACGGTCATTGCCGGCTCGGTGTCGATACTGGCCGTGTCCGTATTGATGTATGCCTATGCGCCGCAGGAGCTGAAGCAGATTAACCTGTATCAGACGATTTTTTACGGAATATTGAAAGACTCGCCTCATGTGGAGAAAGATCTGAAGGAGTTGGGCATTCCGGACAAATTCGCCCCGCTCGCCGGCACGAATTACTTCCAGAAGGATGTGCCGATCCCACAGGACGATCCGGAATTGACGGAGCATGTCTATTCTCGGCTCGGGCATGTCGATGTGGCTGCATACTATATGCGCCACCCCGGGCGGATGATCGATAAGCTGGAGGCCGCCTCTTCTCAGGCCGCGATGATTCGGCCGTACTACCTGGGCAATTACGAGCCAGAGGCCGGCAAGCCTCGGGGCGCACTGTCGTATACATACAGCGTCTGGAGCGAGACGAAGAAGGGCCTGCTCCCGCAGCGCTTCGCTTTTTATCTTGTTTTTTTCCTTCTATATATAGGTGTCGCGCTCAGGGAGTATACCCGCAGACGATATGCGAAGCATGTAGTCGACGCAGCGCTGGTCATCGGTTTCGTGGCCATTATCGCGGTGGCGGTGCCGCTTGTGGGGGACGGCGAGGCGGATTTGGGCAAGCATTTGTTCCTGTTCAACGTCAGCTTCGACATGATGATGGTTGTAACGGTCGTCTGGGTGATAGCCCAGATCCGCAGAATCTTCGACCGATCCCCCGAACTGCATTGATGAAGCGCAGACGACATGGCGATAAAGGGCGTATGCACCCGCCGGCATATGACCTTGTTCCTAGCGAATCGTTCAAAAATAAGGATATTGTAGATGGGACAGCTGGTGAAGCCGGCCACATCTACAGATTAAGGGGGCACAGCCTATGAACGTTGACGTGAGAGACATCGCCCGCCATCCATTCACTGGTGTCATGTGGAAGACCGTGTCCGAGGATTGCAATCTAGCCTGCGACTACTGTTACTACAGTTCCTGCCAGGGACGGCCTGGCCACACGCTTCAGCGGATTGATGACGATATGCTGGATACGTTCATCCGCCAATGGATGGAGCAATCGCAGGGGGTCGCCTCATTTGCCTGGCAAGGAGGAGAACCGCTGCTCGCCGGCAAGCCCTTCTTCGAGCAGGTCGTCAGGCTGCAGGCGGCCTATGCGCCGCCGCGCACGGTGATCAGCAATGCGCTGCAGACGAACGGCACGCTGCTCGATGCGGAGTGGGCGGCCTTTTTCAAGCAATACGCCTTCCTGATCGGCGTCAGTCTGGATGGTCCGCAGCCGATTCACGACAAGCACCGCGTCACCGGATCGGGAGCGGGCTCCTATCAGGCCGTCATGCGCGGAATCGATCATTTGCGCCAGGCAGGCGTGGACTATAATATATTGACCGTCATCCACGAGGACAATGTGGGCGAGGCGGCCGCACTGATGGATTTCTTCGCGGCGGAGCGGTTTACGCATGTCCAGTTCATACCGTGCATGGATTTCCGCTCCCAGAATGTTGACGCGCCCGGCATTTATACGATTACACCGGAGCAGTACGGACATTTTTTGTGCGAAGCCTTCGATAAATGGTACAACGGCGGGGAGCCGCTCTTCTCCGTCCGCATGTTCGACAACGTCCTCCAGGCCGAATTGGGCCTAGAGCCGGAAATGTGCACTCATCGCGAATCCTGCCCCTCGGCGCTCGTGCTGGAGCCGAACGGGGATGCCTATCCGTGCGACTTCTTCCTGCATAACCGCTACCGGCTCGGCAACGTCGGCACCGGCCGGCTGGCCTCCTTGTCCCGCCATCCGAGCTGGCAGCAATTCCATCAGATGAAGAAGGAGGTGCCGGACGCTTGCCGCGCATGCGAATATTGGAGCTACTGCCATGGCGGCTGCCCGCGCAACCGGATCGATCGCGATGGCGTGTGGGAAGGACATACCGACTATTTCTGCGAGAGCTACCGGATGCTGTATGCGCATGCGGGAGAGCGCATCGCCACGCTGGGCCGGAAGATCCGCCTGCAGGAGCTGCTGCGGCTCCGCGGGACCGGCCGTCCGCTCCCTGGGCGCAATGAACCTTGCGTGTGCGGCAGCGGACGCAAGTTCAAGCAATGCTGCGGGCCGCTGCTGCCGTAGCCTGCCAATATCCAATGACAAGAGGCGATGTCCAGACGGCATCGCCTTCTATGTATACTACCACTTGATCCACAAGTCGCCTTTCCAGGTGAACACCTTGCCCCAGCGCTGATTATTTCCGTCGTAGCGGACTTCTGACACGTTCACGGTCTGCGGGGAGAGCGCGCCTGCCTTGCGGCCATTGACTTGGTCATACAACGCAGTCTCCTTCGTCAGCTTGGCCTTCTGCTTCTCCTGGCTTGGGGATATGACCCAGGCCTTGCCCTTATAAGTATGAAGCTGATACCAGACGAACCCGGAGTCGTCGACCTGTTCATTGATCACGTTTACGGTCTGGCGGCCGAGAAGTCCGAGCCGCTCGCCGTTTACTTTATCGTAGAAGGCCGTCTTGTCAGGCAGCACGATCGTCTTGTAGGAAGCGCTCGGATCCTTGAAGTAGCCGTATCCGATCCAGGTCAATGCTCTATGCCAGGTCCGGTTGTCCTGATCCACGACCGATTCTTCAATCTTGACGACCTGGGGCCCCAGCGCCCCCATCCGCTTCCCGCCCGGAAACGTATAGAACGGGACGGACTCGTCGAGATCGATTTGCTTCGTCGTCTTGCCGACCGCGCCGGGAACCACTTGTTCCTCAGATTCCGCGGCCCACGCCGCCGTAGCCGAGAAGGCGCTTAAGGCTGCAGTCAGTGCCAACACTGCCGATATTTTCTTCATCATTGAAGTCTCCTCTCTCATGGTTATACAATGGTATGGTTTACAGGGGTGACATAGACGGGACGCCGTCTATTCATAGTTGCTTGTACACTATGTAACCGTGGGCAATTCGGATTGAAACAGGGCCTTCCCGCTGGTTAAATAGAAGGAGAGGGAGGAGATTGCATGAAAAAAGGTTGGAAATGGCTGGGGAGAACGATTGCCTTCCTGATCTTATTCGTGATTATCGCAAGCGTTGCTTTTATATTCTATATTCGGCCGGCGGATAAGATTGGGTGGCCGGGCCATGTCGAGGTATCGATCCTCGGCAAGCTGGAGCAGATGGTGAAGAACCGTTCCTTGTCCTTGCAGCTGAATGAGGACGAGATCAATGCGCTCGCGATTCAAGGGATGCAGAAGACGGAGCCGTACCGATCTTATATGAAATTGTGGAAGCTGGACGGCATGCGGATCCATCTGCAGCCGGGCGGCCTGGAGGCGCAGGTGCAGATGGAGCCGTTCCCGGGCATCCGGGCTGAAGCGAACATTCTCTATGATATGGAATGGAACTCGGAGCAGCAGAGCGTGCGCGCGGTTCCGCAGTCGGTGCGCATGAAGGGCTGGGAGATTCCAGAGTCTTGGCTGAATCTGAAGCCGATGGAATTCCCGATCGCGGCGGAGCTGCCGGATTGGGTGAAGGTCAAGGAGTTCGACTTCAATGCTGACGGCTGGGTGATGAAGCTGGGGCTGTCTTTGACCCGGTAAAAATGCACGGGCGCCATCCAATAACAGGCCTTACATTGCATGCATCACTTGCCTGCGCTGGATAACTGTTCCCGAATTGGGCAGTAATAAAAACGCAGGGGACCGGCAAACGGCTGCTCCAGCGATTTGAACCAGGACAGGGGAGTGATGTGGATGACAGTCGGATGGTGGGTAGCGCTTCACGCCATCATTATGCTGGGCCTGGTGGTGCTGTTGTACCGCATGCAGCGCAAGCATGTCTCTTTTACGAAGCGGGTCTTCACGGGTCTTGGTCTTGGAATTGTATACGGGGCGGTGCTGCAATGGCTCCATGGCCCGGACAGCGCCATTGTGGAGCAGGCGGCCGACTGGTTCGAGATCATCGGCGTCGGCTATGTGCGGCTGCTGCAAATGGTCGTCATGCCGCTCATTATCGTATCCATCATATCCGCCATCATTCATGTGAAGGCCAAGGCGGGGGTAGGCAAGATGAGCGCCTCCATCATCGGCATCTTGATCGGGACGACCGCCGTAGCCGCCGTGGTCGGTATCGTCACGGCTCTCGTTTTTCAGCTGTCCTCGTTCGAGATTGAAGCGGGCACGCAGGAGATTGAGCGCGGCAACTATTTGGACAGCAAGCTGGGGGAAGTCAGTGAGATAACGCTGCCGCAGCAAATTATTGAATTCATTCCGGCCAATCCGTTCCTCGACATGACAGGGGAGCGGCGGACCTCGACGATCGCCGTCGTCATCTTCGCGGCCTTCGTCGGCGTCGCCGCGCTTGGCGTGATGCGCAAGAAGCCGGACACAGGGGCGGCCTTCATGTCCATCATCGACGCGCTGCATGCCGTCGTCATGCGGATGGTGACGCTGGTGCTGAGGCTGACCCCTTATGGCGTGATGTCGCTGATGGCCGTCGTGGTGGCCACGACGGCGCCGTCAGAAATATGGAAGCTCGGGAAATTCGTCATCGCTTCGTATGTGGCGCTCGTCATCATGTTCTGCCTGCACCTGCTGTTCTTGGCGCTGTCCGGCATTTCGCCGCTCCGGTATGTGACCGGGGCGCTGCCGGCGCTCGTCTTCGCGTTCACCTCCCGCACCAGCGCAGGCTCGATTCCGATCAACATCGAGATGCAGGTCAATCGGCTCGGCGTGCCGGAGAGCTTCGCCAACTTCAGCGCCTCGTTCGGCGCCTCGATGGGGCAGAACGGCTGCGCCGGTATCTACCCGGCGATGTTGGCCGTCATGATCGCCCCGAGCGCGGGCATCGATCCGTACAACCTTGGATTTTTGCTGCAGCTGGTCGCGGTTGTTGCCATTAGCTCGTTCGGCGTCGCCGGGGTTGGTGGTGGAGCGACCTTCGCCGCGCTGATTGTGCTGTCCTCGATGAACTTGCCGGTCGCGCTGGCGGGGCTGCTGATTAGCGTCGAGCCGCTGATTGACATGGGACGGACGGCCTTGAATGTGAACGGCTCGATGACTGCGGGCGTCCTATCCTCCCGCTGGCTCGGCCAATGGAACCGGAAGCGGTTCTATGAGGAGCGCCAGGCGCATCGCGAGGATATATAGCGAGTGATCCCCATGAAAAATATGAACAAGCTTTCACACTTTTTTGCCCGTAAATGCGGTACAATACAAAGGACGCCTTCTTCGTCGGAAGGCGTCCTTTGCTGCATTGCGGGGCAGACACGGCTGCACAAATAAAGAAAACTGTTTCACAAGCGGCCCATACGGGTACTAAATGGATGATTTCATGGACAACATGCACATCCGTTTTGCAAATAGATGATGAGGTTCACATGTTTACAGAGAGAGAAAGGCGGAGATGTTATGCTAGTTGAAATCAGCGCGCTGATTGCGGCGCTGGCCTTTGCCGTGTTGGTCGTCTTCCTGATCCAGACGCTGCGGTCGGCCAAGCAGTCGCTCGACGAGGTGTCTAGGACGATGGAGGATGTGCAGCAGACCGTGCAGATGCTGAGCGGGGATCTGCAGGCGATCGCGCGGAATGCCAACCATATGACCGAGGAATTACAGGGACAATTGAAGAAGATCGAGCCTGTGGCGGATTCGGTGCAGAATGCCGGAGAAGCCTTGAATGAATTGACGCTGGCCGCGAAGCAAATCTCGGTCGGCTTCGTCAGCGGCGTTCGCAAAGCGGCGAGGCGCTTCGAGAAGAAACGCGGGGACGGGCCGGCACCGGGCAGCCAGCCGGCGGACCCGGGAGGCTCTTATGCGGGCAGCCCGGCACCTGGCGGACAGGCCGCTTCTCCGGTGCAGGACGGAGTGCCCGGAGCAAGCGCGGCTTCCGCACTGCCGCTCACGGCCGCAGCCGCAGAGCACCCGCAACCGGGAGCGACGGCGAAGCAGGGCGGGGACGATTGGAAGGCCTGGGTCGATCTTGGGATTCGCGCATGGCAGCTGTGGAGACAACGAAGCTAGTTATCCAGCCGGCCTAACGGTTACGTTAGCCGGCTTTTCCGATCTGAACGGGAATACGACTGGATCCTATGGCATAAAAAGGGGTGCGAAAGCGGCCGCGTTTCCGTTATATTGGAAGGTAGAGATTGTAAGTGTTCGGGCAGTGGAATGCTGTCGATTGAGGGGAGGAGTAGTATGTTGAACGTACTTGTTGTCGACGATAATCCGACCAATGTGATGCTGATTCGGGAGATCCTTCGGAAGGCAGGCTATACGAGGGTGCAATCCGCCTCTTCAGCGCGGGAAATGTACGAGGTGTTAGGGCTGGAAGGGCCGGTAGGTCCGCTTTATGTGCCGGATGTTGATCTCATTTTGCTGGATATGATGATGCCTGAGATTGACGGGCTGGAGGCATGCCGGACCATTCAGCAGTATTCCGAGCTGCGGGATATTCCGATCATTATCGTGACGGCGATCGGCGATTCGCATATGCTGGCCGAAGCGCTGGACGCAGGAGCGGCCGACTACGTGACGAAGCCGATCAACCGCATCGAGCTGCTCGCCCGCATCCGGCTTGCCCTTCGCTTGAAGCAGGAGAAGGACTGGCATAAGGAACGCGATCGCCATATCCGGGAGGAGCTGCGCCTCGCCGCCCGGGTCCAGAGCTCGGTGCTGACGGAGCCGCTCTCCGATGAGCGGATTACGATAGACGCCCTCTATCAGCCGTCCGAGGAGCTGGCTGGAGATCTGTATGCCTGGTTCAAGCTGGGGGAAGGCCGGTACGGCATCATGATTATCGATATGATGGGGCATGGCGTCTCCTCCGCGCTGCTGTGCATGTTCATCGCCTCGGTCCTGAGAGACGCGGTGGTGCAGACCGAGCAGCCGGACATGGTGTTGAAGCGGTTGAACACGAAGTTCCACCAGCTTCATATGAACGGGAATCTGATGCTGTACTACATGACGGCGCTCTATGTCGTCGTCGATACGAACGATCGCACGATCCAATATGCCAATGCGGGCCACCCGCCGGGAATCGTCATGATGGAGGACGGCCGGATGGTGACGCTCGAGTCGACAGGCTATCCTGTCGGCATGTTCGCCGAGCTGGAAGTGGATACCCATGTGCTGAAATTCGATTCGCGGGCGAGAATCGCACTGTATACCGACGGGCTGCTGGAATCGGCCGGCGCAACCGTGGAGAGTGTGATGGAGCGGATAGGAGCGCTGTTGAAGCAAGAACCATCCTTGAAAAGCCAAGCCTGGGACGAACTGCTCCACCCGCCCGGAGAAGAGAGCGAGGACGACAAATGCCTCGTATGGGTCGACATTCATTAAGCAGAGGGGGAGCAAGCGTTGAAGCTGCGTACGAAGCTCATCATCGGCTATGTCATGTTCATGATCATCATTCTCGCATTGGGCGGGTATTCGTTTGCCCAGATGGGCGGCCTGAAGCAAGACCTCGATCATTTCTACCGGGACAGCTTCCGGAAGGTTGAGCTGGCGCTGGCGGCGCGGGACGATGCCAATGCGATTGCCCGTGACCTGGTGACCGAGCTGCTCAATCCGGACAAGGCGGATCAGACCGGCAGAGAAGTGCTGGATAAGGTCGACGGCTACAAGGAGCGGATCAATCGCTGGCTGGAAGAGCTGACCCGGCAAGCGGCCAAGGCCGAGGAGAAGCAGATGGTGGAGGCGGCGCTTCACGAATGGGGCCGGTACGACCAATTCGTGATCGATGCAATTCGGCTGAGCATGGATAACGAGTATGAGCAAGCGAACCAGCTCCGCAATGAGTACGGGCTTGATTATCAGAACTATTTGTTGAACAGCCTGGGCGATCTGGCCCGCTACCATGAAGCGATAATGGAAGATCAGGTGACGGCCGCGACCGATACGTATGAAGCCGCCCTGACTTGGACGGCAGCAATTATGCTGTTCGGAATTGTCGTGACCGCCGTAGTGACGCTGTGGGTCATTCCGAGCGTCACGCGCAATCTGAACACGATGTCGGTCATGATGCGGAGCCTGGCCCGCGGACGGATGCGCGTCATTCAGAAGCTGGAGCCGCATACGAATGACGAGATCGGGGAAGTCATCCATGTCTTCAAGCAGATGGCCGCGGACATCGAGAGACGGAAGCGGAGCGAGGAGCAGTTCCGGTTGGTCCAGGAGGAACAAGCCTGGATGGATGCCAATATCGCCCGCGTGACGGAGCTGTTGCACGGTGCGACGACCTTGGACCAGGTCGGGGAGACGTTCGTAAGCGAGTTCGTGCCGACGCTCGGCGCGCAATACGGGGCGCTGTATATCCGGGATGACCTGAAGAACCCGGACTGGCTTCATCTGTACGGCGCCTATGCGGCCAACGGCCGCCTCCAGGCTGAGACGGGCTTCCGCGTCGGCGAAGGCTTGGTCGGACAGTGCGCGCATGACGAGAAGCCGATCTATATTCATGATTTGAAAAACAGTTCGCTGCGCATCCAGAGCGGGATTTGCGATACAGTCCCGGTCGAGCTCGTGGTCTACCCGATCATCTTCGAAGCTACGGTCATCGCCGTGCTGGAGCTGGCGTCCGTATCGCCACTGTCGAACAAGGAGCAGCAGCTGCTTGAGCAGCTGGCGGACAAGCTGGGCGTCATTATCCACTCCATATCCGGACGGCTGCGCGTCGAGGAATTGCTGCGCGAGTCGCAGACGCTGACGGAGGAACTGCAGTGCCAGTCCGAGGAACTGCTGACGCAGCAAGAAGAAATGCGGCGCTCGAATGAGCATCTGGAATCCCAGACCGAGGCGTTGAAGCGGTCGGAGGAGGTGCTGCAGCGCCAGCAGGAGGAACTGGAGCACTACAATACGGAACTCATCGCCAAGACGCGCGCGCTGGAAGAGCAGATGCTGGCCACGCAGGAGAAGAACGAGGAGCTGGAGGGCGCCCGCAAGGAGATGGAGCGCCAGGCGCTCCGGCTTGCGCTCGCCTCCAAGTACAAATCGGAATTCCTGGCGAACATGTCGCATGAATTGCGGACGCCGCTGAACAGTCTGCTCGTCCTGTCCCAGCTGCTCTCCGAGAACAAGGAGGGCAATCTGCAGCCGAAGCAGATCGAGTATGCGCGTACGATTCATATGTCCGGATCGGATCTGTTGAAAATGATTGACGAGATTTTGGACTTGTCCAAAATTGACGCGGGCAAAATGCAGCTGAACTATGAAAAGGTGCATTTGTCGGAGCTGATAGCCTATATCCGTGACAGCTTCTCCGAGATCGCTTCGCAAAAAGGCCTCCGGCTTGAAGTCCATATGGATGAGAACGTGCCGGACAGCCTGGTGACAGATGGGCACCGGGTCATGCAGATTATCCGCAACCTGATGTCCAATGCGGTCAAATTCACGAACTACGGAAGCGTCGCATTCCATATCGGAATGGCGGCGGAGGAAGAGATTCCGTCCCATATCCGCAAGGAGGGAATGCCATTCTTCGCGCTGCGGGTGACGGATACCGGAATCGGAATTCCGGAGGAGAAGCAGGATCTGATCTTCGAAGCGTTCCAGCAGTTGGACGGCACGACCAGCCGGAAGTACGGCGGAGCCGGGCTAGGGTTGTCCATCAGCCGGGAACTGGCTCGTCTGCTGGGCGGAACGCTTACGGTGGAGAGCAAGGAGGAGGAGGGCAGCACCTTCACCTTCTATTTGCCGGTTCAAGCGACCAAGCAGCGTGAACCATTGGGGGGCAGCGTTCGCCTCATTGAGCAATGGAATGAGAAGGCGATGGCGTCTGCGGCGGCCGAACCAACCGCAGCGGCAGAATCATCTCCAGCGGAAGGACCATCCTTAGCGTGTCCGGGAGAGGAACAACGGGACGATAAGCCGGCGGCTTCGCCTGATCGCACGTGGAAGAAGTCGCATCGGGAGTGGGACAACGTGGTGATGCATGAGGCCGCTGCAGCCGAGGAGCAGAAGCGGGAGCGGGTCTGGCCGCTGGAACGGAAGAAGCTGCTCATTGTGGAAGACGACGGTCCGCAGCGGCAGTCGCTGATCGCGCTCATCGAGGGCGCCGATGTGGAAGTGCATGCCGTCTCGAACGGAACGGAGGCGCTGAAATCACTGGCAGACACGAAGTACGACGGTCTGGTGCTGGATCTGCTGCTGCCTGACATGAGCGGATTCGAGCTGCTGGACAGTATGGGGGCTCATGCGGAGCTGAGCAAGGTTCCGGTCATTGTATACACGGGCAAGCTCCTGGACAAGAAGGAAGAGCTGGAGCTGAAGAAGCGCGCGCGGAGCATTATTATCAAGGATGTGAAGTCGCCGGAGCGGCTGCTTCAAGAGACAATGCTGCTCCTGAACCGGTCCGGAGAAGAGGAAGCGGGGACGCGCGCCAGCGGGCACGCATCGAATGATCAGCTGCTGGCAGGCAAGCGCATCCTGCTCGTCGATGACGATGTGCGCAACGTATTCGCTCTGTCCAGCGTGCTGGAGCAGTACGATATGGACATCGTCTATGCGGAGAACGGCCAAGAAGCCATCGAGGCCCTGACCGGGGATCCGGAGCATTTCGATCTGGTTCTGATGGATATGATGATGCCGGAAATGGACGGCTATGAGGCGATGCGCCTCATTCGGGAGATGCCTTCGTTCGAGAAGCTCCCGATCATTGCCCTGACCGCCAAGGCGATGAAGGAAGACCGCAACAAATGCATTGAAGCCGGGGCTTCCGACTACGTAAGCAAGCCGTTCCAGACGGATCAGCTGCTGTCGCTGATGCGGGTCTGGCTGTACAGGTAGACGGGAATCCCTTGTCAAGAAGACACAGACATGAAGGAGTATGGGATGGAGATGACAGGCAGAGAAACCGGAAGGAACCGCGAGGAGCATCGTCCGCATGATTCGGATCGGGAGAGAGTAGAAATCGAACTGCTCCTGGAAGGAATTTATCGGGTCTATGGTTACGATTTTCGTGACTATGCCTTTCCTTCTCTCCAACGGCGAATCTGGCATCAAGTTTACACCGAGCAGGTGGAGACGATCTCCGAATTGCAAAGCTGCGTGCTTCATAACCGGGACTGCCTGCAGCGGCTCGTGCACAGCCTGTCCATTCCGGTGACGGAGATGTTCCGCGATCCCCAGATGTTCGGCGCATTTCGCCGTACCGTCGTCCCTTTACTCCGAACCTACCCGTATATCCGCATCTGGCACGCCGGCTGCTCGACCGGGGAGGAGGTCTACTCGATGGCCATCCTTCTTCACGAGGAAGGGCTGTACGAGAAGACGAGACTGTATGCGACCGACATGAATTCGCGTTCGCTGCGCATCGCCAAGGAAGGAATCTGCCCCCTGGACAAAATGAAATTGTACACTAAAAACTATATGGAAGCGGGTGGCACCCGGTCCTTCTCCGAATATTACACGGCCTCCGGAGAAGGGGTCGTCATCCATCCCTATTTGCGCAAAAACATTATTTTTGCCGAGCATAATCTGGCGACGGACCGTTCCTTCAACGAGTTCAATGTCATTCTCTGCCGCAATGTCATGATCTATTTCAACGATCCGCTGCGCAACCGGGTGCATGAGCTGTTCTACGAGAGTCTCGCCCCGCTGGGCGTGCTCATTGTCGGCGCCAAGGAATCGCTGCATTTCACGGTGCATGAAGCGCGCTATGAGGAGATGGACCGGAACGAGAAGATTTATCGCAAAATACGGTAGGAGGTACTACGGATGACTACCTTAGAACCGATAAATATACTGCTGGTCGATGACAGACCTGAAAATCTGCTGGCGCTGGAGGCAGTCCTGTCCGAAGAAAGCTACCGCCTGGTCAAGGCGACGTCGGGCGAGGAGGCGCTGCGCCATCTGATGAAGAGCGAATTCGCGGTCATCGTCCTCGACGTTCAAATGCCCGGCATGGACGGCATCGAGACCGCCAAGTGGATTAAAGCGCGGGAAAAGACGAAAAACATCCCGATCATCTTCGTATCCGCCAACTACAAAGAGACCGAGCATCTCTTCGCCGGATATTCGGCCGGCGGGGTCGATTACATGATCAAGCCGTTCGTTCCCCATATTCTCAAATCCAAAATTCACAGCTTCGTCGGCATGTTCCTGGCGCAGAAGCGGCTCCAAGCGCAGAAGATGCTCCTTCACCAGAAGACGCAGGAGTTGGAGCGGATGAACCACGAGCTGGCTGCGGCGAAGGAAGCCGCCGAACGCGCCGCTCTCGCCCGCACGCAGTTCCTGGCCATGATGAGCCATGAGATCCGCACCCCGATGAACGGAGTGCTCGGCATGGTCGATCTGCTGATGGATACCGAGCTCACTCCCGAGCAGGGGAATTATGCCGAGATGATCCGGAAGAGCGCGGATGCGCTCATTCGGACGATCAACAACATTCTCGATTTCACGAAGATGGAATCGGGCAAGCTGGAGCTGGACGAATTCCCGTTCGACTGCACAGCGCTCGTCTCGGAAGTATATGAGCTGTTCACGCCCGAATCGAGCAAGCGCGATCTGAATTTGACGTACACGATTGCGCCCGACGTGCCGAATTGTCTCTACGGCGACATGTTCCGGCTGCGGCAGATTCTCGTCAACCTGGTCGGTAACGCCGTCAAATTTACGGACAGCGGCGAGGTTGAGATCCGTATCTCCCTTCTGCCGGAGCGGCAGCGAGAGGAGGAACCGGGACGGGTGAAGGTCCAATTTGAAGTGAAGGATTCGGGCGTCGGCATTCCCGAGAATAAAATGGACGGGCTGTTCCAGCCGTTCTCCCAGCTGGATTCATCGATGAACCGCAAGTATGGCGGAAGCGGGCTCGGACTCGCGATTTGCAAATCGCTCGTCCATATGATGCAGGGGGATATCCGCACCGTACCGGTAGAGGAAGGCGCGCTGTTCGTCTTCCATGTATGTCTGGGGATATGCGAGGAGCAGTAGAATTCGGTTCGATGTTTCGGGCCCTCGTATTTCGGTTATTTACGTTACAGTGAGGGGATTAGATTAAACCTAGAAGTCGTGAGTTAGGAGAGGAAGCTATGAACGGCAATAAATTCAACGTAACGATGCAGCAAGACGAACATCAAGTAACAGTGCATTTGCAAGGGGACCTGGACTTGGCGGCCGCAGGGGAGTTCCGCAGCCTGCTGGAGCCGATTGTCAATGACCCGGCACTGGATTTGACGCTGGATCTGCAGAAGCTTACCTATATCGACAGCACCGGGATCGGGATTCTCATCTCCGTGCTGAAGCTTCGGAAGGAGCAGCAAGCGCAGTTCCGCATCGTTCATGTGCCGCAGCAGATTCAGAAGCTGTTCGATATGACGGGGATTTCGAAGTTTTTGACACCGAACGCATAAATTTAAGGGATTATGAAAGGGAATGACTTATGGAAAATGACAGAGAGCGGAAGCAAATCAAATTAATTCTGCCTGCGCAGGCGGCATATGTCGATCTGGCCCGTCTGACGCTGTACGGCATTGCAAGCCGCATCGGGTTCTCTTACGAGGATATCGAAGATATGAAGGTCGCTATCTCCGAGGCCTGCAATAACGCGGTATTATATGCTTATCGAACGACGCAGGGGATGGTAGAGATTATTTTCGAGGAGGGGCCGGATGAGATTGGCATCATGGTCAAGGACGAGGGCGGCAGCTTCGATGCGGACAGCAAGACGAGCGGCTTGTGCGGATGGCATGAGAAGAGCCTGGACGAGGTGGAGGCCGGGGGGCTCGGGTTCTACCTGATGCAGGCGCTGATGGATGATGTGGAAGTGATGAGCACGGAGGGGCGAGGTACTGTTGTCAAAATGCGCAAGCGACTTTTGAAAAGTGGAGAACTGCTATGAGCGAGCCCTCCCGGCATGGAACAGCGGAAGAGGCGAATCAACTCATCAGTGCTTATCAAGAGACGCAGGACAACGATATCGCCACGCTCCTCATCCACAAGTATGAGCCCATGGTCAAGATGGCCGCCGGCAAAATTTCGCGCAACCGTCCCGATTTATACGAAGACCTGATGCAGGTCGGCAATATGGCATTGATTCGTCTGCTGCAGCAATTCGACAGCTCCTTGGGCGTGCCCTTCGAAGCTTATGCGATGAAGAGCATGATCGGTCATATGAAAAATTTCCTCCGGGACAAGTCGTGGTATATTCAAGTGCCGCGCCGAATCAAGGAGAAGGGGGCCCTCATTCAGCAGACGATCGACGAATTGACCGTTCAGTTGGAACGGTCGCCGAACGTGGAGGAGATTGCGGAGCGGCTGGAATTATCCGTTGAGGAGACCGTCGAAGTACTAGCCGGCCGGGAATGCTATCACTATGTGTCGCTGGACACGCCCTTGTCGCAGGAAGAGAGCGCGGCGACGCTAGGGGAACTGATCAGCTCGGACAGCGACGATTATGAAGCCGTCGAGCGCCGGATGGATCTGAGCGATGCCATGGCAGCGCTCAAAGCGGAAGAGCGGCAGGTGCTTGCCCTAGTATTCGAGGAAGGGCTGTCTCAACGTGCGGCCGCCGAACGGCTCGGGGTGTCCCAGATGAGCGTCTCGCGGATTCAACGCAGAGCCACCGACAAGCTCCGGCATATCCTATCCTCCCGCTATGACGGATAGCTGTCCTGCGCTTCATGCGCGGACAGAACGAAGCACGCCCTGAAGGCGTGCTTCGATCGTGCTTCTTTGGTTGCTCTTCTCGATGATTCGGATCGTCCCCTGAACACTCAATCTGTCATGGCTTGAACCTGTCTCATCCCCGCTGCGCGCGGTGCGAGGGCATGGAGCAGATCCGCATCGGGAGCGGGAGGCTCCACGCAGGGAACGCTGAGCTTGCGCTCGATCTGGGCGCACAGCTTCGCCAGGATCGTCCACGCTCTTGCTTGTATCGCTTCCGGTACAGGCGCGTTGCTCGAGAAGCCCGCCAAGCCGGTTTCGACCTGCAATGCTCCGTTCGCCAGCTTGACGGCCGGAACGGTGAACATATGGCTTGCCCTTTCGGTGTCAAGCGCCTCGTTCATCAGCCCCAGTACGAAGACTTCCTGCTTGCTGGACTGAATGCCGGTGAAGCCGTGCCGCAAAAATAATTTGCGCACGGCTTCGGCCTGAGCAGAGACCGGAGGTATCGGCGTCATTCCCATTCCTCCCGTCAGTTCGAGTTCAGTTGACTCGCCACTTCATCCGCCACATCGGCGGAAGCTTCCTTCAACTGCGTTGTCGCCTCGGATGCGGCGTCTTTCACGGTAACCGCCACCTCATGGGACGCATCCTTCATGCTGTTAACGACCGCTTCGGCCTTGCTGCCGACCGACTTGACGGCATCAGCGGTCTTCGTGCCGAGATCGCAGGCGATATCCTTCGTCTTCTCGCCCACCTTCTGCGCCGTGTCGCACAGATCGGAACGCAATTCGCGGCCCGGCTTCGGTGCCAACAGCAGGGCAGCTGCCGCGCCGATAATGCCGCCAACAATGGCGCCTTTCAAAAATACGCTGGAATTGTTATTATTTTCACTCACTATCGTCATCTCCTTGTACGTCATTCGTTGCTATCTACCATACGATTACACTGATTGACCGCTTTTGAAACAGGCTGTGCCGAAATTTGATCCCCCAATTACGCCCGGCGCTTGCGGCGGATCCATTGTAGCGCGTAAATACAGGCGATGAGCCAGACGCCTCCGGCGCAAAAGCCGGCAATCACATCCGTAGCATAATGCACGCCCAGATAGATTCGGCTCAAGCCGATGGCAAGGACGAGCAGTCCGGTCAGGACGAGAATATAGGCGGCGGGCCGCCCCCGTTCCTTCCGATGCAGCCAGATCAGATAGCCAAGCATGCCGTAGAACGCGATCGAAGCCATGGAATGACCGCTCGGGAAGCTGTAACCGGATTCGACCACCCAATGCTCCCATGACGGTCTGGCGCGCTGAATTAAGTTTTTGATAATCAGGTTCAGCGTGTAGCTGCCGCCAAGCGCGACCAGCAAGCCGAACGCGTCCCAGCGCCGCTTGAATCCCCAGGCGCAAATGCCTGCGCACAGCAGCGAGATGGGGATGATGACGTGGCTGGAAGCGAGATCGGTGAGCAAGGATACGGCCTTGGTCAGCCCCGGCGAAGCGGCGAGCCGCACCGTGTCCGTGACGACGGCATCAAATTGCTGAAAGTTGTCCGCAAGGACTCCCCGAATCAGCACAAAAAACAGCACGATCAGAATCAGAACGGCGAGGCCGCCCCATAATAGGCTTAATGTGAACATCGCCGTTTCTTTCGGGGAGGGTGCGGCCGGTTTGTTGTTGGATTGTTGATTCATCGCAGTCAAATTTCTCCTTAAGCGGCACACAGGCGGGTGAGCACATGCTCTCGCCTGAAGCTCTGTGAATATAAATAGACCGAATACAGGAAAGAGCCCCATTATATGAATATCACAAAGCTTCTATCGAATGCAAATAGACCGATAGGCAGCAGCTTCGGAAAGGGATATAATTTAGGAAGTGGCTACAAGGAAAGGAAGACCGATGATGAATGAACGACTGATAGAAGAAACGCGCAACGGCTGGCTGGAATGCGAGCATCGGGGCGCGATATGCGGCGTGGACGAACATGGCCGCATTCGCTATGCTGTAGGGGACACGGCCCGGCCGATGTTTCTCCGTTCGGCAGCCAAGCCGCTGCAGGCGATTCCCGTCGTGCGAAGCGGTATGCTGGAGCACTTTCAGCTTGAGGATCGGGACTTGGCCCTAATGACCTCCTCGCACCGGGGAGAAGCGGCGCATGTCGATACGTTGGAGCATGTGATGGAGCATTGCGGGCTTCAAGACGAGGCGCTAATCTGCAGCCCTTCCCTGCCGCTTCATGAGGAATCGAGGGAAGAGCTGCTTCGACAGGGCGGAGACCGGCGGCGAATGTACCACAATTGCGCCGGCAAGCATTTCGGCGTGTTGGCCTGGAGCAAGATGGCCGGCATGGACATGGGATCGTATGCCGATCCCGGGCATCCGGCGCAGCGCCAGATGAGAGACACGATCAGCTACCTGTCGCAAGTGCCGCAGGAGGCGATGATTCAAGGGACGGACGGATGCGGATTCCCAGTGTACGGCATTCCGCTGACCGGTCTGGCGACCGCCTACCTGAAGCTGGCCTGTCCTGCTCTGATCGAAGACGCGCCTACGAGGGAAGCCGCGGCGCGCGTTCGCCGCGCGATGCAGCGATATCCGTTCCTGGTCGGCGGCACGGACCGGGTCGACTCGCTGCTGATGGAGGATGACAACATCATCGCCAAGGGCGGGTTCAAAGGAATCTTCGCCTTCGCGCTGACCAAGGAACGGCTCGGCTTCGCCTTCAAGATCGCCGACGGATCGGATGAAGAGTGGGCGTTGGTGACTGCCTCCATTCTGGAGCAGATCGGATATGAGCGCCGGGAGACGGTAGAGCGGCTTCGCAGCCGGATACCGGCGGTGATTCTCAATGACAACGGCCGGCAGGTCGGGGAACAACGAACTGTCTTCGTGCTGAAGCCGGGAACGTAAGCGGCCCAAGCAAAGATGGGAACACAAGCGGCCCAAGCGAAGATGGGAACACAAGCGGCCCCAAGCGAAGGCGGGAACACAACATGGAGAGAGGCAGGGGGATGAAGATGAAGCAAGTGCTGCTGGAAGTGATAGGGACGACACGGGAAGAGGTGGTGACGGCGGCCCGGAACGGGGCGGATCGAATTGAACTGATTACCGCCATTACCGAAGGCGGGCTGACGCCGAGCCTCGGACTCGTGCAAGAGGCCGTGGAGGCAGTGGACATTCCGGTCAACGTCATGATCCGGCCGCACAGCCGCTCTTTTCAATATGATGCGGATGATATGCGAACGATTGTGGCTGATGTGCGGCTCATCCGTTCCACTGGAGCGAACGCGATCGTATTCGGCGCCCTGACGCCGGAAGGAACGATAGACAAGGCAGCCCTGGAGCAGGTCTTGGAGGCTGCCGACGGTCTGCCGATGACCTTCCATCGGGCCGTAGACGAGACGAGGGACATCTATGAAGCGCTCGATGTGCTGCTCAGGTATCCTCAGATTACGAGCGTGCTGACCTCGGGAGGACAGCCAAGTGCCTTGCAGGCGACTGATGTGATCGCCGAGATGGTCCGGCGCGCGGAAGGATCCTCGCTGGCGATTCTGGCCGGCAGCGGGCTTACGGTGGAGTCGGTGGGCGGATTCATTCAGGAGACGGGCGTCCGCCATGTCCATTTCGGATCGAATGTAAGGCAGGGGACGCGGGCACTGTCGCCGATCGATCCCGAGCGGCTGTCGGGTCTGGCCGCGCTGCTTCGCACGGTATAGATGTCCAATCCCGCCCTTGACCGGCTGCCGGCCCAGCCGGCCCGGTCAAGAGCAGGAACTCACCCCCGGCGCAGGCGGCCGAGCTCGGAGACGAGCGCTTCCATTTCGCTGATGCTGTACGACGACTTGCTCATGACGATATCGTATACGTCCTTAATATCGTCATACTGCTCCACAGAGAAGGCGGAGGGCTGCATCGCGGCTGCTGTCGCCATCTTCAGTCGCCCCTTTATCGCCTCAATCATCAATTCCACGTTCTGTTGCGTTTTTTCATTGGTAATCATGCTATTCCTCCTCGAACGGTTGTGAACAACCTGCTCGTATTGTATCACGAATGCGGCGGAAACAGAACGAACTCCGGGGATGCGCTCTGCGCCAGCCGGCCTGCGGGATAGGCTTGGCATGGCAGGAAATGTGAAGTACAATAAGGCATCATGAAGATGAAAAGGAGTACGCAACCGATGCAGCTCAATTTATTTCCGCCCCTGGATTCCCGGTCCGCGGAGCGGCGGCAGAAGATGGCTGGAGCACAGCTATCCGGTTTTCTGCAATCGGTGGCTGCGGCGCATCCGTCCGAGCCGATCATGTTCATCTGTATCGGAACCGACCGTTCAACGGGAGACGCGCTTGGCCCGCTGGTTGGAACAAGGCTGCGGGAGAGCGGATGGACGAATGTGATCGGCTGTCTGGACGAGCCTTGCGATTCGTCCAATCTGGAGGCGAGGCTCGCCGAATTGCCGGAGAATCTCCTCACCATTGCGATTGACGCCTGCCTGGGCCATCCTTCGACGGTAGGCTATTATCTGGCCGGCAATCAGCCGCTGCTTCCCGCAGAGTCGGTTGGTATGGCGCTCCCTGCCGTAGGCAGATACAGCATCGCCGCCGTCGTCAATACGAACGGACCGAAGCCGTATTGGACCCTTCAGACAACCTCTCTCCGCTTCGTGATGAAGATGGCGCATGAACTGGCGGATGCGATTTTGCAATCTTTTCCAGGTAATCGTCAGGAATAAAAACGGTATTTTCCCCATATGAATGATGTCGTGGGCCTGGGGAGGGATCTCGTACGACAGGTTCGGATACAGAATAAAGAGCCGGACCCGACATCCGACTCTTTGGCACTGATCGCGGTAACCCCTATGTGTGATCCGTTCCTGGCATGAACGGATCATTTTTTATCCTGCCGGTCCGTCAGCTTAATGATGAGCTGAACCAGGCCGAGCACAAACGCACTCGTGGCGAAGAACATTTCGAACCCTTCCATTTTGGTCACCTCCCTTCGCGGCTGGACAACAAATACTGGTGCAGACACTGCGCCATAGAAGGTGCTGATTCAGCAATATACAATTTGTGTAATCTTATTCTATATCTATGTAGAAAAAGCGTTTCATAGAATCCATCTGTAGGAAATTTTGAATTTTTTTGCACTTTGTGACAAGCATTCATAATATACAACGACGTGCATACGATGCGCGGCGCATACGGAAAAGAGGAGATAGCTATGCCAACGATCGCGGTTCATCCACAATTCAGCATGCATATGGAGGAGCAGGGCCAGGGGCCGGCCGTCGTACTGCTGCACGGGTTCTGCGGCAGCTCGCGGTACTGGGCGGATCTAGCGCCGCTGCTGGCAGGAAGCTGCCGCGTCATTACGCCGGACCTGAGAGGCCATGGGACATCGGATGCGCCTGTCGGTCCCTACACAATCGAGCAAATGGCGGACGATGTGCTCCACTTGGCCGATACGCTCGGCCTGGATCAATTCGTGCTGCTGGGCCATTCGTTGGGAGGGTATATTACGCTGTCATTCGCGCAGCGGCATGCGCACCGCTTGAAGGGATTCGGGCTGATCCACTCGACCGGGAAGCCGGACACGGAGGAGGGCAAGCAGAAGCGGCTTGCGACCGTAGAAGCGCTCCAGCGGCATGGCATCGTTCCGGTCGTGGACGATCTCGTGCCGAAGCTGTTTGCCGAGGATAGCGGCCTGGGAGAGGCTATCGACAAGGCGAAGGAGATTGGCTATTCCACGCCGCCTCAAGGCGCGATCGGCGCGGTGCTCGCGATGCGCGAACGGCCCGACCGCACGGCGGTCCTGCAGGCGACCACGCTTCCGGTGCTGCTCGTGGCTGGGGAGAAGGATCGGATTGTCGCGCCGGAGAACGTATTCACCGCGGCGGGAGACCATATCGAGCGCGTCATCCTCGAAGGGGTCGGCCATATGGGCATGATGGAGGCACCGGAGAAGCTGGCGGCCGCGATTCGTTCCTTCATGGACAATGCATACGACAGGCGGCCGAATGATAGACAGGCCCTTGTGAGAACGGGAGTGCTGCACCCTTGTGGACAGTACTCTTTGTGCGTTATACTGGATGTAATTTTTGTGCAAATTAGACAATTATCAAAACGAATTCTTCTGCTACCCGATCATGATTATCACCGTTAGTTTTAGAGGGTAGAGGCTACACCTTATCGTCTTCGGCAGGGAGGTGGATTCATGTATAGAAAAGATTATTTGCTGCGGTTGGTGCAGGAGATGACCGACCTGATCGGCAAAGCGATGAATCTGCGGCAGCAGAAAAAACGAACGGAGCTGCTGTTCGAGTGGGACGAGCTGCTGCGGGAACGGTTCCGCATCAATGGCGATCTGTCCGACCGGCTGACCGGAGAGGACTTGATTCACCTGTTCCGGACCAACGGGCGTCTCCATGCCGACGAACTTCAGGCCTTCGCGATCCTGCTCAATGAACGGGCGAAGCTTGAACGGGAGAAGGAAATGGCGGAACGCCATGAGATGCCTATCAGTGACGCTTCCCGTTCTGGACCGGATGATGTCGCCATCGAGGACCTGTATGTCCGGCGTTCCATCAAAAGCCTGCATCTGCTGCTCGAGGCGATGTTGCATGGCAGCGATCGGCGGCTGCTTCCCATCATGGAGACGACGGATCGCCTGCTGTTGGAGCTGAAGGGCTACAGGCTGCCGGACGAGCTGCTTGAGCGACTGTGGCCTTGGCTCGAGCGGGAAGGCCGCTATGCTGAGGCTGAGGATGCGCTGTTCCGTTGGGTTCGGCAGGCCGCCGGCCAGCCGGAGGAAGCGGAGCGGCGCAAGCGCCAGGGAGCACGATTCTATGAACACCTCGCGGAATGTCCGGATGAAGCGCTAGAGCGGGGCGGCCTGCCTCGCGAAGAACTGGCCGACGGCCGCGCCGATCTGGAGGCGATTCAATGAACCCGGCCTTGGCCGGCCTGGGCGTGTGCCGACAGGCGACTCATGCAAGCCCGTTTTTCGCAACCGAATATGCGACGTGACGATGAAGATAACGAGAACCTTGCCGAACCGCAGGGTTCTTTTTCGATCCGCGCGATCGGTTCTCTTGCGCAGAATCATAGTTCCTAAGTCCTCCGTGATAAGAAGCTCTTCACATTTACGACCGATCCGTCGATATAGAATAGTAGGTAATTCGGACTATGCATATTTTTGAATCTCTAGATACAGGAATTGCCGGATGACGAGGAGGCTTGCCTGCAGGGCCGCCTGCATAGCTCACCCGGACCGATATAACACCCTGGCGCGAGAGACATGAGGAGGTTTATTACATGGGGAATCAGGCATACACGATGGACAGCCCGGGTTTATTTTCGGGAGCTTTGTTGAACTGCAGAACTGTGATCGAAGGCAGTGGCTGCGTGGCAACGGGTATGTTATCTTATATGGAAGGCGACCTGATTGAGATTGAATTGCCTCAATTCGAACACTTCGAATTGGGGGAGCAAGTCAAAGTTACGATCTATTCCGGAATGGGCATCGTCAATTTTTTCACCAAAATCATCGCCCGGAACGAGGGCTCCCTGCTGCTCATCCATCCGCCTCAGCAGCAGCAGCGGTTTACGGACAAGCGCGAGTCGCCGCGGGTCATTATCCGCAAGCATGGCTTCATCCATTCCGAAGCCGCGTCACAGAAGAACCGGAGCGCCGCTTCTAGCGGAACCCCGATACACCTGATCGATATTAGCCTGACCGGCGTAGGCTTCACGATGAACGAAGGCGAGCCGCTGCGCGAAGGCATGCGGGTCGAGGCGGAGCTTCATTTGGGCTTCACCTTGCCCTGCCGCCTCAAGATTACGCACCGTTCCCGTCATTCCGAGGGGATGCTGTACGGAGCCAACCTGGAAGGCCTCGACGAAGGCTCGCTCCGCTCTCTGCGCGCATTCATCCTGCGCGAACAGATCACGGCTTATGTGAATAAGAAGCAGAATATATAGATAACATGTCGGCACGATATCCCTTTTTGAAGAAAGGAGAAGCAATTTGAAAATATCATCCTTACGGTATTTCCTAACTTGCTGCGGACTAGCTGTATTCGGCCTCATGTTATTTCTTCTTCCAGCAACTGCAGAAGCCGGAACGGTATTCCCGTCGAAGCAGATCGATTCCTATAATGTAGAATTGGAGGCGGGCCCGAAATATGTTCCGACTCCGCTAAGCGTCACGGAAGCAACTTACACCCAGACCGTCAACCTCGACCCGGCAGTGGCGGAAGTCTCGGTCGATCCGGTTCTGGGCCAATATGCGATTACAGCCAAAACCTACGGCACGACCACCATCGAATATAAATGGACCACCGCAGAAAATGCAGAACTCGTACATAAGTTCACGGTCACGGTTGATTTTGGCGGGATCGCGCCGCGTGTTCGAACAGGTATTGAAGAAGATAGTTATTTCGATATGAAAGAAAAGTTAATTCCGAAAACAATCAATTTAAATAACTTGTTTAACGGTAATATCGATTTTATACAAACTTCATTCACTCTAACTCAAACCCATGATTTATTTAACGTAGTACCGGGCTTCCAAAATTCAAGCAGTACTTATTTTTATTTATACAACCTAAACGAAGGAACAACTAGAATAACGATCAAAGCTACGGACAGAAACGGCTACAACGCATCCTACTTCTTTGACGTCTCGACCAACTGGGATCCCGTCTTTCAGCCGAAGCCGGACATGACCTTGGTTCAGGGGAAGGAGTACACCTTCAATTTGAACGACATGCAGGTCTTCACGGATGCAGATAATGACACACTGCATTACACTATCGATCCGGCAACTGGAGTAACCGCGTCCGTTAATGGGGATATGTTGACCATTACGTCCAGTATCGAGCAGGAGTTCACGTTGACGATCCGGGCCGATGACGGCCGGAACGGGAAGGCTGCCGGCGCGCTTAATTTCAAGGCTTGGCGCTCGGAGGAGGTGGGCATTGCGGGGACCTATCCGGAGACGCAGAACATGATCCGATTTACCCAGGTCGCTCAAGGGAGATACGTGCTCGCTCCCCTCAGAACCACGATGCCCAGCGAGACGGAGCTGCTGGGGTGGATAAATGATGGACAAGCGCGGGCTGCGGATTCAGACGGGGATCTTGAATTTGCAATCGATGAAATCAATGAGCTGAATCAAAAGCTTCCGGCCTTGCAGGCAGACACTTACGGGCTTTATCTCTATGACTCTTCTAATAATATTACTCTCGACAGAGTCGTGCATCTTATCGGCATCGATGTCGTGCGAAGCCAGTTAGAGCAAATCGACCGTGACCATGAAAATAACGGGCTGGATATTATGGATGCCCATAGATGGTTACTGATCTACAATAATACGTATTTCAACGCGAAAGTCATTCTGTCGCTGCTTCCATCTTAACATCGGAATTGTGCGTCAGGACCTACAGGCTAACCTTAGGGTTGGCCTTTTGCTATTATGAGCAAAATAATAGAGATAGATCAAGCGATAGGTGGAGAAGAACGCATGAACGATGTAAGGGAACGCAACGAAGGATGGAGCGCGGCGGCTGCCGGGGCGACAGCAGGCATACTGCTGTTAACGCTGTGGCTGAACGGCTTGTTCTATAACCAGGATACTGTCATGATATCCGCTCTAATGTGCGCTGCAGCTGTTGCGCTACTTCTTATGAGGCGCTCAGTTCTATCCGCTGCCATTCTGCTGCCGTTCGTTCTCCTGATCGCCTATGGCATCGTCCGTTTCCTCGATCCGGCGAGCGTGAATGGCACTCATATGCAGATGATTCGCTATGCGATGTATACCGGGTGGGCAGTAGTGATATCCGCGTTATTTTGCCGGCGAACCTCTGACACATCATGGACAAAAGGACTGCAGGCTCTCATCGTCGTTGGCATCATTAACAGCCTGAGTTCGCTCCTAATGCTGGGTGGATGGCTGCCTTATGCAGCCGGCGTCATGACAAGCGAGAATGTTGAAATTTCCGCCTGGGGATTCCGCCTGGGCGGATACCTGCAATATCCGAATACCCTCGGAGCGGTAACGGGAGCTTTTCTGCTCCTTCAGCTTTATCTTGTTCAGACCGCTTCCAGCTTCCGGGCGCGTACGGCAGCGCTGCTGCCCGTCCTTCCTCACATGGCCGTCCTGTTACTGACGGAGTCCCGGGGCTCGTGGCTGGTCGTCGCTTTTGTATGGACTGTCGGGCTGTTATTTTTGCATAAAAGACGGCGCGCTTCTATCGCGTTTGCCGCTCGTTCGGCAGCCTGGGGGTTCGCCGGGGCTGCGAGTGCCGCTTCCTTGTGGCCGGATCTTCGCGATATGATTCCGTTAGCCGTGGCGGCGGCCTGGGCGGGATCAATAGGGGGAGAGGCGCTGCTTCACCGTCTGCGGCATTCCCGCAGGCTCGGAATCGTATGCTCATACTTGATTGCGGCGGCACCTGCTGTGATTGGCCTGGTGTTAATGCCACAGGGATCATCCGAGCGCCTCACGGATCATTATGCGACAGCAGGCGCGCGGACGCAGTTCTACCGCGATGCGGTGACATTGTGGTGGGAGCATCCATGGTTCGGCGCGGGCGGGGAGGCCTGGCGGCAGCAGTTCGCGCGCATTCAGAGCGAGCCCTATGTCGGCAAAGAGGTGCACAGCAGCCTTTTCGACCTGCTGCTCGACGTCGGCGTCCTTGGAACGGTGCCTGCCCTCATACTGGCCGCGGCGGCGCTCTATATTGCTTGGCGCCGTCACCGGGGGCTGGCCATGGCCGCGGCCGTGCTCCTGCTGCATAGCGCAGTCGACTTCGACATGGCCTTCGGCTTCTTCGCGCTGCTGCTCCTTGCCTTGCTGGCGCTCGCGGCAGGCGCGGACGAGCCGGGCCATGACAGGCCGCCCTTGCGCCTGAGCCGTACGGCGCCGCTTATACTGGCGCTGCCGCTTGGCGCCGCATGCTTACTGGCGGCTGTGCACGCCGTGGCCCAGCCGCTCGCGGACGCCGACGGCACGCTGGCGTTGAAGCTGACGCCAGCTGACACCGAGCTTCGCATCGCGGTGTCACGGACCCTGCCGCCGGAAGAGGCCGTCGCCATGCTGGCAGAAGGCCGCCGCTATGAACGGAGCGGCTTCGCTCTCTATCGCGAGCTTGCCTTGGCGAGCAGCAGCCTCGGCCGGGCAGGGGATGAAGCCGGCTATTGGCGGGAGGCCATCGCTTGCGCCCCGTTCGACCGCGACCTGCGGACAGAAGCGATTGAGCGGCTGGGCGAACAGGCACGTCACGCCGCGCTGACCGGTGACCGCGAGAAGGCCAAAATATTGGCGGCTGCTGCCGAAGACTTGTACCGTAGCTATGAAGCCGAGGTCCAGCGCGTCGAAGCGATGCCGAATGCCGCCAATGACAAGAATTTTGCGATGACCGAGGAGGCCAAACGTGCGCATATGGCCATCGTGCCGCTTCTTGGCTTTACTAATGACCGGCGATAATCCGCCTGCAATCGTGGGAGGGGATTATCTGTCGGTTGTTTTTTTGGTTGGCTTCTCATGTGTTGTGTCGAATCCGAAACATGTCCTGTAGAGCTCTTTGATCCACTCTCCCATTTACTCAGAAAAAGAAAATGACTAAATGCCTGATAGGTTATTCTCACGCTAATCTTCCTTATATATTGCTGACTTAGCCAAATGCCCCTCCCTGCACTAGCGAGCCTGAGTTAATGGGAGACTGAGCAAAAGGCCCGCGAACCCGCTTTGCATACCGAGCCTGAGTCAATGGGAGACCGAGCAAAAGGCCCGCAAACCCCCTTGCATACTGAGCCTGAGTCAATGGGAGACTGGCCAAAAGAGAGACAGAGCCTCCTAACCCAATCCCAGATGAATATCGATAAAAACCGGGGGGGCGGCGCCCTCCGGTTTTTTCGTGTCAGTATTGGCGGTCGTAATCGACGTGATTTCGGGCGGGGGAGCCCGTCTCGAGGTAAACCGCCAGATTTTCGAGGAATAATGCCGTGACTTTTTCCTTAAGACGGTCGGTATTCCCTCCGGTATGCGGCGTAATGATCACGTTGTCCAGCGACCAGAGGGGATGATCTTCCGGCAGCGGCTCGGTCTCGAACACGTCCAGGCCCGCGCCAGCCAGATGGCCATTCGTCAAGGCCTCGACGAGCGCATCGGTGCGGACCGATGCGCCGCGGCCGACGTTCACGAAGAAGGCGCCTTGCTTCATGGCGGCGAAGCGGGCTTCGTCGAACAAGCCGTCTGTCTCCGTAGTCTTCGGGAGCACGTTAACAATGACGTCGCTGGCGGCAAGCGCCTCGTCCAGCTTGTCCAGTGTAAGGACGGCATCGACATGCTCTGCCGGGCGAGCGGTTCGGCGCACGCCGATGACGCGCATGCCGAAGGCTTGGGCCAGGCGGGCAACCTCGGTGCCGATGCTGCCAAGTCCGATAACGGCCATCGTACGGCCGTTCAGCTCGGTGAAGTGGCCTGCCTTATCCCAGTGGCGACGCCCCTGATTGCGAATCGCGCGCGGCAGCTCGCGCGTGTAGGCGAGCAGCATGGCGAACACCGTCTCGGCCATCGGGACGGTATGGACCCCGCTCGCGGTGGTCAGCATAACCTCCCGCTGCTTCAGCTTCTCGAACGGCATATAATCGGCCCCGGATGACCATAATTGGATCCAGCGCAGCTTGCTTCCGGCCGCCAATCCTGTCTCCGCAGCCGCATCGCACCAGCCGAATATCACTTCGGCATCGCGGAATTCGGCTGGATCCAGATCCTTCGGCCGCCCGAAGATGATATGCCAATCCGGTGCCGCAGCCCGGATGCCGGCTTCCTGCTCAGGCGCTAGTCCGTGCAAACATATCATTTTACGCACAGCTTGTCCTCCTTTATCATCACATATCTCTTCTTCAACATTCCCCGTTTCGAGGGGGATTTCCTCTTTTACCCGAAATAAGCTACTATATAACGTATAACGGCTATGGAAACCATAGCAATTGCATAGGTTCTACTCCATACGAGCAAGGAGGCCCGCGACATGAACATCGGAATTCTTGATCAATCCCCTATACTGCCAGGGGAGAATGCGACAGATGCATTCCGGCACACGCTGCGGCTGGCCGCGCATGCCGACCGGCTTGGCTTCAGCCGATATTGGGTGTCGGAGCATCACGATGCAACTGGGCTGGCCGGTTCCTCTCCGGAAGTGCTGATTGCCTCGATTGCGGCCCATACGAAGCGGATTCGGGTCGGCTCCGGCGGCGTGCTGCTTCCGCATTACAGTCCGTACAAGGTGGCGGAGAATTTTCACGTGCTGGCGTCGCTCTATCCCGGGCGGATTGATCTCGGCATCGGGCGCGCTCCGGGGGGAATGCCGCTCGCGACGCGGGCCCTCCGCTATGGCCGGCCTGCCGCTGCCGATTATGAGACCACCTTCGACAGGGCGCTCTCGGATCTTGGCGGCTTCCTGAAGCATGACCTTCCTGCGGAGCATCCGCTGCACGGTCTGAAGGCGACGCCGATCCCCGAGCAGGCGCCGGAAGTATGGCTGCTTGGATCGAGCGGCTATAGCGGAAGAAAAGCTGCGGAAATGGGGGCTTCGTTCTCGTTCGCCCACTTCATTAACGGGGAAGGCGGAGAGGAGGTCGTCCGCGCTTATTATGATGCGTTCCGCCCCGGGCCGCTCGGCGACAAGCCGCGAGCGAACGCTTGCATCATAGTTATCTGCGCCGATTCGGATGAGGAAGCGGAGAGGCTGGCAACTTCCGTCGATTTGCGGCTGCTGCTGCTCGATCGGGGGGATTCGAGGGCGACGTTCGTCTCTCCGGAGGAAGCGGCGGCCTTTCCCTATACGGAGTGGGATCGGGAGCGGATCCGGTACAATCGCGGCCGGATGATTGTCGGCGGACCGGATAAGGTGAAGCGGGACTTGGAGGCATTTGTGGAGCGGTACGGTATTGACGAGGTGATCGCCATGACGGTGACGTATGACTTCGAGGCGAGAGTCCGATCGTATGAACTGCTCGGGGGGATGTTCCGCCTGCATAGGGAATAAGCCGGTTCGCATCGGGCGGCCGGCTGTTCGAGCTGCCTATCCGCCGAAGGCTTGGCGGAAGCTGGCGGAGAGCTTATTCGTATCGACCTCCCATAGGGCGGCAAGCTCCTCGCATACGGCTTCGTCCCACCAGTCTGACAGCTTCTTGCGGTTGGCGTGATTTTCGTGAATCCATATCAGATTGCCAATTACTTTGCGGTAATAGAGCTCTTCGCCTTCCTTCCGTTTGTCTTCCGGAATCCAGACATTCATGCGCTTGATCGTGCGGTACAGCTCGTTGCTGCAAGCCCGGCGGATGCCCCGGGCGGTAGGCAGGGCAGCGTTGTGGCGCTGTCTCGGTGTCTTCATGGTCATTGGCCCCTTTCCATCAGGTTGTGTTATACCATATGCAGGATGGGGGCCCGCTGCCAGAAAGATCTCCTGCCGCTAATCGACCACGATGTACCCGATCATCGGACCGTTGCTGGCCGCATCGGCATGCGTCGTGCAGACGATGCGGTAAATCCCTTCCTTCGCGGTGAACCGAATGATCGTCTCCTTGTTTTTTTCGATCGTGCCGGAGATACCCAGCCCTTCAATCACGAAATCATGGCGGTGTCCGTTCACGCCCCGGATACGAAGCTCGACGCGATCGCCTTCGTTCGCGTTCACCGTGCCGGGAGCAAATTGATACGCTTCGATCTCGGTTCCGTCCTCAAGGGTGGACTTGAATTCGCCCGTCACCATATGCAGGATGCGGGTCTCTTGGGGGGCGGCTTGCGCAGCCTGCTCCATCCGTATCGATTCGTACCGCCAGAAGGCGGCGCCGACCATGATGGCGGCGATGGCGAGCAAGCCGATGCGCCATTGCTTAGGGGTGATGACCCAGAAATTAGCCATAAATGTGAACCTCCTCGACATGTATTCGGAAAGCTTGGAGTACGGAAAATCTGTGTAAGAGAGCGAATATGGCCATGCTGTCCAGCTAGTCCATATGTATGCCGGAGAGGGTGGCAACATGAGCCCTGCCGATTGATTGCTTTAGGGTCATGTCTCATCGTATGATAGAATATACTGGTAGCAAAAAGAGGAGATGGGACATGGAATTCTTGCACCAAATTGTGACCTCACTATTGCATTGGGTGCAGCAATTGGGAGAATGGGGAATCATGCTTGGCCTGATGATAGAGGTTATTCCAAGTGAGATTGTACTTGCCTATGGAGGTTATCTCGTCTCGATTCAACAGATTACCTTTGTGGAAGCGGTCATCTTCGGCGTCATCGGCGGGGTTATTGCTCAACTTTTCGTCTATTGGATTGGCAGGTACGGGGGAAGACCTGTGCTCGAACGGTATGGCAAATACATCCTCATCCAGCCGCATCATATTGCGAAATCGGAAGAATGGTTCCAAAAATATGGGACAGGCGTTATCTTCACGGCCCGCTTCGTTCCGGTCGTACGGCATGCCATCTCCATTCCGGCGGGCATCTCCAAAATGAATGTGTGGCGATTCACGATCCTGACGACGCTGGCGGTCATCCCGTGGACGATACTGTTCGTTTATTTAGGCTTCGTGCTGGGCGATAAATGGGAGCAAATCAACGACGTGGCCGGCCAATGGGTCAAGCCGTTCATTCTCGTTGCCCTGGCCCTGTTTATCGTGTATGTTGTCATTAAATATACGTATGCCAAAAAGAAAGCGGGGAAATGAATATGGCCAAGAGCGTAGCCGATGTTATGGGAAAAGGAATTCGGCCCCAAGCCTTTGTGGACGGGATGCAAAAGAACAAGGAGGCCTTCGTCTCCTGGTATGACCAATTTGCATGGGCGGATGAAGAGGACAAATCTTTCTTCGAGTCGCTGCAATACCGCGACGACCTGCGCTGCCTTATCCTAGCGGCGGATTGGTGCGGCGATGTCGTCCGCAACGTGCCGGTCGTCTTCCGTGCGATGGAAGCGGCACAGATCGAGACGGAAGTGCTGATTATGGAGCAATTCCCGGAGACGATGGATCATTTCCTTACGATGGGCGGCCGTTCGGTGCCGGTTGTCATCTTCGCCGATACCGGCGGGCATGTTCTCGGCCAGTGGGGGCCGCGCCCGAGCGATGTGCAGGCGCATATGATCCGCTTCAAGCAGGAGAATCCGGACCGGGAAGCGCAGGACTATCAGGACAAACTGAAAGTGGTAAGACAGCAAATGATGGAAACGTACGGCGAAGGCACGGGATACCAGACACGCATCGTGCGCGAGCTCAAAGAGCTGCTGTCTTCCTTTTGACATCAAGCTACGTTCAACAAGTCAACCTTTCCACAAAGTGAAACCTATGTTTGCGGTCGACTTCGCGAATAACTCTAACAAAGGCGGTGTTCTTCTATGTTACGCATTCAAAGCTATACACTCGGCCCAGTTCAGACCAACGCCTACGTGCTGATTAACGAAGATACGAAGGAAGCGGTCGTGATTGACCCTGGCATGAATCCGGAGCCGCTGCTGCAGGGACTTCAAGGATTGAAGGTGTCGGCCGTCCTGCTGACGCATGCACATTTCGATCATATCGGCGGAGTTGATGCCGTGCGTGAAGCTCACGGCTGCCCGGTCTATATTCATGAGCGGGAAGCGGACTGGCTTACGACGCCCGAGCTGAACGGTTCGAAGATGTGGCCTCAAGTCTGCCCGCCGATGTCGATGAAGCCTGCCGAGCATTTGCTGCAGGACGGACAGACGCTGGAGCTGATCGGCCATACGTTCCAGGTCATGCATACGCCGGGCCATTCTCCCGGCAGCGTCAGCTTCCTCCACGAGAAGCACCTGTTCTCGGGTGATGTGCTCTTCCGCACGTCCGTGGGACGAACGGATCTCCGTGACGGGGATATGAACGTGCTGCTCCAATCGATTCACGGCAAGCTGTTCCCGCTGGGAGATGACGTTACCGTCTATCCGGGGCATGGTCCCGAGACCCAGATCGGGTATGAGAAGGAGCATAATCCGTTTGTATAATGATGCCATGCTTGGCGAGTGGCGAGGCGGCTTGCCGGACGGAATGTCCGGACAGGCCGTCTTTCTTATTCAACGCCATCGGTCCGTTGGCGCTGATTTTGGGTTCGTGGTATGATGAGCTTAATTGAGGAACGGATGCGCATTCTGCGGGGGAATGAGGCTGGCCCTTGGGCGAAGCATGGATGGAATTCATGTTTGCGGGGCTGCACGCACAGGAACGAGGATGGATAGAAGGACAAGCGGGCACGTGAACCAGGTGAGGTTTGCGCTTTTTGTGTCCCCCGCGGAAGCATTCTCGCAAGGCGGGAGCCTCTGTCTGAATGGGGGCTTCAGTAAGCAGGGAAGGGAGCAAGATCGATGGAAGGCGTATTGAAGCGAGAAATCGAAGGACGAATTGCCCGGCTGCAGGCAGCGATGCAGGAACGAACCATGGACGGCTGTCTGATTACGCAAAATGTGGGGCTCTATTATTTTACCGGATCGATGCAGACCGGATATCTGTTCGTGCCGAAGCAGGGCGAGCCCGTCTACTTCGTCAAGCGCAGCCTGGAGCGCGCGCGGAATGAAGCCGAGGTGGCGGTCGAGCCGCTCGGCTCCTTCCGTTCCTTCGGCACGCTGCTGCAGGAGCGCTTCCCGGCGGTGTTCGCGTCCGGGCGCCCGGTTGTTGCAACGGAATATGACGTGCTTCCGGTGCAGGTGTTCGAACGGCTCCGTTCCGTGATGCCGGAGACGGCATGGATCGACGGCTCCGCGATGCTGCGCGGGCTGCGGATGGTCAAATCGCCGTGGGAAATCGACCGCATCCGCACGGCCGCCCGTGCGGCGCATCATGCGCTTGAGCAAGCGGCCGCTTATGTCCGGCCCGGCATGATGGAGCTCCAGCTTATCGCCCACATCGAGCATGTGTTCCGCATGCAGGGCCATGTCGGGTTCATCCGGATGCGCGGATATAACCAAGAGATTATTACAGGGATGGTCGCTTCGGGAGAAGCGGGGGCGGAGCCGACATACTTCGACGGCCCCGCCGGCGGCCGCGGCTTGACCCCGGCCAGCCCGCAAGGCTCCAGCCGGAAGGTCATCGCACAGAATGAACCGATTCTCGTCGATATCGGATGCTGCATCGACGGCTATGTCATCGACCAGACCCGGACGCTGGTCATTGGCAAGCTGGATGAGGACCTCGAACGGGCCTATGAGTCGTCCGAGGCGATACTCCGAGCCGCCGAAGCGAGCCTGAAGCCGGGGATGGTGTGCGAGACGCTGTATGCCGACGCGCTGAAGCTGGCCGAACAATACGGCTTGTCGGACCATTTCATGGGCTTCGGGAGCGATCAGGTCAGCTTCCTCGGCCATGGCATCGGCCTGGAGATGGACGAATGGCCAGTGCTGGCGCGCGGCTTCACGATGCCGCTTGAACCCGGGATGGTCATCGCGATCGAGCCGAAATTCACATTCCCTGGCCGAGGCGTCGTTGGCATCGAGAACACGTACCTGATTACGGACGACGGGTTCGAGAAGCTGACTACTCCGCCGGAAAGCGTATGGCGCATCGCGACGCCATAATCGGAGGGATGTAATCTGAGGCAGGATGGAACCCGCGTTGCCGCGATTCCACCGATTTCCTGCGAATGCATGTTGACATTTGCACGGAGGTCACATATTTTTATCGTGAAAAGGCAGCGTCTTTTTTGCGGAAACAAGCATACATTTACACCAATCATAAATTTTAGTACGATAGAGGAAACAGCATATGGATGGGAGGCATGGACAATGCTGCATTTGGGAGAGAAAGTAGTCATTGTTGCCGACCGCTTCGAACAACATTTGCCTATCGGGGAATATGGCTATATCATTGCCTATGACCGCAATGCGGATAACGCATTCGATTACGTCATCCGGGTTCCGAGAGCAAACCGCAACTTCTTCGTGCCGGCGTCTGACGTCGAGCAGGAAGGCCTGCTACTACAGCAGGAAGCGGACCGCATCGAACGGGAAGCGCTTATCGACTATGCACTGGCTACTCACAATGAGTCTCTGTTCCGCCGGATCATGAATGGTGATGCGGCAGAAGACCAGGAGGAAGAGAACGAGCAGGAAGAAGCGATGTCTCAGGAAGAGTTCATCCGGCAAGTCAACCTGCGCGCATGGATATAAGAAAGAGTACCGGTTTGCGTTACGGGGTAACGTGTGACCGGTGCTTTTTTGTATAGAGAAAAAGATGGTGATGGAACCGGCCCGGAAGCTTATAATGCTCCTGGGCGGCTGGGAAGCGCTGCGCTGCGCCGCATTAATGGAAGCCAGCGTTGAGTTGCCCACGCTTCTAGGCTATAATAGAGGGATGAATTTGGTCCAATTGGGACAAGGAGGAACAGGTTGCCGATGAGCATTCAGGTACAAGACGTCGAGCATGTGGCCAAGCTGGCACGGCTCAATTTAACCGATGAAGAAAAAGCGCGCTATACCGAGCAGCTGAACGCGATTCTGAAGTACGCAGAGAAGTTGAACGAGCTGGATACGGATGACGTGCCGCCGACAACGCATGTTCTGCCGATCCGCAATGTGATGCGTGACGATACCGTTCGTCCATCGCTGCCGATAGAGAAAGTCATGCTTAACGCGCCGCAGGAAGAAGACGGTCAATTCCAGGTTCCGGCGGTTCTGGAGTAAAGAGAGAGGGGGTAACCGCATTGACATTGTTGGATATGACGATATCACAAGCTAGACAAGCTTTGGCAGACCGCAAAGTATCCGCCGCCGAGCTGACGGAGGCGTCTTTTGCGCGCATCGCGCAGACCGACGGGCGGGTGCAGGCGTTCCTGACGCTGAACGAAGAAGGGGCCAAGGCGCAGGCGAAGCTCATCGATGCGCGCCGGGCCGCAGGCGAGGCGCTCCATCCGCTGGCCGGCATTCCGGCCGGCCTGAAGGACAATATCGTGAGCGAAGGGATGCGCACGACATGCGCCAGCCGCTTCCTCGAGAACTATGAGCCGGTCTATGACGGAACCGTCGCCCGCAAGCTGAAGGAAGCGGACGTCGTTACGGTCGGCAAGCTCAATATGGATGAGTTCGCCATGGGCGGCTCCAATGAGAATTCGGCTTACCAAGTGACCCGCAATCCGTGGGATCTGGAGCGCGTCCCGGGCGGTTCGAGCGGCGGCTCGGCTGCGGCGGTGGCCGCCGGCCAAGTGAGCTTCGCCCTCGGATCGGATACGGGCGGATCGATCCGCCAGCCGGCGTCCTATTGCGGCCTCGTCGGCTTGAAGCCTACCTATGGCCTCGTATCGCGCTTCGGCCTCGTCGCGTTCGCATCTTCCCTCGATCAGATCGGGCCGCTGACGAACAATGTAGAGGATGCCGCGCATGTGCTGCAGGCTATTGCCGGCTACGATCCGATGGATTCCACCTCGGCTCAGGTGGACATTCCCGATTATGCGGCGGCCTTGAGCGGAGAGGTGCGCGGCCTGCGCATCGGCGTGCCATCCGAATATATCGGGCCGGGCGTCGATCCGAAGGTGAAGGAAGCGGTGCTCGCTGCCTTGAAGGTATACGAGCAAATGGGCGCGACCTGGGAAGAGGTGTCGTTGCCGCATACCGATTATGCCGTGGCGACCTATTACCTGCTCGCTTCGTCCGAAGCGTCGTCCAACCTGGCGCGCTTCGACGGGGTTCGTTATGGCGTTCGTGCGGAACAGCCGAGCAATCTGCTCGAGCTGTATCTTCAATCGCGCAGCCAGGGCTTCGGCCCGGAAGTGAAGCGGCGCATCATGCTGGGAACATACGCACTCAGCTCCGGCTATTATGACGCCTATTATCTGAAAGCGCAGAAGGTTCGGACCCTGATTCAGCGCGACTTCGAGCAGGCGTTCCAGAAGTATGATATTCTGCTCGGGCCGACGGCGCCGACGACGGCCTTCCGCCTGGGCGAACAGATTGACGATCCGCTTCAAATGTACTTGAATGATATTTTGACGATTCCAGTCAGCTTGGCGGGCGTGCCGGCGATCAGCATTCCATGCGGATTGGCGGACGGCATGCCGGTAGGGCTGCAGCTGATCGGACGGGCGTTCGATGAGGCGACCGTGCTGCGCGCAGCGCATGCGTTCGAGCAGCATACCGATCATCACAAGCTGCGTCCGCAGTTGTCATAGAGGAGGCTTACGACATGCCAAGTGCTAGATATGAGACGGTAATCGGACTGGAAGTTCACGTTGAGCTTCGCACCGAATCCAAAATATTTTGCGGCTGCTCCACTGCCTTTGGCGCGCCGCCGAATACACATACTTGCCCGATCTGTCTCGGGCATCCGGGCGTCTTGCCGGTGCTGAACCGCCAGGCGGTCGAATATGCGATGAAGGCCGCCATGGCGCTTAACTGCGAGATCGCGTCCGTGAGCAAATTCGATCGCAAAAACTATTTCTACCCTGATTCGCCGAAGGCCTATCAGATATCGCAGTATGATCAGCCGGTTGGGCAGAACGGCTGGATTGATATCGAAATCGGCGGCGAGACGAAGCGCATCCGCATCAATCGTCTGCATCTGGAAGAGGATGCGGGCAAGCTGACGCACGTCGATGGCGGCTATGCTTCGCTGGTCGACTTCAACCGGGTAGGGACGCCGCTGGTCGAGATCGTATCGGAGGCGGATTTGCGTTCGCCGGAAGAAGCCAAGGCTTATTTGGAGAAATTAAAGGCTATTATGCAATATTGCGAAGTATCCGATGTGAAGATGGAGGAAGGTTCGCTCCGCTGTGACGCGAATATCAGCCTTCGCCCGTACGGGCAGGAGGAGTTCGGTACGAAGGCCGAGCTGAAGAACATGAACTCCTTCCGCGGCGTGCAGCGCGGCCTCGAGTATGAAGAGGAGCGCCAGGCCGATATTCTGGACGAGGGCGGCCAGGTGGTGCAGGAGACGCGCCGCTGGGATGAAGCGCAAGGACGAACGCTATCAATGCGCAGCAAGGAAGAGGCGCATGACTACCGCTATTTCCCGGATCCGGACCTCGTAACCGTCGTCATCGACGACGAATGGAAGGAGCGGATCCGCGCTACGATTCCGGAGTTGCCGGATGCCCGTAAAGCTCGGTATGCCGCCGATTACGGCTTGTCCGGATACGATGCCGAGGTCATCACCTCCTCTAAAAAGCTGGCCGATCTGTTCGAAGACAGCCTTCAATATACGAAGGATGCCAAAGCAGTGGCGAACTGGATCATGGGAGATCTGCTCGCCTTCTTGAATGCGGGCGGTCTTGAGATCGAAGCCGTCAAGCTGGACGGACAAGGGCTCGGGGAAATGATCGGGCTGATCGAGAAGGGCACCATCAGCACGAAAATCGCCAAAACGGTATTTAAGGAAATGCTCGAATCCGGCAAGCCGCCGCAAACGATCGTCGAGGAGCAAGGACTGGTGCAAATTAGCGACGAAGGCGCCATCCTGGCTGTCGTGCAGCAAATCATCGCGTCCAATCCTCAATCGGTCGAGGACTATAAAGCTGGCAAGCAAAAAGCGATCGGCTTCCTTGTCGGCCAGGTGATGAAGGAGACGAAGGGCAAGGCGAATCCGGGACTCGTCAATCAATTGCTGGTCCAGTGCCTGAACAGCCAATGATACCGGCTACGATATAACAGTCCGCAAGACGGAGCATGCGCCGCAGTTTTTCATCGATTCACATGGAGGAGCTTGGCGCATACTTCGTCTTTTTTTGCTTACAGATAAAGAGAGCAATAAAAATTTCGGGTCTGTGGGGGAATGATTGTGCTTCGTCAACTGGATATGAATGATAATGAGACCCTCGAACAATTATGGTACTTGCAGCAGAGCGCCTACCGCATCGAAGCGGATCTTCTCGGCTTCGACCGGATTCCTCCGTTAATGGATACGATCGACGATCTGAGGCATTGCAAGGAAACCTTTTACGGCTGGTGGGATGAAGCCGAACTGATGGGATCCATCTCGTATGAGGTGCCGGAGCCGGATGTTATCGATATTTGCCGGCTGATGGTTCATCCGCGCGCATTCCGCCAAGGCATCGGCTCCCGTTTGCTGGAGCATGTCCTCCAGATTCCGGGATTCCCCATTCACCGCATTGCGACGGGGGCCCGCAACACTCCCGCCTTGCGGTTGTATGAGCGTGCAGGCTTCCAATTTCGGCATGAAGAAGAAATCGCACCCGGGGTACATCTTCACCATCTGGAACGGGTGTCGAAGGAGGATGGTTCAGGATGGGAGAAATAATCGACGCCTCGAATCCGTGGGTCATTGACAATGTCTCGCTGATGATGCGCTTATTCCTGGCGATGCTGCTGGGGGGCCTGGTCGGATTAGAGCGGGAGCAGGCAAATCATCCTGCTGGCTTGCGCACGCATATTCTCGTATGTCTCGGCTCAGCCTTAATTATGCTGTTGTCCATTTATGGCTTCGCGCAATTCGTCTATGAAGGCAATGTACGGGTCGACCCGGCCCGTCTCGCGACGGCGGTTATTACGGGCATCGGCTTCCTCGGAGCGGGAACGATCATCTTTACGGGCAAATCCATCGCCGGTCTGACGACGGCGGCCTCTTTATGGGTCGTTGCTTCGATCGGTCTCGCCGTCGGGGCCGGATTTTATTTCGCAGCCGTCGCGGCAACGGTGCTGGTCATCGTCAATCTGTTTGTCTTCAACAAGATTGAGCAGCGGTATTTCACAAGCAAGAAAACCTATGTCCTTACGTTGGAGACGGACGGAGCTTCCCACTTTCTTCATCAGCTCCACGAATTTTTGAACGAGCAGGAGATTCAGACGAAAAAAATAACGACGCAGCGCCTGATCAATCGCCCGTACGAGGGTCCGGACGTCAAGCACACCGAAATTCAAGTTGTCCTTATTGTTCCCCGGCAGTTCGAAATTTTTGCATTTACGACCCAAGTTGAGCAGATGACCGGCGTTCGTTCCGTTACCGTTGAATAGCCCTTTCCCCGGCAATCGGCGCAATACAGACTAGACTAAAGTCGGTGAAACCTTCCTGGACCAGGGAAGGTTTCTTTCGTTTCCCCGTCCGCCTTACAATAAAAGCAGAAGATTGGAGAGGCGGCCGACAGGCTGCCATCGTGGAGAAACGGAAAGGAAGTCGGCTATCGTGGAACGTGAATTGCGGAATCAATCAGATGAACAGCTCGTTCAGCTTATTTTGGGCGGCAATGAAGAAGGGATGCGCATTTTGGTGGAAAGACACCGCCCATTTGTGTTAACTTGTATTTGTCAAACGGTTCAGGACCGGCATCTGGCGGAGGACATCGCTCAAGAAGTCTTCGTCAAAGTATACCGCCGGCTCCATACATTCCGCGGGGATTCGAAATGGACGACATGGTTGTACCGTCTCACGCGGAACCAGCTCATCGATTCGCTGCGCAGACAGAGACGGGGAGCCGCCGATCGTCTGGAGCCTGCTACGATAGTGGCCCTTCCGCATCAAGATGAGGAAGCGATGCCGGAGGAATGGGTCATCAAGCGTGAGCGGTGCGAGCAGGTGCGCCGGACGTTGGGCAGCCTCCCGGACAAGTATCGGACAGTGATGGTGCTTTACCATATGCGCCAGCGAACCTACGCCGAGATTGCCGAACAACTGCAAATGCCTGTGCGGACGGTTGAGACTCGATTGTACCGGGCGAAAGCACTGTTCAAAAACGTATGGAATGAATCGGTGGGAGCCGTATGATTGCAAGGGAGGAATGAATACGATGAACGATGGAGGCCGCAGAGACAAGGAACCACCGGTGGATCAACCGGAACGCCAGCGGATGGACCAGGTCCGCACGCCGGATTGGGACAGAGAAGAAGAGCAATTTCTCCGGCGAAGAATGGCGAATCTGGAGCATCAGCAGCACGAGCACCAGCATCATGGCAATTATCCGCCGTTCGACGGAATGCCTCCTGTACCTCCTGTATTTGGAAGACCGCCCCAGCGCAAGAGCAAATTTTTATCGCTCCTATTGTCTTTTATTTTCCCCGGAAGCGGTCATTTTTACTTGGGATTGATGCAGAGGGGCCTGCTTATTATGATGCTTCTCGCTCTGGATATTGTAGCGATTGTCTATTTTAGCGCTACCGATGCCCGGATCAACGTGCCGCTCATCGTCCTGCTTGCCCTTATGCTGCCTGTTATTTATTTCTTCAATTTATTCGATGCTTTGCAGAGTACGGAGCGCGTCAACCAGCAGGCGGTCTATGGATTGGGGGCCGGCAATGTGACGCAAGGCCCTTGGCTTGGCCTGCTGCTCCTGTTCGGCGGCGTCGTTCTGCTGCTGTTCACGGTCGATCCGGCCTGGCTGCGCTGGTTTTTCAGCAATGCAGGCTCTTATGCTGGAGCAGCCGTGCTTATCGGCGGAGGGATTTTTCTGCTAATCAAGGAATCGCGCAAAAGACGCTAGCCGATCTTAAGGAGTTGGGGCATACTTGATAAAGGTAGGCCGGATTACTGCAGCCTTGTTGATTATCGCCGTCGGCGTGATGGTGCTCGTCGATCAATTTTTTGGCCTGCGCAGCATCCGGCTTCTGCTCGTGTGGTGGCCCTGCATCATCGTGCTGTGGGGATTGGAGATGATGGTGAGCGCCAAGCGCGGGCGAAGCCCGGACGGGAAGAGAAGCTGGAAGATCGATTGGCCAGGCATGTTCGCTGCTATCTTTTTAACCTTCTCGGTGTTCATGATTGTCCAGCCTTATCTGTTCAGGGACTGGGTACGGAGCATTCAGTTCGACTTTTCGATGATGAAGGAAATGAAGCTTGCCGAAGGGATGAAGTTCAAGCAATCTGCCCTGAATTATTCCATTGAAGGCCGTTCGATTCGGGAGCTTGCCGTTCGCAATCGCTATGGCAATGTGTCGATTCGGAGCGGAAATGTGACGGATGTGGAGGTGGAGCCGACGGTCATCGTCAGCAGCTTGCCCAAGGAGGAGGCTGAGCAGCTGGCAGACCAGTCTCGCGTAGACATCGCGGAGTCTGCCACAGAACACCAGCTTCGCATCGAAGGCGCCCCAGCACGCTATGCGGCGAATGAACAGCTCGTCCGTATCGACCTCAGCATTACGGTTCCGAATGAGGTGGCGTGGAATCTCCATGTTCAACTGGACGACGGGCTAATTGACATCCGTGAGCTCCGCGGGGCCATCGCCGCCGAGACGAAGAGCGGATCGATCCAGATTGCCAATATCGATAACTCCGTTCAAGCGCGCACTTGGGACGGAGATATTGTAGTGAAGGGAATTGGACAGGATCTGAATGCGGACACGGCCCGGGGAGATATCATCATTCATGACGTCAAGGGGGATGTGACGGCTGAGACGAAGAGCGGCGATATCGATATTAGCCGCGCGGTACGAGATGTTCAGGCGGAGACGCTGAGCGGGGACGTGCTGGTCGAATCGGAGGTTGTCGGAGGATACTGGAAGCTTCTGAGTCTGGCGGGGGACATGACGGTTCATCTACCGGATGACGCAGATGCCAGCGTGTCCGGCAGGAATACATTCGGCGATATTACTTCGGATTATCCGTTGTACCTTGCTGACAATCGTATCGAAGGGACGCTGGGAAGCGGGATGCATGCTATCGTCTTGCAGACGAATGGAGACCTTCATGTTCTGAGGAGATAATCGAGGAGTTGCGGACGTCCGAGATAGAATAACATTGACAAATCGAAAAAGGTAACCGTACAATGGACATATAGATATTATTTCTTGAGAATCGTTACAATGTACAAATTAGACAACCCGAATGAATCATGAGGCGTAGAAGGCGGTGGACAGGATGAAGACACGGGTTCAACATGCATTGGAACAATTGAAAATGTCCGGAGTACGCATTACGCCACAACGCCATGCGATCTTAACCCATTTGATGGATGCGATGAACCATCCGACGGCGGATGAAATATATCGGGCGCTTGAGCCCAAGTTTCCGAGCATGAGCGTAGCCACGGTCTACAACAACTTGAAGTTGTTTATTGAAGCCGGCCTGGTGCGTGAATTGACCTACGGAGACAGCTCAAGCCGATTTGATGCGAACGTCTCCGATCACTATCATGCGATTTGCGAGCAATGCGGCAAGATTGTCGATTTTACGCTGCCGGCTCTGCAATCGGTAGAGGAGACCGCCGCCGAACGGACGGGCTTCTTCATACGGGGACACCGCATGGAAGTATATGGCGTGTGCCAATCGTGTGCAGCTGCGGCTGCCAAGAAGTAACCGGGACATTCCGGAGGACAACCGTTGAATCATACATGCGCGCAGCAGATTTTGCTTGCGCGTTTTCTTTTGGACAGGGAGATGCAAGTCTTGGGAGTGGGAGGAACGACAACATGAGTTACCGGGGAGAGCGTCGGGGCGGAAGGACAGTAAATGGAAGGCCTGCGAACAGGCCGGGAAGCCGTCCCCAACGCAAAAAGGGTGGCTGTGGCGGATGTCTCGTCATCTTGATAGGAGTTATTGTATTGTCCGTGTGCATTTGGAAAGGATGGTCAGAGTGGTGGCCAGGCCATGAACGAGCAGAGTCTGATATGACGCAAGTTGAGCAGCCGCTCACCTATAACGGGACATGGAGCGGGTACGGCACGACAGGACAGGGAAAGGATCTGCTCATTCCAGTGCAGGCGCTGGATGGACTGCTGCCGGTTACATTTGAAGCGGAGAGCGGCACCGTTATTTTGACAAGCCCGGTCTCGGTCGCTTCGATGCCATTGGATCAGCGGGGCGGGCTGTTGAACGGAAGTCCGAAGGAGTGGCCTGCGGCTGCCGTCCGCATCGACAAGACGGTTCATGTTCCCGCATCTGTGCTGGAAGAGTTGTACGGGATTGAAGTGAAGCAGTATCCGGCGAATGGAGCGGTTCAGTTCGGAATGCCGGGCCAGACGCTCCAATCCGGCACGATCGTGAAGCTGCGGCAGCCGGAAGACACGGTCCCGATGAGGCAGGATTCAGACAAGAGGTCGCCGATTATCGCCGATTTGAAGAGCGAATCGCCAGTGACCATTTGGGAGGAGAGCGGAGATTGGCTCTGGGTAGAGGCGGATGAGGGCACATTGGGGTATGTGGCGGCCGAGGATGTCGTGCCGGGAGACGCCCATACCGTACCTGACACGGCTGAGGCACCGCTGCCACGATTCGTCGAGGAGAAGACACCTGTGAGCCTTGCCTGGGAGGCCGTCTACTCCCGCAATCCTGACCCATCCAAGCTGCCGGACATGCCGGGCACGAATGTGATCAGCCCGACCTGGTTCAGTCTGGAGGATGAAGAAGGAAATGTCCTTAGTAAGGGGGACATGAGTCTGACCGAATGGGCACACCGTAACGGCAAGCAGGTGTGGGCGCTGTACAGCAATAGCTTCGAACCGGAGCGGACAACGGAAGCCCTTTCGACCTTCGAACGGCGGAATCGTACAATCGGTCAATTGCTTGCCTTGGCGGATCGTTATCAGGTGGACGGAATCAATCTTGATTTTGAAAATGTGAATGTCGAGGATCGGAATAAGCTGACTCAGTTCGTAAGAGAGCTTGTCCCTCGGCTTCATGCCAAAGGTCTCGTCGTATCCATCGATGTGACGGCAAAGTCGGAGAGCGGCAGATGGTCGCAATTCCTGGACAGGGAAGCCCTTGGCCAGCTTGTCGACTATATGATGGTCATGGCGTATGACGAGCATTGGGCGGCAAGCCCTGTCGCCGGATCGGTCGCATCTCTGCCTTGGACTGAGCAAGCGGTGACGCGAATTATGAATGAAGACAGCGTGCCCGCACATAAGCTGGTCCTGGGCATGCCGCTCTATACGCGTATCTGGACGGAAGAAGTGCAGGATGGGGAGACGAAGGTGAGTTCCAAGGCTTTGGGAATGCAATCGATTCAAGATATATTGACGGACAAGAAGCTGAAGCTGGAATTTGATGACGCTGCGGGGCAGCACTACGTTGAGTATAAAGAAGAGGGGAATTTGCAGCGGATTTGGATTGAGGATGAGCGTTCGGTCCGGGCGCGAATTGAACTGGCCGATCGGCTGGGCCTTGGAGGAATTGCCGTCTGGGCCCGCACGTTCGCCAGTGATGACATATGGGACGTGCTGCGTTATCCGCCGGTTCCTTAATATGAAGAAGACAAGCCGCTTTCCCGGTAAGGGAGGCGGCTTGTCTTATGTACTCGTCAAGACTTCGGCGCGGACGCAGCCGATTCGGCTGGAGCTTCATCGGACAGACCTGCATTGGCTTGCGTAGGATCGAAGGTCAGGATAGTCCGGCAGAACATGCAGCGGTCCGTCTTGCCGATCATTTTCGTTGGCCTGCCGCATTCCGGGCATTCCAGCGCGACGACACTCGTGGAGAGCATGCCGGCCCAAAAATAAATACCCATGCTTCCCAATAGAAGAATGCCGCCAAGCACCATGAATACGGCAGCGAACGGACGGCCCTGCACGCCCCACATCAATATGCCGGAGGTGCCCAAGATCATCATACCCATGCCTGCTAAAATAAGGACGAGCCCCCACAACCGAAATTCACTAAGCTTGCTTGTCTTAAATAGCCGAGTGTTCATCATGAGCCTCCCAATACATATCTTGAAATTGTTTTGCAAAATAGAAGGAAAGAGAGAATCTATGTAGAATTATAAACATGAATCAAGACAAAAGGAAGCTTGTTGGCAAGAAAGTCGAAAAAGCGTGGGATTCATATGAAGCAAGCAATAGACAAGGTCAAGATGGAGCAATGGATGAACGCGCCGCACATTCAAGGCGTTCTTCAACTGATCCCTGACTCAAGGAAGCTGGCAGTACAGGAATACAACAGGTGTGATCGCCTGTATATCGTTATCGATGAACAGTGTCCGTCTTCTCCCTATCATACACAGACGGAGCAGGACAGCTCCATCACGCAGTGTATATTCATTCATCCGGAGCAGTGGAGAGCATGGAGCACATCAACGGAGGGTCTGCCTATGATGTCTTCCTTTGGACGAGCAGAGATTATCGCCGATCGCAGCGGCATGCTGGCGGAATGGCAGCGGCTGCATCATGCGGATGGCAAGGAATTATTTCAATCAGAATACATGAAGATGTATGCGATGTTCCTGGATTGCTATTCCCAAGCCAAGCAATTTGCAGGCGCAGGACATATGCTGGATGCATATCGCTTCGTGGATCAAGCGTTCTATTATTGGGCGCGAATTGCCGTGATGGAACGGAAGGAAATACCGTCGCCAGCTCTGTGGCAGCAGGTCAAGCTATCGAATCTAGGCGTATACAAAATGTATGAGGAGTTTACGACAAGCACGGAGACTTTGGCCCAGCGAATTGAGTTGGCGCTGCTCGCTTGCGAGTTTTCTCTCTCTACCAAGAGCGCGGAATGCTGTCATCCGTTATTGGAATGGATCAAAGAACACGGCGCGCCGGTCGCGATTACGGACGTGCTGCAGCATGCCGAATTCAGGGCGCTTACCGACTATTTACCCATGTTGTTGAAGAAGCTCGCTTATCGCGGATATTTGCGCGAGAAGCTGGTTGACCATCCATCTCCTTACGAGGGATTGGGAAGAACGCCGGCTTATGAATGGGCGGTTAGCCATATATGAACCACTCTGCCGCATCCCATCGGAATGCGGCGTAATTTTTTAAAAAAAGGGATTGACTTCACCGGAATGGATATGATACATTAATATTCGCCCTTCTGAAAGAGGCAGGTGTGGAACTAACTGTTCGAAAGTAACTTAAAAAAAGTTGAAAAAAACACTTGACTTAAAACAGGGCGATATGATATATTATAAGAGTCGCTGCTGAACACAGCGAAGAGATGAAGCGAAGGGTTGAAGCGCGAATAACGCGGCGGCCGATAAGCTTCGAAAGATGATTGTTCTTTGAAAACTGAACAACGAGTGATGTTTGTGCAAGAGGTCATATTGA
>NZ_QYZD01000040.1:0-48277 GCF_003591545.1 Paenibacillus thiaminolyticus
TACAAAAATAGGCCAACCAGAAATTCCGGTTGACCTAATAATACGAAAAGCCGCTCTCCAGACGGAGAACAGCCCTTCTTGCTTGCTATACGGTTCAAACTTCCTACCAAACTTTCAGCACTTTCCCGGTCTGAGCATCCACTTCTAGACTAACACCTTGTGCTGATCCACCAACAGGATCACTTGATGCTTCTTCATCATCCTTCATGATCGCTTGATGAGGCTTTATGCTCTTTCATAAGGCTTCATGATCCTTCATAAGGCTTTACGTTCCTTCATGAGGCTTTACGATCCTTCATAAGGCCTCATAATCCTATCCTTCATAAGGCTTATGCTCCTACATGGGGACTTTATGGTCATTTATAATCATTTCTTAATCGCTTCACAATCACTTTATAATCACTTCATAACGCATCTTCCGGGTAGCGGACTCCAGAGCAACATGAAGAGCTCTTCCCTTTCCCTGCTGAAGAGCAAGCGACTTCACGTCTTGTCGCCAATCACTCGTTGGGACCAGATGGCAAGCCTCGGTTAGCATCATAGAGGGTATCATGCGCTTAGTACGCCGCAGTGGGCAGCGATGGCCGACGTGGCCGTCCATCTGCGGGTGAACATTTGCCAGAGTTAGGACACCAAGCCCCGTTTTTTCACACTCGGCACGATTCTATGTACTGGTCCTGATTATCCTTAATGCTATGTTCTGTACAAGAAGCTGCAATTATTCGTCCAAAAAATAGTTCCAAATAAAACAAAAAAAGCCTTATGTCCAAGGCTTCTTCATTAGCTCTGTTATGGTGCGGTAGAGAGGACTCGAACCTCCACGGGCGTACGCCCACTACCCCCTCAAGATAGCGTGTCTGCCATTCCACCACTACCGCACATTGAATTCCTTAACAAGAGGACAACAACAGTTACTATACCATCATTTGAGCCGGATGTAAAGTGGAATTATTATCCATACGAATCCCTTACTTGAACCAGCCCTTCTCCTTGAAGCGCGTAATCGCTTCAATTCGGTTGCTCACATTGAGTTTATCCAGAATAACGGAGATGTAGTTGCGTACGGTCCCCGTCGTAATAAATAACTGTTCGGCGATTTGCTTCGTATTTTTACCGTCAGCGATAAGCACCAGCACTTCCTTTTCCCGCTCGGTCAATGGATTCTCTTCGCCATACGCCTCGTCCACCAGCTCAGAGGCATAGATGCGCCGCCCGGCCATAATGATGCGAATCGAGTCCGCCAGCTCTTCACTGGGACTGTCCTTCAACAAATAGCCGTGCGCCCCTGCCTTCACCGCTCGTTCGAAATATCCGGCTCTGGCGAATGTGGTCAAAATGATGACCTTGCACTCCCAGCCCTTCATCTCTTCGGCCGCATCCAAGCCGCTTTTCCCCGGCATTTCAATGTCCATGATGCAAATATCCGGCTTATGCTGATGAACCAATTGCACGGCTTCCTCCCCGTTGGAGGCCCGCCCGACGACACTCATATCCTCTTCCAGATCAAGCAGGGACGCGAGTGCGCCCAGCAGCATTCGCTGGTCCTCTGCGATTACGATTCGAATCATAGCCCCGCCTCCTATTCTGACTGCTTGCACACGTTCGGCACTGTAATGATGACCGTTGTTCCATTATTAGGTACGATGTCCATACTTCCATTCACGAACTCAAGCCGCTCCTTCATGCCTCGCAGCCCGTTGCCCCGTAGAACCGCTGAATCCGCCGCGAAGCCGATTCCATTATCCTTCACCTTCACGCACAGCTCGGTATCCATTGGCTCCATGATGATCGAACAGGCGGAAGCATGGCTGTGCTTAACGATGTTGGTCACCGCTTCCTTCAGGCACATACTGAGCACATTTTCGTTCAGTAGGGAGGTGTTGGATAGCTTCTGATCGGCTTCCAGGGTGAACTCGATCTCGGCCGCCTTCAAAATCTGTTTGATGCGAAACAGCTCATCCTCTAACCTCGTCCCCCGCATTTGAGTAACCATTTCCCGCACTTCCTTCAAGGCGCTTCTGGCCGTTTGCCGGACATCCTTGAGTTCGAGTTGGGCTTGAGCAGGGTTCTTGCTTATTAATTTATTGGCCAGATCGCTCTTCAAACCTATTAGCGACAGCTTCTGCCCAAGCGTATCGTGGAGATCGCGCGCAATCCGTTGGCGTTCTTCCAGCTTGACCAGCTCGGAGATCCGCTTATTCGCATCCTCCAATTGCCCCTCCAGCTTCTCCCGTTTATTGCGGTTATACGTAGTGACGGGAAGGAGAATTACGCCGATGAGACTGATAAGCACGAACGGAAGCTGTGAGATCAGCACCGGATTTTTCGTGACGAATCCGAAGTTGAGCGTTGCGATCGTACTGACGAGATGAATCGAGTATAGCGTAATAAATCCGATCCGGTGTTGAATATTGCCAATGAAAAACGCTAAAAACAGGGCGAAATAGACATAACCAAACAGCAAAGTCATCGTAATGGAAATCAATATTTGCAAAGAGGTCCAAAAGTACACTTGCCAACCTTTCACAACAAAAGAAAGCACGTAGCAGACGAAAAACATCAAAATCATGACGATGCCAATGACGACTTCGTATGTCGAAGAGGAACGAAATATGAAATAAAACGGGAGGATGTAAAAGACGACCCATACATACGGACTAAGACCCGTGCTTTTGTAAAAAATCTGATACCACTTCTGCATGGCCGTCCTCCCTGAAGTTCGATGTAATTGTATAGTAACACAAATGCTGCTGAAAGCGATTATTTCCCCTGCATGCTTGGGGCGCTTCCCGAACTGCGATCGGCCGCACGGTTGGGCTTGCTAAGCACATGCTTCACATCCTTGAACCCAACAAATGTTTTGTTCTGTTCATCCCACAGCCGGAACCGCAGCGACTTCAGGCTGGTCCCGAGCGTAATCGTCGTCGCCATTTGGAGCGGAGGGGTTGCCTCATGAGCCTTCTCCAGATAATAGTTAGGCACCTTGGGACTCAAATGGTGGACGTGATGGAACCCGATATTTCCGGTTATCCACTGCAACACCTTGGGCAATTTATAATAAGAGCTTCCCTCCACGGCAGCCTTCACATAGCTCCAATCGTCCTCGTGCTCGAAGTAAGATTCCTCGAATTGATGCTGAACATAGAACAGCCAGATGCCGAGCATGCCAGATACGTAGAAAACCGGCCCCTGAATAAGCACAAACGCCTGCCAGCCAATAGCCCAGCACAGAAGCGCATACAGAGCTGCGATGGACACATTGATTACGTAAGTGTTGATGCGCTCCTTCCGTCTCGCCCCTCTGCGGTTAAAGCGGTAGGATATCAGGAAAATAAAAATCGGCCCCAGTCCCAGCATAACGAATGGATTGCGGTAGATGCGGTAGGCAATTCGCTTCGAGAGCGGAGCCGCGGCATATTCATCTACGGTGAGCACCCACATGTCCCCGGTTCCCCGCTTGTCTAGATTGCTGCTTGTCGCATGATGGATCGAATGGCTGTGCTTCCACTGCTGGTAGGGCACAAGTGTCAGGATCCCCGTAATGGTGCCAAGGATATCATTGGCCCTGCGGCTCTTGAAGAACGATTGATGACAGCAGTCATGGAAAATAATAAACGTCCGGATAACAAATCCAGAAGTAATTACGACAAGGGGAAGCGTAAGCCAGTACGAGACAGAAAGACTTGCGTATGCGGCATACCAGAGCAGCAGTAAAGGCCCCAAAGTGTTAACCAACTGCCGAAGGCTGGACTTCGTATCGTTTTTTTCATACGGAGCGACGCTTTTCTTTAGATGGGCTAGCTTGGAATGAATCATACTCATCTTATGTTTTCCTCCTAGGTATAACGCATGGGGAACGTATCCCTTCATTAACGGCAGATTCCTATCTACAGTATAGAAAAGACAACCCGCCGCTTGTAGTCATAAACGTCAACTCAAGAGTATGATAAATGTCATACAAGGAGGATAAATATGTCATCCGCACTGCTTTTTATCGCCAAAAAGAGCCATAGGCCCCGCCTATGACTCTCTCCTTTTTCTACTTACCCCATGGCTTGTCCCTCCACCGCATCGCCCGGAATAATGCTTAGCCGTTCCCAGCCGCGCTTGCTCCACCTGCGCAGCATGACGAGCGCCCTCACCCACTCATCGATGGCGAAGGCCAGCCAGATTCCCGCCAGTCCCAAGCCGAAAACAATCCCGAACAAGCAGGCTAAGGGCACGCTGATTCCCCACATCGATACGAGACCGATCAGCACCGGGAATCTGACGTCCCCCGCCGCGTTCAAGGAGCTGATAAGCACCATGTTACAGGCGCGGGCCGGCTCCAGCAGCACCGACAACAGCATCAGCTGCCGTCCGAGCTGTATAATCTGCGGATCGGAGGTGAACAGTCCGATCAGCGGCCCGGATACGGCGAACAGGAGAAGAGAGACGACCAGCGTCACGCCGGCCCCAAGCTTCAGATGGCGGATGCCGGAATGATAGGCTTCCTTCTTGCGCGCCGCCCCGATGAAGTGGCCCACGATGATTTGCGTGCCTTGGCCGATCGCCATCGAGAAGACGAAGACGAAGGACGTGATGTTCTGCGTATAAATTTTGGTCGTCAATGCCGCCGCCCCCAGTATGGCGACCAAATACGTAATGACGACTTGGGACAAATTATAGGAAACATGCTCCCCGGCGGACGGAATGCCCAGCTTGAAAATAAGGCGAAGATCGGCTCGCCGCATGCGCAGCGGGTGCATCAAGCGGATCGGCTGGCCAAGCCGCCGGCTGCATACCGCCCAGTACGCGATCATCGCGGCAGCCCGGCTGATCCAGGTCGACACGGCCACGCCTTCCACTTCAAATGAAGGCAGGCCGAACGGCTCCATCAGCGCGAAATAGTTGCCCGCGATATGCAGCACGTTGACGCCGAACGAGATAATCATCATCTCCTTCACCATGCCCCGGCACCGCAGCATCGTTCCGAGCGTCATGCTTAGGGCGATAAGGAAGACCGAACTGCCGGTGATGGTCAAGTAAGCCCCGCCTTCCGCCAGCAGCTCGGGAGGCAGCTTGAACAGGAGCAGGAAGGCGTCGGCGCAGGTGCATAAAATGACGCTGAACAGAAGGCCGAAGATGAGATTCAACGTGAGCGCCGTCCTCCCGATATCCCCCGCCTCCCTCAGCTTGCCCGCGCCAAGCCATTGATTCAGAATGACGCTTGTGCCAACCGTGACGAAGCCGAACATGAGGCCGGCCACCGTCAAGATTTGATTGGCGACGCCCACGGCCGCTACGGCGCCGTCGGAATGGCTGCTGAGCATCATCGTATCGGCCATGCCGAGCAGCATCCCGAACAAGGACTCCATGAAGATGGGCCAGGTCAAGGAGAGAATGCCGGTGGGGCGGTTATTCGCGAGACTCATGGCTTACCTTACTCCCGTCGTCCAGCCGGATCCACGTCTGGAACCGGCGCCGCCCTTCTACCAGGCGGATAATCCGGGCTCCCCGCTGGAGACGGCCGTAACCTCCGTATCCGGTCACTCGCCCATACCCGAGGCGGATGCCGTGCACGCTGCCTACATAATCATTATCATGATCATGGCCGGCGAAGGCGCCGATCATATCGCCGCTCTCCAGCATCGCGGCGAACAGCCCGCTGTTCAGGCGGGGGCAGCATTCGGCTTCTTGCCGAATGCCCGCGGCCCGCCCGGATTCCCAGGCCTCCTTGAACTCCGGGACCGGAATGTGGAAGAAGGCCAGGCTAGGCAATGCGCCATGACGATGCCGAAGCCGATTCGACTCCCGGCGGTACCAGTCCACTTGATCCGGGCGGATCCAAGCGTAGCCGCCTACTGACACCGGAGCCATATCGCCGGAGTCGAATAGATACAAGAGAGCGGCTGGCCCCTCCTGGGAGGACGCCTTCACCGCGATGACATAGTTGCCAACCCCGTGGATATCCGCGGGGCCGGCTTCCGCCAACGACATCCGGCAGGACGCAATGCCCTCCAGCAGCTCCTCGCGGGTGGCGCCGCCCTCCGCATCATGATTGCCGAAAATGACGGCGAACGGCACCTCCCTCCGTTCCGCGGCCTCGACAATGCGGCGAAGCGTGGCGACGGGCTCAGCCGTCTCCTTCCCGTACAGCATGTCCCCGGAGTAGACGGCCAGATCGGGCCGCTCTGTCTCGATGATGCACTCGGTCAAGGCCAAGGTGCGGGCGTCCAGCTCCGTCTTCCCGCCTCCAACATGCAGATCGGTGAATTGCGCGATCGTGAACGTGCCGTCCGGACGAAATTGCAGCGGTATGCTCATTCCGCTCCTTCCCCCTTGCTCAGGAATAGCGGCTGCGAGAACGCGCCGAAGCCCCCTTCCAAATAAACAGCCAGACGCACATACTGCTCGTTCCCTGTGCACTCGTACACGATTTGCTTGAATCGGCCTGTCTGCTCGTGAAGCACCCGGCCGTCCTTGCCGATAACCGACGCGTACTTGTACATGCCGTCCAGATGGACGTCGGACAATAAGTCGGCGACAATGGCCGCCCCTTCGACGCGGATCGAATCGAAGCCGTATCCGGTCGAGACATAGAAGCTGCCTTGCCGGATGGCGCTCAGCACCGCCTCCCGGCTGTTCTCGCGGGCATATACCATATTCCACGCCCGCCGTTCCTGGCCGTACGCGTGGAAGTCGTCATTGCCGAAGCCCCATACTTGTCGTCCGGAAGACAACAGCGCGTCCCATTTGTCGAAGGCGATGTCATACTGCGGATGTCCGTCGCCATTAATCACCTCAATGCCAGTGTACTCGGGCAGCCGCAGCATATCGCCGAATTTCCAATATTGGGAGAAATACCGGTTCGGATGAACGAGCACCGATATGCCGCCATTCTCCAGACAGAGGGACGATAGACGCCCGTAATTCTCGATCGTAAATTCATTTGAATAGTGTTCCATCAGCGTCTCCGGAGGCTGCACCAGCAGCATATGCGCCTGCGGGCTGCTCACCTCGATCGCCTCGAACAGCGTCGGGATGGGACTGCCCTCCGCATGCGGCGTAATCTGATCATGATCGGAGATGCCCAGGAAGTCATAATCATGATACATCCGGTATACCGTCGCCAACGGGTGGTGCCCGTCGCTGTTCGTCGTATGGTTGTGGAAGCTCCCCCGCAGCCATACCCCTTCTTGTGCATATGGATTTCGAATATTCATCCTGCCGGCCTCCTGTCTGTCCTAAGCATTGCAGCGGGTGAAGCGATGTATTTCTGCCGGCCACGCCGGCATCGCCGCCCTTCGACCATCGGCCTATCAGTCCGCGAGCCTATCGGTCCGCCGATCCATCGGTCCATCGGCTATTCCTTCATGGAGCCAATCATGACGCCCTTGGCGAAATATTTTTGCAAAAAAGGATAGACAAGCACGATCGGCGTAATGACGATAATAATCGTGGCCATCTTCAGAGACGTACCGGTCACCTGCATCTTGTCCAGCATATCCATTTGCAGCGAGCCCGCCGTATTCATCAGCGTCTCCGTCAATGCCTGCTGCTTCGTGAGCATCTCCTGCAGCACCGTCGACAATGGCTTCAAGTTCGGATCACGCACATAGAAGGTGCCTGTGAACCAGTCATTCCAATGCCCGACCGCATTGAACAGTGAAATGGCCGCAATGACAGGCTTGCTTGTCGGCAGAATGATGCGGAAGAAAATCCCGAGATCGCTGCAGCCGTCAATCCGCGCCGCCTCCTCCAGCCCTTCCGGAACCTGCTGGAAGAAGGAGCGCATAATCATCATGTTCCAGACGCTGTACAGCGCAGGCACAATATATACCCAGATGCTGTTCGTCAGATGAAGCTCCTTCAGCACGATATAGTAAGGAATGAGTCCGCCGCTGAACAGCATCGTGAAGAACACGAAGAAGGTAATCTGCTTCTGCCCCGGCAGGGTCTTGCTCTTGAGCGCGTAGGCGGCCATCGCCGTCAGCAGCACGCTGAGGAAGGTGCCGACGATCGTGCGAAATATCGAGATGAAGAAGCCGTTCACAATGTTGGATTGGCTGAACACTTCCTTGAAATTATCGAGCGTGAATTGGCGCGGCCAAAAATAGATCCCGCCCTTCGCCGCATCCGTCCCCACGTTCAACGCCAGCGCCAGCACGTTCAAGGTCGGCAATATAATGGACAGGCACAGCAATAGGAGCAGAGCGTAATTCAGCCCCGTCAGAAGCCGTCCGAACGCAGCCGTCTTTCTCATCCTCGTTCCTCCCCTTTATCCATGGATGGAGAGCCCCTCCGCTCTGGCGGAAAGGCCCTTTCATCCCTCCTCCGTTCGCTTAGAACAGGAGCTTCGTCTTCGAATCCTTGTCCTTCTCTTCCAGCAGCTTGATGTAATCTTCCAACCCCGCCGTCTTGAGCAGCGCTGCCGCGCTATCGAGAATCGCCTGCGCTTCGGTCATGTCTTTGGCATAGTAGGCGCGGATAAGGCTCTCTTTGTATTTATCGAGCGCCATCGTCAGCTGCGTGCCTTTGTTGAACTCGCCGATGAACGCCAACGCCGCATAGCCGTCCTTAATATTCGCCTGCTGCTTTTTCTCGTCGTAGTGCCAATAGTCCGCCATCTCCAGCGGGCCCTTATTCATGTCCGGCTTGGCGGCTTCGCCATAGCTCGCCTCGCCGAAATCAGCCAGGTCATTCAAATCCGTGCCGCCGAGGTACCAGCCCCAGTCATTGCCTACGCCAGCAAAGCCAAGCTCCTTCGCCTTGACCGGATCCTTGTCGAGCAGATCAAGCACCTCCTGCTTCGGCACCGGGTTGCCCTTCGCGTCGAGCTCATAGTCCCGTCCTTCCAGGCCGTACTTCCACAACAGCTTGCCTTCGCGGCTCGCCAGGAAGTCAGCCAGCTTCACGATATCTTCCGGATTGTCCGTCGTCTTCGGAATCGACCAGGCGCCATAACCGCCCTTATAGGTCAAGTTCATCTGATATGGGCCATTGACCGAATTCAACGGTCCGAGCGGAATATAGCGGTTGTCCTTGTTCTCGATGACATAATTATGCATATCTCCGATGATGGCGAACGAATCGTTGAGCACGCCTTCTTTGGCGCGATTTTCTTCCATTGAATAATATTCGGGATGCATCAGCTTCTCGCGGAGGAGCTTCTGGACGAATTCCACGCGCTTCTTGCCATATTCAGTCTGGCTCTCATGCAGAATGTTGCCGTTCTTGTCCCGATTGAACCCTTCACCATTGAATCCTGTCCATACTAGGTCGTTATACAACACATCGCGATCGATGCCTCCCCATACCGTCGGCCCGATCGGGTACACTTCTTTGCCGTTCTTGTCCTTGAAGTGACCGTCCTTAATCTTCTTGGCCAGCTCATAGAGCTGCTCCGAGGTCGTAATCGTGCGCGGATCGACGCCAAGGGCATCGGCAATATCTTGGCGGATGTAAGGGCCCGATACATATTTGCGCACCTCATAACCGCCCTCGCGCGGAATGTTCAGGTGCATCGTATAGGCGGCGCCGTTGAATTCCGGCCGGAACACCACGCCATACTGCGTATCGAGCGGCAAATAGCCTTCTTCCGTATACTTTTTATAGATCTTCGTATTTTGCAAAAAAGGGGTCAGATCGTGGAACATCTCCTCGCGCGCCGCCTTGTTGATCATCTCCATCTCCGGGCGTCCGCTATGGTTGAGGTAATAGCCGATGAAGTCCGGCAGATCGCCTGCGGCCAGACCCGCCGCGAGCGCCTTCTGCGATCCGTCATGCCCGACGGCCTGCAGCTCCAGCTCAATTCCGGTCATTTCCTTCAGCTTCTTCGCAATCTCCGGATTCATGGCCTCGGTGACGTCGCTGCCCATGAAAATCAGGCCTTTGATCTTGCGATCGGCAATCCAGGTCGATGGCTTGCCGGCGGCAGCGTTATCCGCATCCGTTCCCGCCTCCTGGCTGTTTTTCGTATCGCTTCCCCCGCCGCCGCATGCGGTCAACAGAATGGAAAATACAAGCGTCAATGCCGTCAATTTGGACCAGAGCTGCATTCGATTCACTGTCATGTTGTTCTTCTCTCCTCTGCATTGAATATGTGAACGGCTGCGGGCAGGATCTCCATCCCTGCGGCCTACCACAACGATGATTGGAACCATTTCTTGGCTACCCGGTTCACGGTCAGGACGAGAATCAAGCCGACGACGCCCTGCATCATGCCGATGGCGGTGCCGAAGCCGAATTGGCCGCTCTCAAGCCCCATATAGATGATGTACGTGTCCAAGATTTCCGAGACATTCATATTGCCCGGCGTCTTGAGCAGATAGATCTGATCGAACCCGGCGGACAAAATATTGCCTAACGATAAGATGAACAGGACGATAATCGTCGGCCGGATGCCCGGCAGCGTAATATGCCAGATCTGGTGCCACTTGTTCGCCCCGTCCATCTTGGCCGCTTCATACAGCGAAGGGCTGATGCCCACGATGGCCGCATAATAGATAATCGAGCTCCAGCCGACATCCTTCCATATATAGCTCCAAAACATCGTCGGATAAAACGCCTTCTCCTCCATCAGAAAAAAGGTGCTGCCATCGCCGCCGAACCAGGAGATGATCTGGTTGACGAGCCCGGTATCCGGCGCAAGAATGCGCTGCAGCATGCCGATAACGATGACCCAGGAGAAGAAATGGGGCAAGTACGCGATTCCTTGAAACAGATTGCGCAGCCTCGAGTTCTTCACTTCATTGAACATCAGCGCGAGCACAATCGGGAACGGCATCGCCAGGAAGACCTTCATCGCGCTAATAATGAGCGTATTCCGGATTAACTGGAGGCTCTGCGGATCCTGGAAGAACATTTCGAAATAAGTGAAACCAATCCAGGGACTGCCGAAGATTCCTTTGTTGAATTGATACTCCTTGAACGCGAGCACCAGCCCGGCCATCGGGATATAGGAAAAAATAATGAAGAACGCGATGCAGGGCAGCAGCAGCAAATACAGCTGGTAATGGCGGCTTACCCGCTGCCATAACCGCGAGCGTTCGCCGGTTCCGGACCGATGCCGCCGGCTCCATCCCGCCTTCACCGCAGACGCTTCCTGTGACATCCAACTCCCCCTCCTTTCACATCGATGCACTTACGCTTCATGCCGCTCATCCACCTTCCTCAGCCGGAGCAGCTGTTCTGGCCGCTTCGTCGTTATGCTGTCCACCTTCATCTCCATCAAGCTCCGCATCGCATCAGCGTCATCGACCGTGTAGACCGAGACGATAAGCCCGAGCGCATGCGCGCAGGCGACGAAGTCGGGGCTGCACCGTTCATAGGGCACATTGACACCCCGGTAGCCTTGCCGCTTGGCCCGCTGGCAGACAGAGCGGATGAATGCATCTTCGGCCGCCGTATTTACAGCCGCATTTTGAGCCGCATCTACAGCCCCAGTCGCACCCTTATTCGAAGCCGCATCGGCGCTCTCCGGCACATTCAGCAGCAGCGACATCCCTTCCGTATCGACCTCGATTCCCTCCGTACAGCCCGTAACGAATACGAGCCGTTCCGCTTGGAGCTCCTTCACGAGCCGCAAGGTCGGATTGACGCTCTCCCCGTTTTTGATATCGAGGTTCAGCATCAGGCCGCGGCGCTTCGCCTCTTCCAGCACATCGGCCAGCAGGACCAGCCCATGCTCGCGGTGCGGCGGCCCGAGTCTCGCTCTGGCCGCCATCCGGTTCAGTTCTCTCGCATCGTACAATTCAAGCAGGAGCGAATGATCATGGAGCAGCACGGGCTCGTCCTTGCAGGTGACGCGGATATCCAGCTCGGCGACATCCGCTCCCGTCGCCGCCGCTTCCATCAATGACGCCCACGTATTGGCAGGCGCTTCGCCACAGCCGGTATGGGCGGTGACGAGCAGGCGTGTCTCTCTCGTTGGCATGGGATTCCCCTCTCTCTCATTCACAGCGTGAACAGGCGATCGGCCGATTCGCGCCGGATGCGGTGACTGACTTCAACGCTTGCTGCAGGTTTCTTTTGATTCCTTCTGATGTTGTGATATGTACACTATAAGGATTGAATGTTTTCGTGAGATGAACGGGATATTAACGTTTTTTGAAGCTCGTTCTTATCCGGTGCCCCGCCAGTCCAGTCACTACAGTCGAGGTTCAGCGCGCGGAGCGAGAGTGATATGTGGTTTGTTGTGGCATTTTCCAGCGCAAAAAAAGAACCGGACTCATGTCCGGTTCCCTGTCTCCATACCGCCATCCGCCACGATCCAGGTGATGGCTTTGATCTCCAGCTCCTGCGTCCATGACGCCGGATGCTCCTGATCGCATACGATGACATCGATCTGCTCCAGCGGCGCGATATGGCAGAAGGCCTGAATGCCGAGCTTGCTGTAGTCGGCCAGCACGATGACCTCCTTCGCGTTCGCGGTCACCATCCGGGAGATCACGGAATCATTCATATCATAGTCGCTGATTCCGGTCATCACCGACATCCCGCCCACGGAGATGAACGCTTTGTCTACATAGAAATTGCGCAGCATCTCCTGGCAGAGATGCCCGCTTACCGACTGCTGCTCCGGCGAAATCTCCCCGCCAAGAATGATGACCCGGCCGCTGAACAAGCCCTGCGTCAACGACTCGCGGATCAGACTGGCCACCGTCAACGAGTTGGTGATGACTGTCACCCGCTTTTTGCCCTTCACGGCCCGGGCCAGCTCATGAATCGTCGTGCCCGTATCCATATAGACGGTATTCCCGTCCTGAATCAACTCGGCGGCGCGGCGGCCAATCGCCTGCTTCGCTTCATGGTTGAGGACTTGCCGCTGCTGGTACGGAGGCTCGCCTTCCTCATACTGCACCTTGACCGCCCCGCCGTATACCCGCCGCAGCCGCCCTTCCTCCTCCAGCACCGCCAGATCGCGCCGGATCGTCTCGTTCGAGACATGAAGCCGTTCAGCGAGCGAGACGACCCGCACCTTGCCGACCGCATCGAGCTGCTCGATAATATAACCTTTGCGTTCTTCCGCCAAAAGCGACATCGGCATCGCCCCTCCCCTTTTTCCCATGAAATCGCCTTCCACCTTAAATCATCTGCCTTAAATCATCTGCCTTAAATCATCTATTCCCGCAGCGCGAAGCGCTCTTCGAATGACAGCGGAATGGAGAAGCACTCATAAGGTCCCGTCAATAAGCGGTAATCCGGGTAAGCCAGCTTCTCGCAACCATTCAAGATCGCCAAATGGTCCACCCACGGTGAGAACGTGCGGAACGTGATGCGGTTCGCCCGCTCATCGAATTCCGCCAGCCTTAGCCAGCCGTTGCCGCCGCGATAGCTGTCCTGATAGTTGATGAGCAGTTGGATAACGTCTTGCCCACTCGCATTATGCCGAATCCGATGCGCCGTGCCATCATAATGCCCGTTCACCGTCATAAAAACTTGCGGAAAAGGCCAGACCAGCTCCTCCCAGATGAGCGTCCCGTTCTCAGAATCGCGGGCCGTCCGCCGCCCTGCTTCATCCCGTTCCGCATACAGGATATCATGCGAGACGAGAACGGTCGGCAGCGTCCGGTGCTGCTCCAGCATCTCCTTGCACCAAGCCATATCCTGCCGCAGATGCTTCATATCCGCCATCAGCCAGCCGTAATGGTAGCTCCCCGCTTCGATGATGCCATACGAGCTGTACCCGGAAGGGGAGCAGCCCCGGACATAACGCTTGGGGAGGAACCGTTCCGGCCCGAAATGCCGTAAATAGGTCCCGGCCGCATCATAGTCATGGTTGCCCGCGGTCATCATGTACGGGACATTCGCATCATCCAGGATGGCGACCGCCCGTGACGCCCGCTCCCATTCCTCTTCCGCTTCGCTATGGTCAACGACATCGCCCAGCAAGGCCGTCATGGCGATACGGCCCCGAGCCTGATGCTTCGCCAGCCATTCCGTCTGCGCCTCGAACATCTCGGGATTCAGATAGACCAGCTTCTGCGGATCCGGGACAAAAGCGAATTGATAGTTCTCTGCCCGTTCTAGCGCAGGGAAGGGGTCATTGTTGCCTTCTAGCAGCCGCATCGGCTCGATCTCCACTAACCAATCCTTCCGCTCCAGAGGCTCGCCTGCAATGCGGATCTCCCGAATCGTTCCGGTGAACAGCTTGTCCAGACGACCTCCCCATTCGGATGCGCCGACATTCCAACCCTTGCCTTCGATGGCGGCGATGCCGATGATGCTCCGCGCCGGACTGTTGAAGTCGCAAATGCCGTTCACGTACAGCAGCGTCCGATCTCCATCGTTGACGATGACGACATGGTGCCACTCGTCTTCCTTCAAATAACGCGACCAGCTTGTCCCCGGCATATCCCGGCTCCAGGAATGGCTGACCCATTGAAATTCCATGCAGTTCGACACGGATAAGGTGGCGAGCAATTCATTCTCCCCTTGCCTGCCGATATCCGCTCCGCGCCCCTGCCTTGTGAGCACTCCCATCCAGCTGTGCTTCTCTTCCCGGAAGGGACGGGGAAGATGGACGATGGCTTCGATCGTATAGCCCCGCTCGAAGCGTTCCTGGTTAATGGACGCGTCCCCTGCCGTCCGGAAATAACAGCCGGAGGGAGCGTCATCGTTCCGGAAGACGAGGCCGACGTCTATCCACGACAACGGCAGGCTTGTCTGCGCCTCCGGCTCCTGCGGCATGGAGTCCGGCCCCTGCCTCACCGCAACCGATTCCAGCCGGTTCCCGTTGCCGCTCCGATCAGCGAGCACAAGCGCGCCCGCTTCAATGGAGCCCGACACGACCTGTCCAGGTTCGAACCGCCAATGCGCCAGCACGGACAAGGGCTGGCATCGTTCCGCTAACGGCATCATGCGTTCATGCTGCATCGCAAGTCTCCCTCCGCAGCCGCTTCATCTGTAGCCCGCAGCTTTGCCATCAACCACGCCCCGGCTTCCAGCCATGAATCCACCCGCACGAACCCCTGCTCCCCCGCATTGTGCGGTGCGGAGAAAAGAATGCCCTGACCCTGGAAGCGCCGGAGCTGGTTCACATTGTCGTCGATCATATAATCAGCGCGAATGATGCTCTTGTCCCCGCAGAAGACGAAGTTCATATCCGACAAAAAGCCAAAATGCTCCTGCAGCCACTCGTACTTGGCGCGGAACGAGGCCGGAACCTCCATCGCCGCCGTCGTGATAAAAATCTCATAATGACGGCTGAGCTCGCAGATAACCTCCTGGCTATGTTCCATCACCTTCAACTGCCGGAAGAAATCTTCGCGCCTGAAGTAGCTGTCAATCTCCCGCTTCCGATCAGGCCTCACCTGCGCCAAGGTTCTGCCCTGCAGCTCGGCGGCCGTAACCGTGTCGCCGTAATCCCGGTTGTACCATTCCCGGTGCGTGCCGGCCGTATCGGCCATCACCTCGTCCATATCAATTGCAATGCGTTCCATCGTGATTCCTCCCCTTTCCGTCCTGACTCTTTCAACCACGCAACAATAAAGACAAAACACAATCAAACAAACCGGATACCACAATCATAGAAGGATTATGTTTTCATCCGGTCAAACTATTATAAATGTATTGTAAAAAGTATCATTTTTCCAACAACTTGTTCCTTTATATTGATGCATGGCGATTAAAATCCATTCATCAAGTATGCAGATCATGCATTCGATGCCCTGCCTAGTAAATTAAAAATAAACTGTTTTATACATTTATGCATAAAAAACCTGCATAAAAGCTTGCCGTTCCGGTTTCAAAATGCTTAATTTTTAAGCTTTTTCCCCGAAAACCGCCGAATCCCAACCGCAACTTCCTTCCGAAGCTTCCGTAATATATAGAGCTTCATCCTGATTGTTCCATTACATCCTGAATCCTCCTTCCTATAATTGTGAACGCTTACATTCTCAAGAGAGGAGTATTACCATGGACCGTAATCTGATTGCATTGCTGCGCGTTCCTTACGGCAAGGGAGGCGCAAGGCGGGGAGCGGAGCAAGGACCGGATGCGCTAGTGGAGGCCGGGCTCGTCCGGCATTTGTCGCAGCTGGGCTTGCAGACGACAGACGAAGGGGCCGTCCTTCCTCCCGGCGCGCAAGACAGCGCTCAAGCCTCCGGGACGAAGCTGAAGCATCTGGAGGAAATCGCCGCTCTCAACAGCGATCTGGCCGACCGTGTCGCAGAAGTAGCCGCCAGCGGGCGGTTTCCGCTTATTCTCGGCGGCGATCACAGCATCGCCATCGGCACGATCGCCGGATTGACGAGACATTACCGCAATCTCGGCGTTATCTGGTTCGACGCCCACGGCGATCTGAATACCGAGGACACGAGCCCGAGCGGCAATATTCACGGCATGTCGCTCGCCGTCAATCTTGATCAGGGGCATCCGCTGCTCACCCGGATCAGGCGGGAATCGTCCCGCATCGATCCGTCGAAGGTGATCATTATCGGAGCGAGATCGCTTGATGAAGGCGAGCGTGCGTACATCCGCCAAGCCGGCATTACCTGCTTCACGATGCATGATATCGACCGCAAGGGCATGCCTTATGTGATGGAGCAAGCCTTGCGCATTCTCGGCGACGGAACCGATGGCGTCCATCTCAGCTTCGACATCGACAGCCTCGATCCAGCCGAGGCTCCCGGCACAGGGACGCCTATTCCGGGCGGGGTCAGCTACCGGGAAGCGCATCTGGCACTCGAAATGATGTATGAATCCGGCCTGATCACATCCGCCGAATTCGTGGAGGTCAGCCCGCAGCTGGACAGCCAGAAGCGGACGGTCCGTTTGGCCATCGGACTCATCGGCTCGCTGCTGGGCGAACAGATTTTATAACGGCAGGCGGGAGGCCATCCGAGACCATGCTCAGTTATCGTATTGGTGCGAGTAAAGGAGCAGACCAAGCGGCTTTTCCGCTCAGACCTGATTACATTTTTCCGTATTTTGAAAAAAGGAGGAGACAAGAGTGAATCAATCGATGCGAATTATCGACCAGACGGAGCAATACGGGGCGCGGAACTATCATCCGCTGCCGATCGTCATTTCGAAGGCGGAGGGCGTATGGGTCGAGGATCCCGAAGGGCACCGCTATATGGATATGCTGAGCGCCTATTCCGCCCTGAACCATGGCCATCGTCATCCGGCCATCATCCAAGCGCTCAAGGACCAGGCTGATAAGGTGACGCTCACCTCAAGGGCGTTCCATAATGATCAGCTCGGCCCCTTCTACGAGCGCCTCTCCGACCTGACCCGCAAGGCGATGATCCTGCCGATGAATACGGGCGCCGAGGCGGTGGAGACGGCCATCAAGGCCGTGCGCCGCTGGGGCTACGAGCGCAAGGGCATCCCGGACAACCAGGCCGAGATCATCGTCTGCGACGGCAACTTCCACGGCCGGACGGTCACGATTACGTCCTTCTCGTCGGAAGAGGAGTACAAGTCAGGCTTCGGCCCGTTCACACCCGGGTTCAAGCTCATCCCGTACGGCGATATCGGCGCGCTCGAGCGGGCCATCACGCCGCATACTGCCGCCTTCCTGGTGGAGCCGATTCAAGGCGAAGCCGGCATCATCGTGCCGGAGCCGGGCTTCCTGAAGGCGGCACGCGCGTTGTGCAGCCAGCACAACGTCCTGTTCGTCGCCGACGAAATCCAGACCGGGCTCGGCCGCACCGGCAAAATGTTCGCCTGCGACTGGGAAGAGGTCGTGCCGGATATGTACATCCTCGGCAAGGCGCTCGGCGGCGGCGTCATTCCGGTATCCGCCGTCGCGGCCGATGCCGAGGTGCTCGGCACGTTCACGCCCGGGTCGCACGGCTCCACCTTCGGCGGCAATCCGCTCGGCTGCGCCGTCGCCAACGCCGCGCTGGAGACGCTGGTCCGCGAGCGGCTCGCCGACCGGGCGCGGGAGCTTGGCGATTACTTCATGGACGGACTTGCCAAGCTCCAATCGCCGCGCATCAAGGAATTGCGCGGCCGCGGCCTGCTGATCGGGCTCGAGCTGACCGAGCCCGCCCGCCCTTACTGTGAGCAGCTCCAGAAGGTGGGCCTGCTCGCCAAGGAGACCCACGACCATACGATCCGCTTCGCCCCGCCGCTCGTCATTACGAAGGAAGAGCTGGACTGGGCATTGGAGCGGATTCGGGAAGTGCTGCCGGCGTAAGTCCGCTTCAAGCCAGGCCGCGACCCGATGGAATGATCATCGCCTCGAGACCGAACACAAAAAAAAGGGGCCGTCCCATAAGCAGTATTTAGCTTACAGTGAGACGGCCCCTCCTGATTCTCAAAGCTCGACTTGCCGAAAAGCTGCAAGAATGCAGTTTTTCGGTCTGACGTTTATTCCGTTACATCAATTCCTGTAAAACCGCATCAATTTCAGCCTATGCATATAGATAGATAGAAAGCAAAGATCAGCGGAAATAATGCACTTCTCAGGCTGTTGAGAAAGTCCAAGGGATTTTGTGGCACTTCATTTTTTATGTGGTGGATCTCGTCTCTCCGTAGAAAAAATCGATTTAAAACGCTATGGGTGCCAAGTTTTGAGTAGGAAAATGAACAATCTCCAACCCTTCTTAAAAAACAGGGGTTTTCTAACGGCCTGAAAACTGCACCATTTCCCTAGACACGTCTATCCGGTAGGCGAAATCCGCAAAACGGCACGATTTCTCCAGACACGCCTCTTCGGTAAGCGAAATCTGCAAAGCGGCACGATTTCACGCCTATTCGGTAAACTTGAAATCCTGCGCAAATACAGCAATTCGATATGGACGACTTCCCCAGAAAGGGATTCCTGCAAAACTGCAGGAATTTCACCCGTTTCGCTTCGGCTTGAAGCAAAAGGGCCTAAAATGATGTAGATTTGCAGCAATTCCTCGGGATGTGGACTCATTGAGCCGAAATTCCTGTAAAATAGCAGCAATTCCCTCCACACGTTCAAGCCCCAGGAGGCAACGATGCCTCCAGAAGGCAATGATACTTCCTGATGGCGATGATGCCCCCAGGATCCGACGCGGTCTCTTGGATCCCAAAAATCCGGCCGTCGAGAATTATATGGGGATTTTCGCCACTTTTTTATATAGTGGAGCTCGTCTCTCAGTAGAAAATATTCTGAGTGCCAAGTTTTGATTGTGTAAATGGACATCTCCGCCCATTCGTAAAAAACAGGGGTTTTCCAACGGCCTGACTTCTGCAGCAATTTAATAAAATATCGGCTCAAATAGTGTAAATTCCTGCATTAACGCAGGATTCATTTCCTCATCCATCTTCCGCAACCTTCCGCAGCCTTCCGCAGCCTTCCACCGCTTTTTCCGACGCCGTCTTCCGCCTCTATATTCTCTGCTGTCCTGTCTTGCCCGCATCCTTGTGCACTGAATGGGACAGCCTCGTTTTTCAGTAATTTAATCCTGCTGTGTCAAAATGAGCGGTCCGTCGGCCGTAATCGCGAGCGTATGCTCATACTGCGCGGACAAGCCGCCATCCTTCGTTCTCGCCGTCCAGCCGTCCGGATCGCGCTTGCTCTGCCAGACCCCGGTATTCAGCATCGGCTCGATCGTGATGACCATGCCTTCCTTCAGGCGCATGCCTTTGCCGGCAGGCCCGTAATGGAGCACCTGCGGCTCCTCGTGCATATCCTGCCCGATCCCGTGGCCGACGAATTCACGCACGACCGAGAAGCCTTCGGCCTCGGCCAACGTCTGAATCGCATGGGCGATATCGCCGAGGCGGTTGCCGATGACCGCTTGCTCGATGCCCTTGTACAGCGACTCTTCCGTCGTGTTGAGCAGATGGGCGGCCTCGTCCGAGATGTTGCCCACCGCGTAAGACCAAGCGGAGTCAGCCAGCCAGCCGTTCAGATTCACGACCATATCGATGGTGACGATATCCCCGTCCTTCAGCTCGGTCTCGCTCGGAAACCCGTGGCAGATGACATCGTTGACGGAAGCGCATGTCGCATAAGGATAGCCCATATAGCCTTTTTGCTCCGGTGTTGCGTGATGCTCCTTCAAAAACCGCTCCACAAAGCGATCGATTTCCATCGTCGTGATGCCCGGGCGGATCATTTTCGCAATCTCTTTGTGGCAGGCCGCCAATATTTTGCCCGCTTCGTGCATGTTGGCAATTTGTTCTTTCGTCTTGATAATAATCATATTCAACACCTCTTGGTTCGCTGCCGGGTCAGATTCGGAACGCTCCTTCGCTCCGCCCGGCGCTTGGAAATGGAAACGAGGTTCAAGTTCAATGCGAACTCCCAGTAAAAACAAAAAAAGCCTTGTATGCCAAGACTTCGCTCATTCGTCGTAAAAGTTATGGTGCGGTAGAGAGGACTCGAACCTCCACGGGCGTACGCCCACTACCCCCTCAAGATAGCGTGTCTGCCATTCCACCACTACCGCACGTATGTTGGGAACGATGCTTCCGCATTGCAACCATAAAAAGAAAACTGGTGAGCCATGAAGGACTCGAACCTTCGACACCCTGATTAAAAGTCAGGTGCTCTACCAACTGAGCTAATGGCTCGTGCTGACTGAACACTGCTGTCCGCCATATCATCCATAAAAAAAGATGGTGACCCGTACGGGATTCGAACCCGTGTTACCGCCGTGAAAGGGCGGTGTCTTAACCGCTTGACCAACGGGCCATGCCTTCAAAATTTCATCACCTCGCGGCGACAATTAAGAGTATAACAAACGACATGGCCGTTGACAAGCTTTTTTTTCGGTCTTTTTTCAATGTACTTTTCAGGGTCTTTTCCCGGGGGATTCGTGCAGGCCCGACCATCCGCAGCATCATTCTGCATCGATCTGCAAGAATCTAAAAATTGGGAACCATATCCCCTTCATGTCCACCTTCGCATGGACTTTTTTCGGATTTGTTCACCGGCAGAGTACGATCATCGCGATAGTTCCTATCAGCCGGTATCGTGAATCTAATCTCCTGCCCAACTCGTCCGGCGCGGTTCCCGCAACGCAACTGAACACAATTCAACTTCAGGAAAGCATGGCCGCAGCAGCACGCTTCTCACAGAATATAGGACAAGAACAGAGTCGCCGTCCCGAAATAGACCGTGAGCGAGAAGATATCGTTCAGCGTCGTAATGAGCGGGCCGGACGCTACCGCCGGATCGGCATTCATCCGGTACAGAATAAGCGGAATGACGGTCCCTGCCATCGTTCCGATAATGACCGTCAGGAACAAGGAGCTGCCGACGACAAGTCCGAGCGGAAGGCTGGACTGCCAGAAGCCCGCGACGAGCGCGACCGCGAGGCCGCATACGGTGCCGATGATGAGTCCGACAACCAGCTCGCGTCCGATCAGCTTGTGGATGGAGCCTTTGTCCAGCTTCTCCGAGGCCAGGCCGCGGATGACGACCGCCAGCGATTGCGTGCCTGTATTCCCCGTCATCCCGGCGATCATCGGCATGAAGAAGGTCAAGGCGACAACCTGCTGCAGCGTCTCTTCGAAGCGGCTGATAATGCTGCCCGACACCAAGCCAAGGAACAGCAGCATAATCAGCCAGGGCAGACGCCGCCGCGCCGCCGTGAACGGATTCGTGCGGAAATCGATCGTCTTGTCCGTAGCCGAGTATTTATTGAAATCCTCATGCGCCTCTTCCCGCAGGACGTCGATGACGTCATCGACCGTCACGATCCCGATCAGCCGGTTATTCTCATCCACGACCGGCATCGAGAGGAAGTCATACTGCTCGAACAGGCGGGCGACTTCTTCCTGATCCGTGTCGGCCGTAACCGAGATGACCTTCTCATTCATCAAGGATTGAATCGTCTCCGTCTCCTGGGCCAGCACCAGTTCGCGGTACGCGAGCGTGCCGACAAGACGCTTTTCTTCATTTACAACATAAAAATAATGCACATGCTTCGTCAATTCGGCGAATGCCTTCACCTTCTCGACGGCTTCACGCACCGTATAGCGCTGATAGAACCAGACGTAGCGGTTCGTCATCAGACCGCCGGCCGTCTCCGGCTCATAGGTCAAGAGCTGGCGGACCGTATCGCGCTCTTCCCGCTTCATCAGCGATAACAGGAATTCCTTCGCTTCCACGCTGACGGCCGCCATCGTATCGGCCAAGTCGTCGTTATCCATGCGGTTCAGTACTTCCGCAGCGCGCTCGTGCCCGAGCATCTGAAAAGACTCCAACTGCAGCGCCGGATCCAGCTCGCGCATGATGCCTGTAAGCTGATCGACGTCGAGCACCTCAAGCAAGCGGGAGCGCTGCGTTATCATCGCGTCCCGGTAGACGAGAGCGAGGTCATACGGGTGCCAGTACCGGAAGGCATGCCGGATCGATTCCTCGTCTCCCTCTAGAATCTGAATCGCCTCCGCCATAATATCTTCCGGCTCTCTGCCTCCACTGACCGCTTCGTTCGGGTCATTGGTCTGTTGTCTGCTCACGCCGTCACCTCCTTCATGATGTTCTGCCGGCTTGCTTCCCCCATTGGCCATCCGCCCGCTAAGGCCCATCTCTTCATGATATGATTAACACAATCTTTCGGTACCGACACATCGCACGGCCGTCGGGCAGCCGTGAACTTTACCTATTAAATCTTTCATATTATATGAAAAAAAGCAAGGATTAACCGCATTCCTTCCACTGCGGTCCATCCTTGCCGTTACTGCTACGCATGCCAATCCACTTCCGCCTTATTCGCCGGCCGAATAGGCGGCCAAGCTGCGAATATGCGGCTCTGCCGCCTCCTCTGTGACGCGGAGCCGAATGCGGGATGTCCGCGCCGGCTCGATGCGGTCGATTTTCTTGTGGCCGATGGCGCTTCCCGCTGCAACCGGCTTCCACTCCCCGCCGACCTCCGCTTCAATCGTGTAGGCACGCACCCGTTCCCCGTAGGCAATGTCCTCCATCGACACCACATGATCGATAAGCGCTTCCTCGTCCAGCACCAGCTCAAGCTCAGACCCCATCCCGGAGGCGGAGCCCAGCGGCCGCCCGAACCGGCGGCGGATCGCCGCCCCGAATTCGAGCACGCGCTCCGTGTCGGGATCCGGCAGCAGGCCGCGGATATCCGGAGACACATTCAGCAGCAGCGTCGTCCCATGCCCGACCGAGCGGTAGTACAAATCCATTAAATGATCGAGGGTGTGCAGGCTGTGCTCATCGTTGGGATGCCAGAACCAATGCCGCTTCCGGATCGGCACGTCGCATTCCGCCGGCACCCAGTCCGGCGTCTCTTCCATCCATGTATTCATGTCGCTCGTGAACATGCTGACCCGGGCGCTCTCCGCCGTGTTCCAGCACGGATACGGCGCAACTCCGTCCTCATTCCCGACCCAGCGGATCGTCGGAGCGCCCATATTGAAGATCATCGCATCCGGCTGATGCTGCTTCACGAGGCCGATAATACGCTTCCAATCGTATTCGCGCCCTTCGGAGCCTGCCCCGTCGAACCACACCTCGACGAGAGGCCCGTATCCGGTCAGCAGCTCGGTCAATTGCTCCGCATAAAAATCGTCATATGCAGCCGGATCGGCATAGCAGAGCGCATTGCGATCCCACGGCGACACATATACGCCGAACTTCATCCCTTCTTCCCGGCAGCCGTCCGCGACCTCGCGCACGACATCGCCCTGGCCGTTCTTCCACGGGCTCGATCGGACTGAATATTCGGTCGTCTTGGTCGGCCATAGACAGAAGCCGTCATGATGCTTCGCCGTCAAAATGACATACTTGAAGCCGGCTTCCTTCGCGGTCCGGATCCATTGGCGCGCATCCAGCTCCACCGGGTTGAACAATTCCGGGGAATCCGTCCCGTCTCCCCATTCCTGATCGCAATACGTATTGATGCCGAAGTGAAAAAACATCCCCAACTCCAAGTCCTGCCACGCCATTTGCTGCGGCGTGGGCACCGCCACCCTCTGATTCATCCTGCCGCTGCTCCTCTCTACCGATAGATTGGTTGTCGCTGCTCTCCAGATGACGGGGAGGCTGCCGTCCGGAATCCGCACCGCAGCGCTTCGTTCGGCAGCCTGCCCCTTATTTTTTCAACGCCTTCCTATAAATTTCAAGATATTTCGCTAATTGCAGCCCGTCAAACCCTTTTACATAAGCGTCCCAATCCTTGTCCACATCCTTGCTGCCGGTTATGAATTGGGCCATATTCGATTCGACGTAATCATTGATCGAGGTCTGCAGCTGCGCGGCCAAGGAAGCATCCTCCGCCGCAATGAAGATATCGGACGGGAAAGCGATCTCCGGCTTCGCGAACGGCTCGTATTTCTTGGATTCGGTGCGCAGACGCAGCCCATAGCCGTCTTCCGAATACATATCCTCCGGCACGGCGAAGGAGTCGCGCAGCTCGTTGGTCATTTTCATGATGCCAAGCTCTTGCCATGTTCCGTTCTGCACCTGGGCCACATTCGGCTTCGGCGTCTGCTTGAAGCGCGCCGGCGTTCCGTCCGCCGTCTTCTCGTCCGCCTCGGCCTTGCGGTATCCATCCCCTTCTCTGCCCATGCTGCTGAACAGGGTCGCTTCCTCCGAGTAGAGATAGTCCGCGAACCGGATCGCCGCAATCTGCTGTTCGGCCGTCGCCTTGTTCGTAATCGCGAACTGACCGTTGCCGGCGCCGACGAAATAGCCTGCAAGCTGCACGCCTTCCGGCCCCTTCAGCGGCGGAACCGTGACATAGTCCTTGTGGCGCGGGGTCAGCTCATTCGGCGAATACACATAGCTGATCAGCGCGGTTGCTACCGCTCCCATCACATTGTCCGGCCGGTTGCCAACCTGCTTCACGGCATCCGCGTTTTGGGTGAAGGACGCTTTGTCAATCAGCCCTTCCGCATACAGCTTATGAATGTAGCGCAGCCCTTCCCGCCATGGCTCCTGATTCGGCGAGAACTTCAATTCCCCGTTGTCCAGATACATATAGGTCGTGGCATCATTATAGATGAACGCATTCATCAAATACGCGTCCAGGCCTCCGCCCCACATGTCCTTTTTCCCGGCGGTCGTGAGCGGTATCTCATCCTGCTTGCCATTCCCGTTCGGGTCTTTCTCTTTGAATGCCTTCAAGGTTTCATAGAACTCATCCGTCGTCGTCGGCATCTTCAGCCCGAGCTGATCAAGCCACGTTTGGTTGATCCACATTTTCGAGGCATAGGTGCAGTGATAGCACTCGTTCACTTTAGGTATGGCGTAAATATTGCCGTCCGGCGTCGTTATCGCATCCTTCAAGTAGGGAATGTCCGCCATCGCCTGCTTAATGTTCGGCGCATACTTCTCAATCAGATCGTTCAGCGGAATGAAGACGCTCTGCTGGCCGTACTTCATTTGATCCGCCTTGCTGAAGGAGCCTGCCAGAATCACTTCCGGATAGTCGCCGCTCGCCATCATGAGCTGCTTTTTCTCCTCCAGCGCGCCTTCCGGCACGACATCCCATTTAATCTGGATATTGGTCTTCTCCTCCAGGAACTTCGTGAACTCGTTCGTCTCCAGATTCTCGATCGTCGCCGATTGGGGAGCGAACATTTTCAGCGTCATCGGCTCCTTCGCAATCGGGAATTCCCCGACCGGGCTGAACAGCTCCTCCGCCTTGGCCCCATCGGCCGGATCGGTTGCCGCGGCTCCCTGCTTCGCGCCCCCTCCTCCAGAGCATGCCGCCAGCAGCAGCGAGATGCTCAACAGCATGGCGAGCAAGACAGATCCTTTTCGTCTCATCATTAGACCCTCCTTGAAAATGTCATCTCATATCGAAATGCATGAGGCATGCAGTGTTACCCTTTTAACGATCCGATTAAGACGCCCTTCACAAAATGCTTCTGCACAAATGGATAGATCATCAGCACGGGCGCGCTGGCCACCACGATCAGCGAATATTTGAGCAGTTCGGCGATGCCCTGAAGCTGCAGCATGTCATCAACATTAGCCATCATGGTCGGGTCCACGGAATTGAGAATCAAAATGTTGCGCAGCACGATTTGCAGCGGGAACATGTCAGGCGATTTCAAATAAATGAGCGCCCCGAAATAGGAATTCCAATGCCCGACCGCATACATCAGCGTCATGACAGCCAGAATCGGCTTGGACAGCGGCAGCACGACGCTCGTAATGAAGCGGATATCGCTGCAGCCGTCAATCTCCGCCGCCTCCGACAGCTCCTCCGGGATGGACGACTGGAAGAAGGTGCGGGCGATAATGACCTGGAACACCGCCAAGGCGCCCGGAATGATCATCGCCCAGCGCGTATCAATCAGACCGAGCGACTTCACGACCATATAGTTCGGGATGAGGCCGCCGTCGAACAGCATCGTGAACACGATCAGCATCATGAGCAGATGCCGTCCATAGAACGTCGTTCGCGACAGCGGGTAGGCGATGAGCACCGTCATGACGACATTGACCAACGTGCCGAAGACGGCGTAGAAGATCGAATTCGCATAGCCAATCAATATATTGGAATTCGCGAAGACGGCCTTGTAGCCGGCAAGCGTGAACTCAACGGGAAAGATCCAGACCTGTCCCGAATTCACCGCCTGCGGCGAGCTGAACGAAGCGCTCACAATATGAAGCAGCGGGAATAAAATAATAACCAGGATCAATGTTAAAAACACGTACACGCCAGCGAGGAACAAGCGGTCGGGCAGTGATTCCCGAATCGTCGTGTTGCTCATGAACGAGAGCCCCCTTTACCACAGACTCGACTCGGACAGCCGGCGCGCAATCGCGTTAACCGTCACGATCAAGATCAGATTGATGACTGAGTTGAAGAGCCCGATCGCCGTGGAGAAGCTGAAGTTCGCATTCAGCAGCCCCACCTTGTACACATAGGTCGAAATAATTTCAGACGACTCCAGATTGAGCGGGTTCTGCATCAGATACATTTTCTCGAAGCCGACGCTCATCATGCTGCCGACATTCAATATAAGCAAAATAACCATCACCGGGAAAATGCTCGGCAAATCGATGTTCCATATTTTCTGGAACCGCGTCGCGCCATCGACCTTGGCCGCTTCATACAGCTCCGGGTTGACCCCAGCCAGCGCAGCAATATAAATAATCGCGCCGTAGCCCGTAAATTGCCATACATCGGACCAGACATAAATCGATTTGAACAGCTCCGGCCGTCCCATGAAGTCGATCCCTTCGAACCCGAAGAGCCGCAGGACATTGTTCACCATGCCGACATTCGGCGACAGAGCAACGATAACGATAGACACCATAATGACGGTCGAGATGAAATAGGGCGCATACGTCACCATTTGCACGGTTTTTTTGAACCAGCCGTTGCGAATCTCATTCAGGAGCAGGGCCAACAGGATGGGAGCCGGGAACCCGACCGCCAGTCCGTACAGGCTGACGACAATCGTATTGCGGATGTAATTCCAGAAGTAGGGGGACTCGAGGAACTGCTCAAAATATTTCAGTCCGACCCACGGGCTGTCCCAGATGCCCTGCACGACGTTATATTCTTTGAACGCGATCAGCACGCCGCCCATAGGCACATATTTGAAAATAATGAGGTAGGCGACGGGCAGCAGAACCAGCAGGTAGAACTGCCAATGCTTCTTGATTCGCTTGCCGGTGCCTGGGGCAAACGCGAAGCGCGATGTCAGGCGGCGGGATGCAGATCCGGGCGTGACGTTTGCCATGGGGCATTCCTCCTTTGTGAGCAACATAATAAGATGCATAAATGCAGAATGGTACCGCTTTCAAATTTCCGTGGCCCGTGGCAGGCTCTCGTCTCCGATCGAAGCGCATGAAGCGCATGTCGAAGTGCACGGCGAAGTCATGGCGAAGTGCATGGCCAAGTGCATGGCGCAAAGCGAAGTGATAGCTTCCGGCTTCCGGATTTCGACTTCCAGAACACTGGTCCGAATGCCTCCCGGGTTGAGTCTGATTATAGGCGACGGAATTCCGCCGGCACAATCAACCATTTTCCTGGCGAAGAACCATTTTCTCCCGTCGAGCTTCTCCTTGCGGCAAGCGGTCAATTGACCGTTTTCTCTTCGCTTGATAACTTTCGCCCGCCGCTTCCGGGCGGGATTGTCCCGCGCCTTCAGGTACCCTTAGCAGAACGTACCCGCCTGATCCGGAGCACACGATTTTCGGATTCCCGCACGTGTACCCCGAAAAAAACTGTAAAAGTACATCTTTTTCAGCAGCACTGGGGCGTGGGATAGTGAAACCTGCAAATATACAGGAATTCTCTCCGTTAGCGCTCGGATCGGGACCGTTTCGGGCAAAAAACTGCACTGCTGCAGCTTTCTAGCCCGTTCTCGTTCCGCCAGCGATCAATTCCTGCACTTTTGCAGGTCTCGCACTCCCCAATGATCACCAAAAAGGCGCCGTGCACGCACGTCGCCCTAATTTATTGCGCCACATCCGCCGAAGCGGCGGCGCTATAGCTGCTCCGGTATTCCCCCGGAGAGATGCCTTCCATTCGTTTGAAAACCCGGCTGAAGGAGACGGCCCCTCCATATCCGATCTGCTCCGCTATCGTCTGCACCGGCAGATCGGTCTGCCGCAGCAGCCGCTTCGCTTCTTCCAGCCGCAGCCCGATCAGGACATCGATGAATTTTTCGCCCGTTACTTCCTTGAAGCTTTTGCTCAGCAGCTTCGGCGCGATGTCGAACATCTCGCCCAGCAGATTCAGCGACATTTGCGGATTCGCGAAATGCTCCTGCACATAGGCCTGCACACGGCCGATAAGCTGGGCATTTCGTTCCTGATCAGCGGAGGCCAGGCGCTCCGCAGCCCGCTCCAGCCCGTCCCGCAGCGTCCGCTCCAGCTCCTCCAACGTCAGGCACGCATCCAGACGATCCAGCCAGGCCGCTTCCGGCGCTTCTTCCCCCGCACTCTTCAAGCGGCGTGCCACATCCGGCACCCATTGGCGGCAGGCATGGCGAACCTCCTCCCGGGTCAGACACCCGGCTCGGAGCAGCCCCACCCATTCCGACAGGCGGGCCTCGCGTTCCGCCGCCGTTCCCGTCAGGCTGTGGGCGAGGAAGCGCGCCAACGGCTGCAAATCCGGCGGCTCCCGGCGCAGCTCCTCCTCGATCAAGACCTGATTCGAGCCGCAGGTCATCTTCCGGTTCAAGGCGCGCAGCGCTTGATCCAGCGCATGCGGAATCGCCCGGATCGACGGTGCCGTGCCGCCGATGCCTGCCGTTGCCGTCCACTTCAGATAGCCGTTAATCCACACCAGCATATCCTGCACAATCGCCGTCAGCCGGCGTTCGGCTTCAGCCAGCGGAACCAGCTCCCCATCGCACTCCTCCGGGGGCTGCCACAGCATCGCCAACCGCTCTCCGGTCAGCCAGTCCGACCACAAGGACCAGCCATGCTGAGCGGCGGTCTCCTGGCATGCGGACTTGGCCGCATACTGCAGCAGGAACCGGTCCCGCTTCGAATACTCCTCGACGAAGGCGGCGTAATTGTCGATCTCCAGCACCGCGATGAGACATGGCCGTTCGGACGAGAGCGGCACATCAATATGCTGCGCCGTTCCGAGCGGATGATCCTCATATGTTCCATCCAGCCATTGACGGAACGTGTAATTGCGCAGGAAGAGCGCATCCTTCTTTCCCCGCTCGACAGACTGGTCCCGCTCCGCGAACATGCGATCCAGCGCCGATTCGATGACGGCGAATTCATCCCAGCGGACCGTGTCCGACCGCTTCGATGCCGGGGTCGCGGCAATCTCGTTCACGCGGTTCACCAGCTTCGCGATCGGCTGATAATGCCGATGAGTCACATAGACGATCCAGGCCACCGCAGCGAGCAGAAGCGCCATTCCCCCGATAATCCACACATTGAACCACCGTTCGGCGGACAGCACCGCCTTGTCTTGGCGGAACCCGCTCTCATATACCCAACCGGTATAGGGAGACATGTAATTCGAGACGACCTTGAAGCTTTTAGCAGTAGGGTTATCGGTATCATCAAACAGCAGATCATTCTCATCCTCATCCATGATGCGGATGCTGTTCAATTCGGTTCCGTACCAATCCTTCACCATCGATGTCACCGATGCGGCGGCGACATTGACAACGACCATCCCGCCGCTTCCGTCCAAATTCGGCATGCTGCGCACAAGCGAGATGACGCGCTTCGGTTCCTGGAAGTCGAATTCCTTGAATGGCCGGGCTCCAGTCCAGGGATAATCGGTGCTCTTCAGATTCCGGTGCTTCGCGATGAATTCCCGGTCAAGATACTGCTCCAGGCTCCATTCCTTGCTGCTGCTGAACACTTTGCCGTCCTGGAAGCGAACGAGGTAAATCGAGTCGATAAGCGGGTAGCTGGCACTCATTCGCCGCATCAGCTTCATGATTCCCATATGAAGCGGAACATCGTCATCCGTCGTTACTTGAAAAAAATGGGCAAGTTCCGGAGAGTTCACCACTTCGGAGACCAACGTCTGATCGATGGCTTTCAGCGAGGCATCGGTCGCGCGCAGCGTCTGCAGCAGAAGCGAGGCATTGGTGCGCATGGCGTCATTCCGGCTCTGTTCGCTCAGCGTCTGGAAAAAGACGAAGAACAAGAAGCTGACGACGATGATGAACACGGGCATATACGAGAACAGCAGACGGTAGAACCATCGCTTGGCATTCATCATGTGGCCTCCCTTACTTGAACCGCCATAAAGTAAACGCTTACATTTTGATAACAAAAAAATCCCTTGCGGGACTTATTGTTGAAATCGTAAGTGGCGGAGAGAGAGGGATTCGAACCCTCGCGGCTGTTACACCCTAACGCTTTAGCAAAGCGCCCCCTTCGGCCTCTTGGGTACCTCTCCGTATAAAAATGGCTCCCCGAACAGGACTCGAACCTGTGACAACTCGGTTAACAGCCGAGTGCTCTACCAACTGAGCTATCGGGGAATGACAAGTATTAATGTATCACAGGATAGAACAGATGTCAAGCTGGGGGAGATGAATTTGTTGCCCCTGTCATCTCCCCTCCATGCCTACTCTGCCGTCCCGCTCTCCTTCTCGAAATGCTTGGACAGCTCCACGATAAGCGCGCCCATCCGCTCCTCCTCGGGGATCATGATCCGCTGCACCCCTGCCTCAGTGATGGCAGCTGCCGTTACCTTGCCGACCGCGGCCATCCATGTCCGGTTGGCGAACACCTCCAGGAGCCGCTCGGTCAATCCGTTCCGATTCGCGTAATCGAACAGGAAGCGTGCCTGCGGAGCGCTTGTCATCGCGACGGCATCCACTTCCCCGGCGAGCAGTTCGCCCGTAAGCTGACGCAGCCCATCCTCTGGCGGCGGCGTATGGCGGTAAGGCATCAGCTCCATTGTATCGGCGCCGGCTTGCTTGAAGTACTGCACAAGCGCTGGCGCCGGATCGCCGTGCAGCTGGAGCGAGACGAGCCGCCCGGCCAAGCCGGTCCCGCTGGCGTCCAGCGAGCGCAGCAGGCCAGCTGTCGAGCCGTCATCATCCCGGACGGCAGGCAGGATGCCGATTCGCTTCAGCGCATTCACCGTCTTGTATCCGCGGGCCGCGTGCTTCATCTCCGTCAACTTGCGGAGGAACGCCTCCTCCTTGCCTGCTTCGCGGGCCGCTTCCAGCAGCCTGTCCAAGCCCATGCCCGTCGTCCAGACAGCCAGCGACACCGGCGCCTCCAGCAGCCTGTCGACTTCCGCCTCCAGCCGCTCGAAGCCCTCGAGCATCGTTCCTTGCGTTGGTCTCACCCAAGGCGTCCCGCCCTGCTTGCGCACGAGCGCGGACATTTCTTCCGCCTTGCGAGGCCCCGTGATGACAATCGTCTTCCCTTCCAGCTTAGCCATTATCCTTCCTCCCCGTCTCTGTGCGGACCGGAACGAGCCGGAGCTTGCCGCGGCAGCGCCCGCACACATATTTCGTCACATCCACTCTCCGCTTGCGGAGATAGGTGTGGCGGCACTCGACGCACTCCAGGCGGTAGCGGTAAGGCAGCCTGCGCTTGCCCTCCGCGCCGGGCAAGGAACGGCAGTAGCGCGAGCCTCCCACGGCCTGGAGCAGCTCCTTGAATTCGCGGTCGCGGTGCCGGTAGCCTCTTCCTTCCAAATGAAGATGGTAATGACACAGCTCATGCTTGATGATCCGTTCGACTTCCTCCTCGCCGAAGGCCTCCAGCTGCTTCGGATTGATCTCGATATGATGCGAAGCCAGCAGATAGCGGCCTCCCGTCGACTTCAGCCGCCCGTTATAGCGTGCCTGATGCCGGAAAGGCTTGCCGAAGTCCCGCAAGGACACCGTCTCCACCCATTGCTGCAGTGACTGATTCGTATAGGTCATCTGTATCACCCTGCTTCCCTACTTGAATTTGTACTGGAAGTCCAGTACACTGTCAAGAGTAGAATTGCGGATGAAGAGAGGGATTGCCGGATGGCGAAAATGCGCTATATTCTGTTTCAACTCGGGAGCGACTGGGAATTCGTCGAGATGCCTGCCGAATACGCCTACCAACTGAGTGCGCTGAATCTGCGCTTGCATAAGGAAATCAGTAAGCTGACAGCGGAACGGGTGCCGAAGCTGCCCGTGGCGATCGCGGAATGCGAGCGGCTGGAGCTGCTCCAGGAAGAGGCGGGCGCGGTCAATGGACTCGAATACATGAACCGGCTGGAACAGGCCTTCGCCGGGATTCAAGAGGAGCATTATCCCCTCATCGCGCTGCTGACGGAGATTCGGGCCCTGCAGGCCCAGATGGAGCAATGGTACGAAGCGGAGGCCGAAGCGGCCGGCATCCAGTAAGTGTAATGTCAGCCTAACAAGCCGCCAGCAATGAACCGAATAAGCAACGACCGATCATAACCGGAACGAAGCCCGCCGCTTCGTTCCGGTTTTTTGCGTCGGACCTGCACCAAATGCGACGGCGGCCCATAAGATAGCGTTACAACAAGGAATCTGCGTCCCCGGGCTGAAGGAGGGATACTCATGCCGCAATGGTTATGCAACCAGCTGATGCGGGCCTTTCACAAGAAAGACCGCCGCCAGATTAAGCTGTTGAACGAGTGCTGGTTTTTTTATCGTTCGAAGCAGCGCGTTCATCCGTAAATGCAAGCGCTATTTCCACAAATCCAAGGCGCCTAAGGACATGTCCGGACGGCAGCCGTAACCCCGATCGAATGAAGCCCCACGAGGCGCCCGTCTATGCGACGGACGGCAGCGGGGGCTTATTAGCGTTCGCGTGCAGGCGAACGCGGTATCCTTATTGCAGGTTATCGACGCTGGATCGCTTCATCGTCAAGCCGACGCGGCCCTTTTTCACATCGACGGACAGTACCCATACCGTGACATTGTCCCCTACGGAGACGACATCGAGCGGATGCTTCACATACCGATCGCTCAGCTGCGAGATATGCACGAGACCGTCGTTTTTGATGCCGATATCGACGAAGGCGCCGAAGTCAATCACGTTGCGGACCGTCCCCTTCAGCTCCATGCCCGGCTTCAAGTCTTCAATCTGAAGCACGTCCGTGCGGAATACGACTGGAGGCAGTTCCTCCCGCGGGTCACGGCCCGGACGGAGCAAGCTGTCGATAATATCCTTCAGGGTCGGCACGCCCACTTCCAGCCGTTCCGCATAGCCGTTCACGTCCACCTTCCGCAGACTCTCAGCCAGCTCTGGCGAGCCGATCTTGTCGGGACGGACCCCAAGCTCGGCGAATAGCCGGTCGACTACCAGATACGATTCCGGGTGAATCGGCGTATTGTCCAGCGGATGCGTACCGTCCGGAATGCGAAGGAATCCGACGCATTGCTGGAACGCCTTCGGTCCGAGGCGGGCGACCTTGGACAACTGCTTGCGCTCGGTGAATTTGCCATTCTCCTCGCGATGCTTGACAATATTTTTGGCCAGTGTCGCATTGATGCCCGATACATAGGACAATAGCGACGGGGAAGCCGTATTCACGTCGACCCCGACGTGGTTGACCGCAGACTCCACGACGGCGCCCAGACTCTCCTCCAGACGCTTTTGCGCGACATCGTGCTGGTACTGTCCGACGCCGATCGCCTTCGGATCGATTTTCACTAGCTCGGCGAGCGGATCCTGAATCCGGCGGGCAATCGAGACGGCGCTCCGCTCCGCTACATCGAGGCTCGGGAACTCCTCGGCCGCCAGCTTCGAAGCCGAATAGACGCTCGCCCCCGCCTCGCTGACAATCGCGTAATGAAGCTTCAAGTCCGGACGGGATTGAATCCAGTCGGCCACGAACTGCTCGGTCTCGCGCGAAGCCGTGCCGTTGCCGATGACGACCAGTCCGACGCGGTAAGAATCCGCGAGCCGGTTGAACGTCTTAACGGCTTCCGCCGTCTTATGATGCGGGGCGGTCGGATACGTGACGGCCACCTCCAGCAGCTTGCCCGTGTCGTCGACCACCGCCAGCTTGCAGCCGGTCCGGAAGGCAGGGTCGACGCCAAGCACGGTTTGCCCCCGCACCGGCGGCTGCAGCAGCAGGCTGCGCAGATTTTGGGCGAAAACTTGAATAGCCTGTTCCTCCGCCTTCTCCGTCAGTTCCCCGCGCACTTCCCGCTCAATCGAAGGCGCGATCAGGCGCTTATAGGCATCCTCGATCGTCGCTTGCAGCAGATCGTTCACGACCGAAGCGCCCCGGATCGTGCGCTTGCTCATATACGCTACGATCTTGTCCACGGGAATATCGAGAGCAACCTTCAGGATGTCCTCTCTCTCCCCCCGGTTAATCGCCAGAATCCGGTGGGACGGCAGCCGCTTGACCGGCTCCGAATATTCATAGTACATCTCATAGACCGATTCCTGCTCTTTATCCTTCGCTTCGGTGCGAATGACGCCCTGATCCATCGTATACCGGCGTACCCAAGCGCGTATATCCGGATCGTCACCCAGCATCTCCGCGATAATATCCTGGGCGCCCTGCAGCGCATCCTCCGCGGCCGGAACGCCCTTCTCTTCATTTACATACGCGGACGCCTCCTGCAGCGGATCGCCCTGCTTCGGCAAGGAGAGAATCCACTGGGCCAACGGCTCGAGCCCGCGTTCCTTCGCCACGCTGGCGCGCGTCTTGCGCTTCTGCCGGTATGGGCGGTACAGATCCTCCACTTCCTGCAGCTTCGCGGCATGGACAATCGACTCCAGCAGCGGCTCTGTCAGCTTGCCCTGCTCGTTGATGAGCCGGAGCACCTCGCCCTTCCGTTCCTCCAGGCCCCGCAAATAACCGAGCCGCTCCTCCAGCGTCCGAAGCTGCGTCTCATCCAGCTCGCCGGTCATCTCCTTGCGGTACCGGGCAATGAAAGGAATCGTGTTCCCTTCGTCCAACAGCTCGATCGTCCGTTGGACTTGTCCGCGTCCGAGAGACAATTCCGAGGTAAGCTGATGAAGGAGACGTTCCGGTTCGCTTGTCTTCATCTGTTCAATTGCCGCGTCTAATGCTTGGACTTCCATCGTTTCGTCACGTACGGTCATGTATGACTTCCTTTCCATACCTGTTCTGCAACCCTTTACAACCTACTCATTATTGTCGCAAAAACAAGCCGCAAAATCCACACTCTTCTTCATTGCGCCCTTTATGCCTGTATGAAGGAAGACGATCCGATGCGTTGGAGAACTCCGCGCTGGGCGTGATTCGACTTTTCGCAGTTCCTGGCAGCCCTCGGCGGCTCGCGTCGAATTGAGGGGAATAGGAAGCCTTCCCGGCAGAGTCAGGGCTTTTCGGACTAGGCGCTTTTTCGGATAGGCGCTATGACGTTAGGAGCATTTTAGGCGAATCATGCTCCACCTGATTGTCAAGATTATTGCGCTTATGTACAATTTAGTACACAATTAGAGCACTATAATGAACAGCATGCATCATATACGATATGAAAGGAGGCCCGTAATGTCTCGCGGACAACGGTGTGTTGTCCCGCCGCTACCGCGCACGAGAACATAAAGGCAACATCGCCCACTATGAAGAACCGGCTATGCAAAAACAAGGTTTATTATGGCAGTGAACCTATCGGCAATCCTTTTCACCAAACTTATTAGAGATAAGGAGTGTTCGAATGTTGAACAATAAGCTATCCGGTATCAGCGCAATCTGCTCAATGGCTCTCGCTTTATCCCTGCTGCAGCCTGCCCTCCAAATCCATGCCGAGCCTGCCTCATCTGCACAGCAGTTCTCTTCTTCCATAATTGCAACTGCCCCATCCTACTCCCAGCATGATCTCGATATGCTCAGCCGCGATCTCGCCGGCATTCCTCTGGACGGCAATTCCTATAACAGCGGCGCGGCCGCATTCGGGGAGCATGCCTTCGCCGTTGCTGCCGATCCGCGCTCAACCTCGCTTATGGCCGCGGCCCGTTACGGCCAAGGCCGCATCGCCGCAATTGGCGGGGAGGCATACTTCAAGCTTACCGAGCCCGATACGAGCCGCAATGCGATCGTCGCCCGCAACATATTGAACTGGCTTACGGAAGATTTACCGCTGAACTATGAACAAGCCCGTGCGGGACAAGGCCGTATTGCCATCATTACGAAGACTTCCGATTTCGCTGCACGTCCGGATCTGCCTATCGATATTACCCATGTCGACCGATGGACGGCCACAGATGCACACGGCAAGACTCTGCTTAATCACGATGCCTTTCCGGTTGCCTTTATCGACTATACCTATGTGGAGGAAGAGGAAGTGCAGCCGCTGCTGGACTACATACAGGAAGGCGGCCGCCTCGTCTTCAGCGCCAAGGGCTGGGTATTCGAGCAGTATCCATCCGTCTCGAAGGGCACCAATCAAGCCACTGCATGACAAGCTCGTCGGCACGGCGCCGAACCGAAGCTTGCCTCATCGAAGCATCTCCCTGCCTTACCGCTATGTAGGAGACATCCAGATCAGCGCCGGCTTCATGCATGCCGGATACCCGATCATGTTCTTCAATGATCCGTCCGCCATCGATGCGGTTACCGTGGATGGCATCACAACCCTGGACGGATGGGGCTGGTGGCATGAGACGGGCCATGAATATCAGCAAAATGCCTGGACCTGGGGCAAGGTGACGGAAGTAACCGCCAACATTTTCTCCCTGTACATTCAGGATCACTTCGGCAATCCGTCGCGCCTGCTGCAGAAGCGGTCCGACGGCATAACCATCTATGACACAGCCTTCAAATATATCGAGACGACAAATGCGGACAAAAACTTCAATGATGACAATCAGGCAGATGTGTGGACGCGTCTTGTCATGTTCCGCCAGCTTCAGCTCGCTTACGGCTGGGATCTGTACACGAAGCTGAACCACGACGCTCGCGAGATGCCTGCCGATCTGCTGCCGAAGACTGATCAAGAAAGAATCGATTTGTTCGTGACGAAGGCATCGCAGCTGAGCGAAAACAACTTGATGGAGTTTTTCGACAAATGGGGCCTAAAATATTCCGCTTCCGCCAAGAGCAAGGTGGAGGCTATGAAATTGCCGAAGCCGGAAACCCCGATCTGGACATTGAAGGACAAGGAAAAATGATTAGCAGCATAAGCAGGCAGATATCCGCATACGCACAATAGCGGCAAGGGGATGGCGCGTTGCCGCCGTTCCCTTCTTTTATGTTCAGGTACTCGCTTGGGGATACCTTTCAGACTCCTTTAGTCCAATATCCCTACCGCTCAGAATGGAAGTCCTTGAGAGCTTGTTCGTATTTGGGTTGTTCGCTTGTTCGTATTTGGATCCCACCTCGTTTTGAATCCTTGTGATTATTCTCCCTGTCGAACAGGTAAAATATCCTCCAACGTCCCTTATGAGGAATCTCCCCTCCGCTCAGGATCCCTTATTTTCTGAGGTGTTGGGATGCGGATATCAGTTAAAGTGAAACAAATGGCTGCAACAGCTGACCCTTAACTGCTCTGAGCCACGGGATATTGAACATAAGAGGGACAAATGACTCATATAGTTGACCTTGGCCACCCTGAGGCACGGGGATAGTGAATGTAAGAGGGACAAATGAGTCGCTTAGCTTGCCTTAACTGCTCTGAATAAGCGAGTATGCAAAAGAAATGTGCTGCCTCTAGAGGGATCCATGGGGATATTGAACATAGGAGGCACAAATGACTCGTTTAGCTTGCCTTAACTGCTCTGAGTCACGGGGATATTGAACATAAGAGGCACAAATGACTCGTTTAGCTGGCCTTGGCTGCTCTGAGCCACGGGGATATTGAACATAAGAGGCACATATATACCGCCAGCCCATTCAAGCAGGCAGCAAAAAAAGGCAGGGGCCCGCCCCCGCCCAAAGATACAGGTATTTCAAACGCGGTAACAAAAAAACGAGGCAGGCCTCGTTCAGTCGGTCGTAATCGGTTTTAAAAATCAATCAATCCGAGGCTGATAAGCAGCCCGTCATCGACCTTGTGCATCGTCTCTTCATCTAAGTGCGTTATTTTGTCGGTGAGCCGTTGTTTGTCGATGGTGCGGATCTGTTCCAGCAAAATGACGGAGTCGCGGTCGAAGCCATGCGTCTTCGCGTCAATTTCAACATGGGTCGGCAATTTGGCCTTCTGAATCTGCGCCGTAATTGCCGCCACGATGACGGTTGGGCTGAACCGGTTCCCGATATCATTCTGAATGACGAGAACGGGACGCACCCCTCCCTGCTCTGAACCTACGACGGGCGATAAATCCGCAAAAAAAACGTCGCCGCGCTTTACAATCAATGTCTACACCCCGCTAACCAGGCGGTCGAGCGTGCCATCCGCTTCGACTTCTGCGTAAAAAGCCTCGGATGCCATCGTCAAGTTAATTTTGGCCATTTCCATATAGCCGCGCTGCATCGATTCACGGATGTGACGCTTCTTGCGCTCTTGCAAATACAACTTCATCGCTTGGCGAATGAACTCGCTTCGATTCGATTTTTCCATAGCAACGATACCGTCCACTTCTTGCAATAGTTGGTCGGGCAAGCTGATCATAATTCGTTTGGTGTTCTGAATATTAGCCACCTGTCCTCGCACCCCCAAAGCCTTTGCTGCCTAGTACCCATTATGTCGATTCTGTAGAAAAATTATACAACAGCATATATATGCTACATCCATATCGAGTATGTTGCAGACCTTCTGCCTACAGACAATCCCTGATACATATTCTCTCTTCAACGTGAAAATCCTGCCGAAAATGTAAAAATGATTTCGGTAAAAGGTGCCATTTCCCTAAATTCCGTCAATTTATGGCAGATTCGGCGTATGCCCCGTCTTACAGCAACGGGTTAATCACTTTGACGGGCTTCCCGCTCTCGATATAGAGGCGCGGCATACGATGGGCAACCATGCAGACGACTTCATAATGGATCGTCCCGAGATGCTCGGCAATCTCCTCCGCCGTAATGCGCTCTTCTCCCTGCTCGCCAAGGAGCACCACTTCTTCTCCCGGTTCCGGCAAGGGCCCATCATGACCGAGCGGCTCCAGCGAGACCATGCATTGATCCATACAGATGCGCCCCAGCACCGGGACGCGCTGACCGCGGATCAGCATATGCGCTTTCCCGCTTAGCATGCGGGAATACCCATCCGCATATCCGACGGGAATGGTCGCAATGCACTCCTCTGCGCTCGTATAGTAATGCATGCCGTAGCTGATTGCCTCGCCGGAGGCAACCTTCTTCGCATGGACGATGGCCGTCTTGAGGCTAAGCACTGGCCGCAATTGAATTCGCTGCCGGTTCACATCGGCTGAAGGGTATAACCCGTAGGCGCTAATGCCCACCCTTACCATATCATATGCGGATTCAGGCAATTCCATGGCCGCCGCGCTGTTGCTCGCATGTATCAACGGAACGGTCAGTTCCTGTCTTCTTAGCTCATCGATGACGGCCTGGAACCGCTCCTGCTGCAGGCGGCTGTATGCTTGATCCTTTTCATCCGCACCCGCGAAATGGGTAAACATCCCTTCGACAAGCACACCCGGTATCGCCTGCAAGCGGCGCACGCAGCCGGCCGTATCCTCCGGCGTACGAAGACCCAGTCGTCCCATCCCGGTATCCGTCTTGACATGCACCTTGAGCAGGCGCCCGCCGTACCGGGCCGACAGCCCAGGTGCCTCTTCCTCCAGCTTGCGGATACACTCCTCGGTAAATACCGTCACGGAGATATCATGCTCAAAGGCGGCTTCAATCCCGGCAGACGGCGTATAGCCCAGTACCAGTATCGGCATCTGTACGCCGGCCCGGCGCAATTGCACGGCTTCATCCAGGAACGCCACGTTCACATAATCCGCTCCGAACCGTTCCGCGGCACGCGCGATCTCCACGGCGCCATGTCCGTAAGCGTTCGCCTTCACACAGACGCTCAGCTTCGTGGCAGACGGAAGCGCGGCACGAAAAGCTTCCATATTGTGATGTAGCGCATCCAGCGAAATCTCCGCTCGCGTCGGACGGTAATACGCCTCCATGGTCAGTCACCTTCTTCATGTCTGTTCATCCCGTTCCATGTAACAAACCTATGTTAATGCCCATGGCGGAGACTGTCAACCAAAGAGAGATGGAAATAACCAACCATTACTGAGGAAAATTCCGCTAGTCGCGGTCGGTCGTTTGCCTGAGATGCAATGATTCGCGCGGCGCACCGATCACGAGAAGGTCCGCATCCGTGGAGTGCCACGGATTACGGACCGGAGAACTGTGCTGCAGCCGTTATTTCCCAGGCTGATCCACGAGCGATTGTGCAATTTTCACCATTTCTTGCTCCGGCAGGTCGTTGCTGAGCATCCGATACTTGACTCCCTCATAGGTCCAAGTCAGCGTCTTCTGTTCCTCGCCGGTCATTTGTCCATAGGTGAAGCCCAGATCCACCGCCTTCGACCCGCCGACCTGAAGCCCGACTTCCATATCCTTCGGCCGGGATTCGATCAGCGTGAACGAATATGTGCCCGTATACCGCATCATTACCGGATGATCTCCGTTGTTCGGAAGCTCCTTCTCATCGAGCTTCGCCACGCCTTCCGGCAGATAGGACGGTTCAATCAAACCGAACGGCCCCATATCCTCTTCCACGTTCGCGCTCTCAGACTGCTGCTCTGCCGCATCTGTGCCTTCAGCTCCGTCCGCAGGGGCGAGCGTCTCCTGCGATGGTGGCTGTCCGTTCTCTTCCAGTTCGCCGTTCGGGATCATCGCATGAGTCATGCCTGTCATATTGCGCTGCATGTCGAAGGAATCTTTATCGAATTTTTTGCCGAATTCGAATTGATTGAACTTCATCTCGACGACAACCTGCGCCTCCGAGTCGGTGACCTGCACCTGCTTCGGCGTGTAATCGCTCTTGTGCAGCCAGATCTTCTGGCGGACGAGCGAGTCGGTCTGATAATCGGCTGCCACATCGAATACATAGCTGTCGCCATCCTCGGTGAACTGGCGGCCCTCATCCGAGAGAATGCTGCGGACCAAGGTCTGATAGAGGTATACCTGTCCTTGATTCTCCGGCCATTCGCTCTGGAAGCGAAATATCTTCTTGAGACTCGGCGTCAGCACGAACACGCCCTCTTCATTGCGAAGAACGATCTGCTTGATGTCCTTCTTCTCGTTCGTCAGCTCAATCCGATAATAGGTCGGATCCAGATACCACACCTCCACGCGATACTGCAGCGGCTGAGTACCGGAATGCAGCGTCATCGTGCCGATGCCGGCATAACTTTCCAACTTGCTCATTACTTGATCCAGGTCATGGACCACATCGGTCGCGTCCTTCTTCCCGCATCCGGCAACTAGGATCGCCACACTCATCACGATGGCCAACATCCACGTGAGTCGACGCATGTAATCATCCCCTCTGACATGAGTATTCTTCGATTCGGTGTACTCCGCATCACTGATAACATGTCTATGAGGCAACTTGGCCGATTATGCGGACTAGTTTGACGAGCATTCGCCGGCCTTCGATCGCAATGTCTCAACAAAAAAAGCTCTCCGAAGAGAGCTTTTAACGCGAGAAATCCGGCTTATTATTTCACATACATCCCATCGACGTATGCGGTCTTCCCATTGATGGCAATTTGAATCCAGCCGTCTTTTTTACCCGTCACTTCAAGAATGGTTCCTTTCTTGACTACGGCTACAATTTTGCTGTTCGGGGACGCTTGGTTGCGCACGTTTAAGTAGTAGGCTGTAACCGTTACCTGGGAAGCTGGCTTCGCCGGTGTGACCGACTGTACCGGTTTGCCTGTGTCCGGTTTACTGGTGTTCGGTTTGCTGGTGTTCGGTTTGCCGGTGTCCGTCTTGTCAGATTCAGGCTTCGCCGCTTTGTCCGGCTGGGCCGGCACCTCCGTTGTAGGCGTTGTGTTCTGTTGGGCCGCTTGATACGCAGCGTTTAATCGGGAATAGAGTTCACCTTTGTTCTTGGCCCCGGCAACCAATTTCACGTCCACATTGGCTTTCTCGGCAAGCGCCTTAGCTTCATCCGCCGATACGTCATCCAAAATGTTAATGGAAGCCACATTCGTATATTTGCCGTCTTCCGTCGCCGGAACCTTCAGAATGCCCGCATTGACTAGCTCGATGACATCTTTGCGCTCTGGGGCGTCCGTCTCGACGCCGACAATCTTCCAGCGATTTTGCGCCTTTTGCTCCAGCACGCCATTCTTCTCTTCCTTAATATATTTGATCGCCAGGTTGCGGATCGTGCCGCCCATTTCACCGAACGCGCTGTTGTCCTTGGAAGACCAGAGCTGCTCGAACGTTCTTCCTTCCAGAGCCCCGCCCTGGGCTACAAGCGCATCCATTCGATACGCATTCATTCCGAGCACCAGCGAATCGGTTGCCTGAATCGGGGAATCATCCATACGGCGTAAGTTAGTAATCCGCTGGCCATAAGGCTTGCTCAGATCGATATCATATTTGATGTTCCCGAAAAAATCATTGGTGCTGTACTTGGAGGAGCGGCGCTTCAGATCAAAGCTAACCGTCACATCTCCCGGACGAGTGGAGTTAAAATACCCTACAGCCCACTCCATATAATCTTTCAGATCTTGGCCTGTTACTTGATAATTCGTTACTTCGCCAAAGGTAAATTGATAGTTATAGGCGATATCCTTCTTCTTGATGTCGCCGACATCTAGCCGCGCCTTATCGTTATCAATCTGAAAAGCGACGACATCCGCTTGACTGTAATGATGCATAATATCCGCAAAGAAATCCGACAGCAGCGTTTGTTGGATCTGAACCTGTGGAATGCCCTCGATTTCGTTGGTCGGAACCAGGTTCTCGCCAACGAGCCGGCCGACAACGGTATTGGCATCTTGACGCGCAAATTCATGGAATGGCTTCAGGATCTCCTCAAGCCCCGGATCGGAGGCAAGAACGTTGCCGTCCGCGTCTATGACCGGGATCGTATTGGCATCCTTGGACGTCAGCACCATCTTCCCGTCTTCTTGGCTAAAATGCAAATCAATGCGGGAAAGATGCGTTCCATATCTATTCGGTTCTGTAATCAATACCCCATTTACTTCTTCTTTGTTGACCAGTGCATGCATATGCCCGGCAAAGATCGCTGCAAGCTCCGGGTTCCCGTTGGCAATATCCCGCACGCCGGAATGAGGGATGTTGTTCTCATTGTCCAGCCCCATGTGCATAACCCCGATCATGACATCCACTTGTCCTGTTAATTCTTCAATGACTTTCTTGGTTTCTTCCACCGGATCGGTAAAGACCAAGCCTTTCACATGATCCGTTCCCTTTTCGAAGTCGGGGATCAACGGTGTCGTCATGCCGATTAAACCGATTTTGACGCCTTCCTTCTCTATAATCGTATAGGCAGGAAGAAAGCGTTCCCCATTGTCCTTGTATACATTGCCCGCTAATCTTACGCCTTCAAATTGGCTGCTCACCTTGTCCAATACATCCAGCCCGAAGTTGAACTCATGATTGCCATACGTCCATGCATCATAGCCCATCGCATTCATCGCCACCATCATCGGCGATTGAGGCTCGCTATTGAACAGCTCCGCAGAGTTGTCTTGAATCATGTCCCCGACGTCCACCAAGATCGTATTCGGATTCTCCTGACGAATCTGCTTAATGGCGGTGAATAACTGCGTCAGGCTTCCGCTCGGGTTGGGCGCATCCGAGGCATAATCCCAAGGCATAGAACGCCCATGGATATCCGAAGTCCCTAACAAGGTAATATGTACATCTTTCTTAGCCAAGCCTTCATTGGCAACGCTTTCAGAAGCGGCCGCGGAAGTGACGACAAGACTTGTTACCATCGTAACCGCCATCAACGCGCTCAGCCATTTTTTCCAACTGGATCTGTTCTGTTTCATCATGCTGCTCCCCTCATATCAATTCATCATCGTTGACGAGCGCCGCTCTCCCTTCGGCTGCGAAGCCAGACTAGCACACGGTTGTCAACACTTTCAATAAAATACTATACTCCTTCTTGCCGCATCATAGCTATGAATGGATTAACATGCATTTCGTGAAATCCGCCCATTTTCGAGATGCCTAAAGATGCAATGTGTCGCGCAGTTATTCTTCCAGCTTGCCATATGAGAACGGTTGCTTGCGGCGAGGTGAAAGAAGGGCCGCGAATTAAGGCGGGACTTCACGGATACACTACTCGAAAAAGGAAGGCAGGTGCTCCCAGTGATAGATCCATCGGATCACGAGATCGAACATAACCATACCGATGTGTCAACGGTGCAATCGCAGCGCAATGACTTGACAGCGGAGGAGTTCCCGGAAGGGCCGTACGGCGCGAGCATCGAATCGGAATCGCTTGGCAAAAGCACGGCATGGCGCAAGGGGCAGCATGGCCCGCGCCCGTACGGCAATGAAAATCTGAAATTGCATCAAGGGTTGAAACGGAACTATCCCGATGAAGACCTGATGACAGAGGACTCGCAACGGGAACGGATTGAAGACGAATAGTCCCGCCGGGTAAACGGTACCGCATTATCCTTTTATCGATCCGGCCAGCAAGCCGCGAATGAAATACCTCCCCAGGAAAATATAGACGAGCAGCGTCGGCAAGGCCGCGAGCAGCGCCCCGGCCATCTGGACGTTCCACTGCACAATCTGGCTGCCGGACAAATTTTGCAGCGCGACCATAATCGGCTGCTGCTTCTGTGTTGTCATCGTCACTGCGAACAGAAATTCATTCCAGATGTTCGTGAATTGCCAGATGCCGACGACGATGAAGCCCGTTACGGAGAGCGGCACGATCATGTTCTTGTAGATGCTGAAGAAGCCGCAGCCGTCGATTTTGGCCGCTTCCAGCATTTCATTCGGTATCGCCACGTAGAAATTCCGGAACATGAGCGTGCAGACCGGCAAGCCATATACGACATGAATGAGGATGAGCCCCGGAATCGAATTATACAGTTGGATGCGCTGCATGAACTGAATCAATGGAATCAAGATACTCTGATAGGGGATGAACATCCCAAACAGCATCAGCGAGAACAGCGCGTTCGAGCCTTTGAACTGCCACTTGGACAACACATAGCCGTTCATCGACCCGAACAGGGCCGATATTAAGGTGGCGGGAACCGCGAGCAGGAAGCTGTTGCTCAAATGCGGATACAGCTTGGATACAGCTTCGCGGTACCCGGACCAATCGAGGCTCTTCGGCAGCGCCCACATCCGCTCCAGCGTGATCTCATCCAGACCTTTGAAGCTCGTGACAAGAAGCACATACACCGGCACGAGAAAGAGCAAGGCCAAGCACGTCAAACCGGCGTATAGCGCTATCCGTTGCACCCGCTGTTTCGTCATCTATGCCTCCTCCTTCCTCATGCTTGACAGAAGATACGGGACGATTAGCAGCGAGATAAGCACGAGCATAACCATCGAGATCGCGGCGCCCTGCGCGTAATGATTGCCCCGGAACGTCGTCTCGAACATGTAGACTCCGGGCATATCCGTGACGAACATCGCTCCCGGACCGGTCATCGCGTAGATAAGATCGAATATTTTCAATGAAATATGAGTCAGCATAATGATGAGACTGACCGTAATCGGGCGCAGCTGCGGCAGCAGAATACGCCGGAATATCGTCCATTCGCCGGCTCCGTCCACCCGGGCCGCTTCCTTCTATTCCTCGGGGATGCCGCGCAATCCGGCAAGATACATGGCCATCGCGAAGCCCGACAGCTGCCAGACGGTGGCGATGACCACCGCAATCAGAGCGACGGGAAGCCCGAGCTCAATCTGCCCGAAGCGGAAGCCCGGGATAATGTCGGTGCTGACATACCATTTGGGCACATCCGTCAGCCCGATGGCCTTCAGGATCAAGTTCACCCCTGTCGACGGGTTCAGGATCCACTGCCAGACGACGCCGGTAACGATGAAGGACAGCGCCATCGGGAAAATAAAAACGTTGCGGAACAGCGACTCGGCGCGAATCTTCCGATCGACCAGTACGGCCAACAGCAGGCCGAAGCTGATCGTCACGGCAATGAATAGCAGCGTGAACACGAAGGTATTGCGCAAATCCGATTGGAACCGGAAATCTTGAAATAGAAACAGATAGTTCTTCCAGCCGGCATAGTCCAAATTGCGGGCCAGCGTGTTCCAATTGGTGAAGGACACATATCCGCTCCACCCGATAAAGACGTACACAAATATCGCAATCGCGACAAAAGAGGGCAGCACCATCAATATCGGCACGATGTTGCCCCTTCTCCGCCGCCGCGCCTTCCGCTCAGGCGGAACAGCTCGGCGCAGCGTCTCTCCTCCTATGCCTGCGGCATTCATATCCATCCCTCCTGAACACGGCAGCCGGCAGCGGAATCCCGCCGCCGGCCCCGCTTCCAATGTCGTTCAGAGCCGACCGAGGACCGCCCCGGTCAGCCGCCTACTTGGCGATGCCGCTGGATAGCTGAGCGTCGCGAAGCGAGCGGGCCGCTTGCTCTACGTCCCCGTTCGTCACGAAGATGGTCATCACTTGATTGACCTGAGTCACGAAGCCTTCGGGAGCCGCGGAGCCATGCGCCAGACTCGGCACGAGACTGCTTTTCTTGAAATCTTCAATTGTAGCTTGACCATAAGCGTCGTATTTGCTCGCATCCGCATCGATGCGCGCCGGAATCGATCCTTTGAGCGGATTGAACACATCCTGTCCTTCGACAGAGCCGAGCACCTTCAGCCATTCCTTCACCGAATCGGCGTCCTTGACGTTCTGAGGCAGGCCGAACGTATCCGTAATGACCATAAAGCTGTCCCCTGAATTCGGAGTCGCAATCCAGCCGAAATCGACATTTGCCTGCATTTTCAACTCGGTCGTAAAGTAGCCTTTGGCCCAGTCGCCCATAATGTTCATCGCCGCCTGGCCGTTAGCGACGAGTTGCGCAGCGTCCTGCCAGTTGCGCGCCGCATGATCGTCGTTACTATAGCTGAACATGTGCTTCGTCTTCTCCAGCGCGTCCTTCACTCTCGCATCGTCGAACGCGATCTCACCCGTGTACAGCTTTTTGAAGTCTTCCGGGCCGAGCACGCCAAGAAGCACCGCTTCGAATACCATCGTGGCGGTCCAAGGCTCCTTGTCTCCAAGCGACAGCGGAGTGATGCCTTTCTCCCTCAGCGCTTCGGCCGCTTGGAAGAAGTCGTCGAAGGTAGCCGGAGGAGTCAATCCATTATCGTCAAAGACCTTCTTATTGTAGAAAATGACATTGCCGCGATGGATATTGACGGGGACAGAGTAGATCGTCCCGCCCTCGCTCACCATCTCGATTAAATCTTGCGGGAACTTATCCATCCAGCCTTCGCTCTCGAACAGATCATTCAAGCCCTCCATCTTGCCGGCCGCGACCCAGCCCGTGTTCAGCTCGGCCCCGCCATGCACCTGGAAGGTTCCCGGCGGATCTCCGCCCTGCATCCGGCTGGCGAGCACCGCCTTGGCGTTCGTGCCCGCGCCTCCGGCCACGGCGGCATTGATGACTTCGATATCCGGATGCTTCTCGTTGAAAAGCTTCATCAGGCCTAATAGCCCTGCCTCTTCCCCCGCTCCCGTCCACCAGCTGAAAATCTCAACCGACTTCTTCTCGCCGGAAGACGGCTTGTCTGCATCTGTCCGTTGTCCTTCCTCCTGCCCGGCCGCCTCCGGCGGCTTCGCATCCGAACCGGAGCCGCAGGCTGCCAGGAACAGGCTCATCATACAGATTAGAGACAGCATCACCAGCATGTTTTTCCTCATGTCATATCCCCCTTTACGCTTGGAGTTTCGATTGCGGATTTCATTATCTCTACCATGCAATCGCTTACATTCAAAGTAACACAACTCTCTCCCCTGCCGGGGCGCGAAGACCTGCACTCCTTTGTCATTCAACTGGATTGATTTAAGGAGGGAAAAAAATACGGAGGCGATAGCTGATGAACTAGAGCGTGTCTTCAAACCTAATTTAACCATAACAAAATAGAAGCCAACGATA
>NZ_QYZD01000041.1:0-42765 GCF_003591545.1 Paenibacillus thiaminolyticus
GGGATTTTATAAGTGTTTGAATTTAGAGGTAATAAAGAGATCGTATGTATCATTCAACCTTATATTATCACCAATCCCAATCAATGTAAATATCAAGGATCGATTAATTATTTTTTCTTCAAGGAGTATATTATTTATAAAAAATGGGTATTTGTCTAAAAAGCGGAGAATAAGACCACCCGATGGCCCGTCGGTTCAATTACAATCATGGACGATAGTGTCAAGGAACAGTTGCCTTATCAAGTTTAGTATAGCTTGCTTCGGTGTCTATTCTGTTCGAAAAGCATCAACGAACTAAAAAACGAGCCTGTCTTGGAAAACCCTCGACCAGCTCGTTTTGCCTAGAAAAACTATCCTACCTCTCAGTTTGAAGAACCTGCATAGAAGCCCAACTCATCCTGCTTGCGAAACCGCAGCCCATCTGCAAGAACAGCCGGATTACTTCGACGACAAGCGGCGCTCGATATAGGAGTCGAACGCGGTCTTGATGACCGCCACCACAGGCACCGCGATGAACATCCCGATGAGCCCGAAGAAGCCGCCCCCGATAATAATCGCGAAAATAATCCACAGCGGGCCAATGCCCACCTTGTTCCCGATGACCTTCGGGCCGATATAATAGCCGTCCAGCTGCTGGATAATGAATATAAACAGCACATTCCACAGCGCCTGCATCGGGGATACGAACAAGGTGATCAGACCGACAAACAGCATGCCGATGAACGGTCCGAAATAAGGAATGACATTCGTGACGCCCACGACGAGCGCGGCTAGCAGCGCAAACGGCGATTGTAGAATCAGCAGCCCCACAAATACGATAGAACCGATAATCATCGCATCCAAAATGACTCCCACAAAGTATTGAGAAAAGGTCGTATCAATTCGTTTGACGAAGTCAACTATCGATGCCGCCCGGCTCTGTCCCAACAGGGCGACCAGAATCTTCTGCGTGCCACGGCCAATCGCTTCCTTGTCCTTCAGCAGATAGATAGAGACGATGAAGCCGATGACGAGATTCAGCAGCGTCGTCGTGATCGACAGCAGACCAGACAGCAAATTGTTCAGAATGAGCCGGACGAACTCGCTGATCTGGCTGGAAGCGGACGAGAGGAACTCCCCGACTCTGGCATCGATTCCGGATTGGGCGAACCATTCCTGCTCCAGTACGTGGCCGCGTACCCACTGCTCTGTCCCCGCGATATATTGGGGCAAGCCCGCGAGCAGCGTGCTTACGCTGTCAATAATTCTCGGGGTGATGACCGTAATTACGATGAAGATCAGCCCGAGGAACAGCGTATAGACAATCAGAATGCTGTACAGCCTGCGCAGCCGCTGCCGGGAGAACAGCCTCGCCTCCAGCGCGTTGACCAGCGGCCGGAGCAAATAAGCGATAAAAAACGCAATGAAAAAAGGCGTCATCATGGACATCAGCGTAGAGAAAAATTGCAGGACGCCCCCAATATTGTCCACCAGCTTATACAGCAGCAGACCCGCGGTGAACAGGCCCAAATAGTACAATGTTTTGCGATCCTTGAACATCGTTCCCTCCTGAACTTCTTCGTGGTGTAGGTTGCCGTATGTTCCGGACGGCAGGCCGGTATAGTAGCGAATCAAGAGGACTTTTTGCTCTTCTCTTTGTCTTTATCCTTGTCCTTGTCCTTCGCCATGCGCTTCTCCAGATCGTCAATCAGCTTCTCGGCCAGACGCTTATACGTATTCGCCTGATGAATAAAGGTTAATACGGCCAGCAGCGTGAAGGCTTGGTTCTCTCCGGCCGAAGCCACCGCTTCGGTCTGAGCCGACACGGCACTCTCCAACTGAGGAACCTGCTCCTCCTTCAACCGCAGGAACTGCTCGTACACCTTCCATCCGTCCACGTCCTCCCGGTGAAGCGTGCCCTGGAACAACGTTTTGATGTCACCGATGGACAGCGTCTGCTTCAAATGATAAATCAACGCCATTTGAATGATATGCTCGGGAGAATACTTCTTATTCTTCGCCGGAAGCAGCAGTTTGTCCTTGGTGTAATTGTTGATCATCGTCTTGGTCAGCAGCTTGTCCTCGGGATGCCGCTTCGTCGGCTCCAGCACGCTTTCGAACAACGTGATGACCTGGTCCATATATAGATCGAGCTTCGGGATTTCCGCCGGCTCGATGTCCGGCATGCCCGCGATGCCCCGGTACAAGGCTTCGATATGCTCCTTCGCGGTTGCGTCTTCCATGTCTTCCTCTCCTTCATGCATGGGGGCCCAGCGGAAATGATGCTGTCCCGTTCATTTCTCCATACTACCATATGAAAAAGACAAGAGGCTACAATGCAAAAGACTCTTCTATTTACTTCTACAAATCACATGTTATAATTCATATATAACATGATGTAGTTTTCATTACTACATAGGCATCTTTCGTTAGCTCATTCGATGCGCGGACACGCGGCCATCATAAATAAAGCAAGGTATTCGGATACTATTTCATGGGAGGTTCGATTGGATATGGAAAAGCCATGCAATATCGTCTTGTACGGCGATTCGATTGCGAAAGGGATCGTGTACGATGAAGAGAAGGGCAGATACGCGAAGCTGACGGATAGCTTCGGGCAGCTCGTTCAGCGCCGCCTGAACGGGATCGTGACGAACGCAGGGCGATTCGGCTGCGTCATTACGAAGGGAGCCGAGAAGCTGAAGCAGGATGTCCTGAGCCGGCGCCCGGATATCGTGCTGCTTGAATTCGGGGGCAATGATTGCGACTTCGATTGGGAAAAGATCGCCCGGCAGCCTGGGGATTTTCATGAGCCGAACACGGATCTGGAGCGCTACACGCAGACGTTGAAGGACATGATCCGCACCTTGAAGGACCACGGGATCGTTCCAGTGCTGATGTCCTTGCCGCCGCTGGACGCGGATCGGTATTTCCGGTGGGTCAGCAAGAACGACGACTCCGCCGCCGCCAACATCCTATCCTGGCTGGGCAGTGTCAGCCGGATTTATTGGTGGCATGAACGCTACAATGCCGCTATCATCCGCGTCGCAGAGGAGATGAATACGCGCTGGATCGACGTGAGAGGCGCGTTCCTGCGGGCCTTCGATTACCGGACCTACCTGTGCGCCGATGGAATTCACCCGAACGAGCAAGGCCACCAGGTGATTGCCCAGGAGCTGATGAGCTATTTGGAAAGCCGTTACTGCCATTTGTTGAAATGAAATGTATCGCTTACCACGGGAAATAAGCCGGATGAACGTCTATGCAAGGCGATCACCCGGCTTGCTTGGTTTACTCGATATCCGGCTTATCCGTGCCGGGAAGCCGGTAAGTCGTCCACTCCTGCGGCAGCAGCTGACAGTAGGGCGGCTGCAAGAACCGGTCGTCGATCAGCACCAGCGTCCCGGTATCCCGCTCCGAACGGATCAGCCTTCCTCCGGCCTGCAGCACCTTGTTCATCCCGGGATAGACATAGGCATAGTTGTACCCGTTTTTTCCCGTACGATTGACGTATTCCCGAATAATGTTCCGCTCCAGGCCGAGCTGAGGCAGGCCGACGCCAACGACGATGACGCCTGTCAGCCGGTCTCCCTGCAAGTCGACCCCCTCCGAGAATACGCCGCCGAGCACGGCGAACCCGACCAGGGTGCCTGCCCGATCCGGCTGGAAAGCATCCAGGAACCGCTCCCGTTCCTCCTCTGTCATGCGCGCCTCCTGCACCAACGTATCAACCGGGCTTCCTTCCGTCAGGAAGGCTTCGTACACCTCCTGCAAGTACGGATACGAAGGGAAGAACACCAAATAATTGCCGCTCCGCTCCTCGACCACGCGACGAATCGTCTGCACGAGCGGCAGCTTCGTCCGTTCCCGATCCCGGTACCGGGTCGAGAGCGGGTGCAGCCGCACATCCCACTGCTCCTGGGCGAACGGGGAAGGAAGGGAGAGCGTGTAGTCCTTTTCCCGATTGCTGCCCAGCAGGTCCATATAATACGACATCGGCGTCAAGGTCGCGGAGAAGCGGACAATCGATCGGTACCGCTTGCCCGACTGAGCGAGCAGGAAGGACGGATCGAGACAGAATAGCTTGATCCGAACCTCATTGCGCTCGACTTCGGCGTACGTCGTGAATCGCTCATCGTAGATCTTCGCGATGCGGATGAAGGTTGATGCGGCGAAATAGGCGTCGAGAAGCATCGTGTGGGCCGGCGAGCTGCTGCCGCCCAGCAGCACCGGTTCGGCTTGAGCGACGAATCCGTCCAGCAGCGCCAGCAGCTCTTCGGGCAGCTCCATGTCCATCAGGCTGCCCTGATCCGCACACCGCTTCCGCAAGGCGATGAAATAGGCATTCACTGCATCGGCTGCGTCGTGGATCGCTCGATTCACTCCCTTGAACTCGCGCTTCAGCTGCAGGAACGCGGACTTGACCAGCTCGGCCGAGTACATGTCCCGCGCCCGGTCGACGAGATTATGCGCCTCATCGATCAGGAGCGCCGTCTCCTTCTTCTGCTCTTCCGCCCACCGCTTCATCGAGACGCGCGGATCGAACACATAATTATAATCGCAAATGACCGCATCAGCCGCATACGCGAGATCGAGCGAAAATTCAAACGGGCATACCCGGTGCTTGCGGGCGTACTCTTCAATGACCGGACGGGTCATCTGCGTCTCATGTGTCAAAATATCCATGATTGCGCCGTTAATCCGGTCATAATAGCCGTCGGCATATTCGCAATAATCCGGCTGGCAGCGGGTCTCCTCCTGGAAGCAGATCTTATCCTTGGCCGTCAACGTAACCGATTGCATGCAGAGTCCCTTCGATGCCAGCCGCGCGCAGGCATCCTCGGCAGCCGCGCGCGTCGTCGTCTTGGCCGTAATATAGAGAATCCGCCGGATCAGCCCTTCTCCCATCGCCTTGACCGCAGGGTACAAGGTCGACATCGTCTTGCCGATGCCAGTCGGCGCCATGGCGAACAGGCCGCTTCCCTGTGCGATCGACGTATATACGGCGCCGGCCAGCTTCCGCTGCCCTGCCCGGTACGTGTCGAACGGGAACGGCAGCTCCCGGATGCTCTCCTGCCGCCGCTGCTCGTGTCCCCGCCGCATCGCCGCGTACGGCGCATACCGTCCGATAACGTCCAGCACGAAGGCCTCCAGCTCGGCGAAGGTCAGCTCCCGCTTGAATCGCTTCGCCTCTTCCGTGCGGACATGGACATAGGTCAGCTGCACCGCCATCCGATCGCGGCCATGCTCCTTCGCATACATATAGGCGTAACAGCAAGCCTGCGCCCAATGCACGGGATGCGCATCCTCCGTAATCAGGCTGACATCCCCCGATGTCGACTTAATCTCGTCTATCGTCTCCTCGCCGGACAGAAGCAGGCCGTCACAGCGGCCGTCAATCTTGAAGCACAGATCGCCGTACCGGATGTCGGCCTGCAAATACACTTCCTTTTGGTCCGTCTCTCCGTAGCTTCCCTGCACCCGCTGATGGGCCTTCGTCCCGTCCGTCATCGAGCTGGCGGCCCGGAAGCCGCTGTCGATGCTGCCGCTCAGGAACACATGCTCTACCAGCGAACGTACGGATAATTGTATCGTATACGTCATCGCATTCTCCCGATTCCTGTCATTGCCTGAATCTGTAACTCATTATCCCGATTATAACGCAATTCAGGCCGCAGTGCCGGATGCGCAGCGTTCCCGATCGCGCGGCAGATGCCGCGTCTCCCCCGTAGCCCCCCCAGCCGCCTGCAGCCGCTTGCAGCTAGTCCTCCTGTATCCAGCGGCGTGCAGAAAGCCGTCTCCAGCAAGCCCTTCTGCAGCGAGCTCTTCTGCAGTTTTTCTGCAGGCAGCTCTTCTTCAGGCAGCCCGTCTTCAGCGAACTGGACGAGCAGCTCACTTCAATCCCGGACCTGCTGCTTCCAGCCCACGCACATACGTATGAAGCATCCGCTTCAAGCTCTCATCCCGCTCCAGCTCCATGCGGAAGCCCTGTTTCATCTCGAGCGTAGCGAAGCCATGCAGCAGGCTGCGCAGACCGCGCACGACATGGAAGGCATCGGCCTGCTCATACTTGTATTCGCCAAGCACATCGAGCAGCAGCTCTAATATCGAGTCAGATGCGGCTTGAATATCCGGGTTATTGAAATCAGGCGGCGATATCGTCGCTTCGTATACTCCCGGATGCTGGCGGACGAAGTTGACGTATGCGAACCCGATTGCGTCGATGGCTGCCTCGCCCGATTTCCCGACCGCCGCGCGCGCCAGCGACTCTCTCAGTTGCAGCAGGCCGTAATACGCCAGCCCGGTGCGCAGCCCCGGTAGCCCCTGAACATGATTGTACAGCGAAGGCGACTTGATGCCGAGCCGCTCCGCAACCGCGGCCAGCGTCACTTGGCTGAGGCCGTCCGCATCTGCAATCTCTGCGGCGGTGTGCACAATTAGTGATCGATCAATGGATTTCCTTGGCATGATGCTGATTCCTCCATACATGTTCTGCCTCTTGAATCGCCTTGTCGATTGCTGCCGCTGGGTGCGGCAGCATCGGCCCATGGCCGGCCGCCAGCAAGGTCGGCTCCAATGCGCGCAGCTTGCGCGCGCTCGCAATCGATTCCCCCAAGTTCCAGGTGGCGAACGCCGGGAACGGGAACCGCAGCTTCAACTTCCCGGACACAGCCACGCCGCCCTGCGTTTGGAAGGCATCACCGGCAATAAGTGCTCGGCTGCGCGTGTCGAGGAAAGCCATCAGCCCTGGCGTATGTCCCGGCGCGGCGACGGCAAGCAAGGAGCCGATGCGATCGCCATCGCGCAGCAGCCGATCCGGCACCGTCTTGACCGAAGCCGGCACCCCGCCGCGAATCGGCGTCTCGGGCTCCCCCGGCTCCAGCGAGCGGTCGCCGCGCAGCAGCTTGGCATCCCGCTGCGAGATAGATACCTCGGCTTGCGGCAAGGCCCCCTTCAACGCATCCAGTGAACCGACATGGTCGTCATGGGCATGCGTCAAGACGATCCGGGTAATCGGCTTGCCCAGCTTCGCGGCCGTTCTCAGGATGCCCTTCAGACTAAGGGGCAGCCCAGCATCGATCAAGGTGAGCTCCTTCTCTTCTTCGACCAGATAAACATTTACAGGGAATAGTCCCGGGAACCACGTTAATTGATAGACATGCTCATGGCGGGTTACGCGCATGGCGATCACCTCCGATTGCTTAACTAATTATATTAGTATAATAACTAATGGTATTAGTTTATGCAATTATTTATTTTTCCTCCTCATATATTTTGAGTAAAATGCCTTCTCCGGGAAGTGACATTAGTGAGGCATTGCAGGCTTTGAACGGTGGGATTCATGCAAGGCCGAACAAGAAAGAAACACCCTTCACGGGTATAACTTGACGCTGCGCACCGGCATGGCTTCCATTGTTCGACTTGGCGAGGTTGCCCTGATCTATCCGGCTGGACAGGTTCGCCCGGAGGTTCAATTAGTCCAGGGGGCCAGTTGGTTTAGTTTGTTTGGTTAGTTTAATTTGGTTAGTTTGGTTTGGTAGCTTAGTTTGGTTAGCTTAGTTTGGTTAGCATAGGTTGGTTAGCATAGTTGAGTTAGTTGGTTTAGTTGGTTTAGTTGGTTCAGTTAATTCAGTAAGTTCGGTTGGTTCAGTTAGTAAGTTACTCAGAGTCCATCTTTTCAGCTAGTTTAGTTCGTCAGTTAATGTAGTCAATTTAGTTATTTATCTAGTTTGGGTAGTGTAACGTTCGGCTAGTCCGGTTACTTCAGACGTTTCAGCACGTCCGATTGCCCCAGTTAAGTAAAAATCCTGCATAGCTGCATCAATTTACGCCGGATAGTCATATTTTCGATGCAATTCCTGTAAAATTACAGCTTTTTTCCCTATTTTGTCTACTTTTCAGTCGATAAGGTCGAAATTCCTGCACTTTTGCAGCATTCCGTTCACGGCAGAGACGCCGACCTGCAAATACTGCACTTTTACAGCTTTGCCTCGTCGTTTCCGGGCCGTTCGATGCACCTTGGGGTAGTCGGGGGATCTCGCGGTCCCCGGATACGTCCGCCGATCCCCCTATCCCCTTGGTTTCCCTGGATATCCCGAGTTCCCCTGGATTTCCATTTATGCCCCATGGTTTCCCTAGGTCATCCCGGGTTTCCCCTGAGTTCGCAGGTTCCCCTGATTTTCCTTGGTTCCCCTAAGTTTCTTCGAGTTCCTCTGGGTTCCCCCGAGTTCCCGGGTTCCCCAAAGTCCCCCTGCCCGTCCCCATATGATCCCTCATTGATCCGCGGCCGCTTCCACTTGCGGAATGACCGCTTCATGCAGAAAGCGGTCCAGCTCTGCGGCACCGCTCGCCTGTTGCTCCGGCGTCCAGCCGAGGTGAGCGGCCATCCACTCGATGGCCGGCTGCTTCCATTGCCGGACCCATTCGATGTCGAAGAACAGGGCGCCAGTTCTTCGAATGAAAAAGTCTGCCGGCCTGAGCGCCATCTCTTCCTCCACCGCGTAAGCGAGCGGAACGAGGACTTCGAGTGGAAGGCCGCCGGATGCGGCTTGGTCGCGATACCGCTCCGCCAGCGCGAAGAGACGGTCCGCATTCGAGCCGTACATGCGAGCCCACCGCTGGGCCAGCGCGGCATCCAGACCGCGGCGGACGCCCTCCTCCATCTTCGCCTCCACGAAGCCCGGGAAGGAGGAAGAGCCGCCGACATCGCCGCCCGAGATCGGCATCCGCTTCGTCTTGACCGGCACGAACGGGCGGCCGTCTTCCTTCAACAGCCGCTGCATGACAAGATCGACGACCGTCTCCGCCATCTTGCGGTATCCGGTCAGCTTGCCGCCTGCGATCGTGATCAGACCGGAAGGAGACTGCCAGATTTCATCCCGGCGCGAGATCTCGGAGGCACTCTTGCCTTCTTCAAAGATGAGCGGTCTGACCCCGGCCCAGCTCGATTCGATATCGTCGGCGGTCAGCCGCACTGACGGGAACATGAAGGAGATAGCATCCATAATATAATCGCGGTCTTCCTTGGTCATGACAGGATGGGCGGGATCGCCCTTGTAGAACGTGTCGGTAGTGCCGACATACGTCTTGCCGTCACGCGGAATCGCGAAGACCATCCGCCCGTCGGACGTATCGAAATAGATCGCTTGCTTGAGCGGGAACTTCGTCTGGTCGATGACGAGATGCACCCCTTTGGACAATTGCAGATGCTTGCCCGTCTTGGAATGATCCCGGTCGCGAAGCTCATCCACCCATGGGCCCGCCGCATTAATGATGGTCTTGGCATAGAACTCATACTCCTTGCCGTCCACTTGATCCACGACGCGCACGCCGTGCAGCTTCCCATTTTGATAGAGGAAGGAGTCGGCCTTCATATAGTTGAGCGCCATCGCGCCGTGACGCACGGCTTCCTTCATGACTTCGATCGTCAAGCGCGCATCATCCGTCCGGTACTCCACATAATAACCGCCGCCCAGCAAGCCTTCTCGCTTCAGCAGCGGTTCACGCTCTATCGTCTGCTGCCCGGACAGCATGCGCCGGCGCTCGCTATGCTTGACACCGGCGAGGAAGTCATAGACGCGCAAGCCAATGCTTGTGCTGAACTTGCCGAAGGTCCCGCCGCGGTGAATCGGCAGCAGCATCCATTCCGGAGTCGTCACATGAGGACCGTTCTCATAGACGATGGCCCGTTCCTTACCGACCTCGGCTACCGTGCTTATATCGAACTGCTTCAAGTACCGGAGCCCGCCATGCACCAACTTCGTCGAACGGCTGGATGTTCCGGCCGCGAAATCCTGCATCTCGAACAAGGCCGTCGTCAAACCGCGGGTCGCCGCATCGAGCGCGATGCCCGCTCCAGTAATGCCGCCGCCGATTACAATAACGTCCAGCGTCTCCAAGCCCATAGCCTGCGCGATCTGCTCGCGATGTGCAGAAGAGAATATTGTCGTTGCCATAGGTGAACCTCCTCGTTGCAGTTACTGTAAAATATAGGTTGTCTATCCGACAAAAAACTGCAACAACATCACAGCCATAGACTGTAATGTGATTGCAGTTCTCCACGTTCTCCAACTGAATGATTTTATTAACTTGTGCGTCATGATACCCTTGAATCCTACCTGCACGCGATAGCTCAGTTCCCGGCCGAGATCCATCATTCCACGGCTTCGCCATGATCTCAGGAATCCCGGTGTCCCTAGCATATCCGTTGTCCCTGGTGTTCCGGCTTATTTGAATGCTTTGGTAGCCGCAATGGCGGTCTTCCATCCTTCGTACAAGGCTTCCCGCCGCTCCTTCGGCAGCGCCGGCCGGAAGTCGCGTTCGATGCTCCAGAGCGAGGAAATCTCCTCACAGCTCTCCCAGTAGCCGACCGCAAGACCGGCCAGATAGGCTGCTCCCAGCGCGGTCGTCTCGCTGACTTGCGGTCGTTCCACCGGCACGCCCAGCATATCGCTCTGGAACTGCATCAGGAAATTATTGTGCACCGCTCCCCCGTCCACGCGCAGCGTCGTCAATTCAATTGAAGAATCCGCCTCCATCGCCTGAAGCACATCCAGCGTCTGATACGCGAGAGACTCCAGCGTCGCCCGAATCAGATGTTCCTTCGACGTGCCGCGCGTCAAGCCGAAGACGGCGCCCTTCACTTCGCTGTCCCAATATGGCGTCCCTAGCCCGACGAAAGCCGGCACGACGTATACGCCATCGGTCGAATCGACGCGGCTCGCATATTGCTCGCTGTCGGCAGCATCTTTGAACATGCGCAGGCCATCGCGCAGCCACTGTATCGCAGAACCGGCCACGAATACGCTGCCTTCAAGCGCATATTCCACCTTGCCGTCGATACCCCACGCAATCGTCGTCAGCAATCCATGAGAGGATTGTACGGCCTGCTCGCCTGTATTCATAAGCATGAAGCACCCGGTTCCGTAAGTGTTTTTGGCCATTCCCGGGGTGAAGCAGGCTTGCCCGAACAGGGCGGCCTGCTGGTCTCCGGCGATGCCGGCAATCGGAACCCGCTCGCCGAAGAAATGATAGTCGGCCGTCTCTCCGTAGATCTCGGAGGATGAGCGCACCTCAGGCAGCATCTGCTTCGGAATGTCCAGAATCTCCAGCAGCTCATCGTCCCATTTCAGTTCATAGATGTTGTACATCAGCGTACGGGACGCGTTGCTGTAGTCCGTCACATGCGCTTCCCCGTCGGTCAGCTTCCAGATCAGCCACGTATCGATCGTGCCGAACAGCAGCTCCCCGCGTTCCGCTCTCTCTCGGGCGCCCGGAACATGATCAAGTATCCACTTCACCTTCGTACCGGAAAAATAAGAATCGATCAGCAGCCCGGTCTTGGCGCGGAACAGCTCGCTATGTCCCGCCGCTTGGAGTTCGTCGCAGATCGCCTTCGTCTGCCGTGATTGCCATACGATCGCATTATAGATTGGGCGGCCTGACTCCTTATCCCAGACGACGGCCGTCTCGCGCTGATTCGTAATGCCGATGCCGGCGATCTGGATCGGCTTCACGCCCGATTCAATCAGACAAGTCGCAATGACGGCGAGCACGGTTCCCCAGATCTCCTGCGCGTTATGCTCTACCCACCCCGGTTCAGGGAAAATTTGCGTAAACTCTTTTTTGGCCATATGAATAATTTCACCGGATCTGTTGAACAAAATCGCCCTGGAACTGGTCGTCCCCTGATCAATCGATAAAATATACTTCTCCATTACCGATTCCTCCACTTCATATAATTAACTGCACCATGGTCTGCACTGAAGCCCCTATCCTCTTGCGCGCGTGGATACTTTGCCGCCTCGCCGGGAAGTGAGCAATGCGATGACCAAGATGACGAGAACGATCCCGGATACGACCCAGATGAGGGTGTCCGCTTGCCCGAGGAACACCGTTTTGTAGAATAGCCCGCCCAACGCGCCCCCAATCATCGGGCCTGCGACAGGGACCCAGGCATATCCCCAATTGGAACCGCCTTTGCCTGGAATGGGAAGCAGCATATGCATAATTCTGGGGCCGAGGTCGCGCGCGGGATTGATCGCGTACCCGGTCGTTCCGCCCAGCGACAAGCCGATGCTGACAATAAGAAAGCCAACAATGAACGGGCCGATCCCGGCGGTAAGCTCATTAGCGCCAATCGCCAAAATGCCGAGCACGAGAATGAATGTCCCAATGATCTCACTCATCAGATTACCAAAAAGATGCGGAACTGCCGGCCCTGTCGCAAATACGCCCAGCTTGGCAGCCGCGTCCTCCGTCAACTTCCAGTGCGGCAAATAATGCAAATACACGAGGGCGGCTCCCGCCATGGCGCCGAGAAGCTGCGCCGCGATATAGGCGGGCACATCCGCCCAAGGAAATGTCCCAATCAGAGCCATTCCTACCGTCAGCGCCGGATTCAGATGCGCCCCGCTGATCGGACCGACCGCATAGGCCGCCATCGCGACGGCCAGCCCCCAGCCCATCGCGATGACGATCCAGCCCGAATTCGCCGCATAGGAACGCTTCAAGGATACGCCCGCGCATACACCTCCTCCTAGCGCAATCAAAATCATCGTCCCAATCAGTTCCCCCAAAAATGCTGACATCCCAAGTCCCCCTTGATTTTGAGTCAATAAATAGCATTATTCGACGGGAACGCAAAAAAGACCTACCTATCCATCCACGCGATAACTCTCCAAATTTAGAGAGCAATCAGCGTGTCTGCAAGTAGATCTCCATGTCTCCGCAACATCATTAACTTAGTTCACAGTTTATTCTATTTTGGAAGCGGTGTCAAATGGTTTTTTCACATTTTAGGCACATTTTTCGTTCCAGGACCATGCTAGGCCCGGCTCAATTCATCGGTAATCAGAGCGCGACGCCCTCCTCGATCCGTTCCTCCGCCACTTTGGAGACATTCAATTTCATGATTTTCTCGGGGTAGTAGCTCTCCAGATAATGCTCCTTCATGTCCCCCACATAGACATGCCGCTGCCGAAGCTTGCGTGATCCGGTTCGGCAGCACGATATGAGCCTTCATGCAGACAGACGCGGGATGCACGAACGTCCCCGGCTTCAGGAACGGCTCGGCATGCTTGCTTAAGGAAGTATACAGCCGTCTCGAGTTGCTGATATACGATTCCCTCACCTCGTCGCGATGCCGCTGGAACATGCCGCTCGTAATATAGAGCTCCAGGGCGGCTTGAGAGATCATCGAGCTGTCGAAATCGGTAGTCCGCTTGTGCTGCTGAAAGGCGCCGACAAGCGCATCCGGCAGCACGGCGACCCCGACGCGAAGCCCGGGGAGCATGATTTTGGAGTAGCTTTTCAAGTAGATGACCCGCTGATTCGTATCGTCGTAGTACATCGGCATCTGACCCGCATCCTGCTCGAAATCAGCCAAATAATCGTCCTCGATAATATAGACGTCGTACCGGTTGGCCAGCTCGACAATCCGCTGCTTGTCGGCATTGCTCAATGAGGTCCCCAACGGATTGTGGAAGCGGGGCATCGTGTAAAAATAGCGGACATCCTCTCGCTTGAACAACGCCTCCAGACGAGCAAGGTTGACTCCCCGTGCCGTCCGCTCCACGCCGAGGGCCGGCGTGTTGTGAAGCTTCAGATGCGCCAGGAACAGATGATATCCGGGCTGCTCGACGACGACCTTCGTCTTCCCGTTCGGCAAAGGCATCGCATTCAGCAGCGCCAGCGCCTGCTGCATTCCGGACGTAATGGCGATATTACGCTCGTTCGCAAAGACCTGATACGACTCCAGTTGGGCCGCACCGCCCGTATGAGAGACGGCAGCCCGTTCGGCGTGCCGTATACGAACAATTCCTCCTGATACAGATGGATCGCCTGATTGATGCAATGCTGAAAATGAACATACGGAAACTGCCGCACATTGGGCGCGGAGGCGGCAAAGTCATAACCTTCCGCATTCTCGGCCATCTGCGGCTGCGCCTTTAATTATTCTGTTGCAATCCCGGGGAGAAGCCCCGGGATACGGGTACTGCTCAGCTCCGTGTACGTCTTGTTCAACGCCCGGACCGCATCATGCGCCGCCTCGTAAGATTCTGACGATTTGAGGCCATCCCCGCTCGAACATCTTCCTGCCCCCTATTGCCGCTGTGCTTATCAATCCGAATGGAACAGCTGCTCCCCATCTGAGTCATTAATCCGAATGTCTCAGCTTCTGTTCGCTAGTCGGCCCCCTTCGGGCGGATCGTAGACGATAATATAACTGCTGCGATGAGGGCTTGCTTCTGTGGCGATCTCCGCCTCATCATCAAACGTAACTACGATTCTGCTCATGTTTTCCCGTATGCGGTCATCATTGACCTTGAGCATTACATAGGAAAATCTCCCATGAGCACCGATCACCTCTACCGGCTTCTCTCTTCTTTTATGTGTGGTCAGCGTCTTGGCATACTCTGTTTTCCCGTTTCTGTTGTAGATACTATATGAACCGATATAGATTCCTTTTTCAAAAAAGATAAGAGCGGCCGGTTTCTCCCGGTCATTTAACCGCTTCTCCACCAATACTGTGATTTCCTCGGCCGCCACGATATCCCGAATCCGAGACTCCGTTATTCCTCGTACCTGTCTTTTTCGATAAAATCCACGATGGTGACAATCGAGTAGCACGCGATAATAATGATAGCCAACCGAATCGCGATTGTTGAATTCATGTCGAGTGACAGGACCTCCCTTGCATAAGGATAGGAAAGTCGGTGAAACAGCGGCGACTATCCCGATTGCCGCCGGAACTGGCTCTGCACCAAGCCGTGGTAGAAGCCCTGCTGCCGCAGCAGCGAGTCGTGGCTTCCCTGCTCGATGATGCATCCGTCCTCCAGCACGAGGATGCAGTCCGCCTGCTGAATCGTATTGAGGCGGTGCGCGATGACGATGCTCGTTCGCCCCTCCATCAGCCGGTACAGCGCCTCCTGTATCTTCATCTCCGTAATCGTGTCGATGCTGCTGGTCGCTTCGTCCAGGATGAGAATCGCCGGATCCGCCAGCACCGCCCGCGCGATCGACAACAGCTGCTTTTGGCCCTGACTGATGCCGCTGCCGTCCTGGCTCAGCTCCGTCTCGTACCCCTGCGGCAGCTTCATAATGAATGAATGGGCATTCGCCAGCCGCGCGGCCTGCTCGACCTCCTCGTCGGCGGCGTCCAGCCGCCCATAGCGGATATTGTCGCGAATGGTGCCCTGGAACAGGAAGGAATCCTGCAGTACGAAGCCCATATGGCTGCGCAGATTTTTGCGGTCTATGGTGGACAGCTCGACGCCGTCAAGATAGATCTGGCCGCTGTCATAGTCATAGAAGCGGCTGAGCAGTTGGGTAATCGTCGTCTTGCCCGCTCCGGTCGGTCCGACCAGGGCAATCGCCTGGCCAGGCTCCGCCCGGAAGGAGACGTCCCTCAAGGTGCGACCTTCCTTCTCGTAGGCGAACGAGACATCCACGAACTCGATCTCGCCTCGCACCCGCTCCAGCCGGATCGCATCCCGCTCATCCTGTCCCTCCTCGCGCTCCTCCAGCACTTCAAATACCCGCTCGGCCCCGGCAATGGCGGACAGAAACGTATTGAACTGGTTCGCCAGATCGTTCAGCGGCCGGGTGAATTGCCGCGCGTACTCGGAGAAGGTCACGATGACCCCGATCGAGATGAGCCCCTGGATCGCCAGCACGCCGCCCGCTCCGGCGATGATGGCGAAGCTCATATTGTTCAGCACGTTCATCAGCTTCGGAATGAAGCCCGAATATGTCTGGGCCCAGTACCCGGAAGCCTTCAAGCGTTCGCTCTTCTCGGCGAACTCCTGAATGACCTTCTGCTCCTGCGAGAAGCTCTTCACGATCTTCTGCCCCGAGAATGTCTCCTCGATGAAACCGTTAATATCCCCGAGATTGCGCTGCTGCTCCTTGAAGAAGCGTCCGGTCCGCCGCGTAATCCATCTCATGCCGAGGAACATAAGCGGCACGATTGTCAACGTGATCAGCGTCAGCAGCGGGCTCAGCCACAGCATAAGCGTTAGCATGCCGACGAAGGTCAGAATGCTGGAGGACAGCTGAATGAACGAGCTGTTCAGCGTCTGGCTCACATTGTCGATATCGTTCGTAATCCGGCTCATCAGCTCGCCATGCTGCCGCTTCGTATAGAACTGGACCGGCAGCGTGTGGAGCTTCCCGAACAGATCGGAGCGCATGGCGTAGACCGCCTTCTGCGCCACGCCGATCATCCAGTAGTTCTGCAGGAAGAGAGCGGCCGAATACAGCAAGTACACGACGCCGAGCAGGACGAGGAGCAGCAGGAAGTTGCCGCCTTCCTGCGTCTTGATATAATGGTCGATCGCATACCCGACCAGGAAGGGACCGAGCAAGCCAAGCCCGGACGTCAGCAATACCATAAGGAAAATAAGGGCCAGCAATCCTGTGTGGCCGGACATGTAACGCCATATGCGGATCAGCGTGCCTGACCAGTCCTTGGCCCGCGGCTTCTTCTTCGAAGGGCCGCCGGCCGCCGCTCCGCCTCCGGCCCGGTCGGCAGCAGCCATGCCGGGCTTCTCCGGCAGCTTCAGCCTCAGCATGGAATCCCCTCCCCTCGCTCGAACTGGGACTGCACGATGCGCCGATACAGGTCGCTGCGGCGCATCAGATCGTCATGGCTTCCCTGATCCAATATGCGTCCGTCATCGACAAGAATAACGGCATCCGCCTGGAGGGCCGTGCTGATTTTCTGCGTAATAATCAATGTCGTGCAAGGAGAAGCCCCCAATGCCTCCAGCAGCCGGGCCTCGGTCTTCACATCCAGCGCGCTCGTGCTGTCATCCAGCAGGAGCAGCTTCGGCTTCCGGATCAGCGCGCGGGCAATCGACAGCCGCTGCTTCTGTCCGCCGGACAGATTGATCCCCTTCTGCCCGAGCATCGTGTCATATTGGCGGGGAAGCTTCATAATCGTCTCATGAATCTGGGCGCGTTGTGCCGCCTCCCGGACCTCATTATCGGTGGCATCCTGCTTGCCCCAGCGGATATTGTCCTGCACCGTGCCGCTGAACAGCATGACCTCCTGCGGCACATAACCAATGTGGCGGCGGAGCTGATCCATCGTCATAGAACGAACATCCATCCCGTCCAGCAGGACGCGTCCCTTGCTGACATCGTACAGCCGGGGAATCAGCTGGAACAGGGATGATTTCCCGGAGCCGGTCGCGCCCATTATCGCTATCGTCTCCCCCGGCCGCACCGTGAACGACACGTCCTGCAGCACAGGGGCCTCGGTATCCGGATAGCGGAAGGTGACGTGCTGGAATTCTACGCGGCCTTCGCTAATCGCCGCATCCGGATCGGCATCGGCCGCATCCGTCACATCCACCTCGCTCTGCAGCACCTCGGTTATCCGCTGGGCGGACGCCTTGGCGCGCGACAGATTCATCATAATCATGGAGACCATCGACAGTGCTCCCGTAATCCGTGTCGTGTAATTGACGATCGCCACGACTTCGCCGAGGTCGGTGCTGCCGCTCTGTACGCCTAGCCCGCCATACCACAGCACGAACAGAATGCTGCCGTTCATCAGCACCAGGAGGAGCGGAACTGTGAACTCTATCAGGCGCAGCGCGGCGACCGTCCGATCCATCAGCTGCCCGTTCGCCTCCTCGAACCGTTCGACTTCATGCTTGTCTCGCACGAACGCCTTGATGAGCCGCATGCCGAACAGGTTCTCCCGCAGCACCCCATTTACCCGGTCCAGACGGTCCTGGACCGAGCGGAACAGCAGGAACGCCTTGTTCATCAGCCAGACGAGCAAGATGAACAGCACCGGCGTGACGACGGCCAGAATCAGCGCCAGCCTGAAGTTGACCAGCAGCGCCATCACGAGGCCGCCAATCATCATCAGCGGCGCCCTCATCATGATGCGCAATCCCATGAACACGACGTTCTGCATCGTCGTCACGTCCGACGTCACCCGCGTAATCAGCGTCGCCGTCGGGAAGCGGCTGAAATTGGCAAACGAGAAGGACTGAATCTTCCCGAACAGGTGCTTCCGGATGTCATAGCCGAAGTTCTGGCTGACATGCGCCGCATAGTACGAGTTGACGATGCCGCATACGAAGCCGAACAGCGCCAAGCCGCCCATCAGCCCTCCCCACTTCACAACCGCGGGAAGATGATGGGCGACAATCCCTTCATTAATAATTCGAGCCATGACAAGCGGGAGCCACAAATCCACGGCTAGCTCCATCAGCATGAGCGCCAGCGCGAAGCTCAACGGTCCCCGATAGGGCCGAAGAAATGATAGTATTCTCCTCATTCACACTCTCCTTCCCCAAGCCAGGGCGGAACCGCCATGCTGCGCAAGGCAGTCCTGAACCTGTCCCTCGCCCGGAGATAAATCGATTATTCGGTATCCCGTCTGCCGGCGAAGCGCTTCCATCGCAGCAACTGACAGGCCTTCACCGAGGCCTGCCAACACCTTCCGATCCCGATGAAGCCGCCATACCGGGCGCAGGATGATGCCCGCATGCCGCACAGCCGTGTCCGGGCACAAGTTGTGCACTTAGGTTTAATTCATTCTAGCATAGATCCGGAATTTAGCTCGCCAATATGTGAAGGATTGCATATGATTGGGTTAGATTTTCACTTGATGCAGTTGGAGGATTGGACCAACGACCGCCGGCGGTAGCGGCGGGGCCATCGTACCCCGCTTGACCAGCCGCATGATGGACGCCTTCGGCGTATCCGGGGCACAGTGGCTGCTGATGTCCTTCATGGGCCTGCTATGTAAGAGAAATCAAAAATTGCGACTCGGTATACAACGCCTATATTACGGTCACGAAGGAACACGCGCTGCGGAAGGCGAAGCGTCTGGAGAACAAATGGAACCGCAGCAAGAAGGCCGGGATGCTGTTCGGGCTACCGCTGTCTGGCGGAAATGGGGGCCGACGTGCGTACGATACTGGAATCGTCGCTCGAAAGTACGTCCCTCCAGTACATTACCGCGCTGCACAGGAAGGAAGAGTATACGAAGGCGTTCACCTGGATATTCAAGCAGGTCGACGTGCTGGCCGCGCCGACGCTCCCGATTCCGCCGCGCCGCATTGGGGTCGCTCCCTCACGTTCGGCTCCTATACCGAAAACATCTTCGATGCGATGACCCGTTATACGAAGATTTTCAATATGACCGGGATGCCGGCCCTCACTCTGCCTTGCGGCATTGCAGAGCAGGAGCGGCTTCCGGTCGGATTGCAGCTCATCGCCAATCATCACCGGGAGTAACGCCTGATCCGATCCGGCTCTACGTATGAGCAGAGCGAGCTGGGCGGCTATTATGTCAAGCGGGACCGAATCATCTCCGGAACTTGCAGTTCCTGAGTATGATCCCCTGCATGCGCAACATCCCCGGTCCAACGATGGACCGGGGATGAATAATTAACCGCGGCGAATCAGCAGCCGGTAGCAGCCGGCCGCCCCAAGCCCGCAGCAGGCGATGACGATGCCCATCGGCACGGCTGTGTCGCTTCCTGCGATACCAACGAGCGGCGCCGCCGCCGAGCCGGCGATGAAGGGCAGCAAGCCGAGCATGGCCGAGGCGCTGCCGGCCGTCTTGCCCTGGTTCTGCATCGCGAGGGAGAAGCCGGCGGTATTGACTACCCCTGTGCTGGATACCGACACGAAGAGCGGAAGCAGAACCGACCAGAGCGGCCCGTGCAGCAGAATCGCGACAAGAAGCGCGAGGCCCCCGCCGCAGGACAGGAACAGCCCCGCGATGAACAGCCGCATCTCGCCATAGCGCGCAGCCAGCCGTCCCGTAATCTGGGTGGCCACGATAAGGCCGAACCCGTTGAGCGCAAAGAACAGGCTGAACGCTTGGGGCGATGCGCCATAAATATTTTGCAGCACGAACGGCGAACCGGAGATATAGCTGAACATGGCGGCAGAGACCAGCCCCTGCGTGCAGGCATATCCCATAAATTCCTTATCCTTCGCCAGTCCCCCGAAGGTGGACAAGGTCGTCCTGACGCCGCCGGACGAGCGCCGATCCTGCGGATGCGTCTCCGCCAGCCCGAAGTAAGCCGCAGCGATCATAAGCAGGCCCAGTGCACCGAGCACCGTGAATACGCCATGCCATGACGTATATTTGAGCAGCTGGCTGCCGATGATTGGGGCGGCGATCGGCGCCAGTCCATTAATGAGCATGAGCAGCGAGAAAAACTTCGTCAGCTCCGATCCGGAATACAGATCGCGCACCATTGCCCGCGCGATGACGATCCCGCCTGCGCCGGCCATGCCCTGCAGGAAGCGCAGGGCGATCAAGCCCCACATCGAAGGAACGATAGCGCACAAGAAAGAGACGATGGCGTACACCGTCAAGGACACCAGCAGAGGGCCGCGGCGGCCCCGCGCGTCACTGAGCGGCCCCATGACCAATTGGCCGAGGGCCAGGCCAAGCAGGCACGCGGTCAGGCTGAGCTGGGTCAAGGAGGTGCTTGCCTGCAGATCGGCGGCGAGCATCGGCAGCGACGGCAAATACATATCAATCGATAGCGGTCCGATCGCCGTCATCGAGCCGAGCACGATCGCGATCGCGAGTCTCCGCTTGTGCGGAGCCGCCGCCACGGAAGTATTCAGATTTGTTCCAGGATTCATGTATGACAACCTTTCTCAATAAAATTGCAATTGTAACAATTATAGTTACAACTTGTAAGGGAATCAAGACTTGAATATTTCATATTTTGCATATAGAATCCATTGTATTCTTGAGCCCCGTCTGGCGGAGGAACGGTTATCGGCCGCTCTGGCGGGCGCTCCAACCGATCGTGAGCAGCAGGAACCCGGGAACTTCGTGGCGAAAAAAATATAAATAATGAATAGAACGATTGGAGGGACAGCCATACATGAAAGCATTCCGAATCACCGAGGAACGGGTTCAGGACGATATCTACGTATCGCAAGCCGAGACCGCGGATACCGAAGCAATTATGTCCTTGCTGCACCGCACAGCCGCCTGGCTGCACAGCAAAGGCTCAACGCAATGGAATGAGCTGCTGCAGGGCGTTGATGTTCACGGGATGGCAGACTCCATCGCCAAGGGAGACGTATTCGTCTTCAAGCGCGGCAGTGACCCGGCCGCCGTCATCATCCTGCTTCAGCAGCCAAGCGCCTGGGACAGGGAGCTATGGAGCAGTCTGGGCGACAAGGGCGAAGCGGGCCATGGCGAGTCCATTTATTTGCATCGCCTGGCGATCGACCGCGCCTTCGCAGGCAGCCAGCTGGGACATGCGGTGCTCCACTGGGTCGAGACCGGCATCCGCTTCCCGGGTAAGCGGCGGCTCCGCCTGGACTGCAGGGCGGATGTTCCGGCCTTGAACGCCTTCTACCGCGCGGCGGGCTACACTTTTCAAGGCGAGATCTCGAAGGGCTATCTGCTGTTCGAGAAGGAGCTCCCCCGCAATAACATACAGAACACCCGCTAAGGGTGTTTTTCTTTGCGCTGCGGGCCAGTAAATGCGTTTTGTTGGTTTTTCCTCTATCGTTCGATATGCCGCCTTTCTCGACTGGTCGATATGACTGGTTGGGTCGGTTGTTCATATGCCGTTTATTCGCTTGTTTCGATGTATCCGTTGATTCCATTGCTTATCTGGTGCTTGTTCGGTTGTTCGAGGTAACTTGTTGGTTCGGTGTGCTCATTTGCTGCCTGTCCGGGTGTTCGATCTAACTTGTTGATTAGTTTGCTCATCTGCTGCTTTGTTCGGTTGTTCGAGGTAACTTGTTGATCCGGATTGTTCATCTACTGCTTTGTTCGGTTGTTCGAGGTAACTTGTTGGTTCGGATCGCTCATCTGCCGCTTATTCCGGGTTGTTCGATCTAACTTGTTCATTCCATTGCTCATCTACTGCTATGTTCAGTTGTTCGACATAACAACTTGTTGGTTCGGATTGTTCATCTACTGCTTTGTTCGGTTGTTCGAGGTACCTTGTTGATCCTGATTGTTCATCTACTGCTTTGTTCGATTGTTCGAGGTAACTTGTTGGTTCGGATCGCTCATCTGCCGCTTGGTCGATTGTTTGATGTAACTTGTTGATTCCATTGTTCGATGTACCTCATTGTTCGCTTGTCTGAATGTAACTAACCAGTTTGCTCGTTCTACTTGTCCAGCCTTCTGCTTTCATCCCGCTCCTCACCGCTCGCCTTCCCCAAAACTGCAGAAATACAGCATTTTCGTTTCGCATCTCGTCCGCCAAAAAAATTCCTGCAAAACTGCAGTAATTTCAGCCGTATCGCTTCAATTAGAGCAATAATCAGCCAAAATAATGGACTTTTGCAGCAATTTCGGCCAATATCGACTCATATCGCGTAAATTGCTGCACTAATGCAGGATTTCCCCGCCTCGTCATATTCATCGCCATCGCCGTGCCTTCGCCGTCGTCATCCATCATCCTCCACTTTCCCCACCGCTGCCTTCCTCCCCGCTTCCACACTCAGCCCGATAAGAACAAAGCCCCCGAGACGACTAGTCTCGAGGGCTTTCCGTACGGGGGCACAGCAACAATAACGGAGCCCCCTATATCCGCGACAACAGCGCGGGCCGATCCAGATGATACAGGTTGCGGTAGCGCGGATACCGCTCCAGCAGTTCCGCATGCGGCCCTCTCATCTCGATGCGGCCGTTCTCGATGAAGATGACTTCATCCATCTGCTCCACGCCGACGAGATGATGCGTAATCCACAGCAGCGACTTGCCCTGCAGCGCGGTGAACATCGTGGCGAGCAGAGCGCGCTCGGTCTGCGGGTCGAGCCCGACGGTCGGCTCGTCGAGAATGACGACCGGCGTATCCTGCAACAGGATGCGGGCCAAGGCGATCCGCTGCCGCTCACCGCCCGAGAAGCGCCCGCCGGTCTCCAGCATCCGCGTATCATAGCCGTCCGGCAGCGAGTCGACGAGCGTCTCCAGGCCGACTTGGCGGACGACCCGACGGATGTCCTCGTCGGAGGCATCCGGGCGGCCCAGCCGGATATTATTCGCCACCGTCGTGTCGAACAGATGCGGGCTCTGGTTCAAGACCGCAATCATTTCGGGGATATGCTCCCCATACGACGCCGCCGGGATGCCGTTCAGCAACACTTGGCCTTCGTCCGGCGCCAAGGCTCCCTGCACCAGCTTCAGCAGCGTCGATTTCCCCGCTCCGCTGCGGCCGATGACCGCGATGCGCCGTCCTTGCGGGACATCGAGCGACAAGCCGTCCAGCGTCCAGTCGGCCGTTTTGTCATAGCGGTAGCGGACCTGCTCCAGCCGGATATGCGCCTCTCCGGACGCCAGGGCCGGCCGCAGCTCCGCCTCCGCCGCAGGACGAACGGGCTGTTCGCCCGCCGGAGCGTCCAGCTTCGCGAGCCGCTCCAGTGAGTCCTGGTACTGCGGCAGCTTCTCCACCGCGTCCGATACCGGGAGAAAGCCGTCCATCAGCGGGAATACGACCAAGGTGAACGCCGCGATCAAGGTGGCGGCGATGCGCCCGTCCGCATATTGGCCCCCTGCCCAGCAGAGCATGAGCACCAGCACGGCCGCGACGACGCACTGCCCCAGCAGCATGCGAAGCCGGGCCCAGCCGTTCAGGCGGCGCTCCATGCGGGCGACGGATTGCTCGCCCTCTTCATATTCCGCCGTGAAGCGGGAAGTGCGCCCGCTAATGACCCAATCGCTCATCCCAATCACCGCATCGGTCAACCGCTGGTACAGCACGTTCCGCTCCTGCTTAATGCGGGTCTGCCAGGTGCGGGTAATCAGCAGAGACACCCAGGGCAGCACCGCGATCAGCAGGAGCAGCAGCAGGCCGATGAAGAGAGCGAACGGCAGATCGAACCAGCCGAGTGCCGCGATGCAGGCGGCATAGGCGACGAGCGCCACCGCGCCCGGGAACACGGTGCGCAAGTACACATTTTGCAGCTGCTCGATATCATCGGCCAGCGTGCTGAGCAGATCTCCCGTCCGGAAGCGGGAGCGGAGGAACAGCGCCTGCGGCTCCAGGATGCGGTACATCCGCTCGCGCATCTGGGACAATATGCGCAGCACCGCATCATGACCGACCAGACGCTCGACATAATGGACGACAGCCCGCCCGATGCCGAACGTCCGGACAAGCACGATAGGCACGTAGACGAGCAAAATATTTTCCGGCCGCAAAGCCGACTTCGAAATGAGATAGCCTGACGTGAAGGTCAAGGAGGAGGCGCACAGCACCGTCAGCACGCCCAGGGCGATAATGACAGCGAAGCGTCCGGCATAGCGCCGCATATACGGCATAATCCAGCCTTCGCGATTCATAGCGTCTCCTCCCCTTCCATGCGAATCATGTCATAGTAGGCCCCTTGCTTGGCCAGCAGCTGATCGTGGGTTCCCGTCTCCGCAACCTTGCCGTCCTGCAGGACAATAATCCAGTCCATATCAGGCATCCAGTGCAGGCGGTGCGTGGCCAGGAAGACGAGCCGATCCCGGAATAGCTCCAGCATCGTCGACTTCAGCTCATATTCGGTCTCGATGTCCAGATGCGCCGTCGGTTCATCGAGCAGCATAACCGGCCGGCTGCTCAGAAATGCCCGCGCCAGCGCAACCCGCTGCTCCTGTCCGCCGCTCAGCGAGCGGCCGCCGTTCCCGATGCGTTCATCCAACCCGTTCGGCAGCTGAACCGCCAACGGGCGCAGCCCCGCGGCAGTCATCGCCCGCTCGACTTCGTCATCGGTCGCGTCCGGAGAATAAAAGCGGACATTATCCGCCAGCGAGGAGCTGAAAATATACGGATGCTGCGGGATGTACGTCGTCTGCTTCCGCCAGTCCTCGCCGGTCAGCGACGTACGCTCCTGTCCGTCCACCCGGATCGTCCCGGCGGTCGGATGCAGGAAGCCACCGATAATATCGATCAGCGTCGACTTCCCGGCGCCGCTTGCGCCAATGATGCCGACCTTGCGGAAGCCTTGAATCTCCAGATCAATCTCCTGCAGTGAGGATGGGCCCTCCTCCTCATGCCGCATCCCGATGCCGGTTAAGCGCAGCAAGCTGTCCTGCGTCCAGGCCGGCAGCGCCTGCGAGGCAGGGACCTCCTCCGACTTCGCTCCCGCGAGGATAATGGACTGCATCGCTTCGCCCGCTTCCTTACCATCCAGCGTCGCGTGATAATCGGCCCCTACCATGCGGACCGGAAGGAAATATTCCGGCGCCAAGATAAGGATGGTCAGCGCGGTAACGAGCATCATATCCCCGTTCACGAGGCGCAGCCCAAGGCTGACCGCCACGGATGCGACGGACAGCATCGTGAAGAAGTCCAGGGAGAAGGAGGACAAGAAGGCGACGCGCAGAGTCCGCATCGTGGCCGATCGATATCTGTCGCTGACCTTGGAGACGGTGGCCCCGTGCGAGCGGCTGCGTCCGAGGAACTTGAGCGTCTCCAGACCGCGCAGCGAATCGACGAAATGATTCGACAGCTGCCGGTAAGACGCCCACTGCTTCTCTGTCTGCTTGCGCGCGGCCAGACCGACAAGAATAAGGAACGCGATGAGAATCGGCATCGTCACCGCCAGAATCAGGGCGGCGACGATATCCTGGGTCGCAATGTACGCAAGGATAAGCACCGGCGTCACTGCGGTCCCGATCATGCGGGGAAGGAACAGCTCCATATATTTGCGGAACTTCCCGACCCCTTCGAGCACAAGCGTCACTGTCGTGCCCGTTCCCTCTGTCCGGGTATGCCGCGGCCCGAGGCGGAACAGCGCCTCCAGCAGCTGGCTCCGCAGGCTTGCGCCGGTCTTCTCGGCGAATCGGTAAGCCACTTTCTGCTGCAGCAGTGCCGTCAACTGGCGCACGAGAAAAGCAAGCAGGAACAGCCCGATCTTGCCGGCTTGTTCCTGCCATGCCGCCCCGGCGAACAGGGCGGATATTGCTTCTGCCAGCCAGATGGCCAGCATAATAATAGATAGTGTGTGCACTAGGGCAATGGCGGTCAGACTGGCAAGAACCGGCTTGATCCCTTGGTAGCCGAACAGATTCTTGCCCATTAGTATTCGAGATGCTGCTTCTCGTTCACGCGCTTATGGAAGACGAAGTAGCTCCAAATCTGGTAGCCGAGCACGAATGGCAGCAAGGTTACCGCTACGATCGTCATCACTTTGAGCGAATAAGCGCCCGAAGCCGCATTATGAATCGTCAGGTCGAATGCACTGTTGATGGAGCTGATCATCACCCGCGGGAACAAGCCGATAAAGACGGATGCGATCGACAGCAATATGATGCCTCCGGTCATGCCAAACGCCCAGCCGTCCTTCTTCTGCTTCATGAAGTATCCGGCGAGCAGGAAGACGATCAGGCCGAGGACGGCCACGACAGCCAGGATGGCGCCACGAACCTCGAACACATCGGTCATGAAATAGGTCATGATAGCGAATAAGACGAGCAGAGCGGCGAGCGGAATCATCAGCTTCCGGGCGAGACGGCGTGCGCGCGCCTGCAGATCGCCCTCCGTCCGCAGCGTCGTGAACATGAGGCCGTGCACGAGGCAGAGCACCGTGACGGTAATGCCGCCTACTAATGTATAGAGATTCACCATGTCGAACAGACCGGCTTTCATCTCCATCTGCTGATCGATTGGAAGACCCTTAATCAGCCCGGCGAACACGACGCCGAACAGGAACGGAGGCAGGAGGCTGCCTACGAAAATAGCCAGATCCCATGTTTTCTTCCAACGCTCGCTGTCCACCTTGCCCCGGAATTCGAAGGCGACGCCGCGCACAATAAGCGCGAGCAGTAACGCGACGAGCGGTACATAATAGCCGCTGAACAAGGTTGCGTACCAGTTCGGGAAGGCGGCGAACATCGCCCCGCCGGCGGTCAGAAGCCAGACTTCATTGGCATCCCAGAACGGGCCAATGGAATTGATTAGCACCCGGCGCTCTCCGTCGGTTCGCGCCAGGAATTGAGTCGACATGCCAACCCCGAAGTCGAAGCCTTCGAGGAAGAAAAAGCCGACGAACAACACAGCGACAAGAACGAACCATAATTCATTGAGTGAGAGCATGACGTTCCTCCTTATCGAATGGATCGTGAGACACGTGGACAGTAACATCCTCGTTCGGTCCTTTTTTGATAACGCGTACGAATAAGTAGACTAGCACGATAGCCAACACCGTGTAAATGGTGGAGAAGGCAATCAGGGAGAACAGCACCGAGCCTCCCGATACGCTAGGCGAGATACTGTCTTCCGTCGTCATCAATCCGAATACAGTCCACGGCTGACGGCCGATCTCGGTCATAATCCAGCCCGACGTATTGGCAATGAACGGCAGCGAGATGGCATACAGCATGAAGCGCATGAACCAGGTGTTCTTCTGATCCAGCTTCTTGCGCGCCATCAGATATACGCCGTACAGGCCGAGCAGAATCATCAGCGAGCCGGCAGCAACCATGATGCGGAAGCTCCAGAAGGTCGTGCGCACCGGCGGAATATAATCGCCAGGTCCGTATGTTTGCTCATATTCAGCCTGCAGCTCCTTCATCCCACGGACTTCCCCGGAGAATTTGCTGTAGGACAGGAAGCTAAGTAAGTATGGAATCTTCACTTCCATCCGGTTCTCTTGCTTAGCCGGATCGATAGCCGCGATAACCGTCCAAGGCGCAGGGTCCGGGCTCGTCTCCCACAAGCTCTCGGCTGCCGCCATCTTCATCGGCTGCGTATGCACCAGATACTGTGCTTGCTGGTGGCCGAAGATCGCGACCAGGAACGATGAGATCAAGGCAACAATGATACCCAGCTTGAAGGATTTTTTGAAAAACTCAAAGTCTTGGCGCCGCAGCATTTTGTATGCACTGACACCCGTAATAAGGAAGGCGCCTGTCGCAAATGCACCCAGCACCGTATGCGGGAATTCCACCAGCAACTGGCCGTTCGTAATCAGCGCGAGGAAATCATTCATCTCGGCCCGGCCATTGTTAATTTCGAAGCCGACCGGGCGCTGCATGAACGAGTTGGCGGCGAGAATCCAGAAGGCGGACATCGTCGTCCCGATCGCCACAAGCCAGATGCACAGCAAGTGCACCTTCTTGCTCAGCCGCTCCCAACCGAAGATCCAGAGCCCGATGAACGTAGACTCCATGAAAAAGGCTAGCAGCGCTTCGATGGCAAGCGGTGCGCCGAACACGTCCCCGACAAAGCGGGAGTAATTCGACCAGTTCATGCCGAACTGGAATTCCTGAATGATACCGGTCACGACGCCGACGGCAAAGTTGATAAGGAACAGTTTGCCCCAGAACTTGGCCATTTTCTTATACTCTTCATTGCCCTTGACAACGTACATCGTCTCCATAATGGCGATAAGCAGCGCCAGCCCGATGGATACCGGGACGAAGAAGAAGTGAAAAATCGTCGTCGACGCAAACTGGATGCGTGATAAGATTAGCATATCCATTTTTTCGTTCCACCTTTCTTTCTTATGCGGGAGTTCAAAAAGGTCAGTTCGGTTTTCAGCGCCTTTTTGAGCATCCTCTTTTGAGGCCCTGCCGTACGCTTTGGGCAGCCGTCTTCGCCCTACGCGGATGGCATAAGCCGTTGACTGCGATACGAGGAACAGCTCGATCAATGACAAACGTTACAGGACTCAGTGTTATTTTGTCAGATGGACACGCTGGCTAATGTGATTTTTATCACATCTTATCATAATAGAATGAGCAAATTGCGAACTTTGTGCCATTGTTCACAAAAGCGTTGAAAACAAGGCTGGGGCGGAAGAGAAAAGGCATAGCTTTCCGGGTGTGGAAGTGGTTGAATTCGACTTTTTCTTTATTTATTTCCATAAAATACTATCCAAAAAACCATATAAAAAGAAGCCTTGAGAGGCCAAAGCTAATCACGGAATCAAGTTGATAAGAACACAAAAAAATAGCCGCGGGAGAGCGCGGCCAAGTCAAGTAATAAATATAACATTCTTAATCCAACGACCTAAGTTAAACTTTAGAAATTTCCACGGTCAAAATAAACATCAACGCAAAAAGGATTAACATCCATATCGCTACATTCAAATTTCTTCTGATCTCAAACATGCCAACGATCCAAAGCACGGCCGTAATCGAAACCATAACCCGGAAGTGTGAACTAGGCGTATTGCTGATCAGTCCTTGTATGGCAGGCAAAAGAACAATTCCTAGTGCTACATGATACCAAAGCGGCTTTTTGTTCATAATATCCCTCTTTGAATGCAATTGCTTCGTACTGTTTTACTTAAGTAATTTGATGGAAAGGGCACGGTCCAGGAGCCATTGTCCGTATAATTTTTGTTCTAATTCCTAGAACGTTTCCATCCAACCACCAACATCAATATCATCACACTGAATATACAATTTATGCGTTGTTGAGATCGCGCCGCCAACTATTGTTAGAGACACTTTGAATTTACCCATAGCACATGCTAATGTTCCAGAAACCCAATGTTCGCTACCAAGATCATCTACTAATGTGCCTAAATTTATATTCCAATGGGATTCTTCAGATCTTAGTGTCTCATGAACAACATGATTAGAAGGGTCATATTTGAACCATACTTGAATTTTAAAAATAGTGACCGGTAAGCCTAACAGAGTCAAAGTTTCTTGATAGACCCCATTGCTTTGTTGAAGTTGAGGGGCTGCTGCTTTTGCCTTATTGTCATAAAATTTTTCAACTGATTTACTAACAATGATATCCCCATTGTATAAAGATTTTGTCTGTCCATTTTCTAATGTCGCCAGGGCTTCTAAAGCTTCCAACTGGGCCTGAGGATTGTTCATTAACTCGATAAACCTTTGTTGCTCCCTCAGAGAAAGTTCATTAAATTTATCGAGAGATTCTTTCGCTAGATTATCATTTCGAGATTTTTCTCTTAAATACTCCTTATATTGATCCACTGAAATTTTGCGATATTCTAATGGAGAAGCGCTAGCTGAAGATAAAACAGACGCAAAAACAAACACAAACACGCACATTACTGATAAAAATTTTTTCATAACCCAACTACTCCCTTTAATAATATATACTTACATATACAACACTAGCAAATATAGGTAGTGAATATCTATAGGAATATAGTCCTGCGTTATTTTCTGGAAAAATCTATGACCAAAAGTAACTTGAAATCTATCATATTTGGCTTATCGATTCCAACAGTTGTTGTAGAGCTGCTGCCCAGTCTACGTTCCTTCCTCATCACATAGCAAATAAAACAGGCTGCCACAGGAGCGCACGTCCGTATTTTTACCGATACTGCCAAGCCAGTAAGAATATATCGCGAGAACACCATCGTGGTATGGCTGATCAGCAATCAGAAGAGCCTTGAAACTCTTTCTGCAAACCAAGCAGCGAGTTGATACACTTGAAGAAGACTTCGATGTCCCTGCCAATCGCGTAACGCAGGCTTTCATTCCGGTTCAACAGGAGCATCAAATCAACGTTGCCCAATCTTGTGTTCTAATTATTTACAACAAAACTCAATAATGGTAAAGTGGAGGTGATTGAATTTTTTGTAAATAGGAGGTTTGCTTTCCTAATGAGAAATATCTCCACAATTGAAACTTCATTGGGGGAACTTATTCATTTTAGACGACTTGAAAAGTCAATGACATTAGATCAACTATCCGACAAAGTTGGTATTCATAAAGGATATATTTCGAAACTTGAAAACGGGGCAATAAAAGTTCCTGGTTTCAGCAAAATCTTGCCGATTTCATTAGAATTAGGTATTTCTTTTCAAGACATCGTAGAGAAATATATTGAGATTAACCCAAATCCCGAAGCTTTAATGGAAATTTTAACGGAAGCCATCTCAAAATCATCACCGTCTTCATTGATTGAAAAAATCGCCAATAAATTCCTCGAATCAGAACGTGCAACAACAGAAGACTCCGTAGAGCGATTATATTCATTTACCATCGGATTAACCGACACTGCATATAAACTAACGTTACTTCAAATTATCATTGCGTTTGCTGATAGCCATAGTGTTAGGCCATTTTGGGCAAAATCGTTATTCCAGTATTACTTGTTAAAACGTGATGATTTCGAAAAATTGCGCGAAACATATGAGATAGGTAAGGAGGCCTTGCCGCATGCTCGCTTTCTCTCCCCGGAAGAACAACTTACCTTCTATTACAAGCTCGGTGCTCACGCTTACCACTTAGGAAAATACAGTGAATGCATTGACTATTGCAAAGAAGTTGTATCTCTGGAAAAGTCGGATAGTGCTTTGAAGGCATATGCGACAGATTTCATTTCCTTCTGTTATTATTTCATAGGTCAGTTTGACATGGCGGAAAAATATATCCAAATGTTAAGCAAGTTCAAATTTCCTTTTATTAAGGAAAAGATAGATTTTATGACAGCAAAATTAAACGAAAAAAAGGGGAATGTAGACTTAGCTGTTCAACAATTAGAAAAATGTTTAGAAAATCACTCCTATAAAGTAACCATAATGGATGATCTTCTTGAGTTGTATCTAAAACAAAAGAACCTAAATGCAATAGAAAAACTATTTCAATGGGAAGCCGATTTTGTGGATGTGGAACAAAATAATAATCCTGCACTTATTGCAGAATATGCGAATTATTTTGCGAAAAAGAGTGAGTATTTCGAATTAACACAAGATCACAAACAATCCTTTCACTATTTGCTAAAAAGCATTATGATGTTCATTTCTGTTGACCGATATCGTGAAGCCACTAAATGTGTCGGAATGTTAATCGACAAAATATGTAATCATGCAAATGTTCTGAATGAAGACAGTGAGATTTTAGACAAGCTTAAAATGGTAGCTGCTTATCTAAAGAGTCACAAAGATAAATTCAGAAAGGGAGATGTAGCGTGAGAAAAAAATATGTTGCACAGATTATTGTTAGTACAGCTTTGACTCTTGTCATTACAGGCCAAAATATAGCGATGCTTGGTGGTACGATTAATCCTTGGTAAGTAAATATGATGATTAGGAAAATAGGCTCACTGTAGCAATCCTCTTTCTATTTGGGAAAGATATTGGATTCGAGCTTTGTCTGAATGAAGTATTTCATAAATATGAAATGTAATAAAGGAAGCATACATCAGAATGCTTCCTTTTTGGTCTTGATAACCACTTTCGAAAACATCGAACTTCCATCTTCATACACAATCGAGCAGCTAACGCGCCATCTCCCCATAGACGTTAATGACTTTTCTTGCCGACCTCCACAACCGTGCCGCTCTTGATTGCATTGGCCGGCTGATCCTTGTGATACAGCCAGTAGGACGGCGTATCCGCCACTTGTTCAATCCGCAGGCGGAATTCCTTCTTCGGCAGTTGATCCCATTCGATAGTAAGCATATTGCCATCGACGGCAATATGCTCCGGAGGAACGGGCGTCTCCCCCTCTTCGGTCATCATATGCAGGCTGCCGGGAAGCTTGGCGGAGGACTCGTCGATTCGCTTCTGGAACGAAATGACTGTCTTATCATGCCGCGGACGGGCAACGGTGACCGGAACGGGCGCTTCCTCATACATATACTTGCCGATATGATATTCATAGGCCGTCCACGTACGGAATCCCATCTTCGCGGCCTCGTGGCCGAACGAGTCGTACCAAGCCCGGTCCTTCACCATGGCCAGCGACGATCCGATGTCGGCCTGCACGCCAAGCGGAATGTTCGGATGAACGGCGCGAATCTGATCGACGAAGCGCTGATAGCTGCGGATATACGGCGGCGGAAGCGCGTCCTGGGGCTTAATCCAGTCGGGCCAATGCGTCTGCAGGATATGCAGATCCGGCCGGGCCGCCGCTATCATCTCTGCGGCATCGAGGCCCTGCATCTCGCGCAGCGTATCCACGGAATCCGGGCCAGCATCGATTGCGAGCGACCAGGTCGCGACGAGAATATCCTTTCTCGCGTCCCGCACCCCGCCTGTCCCGTTCATCAGTTCATCGAGGAAGCGGTTGACGGCCTCGACCCGGAACTCGATCCAATCCTCGTACAGCTCGACATTCGTCAGATAGAAGTCCGGATCATCCGGATCGGTGAAATTCGGAATGCGGTCATGTCCATACTGTTCGCGAAAAGCCGCTTGGGCCAGCGGACCGACATCGCCGTACACGCCGCGATCGATGCCGTCCCATTCCGGAAAGTATGGCTCTGCGACTTCAATGCCGTCGAACGGGATATCCCGGACCAGGCCGGCCAGCTTCTCTTTTTTCCACTGAACATAAGCTTCGCTATGCGGGGAGAAGCGGTAATACCCGTCATTGACCGGGGTCAACAGCTCCATCTGCCAGCTCGGCCAATCGGCGGGAAAGCCTTCGACAGAGTATGATCCGTTGCCGAGGACCAGCGCCCAGACGAACAAGCCTCTCTCCTGAAAAGCCTCGACAAGCTCGCGGTTGACTTGGTTCTCATTGACGACGAAATAGCGGACGGACTTGTACCCGTTCTGCACAATCTCATCGGCGATGCTCGCTGCCGAGCGATTTTGATAATAACGGAACCCCGGATCGACCTGAATGGTCGGGCCCGATAAAGCTGAGGCCTTGCCTGTGCCGAGAGCTGCTCCTGCCCCCTGTTCCCCTTGCTCGGCGGCCTGCCCGCTGCCGGAAGGGAGCACATAAAAGAGAACAGTTAGAGCGGCCAAGCAAATACCCGCTTGGCGATGCCATCCCCGCTGGCGAAACCGGAACATATTGAACACCTCCTCTAACGGATCTCCAGCTGCTCCCTGTTCTGCAACTATGGCAGTTCGACCCACTCATTAGGCCGCTTGGCCGCCAGCAATCCATGCTCGATGATGGTGATGACGGCGACGGTCTGGGCAGAAGGAACTGTGACCTGCCCCGACTCGAAGAAGGCAACCAGATCTTGAATGAACAGCTGGAAGAAATCCGATTCCGGCTTTAGGATTCGGCAGTTCCCCGAATCGTATGCAACCGCGGTCGTGAACGGACAATCGCCGCCCAGATGATGCATCGTCGCCTGCCGGCCATCCTTGAATTCGATCAAGAGCGCGGGGGCAAGCCCGGTCCCGATGAACATGATGCGCTTCGCTTCCGTTCCCATCAGCGAGACGATCGGTTCGATCTGGTGAATGGAATAATTCTCGAACATGCCGGGACCCCAGCTGCAGATTGTCTCGATTCCCGAGCGCTCGGCTTCGCGGTATTCCGTCGCGAACCGCAAGGCCGACGAGGAGTACATCGGCGTCCCGTGCCGGGCCGCGCGCTCGAACAGGCGCAGCGCCGTCGCCCGATCCGGGGCGAAGGTCTTGTCGATGTACGTCGGCTTCCCCGAGGCCAGCGGCTGCTGGGCGAGCGCTTCGTGATGCTCCGGGTTGTCGGGCGACAGCACGATGAGATAATCGCTCTCCGCCACGACCTCCTCCACCGTATGGCGCAAGGCCATGCCGTGCTTCTCGCACCATGCCGCGTTGCTCAACCCGCGTTCGGCATCCTTCATGCCGTAGGCATAAGCAACCTCCATCGTTCCGCCGGAAGCGGCTCGAATCCAGTCCGGGTATTTGTTCGCATGCCATTCGTCCAAATAATAATCGATGAACCCGATCTTCTTCATGCCCGCGCTCCCTCTTTCACGAATGAAATCTCTCGCCCTTGCTCCGAAGAATCATAGATGGCCTGAATCATTTTGGCCGTCAGGATGACCGTATCAATATGGGACGGCAGCCGCTCGCCCGACTTGACGCAAGAAAGGAAGCTGTTGATCTCGTTCCGGAAATGATCGGTCTTCGTGAACTTCGGGGTGCTCTCCAGCAGAGCGCCATGCTTGGCGCTGTAGATCGTGAACTCGGCGCCATACTGCAGCCGAATTCCCGCCTTGTCCCCCAGGAAGTCGATATACATCTCGTCGACCCCGATATTTTGCGCCCAGGCGCCGTTGACCGTAATCGAAGGCCCCGCTGTCCGGATCATCGCCGTGACGAAATCATCGACGTCGTATGTCCCCTCATAATTGGGCGGCCCTGCCCACATGTTGAGGTAGGCGTAATTTTTCATATCCTTGCCCAGCTTGCAATAGGTCTGCCCCGTTACCGTCTGCGGCTCCGGATCTCCTGCGCAATACATGACGATGTCGAGAAAGTGGACGCCCCAGTCAATCAGCGCGCCCCCGCCGGCCACAGCCTTGGTCGTGAAGTCGCCCCCCAGTCCGGGAATCGAGCGCTGCGCACGGAAGCTGACGTACACATGGTACAGTTCGCCCAGTTCTCCGTCCTCGATCATTTGCTTAACTATATTTACTCCCGTGTTGAACCGATTCACGACGCCGATATTCAGCGTCATCCCGGTCTCATGCTGCGCCTTCTGCATCTCCAGCGCCTCCTCGTACGTGCGGGCGGCCGGCTTCTCGCAGAGCACATGCTTCCCTGCACGCATACAGTCGATCGCGATCGGGGCGTGGCAATGGTTCGGGGTACATATGGAGACGGCTTCGACATCCGGATCGTCCAGGATAACGCGGTAATCTTCAATTGCGATGCCGCAGCCGTATTTCTCGACCGCTTGCTCCGCCCGTTCTTTGCGAATATCGCAAAAATATTTGATCTCGGCGACCGGGTTGGCAAGATACGCCGGAATATGGGCGCTGTTGGCAATCGTTCCGCAGCCGATGATCGCGACGATGGTTTTACTCATTTCGACATCCCTCCTATTATTTGAAGCCGGTTAAGGCTGAACCGGATTGCATGAAGTATTTCTGGCCGAAGAAATAGAGAAGAATCATCGGCACCGCCATAATCGTGGAAGCCGCCATCAGCTTCTCCCACTGGGCCCCGTGATCCTGCTGGAAGCTCTGCAATCCGACGGTAATCGTCCATTTGGCAGAGTCATTCAGATAGATGAGCGGCCCCATAAAATCAATATAGGACCAGACAAAGGAAAACAAGGCCACGGTGACCAGGGCTGGCTTCAGGATCGGCAGGATAATCCTCGCGTAAATGCGAAGTTCGGAAGCCCCGTCAATCTTCGCCGCCTCGGACAGCTCCGCCGGCACCCCCATCAGGAACTGGCGGAGCAGGAAGATGAAGAACGGCGCCCCGAAGAACGCTCCGATCGTAAGCGGGAGAATCGTATTCACCCAGCCCAGCTTCGTAAAAATGATATACTGCGGAATCATCTGCACCTGTGCCGGCAAAATCATCGTGGCGACCACGATCGAGAAAATGATGTTCCGCCCGCGCCACGGGATCCGGGATATCGAATACGCCACCAGCGGGGCCGAGAACAATTGCCCGATAATATTCAGGGCGCAGATGAGGAACGTGTTCATCATATAGCGGGTGAACGGAATCGCCTCGAATGCCGCTTTATAATTGGACCATTGAAAGGTCTCCGGTAAAATGCGCGGAGGAAGTTGAAAGATCTCGTCCGGCGTCTTCAACGAGGTCATCACCAGCCACAAAAACGGAAACAGAAAGAGGATGGAGAACAGAATCAGCACGGCATGAGGCAAAATATGCTTCCGCAACCGGATCGCCATCTTAATCACCTCCGTAATAGACCCAGCGGCCCGATGTCTTCAAAAGCACGAATGTAATCAGCAATACGATCAGGAATAAAATCCAGGCAAGCGCCGAAGCGTAGCCCATCTTGAGATAAATGAACGCTTCCTGATACAGATTGACCGCGTAGAACAGCAAGGACTGATCCGGTCCGCCCAGCGATTTGCCTCCGTCCACCTTGCCCCCGGCCAAAATATATGACTCGGTAAAGATCTGGAATGCGCCAATCAGGCCCATAATGAGCTGGAACAGAATAATCGGCGACAGGGCGGGAATGGTGATTCTCCAAAACCGGTGCCACCAGTTGGCGCCGTCCACTTGCGCCGCTTCATAATATTGCTTCGGAACCCCTTGTAGGGCCGCCAGGAATATCAAGGCGCCTGCCCCGGAGCCCCACAAGCTCATCAGAATCAGTGACGGCTTCGTATACCGCGGATCGAGCAGCCAAGCGGGATCGGGGAGACCAAGCGAGCGCAGCACCATATTGATCAGGCCGAAGTCCGGATTGAGCATCCACGTCCACAGCAGCGCGCTGGCGACGATCGGAATGACCGACGGCAAATAAAAAATCGTCCGGTAATAGTTGATGCCCTTCACCTTCGTATTCAGGAGCAGCGCGATCAGCAGGGAGCACGTTAACGTAATCGGCACGGAAATAAACGCCATGAACAATGTGTTGCCCAGCGACTTGTAGAAGCCGCTGTCAGCAATGATGTGCTTATAATTGTCCAGACCGACCCATCTCGGCGGACTGAACAGATCGTAATCGGTCAGACTGAAATAAAGAGATCCGAAGAACGGGTAGACGGTAAATACGAGAAATCCGATAATCCAAGGGGAAGCGAATGCCAGGCCAAGATAGACATAATGACGCTCCTTCTTCGACCAACCGGCTCTCTTCCCTTGTCGCATAACGGGCGTGGAGACTCTCATCTTCGCGGCTCTCCTTTCGTCAAGCATGTCTTCTCATCAGCATGTCTCGCAGCATGTCTCGCCAGGCTTAGGCAGCCCGGGCAGACTCCGATCCGATATGAACCCGACGGATTGCTGCAGCGGATCGGAGCCATGCAAGCGGAATCTATTTTACCAGCGGCTGAATCTTGTCCTTGACCTTCTTCAAGCCTTCCTCCAGGCTGATGCTGCCTCGCAGAATGGCGTCATACTGGACGCCGAACTCGGTCATATACTCATTCGCGAAGGAAGTGGCAGGGAAGGACTTCAGATTGCTGCTGGACGAGTAATCGAGGAACTCCTTGAAGCCCGGCACTTCGGCATAGACCGGATTCGTGAACGCGGATGCTCTCGTCGGGAGATTCCCGATCGCCCCCGTGAATTCAGCCATTTGCTCCGGCTCGGTCATCCACTTCAGGAACTTCCAGGAGGTATCCGGATGCTTCGCGCCCTTCGGAATATAGAACACGCTCGTCGCGACATTCCCCGGATTCTTCAGATCCGGGTTATTTTCATCATACGGAATCGGCGCAATGCCGTAATTCAGATTCGGCGCGAACTGCTTAATGAAGGTCGGCAGCCATTCGCCGTCGATCGTCATCGCATACTTGCCGGAGAAGAACGGATTCTGCGCGGACATATATTGGCCAAGACCCGAAGAGAACCGATCCAGATTGTCTGAGCCGTATTGATCCCAGATGCTCTTGGACAGCTCAATGGCCGCTTTCACGCCCGCATGATCCGGCGTCACCTGCTTCGCTTCGGCATCATAGAACGAACCGTTGTAAGCATAGGCGAAGGTGTACGCATCCATTCCCGGCCATAATCCGAGACGCTGGAGACGTCCTCCATCCTCCACGATGCTCAGCGCCTTGAGACACTCCTTCAGCTCGCCGATCGTGGCCGGAGGACCGTCGAAGCCTGCCTCGGCCAATATATCTTTGTTATAGAACAACATCGATACATGCATCGCAACCGGGATGGCGTAGGTCTTGTCTTCATACTGCGACGTGCTTAATGCAGCCGGAACGAAATCTTGCAGATCGACGCCATCCTGCGCAATATAATCATCCAGCGTCATCATGGCGCCGCGCAGACCCCAAGGCACGACGTTCTGGCCAAATTGCGAGGCGATGTCCGGAGGATTGCCGCCAGTAATCGCCGTAAGCTGCTTCTGATAATCGCTCTGGGACAGCCCCTTCACCTGGATGCCGGGATTGGCCGCATTCCACTTGGCGATCAGCTTCTCAATCGCTTCGCCCTCCGGCCCGGTCCATCCGTACCAGAAGCTGAGCTCTACCGCGTCTGCGGAAGAACTGTTGTCTGTCGCGCCGGCTTCGCTCCCCTTGTTGCGGGAGCTGCCGTCCGCATTTTGCGGATTGCCGCCAGAGCATCCCGATACAATCGAGATCATAAGAACGAGAGCAAGACACCACATCACCGATTTTCTTCTCACACTTCATCCCCCCGTAATGGTTGAATCGAACAACCGACTGCGACCCTGTTAGGCTAACAAGTACCCATATGGTAGCATGTAAACGCTTTATTTCATTTCACTTTTGTCTGTATAAGTGGGATTATCGTATGATTGTCATTCTTTGGCTGCACCGCTTGCTTGCGGAAATAGGTAGGAGAGATACCCGTATATTTTTTGAAGATCCTGCAAAAATAAGAGAGCTCGTTGAAGCTCGTAGAATAGCACACATCCGTTACGGATAGCTCCGGCCGCATTAACATGCCGATGGCATGAAAAATGCGAAGATCGGTGACATAGCGGTTGAACGTCTTGCCTGTCCATTCCTTGAACAGTCCGCAGAAGGTTGACCGTGACAGATTCGCGAGAGAGCACAGCGTATCGAGCTTCAAATTTTCATGATAATTCATATGGATGTACTCGATTACCCCGGTCATAATTTTTTTATATTTTTCCGATTTCTCGAATCCCGCATCGACCAACTCCCGGTTCACCTGCCGAACCAGGATGGACAGCAGCAGAAGCAGGTTCGCTTTCAATAAGATCTGATAAAAGGGAGATCGCCTCTCATACTCCGCCAGCATCTCCCTCATCAGATTTCGAACCCGGACCTCGATCACGTTCTCCAGCGTAAGCTTGGACTGAATGCTGCTCTCCCTTCGCAAAAAATACTCTACATAGGCTACATCAAAAAAGGAACGATCCACCGGCTTCTCTTCCAACCGTTCGTTGATAAAGGAAGGCATAAATTCACAACCATAGATCTCAAGCTCCTGCTCCGGCAGTATCTCTACGCTATGCAATGTAAACGGAGAGACGATAAAAATATCTCCCGCAGCAATCGCGAACCGCTCGCCGCTCACCGTATGATGGAAGGCTCCTTTGGCCACATACCAGATCTGAAAATAATCATGGCAATGGGTCATTAAGCTCGGTTGGGCCGTCAATCGATACATTTTGCAGGGCAAGCCCTCCAACATTTCCATCCTGGAATTAAAATAAATAATGCCGGAACGAGTCAATTCATCAATATCAGCGATGTTCCATTGAAGTGCCAATGCTATTCACTCCTTCGTATCCCGCCATATATGCTCTGCCTCTCGACTACTTCTCCTCCTTGGAACCGTTTTCCTATGATCTCATGAAAAATTTAAACATCTCCCTCCAATATAGGATTACAATGAAAGTAAGGAAGAGGAGGAATGCCGATGGAAAAGTGGAGATGCCCATGAAGCCGAAAATCGTATACTTGGATGGCGTAAGGGGATTGGCGGCTTGCATCGTGGTGGTATGCCACTTCTTTCAGGTGTTTCTTCCGCTGTCTTTGAGGGTCGGAGATGGCGCATTTCGCCTTCGAGGGCGCAGCCGCGCGGACGCCGATTAATCTTCTGTTTAACGGTAACTTTTCTGTATGCCTGTTCTTCGTGCTGAGCGGTTAAGTACTGAGCTATCGTTATTTTCAGACCAAAGACCGTCTGCATGTATACTTTTCTGCGGTTCGAAGATACTTCCGCTTGGCCATACCCGCTGTTCTGTCCGTTGCCCTGGCTTATCTGGCCATCATTGGCGGATTCGAATTCTATGACGACATTCAGGGAATCACCTTATCCTCCATGCCCGATCCGTTCGCGGCCGATACCGGCGTATGGGCGATGATTAAGGAGAGCCTGTTCCATACCTTCTTCACCTATGGTTCGCAATACAATCCCGTGCTCTGGACGATGACGTACGAGTTGTTCGGGTCCTTTTTGATCTTTGCATTCCTGCTGCTGCTTGGGAAGCGCAAGCCATTCAGCCTATTTGGGCAAAATATCGTTCTCGCTGTATCTCATGCATTTTACTATTATTTGTTCCCTCGGCAGCTATATCTTCTTCCAGCTCCATTCTGTACTGCCTTACGGGATGAGCGTCCTGCTGACAGTGCTGATTACGCTGCCGTTCATCTTCGCTGCGGCCCATCTCATCTCTTCGAGCGGTTCGTCGATGCCAAGACGCTGGTCCTGCTCTCGCGATGGAGCGAGCAGCTGTTCGGCCCTGCGAAGCGGCGACGCGCCGTACAGGGGGAGCGAACAGTTGGGATGGATTGAGAGAACTCGTGGCACTAGTGGCTGCATACGTCTCTACTACATCGAATATAGTTATCTAGGGAGATGTCCCAATCATCTTTATATAGTATAAAATAGGCGGGCTTACGGTCCTTTTGATGATCTCCTTTGAAAATATTTATGAATTTTCAACCTTTTCTCATCATTTTTATTCTATGATGGAGTTTGTTTGCATTATAGCTAGGTCCAAGACCCGCCAAAGGTCTAGGATCACAACCGCACTCCAGTCCATTTCCAGTCCGTCCCTTTTCGGATACGATAAGAGTAACAAATTCAGAGAGAAGAAGTAGCCAGAGATGGTGAAGTTATAAATAAAGGGAGATGTTAGGAAACATGTATGATCGGGGTTACGGTAAACAGCCGAAGGAGAAGGTGCTCGTTCTCGCAGGATCGCTCGGCCACGGCCATCTGCAGGCGGCTCACGCGATTCGGGAAGCGGCCCGCACCTGGTGCCCGCAGGAAGCAGAAGTGCATGTCGTCGATTACTTGGAACAGGTGTCGCCGCATCTGCACACGGTCGGTTCGTACTGCTTCGTGCAATGGTTGAAAATGTTCCCGAATATGTACGGCTTTCTGTTCGAGATGACACGCCGGGATCATCGCTTCTCCCAGCTGATTAAAAATGTGCCGCTGACGAGTCTGCGTCCGCTCATCAAGCTGATTCGCGAGGTGCAGCCGACGATTATCGTCAGCACATTCCCGGCGGCTAGCGCGGCGGTATCCCGCCTGAAGGAGCGCGGAGCTGTGCAATGCGGCCTGGTGACGGTCATTACCGACCATACCGATCACAGCTTCTGGATTCACCCACATACCGACCGCTATCTCGTCGGCTCGGAGGAAGCCCGGGCCAAGCTGGCCGGACAGGGCATTCCCGCCTGCCGGATCGAAGTATCCGGCATTCCGGTTCGTCCGGAGTTCTACGGAAGCTATGACAAAGCAGCGCTTCGCAGCCGCTACGGTCTGGATCCGAATCGCATGACCGTATTGCTGATGGGCGGCGGCTGCGGCCTGCTCGATCCCGATTTCTTCCGCGCTATGGAAGAAGCCGACTGGGCGGCCGACATGCAGTTCATCGTCATCTGCGGGCGGAACGAGCGGCTGCAGCGCCACCTCGAGGAATGGGCGGCCTCGTCCCCGCTTCAAATCCGGGTGGAAGGCTACGTGCAGCCGGTCCATGAATATATGGCGATGTCCGATCTGCTGATTACGAAGCCAGGCGGAGTGACGACGACCGAGGCGGTTGTCCAGCGGCTGCCGCTGCTCGTCTACAAGCCGCTGCCGGGCCAAGAGCAGGACAACATCCGCTATCTCGTCCGCAAGGGACTGGCCTGCCAAGCCGAGGACCCGGAGGATCTCGTGTCCCAGCTCTCGTCCTTCGCTTCCCGGCCTGAAGCGCTGCAATGGATGAGCGTCCGTGCCCAGGCGGAACGCCAGCATACGCAAGCCCGCGTGCTGGAAGCGATTCTGCAGGTTGAACGGCACCCGATTGTGCCGCGCAAGACGGCAAGACTCCGCTTCCGCCGCAATTACGTGTAATAACTACGTGTAACAACCTAGTAAGTAAAAAACAGCCGTCAGGGCTCCTCGCCCTGGCGGTTTTTCGCGCGGGTTGAGGCGGTTCAAAGTGGGCTAGTCGGGCGTCGTGTGGAGTTGTTGGGAGTAGTCGGGTCTCGTTTGAACTAGCTATTTCTAGTGTTTGATACGGTCTGCTGGTGTTCGCTGGTGTGGCGGGTGTCTGCT
>NZ_QYZD01000042.1:0-39230 GCF_003591545.1 Paenibacillus thiaminolyticus
AAAAGTAAATTATTAGAACTATATTTCTCATGTTAGGTTTGGTGCAAGGCTAGTGCGCTATTTGATGAAATTCCTGCAAAAGTACATTATTTTCAGCGATTTTTGTCTTTCATCTATTGGAAAGCCTGAAATTGATGCAGCTATGCAGCAATTCCTGTAACGGAGTATACGTCACCAAGGAAAACTGCATATTTACAGTATTTTTAACGAGGCTGAGGTGTGAGAAGCAGGGAGAGGGGCTGTCTCGCTGCAGCTAAAAAACTACTTAAGAGACAGCCCCTTGAGGGTTAAATTTTGAGAATGCCGCCTTGGCTGGCATTCGTTACGAGCTTGGAATAGCGGGCCAGATAGCCGGTCTTCACCTTCGGCTCGAATGGCTTCCACGCCGCGCGCCGCTGCTCGAGCACCTCGTCCGGCACCTGCAGCTCGATTTTGCGGTTCGTCAGATCGAGCTCAATGATGTCGCCGTCTTCCACGAATGCAATCGGTCCGCCTTCGGCCGCTTCCGGCGAGATATGGCCGATGCTGATGCCGCGGGATGCTCCAGAGAAGCGGCCGTCGGTAATGAGGCCGACCTTGGCGCCGAGACCCATGCCGACAATCTGCGATGTCGGGGCGAGCATCTCCGGCATGCCGGGACCGCCCTTCGGACCTTCGTAGCGGATAACGACGACATGGCCTTCCTTCACCTTGCCGTTCGCGATTCCGGCCAGGGCCTCGTCCTGGGAGTCGAAGCAGATCGCCGGGCCGACATGGCGTCCTCCTACCGACGGATCGACGGCGCCGACCTTGACGATAGCACCTTCCGGCGCCAGATTGCCGAACAATACGGCTAATCCGCCTTGTTCGCTGTGAGGATTGGCCAAGGTGTGGATGACATCGGTATCCACGATGTCGCAGTTGGCCACATTCTCGCGCAGCGTCTGGCCGGTCACGGTGATGCACTCGCCGTGAAGGGCGCCTTCCTTCTTGAACAGTTCATTCAAGACGGCACTGACGCCGCCTGCGTTGTGCACATCTTCAATATGATAATCGGAAGCCGGCGCTACCTTGGCTAGATGAGGTACGCGCGCCGCCACTTCGTTAATCCGCTCGATCGGGTATTCGAATCCGGCTTCCCGCGCGATAGCGAGCGTATGCAGGACCGTATTGGTCGAGCCGCCCATCGCCATGTCGAGCGCGAAGGCGTTATCGATAGCTTCCATCGTGACGATATCACGCGGCTTGATGTCCTGCTCGATAATGCTCATCAGCTGGCGGGCCGACTTACGGACGAATTCCCGGCGTTCCGGGGATACGGCGAGAATGGTGCCATTGCCCGGCAAGGCGATGCCAAGCGCTTCCGCCAGGCAGTTCATCGAGTTCGCGGTGAACATGCCCGAACAGGAGCCGCAGGTAGGGCAGCCGTACTGCTCCAGCTCCATCAATCCCTTGTCGTCAATCTTGCCTGCTTGATAGGCGCCGACGCCCTCGAACACGCTGGACAAGGAGATCGAACGGCCGGAAGAGTCCTTGCCCGCCTTCATCGGACCGCCGCTGACGAACATCGTCGGAATGTTGACGCGCAGCGCGCCCATAATCATACCCGGCGTAATCTTGTCGCAGTTCGGAATGCAGACCATGCCGTCGAACCAGTGGGCGGAGACGACCGTCTCTACCGAATCGGCGATAATCTCGCGGCTTGGCAGAGAGTACCGCATGCCGATATGGCCCATTGCAATCCCGTCATCGACCCCGATTGTATTGAATTCGAACGGCACGCCGCCCGCTTCCCGGATTGCTTCCTTGACAATCTTGCCGAATTCCTGCAAATGGACGTGGCCGGGAATGATGTCGATATACGAATTGCATACCGCAATGAACGGCTTGTCAAAATCCTCTTCCTTCACACCCGCTGCACGCAGCAGACTGCGGTGAGGCGCACGATCGAAGCCTTTCTTAATCATGTCTGAGCGCATTTTCTTTTTGGCTGTCATTCTGTGTGAACCTCCATCTCTTGCTACCCGACTGCCGGGATTGGAATGATACCTCTCATAAGTGCTTGAGTATTTCTATAGAGTCTATCACAACTGCCTTTCTTTTTCTAGCGGTTTAAAGCGTCACTGATCGTTAGCGGCCAAGCCGGAGCGGGTTCGGGATGAAGCGCCCTCGCCGCCGGAAAACCTCTTACAAAGAGAAAAAATAAGAGAGAATCGTTGGCCGTCCCCCGGAATATATTAGCGGTAACTTGAAACATGAGCCGGCCCGGCGGCAAGCTGAGGAAAAGGGGGAGAGAGCATGGACCGTTCCGCATTCGCCGGCAGCTATCGCGACGGGAATCGGGAAGCGGCCCGAGCGGCCGCCTCCGGCACGCCGTTCGCCTGCCTCGATCTGGATGCGCTGGAGCATAATGCGGGCCAGGTGCTTGACCTGAGCGGACAGAAGCCGGTGCGTCTGGCAACCAAATCGCTGCGCTGCGTCACGGCGGTCAAGCATCTGCTGGCGCTGCATCCCCGCTTCCAGGGCGTCATGTGCTACCATCCGCAGGAAGCCGCCGCCCTCCTGGAGGCGGGCATCTCCGACGTGCTGATGGGCTACCCGACGCTGGACCGGCCGGCCTTGGCCCGCTTGGCCGGATTGAGCCGTCAAGGGAAGGCGATCGTCCTGATGGCGGATGACGATAGCCAACTGCGGGCCGCCGAGCAAGCCGCCCGCGAGGAGCAGATCTGCTTCGATATCTGTCTCGATATCGACATGTCCTCCGCGTTCGGCTGCCTGCACTTCGGCGTGCGCCGTTCGCCGTTGCGCAGCGAAGTTTCCGTGCTGGAGCTGGCGGACGCGATCCGCCGCTCTCAGCATCTTCGGCTGGCCGGCGTGATGGGCTATGAAGCGCAACTGGCGGGCGTTCCCGACGCGAAGCCCGGGCAGATGCTGATGAGTGCCGCCATCCGCTATATGAAGCGGCGCTCCGAGGCGGAGGTGGCGGACCGCCGGGCGGCGATCGTCCGCGCGCTTCGCCGCGAAGGCCACGAGCTCCGCTTCGTGAACGGGGGCGGCAGCGGCAGCCTGCGCTTCACGGCGTCCGACGAGTCCGTGACGGAGCTGACGGCCGGCTCGGCGTTCTATGCGCCGGCGTTGTTCGACGGTTATGCGAATTTGTCGCTGCAGCCGGCAGCCGTCTTCGCCCTGCCGGTGGTGAGGGTGGCCGCGACCGGCATTTATACCTGCTTCGGCGGAGGCTATCCCGCATCCGGCGAAGCAGGGGCGGATCGGCTGCCGCAGCCGATCTGGCCCCCCGGCGGGCAGCTCCTGCCGCGGGAAGGCGCGGGGGAGGTGCAGACGCCCGTCCGCTATCTGGGCGGTGCAGAGCCGCTGCGCCCGGGCGATCTGATCTGGTTCCGGCATGCGAAGGCCGGGGAGCTGGCAGAGCGGTTCCGCGAGTTCGTCGCTGTCAAGCAGGGAGCTTGCCTCGGGACATGGGCTACATATCGCGGAGAAGGGTGGTGCTTCGGATGAAGCCGTGGCGCAATTGGGCGGGCAATGTCCGCTGCGAGCCGGAACGGTGGTGGGAGCCCGAGGGTGAAACGGAAGTGGCGGATCTGCTGCGGGAGGCGCAGCGGCAAGGCCGCAGGGTACGCATCGTCGGATCCGGCCATTCGTTCACTCCGCTCGGGGAGACGGAGGAATGGCTCGTGCGGCTGCCGCGGATGACTGGTCTAGTGCAGCTGGACGAGAGCGCCCGCACGGTGACGGTGCGGGCCGGCACGTCGCTGCGCGAACTAGGCGGACTGCTGCTTGAACGGGGCTGGGCGATGGAGAATCTGGGCGACATCGACCGGCAGACGATCGGGGGCGCGGTCGGGACGGGGACGCATGGGACGGGAAGCGGCTTCGGCAGCCTGTCCACCCAGGTGACCGCGATCCGCGCCGTCCTGGGGAACGGCAGCATCGCCGAAGTGAGCGAAGGAGATACGGGAGAGAACAGGGAGCTTTTCAAGGCGCTGCAGGTCTCCATCGGGACGATCGGCATCATGACCGAACTGACGCTCCGGATCGTTCCCGCGGAGCGGATGCGGCTCGCCAGCTTCCGCTCGACCTTGGAAGAGACGCTGGAGAGGCTGGAGGAATACCGGGGCGGGAACCTCCATTTTGAATTTTTCTGGTTCCCTTATTCTAGCGGGACGCAGGTGAAGACAATTAACCCGACCGACGCGCCGGCATCGAAGCGCGGCAGATGGAAGGAGTGGAGCGACTACGCGGTGGAGAACGGCCTGTTCTGGGGGATGTCGGAAGCATGCCGCATCGCTCCGCGGCTCAGCGGCGCCATCAGCCGCCTGTCGGCGCGCTTCGTGCCGGTCAGCGACGAGGTCGGCCGGGGGCCTTGCTTGTTCGTGACGCCAAGGCATGTCAAGTTCATGGAAATGGAGTATAGCGTGCCGGCCGACGCGATGCGGCCCGTCCTGCTGGAGCTGAAGCGGCAGTTGGAGCGGCGGCGGCATTACGTCCATTTTCCGATCGAATGCCGGTATGTCAAGGGGGATGATATTTGGCTGTCGCCCGCCTACGGCCGGGACTCGGCCTACATTGCGCTTCATATGTACAAAGGGATGCCTTACGAGCCGTATTTCCGCGATATGGAGCAGATTCTGCTCGCTTATGACGGGCGGCCGCATTGGGGCAAATGGCATTCCCGGACCGCTTCGCAGTTCGTTGGCATGTATCCGAAGTGGAAAGATGCTGCCCGCATCAGGGAAGCGGCGGATCCGCGCGGCGTGCTGCTGAACCGGTATGTGTCGCGCCTGATCTCGCCAAGCGCCCGGTAACATGAGAACAGCGCCCCGCTTCAAGCGTACGGGGCGCTGTTGATAAAAAGGTTAACCCTGCTTCATGCCGCGATGGAATACCGACGTGCGGTGCCAGCCGCCGAGACCGTTCCAATGCGGTTCGATAACCGGGCGGCATAGCGACCGTACGGCGGGCTGCGCCAGCAGCACGGTGCAGGCAAGCGAAGCCGCAATCAGCAGAACGGCCTGCGGGCCGGTCGTAATATAATGGTACAGTCCTGAGACGACAAGCAGCCGGATAATGAGGCCATGGAGCAAGAACACGTACAGCGTCCGCCGCCCCAATCCGGTAATCCAACCGGTATGGAGAGGCACCCAGGCCAAAAATGCGACCGATGCGACAATCTCCAGCGCGTATATGAACAGGCGCATCCCGATGGCATACCATGGAGATTGCTCCAGCCATCCGAGCTCGCGGAACGTCATATGGTTCATCAGCCATTCCGGATGGAGCACGTTCGGCCATAGAAGAAGCACAATCAGCAATCCGACGGACAAGCCTGCGGCCAGCTTCCGGAAGCGGGAAGCGGCGAACCGCTGAATGGCGTCGTCGCGGAAGACATATCCGAACGCGAAGAATGGCAAATAGACCATCGTCCGGGACAGACCGAGCCACGCTCCGTCTATGGGCAGAAATCCCGCGGCAATACCGATGATGGCCGCCAGGATGACCGGATGGCGAACCTGCCAACGGTTGAACAGCATCAGGATGGCGCGCCAGATCAAATGCCCGATCAAGAACCACAACAGCAGGTACGGAATAAAGAACGAGTGCTTCATTCCCGGAACGTGGAACAGCGTGACATCGAGCAGCGAATATAATGATTGAAAAATGACATACTGGATGCCAATTTGCTTCATCACGGCCCAGCCCGCACGGCCGTTCAGATTGCTGCGGGCGAAATAGCCCGTGACGAAGACAAACAATGGCATATGAAACGTAAAAATCCAAACGAACAAACTTTTCAACTCGGGCATGGTGCCGATGAGCGGCTCAATCGCATTGGCGATAAACACGCAGACAATGAGCATGAACCGCAAATTCAATCCGAAGGTCTCTCCACTCCTTAAGGACACGGCCGACTTCAACCCGGAGGAGGCTTGATTCCACCTGCTCTCCTGCATTGCCCTTCCCTCCTACAACTCCTGCCGCGCATCGATTTGTCTATGTTGGCTGCGGCTTTATGTTTACGATGTAAACGTACCATAGCGCTGTTTTCGGAATTGTGATTTATGTCACACAAAATGGAATGAAAGCGTCGTCCACTTTTGACAGAATGGCGAAAGTTCCTGCCCAAGCTTAGACAGCGCCCGTCAATTCAAGTAACATACAGTACAGATGCCAGATTGAAGCAACATTTCTTTCAAGGGGGAGACAGGAACGATGTTAAAGGAACATCCCAACCGCAGATCGAAGCTTCTGCGAGCCTATATTCCGAATCAGCACGGAGCGTGGGCGATGCTCGTCATTCCGTTCGCGGCGGGCATGTTCGCCAGCAAGCCGCAAGCCATTCACGCCTGGATCGGAATCGCCTGGCTGGCCGCCTATTGCGGATCGTTCGCCGGCCTGCAGTGGATCAAGACCGGACGGGCCAGTGTATATCGAGGCCCGGTGATTATATACGGAGCCGCATGCGCTTTCGCCGGGAGCGCCGTATTGGTGATGCGGCCGGATATATGGTGGATGGGCGCCGTCATGGTTCCGCTGCTGCTGCTGAACGCGGCGTTCGCCAAGCGCAATCGGGAACGCCATCTCCTCAATGATTTTTTGGCCGTTCTCCAATTTTGCTGGATGCTCCCGATTGCTTACGAGGCAGGCGGGGGAACGGATTGGAGCCTGGCCTGGCGGGCCTTTGCCGCTTGCTTGCTCTATTTCGCCGGAACGATATTTTATGTAAAGACGATGATTCGCGAGAAAGGGAGCCGGCTGTACTACGGCTTGTCTGTCGGCGTCCATATCGTGGCTGCGGCAGCCGTGGGCCTCATGCTTCCTCTCTGGGCCGCCCTCCCGTTCGTGGCGCTGTTCCTGCGCGCGGTCTGGATGCCTGGCCAGAAGGTAACGATCAAGCAGGTCGGTATTGCGGAGATCGTCTTCAGCATCGTGACGGCGATTCCGCTAATCGCTGTCATTACTCCGTAGCCTGTCGTATCTGTTCCTTAATTAATGGTTTATTGACAGGTCTGCCATACCGTCGGCCGTTGACGGTATGGCAAACAACGGATTAAGATAGAAGACAAAGCTTCATGGCAGACCAGAAGGAGGAAACGGCAGGATGGAAGCGTTGTCAAGAAATGCCCCTGAGGTTGTCACGTTCGGCGAAGCGATGGCCTTGTTCAGCTCCGCGGACACGCGGGGCTTGGAATATGCGCAGACGGTAATGAAATCGTTCGGGGGAGCGGAGAGTAATGTAGCCATCGGGCTGGCCCGCCTTGGACACCGGGCCGGCTGGTGCGGCCGCCTGGGCCGGGATCCGCTCGGCCGGCATATCGTCAAGGCGATTCGCGGCGAAGGGGTGGATGTCTCCCGTGTCGAGATGGCACCGGATGCGCCGACCGGACTGATGATGCGAGAGCAGGTCGCCGGGAAATCATCCGTCTATTATTACCGCGCGGGCTCCGCGGCAAGCCGCATGACACCGGGGCATCTGGACAAGGACTATATCCGATCGGCCCGGCTGCTTCATGTAACCGGTATAACTTGCGCCTTGAGCGAGAGCTGCGCCGAGACCGTCTATGAAGCAGTCGCCATCGCAAAGGCCGCCGGGGTGAAGGTAAGCTTCGATCCGAATCTGCGGCTGAAGCTGTGGACGATTGAAGCGGCTCGGGAGAAGCTGCTGCCGCTGGCGCACCAGGCGGACTATTTCCTGCCAGGTCTGGACGAATTGAAGCTGCTGTACGGCACCGAGGATGAACAAAGCATCTTCCGGTGCCTGTCCGAGCTGCCCGGCGTCAGCATTGTCAAAGGCGGACCGGGCATGAATTATGTCGTGCAGGGCAGCCTGATAGACAAGGTTCCGTACGAGCTGGTGGAGCATGTCGTCGATACGGTCGGCGCCGGCGATGCCTTCTGTGCCGGATTCCTGTCCGGCATGCTGCAGGGGGCCGATACTGTGGAGGCGGTTCGTCTCGGCAATATTACCGGCTCGATGGTCGTGCAGGCGTTCGGAGATTGGGAGGCCTTGCCGACGGCCGAGCAGCTGCAGGCGGTATTGAACCAGGCGGTGCATATCGAACGGTAGAGGGCCGCCGCGGGACCGCAGCCCGTGATCGCCATGCGGGCTCATGTCCCGGAAGCATAGACGCCGTAGAGGCGAAGAAGGGAGAATCATCACGATGGATAAGATTAGAGTGATTCAGCAAATTCAAGAGCATGGTGTCGTGGCCGTACTGCGGGGAGACTCTCCGGATGAAGTGGTGGAGATGGCGGGACAAGCCATCGAGGGCGGCATCCGCATTATCGAGGTAACGATGACCGTTCCCCGTGCGCTTCATGCGATAGAGCAGCTGCGGAGAATGTATTCCTCGAAGTCCTCCAGCAGCGACCGCTTCGCGGTCATCGGCGCCGGCACTGTGCTGGAGCCGGTAACGGCCCGTTCCTGTATTCTGGCTGGGGCCGAGTTCGTCGTCGGTCCGTCGCTCCATCCCGAGACGATCACGATGTGCAATCTGTACCGGGTGCCCGTGCTGCCGGGCGTCATGACGATCGCGGAGGTGCAGCGCGCGCTCGAGCTGGGGGTTGACGTGGTGAAGCTGTTCCCTGGCAACCTGTATGATCCGTCCATCATCAAGACGATCAGAGGCCCGCTGCCGCAGGCGAACCTGATGCCGACCGGCGGCGTCGATGTTAACAATCTGGGCGATTGGATCCGGGCGGGCGCGTTTGCCGTCGGGATCGGATCGGATTTGACCAAGGAAGCGAAGGCATCGGGCGATCTTGCTCTCGTCCGCCGCAAAGCAGAACAGTATATGGAGGCATTCCGCCGCGCGAAGGAGCAGATCGCCCGCGGATAAGCGAACCCCCTGTCTGTCCGGTACCGTTGGAATCCGGGCGGAGAGGGGGTTTTTGCATGGCTCCGGCTCCCCATTCCCCCCTTGGCAAGCGCCTCTCTTCCGACGCGGTCATAGAATGTTCATCGCCTGGAGGCATATGGCGTCCGCTTGCCGCATACAATATTACACCCGCGATATATAAGTCTGCATGTACATACGGAAGAGGGCATCAATGTGTCGGATGCGCCTCTCTTCTGTGTACTTTTTTCCTGTCACAAGATGTCCATTCGGCTTCCGGCGGCCTGTGACTAATATCATACCTGCCGGCCAGCTTCCCATATAACCTGTATTCAACCACGTCATATTCAGACCGGTTACGAGATTTGCCAGCAGGAGGTCTGTCCCGCAAGAGAGGCCGTCCTCATCCGAATCTGGCCCCGTCCCCTGACGTGCTTCGCCTAACAGCGGGAGCGGGGGAAAGGAGATGAAGCATTTCAATGGTCAACCTGCCCAAAGTCAATGAGCTCGGATTTTATGAAATTCGCTTGGAATCGATTGGAGGCCTGGGCGCGAATCTGGCCGGCAAAATGCTGGCAGAAGCCGGCGTCACGGGAAGCGGATTGAATGGTGTCAGCTTTTCCTCCTACGGCTCCGAGAAGAAAGGATCTCCCGTTAAAGCGCATATCCGCTTCTGCCAGCCCGAGACCCGCATCCGGGATACGACTCCGGTCGAACGGCCTCATATTGTCGGCATATTCCATGAAGCCCTTGCGAAAACGGTCCATGTCACGAACGGAATCTACCCTGACAGCTTGGTGCTGGTCAATTCCTCGTCCGATCCGGCGCGTCTGAAGGATAAGCTTCACCTGCCTTGCGGCACGATCGCGGTAGTCGACGCGATCGGCATCGCCTTGGAGGAAGGGAACCGGGTCAACATGGCGATGCTGGGCGCCCTGTTCCGCCTGTGCGACTTCCTGGATGCGGAGCATATGAAGGGCGTCATCCGCAAATCGCTAGAAGCGAAGTACCCGCAAACGGTCCAGCCTGCGCTGAATACGTTCCAGCGCGGTTACGACGAGGTCGTCTTCCAGACGTTCGCGCTGCCGGAAGGAGAGTCTCTCCCTGGGCCGGTCCGCTGGGATACGCCGACGCTGGGGTATGAGACCCAGCCGATCGGCGGGACGGTAATCAATCCGGGCAACTCCGTGCTGAAGGATCTAAGCATCTCCCGCGCGGGCATGATGCCGCATTTCTTCGAGGATAAATGCATTCATTGCGCCGCCTGCGACAATGTATGCCCCGATTTCTGCTTCGTCTGGGAGGAGAAGCCGGACAAAAAAGGCCGGCTTCATATGTTCCTCCAGGGAATAGATTATCAATATTGCAAGGGCTGCCTGAAGTGCGTCTATGCCTGTCCGACCGAAGCGCTGTCGAGCGAACGGGAAGAGGAAGGGTATGCGGACGCCCATCGAATGCCGCACCGGTTCACGTTTGCGAATGCAGCGCAACAATAAGCGGCAGGACGGCGTGCAGGCAGGCGATGCGCATCGGCGGCATCCGGAACGGCATGTCCGATGGAATGCATGTGAAGGGTCCGCCCATGACAGTATGAATGGTAAGGGGGAAGAGAATCCGTGGCAATCGAGTATGATAAGGACGCCATGCCATCCCGCGTGGAGCAGCGCATGGTATACGAATCGGGCAATGAGATGGCCGCTTATGCCGCCCATCAGATCAACTATCACATCATGGGATATTATCCGATCTCGCCGTCTACGGAGGTCGCCCAGTTCCTGGACTTGATGAAGGCGGGCGGGAAGCATGATATTAAGCTGATTCCGGCCGACGGAGAGCATGGCTCCGCCGGAATCTGCTATGGCGCGTCGACGGCCGGAGGACGGGTGTTCAACGCGACGAGCGCCAACGGCTACATGTACATGCTGGAGCAAATGCCCGTCCAATCGGGGACGCGCTTCCCGATGGTATTGAATCTGGTCTGCCGCTCGGTCTCCGGACCGCTTAACATCCACGGCGACCATTCCGATCTGTATTTCGCCCTCAATACAGGCTGGCCGATCCTGCTTTGCCGGGATCCGCAGGCTGTCTATGATATGAATATTATGGCGATTAAGCTGGCCGAGGATCCGGAGGTGCGGCTGCCGGTGATGGTCGCGTTCGACGGGTATTTCACTTCGCATCAGAAGCGGCGCGTTCAGACCTTCGCCCGCCGCGAGGACGTGCAGCGGTTCATCGGCGAGCGGCCGGTGAGAGGGTTCGCCGATACGCTGGATCGGAACCATCCGATCACCGTCGGCCCGTATATGAACGAGCCGGATTATATCAACAACTGCTACCAGCAGTCGATGGCGATGTACAAGGCCGGAGAGGTGTTCGATCGCATCCGCCGGGAATATGCGGAGCTGACCGGACGCGATTATCCGGTGCTCGATCTGTACCGGATGGAAGACGCGGAGGTTGCCGTCTTCCTGCTCAATTCCGCGGCCGAGATTATTAAGGACGTCGTCGATCAACTGCGGGAGCAGGGCATCAAGGCGGGAGCCGTCTCGCCGAATATGATCCGCCCGTTCCCGGCGAAGGAGATCGCCGCAGCGCTGGGGGGCGTCAAGGCGGTGACCGTCGGCGACCGCGCCGATTCGTACGGCGGCCACGGCGGCAATATGGTGAACGAGGTCAAGGCGGCTCTCTTCACGCACGGCAACCGCGATACGCTCGTCATCAGCCGCATCTACGGCCTGGGCGGCAAAGATTTTTATTCCGAGGACGGGCATGCGATGTTCCAATTCGCGTTGGACGCGGCTGCGGCCGGCGCGGTCGCGCAGCCGTTCGACTATATCGGCCATACGCCGGGAGACCCGGCCGCCGCGCCGAAGCGCGTGATGGAGCCGATGAAGTATGAGGAGTTGAATTCCGGTCTCATTACGGTGAAGCAGGATGAGGAGACGCGCAAGCTGAACGTGCGGATTCCGCCGCTGCGGCAGCTGACGAAGAAGCCGAAGCGGATTGCGCCGGGTCACGGGGCATGTCCGGGCTGCGGCATCTTTTCGGGGCTGGAGCTCTTTTTCAAAGGGATCGAAGGGGACATTGTCGCTCTCTTCCATACCGGCTGCGCGATGGTCGTGACGACGGGCTATCCGTATTCGTCGCATAAAGCGACCTATATTCATAATCTGTTCCAGAACGGGGCGGCCACGCTGTCCGGGGTCGTCGAGATGTTCTGGGAGCGTAAGCGCCGCGGCGAGCTGGACGAACTGAATCTGCCGGACGACTTCACGTTCGTCATGATCACCGGGGACGGCGGCATGGATATCGGCATGGGGCCGGCTATCGGAGCCGCGCTGCGCAATCATAAAATGATCATTCTCGAATATGACAATGAAGGCTACATGAATACGGGAGCCCAACTGTCCTATTCGACGCCGATCGGGCACCGGACCTCTACCTCCAATGTCGGCAAGGCGCAGACGGGGAAGATGTTCCACCACAAAGATACGGCGCAAATTATGGCCGCGACCCATATTCCTTATGTGTTCACGGGAAGCGAGGCTTACCCTCAGGACCTGCTGAAGAAAGCGGCCAAAGCTCAGTGGTACGCCCGCAACGAAGGGCTCGTGTACGGGAAGATTCTTATTACGTGCCCGCTCAACTGGCTGTCCGAGGATCGGGCTGGCACCCAGATCGTCCAGGCGGCCGTCGATTCCTGCTTCTTCCCGCTGTATGAAGTGGAGCGCGGCGTCACGACGATTACGTACGACCCGGAGGAGAAGAACAAAAAAATTCCGCTTCTCGACTGGCTCACGATGATGGGCAAGACGAAGCATCTGGCGAAGCCGGAGAACGCGGAGCTGCTGGGCGTGTTCGAGCGGGAGGTCGAACGGCGCTGGAGTGTGCTGCGGGCTAAGCATGCGCATCCTGATTTGTAAGCAGCAAGAAGGTTAGGTTGGCGAAAGAAATCTAGATACAGAGACAGGGCGGGCTTCCGGAAGGAGGCTTCGCCCTGTTGCGGTTGGTCCGCCTCTCTCGCTCAGAAGGGCGGAGGCCTCTCTTGGTTCGGGTAGACCCGTTCCTTTTCCTCCCGTTCTCGTTCAGCTATACTGGAGAGGATGAAGAATACGTGAGGGGGGCCGATGCAAAATGAAGATGGACATGTTGGATGCGGACGGCCAAGCCCATGCCGCCGAGCTGGCAGACCGGCTGGGCCGCAGCCGTTATACTGTATTTTTTGGCGGGGCCGGGACATCGACGGAGAGCGGAATCCCTGATTTTCGCTCTGACCAGGGGCTGTTCTCGGCAGGAGAAGCGGAAGCGTTCGCGTATCCGCCGGAAATGATATTAAGCCGATCCTTCTTTGAGCGGGATCCGGTGACCTTTTACCGCTATTACCGGGCGAAGATGCTGCACCCCGGCGCAGAGCCGAACGGCGCGCACCGGACGCTGGCCAAGCTGGAAGAGGACGGGATCGTGAAGGCGATCGTCACGCAAAATATTGACGGGCTTCACCAAGCGGCAGGCAGCCGCGAGGTGCTTGAGCTGCACGGCTCGGTGCACCGGAACCGCTGCATGACATGCGGGGCGGAGCATGATCTCCCCCTCGCCGCGGAGAGCCAGGATCCGATTCCGCTCTGTCCGGGCTGCGGGGGCATGGTGAAGCCGGATGTGGTGTTGTATGAAGAGGCGCTGGATGAAGAGGTTATCAACCGCGCCGTGGAGCATATCCTGCGGGCCGACCTGCTAATCGTGGGCGGCACCTCGCTGAATGTCATGCCGGCGGCCAGCTTCGTCCGGCTCGCCACCGGGGCGGATATCGTCATTGCGAACCGGACGCCGACGAGCATGGACTACCGCGCGGCCGCCGTGTACCGGGAGCCGATGGGTGCGTTGTTCGAGGCCGCATACGACATCCTGTCTCAACGAAAGGGGGTAAGGCATCATGTGGATGATGGGAATCGACCTGGGCACGACGAACCGTAAGGTCGGCCTATATGAAGAGAACGGACGGCTTGTCGCCAAGACAAGCCGTCCGACCCTGACGGAGGACAGCGGGGAAGGCTATGTCGTCTATCAGCCGGAGGCGATGTGGAACGATGTCGCCGAGATGATTCGCGAGCTGACGGACGCGCATGCGGACAAGCCGGTATCCTACATCGGCATCACGAGCATGGCGGAGAGCGGCCTGCTCGTCAACCGGCGCACCGGGGAGGTGCAATCCCCGCTGCTGCCTTGGTTCGAGACATGCTCGGCGCCGCAGGCGGAGCGCATACGGAAGGAGGGCACCCCGTTGGAGCTATTCCAGGGGACCGGGCTGCATTTGTCGTTCAAGCACGGTCTCGCGAAGCTGCTCTGGCTCCAGGACCGGGACCCGGCGATGCTGCAGGACGCGGTCTGGCTGTCCGTCTCCGGCTATGTCGCTTACCGGCTGACCGGGGCGATGGCCTTCGATCCGTCGCTCGCCACGCGTACCTTCGCCTACGATATGCGACAAAATAGCTGGGACGAGCCCTGGATTCGCGGCTTCGGCCTCGATCCGGCGATCTTCCCGGACGTGCTGCCGAGCGGCGCGACGCTCGGGACGCTCCATCCGGAGCTGGCGAACCGGCTCGGGCTGAGCGGCGGCACGAAGGTCGCCATCGGCGGGCATGACCATGTCTGTGCGGCGCTGGCGGTAGGAGCCGTCGAGCCGGGTGATGTATATGTCTCGATGGGGACGGCCGAGACGCTGGTCGGCACGATGGCGCTGCAGCCGCTCGGGCAGGCCGAGTTCGAGACCGGCCTTTCGTACGGCTGTCACGTCGTGCCGGGCTACGGCTTCTGGATGGGCGGCAACGCCTCCTCCGGCGGGGCGGTCGAATGGATTCGCCGCCTGCTGGCCGATGAAGCGCTTGCCTATGAGCAGATTCAGGAGCTGACCGCCGGCATCAACGACGGGCCGGGCGAAGTCATGTTCTTCCCGTATTTGTCGGGTAGCGGAGCGCCGCATCCGAATTCGAAGACGAGAGCGGCCTTCATCGGCCTGGAGAAATCGCACGGCAAGGCGGAGCTGCTGCGGGCTGTGCTGGAAGGGACCGCCTACCAGCTCGAAATGATCCGGCAGAGCGCCGAGCGTACATCTGCCCATCCGATTCGGCGGATGAACGCGGTCGGCGGCGGCACGCAGCTGCCGGCCTGGCTGCAGATGAAGGCGGACATCGCGCACAGCACGCTGCTCGTGCCCCCGATTGAGGAAGCGACGATGCTGGGGGCGGCCTGCGCGGCGGCACTGGGCGGGGGTCACTTCGGGAGCGCGGCCGAGGTCCGCCAGGCGCTGCAGAGCCGCGGCGTGAAGGCGTACGATCCGGACGCTGAGCGGCATGAGCGATACCGTCAGGCCTATGATGGACTGTACGTGCCGATGGCGGCGCATTTGCGCAGTCTGAACAGATAATGCGTTGTGGAACGAGAGCCGCAGCCGCGGAGGTTGATTTTGCCGCGGGCTGCGGCGTTTTTGCGCGTGGACAGGCGTTGGGGAGCAGGTTAGGCCTGGGTGAAGGTTCGATGCGGGAGGCGAACGGGAGGATGGAAGATACGGGGTTGGAGAATAGGTGTGGGGCAGACAACTCTTTATGGCATTCTCCCCCTCAGTCAGGGAAGCAGGCATAGGGTTGCTGCTCTTTGTATCACTCTCCCCTCTGGTCAGGGGCCGCGAGCTGGCCAATGGATTCCTGACGGAGCGGGAGAGCGAGGATGGAACGCAGGGGGAAGGCGGTGCAAGGCAGTGCAAGCAGGGGGCTGGGGAACATGGTATCTGGGACAAGCGGAGCCGACGGCTTACGGCTTGTCCCTGGACACTGACGGAGCCTATCCCCGTGAGCTATTCCCGGAGTCTCCCGGCGGGGAGAACTTGGACCGGTACGCCGTTGGCGATTGGTCATAGAAGCGGCGGAACTGCCGGGAGAAATAGAGCGCATCCGGGATGCCGACGGAGGCGGCAATCTGTTCGATGGTCAGATCCGCGCGCTCGCGCAGGAGCTGGCGGCCTTTGTCGATCCGCAGCTTCAGCAGGTAGGTGACCGGCGTCATCTCGGTCACGCGCTTGAAGATGCGGGACAGATATGCCCGGCTGTATCCGAGGCTGTCCGCGATCTGCTCGATGGACAGCGGATAGGCGTATTGGGTGGACATCATGTGAATCATCTGCCGCACGGTATGCTCGATCTCGGACTCGGGCTTCAGCCGCTGCCCGGCTTCCGGTCCGGCTTGGCGGTCCGCATAATCGGACAGGATGAGATGGAGGCAGCCAAGGGCCGTCAGATGGGCGGAGGGCCGCCGCAGCTGGAACGACGCGCGGATGCGCTCCATCCATTCCGGCGCCTCCGAGTAAGGCCCGGCATGGACGATCGGATTCGCGGAGGCGAACCCCGCGGCGCTCACCAGATCGGCCGTCCCTTCTCCCTGGAACGCGATCCAGCGGTAGTGCCAGGGCTTATCCGCATCGGAAGCGTAGCTGATGAGGCGGTTCGGCGTGATGAGGAAGGCGTCGCCCGGTCCCAGCTCGTACGTAACGCCTTCGCTCGTGAACGTTCCGTACCCGCCCATTACGTGATGAAGCAAATAGTAATCGACCAGCTTCGGGCCGAGCTTATGAGACGGACGGGTCTGGCTCTCGCCGGAAAACAAAACATGAAGGCCTCCGCAACCAGCTAACATCGGGTTAGAGGCGACGGTGTATGTCTCTGGCGCGGCCGCTCCCGTCACCTCCGCGGCGGAGACCGGTTGACCCGACTGGTCTGGGGCAGCATGGTCTGTCATGACATGTCCTCCTTCTTGAAGTTCATGCAACCATCTCGGTGCTGAAAACCAACCTTTGTGAACACGTGCTATAAGCATTATATCACAGTCCATGAGGAGGTCATATTTATCCATATCATGCGCACATCATTATATTACATGCACGGCTCGGATTAAGTATGCTTGTAGCAGAACGGCATATTGTCCAGAAGTGAAGAAAAATGCAAATAAAAATGCGAACATATGGAGGAGGTCGTCGTCATGGACGCTCGGCAATTGGCGGTTCATTTTGAGGAACAATATGGAAGTAGCGATGACGAGGTTCGTTTTTTCCATGCTCCAGGTCGCGTAAACCTTATCGGCGAGCATATTGATTATAACGGAGGGTATGTGCTTCCGGCAGCGCTGGAGTTCGGCACGACGCTGTTGATCCGTCCGCGGTCGGACCGCATGCTCCGGCTGTCTTCCACCAATTTCCCTTATCAATTGACGGTAGGGGCCGATGAGGCGGCACATGCCAAGACTGGGGAATGGACCGATTATCCCGTCGGGGTCATTGTGGAGCTGGCGAAGTCGGGACGGGCGTTGAGCCGGGGCTACGATATTTTGGTGCATGGCGACATTCCGAACGGAGCGGGGTTATCCTCCTCGGCATCGCTCGAGGTCGCCGCGGCCTATGCGCTGCTAACGCTGGAAGGCCGCCCGATCGACCGGACGGATATCGCGCAGCTCTCGCAGCGGGCGGAGAACCGGTTCGTCGGCGTCAACTGCGGCATTATGGACCAGTTCGCCGTCGCGAACGGCAAGCAGGATCATGCGATTCTGCTGATGTGCGACACGCTTGAATTCAAGCATGTTCCGTTCCGGACGGAAGGCTACAAGCTGGTTATCGGCAATACGAACAAGCGGCGCGGGCTCGTCGATTCCAAATATAATGAACGCCGGGCGCAATGCGATGAGGCTGTGCGGGAGCTGCGGCAGGCGTTCCCTGAACTGGAGCTGCTCGCTCAGCTGGACGCCGCTCGCTATGAAGCGAATAAGCATCTCATTCAGGATGAGGCGGTACGCAAGCGGGCCGCGCATGTCATCGCGGAGAACGAGCGCGTGCTGCAGTCGGTCGAGGCGCTGCAGCAGCATGAACTGGAGCGGTTCGGCCAGCTTATGATCGCATCGCATGAATCATTGCGCGATCTGTACGAGGTCAGCTGCGAAGAGCTGGATGTGATGGTCGAGGAGGCGCTTCGCATTGAAGGCACGGCCGGATCGCGGATGACGGGGGCCGGATTCGGCGGCTGCACCGTCTCGCTTGTGAAGGAGAGCGCCGTCTCGCGCTTCATCGAGCAGGTCGGGGAGGCGTATCAGCGGCGCACCGGCTTGACGGCGGAATTCTATGTATGCAGCGTCGGCGACGGCGTGAAGGAACAAGACTCCAGCAACAAGCTGGCAGCGGAGGGGGAATAAGCGATGGCAGTACTGGTTACAGGCGGGGCAGGCTATATCGGCTCCCATACGGTGGCGGAATTGCTGGATCGTGGCGAAGAGGTCGTCGTCGTCGATTCATTGGAGACGGGGCATGCGGACGCGGTTCTCGGCGGCACGCTCCATGTCGGGGATATTCGGGATAGGGCCTTCTTGGAAGGCGTGTTCCAGCAGCATAAGTTCGATGCGGTCATTCATTTCGCTGCGTACTCACTCGTCGGAGAGAGCATGAGCAATCCGGCAAAATATTATGATAACAATGTGCACGGCACGCAAGTTCTGCTGGAGGTTATGCAGCAGTTCGGCGTGAAGCGGATTGTCTTTTCTTCCACGGCCGCCACGTATGGCGAGCCCGAACGGACACCGATCGAGGAGACCTTCGCGACGAATCCGACGAATGTGTACGGAGAGACGAAGCTGACGATGGAGCGCATGATGCGCTGGTTCGACCAGGTGCATGGCATCCGCTACGTCTCGCTGCGCTACTTCAATGCCGCCGGCGCGCATGAGAGCGGCCGGATCGGGGAAGACCACCAGCCGGAGACGCATCTCGTGCCGATTGTGCTGGAGACGGCCCTGGGCAAGCGCAGCGAGATTGCGGTCTTCGGCAGCGACTATCCGACGCATGACGGCACATGTATTCGCGACTATATTCACGTCAGCGACCTGGCTGACGCGCATTTGCTTGCTGTCGACTATTTGCGCAAGGACGGGGCAAGCGAGATTTTCAATCTGGGCAGCGGCAACGGCTTCTCGGTTCTCGAGGTGATCCGGACGGCGGAGCGGGTGACCGGACTGACGATTCCGACGGCGATGCGCGATCGCCGGGCAGGCGATCCGGCAGTCTTGATCGCTTCCGCCGGCAAGGCGAAGGCCGTGCTCGGCTGGCAGCCGAAGCGGGACAATATGGAGAAGATTATCGAGAGCGCCTGGCGCTGGCATCAAGCCCATCCGGACGGATACGCCAAATAGAGGGGGAGGACATCATGGCGAACGAGCAACGAGCAGGGAAGGCAGCATCGAAGCAGCTGGATGGAGGACGCACGGCGCTGGGGACGGAAGCGCCGACACTTCCGGATGGATGGCGAACGGCGGAACGCATGGATGCGGCGCACATGGCGGAGCTGATCGAGAAGCTGGTTCGCTACGCGCGGAACCGGAATATTATCGGAACGCTGGACATGCCGTATGCGCGCAATCAGTTGCTGGAGCTGTTCCGGTTAGATGAGCCATGTGAAGGATATTTGGCCCCGGAGTGGAGCGATGTTCCGGATGAACCGCAGGAGCTGCTGGAGGCACTGCTGGATGAGGCGGCCGCAAGCGGACTGCTGCCGGACAATACGACGACCTGGCGGGATCTGCTGGACGCCAAGGTGATGGGGTTGCTTATGCCTCGCCCGTCGGAGACGGAGGCCCGGTTCCGGAAGCTGTGGGCGGAGCAGGGGATTGCCGCCGCGACGGATGACTTCTATGCGTTGAACAAGGACAGCAATTATATACGGATGGATCGCATTCGGAAAAATGAGTATTGGCTGCATCCGAGCGAATTCGGCGAGATGGAGATGACGATCAACCTGTCCAAGCCGGAGAAGACGCCCCAGGAGATCGCCCAGGCCGGCCAGGCCGCGGCGGCCGATTATCCCAAATGTCTGCTGTGCGCGGACAATGTCGGCTATGCGGGCCGGGTCAATCATCCGGCGCGCCAAAATTTGCGGATTATTCCGCTCGAATTGAACGGTGAAGGATGGTTTTTCCAATACTCTCCTTATGTTTATTATAATGAGCACAGCATCGTGTTCCGGAGAGAGCATGTGCCGATGAAGCTGACCCGGGACACGTTCGCGCGGCTGCTGGCGTTCACCGAGCAGTTCCCGCATTATTTCATCGGCTCGAACGCCGACCTTCCGATCGTGGGCGGATCGATTCTGAGCCATGATCATTTCCAGGCGGGGCGGCATACGTTCCCGATCGAGAAGACGCCGACAGGGCAAGCGCATGTTCATTCGGCGCATCCGGGTGTCCGCGTCGGGGTGGTCGACTGGCCGATGTCCGTCCTCCGCCTGACGGCGGACGAGCGCGAAGCGCTGCTGAATGCGGCCGACGATCTGTACCGGTTCTGGCAAGGCTACAGTGATGAGCAAGCCGGGATCCTCGCCTGGACGGAAGGTCCCGGCGGACAGACGCGGCATAATACGGTCACGCCGATCGTCCGCCGCCGGGGGGACCGGTATGAGATGGATCTCGTGCTGCGCAATAACCGGACGGATGAGACGCATCCGGAAGGCATTTTCCATCCGCATCGCCATCTTCATCATATCAAGAAAGAAAATATCGGTCTGATTGAAGTCATGGGACTGGCGATTCTTCCCGGACGGCTGCTGGCGGAGACCGGAGCAATTGCCAGGCTGCTGGCCGGGCAGGAAGATTGGGAGGCGGTCCGCCCAAGCTTGACGGATCAGGATCCGCTCAAGCCGCATGCCGCATGGATTGATGAGCTGATCGAGCGGTATGGAACCCGGCTGGACGAAGCGGAAGCGCACCGGGTCATCCGCCACGATATCGGCTGCAAGTTCGCAGAAATTCTCGGCCATGCCGGCGTCTTCAAGCGGGATCGCGCGGGGCGCGAGGCGTGCGCCCGCTTCCTCGCGCAGGCCGGGTTCAAGGCGCAGGGCTGAGGCGGTTCTGCCGGCTGTCAGAACGGAGCGTGCGCTTCCCTGTGTGCCGGAATATGGGCGGATAGGTGCGATATAGAGATAAATGTGATATAGAGATGTATTCGAGATATAGAACAGGACAGGAGGTCCATCGATGACACAAGTGCAGATCGACGTCATTTCCCATGAGCGGTGGGGAGAGAGCTTGAAGCTGGAGAACGGGAGGTATACCGTTATTGTTCCGCTCGGCTTCGGCATCCGGATTATGCATCTTAGCCTTATGGGCGGCGAGAACGTCTTTTTCGAGGATACGGAAGGAGCGGTTAAGCAACAGGGCGAGGAATTCGCGGCGCTGGGCGGGGAAGGCTGGAAGCTGCGCGGCGGGCATCGGCTGTGGGCGAGCCCGGAGGTATATCCGCGCACCTATGGCCCGGATGACAAGCAGATTCAATATGTCCTTACCGGGCACGGAGTGAAGCTGCTCGCTCCTGTGGAGCCGTGGACGCAGACGGCCAAGGAAATCGAGATCCAATTCCGCGATGATCAGATCGAGGTCACTCACCGGATAGTCAATCATGGACCATGGCCGATTGAACTGGCGCCATGGGCGCTGTCCGTCATGGCTCCGGGCGGAATCGCCTATGTGCCGCAGACGAAGCGGGAGACCGGATTTCTCCCGAACCGGAACTTCGCGCTGTGGCCGTACACGAAGATGAATGACGAGCGTGTCAGTTGGGGCGATGATGTCATTCAGGTCCGCCAATGCGCCGATATCGAGCGGGCATTCAAGTTCGGCATGCACAACGAGGAAGGCTGGGCAGCCTATGCCGTGAACGGCACCGTGTTCGAAAAAAGCTATGAGCCGCAGCAAGAAGCGGTTTATCCCGACTTCGGATGCTCCTTCGAGCTGTATACGAACGACAAAATTTTGGAGCTGGAGACGTTGGGCCCGCTTGCCGTGTTGGCGCTTGGCGGACAGGCCGTTCACAAGGAGATATGGAAGCTTGCTCCGTGCACGGATATCGAACAATATCTTCACACGAAATTGATAGAATCGAAATCTTAAATTTTTCATAATCTTATGGTCTCTCCCAAAAGAAAGCCCTGTCCTGCACGACTCAAAGCCGCTGCGGGGCAGGGTTTTTGCCTATTTATGAACGGCTAACGGATATTTCGCGTCCGCCGATGGAAAGGGTTTCACAAGTGAGCGGGTTTATGTTATTAATAGAGAGGGACGTCAAAATGGAAAACCCTCTCAATGCGGCGGGATGCCGACGGGAGCCGATTTGTGGACGTTCCGGGGGATGGTGCGCTGTCCGGCGGGCTGGGCGGAATAAAGACTTTGCCTCGGCCGGCCGCCCAATGGGACAAGCTGTATCGAGAATCCGCCAATAACGCAGCACTTTCAGGGAGTGTGGATGAATGGCTAAATCGTTAGGATCCAGTACGAACATTATTATTCGCTTGGAAATTGACAAAAATGTGTGCACCTTCGCGCAAATTGCCGCCGCCATTGGCGAGAGCGGCGGCGATATCGTCGCCATCGACGTCATTCGCGGCACGCCGGTATCCACAGTCCGAGATATTACAGTCAATGTATATGACGGCAGTGTCGGCGATCGGGTCGTGAAGCGTCTGAAGCAGCTGCAAGGCGTGAAAGTCGTGAACGTCTCCGATCAGACGTTCCTGCTCCACCTCGGGGGCAAAATCGAGATGCAGCCCAAGGTCCCGATCCGGAACCGCGATGACTTGTCCCGGGTCTATACGCCGGGCGTGGCGCGAGTATGCATGGCCATCCATGAAGATCCGTCCAGCGCTTTCACGCTGACAATCAAGCGGGATACCGTGGCGGTTGTCTCCGATGGAACAGCTGTGCTCGGTCTGGGCGATATCGGCCCGATGGCGGCGATGCCGGTCATGGAAGGCAAGGCGATGCTGTTCAAGCAATTGGCGAACGTCGACGCGTTCCCGATCTGTCTGGACACGCAGGATACGGATGAGATCGTGCGGACGATTCAGGCGATTGCCCCGGCCTTCGGCGGCATTAATCTGGAGGACATCTCGGCGCCGCGCTGCTTCGAGATTGAGCAGCGGCTGAAGGAGAATCTCGATATTCCGGTCTTCCATGACGATCAGCATGGAACCGCTGTCGTCCTGCTGGCCGGTCTGCTTAATGCGCTGAAGATTGTGAACAAGAAGCTGGAGGATTGCAAAATCGTCCTGTGCGGGATCGGCGCGGCGGGCATGGCCTGCACCGATATATTGCTCGCGGCGGGCGCGAAGAATATTATCGGCGTCGATCGCCACGGAGCGCTGGTCCGCGGCATACAGTACGAGAACGAGGCATGGAACGGCTACGCCGCCAAGACGAATCCGAACGGAGAGGAGGGCGGCATTCAGGATGTCATCACAGGGGCGGATGTGTTCATCGGCGTCTCGGGCCCTGGCGTGCTGAAGCGGGAGCATGTGGAGACGATGAACGCGAATCCCATCATCTTCGCGATGGCAAACCCTATGCCGGAGATCGATCCGGACGAGATCGAGGATATTGCCCGCATCATTGCAACGGGCCGTTCCGATTATCCGAACCAGATTAACAACGTGCTCTGCTTCCCGGGCCTGTTCCGCGGCCTGCTGGATTGCCGCGCATCCAAAGTGACTTATAAAATGAAGCTGGCGGCCGCTCAGGCGATTGCCGAGGTCGTCTCCGAAGAAGAACTCAATGAAATGTATATTATTCCGAGCGTATTCAACCCGCTTGTCGTGACGAAGGTACGGGACGCCGTTGTCAATGCGGCCTATGAGGACGGCGTGGCGCGCCGCCGCGATTATCGGGAAAATACAGTTAAGCAGTAGCTGTTGACAGACGATTGGAAAGGGGGAGCCAGCCTCCCTCGCCCAATCGTCTGCGATTGTAAGCCTGGCAGACAGCCATCTTCTCTTCGTTTCCGGAGAAGGTGGCTTTTTTGGATCGAATGGTCGAAATGGTGTCCCAACGCGTTTTATTTGCGAAAAGTATTGACGTCGGCGAATAAGCGGTTAAAATATGCCTAAGGCACTTTGCTGTTTTCTCGCTTTTATGCAGTAAACAGTCTATGCATTAATCAGTTTATACGTTAAAGAAATATCAGACAAGCGCATAAACGCATTCCATGAGTGAATTTTTTTCGAAGAAAGACGAACAAGCAAATCGAAAAAAGCGAACAAGCAAAATGAGAGGGGATCGAACAGATGAGAGCAAAACGTCATGTCGTGCTAACATGTGCGCTGGCATTGGTGCTGCTGATGTTAAACGGATGCGGAAGCCAAGCGCCGGGGGAAGGCACAGCGGAGCAAGGGGACACGGGCAACGCGGGGAAGAAGGTGAAGATCGGGGTGACGCAGGTCGTGAACCATGCCTCGCTCGATGAAGCGTACAAAGGCTTCGTGCAAGCGTTGAAGGACAATGGCTATACAGAAGGGGACAATCTGGTCATCGATTATCAGAATGCCCAGGGCGATAATACGAACGCGGCGACCATCGCGCAGAAGTTCGCCACGAGCGGGGTCGATCTTGTGCTGGGCATCGGCACGTCCGTCTCCCAGGCTGCGGCGAAGGAAGTGAAGGACGTGCCTGTCCTGTTCACCGCAGTGACCGATCCGGTTGGCGCCGGTCTGGTTCAGAGCATGGAGAAGCCGGGCGCGAATGTAACCGGGACGACGGATCTGCATCCGGAGGCCGTCTCGCGCTTGATGGAATTTATTAGGGAGCAGGTGAATGGCGTTACGGCAGTGGGCATTTTGGCCAATGAAGGTGAACAGAACACGGTCGTGAACGTGCAGAAGGCGGAAGAGGCGTTGACCGCTCTCGGCTTGAAGGTCGTCAAGGCCCCCGTGACGAACAGCTCGGAAGTGAAGCAGGCGGCCGAATCGCTTATCGGCAAGGTGCAGGCTATCTATGTTCCGTCCGACAACACGGTTGTAAGCGGCCTCGGGGCTGTCGTCGGCGTGGCGAATGAAAATAAGATTCCGCTATTCGTCGCGGAGAAGGATTCGGTCAAGAACGGCGGTGTCGCTTCCTTCGGCTTCGAATATTACGATCTTGGCTACACGACCGGCAAAATGGCCGTCGATATGCTGAAGAACGGCAAGAAGCCGGAAGACACGCCGGTGCAAATTCCGGAATCTCTTAATCTGGCGCTGAATGTGAAGGCGGCGGAAGCGCAAGGCTTTGCCGTAACCGATGATCTGAAGAAGCAAGTGAAGCCGGACAACCTCTTCGAATAGAGAAGTGAAGGTACAAGAATAAACAGAAGAGGAGGAGTCATAGTGAGCGGATTTATGCTAGCGATGCAAAAATCGGTAGAGCTCGGCGTGCTGTACGCCTTGATGGCGCTCGGCGTCTACTTGACGTTCGCATTTTGGATTTCCCTGACTTGACGGTAGACGGAAGCTTCACGACAGGCGCAGCGATAGCGGCCCTGTGCATTACATCGGATATCTCGACCTGAATAGGAACGGCGCTTGCCTTCCTCGGTGGCGGGCTCGCCGGCATGATGACCGGCATCATTCATACGAAGGGGAAGATCAATCCGCTGTTGTCGGGCATTCTGATGATGATCGCCCTGCATTCTATCAATTTGCGGATTATGGGCAAGGCGAACATCGGCTTAATGAACAGCGATACGCTGCTTACGCCGATTACCGGAGGCTTCCTGTTCCTGATCGTCATGGGGCTGTTCGCGGTGCTGGTGAAGATGGCCTTAGACTGGTTCCTGCGGACGGAGGTCGGCCTATCCTTGCGCGCTACCGGCAACAATCCGCGCATGATTCGCAGCTTCGGCGTGCACACCGATACGACGATTGTCGTCGGCGTCAGCCTCTCGAACGCGCTTGTCGCGTTATCCGGCGCGCTGGTCGCCCAGTATCAGGGCTTCGCCGATATTCAATCGGGCGTCGGGATGATTGTCGTCGGACTGGCGTCAGTTATTATCGGGGAGGCGATTTTCGGCCACCGTACGATCGCCCGCGCGACGTTCGCGGTGCTGCTGGGCGCCGTGCTGTACCGGGTTATCGTCGCTATCGCCTTGCAGCTGCAAATGAATGCGACGGATCTGAAATTGTTTACCGCTCTCATCGTCATTGTGGCGCTAACCGTGCCGAAGATGCGACGCTCCGCGAATCAGCGTAAAATGAGCCGCCAGCGGGCGATGGAATTGGGGAAAGGAGGACAGCGCAATGCTGCAAGTGAATCAGGTCAGTAAATATTTCAATCTGAATACCCCTGATGAGAAAGCGGCGCTTACCGATATCCGGCTGCATCTGAATCCCGGAGACTTCGTGACCGTAATCGGAAGCAACGGTGCCGGCAAATCGACGCTGATGAACATTATCTCCGGCGTGCTGATCCCGGATGCAGGCACGGTTCACATCGAAGAGCATGATGTCACGCTGATGTCTGAGCATCGCCGCAGCCGCTGGATTGGCCGTGTATTCCAGGACCCGATGGCCGGCACGGCTCCGGATATGACCATCGAGGAGAATCTGGCCATTGCGGCGAAGCGGATGGGAGTCCGCGGGCTGAGACCCGGGGTGAACCGGAAGCGCAAGGCATGGTTCGCAGAAGAGCTGTCCCGATTGGGCATCGGGCTTGAGAACCGGCTGAACGCGAAGGTCGGCCTGCTCTCGGGCGGCGAACGGCAAGCGCTAAGCCTGCTGATGGCCACCTTTACGAAGCCGAGCATTTTGCTGCTCGATGAGCATACGGCGGCGCTCGATCCGTCCCGGGCGGAATGGATTACCCGCTTGACGGACGAGATCGTGCGGGAGAATTCGCTAACCACTCTGATGGTGACCCATAATATGGAGCAGGCGATCCGGCTGGGCAACCGGCTCATCATGATGGACAAAGGCAGCATTGTGCTGGATGTGCCGGCTGCATCCAAGCATTCGCTCACGGTAGATAAGCTGCTGCGGGAGTTCGAAGGGATTCGCGGAGAGAAATTTGTCGATGATCGCGTTGTTTTAGGAGGATAATTTCTCGTAATTCTATCACGAATTGCCAAAAATGTGATACAATCCATGAGGGTTACTTAGAAACGACAACAAGAACAAATTGTCGAAAGAGGGGGACGCTCATGAATTGGTTCAATCGCAGTATGATTCCGAGAATGATCGCTGTATTGTTCGTATTGATTATGACAATCAGCGGCCTTTTCATTTTCCGCGAGTATTACAGCGAGAAATCGCTCTATATGGATTTCCTGCATAAACGGCAGGAGCTCATCGCAGAAATGAAGCTCGATGACATGATGGGTGCGATCAAACAGGCATCGAGCATGGTCCAAAACAAACCGATCAACGAGGAAATGACAGACTCGCTTTTCCGAATGCTGCGGGGCCGCATGAATAAGATCGCAGGCGACGACGTTATTAATGCTTTTCTCATCATTAAGGAGAATGAGGCGAAGGACGGAGCGCCAGCCTTCCGTATTCTTCAAGCGAATGACAACCTGGAATCGATGGGGTACAAGCCGAACACGGCATACGACATGCCAGCGGCTATCCAGGACGCCTTCCTTAAGCTGACCAAAGAAGACAATACGATAATGACCGATGAATTTGAGATGGGCGATGCGGTCTATATTACCGGCTTAACGGAGATTAGAGACGATCTCGGCCATAGCATGGCTTACCTGGTTGCCGATTATGATTATTCCATCATCAAAGGTACGTTGATAGGCTTCTTGATCGAAGCCATTATCATCGGTGGGATCATCGGATTGATTGGCGTCTTGCTGGTGGCCGTGTATGTGCAGCGCCGCTTGAAGCCGCTGAATGATATCCACAAGCTGGCGGAACAAGCGGCTAACGGGGACTTGACCGTGAAGCTCGCTTCGAAGCGGCAGGATGAGATCGGGCGGCTGGCCGATGTGTTCAACCGGATGACGGAGCGGTTGAGCGGGCTGCTGGCGGAAGTGCAGCGGGCAGCGAAGGACGTCTCCTCCTCGTCGCTCGAGCTGCAGCGGGGCGCCGAGGAGACAGCGATTGCCGCGCAGGAAGTGGCGGGCGCAATGTCCGAGGTGGCGAACGGATCGCTGGAGCAGCAGCACAGCACCGAGCAGACGAAGTCTGCCATGAGTGAGATTACGGCCGGCGCGGAGCAGATCGCCACGACCTCGGAGCAGGTTGCCGAATGGATGCGGGAAGCGGCCGCCCAGGCCGGCGAAGGTCGTGTCATTGTCGATGAGACGGTCGTGCAGATGGAGCGCATCGAAGCGGCTTCGGCCGACACGAATCAGGCTATCGCCGATTGGACGGAGGCGGTCCAGCAGATTTCGGGCGCGGTCGTGTTCATCCAGAATACAGTGAAGCAGACGGAATTGCTGGCGTTGAATGCCTCGATTGAAGCGTCCCGCGCCGGTGAGCATGGACGTGGCTTCCAGGTCGTCGCGACGGAAGTCCGCAAATTGGCCGAGCATTCAAAACAATCGCTACAGTCTATTATGCAGCTGATTGATGTCATTCATACGAAGCGCGAACTGACCGAACGGGCAACCGCGCATCAGCAGGAGGCCGTCCAGAAAGGGATGGCAACGGTCAAGACGGCGGACGAGACGTTCACGGTGATCGCCGGCTCGATTGGACAAGCGAGCTCCCGCATGGAGGAATACCGCAGCATCGCTCAGCAGATGTCGGCCTCCTGCGAAGAAGTCTTTGAGCTGATTCGCCATTTGAACGATATTGCGGAGCAATCCAATGATCATACGGCACGTGTCGCGGCCACGACGGAGGAGCAGTCGGCATTGACCGAGGAGATATCGGCTTCCGTGGACAGTCTGCTCGCTTTAAGCCGGGATTTGCAGAAGATGCTGGAGCAATTCAAGGTGAACGTGAAGGAGCAGTAATTACCTGCTGCCGGGTATGATGGAAGGGACGGTAGCGGGGCAACCTAATGATCGGGAGGTGAGCGGCATGCGGCATAACAAAGCAGAGCGTATTCACCATCAGCAGAACTGTTCCCGTATCATGGAAAAGATCACGCCGCTGCGGCCGGAAAAACAAGCCGGGCGCGCGCCGAGTCTGAACCGCATTCCGAAGTAGAACGGCTCCCCCGAACCAACCGGACTTATCTCCATTATATCTTGCACAGGAAGGAAGTGTTCATTATGGCACATAAGCAGCAGGGACATTCCAGACAAAATACAACGACACGGACGTCCGACGCCAACAACGCAAAAGGCAAAAAGAAATAACGGCTTGCGAGCGGAGGGATGAAGATGCACAATCTGGACAGCAGCTATGATTGTTCCTTGGCTTCGGACGATGTTCCGAGGCTCAATTCCGAGCTGGAGTCTTTGAAGCGGCAAGCGCAATCGGAGACTTCATCCAAGGAACTCCAGGAGGCCATCAACCGGGTCGAGAATCAGCTGCATTTCATCAAAAACAAATGCTCTCTTCGTTAAAAATAAGGCATACAGAAGCGCCGCTTCCCGTTACCGGGGTAGCGGCGCTTGATGTTGCATCCAAATTATGGCATAGACGGGATGGCTGCGGCCGTTTGGTTCTGCGGCGCTGCAGCCTGGGCTTCATATGGAGCCTGAGTTGGCGCTCCGGAGCCTTGCTGCAGCTGGTACATCTTGTAGTAGCGGCCCTTCAGTCGCATCAATTCGTCATGCGTTCCTTGCTCAACGATCTCGCCGCGATGCAGCACGAGAATCAGATCGGCGCTTCGAATCGTCGACAGCCGGTGCGCGATAATGAAGGTCGTCCGTCCCCGCTTCAGCACTTCCAGCGCTTCTTGAATGAGGGCTTCCGTCTCCGTATCGATATTGGCCGTCGCCTCATCCAGAATCAGTATCGCCGGCTCGAAGGCGAGAGCCCGGGCGAATGAAATCAACTGTCTCTGCCCGGCCGACAAGGTGCTTCCTTTTTCAATCACCGGCTCGTCGATTCCTTGCGGCAAATGCTTGAGCACCCGAACGGCGCCCACCGCTTTCAGCGCTTGCTCTACCTTCTCTCGCGTGATGCGCGGATCGTTGAGACTGACGTTGCTTGCAATCGTTCCGGTGAACAGATAAGGATCCTGCAGTACGATGCCCATATGCTCCCGAATCCATTGCTTCGGTACCGAAGTCGTCGGCGTACCGTCGATCCGAATCTCGCCGCGCTGCGGGTCATAGAACCGGAACAGCAGATTCATAATCGAGCTCTTGCCGGAACCGGTATGGCCGACGAGAGCCACCGTCTGGCCCGGCTTCGCCTCGAAGGAGATGTCGCGCAGCACATAATCTTCCTTGTAGGCGAAGGAGACCCGATCGAACTCGACATGTCCCTTGTACCGGGGCATCGAGCCTTCGTCCAGCGGCTCTCCCGGTTCGTCCATCAGCTCGAATACCCGTCCTGCGGATACGAGGGAGGAGTCGAGATTCGCCAATTGGTTCACCATGCCGGTAATCGGCTGGAAGAGGCGGTTCAGCAGGTCGGCGAAAGCATACAGCACCCCGAGCGTGATGGCGCCGCTGGCGCTCAGCGACGCTCCGCCGAAAAACCAGAGCACGACCGCGAAAGCGATATTCCGCAGCACGTTCACCAGGTTATGGGACGTGAACGCGTTCAAATTGAGCATTTTGTTCTGATAGGATAAGTACTCCTCGTTCAGCTCCTCGAACTCATTCATCGTGTCCTTCTGGCGGCGGAAGGAGCGAATGACCGGAATCCCTTGGATGGATTCGTTAATCATAGCATTGATGGAGCTGAGCCGGGAACGTATCACTTTGTTATATTTCGTCGCGAATTTCCGGTACAGCACAACCCACAGATAGATGAGCGGCAAAATGAACATGCAGATGAGTGCAAGCTTCGCATCCAAAATGAATAAGGCGACATAAATGCCGGTAATCGTAATGATCCCGGACGTGAAGCTTTCCAGTACGGATAAGAACAGATCTTTGACCGCTTCGGTGTCATTGGTGACCCGGGAGACGACTTTGCCGGCAGGCAGATTATCGAAGTACGGAATCGGCAGACGCTGCACATGGGCATACACATCGCCGCGCAGCTTGCGGATGACCCGGTTCGCTGCCGTCTGGAGCCCCATAATCTGGCCATAGCTCGCCGCGACGCTGACCAGCAGCAGGCCGATATAAAGCGCCATATTTTGAATAATGCTGACGATCTCCGGCTTGTAGAACGTGAGCAGCTGGCTCAGGCTCATGGGCAACGCCGGAACCGACCAGGTATCCGACCCGGCGCGGATCGTCAGCAAGCCGTCCTCGAACTGGCGCTCTCCCGTCTCGGATGGGATCGGTCCATCCACGAAGACGAACTCCGTCCCGATCTGGAGAATGCGGACCTGCTCTCCCTTCGCTTCTCCCTCCGCGAAGCGGTCCTCCCGCTTGAAGTGGCGTCCTTCATGCAGAATGGCGCCCTTCGCTTCCTCGGATGTCTCGTAGTACGGCTTTTCAATGCCGAGTATATGCTTATCTATTATATTTTTCGCAATGAACGGCCCGGACAGCTCGGCGGCGACAGCCACCGTGAGCATGAGCAGACCAATGATGAAGCTCTTTTTGAACTGCAGGGCGTATTGCCACAGGCGCTTGCCGACATGTCTCGGGTTCGCCGTCTGTTGTTCTGCTTCCATATATCAAATCCTCCTGTAATCGTAATGCCAGTGTGCAGGGATAGAGCAGCCGGTCCTACAGCCCGGATTCCAGCTGCTGGCGCTCGTACTGTTCCTTGTACCAGCCGTCCTGCTTCAGCAAGTCGTCATGCGTGCCTTCTTCGATGATCTTGCCGTCATCGAGCACGATGATCCAGTCGGCATGCTCAATGGCCGACAACCGGTGCGTCGTAATCAGGGTCGTCTTGCCTGAGCGCTGCTCGCGTATGTTGCTGATAATATTCGCTTCCGTGCGCGCGTCAACGGCAGAGAGCGCATCATCGAGTATCAATATTTCCGGCTCCTTGATGAAGGCCCGCGCCAGCGAGACCCGCTGCTTCTGGCCGCCGGACAGAGCCACGCCCCGCTCGCCGACCAATGTCTCCACCCCGTCCACAAGCGTAGGCACATCATGGGTGAAGGAGGCGGTCTCGATCGCGTTCATCACGTCGTCATCACCAGCCCCGGAACGGCCGAATAAGATGTTCTGCTTGACAGTCTTGGAGAACAAAATCTGTTCCTGCGGCACATATCCAATCCAGCTGTGCAGCCGATCGATCGGAATCTGTTCCGCCGGGATGCCGTTAATGCAGAAGCCGCCTTCTCCGACCGGATATTCCCGCAGCAGCTGCTTGACGAAGGTCGACTTGCCGCTTCCGGTCCGGCCGACGATCCCGAGAGTCTGCCCCTTGCGAAGCTTGAGGGCGCCAAGATTCAGGTTGTCTGTCGTCGAAGTCGGGTAGCGGAACTTGTAGTTGCTCCACGCCAGCGTCTCCGGCACGGCGACATCCTTTGTATGCTCGCCGTCCTGTACGTCCGGCGTATAGTTCAGCACTTCGTTGACCCGATCGAGGGAGGCGTTGCCGCGCTGCATCACATTAATCAGGTTGCCGATGGCGAACATCGGCCAGATCATCATGCCAAGGTACATATTGAACGCGAGCAGCTCCCCGAGGGACAGCTCATTATGAATAATAAGATAGGCTCCGTAACCGAGCCCGATCACGTAGCTCAGACCGATGAAGAGCCGGATCGTCGGATCGAACAGGGCGTCGACCCGGGCGACGGCAAGGTTCTTATTATAGACGTCCTGGGTAATGTCGCGGAAGCGGGCTTCATCGGAGGTCTCCTGCACGTAGGCGCGGATGACCCGCACGCCGCCGACCGACTCCAGCACTTGATCGTTCATATCTCCGAACGCATCTTGAGCGATCATGTAGCGTTCATGAATCTTTTTGCCGAACACATTCATGGCGATGGCGATGAACGGGAGCGGCAGCAAGGCCGCCAACGTCAGCTTCCATTGAATCATGAACATGGCGAACAGTACGATGAACAGGAACGCAGTCGAATCCGTCAAGGTGAGCATGCCGAACCCGGCTGTCTGCGACACGGAACGGAGATCATTGGTTGCCCGGGCCATCAGGTCCCCGGTGCGGTTTTTCTCGAAGAACGGCGGCGTCATTCTGAGGAAATGACGCATCAGCTTGGAGCGAAGCTTGCGCTCTACCAGGTTCGCTCCACCGAATATTTGATACATCCACACATACGTAATGGCGTAAATGACGACCATCGTGCCCAGTATAAGGAGAAGATAGAACGTCAATCTGTCCCATGTAATGGCCCCGCGTACGATGTCATCGATGGCTTGCCCCAGGATGCGAGGGGGGACGAGCTCGATGATGCCGACTACGATCAGCATCACGACACCTACAATGTACCTCGTCTTATGCTCTTTGAAGAACCAGCCGAGCTTGAATAAAACCGATAGCATCATGTCACTTCCTTGTCTCTTTTGCAAAATGGAAAAACAAAAAAGGTATATCGTTCGTGAACGATATACCTTGGGTTGCGTAAGGCGATATGTACGAGCGACGTGGCGCCCGCATGACAGGGAAGCGGAATCGGCTTGCACATTATCGGCAAGTTCGAAGGGACAGCGAGTGATCGGATCACTTCGCCGCGCTTCCCGCTTCAGAATTGCGCTCTTCTCCTCAGCAAGGAGGGGCGCAGCTTCCGGCAGGGCTCCTGCGATATGAAGTTCGAGTCCGCGCCGCATGCGCCGCGTGCGCCATAACAATTGCATTACGCATTGGATTTACCTGCCTTTCTGAAGTAGTATGGATAGGCCGCGCGCATCATCGCGCTACCGTATCTGATTGTTGATTCTAGCATCGAGCTTTCGGCATTGTCAACCATTTTTTTGAAATGAACGTCCGTGTGCTGTGTTTGTGCATGTCCCGGAGTCCTCTCCATTGCCGGATCGTCCACTTTCGTCGTATGATGGATGGTGGCGAAGCAAGCGGACGGTGTCTCAGGCAGTCAAGGAGGGAGAGACCCTTGCCGTGGTACGGACCAGAGGGTCCGTACGGTCATCCGGTCATCCGGGAACGGGTGGATCGGCCGCGCCAGGTCTCTTCATGAGCGACCCAGCAGCAGCGACAAGATGCCCGCCGCGATCAGCGGCCCGACCGGAACGCCGCGGAACAGCGCGACGCCGAGCACGGTCCCGATGAGCAATCCGGCGACGACGGTTGGCGATTGCGTCATCAGATGCGCGCCACGGCCGCCCAGGTAGGCGACCAGCATTCCGACCGCGACGGCCAGGAGCGACTTCCAATGCAGGAACGATTGCAGAATCGTCTCCATGGACATGGATCCGCTGGCGATCGGGGACATGACCCCGATGGTAAGAATGATAATTCCGATCGTGAGGCCGTATTTCTCTATCCAAGGGAACAGGCTCTGCAGATGGGTGACGCGCAGAAGCAACAGGACGACCATCGCGATCGTGATGGTGGAGTTGCCGCTGATGATGCCCAGTCCGGCCAGCCCCAATAAAACAAGCGAAGAAATATCGATTTGCGCCATTAGAATTGCAGCTCCTTTCAGTTCGTGTAACGACCTCTTTCGGACAGCACAAGGATAGCATATTTATACCAACTTGAAAATGAAGCAACCCATCGGAGGTGGAGGTTATGAGTAACACATTATTGCTGACCGGCTTCGATCCATTCGGAGGCGAGTCGATCAATCCGTCCTGGGAGGCGGTGCGCGCGCTCGACGGCGCTGCGCTGGGACGGTATCGGGTGCAGGCGGCGCAGCTGCCGACTTCGTTCGCGCGGGCCGGGGAGACGCTGCGCGAAGCGATGGCCGGCTGCAATCCCGCCGCCGTCATCTGTGTCGGACAAGCCGGCGGCCGCCCGGACATCACGCTGGAGCGGGTAGCGATCAATTTGGCGGATGCCCGCATTGCGGACAATGACGGCGATCAGCCGACGGATGACGAGGTCGTGCCGGGAGGGCCTGCCGCCTATTGGGCGACGCTGCCGGTGAAGGCCTTGCGGCGCACCGTGCTGGAGGCGGGCATCCCGTGCTCGGTGTCGTATACGGCCGGGACGTTCGTCTGCAACGCCATCTTCTATACGCTGATGCATGAGCTGGCTGGCCGGCAGGAAGCGGGGCGAATCCCGGCAGGATTCATTCATATTCCATTTTTGCCACAACAGGCAGCCGCTTATCCGGGCAAGCCAAGCATGTCGCTGGAGGCGATCGTGCAGGCGCTGCGCACCGTCATCATTCACGCGGATGCGGAGGAGGAGAGGGGAAGAAGCGCCGGGACTTTGCACGGTTGAGCCCGTAAGGGAAGCGGAGCTGAATGCCTTTCATCTCCGCACGTTGACGGAATAGGCACGCATGCATCGTTGACGGAACTGGCAAGCCAAAAGGGGCCCGAGCGGGCCCCTTTCTTTATTTCAGATCTTCGATGGAGTTGATGTCCATATAAGCTGGAACGACAAGGCCGATTTTGGTGCCATCCAGGTTCGGACCGAGATCATCGATTTGATCCTTGAATTTGTCGTAATAGTCTTTGTGCGTCGTTGGGAGCCAGGCTGCCACAATCGCATCGACATCCCCGTTGGCGACGCCCGTCCACATCGGACCGGCTTCGACCTGGAGCAGATTGACCTTGTAGCCGAGCTTCTCCTGCAGCACGTACGCGATGACGTTCGTGCTTGCGATCTCCGAATCCCAGGCCACATAGCCCAGCTTCAGCTTCTTCCCGTCTGCAGGCTGTGCGCCTTCGATCCACTTGTCAGCCTTGTCTGGATTCGCATCGACCCATTCTTTGGCCGCTTCTTCCGGGTTCTTGCCGTCATGAACGGCAACCATCACCTGCGCCATATCGTCTGCCGTCCATTCGAACTGATCGAGCACCTTATGCGCGTTCGGATCGTCTTCTTTTAATCCTTTGCGAGCAATCGTATGGATCTGCTCATCTCCGCCGTAGACCCCTTTCGGATCCTCTAGGTATTTCAGGTCGTATTTGGCGAATTTCCAATGCGGCGTCCAGCCCGTAATGATAATCGGCTCCTGCTTCTTGAGCGCTTTATCCAAAGTAGCGGTCATGGCGGCGCCGGAGCCCTCGATGAGCTTCCATTTGTCGAGGCTGTATTCCTGGAGCGCTTGCTCTGTCGCCTGCATAATCCCCGCACCGGCGTCGATGCCGACGATTTTGTAATCGACGGACGCGCCTATGCTTGCCGATTGGCTGTCTCCGGAGGAAGCCCCGTCGCTATCCGCTCCTCCAGATGGGCTGGAGGAACCGGAGCAGCCTGCCAGCGTCCATCCGATCATCGCGATAAGTCCCAATAACATCCAACGTCTCGTTCGATTATGCTTCATGCACATCACGCTCCTTGTTTTTTTGATTTATTTTTTTTGACACTATGCTGAGAGAACCGGTCCAAAATAATAGCCAGCAGCACGACAGCGAGGCCAGCCTCGAAGCCCTGGCCGATCTTCAGCTGGGTAACGGAACGATAGACTTCGGCTCCAATTCCTTGGGCACCGATCATGGAGGCGATAACGACCATGGACAGCGATAGCATAATCGTCTGGTTCACGCCGGCCATCAAGGTCGGCATGGCGACCGGAAGCTGCACCTTCCACAAGGTCTGCATGGGGGTTGAGCCGAAGGCGGAAGCGGCCTCCATCATGTCTTCCGGCACTTGGCGGATGCCAAGCTCGGTCAGCCGAATCGTCGGCGGCACGGCGAAGATGACGGAAGCAATAACGCCAGGCACGATGCCGAGTCCGAACAGGAATACGGCCGGAAGCAAATAGACAAAGGCGGGCATCGTCTGCATGAAATCGAGCACCGGCCGCACAATCCGGGATACGTTGTCCGAACGACCGGAGGCAATGCCAAGCGGAATGCCGATGACGATAGACAATAATGTCGATACGATGACGAGGGCCAGCGTGCTCATCGTCGGCTCCCAATAGCCGAGCGCTTCGATGATGAACAGTCCGATCAAGGTCAACAAGGATAAGGACCAGCGTCCGATCAGGAAAGCAAGCACGGTGAAGAGAGCAATTAAAATGTAGGCAGACGGCCAGGTGAGCAGAGCGGTGATGCTTTCGACGCAGCGTTCGATTACTTTGGACAGAAATTGGAAGAATCCATCGGCATTCGTTCCGAGCCAGTTCACTCCCTCTTCGACCCAATTACCTATCGGCAGTCGCATGCGACATCACCATCCCTTCCGTGTCTGTAGTTGCAGTATCCGTTCCAGTCGTGTCGCTCGCTCCATTGGGCACATTGCCCGCCAGCGCGCCGAGAACCGCTCCACGCACGATCGCGCCCATCAGCTTGCCATTCGGTTGGACGACAGCGATTGGAAGCTTGGCTTCGCCTGATAGCGCGAACAGATCGTTCAGCAGCACATCCGGCGATACGGTAGGGACGTCGGTGAACATGACTTCCTGCAATGACTTGCTGCTGCGTGCCGCCTCACTGGCCTGCTCGGCTGTAACGACCCCTTGAAGAGACTTATCTTTGCCCACGACGAACAGGGTTGAGATGCCGATATCCCGCATGAGCTGCAGGGCGACGCGAGGTCCCCGATCAAGGGATACCGTCTCCGGCCGGCGCATGATGTGCGCTGCCGTCAGCACTTTCGATAAGTCCACTCCTTCAACGAATCGCTCCACGTATTCGTCTGCCGGATCCATCAGCATTTGTTCCGGGGTGCCGATTTGAATCAGCTTCCCGTCTTTTAATAACGCGATTCGATCTCCGATGCGGAGAGCTTCGTCCAAATCATGGGTAATAAAAATGATGGTTTTATGCATTTTTTGCTGTAATGCGAGGAGTTCGTCCTGCATATCCCGCCGGATAAGCGGATCAAGAGCACTGAATGCTTCGTCCATCAGCAGAACATCCGGATCATTGGCCAGCGCTCTGGCCAGTCCGACCCGCTGCTGCATGCCGCCGCTTAATTCGTCAGGATATTTCTGCTCCCAGCCGTCGAGTCCTACCAAACCGAGAGCTTCCCCCGCCTTGCGGTAGCGTTCTTCCTTCGCCATTCCTTGAATTTCGAGGCCGTATGCGGCGTTGTCGAGGACGGTGCGATGAGGGAAGAGTGCGAACTTCTGGAACACCATGCCGATCGTCTTGCGGCGAACTTCCCGCAGCTCCGACTCGCTTAGCTTGGAGATGTTCCGATCCTTCAACCAGATGTCTCCGTCCGTCGGTTCGATAAGACGATTCAGCATTCGCACCAGCGTGGACTTTCCGCTGCCGGAGAGGCCCATGATAACGAAGATTTCGCCTGGCTCGACGGAGAAAGAGACCTGATTGACGGCAACAGTCGCTTGTTTTTCTGTGGCGAGCCGTTCCCGGGACCACCCTTGCTTCAGCAGAGTGAGCGAGCGTTGCGCTTGCGGACCGAAGATTTTGGTCACTCCGTTGACTTTAATGATAGACAATCGTTTCACCTCTCTTGGTCTTGCCCGAATTCTTTTTTCCAACCCTTTCTATTGTAACCTTTGAAAATTTTCAATAACAACCTTTAAAACTGTTTGTAAATTACGTTCAGTAAAAACTGTACAAACTTATGCTGTCATATGCTCATCTTTCCTAAAGAATGCTGACCTATCCGGTACTTTACTTTTGAATCCATCTCTCATACAATGTTCGATGACGCCTTGTACCGTTAGGAGATGCGGGATTCCCGAGCCGTCCCGAGTCGCTCTCATCTTCCTCTATATAATCAATGACTACGGTATCATTCAAAAGGAGTCGAATAATTAGCAGCAGCCAGGTTCGGCACAGGAGGAATTAGCACATGGCAACGTTCGCGCAGTTGACGCAGGAACAACAAGGGGCGGTGGAAAAAGCTCGCAATCGTGTCATAGAAGCGATCGGTCAAAATATGGACCTATACGGAATGACTCAATCCACAGGCCATTTGTACGGTTTGTTATTTTTCAGCGATCATCCGATGACGCTGGATGAGATGGGCAAGGAAATGGCAATGAGCAAGACGAGCATGAGCACCGGGGTCCGTACGCTGGTGGATATGAAGATGGTGCACAAGGTATGGGGCAAAGGCACGCGGAAAGACTTGTATGAAGTGGAGCCGGACTGGTACCAGACATTTGCCGATTACTTCGGCATTAAGTGGCGCAAGGCCATCGAAGTGAACTTATCTGCTATCCGGCGTTCCAAGCGAGAACTGGAGAACCTGCTCGCAGCGAATAGCGAGGACGAGACGCTGAGCGGCATCGTTCAGGCGGACATTGCCAAGATGCAGGAAGCAGAGCAGTATTACTACTGGCTGGATCAATTAATAGATGCACTGGAGAGCGGCGACATTTTTCACTTTGTCCCGAAGCCGGGAACTCCTGAATAAACATAATATTCGCTCCAAAAGACGGCCCAAAGCCGTCTTTTTTTATGAATAAGCTCCTTCTGTCTCTTATCAACGGTATCCCCTTGGATCAGGCGAGCTAAGTCATCCTCGTTCGTGCATATAGTGGATATCCCCGTCGCGCAGGCAAGTGAAGTATCCT
>NZ_QYZD01000043.1:0-37942 GCF_003591545.1 Paenibacillus thiaminolyticus
AAGTGACATTTTCATAGCACAGTTAAAGTGACATTTTCACAGACGATTGACAGACAACGCAAAAAGGACGCGCCGCACCACCGATCGCCTAGCGATCAGCAGCACCAGCACGCGTCCCCCAACGAGATCGCCATGATGCGCCCCACTGTCTCTTCTCCCATAGCGTCAGGACCATTGGAATGGTCCTGACTGCTGAAGTGCTCCGGTATCTGCAACTTACATCGTAACCTTCGCAGCCGAAAGCGGCATTTCCTCCCGCTTGCATTTCCTCCCTCTTAGAGTTAAATCCGCTCGTGTTAGAGATAGATTCTATCCACTCGCTGGCCGATGCGGCTCACGATCTCGTTCGTTATCGTTCCGCAGCGGCTTGCCATCTCGCCTGCCGTAATGGATGCCTGCCCGTCTTGTCCGATCAGCGTGACCGTATCCCCCTCCTGAACTCCCTCGATATGGGTCACATCCACCATCAATTGATCCATGCAGATGTTGCCCGCGATCGGCGCTCTGTGGCCTCGAATGAGAACCGCTCCCCCCTTCTCCGCGAGAACTCGCGGCACGCCGTCCGCATAGCCGATCGACACCGTCGCAATGACGCTGCCCGGCCTGGTCTTATAATTGCGCCCGTACCCGACAGGCTCAACTGCCTGCATCTGCTTGACCAAGGTCACCGTGGCCCTCCACGCCAGTGCCGGACGCAGATCGACCGGCGCTTGCGCCTGATCGCGTTCCGTGCCGAGCAGGCCGAACAAGGCAATGCCCGGACGGGCCATGCCGCAGCGCAGCTCCGAATAATTGACGATCCCGTAGCTGCTCTGCATATGCAGCGTCCCCGGGTCCAGCCCGGCCGCCTTGATCTCATCGATCGTCTCCCCAAATCGCTTGATCTGGGCATTCGTGAACGCGATAACCGCTTCCGTCGGGCCGTCGGAGCAAGACAAGTGCGTGAACGTTCCGGTGACGCGCAAGTTGCGAAGCCGATACATCGAGCGGATCGCTTCCGTATCGGTCCAACGTTCGCCCAGCCGGCTCATGCCCGTGTCAATTTTAATATGAACGTTCACCGGTTTGCCGAACGCGTCCAATGCCTTGCCGTAATCGGCGCTGATGACGGTCTGCGACAGCCGGTAACGCGCCAGATCATCGAACCGCTCGGGAGAGGTAGAGCCGAGCACCAATATTTCTCCCTTGATGCCTTCTCGGCGCAGCGCAACTCCCTCTTCCACGTCCGCCACCGCGAAATGACGCACGCCTCCAATGCGGCTCAAATGTCTGGCCACCGGAATGCTGCCATGCCCGTAAGCATCCGCCTTGACGACGGCCATCAGCTCGCAATCGGGCGGCAGCAGGCCGCGCAGCTCCCGCACGTTATGCGTCACATCATCCAGCCGTATCTCTGCCCATGACCGGCGGCTCCGGTCCGGCGCGGATCGCTTCAAGCGGCGAAGGAAGAAGACAACGCCGAAGGACATCATAACCGACAGCGTCGCGACCGCCCCATAATGAACAAGACTGTCCCCGACCAGGATCGGCGTGAGGCCGGCAAGCTTGCCCGCTCCGGGTACGAGCACGATGGCCCACGGGTGCAATATATAGATCCACGTGCTCATCTCCCGCAGCGCCGTGCCGCTCCGGCCCGTCTGCTGCAGCAGCAGGAACCCGGCGTATACGGCCGGCACGAGAAATACGTACATGCTGTCGTGGCGCGGCCAGCCGTATGCATGCAGCGCCATCCCCTCCAGGAACAGAAGGGTCAATGACAGCAGCAGAAGACCGGCGCCCGCCGCGGCGGAGCGGATGCGGACAGAGCGCGCTGCCGTCCATGCGCCGAGCGCAAGCGTTCGATACAAAAAATACGTGATGCATGTCCCGAGAATCAGCGCAGGAAGATACCATAAATGATAGAATGTGCCGTTGAACACAAGATCCCGAAGGAAGGACATTACATCGAAATTCTCCTCCGCAAAGTACCCCGCATACCCGTTCAAAGGCAGATACAGTACGATGGACACCGCATACAGCAGCCCGATTCTGCACAGGAAGCGATGCAGCATGCCGCGTTCCCGGGCCTTCTCCCCCGTCAGCTTGCGGAACAGCAAAAACCCTGACATGATAAAGAAAAACGGCACGGCCACACGCGCCGCAATGCCGGTCAACACAAAATCGGCATAGGGGCTGTACGAGATCAACGGAGCGGTAGGAATGGCAATGACCAGCAGGGCAGCCACGATCTTGAAGCGGTCGAGCCCGGCACATTGAGCGTTAGCCGTCACGGTGCGCACCGCCTTTGCGATGAAGGACGGTCACGATGAAGCCGTCCTGATTATTGCCGGACAAGCGGCAGGGCGTGCCGTGAACGACAGGCACCGCGGTCAGGCCATTCGCAGCCTCCGGAACATAATACACTTCATCCACCCCGTACCGGCCCTCGACGATCAGATGCGGCCCATCGCAGGTAAATTGCTTCACATCATCGATATACTCCTCCAGGCACAGTCCGTTCTCCGCGATAATCCGCGAATGCGGGAAGCCGACGTAGCGAAAATGCCACGGCTCGCAAGCGATCCCGGTAATCTGTTCCTTGCCTTCCTCGTACCTCTGAATAAAGCCGTAATCCGCAGCAAGGCGCTTGAAATCCCGGCAGACGCCGCGATCGGGGAACGACGGACAGAGATAGTCGATCGCAGCGGCAGCTTCGCCGACATCCACTGCGAGCCCGGTCTGGTGCTCGCTCTCATTCGGACGCGCGACATAGCTGGCCGTGAAGGCGGGACCGTGGTCCCGCACCGATGCCGCGTAGATGCGGGATTGCGCTTCCTTCGATCGGTAACCGCTGACAGCCACGATGCGCCCCGCGGCACGGCAGGCTTCGAGCAGCTTGTTCAACTGGTGCAAGCAGGTCTGCTCCAGCCGAATTTCCTGCTCCTCGCGATGATGCGCCGCCGGAATCTGCTGCACCGGAAGCAGCTCCTCTGGCGCCGGCGGGCGCTTCACCGGATGGTCACGGTTCACGAGCAGCACATGTCCCTCATGAATCCGCTCCCGGCCAACGGCAATTTCCGTGTATTTTCCCATAAGCGATCTGCGGTTAACCGCATACATCCTCACATGACTCATGCGCTCCGCTCCTCCGCAAGGGCGAGCTGAATCAGCCGGTCCAGGATGTCCGGGAAGGACAGGCCGATCCCGCGCAGCATATTCGGATATCGGCTGGCGGAAGTGAAGCCCGGCATCGTGTTCACCTCGTTGAACACGATCCTCCCTTCGTCCGTCAGGAACAGGTCGACTCGGGCCAGCCCGCGGCAGCCGAGCGTCCGATAAATAGCCAGCGCCGCTGCTTTGATCCTGGCTGCGGTATCGGCGTCGATGCGGGCCGGCATATGAATGACAGACGTCTCCAGCGTATATTTTTCATGATAATTGAAAAATCCGTCCCGAAGCTCAATCTCATCAACCTCCCCCACAATCGGATCGGCATCGCCCAGCACGGCGCACCCCACCTCGAAGCCATTCACATGCTGCTCGATCACGATCTTATTATCATGGGAAAAAGCGAGTATCGCGCCATCCATCAACTCTTGCTTATTGCATGCCTTCGTAATGCCCAGGGAAGATCCGGATCGGGCCGGCTTCACATACAGCGGGAATCCGAGTCTTGCCGCAGCATCCAACGCAGTGTCCAGCGGTTCGTCCTCCCAGATCGCAAGCGACTCCGCCGTCTCGATGTCGGCTGCGCGCACTAACGTATGCGCGATCTCCTTGTCCATGCCGATGGCGGACGACACCGAACCGCAGCCGACGAACGGAATACCCGACAGCTCCAGCAGCCCCTGAACGGTTCCATCCTCGCCGTTTTTGCCGTGAAGGACGGGGAAGACGGCATCAATGGGGGCAAGATGATACTCGGTGCCGACAAGCACGATGAGACCGCCGACGTCCCGGCTTGGCGAGAGACATGCGGGCAAGCAGGCGGGATGGGCATGCCAGCGGTCCTCCCGGATATCCTCGGTGCTGCCGTGATATTTCAGCCATCTTCCCTCGCGCGTAATGCCGACCATGACGATATGATAGCGATTCCGGTCCAAATGATCGATGACCGACGCGGCGGATTTCAAGGATACCTCATATTCAGTGGAGCAGCCGCCGAACAATACGGCAATCGACTTCTTTTTCATCAATAACAAGCCTCCATGAAGTGGTTTTCTACTATGCTTCATCGTAGCTTGTTTATCTTTCAATAGAGTATTAATGTTTATAAAGATTCTGCTAGACGATTATGAAGATTTATGAAGTTTTGTTAAGAAAGGAGGGATGGAGATTGCTACAGTTGAAGGATGTTGGGAGATTCGAGACGCTGCCGACCGGGCGATGCAGATTGTCGAAGGCCATGTTCCCGAGCTCCGCGAAGCGACCGCCCAGGGATGGGATATCGAGGTAGAAATTACGCTTAGCGGGTACACGTCGCTCCGTCCCCTGCATACCGCGCTCCTCGTAGATCAGCCAGGCATATTACGGCAACAAGCGGAACATCCGGCTCATTCACGAAATTACTCGGCTATCGTGATTGTCTGGAGTCCGAAATCCAGATGCATCGGTTATTATGATGTCGAGCATCAGGAATATGCGGATCTGTGCCCCTTTGCCGAATTCATGGCCCATCCTGAAGTCTACTTGGCGAAGAAGATTATCGAAGGGGAGCTATAGCCGGCTACCCCTTTTGCGCTCCGCACGAAAGCGCGGTACTCTATTTTCCCGTTGGCATCCATGCGGATATGGTAGAACGGGCTGTGCTTCGACACATAGAGCGTATGGCGGCGATGCGCCAGAAATTTTCAAGATAGCCTGGCTGGTGAAATACGATTCTATCTCCTCATACCATCGCACTCTCGCCGCTTCCGATTGCTCGCCTTGGAGCTAGCGAAGGAGGGAGCGCACATGACTTCGGCCCTCTTCCGGCAGCGGTGACATGAAATAATTGCCCTTGGCCTGCAGCATAGCCATCGCCGACATCATCCGATCCTTGCCGAAAGCGATTCCCCCGACGATGCAATCATACTTGCTCCCTGCTGTATGCGATAAGCTTGGTTCTGTTATCGGTTACGGTCTTGCTGCTTGATCCGGTGCCGTCGCCTGAATGCGCGCGTGAACAGACCCTTTGGCAAGATATGAAGGAAGGGATGCGCGAGCTGTTCGGCAAATCAGACATTGCTTCCGCCGACAATCGCCATCTTGAATTTGGCCACGAGCTTGGTCATCGGCGTTCTCGTCTTTTACACGGTCGATCAATTAGGGGGGACGTCGAAGGAGGTTGGCTGGATGTTCTCCATCTCGGCATTTGGGGGGGGATTGCCGGGGCGCAAGGACAGAAGCTGCTTCGCAAGAAATGGACAAGAGGAGCCATTTTCCATGCCATGCTCTGCATCGATGCGGTTGTGCTCTGCTTCTTTTTCTTCGCGGGGACCTGGTGGCAGCTCGCGATTCTGTTAGCCTGCCGAATATGTACCACCGTCATCGTTAATATCATTTATTTGGCGATTCGCCAGGAGTCCGGATAGGCGAAACAGGCACTGACGGAATGTCAGTGCCTGTCCTTCTCCTCCGCAGCCGCTACATGCAAGCCGGGCTTCGCCTCCTGCTCCACGACATGCTTCAGGATCGACAGCTTGTTGCTCCAGAAGCGCTCGTAGAAGGAGAGCCAATCCTTCAGCTCCGTCAGCGGCTCCGGGTGCAGCCGGTAGATCTTCTCACGGCCCACCTTCCGTCCGCTGACCAGCTCGGCTTCGGTCAGAATATGAAGATGCTTGGCAATGGCGGTGCGGCTGATCGGGAAATGGCTCGTAATCTGGGAGATCGGCAATTCCCGGTCCGCCAGCAAGCGAAGAACTTCTCTGCGGGTTGGGTCGGCGATAGCCTGAAATACATCGTATTTGGCCGCAGAAGATGACACTTACCCCTCGACCGCCTTGCGAAGACCTTGATGTACGATCCCATCCCAGCCCTGGTTCATCCGCTCGCGAATGACCGCGCTTCTCTCGTTCGCCTTTGCGATAATCGCATCCGCTTCCTTCCACCCGCCGTGAATCAACGTGAACTCGGTCTTGTCCCCCATCTCTTTCAACAGAAACGTGACGACCCAGCCATCCGTGTCCCATGTGAAGGACAGCCGATGCGGCTCCTCGATCTCGATGACCTTGCACGGGGAAGGGCCGAACGGGGATTGAATATGGAATTCATGTCCCGCCTTCGGGGCGAAATTATTCTCCATGAACCAGGAGGCAATGCCTTCCGCCGTCGATACGATATCCCACACCCTTTGAATCGGCGCGTTCAAGACTACGGTTTGCTGGATATCGGGAACTTGATTCTTGTTGTTGGTTTCCATCCTCATTCTCCTTTAATTCGCAAAATATGAAACCGAATGGTTTCGCTTTTCTGATTATATGAAACCTTTTGGTGTCATGTCAATAAGTCGTGCTATTCATTCCGCCAAGCAATATAATCCAATTTCCCCCAATTCCTGCTCGGGCAAACCGAAGTTCACCGTTTGTTCATTGAAAGTGACGTAACGAGGCCTACTCTAGTGGCTAATAATTGGAGTATCTGGGACTCTGCCCCGCCTATACCCACTACACAGCGGCCTTCCTCGTCCACACCATTCAGCTTGTCGTTATCGGGCTCGTCATTATCCGCAAGTATCACTTGTCCTGGACAGCCTTCGGATTCCGAAGGCCCACGAGGAAGGATTGGCTGCAATTGCTGCCCTGGGCGCTCATCACCAATCTCATCTCGCTTCTCGTGCTGTGGCTTACATTTACTTTTCTATGGACGGTCTTCGTAACCGGCAGCGTGTTCGCACTTTTTTATGAAAAAAGGGGCAATAATATACGATGAAGATCCAATCGAGCGAAGGAGTTGAAGCACATGTCCGTAGATGCATACTTGAATTTTAACGGGAACTGCCGGGAAGCCGTCGAGTTCTATGCCGATGTGTTCGGCACAGACAAGCCGCAGATTATGACCTTTGGCGATACGCCGCCCCACCCGGACTTTACGCTTCCGGAGGAAGCCAAGCATCTGGTTATGCATGCCCGTCTTACTATTTTGGGCAGCAACGTCATGTTCTCGGACGTCTTCCCGGGAATGCCTTTTACAGTCGGCAACAATATCAGCTTGGCCATCGTCAGCGAGAACGAGGATGATTTGCAGACGTTCTTCGACAAACTCAAGGTCGGCGGCAAGGTCGTCATGGAGCTGCAAGAGACATTCTGGAGCAAACGCTACGGACAAGTGGAAGATCGGTTCGGAATTTTGTGGCAGCTTAACCTCGGCGCTGGCGGGGATATGGGAGCCTAAGAGCGGTAAATGAGCAAAGGAGCAGCCCTGCTGCTCCTTTTTCGCGGCTTCTAATTGGTCCGGTCAACACAATAACGGATTTTACTGATGTTGCGATACAAACTGCTTCAGCCCTTCCAGGGACATCACTCCGACTTTTTTGTCGACCGCTTCGCCATTTTTGAACAGAATCGTAGCCGGAATGCCCATAATCCCGAATTGAGAAGCGGTATCCGCATTTTCGTCAACATTGACTTTGATTAGTTTCACATCGTGGCTCCCTGTTGCGTCATACGCCTCAAGAATGGGAGCAAACATCCTGCAAGGTCCGCACCAAGGCGCCCAAAAATTGACGACAGTCAATCCTTCGCCTTGCAACTCCTTATGAAATGTGGCATCGGTCGCATGGTAAATTGTCATTCGGATCTTCCTCTCCTCTTGCTTCATTTATTTCTCCCGTGAGCATCCCGGTGTCATGCCGGCCGCGATTTCGAGCCGGTTCCAACAATTGATTGCATTGATGCCCATCACGAGATTCACATATTCTTGTTCATTAAAATGAGTACGGACTTGTTCATCATGATCAGGCACTCCAAGCTCGGCAACTCGCGTAATATGTTCCGCCAGATCAAGCGCCGCTTTCCGACAACACCACCTCCTATTATCCGTAATCTTCCTCCGATAAATCCAAATTGACGCTCATCGCGGTTCGACTGCCATCCGCTGCGGCAAATACCACTTGAGAAGGCGCGAAGTACGAAGCGTCCCCTGCGGCGTATAAGCCGGGTATCGAGGTTCTTCCTCCTTGATCCGTCTTGATTCCGCCCGATTCCGTCTTGTCGCAGCCCAACTGTTCGCCGAAGGGAGCACTTGCCACCCAGTGAGGCGTCACGAAGCCGCCGGCCCGCGGAATCAGCGTTCCGTCCGCGAGGCGAACCTGCTCAAGCTGCCCCTCCTTGCCGACGAAAGCCGCCACAGGCTGCTCCATTACGGCGATACCCAGTGATTGCAGCCGCTCTATTTGCTCCTCCGGTACAGGCGCCTTACCGTTCGTGCAGACGACCAGATCCTTGCTCCAATTGAGGAGCAGCTTGGCCATATGGAACACGCTTGGCGATTCGGACACAATGACAAGCGGTTGATCCTGAAGCTCCCAGCCGTCGCAATAAGGGCAATTGAACAAGCTTTTTCCGTATAGCGGATACAACCCTTCGATCTCCGGAAAAACCTCCTTAACGCCCGTCGCCAGGATCACTTTGCGCGCTTGAAGGCGATGGCCAGACGAATCAAGCACTTCAAATCCCGATGCAGTCCGGTTCAGAACCTTAACCTCGGTTCGCACATGATGAACAAGCGGATAACGCAGCACCTCCTCATAAGCAATGCGGCGGAATTCCGCTGGAGTCACGCCGTCTCTCGTAATAAAGCCATGTGACGCATGCGTGACGGCATTTCTGGGACGGTTGCTGTCGAGCAAAGCGACCCTCCTCCTTGCCCTGCCGAGGACGAGGGCTGCATTCAAGCCGGCGGGGCCTCCGCCAATAATCGCGCAATCGTACATCATGCTGTTCATCCTTTCTAATACAGATATCAGAGACTCATTATATCTATAATGCAGCCAAAAAAATGGTCCTTCACCGCTTCAAATCATGTTCCTGCAACACCGCGCGAAGCGGCGGATCTCGTTACACTTGCGTTTACTGGTGGGCCAGATCCGCCAATTTCGCATTTTGAAGATGCTGTTCCATTTTCTCCTCCGCTTCCTTCATGACCGCTTGAATCAAGCATTCGGTTCCGTGGACAAAGCCGCATTCGAACAATGAAGCAGTCCCCTCGATGGCGTGAATGATATCCAAAAACGTAATGTCATCTTTGTTGCCGGTTAGCCGATAGCCTCCATTGGCCCCGGATACCGATTCAATCATTCCTGCTTTCACGAGCCGCGTTAAAATTTTGGACAGATAGGTCGGCGACACGCCTTGAGCTTCCGCCAACTGCTGGACGCCAATCGGCTTCACCGAAGAAGCTTCTACGAGCATAAGCATCGTGTGAAGAGCATAATTTGTCGCTTTTGAAAATCTCATGACTGCACCCCATTCAAGGACTTATCGTATCTATAATATCCCTGAATCAGCCCCTATGTCAAGCTTCGACTTCACAGCCGCGACCTATCAATGAGAGCTTCAAGGATTTGGCTGTGACGATCTCGTTACTATTTTCTCATTGAATTCTAATAAAGCCGGGAATTCATTGATGTTACAGCGTTTTCATGACATCCGTAAAATAATGGATGCAAATCATATGTTATGTTGTTTATAGGCCTTACCCCAACTTTTCAATACAAGGAGGAAGACCATGAACAACATGAAGAATCAACGCATCGTAAAAACAGTGGCGGGAATCAGCCTTAGCTTTTTTATCGCATTGTCAGGCACAGTAATGGCAGTCCCTCAACAAGCTCAAGCGGCCTCCGCGTCCACTTCCACGGTAGCCGATAATATTATTGCGACAGGGAAAGCCTTTCTCGGCGTCCCTTATCAGTTCGGAGCCAAGTCCGGCCGGACCGATCAATTCGACTGCTCTTCGTTCACGCAGTATGTGTTCAAGAAGAATGGCATCGAGCTTCCGCGCTCTTCGCGGGAACAAGCGACGGCGGGCGTTAAAGTCTCCAAGAACGATCTGCAGCCCGGCGATCTTGTCTTTTCCGATACGAACCGGGACGGCAAGATTAACCACGTCTCCATCTATATCGGCGGGGACAAGCTGCTTCACACCTATAAAGTCGGTATCGGCGTAACGATTTCCGATTTTTCCGGCAGCGCCTGGGACAAGACGTTTGTAACCGCGCGCCGCGTCATTACCTCCTCTGCCCCGACTCAAGATCGTAACGCGGTAGAAAGCTATCAGCAAGCTCCTACCCAGGAGAACCAATGGACTTGGCTACAATAAAAATATGTCATTGAGAGCAGGGTTCGTGCTGAAGCCCTGCTATTTCTTTTTCTTCTTCTGCCCCTGGATTCAGCCGGCTTTATCGATCCAGGCTGTCTTTCTTAATTATTGTTCCCTAATGCAAGGAACATCATGTGCTCCCACGCCGGAGAACTCCCGGTTGCATAGCCAAGCACACACACCCCGCATTGTCCTTGTCAAGGACGTGAAATAACATAACAGCCCTGCTATGGAGCAGGGCTCAAAGAAGAAGCTATAAGCAGTGCGTTGGTTATACGTCTAATTCACATTTATTAAAAGAAACACGAACGTAAGACGATAACCAACAAAATAAACAGAACTAAGATAACGCCTGTCGAAGTAAACAGACCACCGACACCAGTGCAACCGACTCCGCCAACACCACTCATTCCAGCAACCTCCTTTCATGCTAGGTACATACTTATCATATTGGGATTGCATCCTGAGTGACTTGGCTATTCCCCAATAAGCAAAATTTAGGCTTCGCCCAAAATAACTTGCCTGTTTATTTGCATGACAAAAGGCTCCGCCGGGAGCCTTTTTATCCTGCTTATTGTGCGTTGCGCGTACCAGCGTGCATCATAAATACGTAATCGGTAGCCCCTCGAAATGGACAATCTGAGCGGTCCGGATATGGAACGCTTTGTCATGCCGGTTCAACTGAATATGATCGACCGCGACGACGGCCAATACGCCTTCCAGCGTCTCTACCGTCGTCCGGACGATAATCTGCTGGCCTTGATGCCGGCTTAGATGGTCCAGGAATACCGGTTCCAGACAGGTTACGTACTTAGTTGGCTGCGGCACGGCCGGCATCGTGCATATCGGAGTGCACGCGGCGGGATGATGATTGACGTAAGCAGGCTGCACGATCGGGTGAAGGCAAGTCTGAACATGATGCGGCTTGGCGGGCGGTTTTTCTTTCTCGGCAGGCGGTTTGTGTGCGGGCTTCTTCTCGGTCATGGGCGTTTCCCTCCTTTTCCGTCTCATTGTAATTATATATGTGCCGGAACCGGGAATATTCCGGCTGACATTGAATCAGGCCGGAGCATGTATGTGATGATGCCGTTCCGGCAATGGTGATAACATATACCGTGAAGGACCAGGAGGATCAGCATGACCGAGAACCGCCCCATCCATGAAGAACTGCCCGTTCTCCCCCAATCGTACTGGAGGGACACTTGTTCCCTTCCCGCCTTCCCCAAGCTCGAGGAGCCTTCAGTTCAGGCCGATGTCGCCATCATCGGAGGCGGAATCACCGGCATCACGGCGGCCTATCTGCTGGCGAGCGAGGGCTATCGGACCGTCCTGCTTGAAGCCGGCCGGTTGTTCAATGGCACGACCGGGCACACGACCGCCAAAATTACGGCACAGCATGATCTCATTTATCATGACTTGATCGGCACGTTCGGCCTGGAGAAGGCCAAGCTCTATTACCAGGCCAATACGGAGGCCGCTCAGTTCATCAAGCGGCACGTAGAGAAGCACCGCATCATGTGCGAATACCGCGAGCAGGATGCTTATATCTATACGGAGACGGAAGACAGCGTTCGTCGAATTGCGGATGAGATGACCGCCTATCATAAGCTAGGCATCCCCGGCGAATGGGTCGATGATTGCCCGCTCCCTCTGCCGATTAAAGGTGCCATTGTCATGAAGGGACAGGCCCAGTTCCATCCCTTGCAGTATGTGAAGGCGCTAACGGAACAATATCTGCAAGCGGGAGGCACCATCTATGAGAACACGATGGCACAGACGGTGGAAGAAGGAGCGGCTCCGACCGTTATCACGAAGGATGGCTGCCGTGTCACCGCGAAGCATGTCATCTCCTGTACCCACTTCCCGTTCTTCGATGGCAAAGGGTATTATTTTACTCGGCTCCATGCGGAGCGATCCTATGTATTGGGAATCCCGATCGGGGATGAGGCCTATCTCGAAGGCATGTATTTGAGCGCCGACCATCCGAAGCGGTCGGTGCGAACCGCTACCTCCCGGAATGGCGAACCGCTGCTCCTGGTTGGCGGCGAGAGCCACAAGACCGGGCAGGGCATCTGCACGATGAAGCACTATGAGGCGCTGCAGGCATTCGCCGAGCGGCTGATCCAGGTTCCGCATACTGCGTACCGGTGGTCGGCCCAGGACCTGGACACGTTGGATAAGGTTCCTTATATCGGCCCGGTCTCATCGGGTATCGGCAATGTGCTCGTCGCGACCGGATTCCGGAAATGGGGCATGACGAACAGCGCGGCCGCGGGTCTGCTTCTGCGCGATATCGTGCAGGGCAAGGATAGCCCATATCGCGAGTTGTACACGCCGTCCAGGTTCCAGGTGACGCCGGATGTGAAGAACTTCGTCGTCCACAATGCCGACGTTGCCAAGCATCTCGTCAGCGGGAAGCTCGAATCGGTGCAGCGGACGCCGGAGGATCTTGCGGCCGGGGAAGGCGCGGTCGTCACCGTCGACGGGCGCAGAGCCGGCGCCTTCCGGGATGAGGACGGCACGCTCCATATCGTCGATACGACCTGCACCCATATGGGATGCGAGCTGGAGTGGAACAGCGGCGAACGGAGCTGGGATTGCCCCTGCCACGGTTCCCGCTTCTCGATTATCGGCAAAGTGCTGGAGGGACCGGCCAAGAAGCCGCTGAAGCGGCTGGACACGGAAGCTTGATAGACTTGCTTTACCCCGCTACTCCTTAATCTTCAGGCCGAACTGGGCGGCGAAGACAGCGGCTTGCTCCGGGGAGATGATGCAGCCCTGCAAGTCGTCCAGACCGGCGCCCAGCGCCGTGAACGTGCACGCGCTCAGATCGATGCCGGCCAGCGTCGTGCCGGACAATTGCGCTTGATCGAGATCGCAGTTCTCGAATTGCGTCTGCAGAACGCTCGAGCTGTATAAATCCGCATGAACGAGCAAGCACTCCTGAAACTGAACCTGCTTCATATTCGCGAACCGGAAATTCGCATAGCTTGCATTGCAGCCGATGAACCGCACATTGCGGAGCGTCGCCTCCATCAGGTCGATGCCGATAAGCTTGCAATTGCGGAATTCGGCGCGGTGAATGATGGCCCCGCTAAAATCAATATTCGACAAATCGCATCTGTCTAGAACGACATCTATTATCTCCATTCGCGACAGAGCGGTCTCCGCGAATGCGGTATTCCGCAATACCACCTTGTCGAAGGTAACTCGATCCGCGTTCTGCCGTTCGATGACGCAATCCTTGATCATTCCTTCACGGAACACGTCTTCATCATAAAGCATGCCGTGCGGCAATTGCAGTTCAGCCAGCTCCCGCGGCAATTTGGGAGCATCGATTTTCAACTCACCCATGCATACCAGCCTCCACTTTTCTCTGTCTTCTTACTATACCGCCGGGCGGGATGGTTGACCACTGCGGTCTGCCGAACCGCGCTGACGCAACGGCTCATTGTTCCGGCATCACGCGAAGAAGCCGCTCCGGAAGCATGCTGCGTCTTCCGGAACAGCGCCAGATCTGATAACAGATGGGTTTGCTTACGCCGACAGATCCGCCTTGCTCCGCTGTCTCATCGCTGCCGCCTGCACCATCGCGTATACAAGCAGGAACAGAACCATGATGCCGGCGGAATACCGGTACATGACGGCATAGCCCGTGACGGCCGAGATCGCCCCGAGCAGAAGCGCTCCGGCAGCGACCCCGAGATCGGTCGCGTTGTAGAACATGCTGTTCGCCATGCCGTATTGCTCCTTCGGCACGAGCCGGATCATCCAGGCCTGAATCGTCGGCTGAATCGCGCCGAACCCGAGCCCGTACAGCAATGCGGACACGATCAGCATCGGGATCGAGGCTGTATACGATAATATCGTCAGGCTGGCGATAACACAGATAGCCGCCGGGATCAGCACGGCCGCATGGCCTCTGCTGTCGAAGACCCGGCCGGATATCGGCCGGATAAGGATGATCGTGACAGCATTGAACAGGAAGAACAGCCCGACCTGCTCCAGATGCACCGCTTCGCCGAACAGGGCAATGAAGCCGAGCAGCCCGCTATAGGTAACGGACAGAATGACATTGAGCAGAGCCGGGAACAGCAGCTTCGGATGGAAGGACTGCTTCTGCCGGGACACGCCGGCGGCTCGGGGCTGCCTGCGTTCCGGAGGGATCGGGCGGGTCAGCAGCAGGATCGGAAAGATAAGCGCGACGGTTACCGTCCCGATGATGGTCAGCGTACCGAATCCGGCTTGCTTCATGACATTGAGTCCGATCATCGGTCCGATGGACATGGCAAGGCTGGTCGACAAGCCGAAATACCCGATCCCTTCCCCCATCCGGGGAAGCGGAATGATCTGGGACACCATCGTCGGGATAATCGTGCTGCCCATGCCGAACCCGATGCCGTATCCGACTCGCATCAGCAGGAGGGAGCCGACGGAATCGGCCGCGACATAGATGGCGGTCGTTACCGCGGCGGCGGCAAGGCCGATGTACAAGATGACGCTGCGCTTCATCCTCCGCATGAGCGCGGCGGTAATGAAGCGGGTCGCGATCGCGGAAGCCGCGAATACGCTGGTGACTAAGCTGACGGTTACATCCACGGCATGGAATTCATTTTTCACATACGCGGGAAAGGAAGACAGCAGCATCTGCAAATTCAAAAACAATAAAAACGAACAAATCGTTAATGATAGGAATGATTTTGTCCAAAGCGGTGTTGATGGTTCCTTCATCAAGTGTCTCTCTCCTTATTCTCTGTCTGGTAATTCATTCACATGGCTGTTGACGCGGAGAAGAAGCTCGATGAGCAGATCATATTCGTCTTCCGACATACATTGCTTGATGTCATGAATCATTTGCTGCTCGATTGGCGAGGTTTGCTCGATCAGCGCCTTTCCCCGCTCTGTAGTGCGGACGAGAAAGGAACGGCGATCATGCTCTCCAAGGGTCTTGAACACGAATCCCTTCGCTTCCAGATGATCTAGGATCCGCGTCGTCGTCGGCTTATCCTTCCCTGAACGCTCGGCAATGTCTCGTTGAATCAAGCCGTCGGCCCGGCTAATCTGATACAGGATGGTCCATTGCTCCGGCGTGATGTCGTACTCCTTCAAGCGATGCTGGAACAGTGTCGACACCTTGCGATAGGTCATACCCATCACGAAGCCAATGGAACGGAACAGGCGATTCTCTTCTGTCAAGCCGGCAGTCCCCTTTCGATGATCAGAATCAATATAGTTGTCTAAACAACTATATGCCTAACAACTAGAATTGTCAATGGATATCCCACAGCGGCCGCCGGCCATATATTTTGCGGGGCTTGAAACTGACGCAGCGTTATCTTATATAATGGGGAGACATTATGCAAGTAAGGAGGAAGCATCGTGATTCCGATTCAAGATGTGACCAGAACGACCGGCATCACCGTCCGGACGCTCCGCTATTACGACCAAATCGGGCTCCTGAATCCGGCAGGCAAGACACCCGGCGGACATCGGCTCTATTCGGATGATGATTTGATGAGATTGAAGCATATCCAATTTTTGAAGCAGATGGGGTTCCGCTTGCAGGAGATAGATGAGATGCTCGCCATCCATGACCTTGATTGGTCGGTCAGTCTGAACAATCAGCTCGCCTATGTGCTAGAGGAGCAGGAGAAGCTTAAGCAGATGGAGATGAAGCTGCGCGAGCTCATTCATAGTATGGCTGTCGAAGGAGAAGCGAAGGACAATGCGATTCAGAAGTTGATTCAACTGTCCGGACGAAGTCAGGAGACGCGCAGGAAATACCGCAAGCTCCTGTTCCAGGAGCATGAGCAGAAGCTGATGTCGCGGCTGCCAAGAGTGGATGGCAGCGATCCCGATTCGCTGGAGTGGCTCGGGCTCATCGCACAGCTCCGCAAGCATATGGATGCCGGACCGGCTTCGCCCCAGGTGCAGCGCATTATTCGAAGAATTGCCGAGAAGAGCGAGGAAGACTTTCCCGGAGAAGCGGAATTTCTCGATAAACTGTGGGAAATCCGAAAGTGCCCGGAGCAATCCGCCCAAGTCGGGATGTATCCGCTGGAGCCTGAACTGCTGGAGCTGTTCGAGCAGGCGTATGAGCTCTATCTCGCCAGCGAAGATGTTCAGCAGGTGAAGCAGGAGACGGGTTCCTAAGCGGCGAGCGGCCTCCTTCGCTCGCCGCATCCGCCTGCCAAGCGCTACAGCACGGAGGCGGCATAGCGGAGCAGCGCAATGACTGCCATCCCGATAACGACCGTAATGAGCAAGCTCCGGGTGAAGTATGCGGCGGCGAATGCGGCCGCCGCAGCAATGAGCGGCAGCAGGAAGCCGCCTTCGCTGCCGACGAACAGCTCCTGAGCGAGAAGGGCCGACATCACCGCGATCGGTATGTGGCTCAGCCAGTTCTGCCCCCATTCCGGCAGCGGCTTCTTGCTCAGGACGATAAGCGGCAGCACCCGCGGTATCAAGGTAACGAGCGCCGCTCCCGCCAGCATCATGAGAAAGCTCCATCTTACTTCCATTTTTCCATCCACACTCCTACGCTTGCCGCGATAATAATAGCAATTAAGACACCGGCGCTCTTGGACAGGAACATCGTCCCGGCAATGGCTGCCGCCACGGCGCAGCCTGCGACCGCCAAATCTACCCTGAACTTGGACCGTTCCAGCCACTGCAGCATGAACAGGCCGATGAACATCGCTGGCAGGGCAAAATCCAACCCGTACTTCTCCGGCGAGTCGATCCAGTGTCCGAATACCCCGCCGGCCAGATTGGCGACGAGCCAATTGAGATAGGCGGTCACATTCAGTCCGAGCATCCACCGGTAGCTCCCCTGCGTCCGCCCCGTCAGCTTCGTAACAGCAACGCCGAAGGTCTCATCGGTCAACTGGGAGCCGATCAGAATATTTTTCCAGGCGGGCAGATGACGGAAATAAGGAGACATCGCCGCGCTCATTAACAGATGGCGTAAATTGACAAAAAACACAGTAAAAATAATGGCAAACGCGGGGCTTCCCGAGGCGAGCATGCCGGCCACGATGAATTGGGCGGAGCCGGCATACAGAAATATTGACAGCAGCGCGATCTCGGCTAAAGACATGCCAGCCGTTTTCTCCACCACCCCGGCTGCGAAGCCAATGCTCAGATATCCCAATACCGTGGGAAGGCAGTCCTTCACTCCCAGCAAAAACGGTTCATTTCTTGCCGCCGGAGCATTCATATATTGTTGGTTCATGGTTCCTCCTCTGTCCGCTTTTGCTCCTCATATCGTTGTCCGGTGACGACATGGTAGAGCGCAGGATGATTCCGCCACAGCGCATCCAGCTTCTCCGCCCCGACCACGGCCGTTATCTCTTCAATCATGATGTCATGCCGGATATACTCCGTCGCCACCAGGACGAGCACCGGGTCATGCGTCCGAACCGCCCAAGAGGCAGCGTCGCCGGAGAAGTTCGCGATAAGCACCTCCTCACCGTCGCGGGACACGATGGTCAAGCGCCCTCCGGCCCGATCCTTGACGACCTCCGGCGGCATATAATCATGATGGAAGGTCGTCCCGATGCGGTCCTCCGGCGCGCCGAAGAGCACGGAAAACACCTGGACCCCTTCCCGCAGATGCGTCTCCACCGCTTCTTGAACGACAGGCACCTGCGGCTCCCAGACGGACAGCCACAGCTCGTCCTCCGCCCTTCCGATCATATCCGCCATTTCATTCAGCACCAGTTCATCACTGCGGATATGCCAGATGACATCCATGTCCCGCTCCCGCTGCAGCAGCGACAGCTTTTGTTCCAGAAAAGAAAAGGATTGCTCAAACTGATTCCGCAGCCGATCGATCAGTTCGCGGGAAGGGACCGGCGAGTATTTGACCGGATCGGAAGGCACGAGGTGAACGGCCCCCTTATCCATCAGCTTCCCCAGCACCTCGTAAATCATAGAGCGCGGCACGCCGGATCGCTTGCTGATCTCATAGCCTGTAATGGGGTGAACCTTCAACAGTCCAATATAGGCTTTGCACTCATACGGAGAAAAGCCGAGCTTCTGTAACTCCTTGAACACGTCCTCCATGGGGCACATCCCTTCTTGATGCATCTGGTCTCCTCTACGGAGTTATATCTCTAACTACTATTAAGCGGGTAAAGAAAAACGGCCCCGCACTGGGCGAACCGTGTTCGGCCAGCCAGGCCGCGTCGTTAGATTACTACATACTATAATGCCGCTTCCTCTTCCTGTCAATGGTCTCTCCCGGTACTTTGACCGAGAGCAAAAACCTTATCTGTTATAACATTCAATCCTCTCTCCATAGCTATCCCCATTCAAACGATGTGGAATAGGAATACGATGTAATACACATGAAGAGAAAAATGCGATTGGCAAAAGCGGTCGTAAATACAGGGGACAAAAAACAGCCCTGCAGCATCCGCAGGGCATGATATAAGACGACCTATATCCCATGTGTTGCTCATATCACCTACAGCAGAATTCAAAATAGCCCTGCTGAAGAAGCAGGGCTTACGATGAAAGTCATCTAGGAGCGCAGACACAGTGGGAAATTTTCCATTCAGCTATATCTAGAAGATGAACGCACGAGAAACGATGACAAGAAGAATGAACAATACCAAGATTACACCAATCGACGTAAAGCCACCACATCCACACGAGAAGCCTCCAACTTCACCCATTTGAGCATCCTCCTTTCGCTAGGTTCATACTCATCATATTGAAGTGGCCCTCATTGTGACTTGGCTATATCCTATACAGAAAATAAATAGGCTCTATCGCTTCCAGCTTCGGCAAAAAGCAAGCGGCGCCCCTATCCTGAAGGATGCGAGCGCCGCTTTGCTGTCCTTGCCGACGATCGTGCTTCGGGATCAAGCTACGATTCAAATTGCAGGAACACGTTGGCGGTGTAATATCGCTTCGCGATATCCTGCAAATAGGAGGCCTGGACGGAAAGAACGGCGATGACGAGGCAATTGCTGACTGCCTTCCGGCAGGGCCCGGATAGCGCCCATCCTTGCGCCGTGCGTTCGGCCGTCGTCTTGACGAGCTGCTCCAGGAGCGCATCCTGCGCCCCCCCGGCCGCAGCATGTCCGGCCACGTCGAACAACTGGTCATTGTTCGCATCCAATTCCTCGAACATCCCGGCATAAGCGTGATAGACCTGAATCGGATCGATCCCTCCGTTCCGATCGCGGAACAGGGAATCGAATAAGGTGCGAATCGATACGAAGTCAAGCGTGCACTTTAGATCGTCGATCATGAACATTAGCGCCGCTTGATTGACCGAATATTTGCGCCCCTCCTTAATACTGGCGAACAGTTCTTTGAAGTCGCGCTTCACCCAATTCTGAATCGATGTAATCGAAATATTCGAATGCTCTATCAAATGGCCCAGATCCGCAATTTCCTGCAGCGAGAATCCGGCAAACGTCTGGCCTTGAATCAATTTTCTAATGATATGCGGCATATCCAGCGACAAGAGCGACTGCATTGAATCTCCTGCCGCCTCCGCATTACCGTGAGTATTCGACCAGGCGACCTGAAGAATGGCCAACGGCGACTGGCGCTGCATTCCTTGCAGCGAGAGCAATAGAGATGACATTTCTTTGCGAGTCAGCTTGAAAGACTCCATCTGCTCCCCTCCTTGCATTTCAAAAGTTCATATGAACCTAATATAGCACTGTTCGAAATTGCTTGTAAAGAGGCGAAAAACAAAGGGAATGGCCTTCCACACGGTCCTCAATAGGCATAAACCGGACCGATTCCCTCAAATTGAGCCCTGCCGCCAGTTGTACATCCAAGGTAAAGTTCGTAAAATTAGTTCATAAGAACTTAAAACTATTTATAAAGGGATGAGACAAGATTATATGGGTATAGGATTGAATCTATTCATGATTGCCGTATTGATTATGCTGACTGCGTTCTTCGTTGCAACCGAGTTCGCTATCGTGAAGCTGCGCTCCAGCAGAGTTGATCAACTCGTGCTGGAAGGCCACAAGAAAGCGCTCGCCGTTCAGCAAGTCACAAGCAACATGGATGGATATCTCTCAGCCTGTCAGTTGGGAATTACGATTACGGCGTTAGGACTCGGGATGCTGGGCGAGCCGACCGTAAAAGCGATGCTGCTCCCATGGTTGACGGATTTGAATATTAGCAGCAATGTCAGCCATGTGTTGTCCTATGCCATCGCATTTGTGTCCGTTACCTTCCTCCACGTTGTGGTCGGAGAGCTCGCGCCGAAGACGCTGGCCATTCAGAAGGCCGAAGCGATCACCTTGCTGGCAGCGAAGCCAATCATATTCTTTTACAAATTAATGTACCCATTCATCTGGCTCCTTAACGGCTCTGCGAACCTGCTGGTCCGGACCTTCGGGCTGAAGTCGGTCAGCGAGCATGAGGAAGCTCATACTCAGGAAGAGATTCAGATTATCCTCTCCGAGAGCCTGCAGAGCGGTAAGATCAATAATGCCGAATACGGCTATGTGAACCGCATCTTCGCCTTCGATGAGCTGCTGGCGAAGGAGATTATGGTGCCGCGAACGGATATGACCTGCCTCTATACCAACTATTCGTTGGAGCAGAATCTGGAGATTATCCGCAAGGAACAGTACACCCGCTTCCCGGTCGCGACCGGCTCCAAAGATAATATCATCGGCATGATGAACACGAAGCAGCTGTTCTTGGAGTATGATAGAGAGAAGGAATTTGATTTCCGAACCTTGATTCACCCGATTCTTACCGTGCCTGAGGCCATACCGGTGAAGACGTTGCTGACACGGATGCAGCAGGAAAATATGCATATGGCCTTGCTCGTGGATGAATACGGCGGGACATCGGGGATTATTACGATAGAAGATATATTGGAAGAAATTGTCGGCGAAATTCGGGACGAGTTCGATACCAATGAACGCCCGGAAATTGAAGTGCTGGATGAAGGATGCTACCTGCTCGACGGCCTTGTGCCGCTGCACGAGTTCTGTCATTTGACCGGACTCGAGATCGACAATACGGAAGTGGACTCGTTCGGAGGCTGGGTGTTCAATCATTTCACCGAGCTGCACCGGGGCAAGGAATTGCATTATGAGCATGTCCGCATGATTATCCGCGAGATGAGCAAGAACCGCATTCGCCAGATTGAAGTGATTGTCGAGGACAAAGCGGAAGTACCCGCAGTGGAATAATAGATGCCAGCGGCCATGAGCATGGCGGCTGGCGCTAGAATCGAGGCTGTCCCATAAGTACTTTTTTACTGCTGTAGGATGGCCGCAAAATTCAAAGAAAAGGTCGAGTTAGGGTTTCCATTCGTTCCCCTGGTCGACCTTTTTTCTTCATCACTGCCCGCTTGAGCAGAGTTTGAGCCGCCCGACCTCGAGGCTGACTTTTGACAGGCCTCGAAGCAGGAAGCGTCTGAATCCTCTGTTGTTTATAATTTTCCCATTGTTTTACATTTTTAGAATAGTGCTTGACGAATCCTGCACAGATGCAGGAATTTTCACTAGTTCAGCTGCTATCTGATGCCAATGCTGGAAAAGGTGCATCATTTTCGCCGATTTTTGCTTTCTATCCGCTTACCTGGCTTCAATTCCTGCAGTTTTGCAGGCTTCCCTTTCTGGTAAAGTCGTCCAGATCAAATTGCTGTATTTGCGCAGGATTTCGCTTACTCAATAGGCGTGTCTGGAGAAATCGTGCAATTTTGCAGATTTCGCTTACCGAATAGGCGTGTCTGGAGATCGTGCAGTTTTGCGGATTGGTGCAGTTTTCAGGCCGTTGTAAAACCCCTGTTTTTTACGAAGGGGTGGAGATGTCCATTTACCTAACCAAAACTTGGCGCTCAGAGCGTTTTAAGTCGATTTTTCCTACTGAGAGACGAGATCCACCACATAACAAATGAAGTGGCGAAAATCCCCGTGGACTTCTCAACGGCCTGATTTTACGGGATCCAAGAGACCGCGTCGGATCCTGGGGGCATCATCGCCTTCAGGAAGCATCATTGCCTTCTGGAGGCATCGTTGCCTCCTGGGGCTTGAACGTGTGGAGGGAATTGCTGCTATTTTACAGGAATTTCGGCTCAATGAGTCCACATCCCGAGGAATTGCTGCAAATCTACATCATTTTAGGCCCTTTTGCTTCAAGTCGAAGCGAAACGGGTGAAATTCCTGCAGTTTTGCAGGATTCCCTTTCTGGTAAAGTCGTCCATATCGAATTGCTGTAGTTGCGCAGGATTTCGCTTACCGAATAGGTGTAGAAATCGTGCAGTTTTGCAGATTTCGCTTACTGAATAGGCCAGTCTGGAGAAATCGTGCAATTTTGGCGGATTGGTGCAGTTTTCAGGCCGTTGTAAAACCCCTGTTTTTTACGAAGGGGTGGAGATGTCCATTTACCTAACCAAAACTTGGCGCTCAGAGCGTTTTAAGTCGATTTTTCCTACGGAGAGACGAGATCCACCACATAAAAAATGAAGTGCCAAAAAACCCCTTGGCCTTTCTCAACAGCCTGAGTTTTGCAGGAATTCCTGTGATGGAGGATCTCTCCAAGGGAATGCTGTTTGTTGGCAGTTTTCTCGGCAAGCCCCGCTGCATGAAGCAGGGCGGAGTTGTCTCACGGCAGAAGAGAATGGCTTTTGGGACAGCCCATTCTGCATTTAACAAATCCTATTGCTTTGTGATAAGCTAACGGTAACGTGACACGGAACGAAGGAAATAAGGAGTTGCCATTGAACCTATGACCGAGCTATGGATTGAAGAACTGCTGCACGCCGATACCAATGCGAAGATGACCGAGAAGCAGGAGCGGATCGTGAAGGCAGCGATTGAAGTTTTTGCGCAAAAGGGCTTTGCGGCATCCTCGACGAGCGAGATTGCGCAGCGCGCCGGCGTGGCGGAAGGCACAATCTTCCGTCATTACAAGACGAAGAAGGATTTGCTTCTCTCCATCGTGGCCCCTTCCATCGTGAAGCTGATTGCCCCGTTCGTGCTGCGCGAGTTCAAGGACGTGCTGGACACGGAGTATGAGAGCTACGATCAATTTTTGCGGGTCTTCATCGAGAACCGTATCGATTTTTTGCATCACAATATGAGCCTGGTCCGCATTGTGCTGCAGGAGCTTCCCTTCCATCCTGATCTGCAGGCCCAACTGCAGGAGATTATCGTCTCCCAAGTGAAGGAACGTGTCGAGAAGATCATCCGCCGCTTCCAGGCCGAGGGGAAGCTTGTCGAGCTGCCGACCGGCACGGTTATCCGGCTCACGGCTTCGGTCATTATCGGATATGTGCTGGCTAGATCTCTCTTTATCGGGAAGGAGCAAGCAGAGTGGAATGACGAGCAGGAACGGGAAGCCACGATTTCCTTCCTGATGAAGGCGCTGACCCCTTGATCCAACAAGCAAGCCGCCGCAGATACGATCAGCGGCGGCTCTTTTGATTCCATTTATATTTTATATTTTGCGGTACTTCCGCAGCACGGCAATGTTCAGCACGATGAAGACGAGCGCGAACCCAAGCAGCACGGCGAGATCGAAGTAAATATCAGACAGTCCCATCCCTTTGTACATGACAGCTTGCAGCGCATTCCCTCCATAATACATCGGCATGATCCGCGCCACCGCCTGCAGCCAATCCGCCATGCCGTCCACGGGGAAGATGCCGGCGAAGAAAACTTGAGGAACGACGACAAGCGGAATGAACTGCACCATCTGGAACTCCGAGTTGGCGAAGGCCGACAGCAAAATCCCTAATGATAAAGCGACCAGCGCAAGCAGCAAATTAATAATAATGACGCTCCCGAGACTGCCCGCCATGACAATCCCGAGCACCTTGACCGAATAAAAGACGACGATAAGCGTCTGAATAACGGCGAACAGCCCGTAGCCGAGCAAATACCCGAATACAATCTCGCTGCGTCGAACCGGCGTCGACATCAGCCGATCCAGCGTTCCGGTCGTCCGTTCCCGCAGCAGGGCGATCCCCGAGATGAGGAAGACGAAGAAGAAGACAAAGAAACCGACGAGAATCGGACTTAACACATCAAAGAACGACGTGTCTGCATTGCCATGCATATAATCGATTGCAAGCTTCGGCTCCGCCGCATCGAGTGAGTTCCCTGCCGGAAGCACAACCTTTCCTGGCAGCAGATGAGCCAGCCGTTCTGCCTGCTGCTTGGCAGCCTGAGCCGCAAGCGTCTGCATCACCTTCATCTGCAGCGCTTGGGCAGAGGCCGGATCCTCATTCCGCAGCGTAAGGGCGCCCTCCTCCCCTTCCCACTGCAGCACGCCGTCGAGATCCTCCTCAGCCAGAAGCTTCTTCGCTTCGGTTCCGCCAGGATAAGCGATCGGTTCGATCTCCTTCTCCCGCAACGCCTCTACCGTCGCTTCATCTGCGCCGATTACCGCAAGCTTCGGATTCGCGGCGGAATCGCTCGCGAACAGGAAGTGAACGAGCGTCAAAATAAGCAGGGGCGCCACCATCATGAGCGCCAGGGTTCGTTTGTCGCGCATCATCTGCTGGCCGATTCGCCTGACCAGGGCTGCCATTCTCATGCGTCCATTCCCCCTGCCTTAATAAATATTTCCTCCAAGCTTTGAATGCCGAATCGGCGCTTCAATTCGGCAGGCGAGCCTTGGGTCAGCAAGCGCCCTTCCCTCATCATCGCCAACCGGTCGCATTTTTCCGCCTCATCCATTACATGCGTCGTCACCAATATCGATTTGCCCTCCTCCTTCAGCCGATACAACTCATTCCAGATGGATAAGCGCAGCTCCGGATCAATACCGACCGTTGGTTCATCGAGCACGAGTACCTGCGGATCGTGAACGAGCGCAATCGCCAGTGACAGCCGGCGCTTCATGCCCCCGGAATACGCCATCACTTTTTGGGACAGATGAGGAGTGAGCTTAACCAGATCAGCCGCATAAGCAATCCGTTCCGACCGTTTCTTTTTGGATAGTCCGAACAGAGAGGCGAAAAAATCAAGATTCTCTTCTCCCGTCAGTTCCGGGTAAAGTGCATCCGACTGGGCCATATATCCGATGCGCTGCAGCATCCCGAGATTCGGTATCCTCACGCCCCCCAACTCGATCTCCCCCTGCGAGGCCGAATCCATGCCGACGATCAGCTTCACCAAAGTGGTCTTGCCCGCCCCCGACGGCCCGATCAACCCATAGATCTCCCCTTCAGACACGGTCAAATCCACGTCTGATAGAATGACCTTCTTGCCATATCGCTTGCTTACTTGTTGGACGGTAATTACGTTACTCAAAGGATTCACCATCCTCGCCAAAATGTGAGTGAGTGTTTACTCATTTTCATTATACCAGCTTTAGTCCTTATGTAAATCCGTGATTTCGTTTGAACGGTCAGCCGGAACGAAGCAAAAGAGCGTCTCCCGCTTCCACTGGAGACGCTCATCGTAATTGCACTCATTGCATGAATGACTTCGCCCGAACGAGGAGGACGCTCCCCGCTCCGAGCCAATAGATCAGCATATAACCAGCCGCTTGCCAGAACGATGCCGACTCGAGATCAGACGGAAGTGCGAATAAGAACAAGATTAGACTTAGGACGCAAAAAACCACTTCCCACCCGATCCATCTCCAGGCGAACAGATTGGCCCGCATGCGATGGAGCGCATATAGATTGATGAGCACCGCGATGACTTCCATCGCCAGAATGCCAATCGACGCCGCCTCATATCCGAATCCGGTTATGGCCAGCAGGAAGAACAGCAGAGCCGTCGAGAAGGCAATTCCGTTCAACAGGCCCATGAACGGAACATTTTTGCGTTCTTGCGTCCATAGAATACTCGTCGTCAGCTCGCGAAGCCCGACGACAAGCGGGAGAACCGCGAAATACCGAATCGGATCGGCCGCCTCGGGGGTATGGAACAACCAATGCGCCAATGGATCCGCGAACAATAACAGGAACATTCCGCTTAACAAGCCCCATGTCCAGCAGAGCTGAAGCATTCTCCGCACCATCAATTGATAAGAACGCAACTCCCCCTGCTGGTAGTAGGAGGCCAGCTTCATCGTCATCGTGTAAGAGATGGCGGCCGTCACGATCGTCGGCATATAAGCAACGATGACCGCCATTCCCGTAATGACGCCGTAGATCGAGGTCGCTTCCGAGAGCGTATATCCTGCCGTCTGAAGCCGGCGCGGTATGAGCAGCGAATCAATGAAGTCCGAGGCCGGCATTAACAGCCTCGTGAAGCCGATCGCCATCGAAGCATGGACAATCGAGCGGACTTGGCCCCGAAGCGGCGGATGAGGTTCGATGAAGCCGGCGGGGAAGGACCGTCTTATCGCGAGACAGGCCGTGAGCAGCAGGAAGGCGGCCAGCGCGCCAATCGTCGTTCCTGTCAATCCGGCCCCCAGCGCGATGGAAGTTCCTTCGGATGCGAACATAAGGACAAGCACAATCAATATCCCGATCCGAACGGCCTGTTCCGCTATCTCGGAAAAGGAGATGGCCCCGTACCGCTCTGACCCCTGCATATACCCCCGCAGCAGCTGCAGCAGCGGAACGGCCAACAAAGCAGGCGCCAGACAGCGGATAGCGGCTTCCACATCCGGATTCCCGAGAAGGATGGCAATCGTATCCGACTGCATGTACATCAGGAGGCTGGCCGCGGCCCCAGCAAGCGCGACGATCAGAGACAGCGTGCGAAAAGCGCCCCAACCTCTGGCCGGATGCTTGGCGGTAAATAATGCCAATGCCGTCGGCAGCCCTCCTGTAATGATCATAAGAAAAATACCATAGCATGAATAGGCAATCTGGTATAACCCGACTCCCTCGGCGCCAACAATGCGGGTCAGCGTTGCCCTCCCCACGAGGCCAATGACCTTCCCCACGAGGATAGCCCCTGCCCGCAGTGCAGCCGGATTCATGACTGGCAACTTCATTTCCATCACCCGACCATTCCGATCTTGTCCTCCCATTGTATGATTGGACGGGCCGGGTTATGTTCAAGAGACAGCAGTTTGTGTTAATCGCGGATGTGGATCAGCCAGTAGCTCGTATACCGATCCCAACCCAAATCGAAGGGAACGCGGTAGCGATCGGCGGTATGCGAGTTGACCAGCGGATAGCCGAAATCATCGAATCCGACGACGACCGAGAAATGATCCACGTCGCCTTTCATCTCATAACCGATCAGATCCCCGGGCTGCAGCTTCGCGATAGCTCCTGCCGGATGCCTCTCGGACGGCTTGACGACATCGGGGAACTTGCCTTTGGCGATCAACTGGCCATATCCGCTGTGCAGCAGAAAATTTTTAAAGGCATCGGTTTGAACCCACGTGCGGGATCCCCCGTTGAACAAAAAATAATGCCAGCCGCCTCTCATCTTCAAGCCTCCGCCTTCTTCCGCATCGCCGATGCACTGGGAAGCAAAGTTGGTGCAGTCGCCGCCCAGGCCGGTGTAATCCCGATATTTCGGATTATAGCGGTGCTTGTTGCCGGCCCCCCAGGCCGCACCGGCATATTTATTGGCATATTCGACAGCCTTCTGCCGGTTATATCTCGGCTTCCGCTTCGTGTCCGATTGCGTGGAGGGCTGTTCGGAATGGTTGGAGGACTGCTTCGGCTGCGGCCGCAGCATCATATCGTCGGATTCGGGAATCAGCTTCGGGTTCTCCTCCAGCGGGTCCAGATACCATTCCCGCAGCAGCTTCCACTTCCCATCCTCCTTGATCAGCGTCATGGCATGGCGTGTACCGATACCGAACGACTGGGGCCGAACGGCGGTGTGCGTATAGATATAATCGAGCCGCAGAGATTCCACGACGGAAGCAGTTGCCTTATTTCCCCTAACCTTGGCCCGAATGACCCGGACATCGCTATGGGCATTAATGAATTGCAGCCCTCTCCGTTCGGCCCATGCATGAATGTAGGCGGAGCGCTCAACTTCATGACGGAGCGCGTGCCGGCTGCTTCTGGAAGCGGCATAATGATGGCGAATCGCCTGTTCCTCTTGATGAATCAAAAAATTCGTCCTGTCCTTGAACAACTGCTGGATGTAACCGGTGACCTCTTCATCCTTGTCTACGGAAGAAGCAGCCTCCGCTACCGCCGTGATCCATATGCAGCATAGCGACAGCATGATGAACAACGTTTTCCTTATCATTTTTGCATCTCCTTGGCAGTATTTCCACATCATAAAGGGATGAACGCAGCTTGCACTGCTATTAAGGTCTCCATACCCGTTGTCTTGATGCTGTGAAAAAATAACAGAGTGAAATTCCTTCGCGTACGCAACCTAGAAAGGAATGCATGGATAGGATGTGTGAGCAAATGATACGACACCCATTAGTGAAGTCAGGCTTCCGGTACCTCATCATGCTGGCGCTCATTGTCTGTCTGCTGCCCGGAACGGCGGGGGCCGGACCCGAGAAAACGGCTGTCATCGTAATCGATGATTTCGGCAATAACAGCCGCGGCACGCAGGAGGTTATGGACCTGCCCTTCAAGGTTACCGCCGCTGTGATGCCTTTTTTGAAGCATACGAAGAGCGACGCGGAGCGGGCGCATGCGGCCGGTCACGAAGTCATCTTGCACATGCCGATGGAGGCGCTGGCAGGCAAAAAAGCGTGGCTCGGACCGGGAGCGATTACGACGGATTTAAGTGAAGACGAGATTCGCAAGCGGGTGCATGCCGCGATCGACAATGTACCCCATGCGGTCGGGATGAACAATCATATGGGTTCCAAAGTGACGGTGGAGCCGAGAGTGATGCGGGTCATATTGGAAGTGTGCAAGGAACGGGGCATTTATTTCCTGGATAGCCATACCAATTATCGGAGCGTCGTGTCCAAAGTGGCAAAAGAGGTGAATATCCCCTCGATAGAGAACCATATCTTCCTCGACGATATTCATAAATCATCGGCGATTAAGAAGCAGTTCATGCTGATGGGGCAGCATCTGAAAAACCATAATGTATGTATTGCGATTGGACATGTCGGAAGCGCGGGGCATATTACGGCAGCCATCGTGAAGGAGCAGATGCTCCAGATGAGCCAGGAACAGATTACATTCAAAAAAGTATCGGAGGTCCTTCCGCCATCCATTCCCGCCATCCCGCATCCATAGCCTTCGCCTGCGGCCCGTAGACCAGTTGCAATCCTGCGAACTGGTCTACCTTTGGTCCGCGCACGGCTGCGCCGTATCGTGAACGGCTACCCCTTAAGCGTTGGATCCGTTCCTGCAGGCGGCCCGTCGTACAGATGCGACCGGGCTTGGAACCAGCGGAACAGATGCGTGGCTGCGACCTTCATCACCGCATATCCAGGCACGGCCAGGATGATGCCGACGATGCCGAACAGATTTGCCGCCGTCAGGATGACGAAGATAATCGTGATGGGGTGAATCCGCAGCGTCTTGCCCATGATTTGCGGGGAAATGAACTTGCCTTCGATCAACTGGACGACCGTCCAGACCACGATCATTTTCAGCAGATTATCGGCGAAGTGACAAGCGCCACTATGAGCGCCGGCGTTATCGCGATCGCTGGCCCCAGATAAGGAACGATGCTCGTGCAGGCCGCGATAATGGCCAGGATAAGCGAATAATCAAGACCGATAATAAGATAGCCAATATAGAGAAGCATCCCGATGCAGCAGCTGATAATAATTTGCCCCCGGATATAAGAGCTGATCTGATGATTCATCTCCGTCATCACTTGCCCGGTCTGCTTGCGCAGCGCCGTCGGTACGAACCCCAGGATATAAGCAGGGAGCTTCTTTCCATCCTTCAGCAGGTAGAACAGAATGAACGGCACGATCACCAAGGCGAGAATCGTCTCCGTCACGGCTCCGACGAAGCCTCCAATGCTCGACCATGTATTATTCAACAAGCTGGTGGCGCGCTCCGTTATCGTATTGAACAGCTTCGCCGTATCGAAATCGATGGTCTGCTGGAAGCGCTGAATATAATCACTGCCAATTAAGTCGGTCAACAGCCTCTCGATATGGGCGGCGAAGGCAGGGAAGTTCGAGACCAGCTCCATCACCTGATGGCGGATGACCGGAACTACCGCCAAGACGATTATCGTAAAAAGTCCCAATATGATGAGGTAGAGCACTAGGATCGTAAAGACCCGCTTCACTCCTATTTCCTGCAAATAATCTACGATCGGGTTCAGCAAATAATATAATACACCCGCCAAAATGACCGGCAGCAGGACGGTCTTGATCAAGACAAGCAGCGGATGGAAGATGAACGAAATTTTCGTCAGCAGAAAGATATTGAGGCCGATCAGCAGCAGAATCAGCAAAAACAGAACGAAGCGGTTGTTTAAAAAAACAGTTTGAACTTGCTCATCCTCGATTGAGGTTGAGGTTGATCCATATGCATTCCCCCTTCTCCACTCCACATCATTGGTTCAGTATTGACTTTTTTCTCATTGTAGCATAATGATTTCGCGAATCCTAACTCTGCTCTTGCCTGGAGATCGCCCCCCATTTATGTATTCCGCCCGCCTCCTAAGGATTAGCATCCCCGCTCTGTCCAAGCGGGGCTTCCGCAGCCGTATCGATCATCTCAGCGGCCCGGCTCGGCATGATTGGCGGAGGTCCGGACATAATAAGGGCAAACAGGGGAAATGTGGTGATGCCATGACATCGATTCTGCTCGTGGAAGATGAACATAATGTATCCGAGTTCCTTCAGCTTGAGCTGCAGCATGAGGGCTACGATGTGACGGTGGCGCAGGACGGCGAGCAGGCGCTCGACTATTTCAGGCAGCAGGAATGGAATCTGATCCTTCTGGATTGGATGATTCCGCGCCTGAACGGCTTGGAAGTGTGCCGGCGCATCCGCAAGACGAGCGACGTGCCTATCATTCTGCTTACCGCCCGGGATTATATCGGCGACAAAATCGCCGGCCTCGACACCGGGGCCGATGATTACATTACGAAGCCGTTCGAGATCGAGGAGCTACTGGCGCGCATCCGGACCGTATTGCGCCGGCAAAATCCGTCATGGCATGCCGCATCGCCGGAAGTATATCAAGTGGACAGCTTGTCGATCGATGTGAAAAAAAGACGGGTGTCGCGCGAAGGCGAACAGATCGATCTGACGCAGCGGGAATTTGACCTGCTTCTCTACTTGATGGAGCACCAAGGCGAAGTCATCAGCAGGGAGCAGCTCCTGTCCGACGTCTGGGGCTATGATTTCGCCGGCGAGACGAATGTGGTCGACGTCTATATCCGCTACCTTCGCAACAAGCTGGATCGAACGTACAAGCCGAAGCTTATTCACACTGTGCGCGGGGTCGGCTATGTGTTGCGCTCATCGTAAGCGGATGCTCTGCCGGTTCAGACTAGGCAAGCGTCGTTGTAAGGGGAGGTCATTCCGATGAAGTCTTTCTTTTCCCGCACCCCCAAATTCGTTTCTTTGCTGCCGGATACTTTAATGTTCCGCACGACCTTGTCATACGTGCTGAGCTTGCTTGGGGTCATCATCTGGATTGGGCTCTTCATTATGGGTACCGTCAGCCATACCGTTATTCAGGATACGCGCCGGGAGCTGACCGCGGTCGAGCTCAAATTAATCGATACGCTGGAGACGCCCGCAGATAAGCAGTATCAAGAGATTCTGGATGAGATGCTCTATCCCGATCATGCGAATTACTACGTCCAGGTTATCGATGCGTCCGGCCGTGTCCTTGCCCAATCCCGGGGCTGGTACGAGGCGTATGATACGAATCAGCAGGAAGTGAAGCTGAGTTGGGTGGTCGATACGTTAAAGTGGAACGCGAAGGGCGGCCTGTTCTTCCGGGATCAGCTCGTCTGGAATCCGTTGGGCGGCGGAGAAGGCATCATTCATATTCGCGTTCAATTGAACAATGTCGAGCGCCTCCTTCAGATTATGGCCCAAGTGCTGTTCATCACCGGACTGATCAGCTCCACCGTCGGATCGTTATGGCTCTACCATGTTACGAAGAGAAATCTGGCCCCGTTGTTCGCCATCACGAACGCCGTCCGGCGCATTCAGGATCATCCGGATCTCAAGCATCGAATTCCGGTGCCGGATACGCCGCGGGAGCTGTACGATCTGGCCCGCACGCTCAATCATATGCTCGTGCAGTTGGGAGAGCAGGTCGAGAGGGAGAAAAATTTCGTCTCGGACGCTTCCCACGAGCTCCGCACCCCCCTGACCGCCTTTCGGGGGTATGTCAAGCTGTTGAAGCGGTGGGGAACGAGCAACCCGGATGTTCTGAACCGGTCGATCGAAGCTTTGGATCAGGAGAGTGAACGCATGCAGCGCCTCATCTCGCAGCTGCTTACGCTGGCCCGGACGGGCAGCATCACACCGAGCCAGGAGCGGATCGATCTCTCCGATACGATCCACCAAGCCATCCGTCAGCTCTGGACCGAGGATCGCGGCATCACACTCCACGTCAATCTGGACAAGGAAGCCTTCGTGCTCGGTGACGAGGACCAGCTCCGTCAAGTCGCGATCATCCTGATCGAGAATGCCATCCGCTACACGAATCCCGGAGGCTTGATTCGGGTGGAGGTGGTGCGGAACCAGGAACGCGTATGCTTCTCTGTCGCCGATTCCGGAATCGGAATTCCTGACGATGAGATCGGCAACATCTTCGATCGGTTCTACCGGGTGGACAAAGCCCGCTCCCGGGCAACCGGAGGCACCGGCCTCGGGTTATCAATTGCCAAGCAACTGGTGAATAATCACCAAGGCAGCATCACGGTCGAGAGCCGCCTTGGCGAAGGAAGCACCTTCAAGGTATGCCTGCCTCCCGCTCCGCGCAGCGTCCCGAGCACGCAATAAGGCCTCCTAAAGATACGAGACTCGTATCTTCAGGGGGCCTTATCATAGCTTGTCCGATTACAGGACGCGGCGAATCCCTGTGATGCGCTTACCCCAATTTCCGTCGAGGCTGGAGATTGTGACGCCCGGTTTGCCGTAAGTATGCAGGATTTTCCCGTCTCCAATGTAAATGGCGACATGATGAACCGGAGAGTAGAAGAACACCAGATCTCCCGGCTTCATCTGGCTCTTGCTTACCTTCGTGCCGACCTTCGATTGCTGCTTCGAAGTGCGCGGCAGATTGATGCCATGCTTCTTGTATACATATTGAACGAATGAAGAGCAGTCAAATGCGCTCGTTATGCCGGATTTCGCTCCGAACTTATAGGGTACGCCCATATATTTTTTTCCGGTCGCAATGATGCTTTTCGCTTTGGCGCTGCTCGTGGTTGCAGTGGCCGCACTCACCGGCTGCAGCGGCATCATGACGCTCGCTGACATCAGAAATGAGACGCTCAAGCTGACACTAATCAGGATCTTACCGAACTTGGCTGGTTTCAATGAAATATCCTCCTTCAAATCGGGTTAGGCAAATCACCTGAAACCAACATAACACAAAAAATTTAGCCATTATTTTCCTAATAGTGAAATGTAATCGATGCCCGTTATGTTTGCGCCGTCCGATGAGAAACCGATTAGACTTTTCTCATAAACCCCCTCTTGACAGCTCATCCCGCTCCCAGACATGACAAAACCGCCAGAATGATTCTGGCGGTCGTCGTGTGCTTGCAGCCGCGCTGCAGCGCTACAAGCGCGGTTATTGCGGACCCGATCCGGTATGCCGGACGGTTGCCGTACATGTACATACAGGCTCTCTCATTTTTCCCTCATATTTTTCTTAACATGAGCGTTCACGGCTGCGGGCTTGTCCATACGATGCCTGACTTGTCATCGGATATTTTCAGCCGCGGGCAGGCGGAGCAGTCCGAATCCGCCTGCTCCCTCTCGATCAACCGCTTCGCATAAGCTTCCAGACCTTGGCGGTCGATCGCCTCCAGCATCGGTGTCCATACGTCTTCCTGCTTCTCTGCGTCCATGCCGTGGAAGAACCCGTCCGTGACCGCATAGATCGCCGTCAGCCCGGAGCGGCTGATGCGTCCCGCCTCCATGCGGCGCTCCAATTCCGGATCTCCGTTCAAGACGGCGTAGCCGCCGCGCGCATTCGCTCTGAATCGGTTCTCACGCTGGAATGGCAGCAGATAACGAAGAATCTCGGCCGGTTCACGAATGCCCAGCTCCAACGCCTCCTGACGCTTGTGCAGAAGCGCGCGATCGGAACGGCGCTACCTGATCATGCGTCAGCCGCCGGTAGGTGCCGTCTTCATATTTGGCGAAGAGCATGCAGTCGCCGGCCTGAACATATTCAATCCAGTCTTCCCGCACGCGGAACAACGCGAACGCCGCGCTCCACAGCTGCGCCTTGTCGGCCGCATCGATCCCGGCCTCCCCCATTTGCTCCCGCAGCGCAGCATTCGCCTGCATCACCATCTGTTCCAGCGGCATGCCGTCCGCTGCCTCCATCGCGTGGGCAGCGAGCAGCTGCGCGGCGGTATACCCGCCCGTATAACCGGATTCGTCCCGGTAACCGCCAAGAGATGTGGCTCCGTCGACCACCCCGTACACCTGACTCCGCTCGTTAAGGACGAGGGCGTCTTCATTCCATACTCCACTGCCTTGCAGATGACAAGTTTGCATCGCTGAACTCCACTCCCATGAACAATATAGTCCTAGATGTTATCGACATCTCCGTGCTTACCAATCTTCTCCGTCATACTTCCTTCTCCTGCTCTCGCAAGGCCTGCTCACCTCTGGCCCGCGGATTACCGGCCGCGGCAACAACGCCTGCGTCAAAGCCCGCAGCTAAGGCCACAGCAAAGCCCCCGGCCCACCGGTGCGGCGGAGACTGCCGTCTCCAGACCGGTTCCAAGGGCTTCACCGCCTGCAATCCGCTAAGCAATGATCTTGTCGATAATCCCGTACGCGAGCGCTTCCTTCGCATCCATGAAGCGATCGCGATCCGTATCCTGCTCGATCCGCTCAATCGGCTGGCCGGTATGCCCGGACAAAATCCGGTTCACCTTCCGCCGCGTGCTTAGTATCCACTCCGCATGGATCTGGATATCGGACGCCTGACCGCGCACCCCGCCGAGCGGCTGGTGAATCATCACTTCGCTGTTGGCCAGCGACATCCGCTTGCCCTTCGCGCCGCCCGTCAGCAGCATCGCCCCGAAGCTGGCAGCCATGCCGATGCATATGGTGGACACGTCCGGCTTGATGAACTGCATCGTATCGTAGATGGAGAATCCAGCCGTCACCGAGCCGCCCGGACTATTGATATACATCTGAATGTCCTTATCCGGATCCTCCGCTGCCAGGAACAGCAGCTGCGCGACAATCGAATTGGCCATCTGATCCTCAATCTCTCCGGATACCATAACAATCCGGTCCTTCAGCAAGCGCGAATAAATATCGTAGCTGCGTTCTCCCGCCTTGGTCTGCTCGACCACATATGGTATGAAATTCATGCGAATGCTCCTCTCGTCAGGCCGCCATCCTCCAAGAAGATGGACGAGCACCGTTGGTAAGCATTCCCTGACCGCGGCTAACGCGGCCTCCCATGACGGCATGCAGAGAGACGACGGGCTCGACTGCGCCCTGCAGCCCCAGGTCAACGATGCGGGCGGCATCTCCGCTCCGGAAGGCGGACAGATAGTCCTTCAGCAGCCTCTCATCCACCCCTTCGGGGACAGGAAGCTGCTCCTCCTCCGCCGGGAGCTCGGTCCGCAGGACGGTTCGGGCGCGATGCAGCGCAGACTTAACCGCCCCTTCCGTCGTATGGAGCAGGGCCGCCGTCTCCGCCGCTGAATAGCCAAGCCCTACTCTCAGCAGCAGCACGATCCGCTGCAATGGCGACAAATATACAAGCAGCCAAGACATGGCGGCTTCCAGCTCCATGCCGGCATCGGGATCCGGGACTTCGATCAGATCCTCCAGTGGCTGCATCAACTGAAGCCGCTGCGCGGTTCTATCTTTACGAATGCGATCGATCCAGGCATGCTTCGCCGTCCGCAGCAAATACGCTTCCGTCTGAAGCGGCTTGCCGCCCGGGCGCCGGAATACGGGGATCGCCTTGAGGCAGGCATCCTGCACCAGATCCTCCGCATCCCATGGCGAGCCGGTCAGGAACATGCAATATTTCCGCAGCGAAGGCAGCGCCTCCAGGATAGCATCATGCGCCTCGCTCGCAGAAGAGGTCAGATCGGATTTCACAAAGGCCATGGAATGGGGCCCTCCTTTGCTAATTCCTGTCGTGTTACACTACGTAAACGGCCGAACGGTCAAAAAGGATACGCATCATTTAGAATAAAATTATCACATCATGAGCTTGGTTGGAAATCGGCGGGCAGCCGTAACCGGTTGGCTAAGATGAACTTTTCTGCATAAGGAGCTTCCAGAAGGTTTACATTAACAGTAACCAGAAAATCGGCAAGACAAGGAGCTAGGAGCATGGAGACGGAAAATTGCGATCTATCCATCGTCAAGCAGCAATTGAAGGAGCAGCTCAAGCAGCTCTCCGATGATATCCGGCAGAGCCTGGAAGTCTTCGATAAATCGGACAACTGCATGCTAGGACAGTTCGAGCAGTTCCGCAAAAGCATTCTCGCGCTTGAATCGACGGCGGCTTCGTTCTATTTGAACTGTTATTTGTCTCCCTACACCGACAACTACGCCGAGCTGACGCTGAGCATTCATCATTTGTCCCAGCGAAGACTCGGGGCGTTGATCGTCGTGCAGCGTCAGGACCCGCTAGACCATCTGATCCAGCCCGGGACGCCGATCGGCGCGACCTTGACTCACTCGCTGCTCGAATCCATTTTCATCTCGGGCAGCCCGCTTCATGACGGTGCCGTCGTTATCCGCGCCAACGAGATACTGTCGGCGGGCAATATATTGCCGCTCTCCATGTCGATCCCTCCTGGCTCCAAATTCGGCACGCGCCACCGGGCCGCAGCCGGCCTGAGCGAGCGCAGCGATGCGCTCGTGCTTGTCGTCTCCGAAGAATCGGGCACCGCGTCATTCGCACTGGGCGGGCGGCTGTATCCTATCTCCTCGCTTATCCCGGCGGGGGATGCCTAGTAGCACAACGGGGTGTCCCCTAGGTTACTAAAAATGTCGAGGGGCAAGGCGGAAAAGCAGCGGATGCGGGAAGTAGGAGAAGATGGCACGGGCAACGCGGCGGAAATAGATGAAAGAGGGCGGGTGCCAACGCGTCGCCAAAATGGTTGAAAGAGTGCGGCAGCCAACACGCCGGAAAATGAAGGAAAGACGGCGGCAGCCAACACGCCGGAAAATGGATCAGGCCACGAAATCCTGCCTAAACGCAGGATTTTTCCCTGTTTAAGCCGATTTTAGATGAAATTCCTGCAAAAGCGCATCAATTTCTCTGATTTTTGCTTTCATACCATTAACATGGCTGAAATTCCTGCGTTTTTGCAGGAATGCCTGTAAATGGAGTAACCACCGTAAAGGAAAACTGTATATTTGCAGCATTTTCGGAAAGTCGGGCGAGATCAGCGAGATACAGCGAGAATCAAGGAGCAGTCAGTTAGGATCAGCGAGGTACAGCGAGAATCAAGGAGCAGTCAGTGAGGAGCAGCGAGATACAGCGAGAATCAATCAGCAGTCAGTGAGGAGCAGAGAGATACAGCGAGAATCAATCAGCAGTCAGCGAGGAGCAGCGAGGTACAGCGAGAATCAATCAGCAGTCAGTCAGGATCAGCGAGGTACAGCGAGAATCAATCAGCAGTCAGCGAGGTACAGCGAGAATCAGTGAGAAGCA
>NZ_QYZD01000044.1:0-36270 GCF_003591545.1 Paenibacillus thiaminolyticus
TGCCTGCATCATAGGCTCCAAGCGGATATTGTGACGTATACGGAACTTCCCCGGCCAACTCCACTTTCTGTTTTCCGATTTTATATTGGTAGATTTGCGAGACAACCTGATCCTCCTTGGAGGTTGTTAACGTAATGGATAAGTAGGGGGTACTCTTTGAAGTGCAAGCAGAGAGCACAATACTAATTATAAGGTAAACGGCAAAAATCCCAATCATTTTACGTTTCCTTCTCATGTTATCCACATCTCCTATCCACGAATGATAAAAAAGGAGGGAGGCCCCTCCTTAAGCTATTTCCAATAATGATATCTTCCTGGGAAACTCGTATTTTTATCCTCTTTCTCGCCGAACTCTTCCAACGTTGTCCGAAATACATCGAGAACCGCATCGGGAAGACTACCAATATCATTTTTATAACAAGTTATTGTCTCATCATTATTGAAATTTCTTACGCTAATCTTTGTTTCAGATTTAGGATTGTCATAGATTCCTTTAGTGGCAACATCAAATTTTTTCAATTCATTATCATGGTCCCCAATTTTATCGAAGAAGTTCGTGATGCGTCCCGTCCCTTCAACTTGCTTATCCGTCGCAACGATCTTATTTTTGTGATTGCCCCATGGTCCATAAGTACCCTTTTCAGCCGGTCCCTTTGCCCAATTTGATGCAAGAGCTTTACTGCCATTCAGGTAAATAGACTGGATATCGCCCTCGAAATTATAATGAATGATCATTCCTTCTTCTGCTTTGGGCCAGATCATCTGTACTTCCGAATGGTGCGGAAGGGTATTTAATTCCTCATCTGTTACAATATCCGAATGCTTCATTTTTTGAAGTATCTCTTCCGACCAATCAGGGGTAGTGCTATCATTGAACGCTGCATAATCTTCATGGTTAAACGTGAGATCTTCCTGAATGACGACAAATTCCCCGTTTTTGTATTCCAATACGGCGTTAGGTTTAGCTTTCACGGGTACATCATGAATTACTGCTGTAGAAACCATTGTGGAGTTTTTTTCGGCGAATGCACCTGAAGCCATAAGCAAAGAAGCACTTCCGAACAGACAAACGGCAAATATCGTAATTTTTCGCATTACTTACTAACCTCCAATTTTGGAATGTAACCATCACTTTCATAAAATTGAATGAAACTCCTCGACAGACTATCAACTATGGTTCTGCCTCTCTAGATGATAAGCGCGAATTCTGGATGATCTAACAACAACAAAAGGGCATCCCTCCTTATAAAAAGGGCTGCCCTTTCCTTTGTTTTGTGGAAAGATCCTGTTGTGTTATAATCATCTAAGCTGTTTTCTTTGCACCGCAAAGGAAAGAGCGCACGGAGTCGATTCCCGGTACTGCCCGCCTAAGCTTATCAGGAATCGGCTCTATTTATTGCAACAAGAAGACGAGAAGGCCTTCTTGGTACAACCTTTTTTAGAAAATTACATTTCAGTGTATTAATTGGTTATATTTCCCTTTGAGTATATACATTCTGTACCGTTAGGGAAAGGCTTTTTCAAATACAATCTATTATTTCCTCTCAGTTCTTTCTACGTTTTGCATCTCTTTGATGCAATTATGCTTTCTTGTTTCAAGGAAATTATAGAATTCAACTAACTGCCCTCTGTCATTTTCGCTATCCTTTTCGTGTTATTTGCCTTTGCTCTATTTAAGTAATTCTTTTTTTGAAGCTGCAATATGTAAGAATCAAGTTCCTGACTAAGCTTAACTACACGTTCATCACTTAAACTTTTTATGGTACCCACCGCTCTTTTCAAGCGTAGGCGTAACTCTTCAACCTTCTGTAAAATAAATAACTCTTCATCATGAGTAGCCATTGAGAGTGGATTGCCCCCTTTCTCAATATCAATATAATTCAGGTTTCAACATCCCTCTAAATATTTCAAATTTAAAAACATTTCGACTTAAATTGTCATGTTCTGTCAAAATTTGAGTGTTTCCTTAAGCAAGAGAGCTTAGAGTTATTGTCCATACATACAAAAAAGATGTAAAAACGAATAAAAGGATCGTTTTTACATCTTTTAGGTCATGCGTCTAGAAATAGAACCATAAAGACAGTGGAACTGCCGTTTCAGTCAAATTCATTTCTACTATCCAATTCAAAAAGATTACATTGTTCTCAGGACGCTGGTAATAGATAAGCATACATACCTCGACAATGTGTACTTTATACGATTACCACCCGCCAGGTTCCCCAGTATTCCAAAATAACAAATGATATTGACTATTATCAGCAAAAGTGCTACTTGTATCATTCAGTGGAAAGGATGGTGCACTAAGCAGTAAAACAGAAATTATAAGCCCTATACGCAATGCTTTCTTGTACATGCTAATCACCACCATCATAATTATTATTTACGTAATATATTGTATGCTTCTCTTAATTGATCAGTAACTGCTGGATTAACTTTCGTGCTCGTTAACAATTTAAACAATAAATAAAAGCACTCATTAGAATCTTTAAAGGCACTAATTTCTGAGTAAAGTATTGCACTCTTTATATAACAGTCAATCGCATCTTCATATTGTTTCATCAATATGTAATAGCCCGCCTTCAATTTAAAATATAGGGCTAATTCAGATTTTTTAAATGGTGTGTTGTATTCTGCATTCAATATTCGGGATTCATTCTCAATTAATTGTTCTATAGCGTCAATATCTTGAATTAGGAGGTATAGCTCGAGTAGCTCATTGATGACATGGATCGTATTATTGGGTGAGGACTGTTCTAAACAGATGAAGAGTTGCGATATGGCCTGTTTGCTGTTTCCTTTTCGACCCACGATACAAGCTTCAGTGAGCTTAACATTTTCTTGAATCTCTGCGAAAGGGTACTTTTTACATTCATATAGGTACTGCTCCGCTAAAAAGTAATCGCCTAGATAGTAATAGGAATTGCAAATAAGGAGCAGGGCACGTGCCTGCGTAAGGTGATCGCTCTTATACTTTTTGCCGACAGGGATACACAGTTCGATACACTTCTCATAAAGCTGCAGCGCGTAGGCATGAAACCCCAGCTTGAAGTGAAGCAACGCCTTGTCCTCTTCCGAGAAAAAATTGATGTAATTCAGCAGATAGGTTCCGGTATGAAAAGTGAGATCCAGCTTGCTGAAATCATTTCGTTGAATCAAGTACGTCTGGAATAAAGCTTTGGCCAAATAAGGCTGTATGCCATGCTCTCTGGCGTAGTTTGTGATAAGTTCGAACAATCCAAGTCTGACCGTGACATCGGTTATTGACTCTGTCATGTGGTATAGCTCCGCGGTTAAGTCATAGCTGTCTGCGCCGTCGCATTCCAGGAACCGGGCGGCAATCTTCACCATTACCTCTATGTCACCTGTTCGAATCGCTTCCTGCAGCATAGGTTGCAGAAAACTCTTGCGCCTCTCCATCACAAGGTAATGACTCACGACATCCGCATATGGAATGGACAAGGGGGATGTCAGCGCGAGAACGGTCGCCAATTCAGGGCGCTTTGTTTCCCCTCTTTCGATTTTCGATATCGTTCCTTTGGGAATGCCAGACAAGTCCGACAACTGACGAAGCGTGTACCTTGCCTTCTTCCGATACTCGTAGATTAATTCGCCGACGAGTCTTTGTTCCGAACTCACAGAATCACCTTCTTTCGAACTGCGAATTGCATGAATACGCTATCATCACATATATCAACAATTTACCATATATACCCTATTGTGTGAACATATACGTCGATCGATACAGAACTTTATCCGAATAGCCTGTCAGATTATTGTCCATAACGGAGATAGTTATGTTACGATATACGGGGTGCCTTAATCGGAATACATTGAATTGGACAGAAACAATCAATAAATGAGGTGTAATAATGAAAATATCAACGAAGGGCCGTTACGGGCTGACGATTATGATGGAGCTGGCCAGGAGCTACGGCGAAGGCCCGACTTCCTTGAAGAGCATCGCGGAGAAGAACAATCTCTCCGAGCATTATCTTGAACAATTGATTGCGCCGCTCCGCAACGCGGGCTTGGTTAAGAGCATACGGGGAGCCTACGGCGGATATATATTGCCGGAGAGCCCGGAGCAGGTCACGGCAGGTGAAATTATCCGCGTGCTGGAAGGCCCGATCTCTCCGGTCGACTTCACGGAAGAGGATGATCCGGCCAAGCGCGATCTGTGGCTTCGCATTCGCGACAGCATCGCCCAGGTGCTCGATTCGACAACGCTTGCGGATCTGATCTCGTACAAGGATGAGAACATGCGGGAAAGCTATATGTTCTATATTTGACGATCGCGAGGGAAGCGAAATGGAACGAATTTATTTCGATCATGCCGCGACGACGCCGCTTCACCCGGAGGCGGCGGAAGCGATGATCGCGGTCATGCGGGACGTGTATGGCAATGCCTCCAGCGTTCACGCCGCCGGCCGCGAAGCGACAGCGGCCTTGACCCGGGCGCGGGACAGCGTCGCGGAGCGGCTCGGCTGCCGGCCGCAGGAGCTCGTCTTTACAAGCGGCGGGACGGAGAGCGATAACGCGGCGTTGTTCGGCGTGGTCCATGCCGCCTGGCGGAAGCACGGACGGGAACGTCCGCCTCATGTCGTAACGACGGAAGTGGAGCATCATGCGGTGCTCCACGCTTGCCGTTATTTGGAGCAATTCGGCGTGGAAGTGACCTACGTCGCGCCGGACGAGACGGGTCTCGTCGCGCCGGAGCGCATTCAGGAGGCGCTCCGGCCGAATACTTGCCTGGTGAGCGTCATGACGGGCAACAACGAGGTGGGTACGCTGCAGCCGATTCGCGAGATCGGACAGCTGGTGCGAGAGCACGGGATGGTGATGCATACCGACGCCGTTCAGGCGCTCGGATTGCTGCCGTTCCAACTGAGGGATTGGCCGGTCGACATGGCCAGCTTCTCCGCCCACAAGATCAATGGTCCGAAGGGAGTCGGCTGCTTGTATATCCGTCAAGGGACGGAGTGGGAGCCGATGCTTCACGGGGGCAATCAGGAGCGGAAGCGCCGGGCGGGGACGGAGAATGTGGCCGGAATCGCGGGCTTCGCGGCCGCGCTTCGCGTTGCAGAGGATGAACGGGAGGACAAGGTGCGCCTGACCAAGCAAGTGAGGGCTGCGCTCTGGTCGAAGCTGGTGTCCGCACTGGGAGATCGGGTCGCGTACAATGGGCATCCCGAGCAGCATCTGCCTCACATTCTTAATGTGAGCGTGTTGGACATTCCGACAGAGACGCTGCTGATGAATCTTGATCTCGCAGGCATTATGGCGGCCAGCGGCTCCGCTTGCACATCCGGTTCCTTGGAAGTGTCGCATGTGCTCGAAGCGATGAAGCTGTCCGAGCTTCGCACGAGCACCGCCGTTAGATTCAGCTTCGGATTGGGCAATACTATAGAGCAAGCCGATATTGTGTCGCAACAAATTGCAACCATCGCCAATCGCGTCCGTAGTAGAAATTAAGGAGTCCGCTAGACATCATCGAGGGGCGGGACCCGCGGCGAGTGGAGCGCAATCGGCGGACAGGCGCGCCCGTGCGGCGAAGCCGTATGTGCCATGAACCGAAGGAGGGCCCCGGAATGAAGTTGCTGGAGCTGATCGGCCTGCCTGTGTTCGATATCGGTACGGGCCGGCAAATATCCAAAGTGAAAGATATCTGCATCACTCCCGAATGGGAGATTACCCATCTTCAGCTTGTCAGCCGAGTCCGTAAGCAGGATATGCTGGTGCAGTGGAAGGATGTGACCGCATTCGGGGATGATGCAGTCATGATTGCGAGCGGCGATGCTGTGCAGATGACGGCCAGCGCCTCGCCGGAACGGGCATTTCTGTCGGGAGAGGCTGCATTGAAAGGATTGCCGGTCATGACTTCGGAAGGCTCCCAGCTCGGATGGGTCGCCGATGTTTATTTTCAGCCCAATATGGGTAACCAGATAACAGGTCTGGAAATTTCAGACGGCCTGCTTGCGGACCTTCTGGAAGGAAGACGGCAGATTGAAGGAATGAGCCGCTTGAAATGGGGCACCGATGTAATCGTCGTGGAAGAGAGCGGAAGCGCAAGCGCACAATCAAATTAGTCTAATGGACGGAATGGTGAAGAACGATGATGCGATGCCCGAATTGCAATTCCAAAGATATCGGGAAAATTGGCGCCCACCAGTTCTACTGCTGGGGATGCTTTATCGAGTTGACCGTTAACGGCGATAAAATGTCGGTGTTCCAGGTGGAAGAAGACGGAACGTTGAGCTCGCTCGACGATTTATTTTTTGGCGATGAATTTATGACCCCGCCCTATCCGGAAGCGCATGCTTCTTCATAACGGAATGGTCACAAATCGGTATAAAGCGAACAAAAGCGTTCATGCTGCCCCCGGGCGATGCATGGACGCTTTTTGCCGTTCCGGCGGCCGCCGGGCTGTGTGACAGATCTCATATTGCAAGCTTCCTCATTTGTAGATAATACATATTGTGTCTTCTTTAAAACGATCATACTACATATAGTGTTTTAGAGTGCGGAAATATCAATAGAGACGATATGAAAGGGTGGAGTAGCGATGACGATCATGCCGCGATTGCGCGATGCGAACGTTGCCGAAGAGAGTGCGGGAGGTGCCGGACCGATGCCTTGGGCATCCTGGGGGAGCGCCCGGAAGGGGGATGGCGGCACGCTGCCGGACAATCATCCGCTGACGGGGTCGCTGCACGAGATTGTACGGGACAGCGATTCGGATCTGATGCGCGAAAATGCGAATGTGGACGGCCGATCTCCGATGGGCATCATGAGCAAGATGGCCAGCGAATGCTCACGTTGGTATGCGATGAATTACTTGCTCGCTCCAGAAGCGCGGGAAGCGATCGAGGACAATCTGTTGTATCCTCACGATCTTGATTTCTACGCGTACGGAACGACGACCTGCTGCCAAATCCCGCTCGGACAATTGCTGAAGCGAGGCTTCAATACCGGCCACGGTCATATGCGGGAGCCGCAGGATATCAAGAGCGCGCTCGCTCTGGCCTCGATCATATTGCAGGCGAATCAGAACCAGCAGCATGGCGGACAAGCGTATCCTGCCTTCGATTACGATCTTGCCCCGTATGTAGGCAAGACGTTCCGGCGCCATCTGGCCTACCTTGATTCGCTGCCACTGCAGCCGGAGCTCGACCGGGAACAGGAAGCTTGGCGGCTGACGGAGCGCGACGTGTACCAGGCATGCGAAGCCTTCGTCCATAACGCCAATTCGATGCATTCGCGCGGCGGGGGACAAGTTCCGTTCATTTCCATCAATTACGGGACCGATACGTCGCGTGAAGGGCGCATGCTCGTCAGACAACTGCTGATGGCGACGAGAGCGGGGTTGGGCAAGGGAGAGACGCCGATCTTTCCGATTCAGATCTTCAAAGTAAAAACAGGCGTCAACTTCGGAGAGCAAGACCCGAACCGCGATCTGTACGAGCTGGCGCTGGCGACGACAGCGGAGCGGCTGTTCCCGAACTTCGCCTTCATGGACGCGCCCTTCAACAAGGAGCATGACGACGGAACGCCGGAGAGCGAGGTCTGTTATATGGGCTGCCGCACCCGGGTCATGGCCAATGTGAACGGCCCGTCGACGCCGCAGGGGCGCGGCAATCTGTCCTTTACGTCGCTTAATCTGGTCCGGATCGCGCTGCTGGCCCGCACGAAGGAAGCTTTTTTCAGACTGCTGGACGATATGCTGGCCATTGCCGTGCGACAGCTGGCTACGCGCTATGAGTATCAAGCACGGAAGCGGGCCCGCGATTTCGCTTTCCTGATGCAGCAGGGCGTCTGGCGCGGCAGCGAGCGGCTTCAGCCGGAGGACGAGCTGCGCGACGTCTTGAAGCAGGGCACGCTCAGCGTCGGCTTCATCGGGCTGGCCGAGGCGCTTGTCGCCCTGACCGGCTCCCATCACGGCCAATCCGAGGAGGCACGCCAGCTTGGTCTTGACATTGTGGCCCATATGCGCCGCCGGATGGATGAAGCTGTGGCGTCTACCGGGATGAACTATTCGCTTATCGCGACCCCGGCAGAAGGGCTGTCCGGCAAATTCACGAAGCGCGATCGGGATGATTTCGGCCGCCTTCCGGGAATTACCGATCGCGATTACTATACGAATTCATTTCATGTTCCGGTCTATTACCCGATCAAGGCGTATAACAAAATCCGCATCGAAGGGCCGTACCATGCCTTGTGCAACGCCGGTCATATTACATATGTCGAGCTGGACGGCAGCGCCAAAGCGAACCCGCAAGCGCTCGATCGGATTGTGCGTGCCATGGCAGAGAACGGGATCGGCTACGGATCGATGAACCATCCGGTTGATCGCTGCCGCCGCTGCGGCCACCAGGACACGATCGAGGATGCATGCCCCGTCTGCGGCGGCACCGATGATGACATTGAGCGCATTCGCCGCATTACCGGTTATCTGGTCGGCGATATGAGCAAATGGAATTCGGCCAAGCGGACGGAGGAGACCGAGCGGGTGAAGCATCGATGAGCTTGCGGGTGATGTCGATTGTGCATGACAGTGTCGTGGACGGCGAAGGGCTAAGGACGGTCGTGTTCGTCAGCGGCTGTCCCCACCGCTGTCCGGGATGCCACAATCCAAGCTCCTGGCGCAGTGACGGCGGCACGCTGATGAGCGTCGAGGCGGTGGCGGCCGATGTGCTCTCCAATCCGCTGACCGATCTCACCTTATCGGGAGGCGAACCGTTCCTGCAGGCCCGTGCGCTTACGAAGCTGGCCCGCATCGCGAAGGAAGCGGGCCGGACGGTCTGGTGCTACACCGGATATACGGTGGAGGAGCTGCTGCAGGAAGGAACCCGGGATCAGCGTGAGCTGCTGCGGCTGACGGATGTGCTGGTGGACGGCCGGTTCCTGATTGAGCGCCGCCGCCCCGGCCTCCGCTTCCGCGGGAGCGATAATCAGCGCATCTGGAAAATGAGGAACGGCCAGCCTGACGAGTTAATTTTCGTTTAGCTACACATACTTTACTGTATGATGCTCGTCCGAACGGAGTGTGGAATACAGTGGAGCGTTTTTGGAAAAACAAGCTGTTCGTCAATGGCGTATATGTTCTGCTCGCCCTGTTCATCCTGTACCTCTTATACTTGTTGAAGCCGCTTCTGGGCAATGTGTACGGGATTGTGAAATCGGTGCTTGCCCCATTCCTCATCGCGATGATTATCGCCTACGTGCTTAATCCGGTCGTCAATATGCTGTGCGAACGCAAAGTTCCCCGTCCGATGGCGGTGCTGCTCATTTATGCGGTATTCATCGCCTGTGTCACCGTGCTGCTCATCAATATGATTCCGATGATTATGAAGCAACTGGAGGAATTGAATGAGCAGATGCCTCACTTGAATGCGAAGGCCGAGGAACTGATGGATGGCCTCAGCGAGTCGTCTCTGATGCCCATGTCGGTCCGAAGCAGTCTGAACGATTGGATTTATGGTATGGAGAAGCGGGTGGGGAAGGTCATCACCGAATTTATGAACAACCTCGGCGCTACGCTCAACATCCTCATGATGGCGCTTATCGTGCCTTTTTTGATTTTCTATATTTTGAAAGATTTCAACGTCTTCGAACGGACCGTTATCGCTTATGTGCCGAAGACTCACCGCAAGCACATGGTCATGATGCTCAAAGAAATCGATAATGCAATCGGGAGCTATATCCGGGGGCAAGTCCTCGTCTGCGCCATTATCGGGGTGCTTGCTTATGTCGGTTATTGGCTGATCGGACTGCCTTATGCGCTGCTGCTGGCCCTGTTCGTGGCCATTTTCAATATCATTCCGTATCTCGGTCCTTATTTCGGAGCGGCTCCCGCACTGATCGTCGCTTCGACCATGTCATTGAAGATGATGATTTTCGTCATTACCGTCAATACCATCTGTCAAATTCTCGAAGGGAACATTATTTCGCCCCAGGTGGTTGGCCGGACGCTGCATATGCATCCGCTCTCGATTATTTTTGCCCTGCTCGTCGGAGAGCGGCTCGCCGGCATCCTCGGAATGATTCTGGCCGTGCCGGTGTTTGCCGCGCTCAAAGTCGTCTTGTCCCATGTGTTCAGCTATTACGTGCGTCGCAAAACGGTGTGACCGAAGTCGGGATGACTATAAGATGTTATTTGTTGAGCCTCCCCCTGGCGAAAAACAAATGATGCGCCACTTGCGTTAAAGAAAGTGGGTGCGGCGAAGGAGCACCGCCGATCCGGCGGCCTTGAACAAGTTCAAGGACCGAGACCAGATCGGGCGCTATGCCGTGGCCGGGGTCGGCAAGGCGGTGACGAGCGGCATCGTGCAGGGCATGACGTCGTCCACCTTCGATCTAAGGGAACGGCGACCCGGGCGCAAGCGGCTGCGATGCTGAAGCGGACGCTGCAGCAGATTAAATATTTGGGATAGCTGGGCGAAGCCCATTGGGCATGCATGTTGCGTGCCAATGGGCGGCCCGCCGGCCCCCTGCCGAGAGAGAAGCTTCGGCAGGGGCTCTTTTTATAGGGGAGAACGAATGTCAGCCGCCCGGGCCGGCGCTAGCCGTCTGTTCGGATGCGGCGATACCGGCGTCATTGACAAGCGCCGCGGGTTTATTTATACTATGTTATCGGATAAATAGGCACAAATAGGCATAAAGCGAAGACAAAACCTATAGTAGGCTGCAGCCCTTGATCCAGAGAGAAGATTCCGGCATCGATATGAGGAGCCGGCTGGAAGAATCTTCATCGAGTAGAGCAGCTGAACGCTAGTTTTGGAGCGTGAACGAACTTCACCGGGTCGGACCCGTTATCAACGATAAGGCGATCGCCCGCTGGACGGCCGCCGGACTGCCCTGCGGCATGACTGAACGATGAGCCGCCTGTCCGGAGACGTCTCTTGCCGGGGGATAACCAGGGTGGTACCGCGATGGATTCAATCGTCCCTGATTTATCAGGGGCGATTTATTTGTATAAGGGGCATCGGCAGGCGCAGAGCACAGAGCTGCTTGCGGCCGCGAACCCGGACTCAATAATAACTTTGTGACAAATGGAGGCGTCAGTACGCATGAAAGCCAATGAGATTCGCGCAAAATGGTTGGAATTTTTCGAGAGCAAAGGCCATCATATCGAGCCGAGCGCTTCGCTCGTCCCGCATAACGATCCGTCCTTGTTATGGATCAATGCCGGCATGGCGCCGTTGAAGCCGTATTTCGACGGGCGTGTGAAGCCGGACAATCCGCGGATTGCCAATTCGCAGAAGTGCATCCGCACGAACGATATCGAGAATGTCGGCAAGACCCGTCGTCACCATACGTTTTTCGAGATGCTCGGCAACTTCTCCATCGGTGATTATTTTAAGGAAGAAGCGATTACCTGGGCATGGGAGTTCCTGACCGATAAGCGCTGGATCGGGTTCAATCCGTCCCGGTTGTATGTCACGGTCTACAACGAGGATGAAGAGGCATACAAGCTGTGGAATGAGAAAATTGGGCTGCCGGCGGATCATATCATCAAGACTGGCGACGACAACTTCTGGGATATCGGGGAAGGCCCGTGCGGTCCTTGCACAGAGATTTTCTACGATCGCGGCGAGAAGTACGGCACGCTGGAGAGCGACCCGGAATGCTACCCAAGCGGCGAGAACGAGCGCTATCTGGAAGTATGGAATCTCGTATTCTCTCAATTCAATCACAATAAGGACGGCAGCTACACCCCGCTGCCGAACAAAAATATCGATACCGGCGCAGGGCTCGAGCGGTTCGCTTCCATCCTGCAGGATGTCGACTCGAACTTCGATACCGACTTGTTCCAGCCGATTATTCAGGCTAGCGCCCGCGTTGCCGGCGTAACTTACAAGGAGAATGAGAAGCACGATGTCGCGCTGAAGGTGATTGCCGACCATGTGCGCACGGTGGTGTTCGCTGTCGCCGACGGCGTACTGCCTTCCAATGAAGGCCGCGGCTACGTCATCCGCCGTTTGCTGCGCCGTGCGGTCCGCTATGGCAAAGTGCTCGGAATCGACCGGCCGTTCCTCGTTGATCTCGTCCCGCATGTCGGGGACGTCATGGGAGGATACTACCCGGACATTGTCGAGAAGCGCGAATTCATCGAGAAAGTCATTCGCAATGAAGAGGAGCGCTTCCACGAGACGCTGGCCGATGGGCTGGCCATTCTCGGGGAAATGGCGGAAGCCGCCCGCGCGGAAGGACGGACGCAGATTACCGGGGCAGAAGCATTCAAGCTGTACGACACGTACGGCTTCCCGCTTGATCTGACGGAAGATTATGCCGCCGAGCATGGGCTGACGGTCGATCATGAAGGCTTCGATGAAGCGATGCAGGCGCAGCGTGAACGGGCCCGTGCCGCGAGACAGGACGGAGCGAGCATGAAGATTCAGGGCGGACCGCTGGCGGAGTTGACGATTAAAAGCGAGTTCGTTGGTTATAATGAGTTGGTAACCCAATCCAACATTGTCGCGATGTTCGCCGGCAATGAAGCCGTCGAGGAAGTGAAGGCGGGAGACTCCTGCCAGATCGTGCTCGATCGCACACCTTTCTATGCGGAGAGCGGCGGACAAGTAAGCGATGGCGGCACATTGACCGCACCGGGGACGGCAACCGTCGTGGAAGAGGTGTTCAAGGCGCCTCACGGACAGCATGTGCTTGTCGTCCGGGTAACGGAAGGTTCGCTTCGCACTGGCATGAACGTGCAGGCCGCGGTTGCCCGCGCCGAACGGGAAGACATCGTGAAGAACCATACCGCCACCCATCTCCTGCACAAAGCGCTCAAGCAGGTGCTCGGCGAGCATGTCAATCAGGCCGGCTCCCTTGTGGAGGCGGAGCGGCTTCGCTTCGACTTCACGCATCTGGGCGCTATCCAACCGGACGAGCTGCAAGATATCGAGCGCCGGGTCAACGAGCAGATTTGGAACGGCATCGGCGTCGTGATCGAGTCCAAGGCGATTGACGAAGCGAAGGCGATGGGCGCGATGGCGCTGTTCGGCGAGAAGTACGGCGATATCGTGCGCGTGGTCCAAGTGGGCGATTACAGCATCGAGCTGTGCGGCGGATGCCATGTCCGGAACACGTCGGAGATCGGATTATTCAAAGTGGTGAGCGAGAGCGGGATCGGCTCCGGCGTCCGACGCCTGGAAGCCGTTACGGGCCGCCACGCTTATCAATATATGGAATCCCAATTGGAGCTGTTGAAGCAGGCAGCCGGCCTGTTGAAGGCGAACGCAGCCGACGTGCCGAAGCGGGTCGAGGCGATGTTCGCCCGCGAGAAGGAGCTGGCGCGCGAGAATGAATCGCTGAAGGCGAAGCTGAGCAGTCTGGAGGCGGGTCAACTGACCGACCGGGTCCGCGCCGTAGCGGGGATTCCGGTGCTGGCGGCACAGGTCGACGCCGGCGGTATGGACGGGCTGCGCACGACGGCCGATGAGCTGAAGGCGAAGCTTCCAGGCTCTGTGATCGCGCTGGCATCTGCAGCCGATGGCAAGGTGAACCTGGTCGTCGCTGTCGCTCCGGAGCTGGTGAAGCAAGGATTGCATGCGGGCAAGCTGATTAAGGAGCTGGCTTCCGTCTGCGGCGGCGGAGGAGGCGGCCGTCCGGACATGGCTCAGGCCGGAGGCAAAGATCCAGGCAAGATCGACGATGCGCTTCGCCTGCTGGATGAGCTGGTAGCTAAGCAACTGGAAAGCGGGAAATAGGGCTGTTGATCCAGCCGCTTGGAAAATAGTAAAATAAGAACAAACTTGACGCTTCATCGTTTCGACAAAAATTTATTGAATAATACAGGCTATGAAGCGGAATATTTTCTCGTTTGTTCGGGTATGTGTTATGATAAGAGTAAAGCGAGGTGTCGGCGATGAATTCCATGGATAAGACGATGAAGTTCAATGTGAAGGCAGAGGAGCAGGAGGCATCCAGCCAAGATATATTGCTGTCTGTCTACGATGCCCTTGTCGAGAAGGAATACAATCCCATCAACCAAATCGTCGGTTATCTACTATCCGGGGATCCCGCTTATATCCCGCGGCATAACAATGCTCGAAGCCTGGTACGGAAGAAGGAGCGGGATGAATTGATCGAGGAGCTGGTCCGCTTCTATCTCAATCATCACCGTTAACAAGCGTACGGGCTCCCGAGTTTATCGGAAGCAGACATAGGAGACGATAATGAAGATTCTCGGCTTGGATTACGGGGACCGCAAGATCGGGGTGGCGGTCAGCGACGCGTTCGGCTGGACGGCGCAAGGCCTCGAAGTCATCGTTCGGCGGAAGCCGGAAGACGACCTGCGCCGGATTGGCGACATCATCAAGGAACACGGCGTCGAGGAAATTGTTATCGGATTGCCGAAGAACATGAACGGAACGATTGGACCGCGGGGCGAAATAAGTAGGTCATATGCTGAAGTCTTGAAGCAGTCGTTCGGATTGCCCGTTCACCTGTGGGATGAGCGCTTGAGTACGGTATCGGCGGAGCGCACTTTGCTCGAAGCGGATGTTAGCCGGAAGAAGCGCAGACAAGTCATTGATAAGATGGCGGCAACCATAATTTTGCAGACGTATCTTGACTATCAATCAAGAAGGTGAGGGGTTACCATGACACAGGACAATTATTTGCAAGAGGAACCGGAAATTATTTATATCCCGGACGATGAGGGCAATGAAGAAGAATTTGAGGTCATCATGAAATTCGAAGTGGATGGTTCTGATCGGAAATATATGATGGTAATTCCTGTTGATTCCGAAGACGAAGAGACCGATGAAGTATATGCGTTCCGCTATGAAGAAGACGGTGATGATCTGAAGCTGTACATCATCGAAGATGAAGAAGAATGGAATATCGTAGAAGAGACATTCAATACGCTGGTCAGCTCCGAGGAGGATGAAGCGTGAGCACCGATGAGGGCATCCGGTTCATTGAACGGTTGAAGAGCGTCTATGGCGATGCGGTGGAGATGACGGACGAGCGGGGGAAGAGCCGAACCTGGTCTCTTGTCGCGGAGTTCGAGTATCGCGGACGGGCCTACGCTGTGCTGCAACCGGGCGAAGGCGGGGATGCCGAACCGGATCTGTTCCGTATCGTGCCGGAAGGCGACAACGGCTGGCAGCTTGAGACGATAGACGATGAGGAAGAATGGGAAGACGTGATGGAGCGCTACGACGAGATCGCGTTCGCCGATCAATTCTAGCCGCTTCATCGCAGACAGTGATAATGAACTTGTGAAAAAGGGCGGATTTTCCGCTCTTTTTCCATGTAGGAGTGTGGATGAATGAAGACTGGAACGAAGGTGATGACCGCTTTCCTCATTCTGATTATCGTAGCGGGGGCCGGCGTAATCGGTTATGTATGGAACGGCATGCAGCCCCTGCCGACAGAGGAGCGCGAGATTACCGTCACTATCGAGCCGGGCACGGGAACGTCCAGCATTGCTTCCCGTCTGGAAGCAGAGGGCGTTATTAAGAATGCACTTATTTTTAAAGGTTATTTGAAATATAAAAATGAAGGTTCCCGCTTTCAGGCCGGGACATATGCTTTCTACCCGGGTGTTACGTATGACGAGATTATTGCCAGTTTGAATCAGGGCGATGTCGTTCCGGATAAAATGATTCGCTTTACGATTCCGGAAGGCTATACAGTCGCGCAGATTGCCGACAAGCTGGCTGACGAAGGGTATGTGAACAAGGATACCTTCCTCAAGCTGACGGATGACATCGCGTGGTTGTCAGGGCAATCTGGCTTGGCGGCGCAGATTCCGGCTGATGAGCGCATCAAGCATTCGCTCGAAGGATATTTATTCCCGGAAACGTACGAGATGAAGGAAGGAAGCAGCGAGAAAGAGATTATCTTGCGCATGCTCGGGGAAATGGAGCAGCAGCTGAACGGCATCCTTCCGGATTGGGAGACCGAGTTGAAGAATAAGAGCCTGACGCTTCATCAATGGCTGACTGCCGCTTCGTTAATCGAACGGGAGGTCGTCGTCGAGGAAGAGCGCCCGCTGGTGGCCGGAGTCATCTTCAATCGCATCGATCAGGGCATGAGGCTTCAGATTGACGCCACGGTCCAGTACGCGCTGGACAAGCCGAAGGAACGGCTGTATTATAAGGACTTGGACATCGAGAGCCCATATAATACGTATCAGATAGATGGATTGCCGCCAGGCCCGATCGCGAGTCCAAGCAGCGCGTCGCTCGTTGCGGCGATATGGCCGGAGTCAACCGACTATTTGTTCTACGTTACGAAAAAAGACGGCAGCTACACTCATTTGTTCGCCAAAACGTATGAAGAGCATTTGAAAAATATCGAAAAAAGCAAACAGACAGCAGGGGAATAGAAAGTGGGGAAGGAACGATGACGTATCAACCCGAATTGCTCGTCACTGCCGGCAGCACGGAAGAGGTCGCGCGTCTGCTTAATGCTGGCGCGAATGCGGTCTTGGTAGGGGAAGAGAAGTACGGAGTGCGTCTGCCGGGCAATATGACGCCCGATAGCATTGAAGCAAGCTTGCTGCATGCCCGCGCCCACGAGGCGAAGCTGTATGTGGCGGTGAACAATATATTTCATAACGACAGGCTTCAAGAATTGGCCGACTATTTGCGCTGCCTGGAGCAGTTGAAGGTGGATGCGATTGTCTTCGGCGATCCTGCCGTGCTGATGACCGCGCGCTCAGCCGCGCCTTCGCTGAAGCTGCACTGGAACGCAGAGATGACGTCCACCAACTATAAGACGGCGAAATACTGGCAAAAGCGCGGTGCGAGCCGCATCGTCGCGGCGCGCGAGCTGAATATGGAACAGGTGCTGGAAATGAAGCAGCAGCTGCCTAACATGGATGTGGAGATTCAAGTGCATGGCATGACGAATATTTATCATTCAAAGCGGCATCTGGTGAATCATTACTTCGCACATATCGGGGAGCGTGACGAGAAAGGCCGTGCCGATATGAGCCGGAAGCTGTTCCTTATTGAGCAGGAACGTCGTGAGGAGAAATATCCGATCTTCGAGGATGCGAATGGCACTCATATTATGAGCTCGGATGATATCTGTGTGCTCGAGGATCTGAAGCCGCTGCTGGATGCGCGGGTGGACAGCTTCAAGATTGAAGGGCTGTTGAAGTCCGTATCCTATAATGAGACGGTCGTGAAAGTCTATCGGGAAGCGATTGACAGCTATCTTCGCGATCCGGACCAATACCGTTTCCAGGAAGAGTGGATGGATCGCATACGGGCCGTACAGGATCCGGAGCGCGAGCTGTCGTTTGGGTTTTTCTATAAAGATCAGGTGTATTGAGAAGGGAGCGAACAGCGATGAGAACCGAAGCGAAGCCTGCCAAATGGAAAGGCAAGCGGTATCGACTGGATAAGCCCGAATTGCTCGCTCCCGCCGGAAACCTGGAGAAGCTGAAGTTCGCGATTCATTATGGTGCAGACGCCGTCTATATCGGCGGGCAGAAATACGGTCTGCGCTCGAATGCGGACAATTTCAGCTTCGAGGAAATGCGGGAAGGCGTAGAGTTCGCCCGGAAATACGGAGCGAAAGTATTCGTGGCGACGAACATTTATGCTCATAATGAAGATCTGGAAGGCATTGAGGAGTACCTGCGCCAGCTGGAGCAGGTCGGCATCAGCGCCATCATTGCCGCGGATCCAATTATTATCGAGACGGCACAGCGCGTGACGCCAGGGCTGGAGGTGCATGTCAGCACTCAGCAGTCTATTGCCAATTGGCAGACGGTCCAATTCTGGAAGGAAGAAGGCGCGCCGCGCGTCGTCCTGGCTCGGGAGACCAGCCTGGAAGAGATTGTGGAGATGAAGCAGCATGTCGACATCGAAATCGAGGCATTCATCCACGGCGCGATGTGCTCCTCTTATTCGGGACGCTGCGTGCTGTCCAATCATTTCACGAACCGGGATTCGAACCGGGGCGGATGCTGCCAATCCTGCCGCTGGAAATATGATCTGTTCGAGGACGGCCGGCCGGATCCGGATCGGGCCGTCACTCCGGAAGAGGCTGTAGGCTCTCCGGTGCTGGAGCAATTCCGGCTCGGTGTGAATCAGCTCGCCCTTGCGGATGAGGAAGAGCACGCCTTCTCGATGAGTTCGAAGGATCTGTGCATGATTGAGCATCTGCCCGATCTGATCGATGCCGGCGTCGACAGCTTCAAAATTGAAGGCCGGATGAAGTCGATTCACTATGTGGCCACGGTCGTTAACGTGTATCGCCAAGTTATCGATTCCTATATGGCCGATCCGGACAATTATGAATTGAAGCAGGAATGGTTGGATGAGATTCGCAAGGCGGCGAATCGTCCCGTCAATACGGGCTTCTTCTATGACGAGCCGGATCATGAGGATCACATTTATGAACCGGAAGAGAAAGCAGCGCCGTATGACTTCGCAGGCCTGGTCATGGACTACGATCCAGCGACGGGCATGGCGACAATTCAGCAGCGGAACCACTTCAAGCCGGGAACGGAAGTCGAGTTCTTCGGCCCGAACGGCACCTTCTTCAAGCAGGCGATCGACAAGCTGTGGGATGTCGACGGCAATGAACTGGATGCCGCGCGCCATCCGCTGCAGCTCGTGCGGATAAAGGTGAACGAACCGGTTCGCTACTTCGACATGATGCGGAAAAAGACAGCAAAGGCTTAACCGAATCCCAGCCTGCTCCCATCCAGGAGCAGGCATTTTATTTATTCTGAAGATTACTGGGTGCGGGCGGCAGATGTGCCGTTCTTTTTTGTTGGAGCAGGAATGGTGGAAGAGACGAGATAGGAGCAGGTGGCGGTCAATGAGTCTCGTTGCCATATGAACCCTATCCCCGTGGCGCAGGAAAAATTTTAAGTATGCATTGAAAGCTCCCTATGAGCAGTATCCCCGTTGGACAGGAAGTACAAATGTGCCTCGAATGTTCCTTATGTGCAAACTCCCCTCCGCTCAGGGGAGTTTCAATTAGTCTCGGCTGCCATATGAAAGCTATCCCCGTGGCGCAGGAAAGATTACAAGTATGTATTGAATACTCCATATGAGGACTATCCCCGTGGCGCAGGAAAGTTTTCAAGTATGTATTAAATGCTCCATATGAGCAGTATCCCCGTTAGGCAGGAAGAACAACTATGCCTCGAATGCTCTTATGCGCAAACTCCCCTCCGCTCAGGGGATTTTCACTTAGTCTCGGCTGCCATATGAAAGCTATCCCCGTGGCGCAGGAAAAATTTCAAGTATGCATTGAATGCTTCATATGAGCGGTATCCCCGTTGGATTAGGAAGTTAAATTAAGCCTAACAATATTGTATTGGGAACCAATTCCTTTTGCGCGGGTGGCAGATCGTCATAATGTGTAGGAACCTGAGTGGTTGGGAGAATGAACGTAAGACGTGTGGAGGATACCTGAGCGGTTGGGAGAATGAATGTAAGATGTGCGAGGATACCTGAGTGGTTGGGAGAATGAACGTAAGACATGCGAGTAAACCTGAACGATTGGGAGAATGAGCGTAAGACGTGCAGAGTACCACCTGAACGGTTGGGAGAGTCTTCATAAGGTGTTACAGGGAGGACTTTGGAGGAAGCATCGAAGTTAAGCCGGCTCGGTTAAGAGCGTTAACAGAAGCTTGCTGCATCATTTATGGAACGTTTTGTTCTGCATTATTTTGTTTTTGTGCACATTTAGTCACAAAATGGTGGATGTGCTTCCAAATATGAGAAAGGGATTCCGCGGGAAGTTGTCGAAGTAGTGCATAAGACATGGTTGTAGTTCGAATGACCTTGATATTGTTGATGGAGGAGAGGTGCTGTCCATGCATACACGACTACGCGGGAATGCCGGGGAACAACGCGCTTCTGGTGCTAGACATTCTTTCCATCCGCTGCGTTCGGTCGGGATGAAGCTGTTTCTCGTCTTTTTCGTAAGCATTGCGCTTCTTGTCGGTTCGGTGGGGCTGTTTTCGTTTTTTCAGGCACGCAATATCATTCAAAGTCAAGTCGCCCAAGCACAGGAACAGACGTTGATTCAAGTGGGGGAGAAGCTGGATTTGTTCTTCACCAACTACTCCGAATTATCCACCCAGATTCTGTTCAACCAAGATATACAGGCCGCTTTTTTGGAAGCCGCGCTTCAGCGTGAAGGCAATGAATATGAGAAGCTGCAAAATCGGGTTCGGGTCGAGAATCACTTGAAATCCTATGTGATCGGCAATCCGACTTTGCACGGCATCTACATGCTTCCCGTGAATGAGAAGGAGCCTGCCTTCACATCCGGCGCATCGGCGGAAAAGCTCAAGGAGTTGCGCCAGGCGAGCTGGTTCACGCAGGCGCAGGCGAAGGAGCAGCAAGGGGAGGTGCTGTGGCTGCCTACGAAGGCGACCGGAATCTCCGGCACCAGCCCGGATGCGGCGTTCGGGCTCGTCCGTTCCGTCAAAAATACATATACGGGAACAACGCAATATGTCGTAGTAGTGGAAATCTATTTGTCCGGGCTGCAAGAGCAGATCCGCTGGAAGACGGAAGAGGGCGCCTTCGCCCAGATCATTGATGCCGAAGGCAAGCTGATCTTCTCGGAGCAGACGGAAACCGTTAACGAGCCGCCAGGCACCCGCCTTGCTGTCAAGCCGGACACTGCTAGCGGGCGAGGACGGGCCTCGGATGCGAATGGCACCGAGCTTCTTGGCGCTTATTACCGTTCACCCGTGACCGGCTGGACGCTGAACGGCTTCACGCCGTCCAATGTATTGCTTAAGGATACGATCACGATCCGGAATGTGTCGTGGGCGGCGATCGCTATCTCGCTTGCTGTTGCGCTGCTCATCGGCTGGTATGTCATCCGGAGCATCGGCTATCCGCTTGAACGGCTTAGCCATCTGATGGAGGAGGGAGCGAGGGGACGGCTCGGCCTGCAGATGAGGCACCGCTCCCAGGATGATATCGGGCGGGTGGCCGCCAGCTTCAACGCGATGATGGCCCGAATCGGCGAACTGGTCGGACGGACGGAGGAATCCGCCCAGGCCGTGCTGGCAACGGCAGGGAAGCTGACGGAGGCATCCCGTGCGACCTCTCATTCCGCCGAGGAGATTGCCCTGGCAACGGAAGAGATCGCGCACGGTTCGACGATGCTGGCCGCCGAAGCGGAGCGGGGCAATGAATGGACCGGCCGCACATCGGAGCAAATGCTGCAAGTGATCGATCTGAACGTGGAAATGTACAGTGCGGCCACGGAAGTGGAGGCGGCCGGACAGCGCGGCTCCGCTTATATGGAGGAGCTCGGGCGCAAAACCGGGCTGACCGAGAGACGCATTCACGCCCTTGTCGGCAAGGTCGATGCACTGAAGAGCGGATCGGGGTCGATTCGCAATATTCTTGACCTGTTGACGCAGATTGCGAAGCAGACCAATATTTTATCGCTGAATGCCGCAATCGAGGCGGCGCGTGCAGGTTCCGCGGGACGCGGATTCCTTGTCGTCGCAGATGAGATCCGCAGCCTGGCGGATGAGTCGGCGCGTGCGATTGAACACGTCAGGGAGAGAACGGAAGCGATCGAACGGGAAATGTCGGAGACGATCGAGATGCTGAGCGGAATCCGGCCGGTGTTCGAGGAGCAGCTCGCCGCTGTGCATGGAGCCGATTCGCTCTTCCAGGAAGTTCAGCAGCATATGGGCCTGTTCATGGCGAAGCTGGATCAGGCGACAGAAGCGGTCAACGAGCTGGATGAGACGCAGCGCATGCTGACGGGAGCGATGACGAATGTCGGGGCGGTGGCCGAACAGTCGGCAGCGACGACGGAAGAAGTCGCTTCCTTGAGCGAGGAGCAGAAGTCGGTATCCGAGCAGCTCGTATCGTTGTCGCAAGAGCTGGAATCCGTGTCGAAGCATCTGATGGAGCGGCTTGCCCAATTTCAACTAAATTAACGAAAAACCGGCGTTATACTGCCCTCTGCTTCAGGGGGCAGTTTTTTTGTACGCGTTTCCGTCGATACTGGACGTAGGAGCATGTAGATTGGAGTATCCACGGAAGGAGGATTGGCATGGAGACGCGCAAATGGAAAATCGGCACGCAGCTTGCCGGGCTGTTGACGCTTGCACGGGGACGGATAGCGGCGGCAAGCATCTTGATTGCGGCGGTGCTTGGCATCTACATTATGCGGCTCGGCTGGCTGCAGCTTATCGAGCCGCATCGTCCCGTGCAGGGGGGCGTGCATACGCTTCTGCAGCGTTCCATTATACAGCGGGAACGAGGCATCGTGCTCGATGACGGCCGGGGGGCGATCCTGGATCGCAGCGGCCGTCCCTACACGGGAGTGGCCGTGCAGGCCGCCGTTCTGTTCCCCGTTCATCGTGATTCGATACCATCCGAAGCGGTGCGCACGCTGGCACTCTGGTTCCATACGACGGAGCGAGACGTGCGGGCGCGTTGGGAGAGCGTTACCGAACCGCTCGTATGGCCTTCGTCCCGGGACAGCAAGCTGCCCCATCCGCTCACGCCGGAGCAATCCCGGAGGCTGAATGCTTCCGGCTGGGACGGGGTGCGCTCCCTTCCGATCACGACAAGGTATCCGTTCGGCAAGAATACGCCGCAATGGATCGGCTTTGTCGCGCAATCCGCCGGGGAGCAAGCCAAAGGCGGGATGTCCGGGACGAGCGGAATGTCAGGCCTGGAGCGGTCGTTCGAGCCTCTGCTCCGGAGCCTCGGTCCGACGATTCTCGTCCATTATACCGACGCGGATCAGCGTCCGCTGTATGGTCTCGATATTCGGATCCGGCGCCCGGACAATCCGTATTATCCGCTGCAGCTTGTCACGACGGCAGATCGCGAGATCGAGGCTGCCATCGGGGTAGCCGCGGATGAAGCGGGGATGACGAAGGGCTCTGTCGTCGTGCTCGATGCGGCGACGCGCGATGTCGTAGCGATGGTGTCCCGCCCGGCCGCCGATCCGAACCATGTGATGCCCGAGCAGGGGGCCTGGAATAACCGGGCGCTCAAAGCGCTGCCCCCGGGTTCCGTGTATAAGCTGTTCATCGCAGCTGCCGCGCTCGAAGCCCAAGTCACGGATCCGCAAGAGCAATTCCATTGCAGCGGCGAGTATGGCAAATACGGTTTATCCTGCTGGCTTAAAGACGGGCACGGAACATTGACGCTCCGCGAGGCGTTGGCGGAATCCTGCAATGTCGTCTTCGCCGAGCTTGCCGAACGGATGAGCCCCGCCGGGCTGGAGGCGTTCGCCAAGCGTGCAGGTCTGGCAGGCATTGTCGGCATGAGCTCTTCGGATGGGCGCGGGCATAATGAGTTGAAGCATTTTGATGGAGAGGAGGCGAGCCGGATATTTGCGGCGGGAGAGGAAAATGGAATGATTGACGGGGGAGAGAGGGCGCAGCTTGGCATCGGTCAGCGCAATGTGCGTCTTACGCCGTTGGCGGCTGCCAATTATGTCGCAACGCTGCTTCAGGACGGAGCGGCAGGAGAGCCTCGTCTCGTCCAGGAGCTCCGCTATGCGAACGGGCTTTCTTTCGCCCGCTTCGCTGCCGGAATAGGAGGCGAACGGGTGATGAAGCCGCAGACGGCAAGACAGGTGCGCCATTGGATGGAGGATACCGTCGCCTATGGAACGGGGCAGTCGCTTCGTCAAGCGACCTGGCGGCTGGCGGGCAAGAGCGGAACCGCGCAGGCCGATGCTTATGGAAGCGGGCGGCTGCATACATGGTTCGTCGGCTATGGTCCGGCCGAGAAGCCCAAATATGCGGTGAGCGTCGTCTTTGAGGATGAGCCCGCCGGGCCCTCCCACCGGGCAACCGCCTTGTTCGGCAAAGTCATGGATCTGCTCGCCGAGCATGAGAATTCCGGCTTGCCGCGCCGCAGCACGCGGTAACCGCCTGTTCAGGCTTGTCCGCGCGGCAGCGGCTGCGTGCCGGCAGGAAAATTATTTATTGTCCGAATCCCGCACGGTTCCGTCATTCGCATCCGGTCCTTCCGGGAAAGGGTAGGCATCGAACTCTTCTTTTGGTATACGAATCCATCTATTCAAATACCCTTGATCATAGAGAGCCTTGACCAAGATAAGAAGAATAGGGGAGAGGACGACCCCGACGACACCAAATAACGACAAAGACAATATCATAAAGGAAAGCATCGTAAACGCAGACACGCCTAACGTATTGCCCGTAATTTTCGGATCTAATATTTGACGGGTAATCAGCGTGACGCCCAAAACGACCGTGAGCCAAATGGCGAGCCAACTGTTCCCTGCGATGAACAAGTATACAATCCACGGAATAAAGATGACCGGAACGCCAAGCAGCGGCAGCAGATCGAACACAGCGGACAAGAGTCCGATCAGAAACGCATTGCTCACGCCAAGAAGCAGCAGCGAGATGAAAATGATGCCGAATGTAATCGAGATCAGCTTCAGCTGTGCTTTCAAATAGGCAGCGATCCCTTTAATAACATTTTCCTTCAGAAATGTATACGCATGCCGAAATGTTTTGGGCGTATGCGTGCGCGCGGCTCTTTTCCACGTATCGATCTCGATGCTGAGGAAGTATGCCAGTATAATCGCGATGCCGAAATTGACGGTGAACGCCGAGAAGGAGGAAACATTATTGATAATCCAGCTTAAAAAATCGAGCGCGATTTGCGAGCCTTTCTTCGCGATCGTTCCGACATATTCATTCAGGCGCGTCGTCATGTCTTCGGGGAGCGCCTCGTATTTCTGATGAAGGAACGCGGTAATGTTCGCAAATTCCTTCTGAAGGACTTCAATATATTTAGGCAATCTCTGTTGGAGTTCAATCGCCTGCTTCATCACAATGAAGCCAAGACCAAAAATAGCGCCCAAAATGAGCAAAATAAACAGCCCTACCGACAGGGCGGAAGCGATCGCCTTGTTGACGCCGCGTCGATGGAGAAATCCGGCTAGCGGTTCAATAAGCATGTACACAATGAAGGCAAGGAAAATAGGCTTGGCGATGGAATACAGATAACTGAAGCTATACATGATAAGGTAGATCGTCAGTATGAGCAGTCCAATGTCAAAAGCCGTTCTCCAATATTTGCGGTAAAACGCGATCATAAAATAACTCCTTTTCTCCCTATTCTTTGCTTGGATCTCATTGTACACGAAAATGAATTCCAGTGCCTATTCTTTCATGATATGTTACAATAAACTTATCGCCTCACAGGGGTATAGATATAAGAATGAAACGGGGAAATTGGGATGGAAATCATTTTATTATGGTGCTTTTACATCCTGACGTTTTATGCGTTTCTACCAGGTATCATCAGCCGATTATTCGGTTTCCGCGTGTTCCAAAAGGGCAGATCGGATTCGAAGCTGGCGCTGACGTTCGATGACGGGCCAGATCCCGAATATACGCCGCAGCTGCTGGATCTATTGAAGAAATACAACGCCAAGGCAACCTTCTTTGTCGTTGGCATACACGCGGAGAAGGACCCCGAATTGCTGAAGCGAATGAGCGATGAGGGGCATTTGATTGGCATCCATAACTACGTCCATAAATCCAACTGGCTGATGCGTCCGAAAACGGTGAAACAGCAAATTCGCAAAACGTCGGATATCATTATGTCCGCTACTGGACAACAATCTCACTATTATCGTCCTCCGTGGGGGATTGTCAATTTATTTGATTATGGAAATCTCGGTCATCTTCAAATTATACTCTGGTCCGGCATGTTCAACGATTGGCGGAAGAAGGTCGGCGAGGAGCGGCTGTTCCGGCGCATGCTGAAGCGCTGCCGGGGTGGAGAGGTTCTGCTCCTGCACGATTGCGGCCATACGCTTGGTGCCGATAAGGAAGCTCCGGGCATCATGATGAAGGCATTGGAGCGGTTTTTGAAGGAAGCGGCAGAGCGCGAGCTGTCCTGCGTTCGCGTAGATGAGCTGATCAAGGAGACCGAGAAGGAGAAGATCAACAATCCTTCCTGGTTGAAGCGCGGCATTATCAGCGGCTGGCTTCTATATGAGAAGGCGTTCCATGTGCTGTACGGTCTCCAGACGACGAATCGCCAAGATCCGGTGTTTCATTTCCGGGTCCGCCCGTATCATGGGCAGACGCTTCAATTGGATGACGGCATCGAATTGAAGCGGGACGATGAGATACTGGAGCTTCATTTCGATAACAAGCGGCTGTACGAGATTGGCCGGCGTTCGCGGTCACCCGTCCAGCTTGCAATACAGATGATACGCGCTGTAGAGAAATCGCTGCCGGAGCTTGCGGATTATATTATGGATCATCCGGAGCTGAAGGCGAATGTGAAGGCGTTGTACGGCGTAAGCATGATCCATCGGGGACCAGAGCAATTCGGGTTCACCGTGCGGGAGCTGCCGCGAGGCTTATTTTCCTGGTGTACGCGCCAATATTTGCGTCTGCTGATGAGCGTCATTCATCCTCAAGGGAAGATGAGACTGAGAGAACACTCGGAGCAGATGGTGCCCAAAGTGATGGCCATGTCCGTCGAGACGCTGCTTACCCGCTATGGCAAGTCACGCAAGCCGGTAATGGAGCCTCAGCCGGAGCGAATGATCATTTTAGATCAAGGAATGGAAAAAGCAACGCATTATTTGTAATTTTTTAGATAATAAGATAACAACGATGCCGCCCCATTCTATTGGAATTACATAACAATAACGGGGCTTCTTTTTTTGTTTCTGTTTTTGAACAGGGAATGCAAGGTTTATGCAAAAAAGTGAAAGAACATGCAAATGAACGCCAGTGGTGGATTTTTGTGAAATTTGTCTTCTCTAAGATGGACATTTTGACGAAAAATGCGACTATCCTCCGTACTCGGCATGCCGAAAACCGCGCGCTTCCCGGACTTTTCTACTACAATTGATAAAAAAAAGTTATCGTCATAAAACCACAAACTTTCAAATTAAAAAGCATAAAGGGATTTACAAAACCGAAATTATAAAGTAGTATTATGAAAAAATATTCGTTTCCTGCTTATGAAATGGGGGTTTTTTGCAAACTTATTTGACCAATGTTCTATAAAGCGTTAACGAACGTTTTTTACTCATCGCGATGATTTTTTATGTATACAACTTTATAACTACTTCTAGTTACAAAGGTTACAAAAAACATCAGAAATTGAACATCAGGGGGAGAATAAAGTGAAGAAAAGATTCAGCATCATGATGTGCCTGCTCCTGTCCTTGACGCTCGTGCTGTCCGCTTGCGGCGGAAGCGATAGCGGCAACGGCGATTCCGCAGGACAAACTCAAGAGTCACCTGGCGGAGATAACGGTGCAGACGGCGAGTTGGTCGCTGACGGCTTGATTCCGGCAACGGACAAGAGCAAGTCTCCAGCAACGGCGACAAACCGGACAGATACAGCTATCATCGGAATCACTGCACCAAGCGGCATCTTAAATCCGGTCTTTGCTGAATCTGCATATGATAAGTATGTGACACAAGCATTGTTCGCCGGCTTGCTTCAAATTAACAAAGATGGAACGTATTCCCCGGATTTGGCGGAAGAATACACCATTTCGGATGATAAGCTTACTTACACGTTCAAGCTGAAGGACGGCTTGAAGTTCAGCGATGGTTCCCCGTTGACGGCGGAAGATGTTGCATTTACATTAACCGTACTGCATGACAAGTCTTATGACGGTCCGACAGATATCGTCAAGGATGCAGCCATCAAGGGCGGCCAAGAATACAAAGACGGCAAAGCGACTTCCGTTGAAGGGATCAAGGTTATCGATCCGAGAACAATTGAAATCAATACGCTGGAGCCGCGTGCTCTCGCGCTGGGTGCCATCGGTGACGGAGGAGTTCTATCCAAGGAATACTATGGCAAGGATTACAAGCAAGGCGATCTGTCTTATATGAAAGATTTGTTCACGAAGCCGCTCGGCAACGGCGCTTACAAACTGGAGAAGTTCGTTCCGGGACAGGAAGCGGTATTGTCCGGGAACGAGAACTTCCATCTCGGCGCACCGAAGATTCCGAACCTGATCTTCAAATTTACGACAGACGAAACCAATGTGCAATTGCTGCAAACCGGTGAAACCGATATGGACATGGTTACCGTATCGAAAGACCAGGTAGAGCAGCTTCAGGAACTGGGCTTCCTGGACATCAACCTGTTCCGCACGAACGGTTACGGCTATATTGCCTTCAACCATAACAAAGAAATGTTCCAAGACAAGCGCGTTCGCCAAGCGCTGACTTACGGACTGGATCGCGAGCAAATCGTTGAGGCGGTCTACCAAGGCTATGCGGATGTCATTGACATTCCGCAATCGAAGGACTCTTGGTCTTACACGGATGAAGTAACGAAGTACGATTTCAATCTGGAAAAAGCGAAGCAATTGCTGGATGAAGCAGGCTGGACGGTAGGTGCCGACGGCATTCGCGAGAAGGATGGACAGAAGTTCAAGGTTACGTTCACCGCTTCTTCTCCGAACCCGGTCAATGATGCGATCATTCCGGTCGCCCAAGCGAACTGGAAAGAGCTCGGCATCGAGCTTACCGCAGAGCAAATGGACTTCAACGCTGTTGTCGAGAAGCGTAAAAAAGGCGACTTCGACATGTTGTTCATGGCATGGGGCTTGACTCCGGATCCGCAATCGATGGAGAACGTGTTCAAGACGGGCGGTTCCCAAAACGATATCGGCTATGCAAATTCGAAGATTGACGAGCTATTCGGTCAATCCGGCAAGGAAGTCGACGTTGAGAAGCGCAAGCCAATCTTCAAAGAAATCTACCAAGAGCTGAACGAAGACTTGCCTTACATCTATCTCTACCAACGTCGTGATATGTGGGCAACGAACGCGCGGATTCAAGGCTTCGATATGTCGCCATACCGCAACTTTACGTATGATTTGAGTACTATCCAAATTCAATAATTACTTCAAAGTGCTGCATACCGAATGCTCAGCCATCAGGCTGGGCATTCGGGCTTATTTCATGCTAGGAGGAATAATTATGAAACAATACGCCTTGCGGCGGCTGTTGCAGCTGATTCCGACCATTATCGGCGTGTCGATTCTGCTGTTCGCGGTCTTCGCGATGGCGCCGGGGAACTTCATTGATTCCAACCCGACGCTGTCGAAGGAGCGCGCAGCTGAGCTCAAAGCGATCCATGGCTTGGACAAGCCGCTCGTTGAACGTTATTTCACTTGGGCTGAAAATACGCTCAAAGGTGATCTCGGATTGTCATTGCAGCACAAACAGCCAGTCACCACAGTCCTTAACCGTTATATGTGGAACTCCTTTTTGATTGCCGCTATCGTGCTTGTGCTCAGTTGGGCTATTGCGATTGTAGTCGGCGTTTTTGCTGCGATCAAGCAGCACTCTTTCTTTGACGGCATGGTTACGCTGCTCGTCTTCGCGCTGATGTCGCTTCCGTCGTTCTTTGTCGGGTTATACGCCATCAAAGTGTTTGCCGTCGATTTGGCATGGGCGCCGGTCGGCGGGATGTACACGTCAGGCAGCAATGCGACAGGATTCGCGCGCTTCTGGGATCTGCTGCAGCATTTGGCGTTGCCTGTTGCCGTGCTGACGGCATTGAGCGTTGGCAGCTTGACCCGTTATTTCCGGACGAGCATGCTGGACGTAATCCGTCAGGACTTCATTCGGACAGCCCGCGCCAAAGGGCTGAGAGAACGTACCGTCATCTTCAAGCACGCGCTGCGGAACGCTCTGCTTCCTGCAATTACGCTGCTTGGGATTGAATTGCCAGGGCTGTTCTCCGGCGCCATTATTACGGAGAAAATCTTCAACTGGCCTGGTATCGGCCGCATTAATTTGGACGCAATCAATGCCCGTGACTACTTCCTGTTGATGGGCTTCACGATGTTCCTGGCTCTGCTGACGATGCTGGGGAATTTCTTAGCAGATTTACTTTACAGAGTCGCCGACCCTCGTGTCCGGATGAAGTAGAAAGGGGAGTTATTTGTGTCTCAAACGGTAGCTGAATCCGTTAAAGGAGCTAATGTGCGCCAGGCCAATCCGGCTTCCCCGTGGAAGCTGGCATTTAAACAACTGCTGAAAAACAAATTCGCGGTCACGGGAGCAATCGTCGTTGTACTTATGTTTATCGTCTGCTTCCTTGGACCGGTGGTGTCTCCTTATTCGCTGGAGACGATGAATATCCGCAACGGCAACAAGCCGCCTAACGCCTCACATTGGCTCGGCACGGACAATCTGGGCCGCGACATTCTGCTGCGTGTCATGCTGGCGGGCCGAGTCTCTCTGCTCGTAGGCCTCGTCGCCATGGCTATCTCAGTGACGCTGGGCAGCTTGATGGGTGCGCTTGCCGGTTACTATCGCGGATGGGTAGATTCAGTTATTATGCGTCTTGCCGACATTATGATGTCGATTCCAAGCTTGCCATTGCTGATTATTCTCGGCGCGATCTTGTCCGATATGAAGGTTCCGCCGGCGCAGCGGATATATCTCGTCATGTTTTTGCTCGGATTTATGGCGTGGCCGAACTTATCCCGTCTCGTACGCGGGCAAATCTTGATGCTGCGCGAACAAGAGTTTATGCAGGCGGCTGAAGTGCTTGGCCTGCGCGACCGACGTAAAATATTCCGCCATTTGCTGCCAAATACGGTACCGATCATCATTGTCGTAGCAACCTTGCTGGTAGGCAGCTCCATCTTGTACGAATCGGTATTGAGTTATTTGGGTCTCGGGGTCGTTCCGCCGACACCTTCATGGGGCAATATGATTTCGGCAGCGAACAATATGATAGAATTTAAGAAGCGGCCGTGGTTGTGGATACCGCCAGGGGTTTGTATTTTCTTGACGGTCATTGCCATCAACATCATCGGGGATGCCTTGCGTGACGTGCTCGATCCGAAAATGAAGAGGTAGGAGATACGATATGGCAAACAATTTGATCGAATTTCGCAATCTGCGGACGAATTTCTATACCAGTGGTGGCGTCGTGAAAGCGGTCAATGATGTCAGCTTCTCGATCAGAGAAGGCGAGACGCTGTGCGTTGTAGGCGAATCCGGCTGCGGCAAGAGCGTTACAGCCATGTCATTGATGCGTCTCGTCGCGCCTCCGGGGAAAATCGAAGGCGGAGAGATTATTTATAAAGGGCAAGACCTGCTGAAGATCAAAGAGCGTGAAATGCGTCAGATTCGGGGAAATGAAATCTCGATGATTTTCCAGGAACCGATGACATCGCTCAATCCGGTATTGAAAATCGGTGAACAGCTGGTTGAGCCGATTTTGCTGCACCGGGGCGGAACGAAGAAGGAAGCGCGCAAGCGGGCGATCGATCTGATCGATCTCGTGGGCATTCCGCGCGCAGAGCAAATCTTCGACGCCTACCCGCATGAGCTGAGCGGCGGCATGCGGCAGCGGATTATGATTGCGATGGCCTTGACCTGCGATCCGAAGCTGCTCATCGCCGACGAGCCGACGACAGCGCTGGACGTTACGATCCAGGCGCAGATTCTCGACCTGATGCGCAACATTAAGAGCGAGTTCAAGACGGCGATTATGCTGATTACACACGATCTCGGCGTCGTGGCCGAGATGGCCGATCATGTTGTCGTTATGTATGCCGGCAAAGTCATTGAAGAGGCGCCGGTCATCGAATTGTTCCAAAATCCGAAGCATCCGTATACCCAAGGGTTGCTGAAGGCGAAGCCGATTATCAATGAGCGCCGGGAACGGCTCTATACGATTCCAGGGCAAGTTCCGAACCCGGTTGAACTGGGCGAAAATTGTTATTTCAATGACCGTTGCGAGCATTGCATGGCGGTGTGCACGGAGAAGCAGCCGACGCTCAAGACCTATGAGAAAGGACATAAGGCGTCATGCTGGCTGTATGAGAAGGAGGGGAAAGCACAATGAGCCAACAAGCGTTACTCGAAGTTCAAGATCTAAAAAAATATTTCCCCATCCAGGGCGGTCTCTTCTCGCGGACGGTCGGACATGTGCGTGCGGTTGACGGAGTCAGCTTCACCCTGCAAAAAGGGGAAGCGCTCGGCTTGGTAGGCGAGTCCGGTTGCGGCAAGTCGACCACGGGACGGACGATTCTTCGCCTGCTTGACAAGACGGAAGGGAAAGTCATTTTTAAAGGCACTGATATTCATTCATTAAATAAAAAGCAATTGCGCGGCATGAGACCGCAAATGCAGCTTGTATTCCAGGACCCATACAGTTCCTTGAATCCCCGCATCAAGATCGGGGATGCGATTGGCGAACCGCTGCTCGATCACGGTCTCGCAAGCAAGAGCGATATTCGCGACCGCGTCAAAGAGATTTTGACGATTTGCGGCTTGGCTCCTTACCATATCGATCGCTATCCGCATGAATTCTCCGGCGGTCAGCGCCAGCGCATCGGAATTGCGCGCGCGCTAATCATGAATCCGGATTTCATCGTGGCGGACGAACCGGTATCTGCCCTGGACGTATCGATTCAGGCGCAGATCATTAACCTGCTGAGTGATTTGCAGGAACAAAAAGACTTGACTTACTTGTTCATTTCGCATGATTTGTCCGTTGTCGAACATTTGTGCAACCGAATTGGCGTTATGTACTTGGGCTCGCTTGTTGAAATGGCTCCTCGTGACGAGCTGTTCAAACGCCCGCTGCATCCGTACACGCAAGCGCTGCTGTCGGCGATCCCGATTCCGGATCCGACGCGCAAGTCGGAGCGGATCGTGCTGCAGGGCGACATTCCAAGCCCGGCCAATCCGCCAGCCGGATGCAAGTTCCATACGCGCTGCCCGTTTGCAAAGGATATTTGCAAGCAAGCCGTACCTGAATTCCGGGAAGTTGCCAGCGGACACCACGTAGCTTGTCATCTGGTCGAGTAGTCAAGTTGCAGTCATCATGGCATACACCTAACTTGGAAAGCAAAAGCGCGGATGCAACTCCGCGCTTTTATTGCGTATTCAGTTAAGTTAAGGGACAAGACTCCATTTCGACGCTAGATACAGCAGCGCGGCAGCCTCTTGGCGTGTCATCGCTTGCTTGGATTTATAATCTGCCGCTCCGTCGGCCGATAGGGTTACCTCAGGGCCGTAAAATTTTATGCCCACAATAAATGTGACCGCATCTTCCGCCCAAGCATCTGTATCTCCGGCCGTGGTGCCTTCGACCGGCTTGGCGCCCATGGACAGCATCACCTTTGCCACCGCTGCCTCTTGCCGGGTAATTTTCTCCTTCGGCCCGAATAATTGATCCGCAGGCGCTGTAATAAAGTCATATCCATGTCATCACCTGTTCCACAAATTCCGCTCTTGTCAGCGGCTCTTCCGCGCCAAAGGTTCCATCCGCTTTGCTCTGGACGACTCCCAACTGAGGCAAGCCATTGACGTATTCCTCATAAGGGTGATGATGCTCCCCGATATCTTTAAAACGCTGAGGCGTGCCGAGCTTCTCTACCCAGACGAGCGGATCGGTATTGGCGTACAGATACGCAATCGACCCGTCCGGATTGGCCTTGAAGGCAATTTTGCTGCCATGCTCATCTTCGACTAAGAGAGGCTCGTTTGGTTGGGCGGTTTGCTTGCGTCGGTGGTCGCATGAATTCGAGTAATAAGGTAGCTTATCCGCACATCCCGATAGACGCCTTCGAAGCGTCTCAGTTGGTCTGGCGTGAGCGTAATATAGGTTTGCTTTTCTTGCTCTTGCATCGGATAATACCCATCCATAAAAGCCACAAACAGCTTCTCGCGTAAATTTCCGGACTTATTATAAACGATAAATGCACCTGCATTTTGCTCCGGCAGCAGTCACATCCATGAATGGAAGCCGCGCGGCGCAGCACCGCCTTTTCCGATTACATATTGTCCGCTATAGGAATCCTGATAACTATATTCGAAGCCATACGCCATATTATCGTACTTATACACTTCACCGGGTGTTCGGGTGACGGTAGGCATCCAGCTTTTTACATGATCTTCGAGCTTCACTTCTACAGACAAATCATCTGAGATCGAATCTCCGACAGGGGGATCGAATCCGGTCGTATGCGTCAATAAATGCTCCATCGTGACGGGGGACCTCGTATTGTTCTTCATTTTGATATCCCCTAAATTTTAGAACATCCCGGTTTAACTCAATTTTCCCCTGCTCGTCAAGCTGCATTACCGCCGCTGCCGTGAAGACTTTGGACACCGATGCGATGCGGAACAAGGTTTTCTCAGGAGCGACCGGACTTTTTTTCTCTACGTTCGCATAACCATACCCTTTCTGCAACTGGACCTTTCCGTCTTTTACCAAGACAAATACCGCCTCCGGCACACCCGATGCTTTGACATCCTGTCTCGCGAAAAATTCATCAGCAAAGGCTTTACACGTCCTGAGCATTCATAGCTGGTTGTGACTTGCTCTTGCATGTTGAGCTTGCTGCTGAGGCCGATGCTTGAACCTGGGCAGCGCTTGGCGAAAGCGTGGAACTAGTAACACCCCGGCTAATAAGACCATTATTTTTTGCCGATAGCGTACCCTTTTCAAAATAAACTCTCCTTTCTCTGCTTCATAAGAGCTATCCTTTCCCAAGGATAACGTCATTGTATAATTCGAATCTGTCCCTGCGCTTTCACTTTCCTTACAATAAACTAACACGGTTCCCGCTTATTTTCTGATGCCAATGTCCGTAATGAGAACGGCGCCGGTCTCGGTTCGATCGAATTCATAGCTTACCTTGCGCAATAGCTGCGGGTTGAACTGAGTATTAACCTGAGCAAAGTCGCTTAATGGAAAGCCGTAATTCTGGTATACAGGCTCTGTGATATCACCGGAATTGGCAAAAGGCGCTTTCATCATTCTTTCAGTAATCTTACATTTGAAAAGCAAATGAAGACACGGAACTTGAAAAGAAAAAGCGCGGAGCGGATCCGCGCTTGAATGGCGTTATGGGCATCCTTCGGGCGAGGAAGAGCCCGGTATGATGAACGGCGTGTCAGGCTGAATATTGTCCGGCGAGCAGATGGCGGGAGACAATGTCTGATATGAATTCGATGAAGTCCCAGGCATCATTGACAGGCTCTGTCCGCACGAACTGCATGCCGCATGCTTCGGCCAGCCGCTTCGCATCCTCGCCGAGATCGTGATAGACCTCGACATTGTCTGTCAACGAGGTCAGCTCGCAGAGCATGACCGCTTGGCAGCCATGGCCGGCTGCTTGCCGGATGACGTCCTTCACATCCGGGCCGAGCCAGCGCTGGGGCGCGGGCAAGCCGCTCCGGTACGCGATGTCCCAGCGTCCGATCTCCGCCTCTTCCGCGATGAGACGGGCGAGGCGGCAATATTGGGCGATAAACGCAGTATGGGCCGAAGGCAAGCCGGGCTTGCTGTGCACGGTGAAGATGACCCGTGCTGCGGGCAAGCTGGCGGCAGGGAGCCAGCGATAAGCATCGCGCAGTCGGCGGGCGAGCAGCCGAATGAAGTCGGGATGCTCCTGCCAGTTCGCCACGGCGGTTACCCGGATAGGCGGATCCGCTCCATCTGCCGCACGCGCGGCTTCGAGCATATACATTCCGGTTCCGGCGCTGAAGGGGGACAGATGCAGCAGCGCCAGCCGGGAGATGCCGTCGGATGCCGCTTGCCGCACGGCTTCGGAGACGAAGGAAGGCGAGTGCTTGTAGCCGATATAGACGGGGACCGGGGCGCTGCAAAGCTGCCCGAGCCGCTGCGATATCGCTTCCGCCTGTCTCGCGGTAACGGCATAGAGCGGATCGCATGCCGCCGTCTGCCGATAACGGCTCACGCCTCGGGCCAAGGCGTCGGGGGAACAGCGGCCGCGCATAATATGCTCGTACAGCAGCGGCACATCATCGATCGAGCGGCAGGCGCCGTATGCGGTTAACAGGACGGCCTGCGCCGGCTTGCCTGCATCCGCTGATGCCGGCGGTTCAGGCGCAGCCCCCGCCACTGTCGGGCCGAACGGATCTCCAGCCACCAGCCGATCCTGCTCCATCTCAATCATGATCGGCTTCACCATCCTTCCATAAGTCCGGGTGAAGCCACGGAGAAAAAAATAAGCAAAGAAATAGGGTGGATACGGCAAAAAGGGGTATCTCATAAGGCTCATAGAGGCATTGTAAAATGATTGGGGTCGGCGGTTGGGCGGGGGGCGTGACGGGTCAACATCGAATGTGGGCAGGATAAACGGCGGCGGACAAAGCGGCAGCAGGTAAAATGGCGGCGGGTAAAGTGGCAGCGGATAGTGGAGGAGGCAGCGAAATCCTGCGTGAAAGCAGCAATTTTTGCTATTTGAGCCGCTATTTGCACTAGCCTTGCATAGAACCTGACATGAAAAAGACTTCATGCCCCTGATATGGGA
>NZ_QYZD01000045.1:0-33908 GCF_003591545.1 Paenibacillus thiaminolyticus
TCGCTCCCGAATCCTCAAGCATATAACCAATCCGTTCCTCCGGATATTCCGGGTCCATCGGCACATAAGCGCCTCCCGCTTTCATGATCGCCAGCATGCCCACGATCATCTCCAGCGAACGCTCGGCCAGGAGGCCGACAGGCTGATCCGGCCGTACCCCTTCGGCTCGTAACGTTCGCGCCAATCGATTTGCTTTTGCGTTCAACTCGCGGTACGTCAGTTCGCTTCCCTCGTAGACGACAGCCGCTTGATCCGGCGTACGCTCCGCCTGTTCCTCAACCAACTGATGAATCGTCTTGTCTCGCGGATAGTCTGCCGCCGTATCATTGAAGGTCTCCACAATCTGCGCTTTCTCCTCCGGGCTGATGATCTCGATCGACGACAGTTTCCTGTGCGGGTCACTTAGAATGGTGTCGAGCACCTGTTTGAAGTGCCCGGCCATCCGCTCGATCGTTTCCTCCTTGTATAGCGAGCGGGCGTACTCGATGGTGCCTGCGATTCCTTCGGCTCCTTCGGTCAAGCTGAAGGTCAGGTCAAACTTGGCGATGTGATGTTCGTTCGGATAAAGCTTACAGGTCAGCCCTTCGAGGCTCACTCCGCTTTGCTCTATGTTTTGCAGAACAAACATCGTATCAAAGAGCGGATTGCGGCTCACCTCTCTTGCCACATCCAGCTTGCTGACCAATTCTTCAAACGGATAGTCTTGGTTCTCGTAAGCGCTCAGCGTATTTTCCTTGACTTCCTGCATGTACTCCTGGAACGTCTTCTCCCCAGACGGCGTATTGCGCATCGCCAGCGTGTTCACGAACATCCCCAGAAGCGGCTCCAGGTCCGCATGCGTTCTTCCCGCAATTGGCGTTCCCACAATAATATCGTCCTGCCCGCTGTACTTGGACAGCAAGGTGGTATAGGCCGCAAGCAAGACCATGTACAGCGTCGTTCCGGTTTGCAGGGCAAGCTGCCTTACTTTCTCACTTCTCTGCTGGTCGATGACAAAACGAAACGTGCTTCCTGTAAAGCTTCTGACCCCCGGCCGGGCATAGTCCGCGGGCAGATCGAGGACCGGAATTTCACCGCCGAACACCTCCAGCCAATACGCTTCCTGCTTGCTCATCCGTTCACGCTGCATTTCTCCCTGCTGCCATGCCGCATAATCCTTGTACTGAATGCGAAGCGGCGGCAGTTCCGCTCCCTCATACAACTGCGCAAACTCCCGAAGGAACAGGCCCAGGGAAGCTCCGTCCGAGATGATATGGTGCATATCAAAGAGCAACAGATGGCGATCCGGCTGCAGTTCGAGGAGTCTCGCTCGCAAGAGCGGCGCCTGACGCAGATCAAACGGGCGCATGAACTCCCGAAGGTGAGCGTTCGCTTCCTCTTCATTTACCCGTACATGCTCCACCGCAAATTCGACGTCCCGATGCACCCGCTGCACCGCTTCACCGCCGACCAGTTCAAAGCCGGTCCGCAACGCCTCGTGACGACGAATCAGTTGGCGGAACGCTTCCTCCAGCCGCTCCCGATCCAGCGCTCCTTCCATCCCCAGGACGCCCGGCATATTGTAGCTCAGCTCTCCGCCTTCCAGCTGGCTCAAAATGTACAATCGTTTTTGCGCGGAGGAGAGGGGGTAATAGGCGCTCTCCTCCGTGAGCGGGATAGACCTATACGCGGCATGGTGTTCCTTGCCCGTGATCACTTCCGCCATTTGCTCAATCGTCGGGTATTGGAAGACCTCCCTCAGTGGTATCTCGATCCCCATCTCTTTGTGCAGCTTGGCCACCAAAGTCGTTGCCCGCAACGAATGTCCGCCGATGTCAAAGAAGTGGTCCTTCACGCCAATGCGCGGAAGTCCAAGCACCTCCTGCCAGATTTGCGCGAGCTGCGCTTCCACCGCGGTACGCGGAGCCACGTATCCGGCTCCGGTGTGCATGCTTCCGTCAGGTGCCGGCAGGGCTTTACGGTCGATTTTTCCGTTGGGTGTCAGCGGCATGTGCTCCAGCTGCACAAAGCAGGAAGGCACCATGTAGCCCGGCAACTCTTGAGATAACGCGCTTCTCAGCTCGCCAGCCGTCATTTCTTTGTCCGCTACGATATAGGCACATAAATACGGCTGTCCGTCTCCGTCCTCCCGGGCGATCGCGATCGCTTCCTGAACCGAAGCCGTCTTCAACAGCTGCGCCTCCACCTCGCCCAGCTCGATCCGGTAACCCCGAATCTTCACCTGATGGTCGATTCGGCCCAGATACGCGATATTCCCGTCCGGAAGCCACTTGGCCAGATCCCCCGTCCGGTACATCCGCGCGCCCGGTTCGAACGGGTTGTCCACGAACCTCTCCTCGGTCAGCTCCGGACGATTCAAGTAGCCGCGGGCCAGACCCGCGCCGGAAATGCAAAGTTCCCCGGCGATACCGACCGGCAGCAATTGATCGTTCGCATCCAAAATATACACCCGATGATTCGGGATCGGACGGCCGATAGGCACCAGCATCCCGGCCGTGGCGACAGCATTTCCGGACGGAGCGACAGTCGTTGCTGGCCATATCGTGGTCACAATCGAGTCCTCGGTCGGACCATAGGCGTTAATATACAACACCTGGTCCTGCCACTGCTGAACCAAATCCACGGAGCTGGCGGAGCCCCCCGTGATCAGCTTTTTCAAGCTCGGCAAGTTGCCCGGAGTTAAGGATGCCGCGTAGGTCGGCGGTAAAAGAGCAGCCGTAATGCGGTGACGGCTCATATAGTTTTCAAATAACCTTGGATCCAAAATCGTCTCTTTTGTCGGAATATATAACGTCGCGCCTGTAAATAACGCCTTGAATATCTCCCAGCACGACGCATCAAAGGACAAGCTGGCGAATTGGACAACGTGGTCCTGTTCTCCAATGTGCAGCGTGTCCTCAAACAAGGGCTTCAGATTACAGAGGCCGCGATGCTCGACCATCACCCCTTTCGGTTTGCCCGTCGTTCCCGACGTATAGATCACGTAGGCCAGATGATCCGGCCCGGCACCCGGCTCCAAGTTCGATCCGGCTTCCCTGTACATTCGTTCGTCATCCAGCATCAAGCGTTTGCCGTCAAAGGATTCACACTTCTGCAAATAGCTCTGCGTCAATAACAGCTTCGCTCCCGAATCCTCAAGCATATAACCAATCCGTTCCTCCGGATATTCCGGGTCCATCGGCACATAAGCGCCTCCCGCTTTCATGATCGCCAGCATGCCCACGATCATCTCCAGCGAACGCTCGGCCAGGAGGCCGACAGGCTGATCCGGCCGTACCCCTTCGGCTCGTAACGTTCGCGCCAATCGATTTGCTTTTGCGTTCAACTCGCGGTACGTCAGTTCGCTTCCCTCGTAGACGACAGCCGCTTGATCCGGCGTACGCTCCGCCTGTTCCTCAACCAACTGATGAATCGTCTTGTCTCGCGGATAGTCTGTCGAAGTGTCATTAAATACGTTTAGTATCGTATTTTTCTCTTCCTCACTAATCAGAGAGACCTCAACTATTTTTTCAAATGGACGATGAATCATATGTTCGGCAATCGTTAGGATCTGCTGCAGCATTTGCTGTACTTCATTTTCTTCAAATATGTGCGTGCGATAATGCACATCAAGCACGAGTTGCTGCTCATTCGCCATTTCTTTAATATGAAGTACGCAATCATTCCCTTCATGTCCGCCAAACTCAACTTTAAGTCGTACACTAAAGTTATCAAAATCGAGAAAACTTATAGCTTGATATTCCACTGCAATACCGAACAGCCGTTGAATATCTTTGTCGTTATGCTTCTCCCTCAGATCTTGAATTAACTGATTATAGGGATATTTTTGATGTCGCAGAATCGTATTCTGTTCTTTGGCTACCCTTTGAAGAAATGAAAGCAGCTCCAGTTCCGGTTCAACGGACATCCGCCCTGCTACTGTACTGGCGTACATGCCCATCGTATCTTTTTCTTTCCTCGTTGTTCGGTTTGCATAAACGCTCCCAATCGTTATGTCATTCTGGTTGCTCGCTTTATGGAGGTAAATATACATAGCGGATAAAAAGAAAACAAATACACTGATTTTATTTTCCCGAGAAAATGCCATTAATTTGTGATAGAGAGCACTGCTAATTGTGAGGCTTTTTCTTTTTGCAGCTGTACTTGTCACCAGAGGATTATAGGACTTCATGCCTGTTATCTCAGGGAGAGACTGGAACTTCTCCAACCAATACGCTTTATCCTTTTGGTAGCGCTCTGACTTCTCATAGTCCTGTTCCGTGTCAATGTAATCGGTGTAAGGCTGTTTTTCATCCCCCGCGGATAAAGTTCCTTCTGTCAGCTTTACATAATTTTCGGTTATCTGATTAATAGCGAGATTTATGGATATGCCATCAGATACGATGTGATGCACTTTGAAGCTGTATCGGTATTCCTCATCGTTAATTTTTAATATAACAAACTGATATAAGTCCGAATGAAGCAGCTTTATTGGCTTTCTGTTATGAAGCTTCAGCCATTCCTCTACATGCGATTCATCGTATTCGGAGAAATCCAAAAACTCGATTGCTTTATGTACATAGGGATCGACATATTGCATTGGTTCGCTGTTCTTCTGCGTAATTTTTATTCGAAAAGCTTCGTTTTGTTGAATGACTAACTGGATGGCTTGCTCCAAAAGTGCCCGACTTATATTCCCTCTTATCGTAATTGTACCGGAGAGCATACATGTCGTTGTATTCGGATATAGCAGTTCCGTATACCATATTCTTTGCTGCGCATGAGTTAAAGGGAACAATTTGATCGCATTCTCAATCAATTTTCATGACTCCTTTATATATTCTGTGTCTGGTTCTTAGGACTATTGCTCTACTCTGAATTTCGTCAAGCATAATTCCAAAAAAAAATCGAAGATTTTCCCCCAGCATCCGGGGTATTTTTTCATTGCCACTATCGGCAATAGAGCAGAATAAGAGCTGTGAGCCGTTCTTGTCTACAGCCACATAGCCCCCACTAATCAAGAATAAGTACCTGCACTGGCTCTCGCCGAAGTCGTTCCAGCGTGCCGCCACGCTTTGCTACTGCTAGCCGAATTGCTAGTTCTGGTATAAAACTCTACCGTCAGGTCGCCCCTAGGAAGGTGGAAAATTACCGTCATGCCTTTCGCAGCCTTCCAGTGTTATGCACTGGCTTCCTCCATAGCTTGGAGAGCAAGATCGAAGCATAGAGTCCGGAAGGTCATGTACTGCAATTGCTAATTGTGGGAGAGCGGATCCTTCCCCTGATCTGAAAAAATTATCTTTCCTTTATCCTTTTCTTTTCATAAATAAAGTTGCTTCCCTCACTTCCGTATTATCTCAAATGACGTTTTTAATAGGTTTGTTGCTGTTTATTACCAACGTTGGCCTTGTTATATTTTTACCTCCTTTTTCCTCATTAGTCAAGTAATTACCTATCCGAAAAGTATGTTCACGAAATCGAACGGAACCATGTAGATACTGCAAATAATCAGTATTCTTGGGGATTCGACGGCTAACATCGCCCTCTACGTCCAGAGGCAGATTTCTGAGCAATTGCGACTAGCACACGACGAGCGCGTCGGCAACCTGCTCCAGCTCGTCCATGGTCCGCGGAACCCTGAGCTTCACTCTCCCAACTGGTCAGGTTCCCCATTCATTCGCACTTCCTCCTCTTACCAGCCTGTCAAATCCAGACTTCCTCCACTCTTTGTGGCATTATCCCAATCGGTCAGCACTACCCTTTTGGCTCTTTTCACCAATATCCCAACTATTCAGGTACTCACACTTCTTCTTTACCGTCTTCCTGCGCACTGGGGGGTTACCCCATTTACTGCGCTACTCCATACAGTTAGCGCCATTCTGAGTCTTGGGGAGATTGCTTATAAGAATATGGGACATAGTAGCGTTTTCGTTCGTTTACCCCGAATTCCCCATCTCATAATCAAAGAAGCCCGTTCGCAATCGGCGCGATACGGGCTGGCTGTACAAACATATACAGCAGCATAAATTTAGATTGTAGCGGAGGCGAATCGCTCCAGGTACGCAGGTATATGAACAACCTTGCCGGTGACTCTCGCCTGTTCTGCCGCAAAGGCCATCATGTGGCTCTGTACGGAAATATCGGCGGACGTAATTCCTTGTGCCGTGCCGCCGTTGGCCACGAGGCGAATGAAATCGCGCATCAAGCCTTCGTCGCCTCCCCCATGCCCGGCATGGCCGCCAGGCACCTCCAGGGAGATCAGCTCCGGCTCATTTCGGTCAAAGCGGATGAGCTAGATTTCGTTCTTTTCCATCGCGCCGCGAATTCTCGCCTTCCGTCCCCATCAGCTTGATCGTCCGTGAGCATTCCTTCGTGAAAGCGGAAATCGTGAAGACGGCCGTCACTCCATTGTGGAAATCCATGCTCACTACCTGATGGTCGACGACATTGTTGTCGCAGTGATAGACACAGCGCCCGTACAGCCCTTCCTTAATCGCCTTCAGCCGCCCTTGGTTGCTAATGAACGTAATCTGGTTGTTCAACTGGTCGCGGTAATAGTTGACCTTGCCTCGGGTCGATCCCAGAAGCTTGTCCTCCAGATAAGATACCGCATTCATATTGACGGCGATCGTTATCGCCGTCATCGGAATGACCAAGGCCTCGAACACGATAATGACTTTCTGATACACCTGCAAGTTCAATCTTGTCACGTATCGAACCACCTGGGCAGCTAGTATTAACAGCATGATACATCAACTCCGCAGGCCAGAGAGAAGGAGTCGCCCTCCAGCCGGAGTAACACAAATCAGCCACACTGCACCTTATTGAACAATGTGGCTTCCCTTCATGGCTATAGCTCCTACATGCTCGTGAACGATTTTCCACCCGTCGCCGGGCCTCACCAAGACGTTCGTCCCGCGTCCTTTGCCGGAAGCATGCCGGCCATCGATGAACCCTTCCCAAACGTATAAATACAAGCGGCCGAATTCTCATCCTCCGCGATCCAGACCACATCCGTAACCGAATATTTCTCCTCCTTCACGATGTCCCATGCGTTCTCAAAATAACGCTGGATTTCTTCCTGCGTGGTGCATGTCTTGTCCGAGAACCAGTATACCGCGTTGCTGCCGACCCATGTACTGACATTCGAGAAATCATGAGTATTGGTCGCTTCAATATATCGATCTAGCGCATATTTATAGCTCATGAACGTCTTTCCCTCCTTGTATAACGTCCCCAGTATACAGCATTTCCCATCCAGCTGTCTCCGGGCTAGTTACTGCTTTCTTATCACAAGTTGAGGATGTGATGGATTATCTTTCTCTCATCTGTGCCAAGTTTGTCACCATTTCGGCCAGTGGAGATCATTCCCCTCACATCTGTTTTTCTTAACTGTGGATACAATGTATTTGCCCAACCCCAACTCGGCTTGAACAGTAAAAAAGGAAGGATGTAGTTAAGATGATTCAAGAGCAACAAACCGGTCCCGTAGCGAAGTGTACCCGTCCGCGCCAGCAGAAAAACGCAGCTTGCTGCGTGCTCTATGCCCTGCATTTGCTGCTTGGCATCGGAGCGTTATTCGGAGGAGCAGCGCTTGTCCTCGATCCAGGCGGCCACTTGCTAGGCGTGCCTATTTCGATTTTGAACACTTCGCCCTTCACGAATTTTCTGATTCCGGGCCTCATTCTGCTCATCATGCTCGGCATCGGTCCGCTGCTTATCTGCTACGTCTTAATCAAAAGAACCCATTGGAAGGTTCCAAGCAAGCTTAACGTGTTCAAGGATACGCACTGGTCATGGGCATTCTCCCTCTATTGCGGATTCGCGCTCATTATTTGGATCACGCTGCAGACCTATTTCATTCAAGATGTCGCCCTAATTCATGTTGTGTATGTTGCCTGGGGAATCGCCATTCAGATCGTGACGCTGCTGCCTTCCGTACGCCGCCATTATTTACTCGATCATGAATAATTCCAACATATGGAGCGAAATCTACAGCATAGAGAAAACGATCATGAGAGGTGGTTTCGCGATATGTTTCATCCGGCAGGGGAAATGGTGCCGCAATCATCATTGCTGCATGGGGCGGCAGCCGCAGTGTTTTATTTTACCGTCTATTCGTTGTTGGGCTGGTTGTTGGAAAATATGTATAGTCTGGCTACGACGCGCGTCTTTTTCAAGGATGGGTTTCTATGGGGGCCATTCAAGCCGATGTATGGCTTTGCGCCGCTGCTCGTCGTCTATTTTGCTGCGCCGGAGACGCATTGGACTGTCGTCCTCTTGCTCTGCTTCCTCGTGCCCACCTGCGTGGAATATGTGAGCGGCTGGCTGTTACAGACCTTTTTCCGGCGCCAATGGTGGGACTACTCGAACCTGCCGCTGCAGCTTCACGGCCATATTTGCCTGTCTTATTCCGTATGCTGGGTCTTCCTCTCCTACCTATGCTTGCGGTGGATTCATCCCGTCCTGGTCTCCGTCTATCGGGCGGCGGAACCGTACTGGCAATGGGTGTTCCCTGCTGCAATATTGTATTTCGCCTTGGAGCTGCTGTACGCCATCCGGCGCCACACTCCGCAGGACGAATCTGCGGAGGAGCAACAGCCGAGTCCGGCCCCGTAGCCGGGATGGTGCGCTTGCCGGTCGGCTCGTTTTTATGCTGCGAATCGGCGCGAGCGGAACATGCGAACGGCCTGGAGACGTCGCAGGCATACAGCTTCATCCCTTCGTGATACTTCTGGTCGCCTTCGTATCCGAGGCCTCGATCCAGGCGCGCCGAAGTGGGAATCCGCAGCGAACGGGCGGATGCCCGCCAGCTTGTCCTTCAGGCAGAGCCACGCATCCAGGCCGATCACATAAGCGGCCCAGCAGCGGACGCTGTCGGATCGGTGTCCGGCCAGTTCGCCGAAAATGCTCCCTCTGTCCCGAGCGGATACACGCTCCATCAGATCGAGCCACCCTGCCGCAACCGCCGGGATGACGGTCATCATCTTCCTCTCGCTCAGTCGGGCCAGAGGAGACATGATCGCCCCCGCTCATGCTCCAATCCAAGCTCTCGAACGATCCGCCCCAACAACATCTCATGATCGACCGCAAGCCATTCTGTCAAGTTGACGGTCCTTGCGCATCGTTGCCACCAGTTCTTGATCGTGGCTCCACTGCGCAGCATCGCGCGCAGATCAAAGCCATCCGAAGCAAAGAGATTGGTGAATAACTTTCCTTCTGACGACAACCTTGCTAGAATCGCTTCGCCTCATGGCTGGGACAAGGCGAAGGGAAGAAGCGCATCGTATTGAGCTCTGGTGTCGACATCATAAAATAGTGTCCCATCCCGGAACTCAATCGACACTCCCGGCATTTGCTTCAACATTTGCTTCGCGCCGGTATCGCCTTCCAACTGCAAAAGGTCTGGAAAAGCATCGTGTGAAAAGAGAACAGGCGGACCGGTTATATTCCGGAAGGTTGATGCGGCATATCGGATGTATGGCTGCGCCTTCCGGCAGCGATAAAACACATCGATGATGCTATTCAGCATGTCGCTCGTAATGAAAGGCTGATCGGCCAACATGATCATTGCAGCCTTCGCATGAAGCGCCAGCGCTTCGCGGATGCCGGCACGAATCGACTGTGACATGCCTTCGGTTGCGTTCGGGCAGACGACGCAGCGGCATTTCGAGGATTGGGTGACAGGCAGAATGGCTTCTGCTAGCCATGATGGAATCTCTTTACGATCAGTAACAACAATAATCCGATCAAGATTCGATTGAAGGGCTTTTTCCAGCGCGAACGCCCCCAATGAATGAGCGCCGAACGGTAAAGCAAGCTTATTCTCTCCCATCCGGCGGCTTTGCCCTGCTGCCAGATAGATGCCTGCCAGTTCACTTCGATTCATGATCGACACTCGCTTTCTTTTTTGTGCCGCAAGCGGAGTTTGCTGATAATTTCTGCCATAATGCTGATGGCGATTTCGTCCGGTCCGTCAGCGCCTATGGGAAGACCGATCGGAGAGTGCACATGCTCCGGGATACTTGTTCCGCCCAGCAGTCGACTTGTCCTTCTTCGGGGGGGCAAGAATTCCCAGATAGAAGATGTCCATTTGCAGCATGGCCTCAAGCAGCACGCGATCATGCTGAAAATGATGGGTCATCAAAACAACCGCATCAGATGGTCTGAAGTGCAGGTCCGAACCCACTAACGCAGGTGGGCCGACGATACATTCATCAGCTTGAGGAAACTGTTCCTTGCTGCATAAGGATTCACGCCAATCCCATAGGGTAATGGCAAATCCGGATTGGCCAGCGGTTCGCACCAATGGTTTGGCATCGGGCCCTGCTCCTAATACAATCAACCGCGGCTTCGGGTTATAGCGCTGCACATAATACGCTCCTGCCGCTGAAATAAACGGCCTGCGGCCGCTTCGCTCCCATTCCAGCAGAATCTGCGCCTTCATGTCGCCTCGCGATAACCCACACTCTGATCTATGTCCGAACATTTCCCCAGTGCTTGCCTGAAAGCAGATCCGTTCGGTTCCGTTGTCTTTGCCCAGCTTCCTCATCACGATCACGGATAATCCTTGTTCCAGGCATAATCGGAGCCGGAGCAGCTGGTCCCGCATCCATGGATGAACCGGCTCCAGGAGCACATGAATACGGCCGTTGCATCCCGCTCCCTGTCCCCAAGACAAATCATCCTCCGCACTCATGTCGTACATGACCGTAAGCGACCGCCCAGTAGACAGCGCTTCCTCGGCATGAACTGCGAGATCTTGTTCCAGACATCCTCCGCTTAACAAACCGATCTGCGTCCCATCTTCCTGAATCAGCATTGAGGTTCCTTCTTTGCGATAAGCGGAGCCTTCCACTTGGATAATGGTTGCTAGCACACAGCGCTGCTCGTCCCGCCGCAGCTTGTCGAGAATCGTATAAATTGTCGCCATCTCCTATACTCCTTAGGCGTTTTCCTTGTTCGCAGTATCAAGCACGGAAAGGACAGCTTCCTTGATCTCCTGATATCCGGTGCACCGGCATATATTGGACTGCAGCCAGTTCTCCACCGTCAGATTGTCTGCTTCAGGTTTGTTCATCATAAGAGCATGGCAATTCATTATGAACCCCGGTGTGCAGTACCCACACTGAAATGCCCAATGCTTCATGAATGCTTGTTGAATCGGGGCATCACACAGTCCCTCAATGGTAGTAATCTCTCGGTTAACCGCTTCGACAGACAGCAACAGGCATGATTTCATCGGCAAGCCATCCACAATTATCGTGCATGTTCCGCAATCGCCGTTTTCGCAGCCAGGCTTGGCGCCAGTCAAGCCAAGATTTTCCCGGAGCACGTTCAATAAGGTCTCAGCAGGTCTTACGAGCGTACTTCTTTCTTCCCCATTGACATTCAACGTAAGTGAGAAGCAATTGTTCATGGACGTTCTCCTTCTAACGTTCTGATCACATCAATAATCAGGGTCTCGAATACAAATTTGCGATATTCCGAGGAGCCATTAATATCTTCGACAACTGAAGCCGGAAGCTGGCTAAGTGAGCGGCGCGCCCTCTCCTCGGCATGAAGATTGCTGTCATTCACTATCTTCTCAATCTCCTGTGAGCGAAAAGGAAATTCGCATAAGCCGCTAAAAGACAAGCGGATCGCCTCCCCGTCACTGAGAGCGGCCATCGTAAGAAGCGGATAATCGATTCGATCAATCTTCGTTCTCTTCTCTGTAATATAGGGCATTTCCGCATATCGCTTTGGAATCGCAGCCTGTACGACAAATTCGCCAGTATTCAAATTCATTTGTTTGTTAAATATCTTATGAATAGGAAGCTTGCGTAAACCGTCTTCGCTTACTACAGTAATTTCGCAGTCGGCGAGCAGTAAGGGCAGGACGGCTTCCCTATATTTGATTTATCCGCAGATATTGCCGCCCAGCGTGATTTTATAGCGGGACGTGTGATCTGCGATCCGATTGCAGACCCAGCTTAACAAAGGGAATTCCTTCCACTCTTCCAGCAGGGCAAGAGGAATTGCCGCACCGATCAGGATCTGTTCAGCATTCGATTCCAGCACAGTGCATTCGGGAATATCTTTGATGTCGATTACGGCCTGAGTATAGAGCTGATTCAACCTCGCCATCGTAATAATCTCAGATCCGCCGCAAAAATATAGAGGCTCCTTGCCGTCGGCATGTAATGTGTGGTACAGGTCAATTGCCTCTTGTATCGTGCAAGGTTTATAATACTCAAAATCGAAAGGGATCAATGAATGATTCCTCCCTTTGCTTTCCAGATGTTTTCCGTAGTTAAAGGAAGCTGATTCAATGGAATACCGGATGCAAGAGACAATGCATTTGCCAAAGCGGCAGGCATCCCGATCAGTCCTTGCTCTCCAAGCCCGCGTGCGCCATAAGGCGAATCCATTCTCGGAGTCTCCACGAAATCAACGATATATTCCGGATTTTCGCCGTAACGCATAACTTTATACGAACGGAATTGATTATTCAACAAACTGCCTGTCGGATCATGCCGGAATTCTTCCCGGCTCGCAAAGCTTATCCCATGCACATCGCCCCCATTACTTGCCCATGCGCAGCCATCGGGTTAAGCACTTTCCCCGCGTCGATTCCGGAGTAAGCCTTTAACAGTGTATAGGCGGACGTTTTTTTATCGTACTCCACCTCCACAGCTTGAGCTCCAAGTGTCCATTCGGGTCCCGGTGTCCCCTCTCCTGTTGCGGGGTTGATATGGGTTAAATGCTTCATCACAAAGCTTCCTCTTCCAATAACTTGCTCCCCGATCGTATTTCCATTCGGATACCGGTATCCGTGAGCAATGTCCTTCACCAATATCCATTGCGTTGGAGCGTGCTTCACAAAGGCTTTTTCATTGGCGATCTCGACATCATCCGCCGAGCAGCGAAGCGGGATGGAAGCGATGCTGCGCAATTGTTGCATTGCATCATCCGCGGCCCGCATCACCGCATTGCCGGCCAAATAAACGGAGGAGCTTGCGACTGTCTTCCAATGTTTCGGATTGGATTCCGTATTGACTTCCATCATGACATGAACTTTATCGACCGACATTTTCAATTTCTCGGCCAAAATTTGTGCCAGGACGGTTTTGGTTCCTTGTCCAATCTCGACAACACCGCAAAGCAAATTTACGGATCCATCTTCGTTAAATGTGATCACCGCTCCGGAAGAAGCGTTCGTCGGAGAGATGGACGTTTTCCAGAAGCAAGCCACCCCCTTGGCCCGCACTCTCCCGTCCTTCTCCTCGAATCTGCTTCCCCGTTCCCATTGTGTAATCTCTTTCAATCGTTGCAAACATTGAAGCAAGTTGCCGACATTGCTGGCTGTCAATTTGGTTTTTGTTGGTGTCGTGTCCCCCGGTTGAATGACGTTGTTCATCCGAAATTCTATGGCATCCATCTTCACCTTGGCGGCAAGCAGATCAATCGTCCTCTCTATTGGAAAAGTCAGTTCTGCATGCGCGTACCCCCGAAATGAGGTCGCATATGGATGGTTCGTGTAAATACACTTGGAGTCACACCAAACATGATCGATCTTGTACGGGCCCGTACAATCCAGCGCGGCAACCTTGCTCATATCTACCGCCTCGTCCGAGTACGCTCCGCCGTCAAACAGAAACGTAACTTCCAAAGCTGTAAACTTCCCCGTTCTGGTGCATCCCATTTTGACTCGAGCTTCCAACCCGATATGAACCGGGGAGGTGCCCATATCCTCTTCCCGGCTGTTGACGAGCTTGACTTTTCTTCCCCCAACCGCTTTAGAAGCCGCATAAGCCAGCAGTTCAAGTTGTACAGCCGCTTTTCCCCCAAACCCTCCTCCAACTAAAGGAACATGAACTTTAATATTATGCATCGGCACACATGAAATAACTGATGAATGAGCTTTTTAATGTTAAAAGGCGCCTGACTTGACGAAGTGATGCTTACCGTGCCTCCAGACGATATTTCCGCGTACGAACAACGGGTTTCCATCGCGGCATGATCCGATTGAGGGAATGAATACTCTGCTTCCACCGTTACCTCGCTGCCTCTCCACCCCTCTTGCATATTCCCTTTGCGTATTTTTGTCCAGTTCGCAATATTGGTGTTGAGAACCGGATAAACCGGTTTTACTTGTCTATATTGCGACATGTCTCTATGAACGAGAGGAGCATCGGCCGTCAAAGCTTGACTCAATGTGTTCACGACAGGCAGCAGTTCATAATCTACTTTGATGACTTGACACGCCACCTGCGCTTCGTATTCGGTGTCCTCCACAACAATCGCGATCGGTTCACCGCAATATCGGACATTGTCTCTCGCCAGAAGCGGGCGATCCTCCAAATGGGCTCCGGCAAGCACCGGAACATCCTTACCGGTAACAATAGCCCGAACGCCGGCATGCTGCCATGCTTCAGAGGCATCGACTGACAGAATTCTAGCATGAGCATGCTTGCTGACAAGCAGCTTAGCGTGCAATAGGCCAGGCTCAGCAAAGTCTCCGGCATATTTTGCCCTTCCCGTAATTTTATCTGCCGCTTCCTTTCGATACGGGCTCGTCCCGACTACATCCGTCAAATCCAGACACCTCCTAAGAAAACAATGCAACAAAAATTCCGATTATCGTCCTACGCGCCCTAAAATGGTAACCCCAAGAAGAAGGTCTTCTCACTGGCACGCTTCTCCTTCACTACTATGTAGCTTATCCAAATCCGAAGATGGAAATTCGATATGCATGGGCAGCCGCCATTTATCAACTCCATCTTGACAGATATTATTTTTTTCGATAGAATTAAATATTTTGTCGTTTACAAGAGCCTATTCATCTGCACGATGTGTGTGAACATTGGGTTGGAGGGGATATCATTTGACGCTCAGCAAGAGGGGAATTCGCATGCTCACGATTAGCGCGAACGTGATGGGCCGCACCGTGACGATTCATCCGACCGTACAATAGGATCCGCGATACTGCATCGCTTACGAATTGGCGCGGCAATCACTAGCCGCCCTGCTAGACTATGACTTTCAACAGGTCATTTGCTTTCATGGCGGACAGTATGACGGAGACGGCAAGCGGCGGATTGTAGAAATGCTGAAATACAGGCGGTAGCGATACCAAGAGTTCACGCCAGGGCCCGCGTGACTCTGCCGTCGTTATGCCCCATTATGTACGGTTCAGAACTTCTGTCAGTTCTTCCGTCATTTGCCGGACAAGCTCCGGACGGCCGTGGAACTGGGCCGGCGTATTCTGAAATAATTCAATTCGCCATGGTCCTCCAGTGCGAACCGCAATCAGCGTGTGATGGGTATTCACATCCGGGTTAAGCTCCGATTGTCCGGGCGGCACCATGCCGGCAATCGCCCGCAATAGGGCGGTATTCGGTTCAAGCAAGCGGACATATTTTACTCTGGTCGTAAAAGGAGCTGTCGGGTGATGCTCAAAGATGGGCTGCAGATGCCCAAGGATATCATCCGGTCCGCTCGACAGACTGCCGTCGAAGCCGATTAACTCACCGTCCGCGGCGAACAGCTCCGCCATCCCGGCAGCACTTCGGCTGTTCCATGCGTCTATCAGTTGATGATACAAACTCTCTACTTCAGTGGTTGCCTGTTCTTGCATGGCGATTCCTCCTCTATCGTTCGGCAGCTTGCCTCAATTCTGCTTCGCCACGACCTGCTGTCTCATCCTGCCGTCATCGGTCTCATTATCGGCTCAATCGCTCTTCGTCATTCATCACCGAACCTTGAATCTCGCCGCAGGACCGCTTGGACAATCGGCTCAGACAGCTTCAAGCAGAGCGAACAGGGGACAGACCATACAAACGGGAACAAGGCAGCCATGAATGCATGGCTGCCTTGTTCATTGTTCATTCGGATCGCTGCCGCCCCTTTGACTGCTCAGGGTCAAGCTCTGTCAGCGGCAGCGTGAACAGGAAGGTCGTCCCTTGCTGCGGAATGCTGTACACTTCGATCGGCGCCCGATGCTGATCGAGGATCGCTTTGACGATGGATAGGCCGATGCCGGCGCCGTTCTTCCTCGTCCTCGCCTTGTCCGTCTTGTAAAACCGCTCCCAGATGCGTCCGATGTCTTCCGACTCCATGCCGATGCCTTGATCGGAAATGCCGACAACCGCATGCTTTGCATCGGCCTTGGAGATCCTCACCGTTATCCGGGTGTCTGGCCGGGAGTACTCAATAGCATTTTGCAGCAGATTGACCACGACCTGCTCGATCCGATCGGGGTCGGCATGCACCCACAGATCATGATCGGCATCCGCTTGGTCGAACACCACTTCATGCTTGCTTAACTGCGGATCCATCCGGGCCAGCACCTGTCGAACCTTCTCTGTCATATTGAAGGTCACCGGGGCGATCTGGAACTGTCCCGCTTCAATTTTGGCGATATCCAGCAGATCATTCACGAGGCGGATGAGCCGCTTGTTCTGTTCCTGCACGATCCGGATATATTTCGCCATCCGCTCGGGCGGTATCGTGCCGTCCAAGATCGCTTCCAAATACCCGTTCATGGACGTTAATGGGGAGCGCATATCATGGGATACATTGGCAACGAATTCTTTACGCATCCGATCCAGGCTCCCCAGGTCTTGCGCCATCTGCTCAAGCGCCCGCGCCAACCGCCCGAGCTCGTCCCGGGAATGAACCGGAATCTCGATCTGGAACTGTCCCTTGGCGATGGAGCGCGAGGCGGCTTCCAGCTTCTTCACCCTTCGCGACAGATGAGTGGATAGCATGAGCGCGAACAATGCCCCACACGAGAGCATAATTCCAATTCCGATCCAGAGCGGCTCGTTCCAAATGCGGACATCCCGCTGGAACAGGTTGGAGGCCGTAAGCAGGACGAAGTCCCCCTCGCCGTCGACGCGCAGCGTCTGCCCGACGAGCACCGTCTTGCCCCGGCCGAATGTCTCCTCGCCGAAATACCGGCCGTCGGCAATGCCGGCAAGAACCTCTTGAATGCGGGCTTCATCCAGACGATAGGGCCCTGTCTCGGCTTCCAGCTTGTAGCGGACGTTCCCGGTCGCCTGATGAATAATGTACAAGGAGCGGACATGTCTCGGTACGGTCAGCTCCAGTCCAGCCATCACCATCTCGTCATTCCAGCCGTTCTGCTTCACCTCGGTCAGGAAATGTCCGATTCGGTCCAGCTGCATGCGGTCATCCAGGCGCTGTCTTTTCATCAGATCGCCCTTGAAGAAAAATCCGGTAATGAAGCCGAACAAGCCATATGAGACGAGCAGCATAATGAGAAGCAGCACGAAAATCTTGACGAATAAGCCGTTCGCATGCCGCCATCCGCTCCGCCTCATGACGCCGCCTCGAATTTGTAGCCGATGCCCCAGACGGTCACGATGCTCCAATAAGCGGACTCGCCCAGCTTCTCCCGCAGCCGCTTAATATGCACGTCCACCGTGCGGACATCGCCTTCATAATCGGCGCCCCAGACTTGCCGCAGCAGTTGTTCACGCGTGTACACCTTGTTCGGATGTCCCGCCAGCACTTGAAGGAGCTCCAGTTCCTTCGGAGCCAAGGCCACTTCCTGGTCACGAACGGACACCTTCTGATCCTGCGGCGTGATGCGTAGCTCCGGATACTGAATCGAAGCCTTGAACAAGGCAGGGTTGGTACGCCGCAAGACCGCTTGCACGCGCGCGATAAGCTCCTTCGGATCGAAGGGCTTGACAATATAGTCATCCGCTCCGCTGGAAAATCCCTTCAGCTTGTCATAGCTCTCCCCGTTCCCGGTGACCATAATAATCGGAATATCTCCTTCAGCGCGGATTTCTTTGCATACCTGCCAGCCGTCGAGCTCCGGAAGCATAATATCGAGCAGCACGAGATCAGGGGGCATCACATCCAGCAACTCCACAGCTGCCGCTCCATCCTCCGCAATCGAGTACGTATATCCGTGCTTGTCCAAATAGAGGGCAATCAATTCCGAAATATACGCATCATCCTCAACGATTAAAATATGCGGTGACTTCTGCACTGCTATTCCTCCTCTGACTCTGCCTGAACGGCCGTTCTCCTCTTAATCGTAACGCAGAGCGTCGACCGGTTTCAAATTCGCGGCTTTGTTCGCCGGGAACAGGCCGAACACAATCCCGATCGCCGCGGAGAAAGTGAACGACAGCCACATCATGTCAGGCGCGACCGCGAACGGAATGCCCATCGCCTTGCTGCCCGCATACGCGCCGCCAAGTCCAGCAGCGATGCCCAGCACGCCGCTGATACTGCTGATCGTGACGGCTTCCAGCAGGAACTGCTGCATAATATCGCGCTTCTTCGCGCCCAGAGACTTGCGGATGCCGATCTCGCGCGTCCGTTCCGTTACCGACACGAGCATAATATTCATGATGCCGATGCCGCCGACGAGCAGGGAGATCGACGCGATTCCCGCAAGCAACAGCGTCATCGTCTGGGTTACGCTTCCGAGCGCTTCGAGCATATCAGCCTGATTATACACGTTGTAGCTGTTGTCGGACCCGCGGAATTTTTTAGATAACCGGGACTCCAGCTCCGCCATAATCGAATCGGCCTTTTCCGTGTCCGCGAATTTGACGTAGACCATCCGAATCCCTTTCGACTGCAGCAGCCGCTCGCCTCTCGTTAACGGAACCCAGATCTTGTTGTCATTGTTTCCGCCCAGCGAGCTGCCTTTCGATGCCATGACGCCAACAATGCGGAAAGAGATTCCGTTCAGCGATAGCTGCTGCCCGAGCGGATTTCCTTGCGGGAACAAAGTCCCCGCCGCGTCCGCTCCGATAATGGCCACCCGCTGATAGAGCTCAACATCGATCGGGAGGATGAAGCGACCGCTCTCCACGTGATAGTCGCGGACCGCTTCATATTCCGGCGTAATGCCTTCTACTTGCAGATTCGTGTTGTTCGTTCCCGCCTTCGCCTGAACGCTGCCGTTGATGAACGGAGAGACGGCCTCAACGCCGTCAATGTCCTCGAAGGCCAGCGCCTCCTCCAGCGTGAGCGACGATACTGCGCCCCTTCCCGTTATCGTGACGGAGATCAGATTGGACCCGAGACTCGCCACCTGGGATTGCACTTGCTTGGCCGAGCCTTCTCCCACCGACACCATAATAATGACAGCGGCCACTCCGATAACGATGCCCAGCATCGTCAGCAGCGTGCGCATCTTGTTCGACAATATGCTGCGCCAGGCCATCTTCCATGCTTGCATCCATGTCACGGGGCGGACCTCCTTACGACTTGAATGCGCCCATCCTGTATGCGCACGACGCTTCCGGCTTCCTCGGCCACATCCGGATCGTGGGTAATCAAGACGATAGTGTGACCTTTCCGGTTCAGATCCTTCATGATGGCGAGTACCTCAAGTCCCGTCTTCGTATCCAATGCCCCGGTCGGTTCGTCCGCGAGGATGACCGGCGGCTCTCCGACCAACGCTCTCGCGATCGCGACCCGCTGCTGCTGACCGCCGGACAACTGCCGCGGCAGAAAATTCAGCTTGCTCTCCAGCCCGACCTGCGTAAGCGCCTGCACCGCCAATTCATGCCTTTTTTTGGCTGGCATGCCGCGGTAAATAAGCGGAAGCTCCACATTTTCCATCGCGGTAAGCGCAGGCAGCAAGTAAAAGCTCTGAAAAATAAAACCGATCTTCTGGTTGCGAATATCCGCGAGTTGATTGCCGGATAACTTGCTTACCTCTTGGCCGTCCAGCCAATAGGTTCCGCTCGTTGGCGTATCGAGGCAGCCCATCATATTCATGAGCGTCGATTTGCCGGAGCCGGACGGCCCGATAATGGCCAACATCTCACCCGCATAGACGGTCAGGTTAACCTCGTTCAGAGACAGCATCTCTTCGCCGCCCATCCGGTAGGCCTTGGACATGTTCTCGATATGTATGACCGCCTGCTTGCTCATCGGCCGCCCCCTCCAGGCATGCGGGTGGCGCCGTCAGGTATGCGGGTCCCGCCGACAGGAAATCCGCCGCTACCACCCATTCCTCCGACTGAGGATTGCTGGTTGCTGTTCGCGGATGCGCGCACGGTAGGCAAGATGACCATCTCCCCTTCCTTCAGGCCGCTGACGATTTCAAAATAGCTTTCATTATTAATCCCCGTCTCCACCTCGGTTAACTTGCCGGCGCCTGCACTCGGAACGCCCGCCTGGCCCCGGCCGGCCCGAGCGGCCGCATCTCCGTCAGGAGGCGCCGATCTATTCGCGCTATCCGCTCCGTCCGCTTGATTCTGCCCCGTTCCCGACTCGCGCTGCCGTTCCGGCCGATCCTGCTGCGGCGCTTCGTCACCTGCACCGTCGGCTTGGTCCGCCCAGACCGTGACATACGACTTTCCGTTGCGCTGGGTAACCGCTTCGATTGGCACCAGCAGTACATCTGACTTGCTGTTCACGTCAATCTGGGCCTGGACCGACATCCCGCTTTTGACCCCTTGGCTGGACGATAATTGAATGGTGACATCGAATACGGATACCCCGCCGGAAGCCGTGCCTTCATCGGCAATCGCGCTAACTGTTCCTTCGATCGACGTGTCCGCCAGCGCGTCGAATGTCAACGATGCCTTTTGCTTCAGCATGATGCTCGGTATATCCATTTCATCGACTTGAATCACGGCCTGAAGCTTCGTATAATCCACAATTGTCGCTATCGAGCCGCTTTGGTTCAATTGCGAGCCTTCGTTAATATTCAGCGCCGTCAAGGTGCCGCTGATCGGAGCCGTGATTGCCTTTTCTTTGGCCTGATCGGCCCGCTTCTGCTCCAATTCCTTTTGCGCCAGGGCGAGATCCAGCTTCATGTTTTCAATTTCGACCGCGATGGACGGTCTCGCTTCCTCATCCGCTTCTTTATACTTCGTTTTCAGATTTTCGAACTCCAGCTCCTTCTTTTGAAGCTGAATTTCCTGCTTCTCGATCTCGTTCGTCAGATCTTCTTTTTCGAACGTTGCAAGCACCGCTCCTTTTTCGACCCGGTCGCCGACATCGTACAAAATTTTATCAATCTTGCCCGTGTCTCCCGACCTCACCTCCGCGGTATTGCTGGGCGAGACCGTACCCGAGCCGCTTACGGTCACCTCCAAATCTCCCTTCACGACTCTCGCCATTGACGGCAGAACGGCGGTTTGATCTGTCTTCGGCTGCTTGTACCACCAATAATATCCTGCCATACATAGCGTGATGACAACGACAGCTGTCAGCAGCAGCTTCCATTTGGATCGCATAATTCCCTCTCCTATCTCCCTTCTCATCCGTGCGGCTCGCTTTTTGCCGCGTTCCGTTCTTGCCGCAAGTCTTATTGCCGTATTAGTGTAGCAAAAAACTATGAACAACCTATGAACGCCAAAAAGCCCCCCGATGCCGGGAGGCCGCATAAGTGACATGTTCACAGACGGGAGGAAATAGGCTTATTTAAATAGGCTCCTATTCGCCCGAATTATATTTTCAATCAATCCTTTTCCCGGAAAATCTGCTGCCACAATGCCGGTATACTCCATATTGTGATTGGCTATATAATCGGTTGTCAACACATTCGTTCCTTCAAATGCAATGGTGCATATCCCGAGGAAGCAATCCGTTCTGGGGAAATCCGGATAGGAATCTGACCATCCGGGAGTAGTCAGTCCCGTAGCAAGCCGGGGAGCCGATGTTCCCGGGCTGCTGTGCCCGCTTGCAACAAAGTAGGGATACGCGATATTACCGCCGCTTAAATAATTGATGAATTTGGTTTGGGATCCTTTTTGGTGACTTTCGCTGGCCTTCTGCAATTGTTTCTTTACATCCAGCCATTTCTGGTATAAATCCCAATTCGTTGAGACCGTATAATTGTCCTGGATATCGAATTGATGCGCATAATCGATACCGATATTCGAGCCGGCGACATTACGGAGAATAACGATTTTTCCTCTCATCTCTCCTAGTGTAGGGTTGGTTATCGATCCGTTTTTGCTGTCCCAAAAAAAGCCAGGATAGCTATCGATATATCTCTGAAGAGTATCATTGAACACGCGGTCGGGCACAGAACTGTGTTCTTGTTTGATGCGCATCAGAACCGTTTCGCTCGGATTGCGCTTCAAAAAGTCAGTAACCTCATTCAATACGTCTCCGAACATGGCATCTAAATAGTAGGAACCATGATGCAGCGAAAACGAACCATCAACATAACGGCAACGAATGTCCAAAAAGCGAATCCCGGAATTTAATTGTGTGTTGAGCGGCATAGACTGAGTATACACATGGTCCGTTGCAGGCTGATTAGTTCGGTAAGCCATGCTGTCATGAGTGCCTGGAATGGATAACTCACTTAATCTGGCATGATCTCGAATCAAGCTCATCCAGTTTGGATTGTGATATCCTATGGATGCATCATGAGAATATCCAGGATGCCAATGTGCGGACGCAGGTTGCGCATGAACTCCCAGCATCGAAATTGCAAGAATGGAGTAGAGAATGATCTTCTTCATTAACTATCGCTATCCTTTCTTATCAAATTTAAAAGAGTTTTCAACTTAACGAACTCCCCCAATGCTCCCTCTTTTTGAAGCAGCAAACTAAGTATATTATGGATGTAGAGATGATTTGAAATAAGCATAGTTATTTTGTGTTTCAATCATGTGAAGAACGTGAATTTCTCACACCCCAGCCTTGTTACGACTGGCTTCACTTTGCAAAGTGTGAATCTAAAGCAGGCTGATCCGTCTGCATTGGCGTGGCTTAACAGAAAAAGCCCCCCGCTCCCGGGAGGCTTCGTTCGTCATTCCTCGCTGTTATGTACCCAATGATGTTGTTCATCCGTTCTCTTACGCATTGCACAAGTTGGTGCGAATGGTGCTTGCTATCATTCCCTCAAGCGGTCCATCGAGATGCGGTACAGCTTTGCGGCCATTCGCATTCGATTTCAACATACCTCTTTTCACCTTCCGGTCTCCTCGTCGCAGCAAGTTTCCATGCTCTTCCGCAAAATCGCCTTGGCCCGCTTCAAGCGCGATTTGACCGTGCTCTCGTTCGCATTGGTGGCGGCGGCAATCTCCGCATTTTTCATATGATGGATATACTTGAGGATGATCACCTTCCGGTACTCCGGCTTCAGCTTTTTCAGATAAGAATAAATCTCGTCAACAATGATCTTCAGCTCTACCTTTTGTTCCACCGACAACTGACTATCGAAGTCTTTGGCCAGCTCGATATCGAGAACCGTATCTTCGGACGCGATATCATTCCACCGGTTACGCTTGCGCAAATAATCGAGCGAGGTTCTTGCCGCGATCGATTGGAGCCATGCGCCCAGCTTGCTGTCATCATGCAATGTATGAATTTGCGAAAAGGCTTTCATAAATGTTTCTTGTGTGATATCCTGAGCCAAATGGCTGTCTTTGATAATCATATAAGCCGTAGAATAGACGCGTTCATAGAACATTTCGAACATCGAGCGTTGATTTTCTTGCACCAGTGCTTCCGAGGACATTACTGAGCCTCCCGCTATCATATAATACAGAACCCAGATTTCTGTTCGTTCATCATCAACCATTCATTTTTAAAAATAACTTCATATCTCCCTCCCTTGGTTCCTATAAATCATATAAGACGGAATGCGACAGCGGAATGTCTCCTCGTATTGAAGTTGCATGGATGAATTTATCCTTTTTCGCATTCGCTGGGATGTCACATGTTTAATTTCACGACAAGCAGGGCTGAACGATATAGTGAAAAGCACTGCCCCCCACAAGATTATAGCAGAGATTTCCTAGATGATGGATTTCAGAAATATGCGAAAAGTCCTTTCCCTGGAAAGGACTGTCGACTGTAGGCTACTCTTCGCAGCAAACAAAAGTTATTAACCCATTCTGCGCCTCATGAATCATCATTTTTTTAGCGAGACAGAATCGAATAAAGCTTAAGATCCATGGCTTCCTTTAACGAATATATGTTTCCTGAGTATTCCCTCGACTGCCATTCCCGCCTTCTCCATCACTCGGGCTGACCCTGCATTGTCCACAAGGCAGCGCGTCTCGATTCGATACCCTTGGTTCCAATATTGCCTGCATATAGCATAAGCCAGCTCCGCTCTTGAATGAGTAACATTCCAATAAACAAAGCCGCCTGTTCCAATCAATTTCCCGGTACCTTTGTGTTCAATGCCCCAGGGAGCAATTTGTCCCTGACGATATTCCTCCATGATCTTCTGGATAAAAGCAAGGGAATTTTGCACGGAATTGTGCATGTACCAGGTCGTATATCTGCATACTTCCTAATCTGAATAATAAGCAAACATGTCATCCGCATCCTGCTCGGTTATTTTCCCATCTTCCCGGATCTCATACATAGCTACCGTGTCGCCAGGCTTCACATGCTTCTCAAGACGGTGCTTGGCCATCCGCACCTTATGCAGATACCGGGTTATCCTTTGCTCCCCTTCCCGTTCCAGGCCCAGCAGCTTGCCCATGAACCGCGCCTCTTCCAGGCAATCCATCTCCCCCCAGTCCATGGCGACCACAGGAGCAATCGTCTTCGAAGCGGCCGCGAGTAGAGCAACAGCTGCGCATCGGCAGCTATCGGCATGATGCCGAGAGCGAGAAGAAGACCGGCGAATTGAAAGGCCGCGATTCGCCGAGGCTTTGGCCGATTGCGGAATTCGCCCGGCGAGATGCCGACCCCTGCTTGAATTTGCGGAAACATCGCCGTTGCCTTGGACTTGTTGAAGCTGGCTATGCGTACCGGGTGAATTCCCTACAGCCAATCCGGACTGGTAGAGACGATGGACATAAACGCCGAACCCTTGGACGCGAAATTCTTCCCGTTCCTTCGCGTTCCAATCGGAGAACGTCCGCAATGTCTCTTCCGGCGCCATTTCAAAACACAACCGGTCTACAGCATCGTCGCTCCATGGAACGACGACATCGTTTGCGCCAGCCTTGTACGCCTTTTTTACAATCAAGCGAACCAATTCGGCCGCGTCTAGCGTCGTTTTGATGACAAGGGTCTGTCCCTGCTGTATATTCACGCCCACCTTCACCTCCAGCTCCGCATACTTGTCGAGCTTCTCTGTGAAATCCTTCATCATTGGATCACCCCCATTATATCCTCTACTTGTATCCAGATCCGATCATCCCCTTCCTGTAGCCGAACGCGCTGTCCGATCATGTCAATGTCCACTACGCCGTTATTTGACAGCTTCTTACTCACGCCGTTCTCCCCTTCCCGAGCGGTTGCCAAGACAATATGCGCTCGAGACGAAACGGGCGCCAAGCTCCAGCCTTTAGACACGTCGCGTGCAGCACGCCATCCCGAATACGGCGCACGACAATTTTGCGCTGCGTAATGGCTCCGTTACGCTCCTCATATAGATAATTTCAATCTGTCGGCCGATACATTGCTCCAGCCTCATTTCCATCATCTCCGCATAGAACATTTGTTCTTACTTATATGCGAATGTGCGTTCGACAAACAACGGTAAATAATCCCCCACCAAAAGTGAGGGAATGTTGCGCGGTCAGAGAATCCGCAAGTACTTTATGTTATTTTTCGACTTCCTCTGGTCTCTTTATATGCAGCGGCGGCGGTACCAACCAGCCTTTTTCTTTGCTCATCTCCAAAATTCTCACAGCTAATGCCGCTTTCGTCATATGGTATTTCCCAAACAACGCACCAATGTCTTCACGAATTGATTTCCCCATGATTTGGCTGCACATAACCATGCCGGCTGCAGAATCAGCTCCAATCAAGGACGTTATTTCTTGATCTGTAAGTCTCGCTCCAACGGGAATCTCCTCAAGCTTGGCTTCTGGCCGGTCAGGAAGATTCGGGCTAGGAGCTATTCCATTGCTAATTAAAATTTGATCGCATTCTTTCTCTTCTAGTTCTGCTTGATTAATCAAATCCCCTAATATATTTTTTAAATCTTTATCCCCTGCGTGGTAGTGATAAGCCCGATATACAGATACGCATCCTTTCGCTTTCATCGAAAAGGCCCATACATCAAAGACTTCCCCATAATGTAGAGGTTCATCTTTAGGGTTACCGCTTAAAATTCCCATTCATAACATCTCCTAATCAAATTTTCGCCAGCAGTTCTGGTCGTTCTTAAGGTTACCTTTATAAGGGGAATTATCCATACAAGTTATTACCAACACGATCTTAGTTCCTTACATCGAGGGGGCCGGAGAGGCACTATACGCCGATATCTGCGCTCGCGGCATGGAGGGATCTTCTCGAAAGCGCTTAAATACGCTTTTTGGCCATTGCCGTACTTGAATTCTGTCACATCTGTAACCCATTTTTCATTTGGCGCATCTGCAGTGAATTTGCGGTTTAGCACGTTCTCAGCCACCTGTTGTGGAGTGGATCTCACATATCTCTTTTTCTTCCTGCGGATGACGGATTGAATTCCTTGTTTCTTCATCAGCCGGTACACGCGCTTTTGGTTAATCGTTTTCCCCGTTTGGCTTTAAGGGGAGCATATCATCTTCCCCAACGGCTCTTGTTCTTTCCCTTTCAGTTAAAGCATCCATTAATCTTATCTGAATCAATCCACTCCATAGTATATCGTTCGCCGTTGGCATAATAACACGTTTGCTTATAGTAATAAGTGATGGTAGTATATCCAGTTGCATCACAAATTTTTACTGTATTTGATATATATGGGGGTCCACATTTTGATGCCTGTGTTTGACTAGGTAAACTGATGAAGATCAAACATGCTGATTAACATCTATATTCTGGATGTAATTATAAATACCACCCATTTCATGCAACTAAAAAAGGAGCCCCACCAGCACAATGCCAGCAGAGCTCCTTTTCACCGGTTCCTCCGGGTTCGTTTCCAGTATACACCATTTATTTAATGTTCCTTCCCGTCCCACTTTACCCGGGCCCCTGCCGCCTCCGCAACTGCCCGGACATGGTAAAGGTCTCGGAGAAGTTTAAACCTTACCTTACTCTTTGTTGAACTACTATCATGCAAAAAAAAATCATATTTTTTGTTTTACATAATAAAACCTCTACAAAAACTGGGTTTCCATACCGATATATTTAGTGTAAGGAACATTACAGTTTCTTTCATTACATCAAGGAGGTGACTAATATGTCTATTTTTATCGCTGTTTTGCAATTTATAGGTGAATCCATTCCTAAGCTGGTTGAACTGCTTCAACAATTTGCGTAACACCTAGCGTAGCACCTAGGCCCATGAACCGGATTACACCCCTTCTGGTTCATGGGCTTTCCTTATACAACTGTCAGGAACAGCACGATAGTTCTTTTTCAGTTGAAGCAGTCCAAGCCGTATCGGTTAACCGATACATTTTCAATATAATCTATTTCCCCATCTGCTTCAATATCCGATCTAATACCACCGCTACCTCAGCCCGCGTAATCGACTCATTCGGCGCGAATCCAGTGTTACGGCCATTCATGATCCCCGCGTCCATCACTCTTCGGATTGATGCCTCTGCCCAGTGCCCTTCATAATCCAGCTGCTTCGGTTTCTCCATTGCTTGTACATTCTTTAAATACTGCAATAATTTGTGTCCATATAATACAGATGGCACCCATGTACCACCCAACGCTTCCACCGTCTTGGCCGTGCCGAATAGATACGGGAGGTGCCGCGGATCGGGAGTGTCGTCCGGCGGATATCCGCTCACACCACCGTACATGCGGATCCGCATACGGCGGTTCCAAAAGGTTAATAGATCGCATTACGAACAAAGGAACTCCCGCTATTCAGACTATGGCCCGCTATACGCAACCTAGTTAAGAAACTCTTCGGCAAAATTAAATAACATCAAAAGGTAGTTATAAAGGGGCGATTGTTTGTCAGTGTGAAAGTTGAGGTTGTTGTTATCGATTAGGCTTGAGTTATTTGGGAAAAAGATTGGCATGAGGACTTTCACAGTGCATATAATGCAGTTCAACAAGTAGCGGAACAGTATTACAACCCTTTTTAATTTTATATTGATAAAAAGGACATCAAATTGTGCCGAGCGACCTAGCCACGTCGTAGGTGGAGTTATAGATGAAAGGGGAGCAGGCCATTCGGATTAGTGTGAATTACGGCTGCAGCCGTCAGAACAAGAGCAACCTGTGGGTAACCCCTGGCATCTGTGCCGGGCGCATGCCGCGTCGGCAGAGCTACAGACTGCGCAGCAGCTGGCCGTTCCAGAATAATTTTAGACTTGATTATATATTGTAATTGGTGTAACATTATATTCAATGTATAAATTTTCTATAATTGGATGGTGTTATAAAATGTTGACTGAATTACAAAGAAATTTTTTCTCTCGGTTACAGATGTCTCCAAAAGAAGATGTAACATTTGAAGATTTACATGGAATTTTGCTGCAAATGGGATATGTACTACCCTATGAAAATTTAGACGTTATGGACAATAATATCCGAAAAATTTCCAGAGGAAATATCCAAGAAAAATTACTATTAACCCATCGCGGAGGACTATGTTACGAGCTTAATTCCTTATTATATTATTTTTTAATTGATTGTGGATTTGATGTCTATCGAGTAGTTGGTACGGTCTATGATTTAGGTAATGATAATTGGAAACCCGATGATGGGCATGTAATTATTATTTTAAATCATAATGATCAGAAATATATTATAGACGGGGGATTTGCCTCACATCTTCCATTATATCCAGTCCCATTTAGCGGGGAAGTCATCTCATCTCAAACAGGAAAATACCGTATTCGTAAACAAAAGACTGAAAAAGGAACCTATCTACTAGAAATGAAAAAAGGGGAGAATGGGGAGAGCGCTCAATTCCTTGATTCTGAACCTACAAATACATGGTGTATTGGATATGCATTTACATTAAACGAAATAGATACAGATAAAGTAAATATCATTCAAAATAATATTATAACTCACCCAGAATCCCCCTTTAACAAAGGATATATTATCTGTAAATTAATTGAAGGCGGGCATATTTCACTTACTAAACGAAGTTTTACAGAAACCAAAAAAGGTCAAAAAAGAAAACGAACTATAAACGAAGAAGAGTATTATCAGATTCTTACAGAAGTATTTGATATTGTCCCGAATAAATACCTTGTGAAATTTTAGAAGGAGACCGTATAGTTGAACTAATGATATACTAATTATCCCGATTCCATCCGAATGCAAAGTGGTTCGATGCTCTTCATAGGATCGAGCATGATATTGTCCATAAAGGCTGGAAATCAGCAGTGTCTGCAAATATGTAAAGCAGATTGGTCGTTTCTGTAACACTATTGATGTGAATGGGACCCCGCCCATATCCCCGGCGGGGCCAGAATGTTATTTCGCTGAAATGTTGACGATCCGGGTCTTCGAATCCCACTGCACCCATATCCGGCCGCCTCCGCAACCGCCCGGATATGGGCATATGCGCTGCCGCCGATCAACTCTCCAGGCACAGGAACGCCATTGATCGATGCCGTTTTGGTCTGCTGGTTCCAACCTACTCGGCAGCCAAGCGCTCCGCCTACGGCCCGGACCGAGGCGAGGACCATACCATTCACAAACGGACCTTCAGCAACTTTCTTTCCGTAGACTTCGATTGCTGCCGTTTCCCCCGAAGCCTTAGAAGCTCCGCTACGAGGTTCGTCCCGTATGTCGGAGACGGAGCCCCGTTCCCGCCGTTGGCCCGCGGACGCCTATACGGTAGTAAACTTCACAATTTTTTAGGTGGCTGGGATATTCGGAAACACTGAGTCCGCTCAACCTCGAAAGAAACTGAGAATATTATCCATATAGTGCGCGAAATAACAGGATAATATATGCTTGTATTAATCATTTAATCTGTAATAACAATAAAAATTTCCCCAATATCTTTGACTCCTTCTTGCACAATTCCAACCCCACCAACCGGCTCCCCTTCACGTACATACGGATTCTTTAATGCTGTTACGAGTCCGGTACTGCTTACTTTAAAGTAAGGACTACCGCCATTTGGATAAGGATAGTATTTGTAATTACGACCGTAAGGCAAATGGTACGTTTCCCCCACTTTTAACGTCACTGTCCATGAAATTTCTTTTGTCGAAAACTCATAATTAGTTGAAACTTTGATTGGCGCCGCAGAAGCAACCGCACCAAGAGACAACAACAACACAACTGAGGTAGCCAGCAACAATTTTCTCGGCATGTAAAAACATCTCCTTTTAAGATAATTGTTTACTACTACAATCACACTTCGGCATAAGGATGGATATTCCTCCCATGGAAAAGCCAATGAATAAAGATCGGACTACCTGGGAATCTTACTATCGATGCACCAATATTAACCGGGGGTGAAAAAATGAAAAAACGATTGTCAGCTATCCTGATAATGGCGTCCATTTCTATGGTACTTGCGGTGCCAGCCTTTGCGGTAGATGGTTCCGGTTACGACGGCGGCATGAACACCAACGCGAATAATGGTTACAATACCAACACTACCGGCTACAACACAAACAACGTTGGAACTCACGCTGCAAATGATAACAGACGCAACAATTATGGTTGGCTCGGTCTGCTTGGATTATTTGGGTTAGCAGGATTGCGTAAAAGAAACAATGAATATTCCGACCAACGGTCATAAGTTATCTAGTTAGCTTTTCTAAAGATTAAAATGCACCCACATGAGATATCATTATTTCCAGTGGGTGTATTTTTTTCATTACTTTTCATCAAAAGCGCTGCCCCCGAAGGAGCGGCAATATAGAGGTAGGAGGATTAACAAAGTAAGTAGACGCGGCGCGGTTTCCACCGGTAGCCTTTGACCGCCAGCATGCGGCCAGTATCGCCGGGCTTGTTATCCGCACCTCTCGTTCATTGCGTCTATATTACTATCATACAACGTATTTTCCCGCCGATCACTTTGGCAGATGATGTATCCTCAATGACCCAGCGCACTCCGCTCTGCTCAGCGAATATACTCTGGTGCCAATTCCATTCCCGAATGACATCCTGAAGAGATTGGAACGGTTCCAGCGGCGTGTAACGGACCACTTCCTCATCCGAGTAAAGATCCATCATGCCGCTGCAATCCCGTTCCTCCATTGCCCGTAATAGAAACCGCTCCAAGCGGGGAAACTCCTGAAATGTAAAGATTCCGTCCATTGACGATTCTCCTTCTAGGTATGATCAGATTTCGGATCTCGTTAATACACACTGACTTCCTTCTTCATGTCTTCAATGCTCCCTATATGATCAAGCTTATCGTAAGGCAGAGAGAGGACCATCGTCTTGTTCATGCCCTCGGTTCCAGCGCTGCCTTCCAGCCGTTCTGTGTCTCTGCCCCCGACAAAAATGTTGACCTCCCAAGGCGCTGCCGCGAGGTCCGGTACGACGGCATATAATTCTTGCCACAGCGCTTCGGAGATTGAATCTGTTCGGAGGCGCATGTCCAGCGTATATTCATGCTTCGGCTCCAGTGGGATGGCGGACACCATTGTCATCTACGGCCGGGCTGGTCCCGCTATCTATCGGCATCGGGGAGTAGACGGTCGTTACCGCAATGGTCTCGATGTCTTCCTGCGTATAGAGCCGCGGATACCGCTTGCGAAGCTCATCATCGACTCGTTGCTCCCAATAGACCATACTATAGTTATCCTCCAGCATCTCTCCCCTGCCTTGGGCCGCCTTATCATAAAAAGCATGCATGGTCACGTCAATTATCCGTTTTTCGGTATCGTGGATGTTGAACACCTTGGCCGTATAGTCACGGATACGATCTCTATCATCATAGAAATTAAGCGGCTCTAACGATTCGATCCATGGTCCAGGGAAGGACTTGCCGGATGAATCGCAGAGCCGCTTTACCATGTCTATTTCCGTACTCTCGCCACTTCTCCTCCGCTTGCGCGCAGCAATTCGGTTACAGCTAGCTTAATCAGGGAATGAGGAGATCCGCCGCCCGTGTATACTACGTCCTGCTCGGTAACCTTAGGATCGATCAGGAAAAACGCATCGAACCCGAACGACGGCACCCCGCCGGCCGGATACCCTGTCCGCTCCAGCACTTCCGTCCCATTCGAGAGCTGCGGCTTGGCGATTTCCAACGCTTTGCCGACTCTCGTCGTGCTCGCTCTGTCTTCGCCTTTGACAATCGCAACGATGAACCGGTCCTGTTCGTCAATCATGCAGATGTTCTTGACGAATTGATCGGCTGAGCCCTGAACGGCTATGGCCGCTTCCTGAACGGAGTGGCAGGATTGCTCCAAGACGAGATGTTCGGCTTGGATATGATGCAGAGTCATATACTCTTTTATTTTCATTGCATACGCATTATTCATATCTATCTTCTCTCTACTTTCTGGTTTAGTCCGGTTGAATACACTCCACTCGGTTGCCGAACGGATCGCGGAATTCGAACCGTTCATATCCCGGAATCGGAACTGATTCCAGAATTTGAATGCCATTGCTTATTAATCGCTCTCTCATCGCCTCGATGTCCTGCACTTGATACGCCAGGTGGGCTTTGGTCAACGAACGATCGACGCCATCCTCGGTCCCGATATGCAGCTCCTGCGTGCCGACCTGGACCCAGAATCCTCCTCTTCCAGCTAAAGAGTCGGGCTTGGCGATTTCCTTCAACTGCAGTACGCCGCAATAGAAGGCTTTGGCTTGTTCTTCTTCGCCTCGCGGTATCGTGATCTGGGCATGATGGAAGCGGGTAATCATGGTCAATCCCCCTTCGAATTTGTTGTTTCTTGGATTAGCCACCGTCGTAAGCCCTTTTTCAATGCTCTCAATCGGCGTGAGCACTAAAAATAATCTCCCTCCGGGATGTTGGCTTCAACTTTTTTGTCCCCGATGAACGCGATGATTTTTCCGATGTTCGTATCACTGCTGCCGCAAGCCATATAAGTTACTATACCACAATTTGGAAAGACGCCGTACGCAGCTATATTTCTTTTTCCAGAACATAGCACTCATTCTCTCGACTCATCGGATTTTGGATTTTCACGATTTTAAATCCGCATTTATTGACATAGAAATGATGATTTCTTTTGGAATACCCTGGAGTTTCCGTCACCCACTTTTTCGTGTCAGGGTACTTCTGCTCTATGTATCTCCATATCGTAAGCCCAATTCCGCGATTCTCCATCAAAGGATCAATAAATATGCACCCTAGAACGTTTTCATTGTTTTCGTTAATCCACACAATGACAACTCCTATCACCTTTTCATCCATTACCACCTTATAGGACTGGGTCGGTGAATGGAGCGCCCAACGTCTTATAAATTCACTGGTGTCATATCCTTCAGGACCTCCCTTTTCACAGCCCAGAAATTGCTTCGTATCCGTGTCAAAGGCGCGTGTCATAATTTCTGTCAATCTGGCAACATCTTCTTCATAAATAGGTTGAAATATCAAATTTTCATACGTTTCCATCTTATGCCTCCATTGTTGAATTCAATCTCACTCAGCAGTCATGTTTCTGCTTCAACAGGGTCCGCATAGAGATGTGAGCTGACGGATACAGGAATAATGTAGCTGCTATCATTTCCATTCTATCTCTTTTTGTTCATATCGTTCAATGGCAAGCGGCAAGATTTAATAACAAAAAGAAATCGTCTTTTAGATGAGACCACAAGCCCCATTTAAAAACGATTTCTTTGGATGCTTCCTTGATTCATGCCTATCCGTACGCGGCCTGATCCATGACAGAGTTAACCGTCCGGCTTATTCATAGCGAATACCTACATTATAGAAATCCATGTCATCGTTATTTTTCCTCACTTTAATTTGCAATATACCGTCTTTATAGCTAGCTCTGCATTCCCGCGCCTTGACTAATACGGGGAGTTGGACTACAAATGTTTGATTTTCCGGCAAGCCCTCGATTTTAAGCTGATTGGGACTTACGGATACCTGCAAATCTCTTTTACTAGAGCGTGTCTTCAAACCTAATTTAACCATAACAAAATAGAAGCCAACGATA
>NZ_QYZD01000046.1:0-32639 GCF_003591545.1 Paenibacillus thiaminolyticus
CCTCGTACGTGCATATGGCCGTTATCCCGGTCGCACAGGTGAGTGGAGTATCCTCGTACGTGCATATACTTGCTATCCCCGTCGCGCAGGCGAGTAGAGTATCCTTGTTCGTGCCTATAGTCGATATCCCCGTCACACAGGAGAGTAGAGTCATCCTCGTAGTGCTTATGATCGCTATCCGGGTGGCGGGTGGAGTAAGTAGATAAAGCTGACGGCCTGAACAAGTGGGATATTGAGCATGAGGCACAAAAGAGAAGTGGACCGCCCTGAACGGATGGGATATTGAGCATAAGGCACAAAAGGGAATCGGACAGCACTGAACGGATGGGAAATTGAGCATAAAGGCACAAAAGAGAATTGGACCATCCTGAGCGGGTGGGATATTGAGCATAAGGCGCAAAAGAGAAGTGGACCGCCCTGAGCGGGTGGGATATTGGGCATAAGGACATAAAAGGATACGGTTGACCTGGAACTCACGGAGGCTGCTTTCGGCGAATGCGGCCTTTTTTTTGACATCGTGGCATTCACGACGTCTCGCTTGGAGCCTGGCGCTCCGGCGCAGTCATTGCCAGACAGCTACAAATGATATAACATATATGTTATATCAAACAAGTAAGGATGGATTGGAATGGGTTATGACTCTCGTTCACCATTGTATGTGCAGGTACACCGCTATATCGAGGAGCGAATTCGTCAAGGTGATTTGAAGCCGAATGACCGGATTCCGACGGAAAAGGAGCTGATGGAGCAATTCAAGGTCAGCCGGATCACGGTGGTGAATGCGCTTTCGGCCCTGGTGAAGGAAGGCTGGATATACCGTGTCCCCGGCCGAGGAAGCTTTGTCGCCAGTGAACTGCCGGCCGAGCGGAACGGAGAAGCTTCCGAACCGGCGGCCTTTGCTGTACCGGCGGCGGGTCAGCCGAACCGGACTGAGCCTGTGCCGGGCCGAACGATCGGCTTTGTGATGCCGACGTTGGAGGATTATTTCGCGATGCGTCTTATCAATGCGATTCAGGATACGCTGCGGACACATGGTTATTCGCTGGTTATCGCGTTCAGCGGCGGCTCCAAGGAACGGGAGGAGCAGCAGATCCGCGATTTTATCGCGATGGGCGTCAGAGGCCTGCTGCTGTTCCCGGCCGATGAAGAGACTTATAATGAAGAAATTCTCTCGTTGAAGGTCAACGGATTTCCGTTTGTGCTTATCGATCGGTATTTACGGGGCGTCGAGACTCATTTTGTCTGCTCGGACAATCGGGCGGGAGCCCGGATGGCGGTCGATCATCTGTGGGAGAACGGCCACCGCCATATTGCGCTCTGCACGAATGCGTATCGGGAATGCGTCAGCGTGCATGATCGGATCTCCGGATATATGAGTGCATTCGAGCAACATGGCGGCATGATCAATCCGTCGCTCATCGTCACCGGCTTCTCGCTCCCGGCCGGGGAAGATGCGGATGATTCAGAGCTGGCGCGCCATATGAAGAGCGGGATCGCGAGCGCGTATATCGCGCTGGACGGGAAGCTGGGCCTGCGGATGGTACAGATGGCGAAGCGGTTCGGCTTGCGGGTGCCTGAAGATATGTCAATCCTCACCTTCGACAATCCGGAGAATGACGAGGGCGAGGAGAGCTTTTTCACTTATATTTATCAAAATGAGATGGAAATCGGGCGGCGGGCAGCGACGATTCTAACCGAGATCATCGAGCGGCAGGAGACGGACAGCGAGTACCGCAAAGTCATTCTCGAGCCTGAGCTGATCATCGGCCGTTCGACCGGGCCCTGCCTGCATTCGAACCATACGCACGCCTAAAAAAATCGCCAATCCCGTGAACGGAGATTGGCGAAGCTTTTACCATCGTCTCAATGGCATTCAAGCCGTCTTCATATTTGCACCAAGGTCAGGACGGCGAAGAAGTGAGCCACCGATCCGGCGAGCACGAATAAATGCCAGATCATATGATGAAACGGAAATCCCCGCCACACATAAAATACGGTGCCCACGGTATAGAGCAGCCCTCCCGTGACAAGCAGGATTAATCCGGTTCCAGGCATCGCCGCTGACAACGGGTTCCAGGCCCATACGATGAGCCAGCCCATGGCGATATAGAGCAAGGTCGACATGAAAAGAAAGCGCTTCGTGAAGAAGGCCTTGAATACGATCCCGGCCACGGCGAGCGTCCAGATGACCGCGAACAGGCTCCACCCCACCATCTTCGGCAGTGCGATAAGGACAAACGGAGTATATGTTCCGGCGATAAAGACATAGATCGAGGCGTGATCGAACGTCTCGAACAGATCCTTCACCCTGCCTTCGGGGAAGCTGTGCACTAAGGTCGACGACGTATAGAGCAGCAGCATGGAAATGCCGTAAATCGTAAAGCTGACAACGTGAATCGGTTCGCCATACAATGCGGCGAAGACGATAAGCAGGGTCAAAGCGGCAACGCTGAAAATGGCGCCGATGCCGTGGGTAATGGCGTTGGCGATCTCTTCACCCCGCGTATAAGTATGGGTATTGGCCATAGCGAATCTTCCTCTCTGCCCGCTGGTATTCGATACCTTCATTGTATAAGACGATGGGGGGATCTGCAAATCCTTGCGAACGGCTTTACCTATTTTTTAACGAGCTCAAGATGAATATGTATGTTGTTACCGGAAACGAAAGGCGTTCAGGATGGAGAGCTCGCTTCCTTCATTGGAATCGGAGCGATGATCGGAATGATTAGCGTTGTGCTAATGAATCAGCGGGGGGAGGTCAATGCGAAGGAGCGTCAAGCATTGCGGAGGCAGGAATGGATGGAACGGAACCGGAACCGTGTGGAGCAAGAAGCGGCAGGAAAATAAGGAACAGCGCCCCTGCCCTTCCGGCAGGCCATCCGGCGCTGTTCGGCTTTCTTATTCGGCACAATCTGGGTGTGCGGCTTGCGTGTCCAGGTGTTGCGGACGATATCGGGGTTGATGCCGCCGGAACGCTCGATTTTGCGGCGTTGGCGTTTGGCTTTGCTCATTGGAGCAGCCTCCTTTACACTATACATAGAATAGGAAGAGCGAAAAAGATCCTCCATACATCAGAGTAGCTCAACTTGAACGGCAATTCAAGCGAAATGGCATTCAGATTCGCAAAAGGAGCGTTAAGTCATGATAATGCGTACACGGAATGGGGAACGGGTTCTTATTCAACAGCATGACCACGGATTTATTTCCGGAGAAGCGGCCAAGCATTTCGATCCTGCCCGCGTCGGGGGAACGGATCGTTGGGAGGAGGTCGTATTGGCCGCCTACGAGCATGACCGCAGTTGGATCGGACTCGATCATACACCGATATGGAACGATGCGGATGGGGAGCCATTTACTTTTATGGATTACCCGATTGTGCCGAAGCTTGCCTTTTACCGTATTGGGCTGGATGAGATTGAACAGATGAATGCGTATGCGGCACTCCTGTGCAGCCTGCATTTCGTTTCCTTCTTCCGGACGGAGGAGCAGCCCGAGATCATTCAATTTTTGCGGGATGAACGGGCGCGTCAGGCGCGGATTCGCGCGCAGTTGGGCGGTCTTGACGATCAAGCGGTCACGGAGCATTTTCGGCTGCTGCAGTTCTGCGATGATCTCTCCTTATATATCTGCCTGAATGAGCCCGGGGCAGCCAAGGAAGACGAATTTCCGTGGTACCAGGACGGATTCGAACGGACAGAGGCGTTCAATCCGGAGACGGGTCGCCAGCTTGTCGCGGAGTGGGCGAGCGAGACGGAGGTGCGGGTCACGCCGTTCCCATTCATCGCGCCGTTCACGACGAAGCTGCGTTCCAAGGTGGTGCCGGACTCGCTGGTTGAAGCGAGCGGCATCGGCAAGGCGTATCGCCAGACCGAATGGACCGAGCAAACGTTAACTTTTGTCCGGTAAGAGGAAGGCCTTTCAAGGGAATAATCGTTACTTATGAATATGGCTTAATGATGGGAAGAACCCGCTGCAATGGAAGGACAGCAGAGGGTTCTTTGTGTTCCTTATTCACTGCCTGCCACGAGGGGAGCATTCCAATGAATCTGATCGCCTCAATGTGATATAATCCACGTTCCTGTAAAATAGTAAGCCTGCCATGTTACCGGGTATTATTGGCGTTAAAATAAACAGAGCAGTTATGAATTTAGCCTGCAGCGCAACCTGACATGCCTCCGTTCATCCAACGGCTTATACTCTGACGTAAGCGCCTGGTGCGCCTTCGACCGATAGCCGTGCTTAGATCATGAATTTATTGTACAATATAGGAAACTCTACCTGACGTACGGGTATGCCTAACCTGATCGCCGGCTACTCTTGTATTCAGCCTGATGCGGTGAGCGCGTCCGAGGCTAGTGTGAAGCGTCAAGTTCTGTTTTCTATTATGACCCGACCGGTATGGTTAACGAGCTTACCGGATTTAGAGGTCATCCATTCCACGGAAAGGAAGGAGAAACACTGATGAAAAAAGAACAATTGGAGCGAATTCATACGGGAAAGGGTTTTATTGCGGCGTTGGACCAGAGCGGCGGAAGCACGCCAAAGGCGCTGCTGCAGTATGGCATTAAGGAAGACAGCTATTCCAATGACGAAGAGATGTTCGAGCTGGTTCACGCCATGAGAACGCGGATTATTAAGAGTCCGGCATTTGATTCGAAATACATTTTGGGCGCCATCCTGTTCGAGAATACGATGGATCGCAAGATTGATGATGAATTTACCGCCGATTATTTGTGGGAAAAGAAAGGCATTGTTCCTTTTTTGAAGGTCGATAAAGGACTGGCCGATCTGGAGAATGGCGTTCAGCTGATGAAGCCGATCCCGGATTTGAATGACCTGTTGAAGCGGGCGGTGGATAAGCATATATTTGGCACAAAGATGCGTTCGGTGATTAAAGAAGTCAACGCGGAAGGAATTCGTAAAGTAGTCGAGCAGCAGTTCGAAATCGGCAAACAGATTTTGTCGATGGGGCTCGTTCCGATTATTGAGCCTGAGGTTGATATTTATAGCAAGGATAAGCAGCAATCGGAACAAATCTTGAAGGATGAGCTTCTCAAGCAGTTGTCCACTCTCGATAAGGACGTACAAGTGATGCTGAAGCTGTCCATACCGAGCGAAGATAATTTTTATCGCGAGTTGATCGAGGAGCCGCATGTTCTCCGAGTTGTCGCTTTGTCGGGCGGATACGATCGAAGGGAAGCGAATGAAAAACTGGCCCGGAATCACGGCTTAATCGCCAGCTTTTCACGCGCCTTGTCGCAGGGATTGACAGCCCAGCAGACAGACGAAGAATTCAATGCAATGCTGTCCCGCTCCATTCAATCCATTTACGAAGCATCTATCAGCTGAGCCGCGGAAATTCTTTATGTTTTTTTCTCCATATTTCATGTCAAATCCGATCAGATGGGTGACCGCTCTTTCAGAGCAAGGTCGCCATTTTTTTTGAAGTTCACCGCATAGGTCCCCCTTTTTGTGTTATTTGTTCCCAAAAAAAGTTAACAATGATCTATTTTGATGCCGATACTACTATTAAGGGTGTGTTAGAAGCTTGGGTAGTTATGTAATCTATGAATTGCCAAAGGAGGATGGGCAGTGAGTATAACTATAGCGAACAATATGGAGCATTTGGCAGCAGCTATGAACATACGGCATTGGAAGCAAAGCAACGTTGTAAGCGAAGACTCCAACCCCGTTGACTTTAAGCAGCTATTGTCAAAGGTCGATTTGGAGGGAGTTAAGGATAGAATCTCTAAAAAGTACGGACTGTCCGTAGGATTCGAGTCTATCCCCAAAAATCAACAGGAGATCATCAGACGAGGGGCCAGCGGCGGATTGATGGATGTCATGATTGCGCCGAGCATTGCGGAAAAAATGAAAAGCGATCCTGCACTTCGAACGAAGGTGGAAGGTTATATCGATTATTTTTCGAATGTAGAACGACCGGGCTTTGAACGGACGGATAAGATGTATGGCATTACTACTGTTGCTTCCAGCCTGATTATTCACGAAGATGGCACACGGACAGTATGGAGCGCTTCGGTAACCTCGCCAGAAGAAGTAGAGAAAGGTAAAAAAATAGAAGCAGAGAAGCAGAAGGAGAAACAAGAGGAACAGGCGCGATTGGAATCACTCCGCACGCAAAAGGATCGGCTCTCTGCTATGTCGCAGCCTTCACAACTCGTTGTACCTCAGAGTAATCTGAAGGAGGTTCCTTATGCTGGATTAACCTCTGGTCAGGAATGGGGTCAAAAACGTTCTCCGATTCGTTCCAAAACGAATTCACTATACGAGGTTCTATAGCCTAATCAATCGAAACTATCACCTATATAGGTGAAAATCAAGGATTGTATTTTTTTCCTTAGCCTGCAGATTCGGCTGGTCGTTGCCGTATAAGAAATATGATTGGCGGCGGCAATCTGGTCAACTGACTTATTTAAAGCAAAATAGTCTATGTACAAGCGATATTCTTCTTCTTTTAACATCATAAGAATTTCTGCTTTACATTCATGAATATCCAAAAAACTTTCGAACGCCGAATCCAAGCCGCACTTGCATGGGGAAGTTAAAATGGAGAGATGCTCAGTAAGCACTTCGTTTTTTCTTCTTTTCTCGTAGCTTCGAAATGACTTTTGAACCAAATGTTTAGCTGTTAAAAAGAGCCAGCCTTTGATCGAAGGATGGCTCTTTAATTTTTCTGTCTGCCTCCCGGCAATTAAAAATGTCTCCTGAGTGCAGTCTTCTGCCATACCATAAAATTGCCGATTATTGTTCACGAGATGGACGCAGAATTCATACACATCATTGTAATAAGACTCGCAAATTTCGCCCAAAAAATCATCTGTTTTGAAATCAGAAACCAGCATCTTTTAAGCTCCTTTCAATGCTTATTGATGTTCATCAATAAATGCTAATCACAAAACAAAAATGTAATATATGAGCTTTATATAGAATATTATGGATGTTCGTTCGCCTCAGTGAAATTAGTCACAATATACCAGATCTTCCTTGAAAATAAAAAATGTGATTTATCAACAATCTGGGAATTTATATAGTAAGAGCCGCGTTAGGGAGGGATTATTTTCGTGGGGGACAAAAAAACTTTAAAAAAACTAGTATGCTTATTTCAACCGCATATAAGAGCTATCGTCATACTCGTCATATTTCTTCTCCTATCGAGTGCAGCCAATTTGCTTATGCCGTTAATGAATAAGCATATTATGGACGATGGATTTCTCAAAAATGATTTGTCTCAAGTGGCCATCTTCTCGCTATTTGCTTTTTTGCTTTTTAGTCTAGATAAGGGATTGAATCTGCTAAAGGAAGGCATTCGCGTTCATATAAGCGCAAAAATAAAGAACACACTTTATGAAACGGCATACTCGCATATTAATAGATTAAAACTGTCTTATTTTCATAGTTCAAATTACGCATCACTGTTGAATAACATCAATGTAGATATCGGAAATATGTCCAGAGTGACGGATGATTATGTGTTTTTTGTTGCTACCCAATTATTCAGCATCATCGGCGGCATTGCAGGGCTATTGATGATTGATTGGAAGTTGACGTTGATCGTACTGAGCTTTGTCCCCGTAAAATTTTTGCTGACCCATTTTTTTGCGAAGAAGAGACAAAAGTTCATGCGCGAATACTTGAAAAAAAATAATGATTTTGCTCTCTGGTTCGGTGATATGGTTGGAGGCATCAAAGAGTCCCGCCTTTTCGGAATCGTCTCTTGCAAGGAACGAGAATTCGAAAATAAAATTCAAAATGTCATTGAAATTGAAAGAAAAGCATCTATGTTGGATGCCTGGAATATAACGTCGGAATTGATGATCATGCAGCTTCTGGTTACCAGTCTCTATATTATTGGAGCCAACATGGTTTTTGATTTACGACTTACTGTCGGGGGGATCTTTGCTTTTATTACATATAGCAGTTATGTTACGAACCCCATTTCAGCAATTGTCAATCTGAGATATGTGTTGTCAGGAATTCTTCCTTCTGCACAGCGTTATTATGAATTTCTTGATTTAGAAACAGAAGAGAATGAAGCTTCTAAAGAACATAGCTTGGGGGATTATGTTTTTAAGGGAGATATTAAGTTTAGCAATGTGAGCTTCTCTTATGAGGCGGGGAATCCAATCTTGCAGAATGTTACTTTTACCATTGAGGCCGGCCAGAAAGTGGCTGTGATTGGAAAGAATGGGTCAGGCAAATCAACGCTAATTAATCTGTTGTTGCGTTTTTATGAGGTGGAGAATGGAGAGATTACAATTGATGGGATAAGAATACAAGATTTGAAATTAGAAGAATATCGCCAGCATATAAGTGTTGTAGATCAGCAATTTTATCTGTTTGACGGGAGCATTAAAGATAATTTGCAATTATATGCAGATGTGAGCGATAAGGTTCTTGTACAAGCCATCGAAGATAGCCGATTGACAGACTTCATCTCGTTGTCTTCCATGGAGTACAGGATTGGACAGAATGGGGCTTGTCTATCTGGAGGACAAAGACAAAAATTGGCGTTAGCCCGTGCGTTAGTCCATGAAAGAGAAATCATCATCTGGGATGAAGCAGCTTCTCATCTGGATGCTGAGTCGGAGTGGAACATCAATGAATTGCTGACAACCAGATTTAAAACAAAAACAGTGATTATGGTGACTCACAATCCTGAGGTATTGAAATATGCAGACCAAATTGTTGCGATAGAAAATGGAAAAGCAACCCATGTAAGATCTCGTGAGACTAGAACGGATTCTATATGAGGGATCGAGAAGCTTGTGAAAAATAAAACGAATTCATAGTGTGATATATATACATTTTTGGAATTAGTATGATTGAGAAGGAGAAATTCTTCTCACACTACATCGGAAAGGAGGGACTACCATGCGGAAGCTTGGGAAAAAGACAGACATTATGCAGGAAACTCTAGAAGCATATGCAGCATGTTCATGTACTTCCTGCGCCTGCTATAACTGTACTTGTTCACAAACCAACAGTTCTGCTCTGAATTATGCAAGATATCTGCAAACGTACAACTCGTTCTACACGATCAGTGCCCTTAGCTAATGTTTGTTCTGGCGTCTGGCAGGATATAGCCAAGGAATTGTTCCTTGGCTATATTCTTAACTTCTGCAGAGGAGGAGAGGATGTTATGCAAACAGAAGAGAAGCCGTTGATTCACTTATTTAGAACGGCAAAGCAATGTTACATGTTTGATACCAATACGAACGAAATTATAAATATCGACCCGTCAATCTATGAAATAGTAAGGAATTATACTGGGGATGAATGCCATGCAATCGACCGCCTCAAGAAAAGGGGCTATCTGACAGCGAAGCGGAAGTTTGCCATGGTTCATCCCGCAGATGAAATGCTTGAAGATACGTTGGATCGCAAGTTGTACACGATGGCTTTGCAATTAACTCAAAACTGTAATTTGCGATGCCAATACTGTGTATATTCTGGCAGCTACACCAATCGGACGCATTCGAACAAACGAATGAATAAAGAGGTTGCTTTCAAGGCAATTGATTTGCTGATTCGTCACTCGGCAGATTCCCCTACAGTCAATTTGGGGTTCTACGGCGGAGAGCCTTTGTTGGAATTCCAATTAATACGGGCGTGCATTGAATATGCCAAAGAAAAAATGTGCGGGAAAAAACTGATATTTAATATTACCACCAATGCCACTCTGTTTACCGCAGAAGTAATTGATTTTTTAAGTGAAAATGAAGTTAATATCACAATCAGTTTAGATGGACCTGAAGTTATGCACGATAAACATCGGAAGTTTGCTGTAAATGGCTGCGGTACATTTAGCAATGTTATGCAGAATATTGAAATGATCAAAGAAAAGCATCCGGAATACATTGAAAAAATTAACTTTAATACGGTTATCGACCCTCAGAACGATTACTCTTGCGTAAGTGACTTTTTTGGAAACTATGAGACGGTAAAGGACTTTATGGTGACTTCTGCCGTTATTAACGACATGTACCGGAAGGATTCCGTCTCAATCAGCCAAGATTACCAGAGCAGTGTAAATTATGAGCATTTTAAATTGTTTCTGTCGAAGTTGGGAAAGTTAGATCAACAATATGTTTCCAAGCTAGTGCAGCCGACTTATTCTCGACTGAGAGAGACGGTGCACAATCGATTAAGAATGCCGACTTCCAAATTTCTAAAGGATCATCCTTCGGGTCCATGTGTACCCGGAGCACAACGATTATTCGTTGACGTAGAAGGTAATTTATACCCTTGCGAAAGAGTAAGCGAAACATCCAGTGTAATGAGAATTGGTCATGTGGATACCGGCTTTGACATCACAAAGGTGCGCGTTATTCTAAATTTAGGCAGATTGACTGAAGAAGCATGCAGAAGCTGTTGGGCCTTCCGGATGTGCAATCAATGTGCCGCTGCAGCGGATGGCATCAATGAATTATCGGCAGAATTAAGATTAGAACTGTGCGAGAATGTAAGAAATTACGTTGACGATATGTTGAAAACCTACTGTACTTTGCGCGAAATGGGCTGTGACTTTGAGGAGCAAGCAATGCTGGAGGTGAGCATGAATGAAGAAAAGGGCAGTTGTATTTCCATATAATGAGGAATCTGGTTCCTTGCTCAGACATCATGACCTGCTTGCAGAATACGAAGTTATAGCTGCTGTCTCTCCTGTAGGAATGGGATTAACGGGCAAGGACGCCGGTAACGCCTATGGAGGGGAAGCTCTGCATCTAACCGTTTATAGTAGTATTGCTTCACTGGAATGCGATTATGACACTGTAATCATTGCCGACCCCGGCATTGAAATTGATATGAGCGAACACATCTTGTCCGAAGTCATTCCGGCCATTCAGTCTCAGAAATCCATTGTGTGCTTGTATAAATTGAACAAACAAGCTTTATATAAGTTACAAGAAATGTGCGACTCACAAGGTATACCATTGATCGCATTAATGAACGGCGCGAACCGAAAACAAACGGAACTGTCCAAATTGGCAGAGACAGATGATGAAAGATTAACCGATATTCAAACTCCCATGCTATTGGTCGCAGGATTATTTGAGAATACAAATAAATTTGATATCCAGCTTTGTCTGAGAAGATACTTCCTTCAGCAGGGGTATAACGTATCGCAAATCGGAACAAGGTCATATTGCGAATTATTTGGATTTCATTCTTTTCCAGAGGTTATGTTCAGCAACATTCCAGAATGGCAGAAAATCATATTTTTCAACCATTTGTGCAGGGGAATTGAAATGGCTGAAAAGCCAGACTTAATCATTATTGGCGTTCCGGGCGGAATCATGCCATATAATAAAGAATTAACCAATCGATTTGGAGTTCTGGCCTATGAAATCGCAAATGCCGTAACGCCAGACGGAGTCGTGATGAGTATTTTGTATGAGGATGTCAATGAGTTGTACTTGGAAAATATATGTGCCTCGGCAAAATATAAATTGGGCTTTGAAATCGACTGTTTTAATTATTCAAATCATAAACTTGATATACATTCCAGCAAAAGAGAGCAAAAAAAGAGCTTTATCACTCTGGGCACGGAACGAGTCGAACATAAGAAAAAGAGTTTAGCACATATGAATATTCCGGTTTTTAATTCCTTGAATTCGGAGGACTGCATTCATATGCCGAAGCTTTTGGAAAATAAATTGGCAGGTTATGCAGAAACATTAATAATGTAATGAAAAAGAACGGGGTGTGACCTATGATTTGTGAAGACAAGAATGATATTTCACATCAGTTAAACTCCATTTTCTTCGAAACATTCCATGTGGATCCCGATAAGATAACAACAAATTATTGGAACGATCATTTGATGGGACAACAGATCGGTCTGGCTCCACGAGACTTATTATATTTATATGTTGAGATAGAGAAGAGATTCAATATTGTTATTCCGCAAGAAGACATTGTGAAAGGACATTTCCAAAGTTTGAGTCAAATCGAACAAATCATTCGAAGACAAACAGGAAAAAATATTATGTTTCGATAATTGAGTTCAAGCGTATGGAGAGGAAGCATCGGAATGCCTCGAAATGTTCATGTGGCTATTATTGATGATGGCGTATCAGAGAAGGAACTGGGTGCCCGGCTATTGTACGATGTTGAGATAAATACCCAAAATTCAGCTCAAAAAAGAGAATCACAGGGGGAAGGGATTAGTCACGGCACATTGTGCGCGGCTATTATTCTTCACTATAATAACCATGTCAAAATCAGCAGCGTAAAGGTATTAAATGAGAATTTAAAAGGACATGCATCCCGGCTATACGTTGCCTTGAAATGGTGTCTGGATCATGAAGTGGAGGTAGCCAGCATCAGCTTAGGGAGTACACTTCTTCGTGAAAAAAGTCAGATGCAAAAGGTCATCAATCATGTCGTTCAGGATGGACTTATCGTCGTATGCGCCCCACATAATGATGGATATATCACTTACCCGGCTTCCTTCTCGAATGTTCTTAGCGTAAGATGCGACCGCGGCAATTCATTATCCCGCGGGGAGTATGTTTTAAACCCGCATTTTGTTGATGGGATAGACTGCACAGCTTTTGCACGACATGAACTTAACTTTGTTATGAGTGGCGCAATAACATGCTCTAATAGCAACAGCTATGCCGCGCCTATGATTACTGCTCATGTTTCTCGAATTCTCGAAAACATAACTTCTCCGTCGATAGATATGGTAAAGGGAGAATTGATGAAATATGCCAAAAATAAAAATACGGTTCTAAGTATGACTCCAAGTAACGGAAACCCTGACTGGATAACAGGGGCTATTATTTTTACGGCAAGAAAAAAATTTTTGAGCAAAGCTGCTTATTACTTTTTGTGTGTTAAAGAGACGACTGTATCTAACCATACAAATGTAATAAAGCAAATTGAAAAACAATTACAAGCTTCAAAAAAAGGATGGAATACGATAATCATCGACGACTTGCGCCTGGATGAGGAAACCATTCATCAGTTAAATCGATTAGCTGCGCTTCATCATAAGAGTCTTGTATATATCGGTGAGTCACAAGTCGAATTACCGAGCAGTCCACAGGATAAGCCCTTAAAAATATGGCATTGGAGTTGTAAGCGCCGGATTATAGAGCGGGCTCATTATACTCGTTCCCCAATCGATGCGCCAACGGTTCTCATTTTTATTCCAGATGATTTGGATATATTATATATCCTACATATTGTAAAACTTACTTTTATGGAAGATGGTTATAATTGTATTGCTATTACGGAGCAACCTGAGGCGGTCCTATACAATCTTGAATATATTCCACATTGGTGCATGAAGATAAGACCTATAGAGACAGCAAGCTATCTCCGTTCATATATAAAAAAATCAAATGCAGATATATGCATCGGCGCATTTAGGTGGGGGTGCCAAAAAGAGATCCGGGAGATAGGGGGGATGCTGGAGCAAGATATGGTGATAGACGTATTAAACAATAATGGGGCGGTGGAAATAACGGTGCATATCGCGGGACAAGCATCGACAGCGCCCATAATATCGAAGCGGACAGATGATAGTGTCGCAAAAACAATGGTCCAATATTTGAAGGCGGCGCTTGTCTAAGTGTTGGACGGTAAGTATAGAGTGTTAACTATTGGACCTTATTCATCTAACTACGTTTATTATGAAGGCGGGGAAGGACTCATGTCAGAACGTTTTTGGAAAAAGCTTATGAAAAAGGGGTTCTCGGTTGAATTAGATCAACTCCCAAAAGATAAGCAAGCGTTTTTAGATGAAATTGAGCGCTATTGCATCAAAGAAAAGGTGACCTACGAATTTATCGAACGTGATAGGCCCGCAATGATTTCAATAGATCATGTCGTGTATCAATGTCAGGTTGAAAACGCAGGGCGCCCCGGTTTTGTGCTCCATTTCAAAGAAGTTTAACATAAGACGCAGCCCGCTATGGCTGCGTTTTTTTTGTGCCTGAGAGGCTGCGATCGCTGCTCAAAAAGACGCGCCGGCGCTAGTGTCTTTGTTCTCCTCTGCTGTGAATATCCTTGTGGCGTTGAAAATGCTTCAGGATGAATTGACAGCGAATCCGAATCACCGGTCCCCGAGGAAGTGGCGAAGCGCAAAGAGATTTTGCAATCGATTGAAGCCTTCGGTATGAACACGATGCGGTCATCATCCGAGAAAAATGCGCTGCTCCAGGTGTCGATCGGAAGGCTGTCCAAGACCGGCGATGAAGGCGGGGACGTGGCCAAGGGGCTGGCCGAGCTTCACACGCAGCTGAGAGATTTGGACCCGAGCGTGGTCGATTTCGCGAAGACCGGGTTCCTGGGCAAATTGTTCAATCCGCTGCGAGCTTATTTCCTCAAGTACCAAAAAGCCGATTCTATCATCACTGACATCGTCGTCTCCTTGGAGAAGGGCAAGACGATTTTCAAAAACGATAACACGACGCTGGAGATTGAGCAGCAGACGCTTCGGGATCTGACTAAAAAGCTCCAGAAGGAAATACAACTGGGGACAATGATGGATGAATCGATCGAAGCCCAAATCGAGTTGGCGAAGCTGCGCAATGAAGACCCGGACAAAATCCGGTTTATTACCGAGGAAGTGCTGTTCCCGCTGCGTCAGCGGGTGATGGATCTGCAGCAGATGCTGGTCGTCAACCAGCAGGGGATTATGGCAATCGTGGTCGTCGTCCGGAATAATAAAGAATTGATTCGCGGCGTAGACAGGGAAAAAAACGTGACGATATCGGCGCTGAAAATCTCTGTAACCGTCGCGAGCGCGCTTTACAATCAAAAGATCGTATTGAAAAAAATCGAGCTGTTAGATGACGGCGCGAAGCAGATTCAACGGCAAAGAGGACATAAGTTGGGGTTGTAGGTTGAACCAACATCGACCGGTTATTGAAGTTCACGACAATTCGTGGATTTTTTTGGACTTTTTTATGTGTCAATTATGAAAACAATTTCAAAATGACGTCATAAATAATTAGATATCGCTAATACGCTTTTATATATTGCGTATTATTTAGTTATATTATACATTAATTCGTAAGGATAAAATATACATCTTCTTTTTGGGGGAGTCGAGATGAATCAAGAACTCGGTAGTAGTGGAATGGGGAGGATAACCGTGATCACGCAAAACAATGAAAAAACTCAATTAGCTAGTTTTCATGTGGATGAATCTTGCCGAAATATGGCGGTTGCCAAGCTGGTGGAGTCCGCTCTCCTGAACGGAGAAGGACATCTCACCTCGACAGGCGCGCTGCAAGTGACGACAGGCAAATATACGGGACGTTCCCCGAAGGATAAGTTCATCGTCAGGGATCCGAGCGCAGCAGACCATATTGCTTGGGGAGAAGTGAATCAGGCTCTTACTCCCGAACAGTTCGACTCGCTGTATAACAAGACGATCCATTATATGAGGAGCCGCAAGCTCTTTGTCTTCGATGGCTATGCAGGGGCAGATCGGGCCTATCGGCTCCCTGTCCGCTTTATTAATGAATATGCGTGGCAAAATCTATTCGTTCACCAGTTGTTCATCCGCCCAGCGGCAGATGAATTGCAGTCCCATGAACCTGAATTTACCGTGATTGCGATGCCTGGGATGAAGGCGGATCCGGCTGTGGACGGGACGAATTCCGAGACCTTCATTGCCATTTCCTTCGAAAGAAAGACCGTCCTGATCGGCGGAACCCACTATGCGGGGGAGATGAAGAAATCGATATTCAGCGTGCTGAACTATTTGCTTCCTTTCCGCGGTGTCATGCCGATGCACTGTTCGGCGAATGTAGGGGAGGCTGGAGATACGGCGTTGTTCTTCGGATTATCGGGGACAGGCAAGACGACGCTGTCGGCCGACCCGGAACGCCGCTTAATCGGCGATGATGAGCATGGCTGGTCCGATGCGGGCGTATTCAACTTCGAAGGCGGCTGTTATGCCAAATGCATTGGGCTGTCGCAGGAGAAGGAGCCGCAAATCTGGAATGCGATCCGATTCGGATCCGTTCTCGAAAACGTGTGGATTAAAGCCGGAACCGGCGAGGCGGACTACCATAATAATGCACTGACGGAGAACACGCGGGCCGCTTATCCGATTGATTATATTCAAGGCTCGATCATACCCGGAACCGCCGGCCATCCGAACGTCATTATCTTTTTAACCGCAGATGCCTTTGGCGTGCTCCCTCCGGTGTCCAAGCTGACGAAGGAGCAGGCGATGTATCACTTTCTGTCCGGCTATACGTCCAAGCTGGCGGGTACGGAACGCGGCGTCGCCGCACCGGAAGCGACCTTCTCGACATGCTTTGGAGGCCCCTTCCTTCCGTTGAGACCGAATGTGTACGCCGAAATGCTCGGCGATAAAATCACGCAGCACGGTGTAAAGGTTTATTTGGTCAATACCGGATGGAGCGGCGGTCCTTACGGAATTGGCGAGCGGATGAATCTGTCGTATACAAGAGCGATGGTCAAGGCGATTATGAATGGAAGTATCGAGAAGGCATCCTATACTCCTCATCCTGTATTCGGCATGCTTATCCCTGATGCGGTGCCGTTCGTTCCCCATGAACTGCTCGATCCGAGGAACGTATGGGCAGATAAAGCGGGCTATGATCGTAAGGCGAGGCAGTTGGCGCAGCTCTTTGCTCTAAATTTCGAAAAATTCAGCGGTGTAGCGGATACTATCAAGCTTGCCGGCCCGCGGCTGTAGCTGCTGTGAGAAGGGGCTGTCTCCGGCGTCATGAACTGACGCAGAGACAGCCCCGACTTATATCTATGCAAAGAGACTCAGGCGGCGAGTATATGTCATAGGGAACAGGGCGGCGACATATCTTGAAAATGATGTTTTAGTCGGGAAAACGTTGAATTTGACGGCTTGAACAGCTGAATTACGGTGTAACCGCCGAGGAAGGAGGTTGTCAAGATGTCTTGTCAGGAAGAAGGTGTGCTCGCCGTCGGTTCCCGTCCATTTCTGCACTCCCTTGTTGAAGCATGGTATGAATCCGGATTATCCAAGCTCACGGTATTCGTAACGAGCCCGGAGCCTGCAGACACGACTGAACTCGTGAAGCTGCGGGAATATGCGCTTCGCAGCGGCCCGGAAGCTTCGCTGCATATTTTGACCGCGGCACAAGACGAGGATCTGAAGTGGAGGACGATCATTCAGCCGTTTTCATTTATTTTGTATGTGTCGCAGCATGGCAATATGGAGGAGCTTCGGAAGCTTCAGCATGCTTGTATAGCTGAGCGTAAACCGATGCTTCCTGCCGTAGCCTTACAAGGAAGGGGGATGGCAGGCCCGCTCCTTCATCCCGACGGGGACGGGCGGTGGGAGTCGGCATGGCGGGGTCTCCATCAGTCCGTGTTCCCCGAGGTGCGGGAGCTGCACAGGTTCTCCGCTGCGGCTGCAGCCGTGTTATCGAATCTTATCGTGCATGAATGGCAGAAAGCGGTGGCAGAAGAGAAAGAAACGGACTGCATGAATCAATGTTATATCCTTGACCCGAACACGTTAACCGGAATCTGGCATCCAATCCGCCCGCATCCTCTTGTCTCCGGGGTGGAGACGGCCCGTCTGGTGGAAAATATCGAGCTTAACCTGGAAACAAGTCATGAACCTGTGGAACCGGAGGAATGGTTCTCTTGTTTCAACCGTTTGACTTCCGCGGCAACAGGCATTTTACATGCATGGGAGGAGGCGGATTTAATCCAGCTCCCGCTTGCGCAATGTCTTGCTCAACCGGTCGACCCGGTGTCGGAAGGGCCTGCCCAGCTTTTGCCGGCGATCATCCGCAGCGGACTGACGCATGAAGAGGCGCGGCGGGAGGCGGGACTGTCGGGACTGGAAGCCTATGCCGCCCGTCTGATGCCGCTGCTGTATCCTGGCTTGGCCTCCTCTCAGCAGGAGGACATCGGCATCGGGGCAGGCTGCTCCATCGCGGAAGCGGTTGAACGGGGAGTCAGAGCGTGTCTAACCACAGCATGGGGCAAGCGGATGCGAATGCTTCCGGATAAGCTGGCTGTGACACACATCGCATACGGGCAGATCGAAGATGTGCGATGCCGATATTATTTGCAAGCGCTGCGCATTGCAGAGGGGGAACCTCAGCTTGCCGTAGGCGAGCCGCTGCTCGGCTGTCCGGTCGTGTGGGTCCATTCCGGTTCCTCGTGGTATGGCAGCGTAGACCTTGACCTCACCCTTGCTCTTCGCCAATCGTTGCAGAAGGCGTTGACGAAGACGGAGGGCGTGGCCTCTTCTTCTGTCATATGGAAGGAGGATAAGGCGCGAGACATCGCAGTATCCAATAGCGATCCGCTCAAACATGAGTCATCGATGTTAGCGGCCATTCAGAGATTGAAGCAGCGCCATCAACGCCTTGAGGTGTTCGATATGCGGAGCGAATCTTTTCTGGGAACGGGACCGTTCGTGATATATGGAGTGCGACTCGGAGAGGAGGATTCCCCTTGAGTACAGTCGTTATCATTGGGGAGGGGATGCTTGCGGACATGGTGTGCCGACGGTTGTCCAGCTTCTCCGTAGCCCGCAGATCGGATTTCAGTGAAAGTATTCCAGACGGCGCAGAGATGGTGTTGGTGCTTCAGGAACAGGATAACTCCGACTTGCATCTTGAAGCGGATGCGGCGCTGCGGCCGCTCGGCATTCCTTGGTTATGCGCTTATGTATTTTTGGGAGAAGGGGTGGTCGGGCCGCTCATGCGCCCGGGAACGACCGGATGCTTCCAATGTGCAGAAACGCGGCTCTCATTGGCGGGAAGCAACCGCAAAGAGGTAGAGGAGATGCTGATGAAGCTGGTCACGCCGGATTATGTTCCTGATTTTGCGGCAGAGATATCCCCGGCGGGATTTCGGTATATGGCGCATATCATCGCGGAGGACACGGAGAATGTGCTGCGGGGCGGCAAAGCGAATGCGGAAGGACACATCTATATAATCAACTTCAGCAATTTGAGCGGCACCCTCCATTATGTGCTGCCCAATGGGACTTGTCCGGTCTGCGGCTGCTTGCCGGATGATTCGCCGGAAGCGGCAGAAATAACGCTAAAGCCGTCCCCTAAGCTTCAAAACAGCTACCGCTGCCGATCGATGAGCGAGTTGCGGGAGATCTTGTTCCAGGATTATTGGGACAGCCGCATCGGAATCTTGAATGACAAGAAGTTCGATCTCGTATCTGCCTTTGCCGGGGCGGCCGTCAATCTTCCACTAGGCTATTATGATGAGGTGACGGGAGGACGCTCGCATTCGTATGCGGATAGCCAGCTTGCCGCCATACTGGAGGGGTTGGAGCGGTTTTGCGGCACGACGCCTCGCGGCAAGCGAACGGTTGTGTTCGACAGCTATTCCCAGCTTAAGGATACGGCGATGGATCCGTCCAAGGCAGGGTTTCATGCGAGGGATCAATTCGAGCTTCCGGAATTTTCGTTCACGCCGTTCGATCCTGAGGCTCCGATGGAGTGGGTGTGGGGATATTCGTTCTTGCAGGAACGTCCCATCCTCGTTCCCCATCTGTTAGCCTATTACAGCTTGGGCTACGGCAGGGGCTTTGTCTATGAGACCTCCAACGGGTGCGCGGTAGGAGGAAGCCTGGAAGAGGCGATTTTGTATGGGATTTTCGAGGTGGTCGAGCGAGATTCCTTCCTGATGACCTGGTATGCAAGGCTGCCTGTTCCGCGGCTCGATCCTGACTCGTCGGGAGACCGGGAACTATCGCTGATGCTTCATCGTTTGCGGGCGGTCACGGGATATGAGGTGTTGTTATACAATACGACGATGGAGAACGGTATTCCGAGCATATGGGCGATAGCGAAGGGAGGAACGGAGCATCAAGTGAACCTGGTCTGTGCCGCAGGAGCTCATCTCGACCCGGTTCGGGCGGCCAAGGGCGCCATACATGAGCTCTCCGGCATCATCTCGATGACGGAAGATCGATGGAGAAGGCGCAAGTCGGATGCAGAATCCATGTTCGAGGATTCCTTCCAGGTGCAGCAAATGGAGGATCACGCTCTGCTGTACAGCCTGCCGCAAGCGGAGGAAAGACTCCGATTTTTGCTGGACGAACGGCGCCCTGTCCGAACCTTCACTGAGGAGTTCCCCTCCGTACCAACGCATACCGATTTGACGGATGATTTACAACAGGTTCTTCAGGTGTTCCGCAGCCTTCAGTTGGATGTAATTGTCGTCGATCAGTCGTCAAGCGAGACGCTCCGCAACGGGCTGCGCTGCGTGAAAGTGCTGATTCCGGGGATGCTCCCGATGACGTTCGGACATCATCTGCGCCGGTTGGAGGGCCTTGACAGGGTCCTGGAAGTGCCGATGAAGCTTGGGTATGCCGATCGCCGGCTGACGCCGCAGGAGCTTAATCCTTATCCGCATCCGTTCCCGTAAGCGATGGTGGAAGCCACACCGGATAGCTGGCAATGTGAGCCGCTTATTATTTCTAGTGCCTGTTTACTAAGTATTAATTCTGTGACACACACTCTCTTGACTCTTCCGTTGACAAGCGATTGAGCTATGGACAACGGTGGGATGCCGCTTCCCTGACCGCGGGCAGGGAGGCGCTCACTTCCATAACGATCGGAACATGCCAGCGATGGCATGTTTTTGGTCTGTGGCGAGCCGTAACCTATCGTACACTTCGTTGACGGTTCCGCGGGACAAGCTATACAAGGCTGCCATTTCCCGGCTTGACGGCAGTCTCATGTCTATCACGAGCACGCCCGAGGCAGTACAGTCGCGAATGGCATAATAGAGCGCGAGGCGCTTGGAAGGATACTTTTGGGTGGAGATATGGTAAGGTATATGAAATTGCATGTTGGGATCCTAAATAAAGAGATGTCAGGGCGAAGCCGGAGGGAGAAGAGCGTATGCGCAGACAAGAATTTGAAATGATGGATAGGGAGGAGACGGAACAATTTTTACAGGAGATGAGCTTCGGCATACTGGGAACGATCCATCCGGATGGCTGGCCGGAGCTTACTCCGCTTAATTTTGTTTATCATAAGGAGTGCTTGTATTTCCATGGCAGCGTGGCCGGACAAAAAATGAAAAATATAAAAGCCGACCAGAGAGTGACGTTCGCCGTAGCCAAAGAATACGCCATCGTCCCGTCCTATTTTACGGATCCGGAGCTGGCCTGCCCGGCGACCGCTTTTTTTAAGTCCGTGCTTATTAAGGGGCATGCGGAAATTTTGACAGATCTTACCGAAAAAGCGGAGGCGCTATCGGCATTTATGCGCAAGCTTCAGCCGGAAGGGGGCTATGCGCCGATCGATCCGGAGGACCCGGCTTATACCGGGCGGATCAAAAGCACCTCCGTTGTCCGGATCACGGTTCATGAGCTGTCAGCGAAATATAAATTCGGCCAAAACATGAAACCGTCCGCTTACGAAAAAGTCACCGCCGGCTTGAATCCGCTTCGGACGGATTATTCTTGCCGGGTACGTGTGTTGGTTGCACGCTTATCCGTATGCGAATCCGAAGCAGAACGTAGAGCAAATCTTAATTATCCCGTCCGTCGAACCAGAAAGAGATTCAATCTGTTACAATAGGAGTATTGTTAAAGTTATACAGGGAGTGGGATACATACTCAATGACGAATTCAATCCGAAGTTTTCGATTTAACATGGTTTTATTTTTTGGGTTGAGCATGCTTTTATCCGGCGCGCTTTCCTTTATGCTCTATAAAATCCTCCAACTCTATTATCTTTCGGTCAAATCTGAATATCCGCGATTGACCCGAATTCGCTACTCCATGAGAGAGATTGGGGATTTGAACTGCTTTCTGCTTGTTTTTATTCCGCTCTCGTTTTTGTTGTTCTTACTCCTGACCCGACGCTATGCAGCAAGCTTTGGAAAGGGGAGATTTCGCGGAAAACAGCAAGGAGCAAGCGGTTTTGAATTTGATCAATGATTTGCGTATGCCGCTGACCTCTGCGATGAGCCATTTGGACTTGATTCTTCAGGATGAACAGATGTCTGGCACACAAATGAGACATTATGCGAGCAATGCGATGACGAAGTCTCAACGGCTGGACAAGCTCATTGATGAATTAGACGAAATTATGAGATTGACTTACGGCAAGGTTATAATCGACGAAAAAACAGTCGATCTGAGCGAGCTTCTCATCCGGTCGAATGAGCAATTATCACCCTCGTTCGAGAAAAACCGGCTCAAAATGCGCATGAATGTGACTCCGCATGTCATGGTGCAGGGGGATGGAGAACTGTTGGCGCGCGTAGTTGAAAACGTGCTGACGAATGCCGCCCGCTATGGCAAAAAGGGCGTGTTCATCGATATTCATTGCGGTATTGATGCAAGCGATGCTGTCGTTCAAGTGGTTACTTATGGAGACGGCATTCCCCCGGAGGAGCTGCCGCATATTTTCGATATCTCTTACAACCACGATAAAGCGCAACCGGATTCGGAGGAGGATACCGGTCTGAGCTTGTACTTTGCTAAAAATATTGTGACGCAGCATCAAGGCACTATTGCAGCGCAAAGCAATGTCATTCGTACGCTTATTGAAGTCCGTCTTCCACTGAAAGACGCGCCTAAGGGTCCTCATTAATGTTCCTTTTAACAAGACGTTCTGCAAGCTGCCCATATAAGCCCTCGCAGGTGGGTTCCGGGTTGCGGCTTGACAAGAACGCCGCTCCTTCCTATAATCTAACCGGTTAGTTACTTTTGGCTGAATGGAGTTTTTTTCGTCATGACGGAAAGAAAGAAAAGGACGTATGATGCGGCAAGAACGAAGGAGATCATTCTGGACGCGGCAGAACAAATATTTGCCGAGCTCGGATACTCTGCGGCGCGAATCGACGCGATCGCAGGTGCTGCTGGATATAATAAGAGCCTTATTTATCAATATTTTCAGGATAAGCTGGGGCTCTATACCGAAGTCGTCAAGCGGGCCGACCGGCTGGGAAATCAAATGTTCCAAGAGGCAGCGGGTGATTTGCTGTCGGATGAGACTACGCTCTCGGATCCTGCCAAGTTCAAGCGGTTGCTTGAAGAAGTGATCACCATTTCGTATCAGTTCATGTCCGAGCACCCCAGTTACCTAAAAATCTATTCCTGGGAAGCCGCAGAGGAGTGGAAGACATGGAAAAAAATCTCGTACTCCCCGGATGATATTTTTCACTTTTATAAGCTGGCGCAAAGGGCAAAAGAGAACGGCATCATTCGTCAGGATATGGATGCGATGATGGTTCCGATCGTGATGATGAATGCGGTCATTCCATTTGTGCAGTCATTTCGGCGATTCAACAATATGCTGGATGATGATCTGGAATGGACGATGTCGCAGGAACGCTTCCGAGAACAGATTGTAACATTCGTGACGCATGGAGTAATGGAGCCGTCCCTATTATAGGGGCGTCCTTTTATTTCTATTTCTAACCAACTAGTTAGTTTGGGAGGATACTTATCATATCGATTAAAGGAGATTTTCATGAAGAGATTTGAGCAGAAAGTTGTCATCGTCACCGGCGGAGCCAGCGGGATTGGGGCCGCGGCAGTCAGACTATTCGCCGAAGAGGGAGCGAGGGTTGTCATCGCGGATTTTTCCGAACAAGGGCAAGAATTGTCCAATGAATTACATGCAGACGGCTTTGATTCCTATTTTATTCATGCGGACGTATCCAAAGAAGATGACGTGATCCGAATGGTCGATCAGACCGTTCAGAGATATGGCAGGCTGGACGTATTGTTTGCCAGCGCCGGCATCGCAAGTGATGGACCCACAGATCAGGTCGATTATGAGGATTGGCAGCGTACGATTGATATTAACTTGTCCGGCGTGTTTCTCTGCAACAAGTATGCCATCAAGCAAATGTTGAAGCAGGACAGCAAAGGCGCAATCGTCAATTGCGGATCTGTCAACAGTCATGTCGGCAAAGCGAGAGTCTCTGCTTATGCTTCGGCGAAAGGCGGCGTCAAGCTGTTGACCAAATCGACGGCCGTCGCTTATGCAGCGAGAGGCATTCGTGTCAATGCGGTATGCCCCGGATATATCGATACGCCTATGATGCGGGGGCTTGGCGAGGAGGTGACCAATTATTTGGTCGGACTTCATCCGATGGGAAGACCGGGAAGGCCGGAAGAGGTGGCGAAAGCGGTTCTGTTCTTAGCCAGCGACGACGCCTCCTTCATTACGGGCACAACCTTGCTCGTAGATGGAGGATATACAGCGGTATAAGGTAAAAGCACCCCAGGAGGAGAGCCCTGCAAAAGTCCGCTTTTGGAACTCTCCTTGCCGAAAATGAAGGAGTGTCCCCGGGAGCCATCGTCTAATCCGGCGTAAAACTGCGCTTCAATATGGAATACATAAAATAGATGAAGGAAAGTAGGGGATCGCATTGCAAAAGCAAAGCTTCGGCGGCATACTGCTCCTTGCCGGAGGGTCACTGATCATTCTGATGCATATGCTCCAGAACGGCGAAATGAGGCTGAGTAGTCCGGGAAATGTGTTCATGTATTTTTGGCCCGCCATTTTTGTCATTCCGCTTGGCATTTTATTTCACGTCATATATTTCGGCATGACCCGGGGAAGGGCTCCGGGGCTGCTCATACCCGGCGGCGTTCTGTGCATGGCTGGAGTCGTCTGCCAGATCTCGATGCTGTTCGACGCCTGGTCCTGGATGTGGCCGGGCTTCCCGTTAGCCGTAGCCTTCGGCCTGTTCGAATTCTATCTGTTCAGCGGCCGCAATAAATGGCTGCTTGTTCCGGTTTATATTTTGGGCAGCATGTCTGTCATCTTCTTCCTGCTATTCAGCATCGGAACGGTATTGGGGGCTGCCGGCGGCAGTTCTCTCGCTGCGTTGCTGCTTATCGGAGCGGGATTATATGTCATTTTGCGCCGCAATAATAGCGTAGTCGGATGACGCATTCCGAAGGGCCGCCTTACGAGGCGGCCTTTGGCCTGCCTGCAAGGGGGCTGGCTGCATTGACAATGAACATCAGTTGTAACTATAATGGTTGCATGAAAGGGTGAGCAAGATGAAGATAAGCAGCCGGTTTAGTGTGGCCGTTCATATATTGTCCTTGCTGACGTTGGAGCCGCAAGCTCATCATACCTCTGAATGGCTGGCCGGTAGCGTGAACACGAATCCGGTCGTTATTCGCAGAGTGACCTCCCAACTGAAGAAGGCCGGCCTCGTGGCGGTCCGCACCGGTACGGGAGGAGCCTCTTTGGTGCTTCCGGCAAGCGAGATTACGCTCCTTGATGTGTACCGCGCCGTTGAAGCGGTAGAGGAAGGGGAATTGTTCGGCATGCATGAGCGTCCGAATCCGCAGTGCCCGGTCGGCGCCAATATCGAAGCGGTGCTGCAGATCATTACGGCCCAGGCGCAGTCCGCGATGGAGCGCGTGCTGGAAGAGATTACCCTGGAGCAGGTTGCCCTGAATCTGAAAATGCACATCAATGCGGAAGAAAAGTAAATCTTGAGACATCGATTGTTAGCGGACATGCATGGCGGCATCGGATGCCCCATGCATGTTTTTTTGGGTTTATTTTGTAATGGCAAGTCATAGGTCTAAATGCCTATTTGTTTGTCACGTAGGCATAATGATATAAATTTTTTGTCGAATCATCACGATATATATTTATGGATTTTCATGAGGCAGAAATACGGATTTACAAAAACGGTTCTCAAACTGCGGGTTCCAAATGAATGAAGATACCCGTATTTTCCTGCTTACATTTAAGGGGTGAAGAAATGAAAAACAAGAGTTTAGTATTTAAATCGGTGTTGGTGCTGTCCACGCTTCTTGCGGTCATGTCGTTGGTATTTACCAGCTTTAGTTATATGTCCGGACGAGGCATCTATAATGATGAGTTGTTAATTGTACATACATCGCTTAACCAGCAAATTAGCTTGGAAGTAGAAGCAATTGCTGAGGCAGAGAACAAAATGAAAACCATGAGCTATGACCAGTATATGGAAGATCAAAAGATGACCTGGATCCAGGAGAATCTGGAGAGTATGATTCGCGAGGGGTATATCTCCAATACCTATCTGTTGAAGCCGGATCTAATCGAGAAAGACGGAAAAGTGTATATGACGGTCATTCATGCCAACAATGATATGATTGAATCTGGCAACAAGCCGCTTAGCGACATGGATTTGCCGAAAGAGTTGGTCCAGGCTTTTTATGACATAGAGAAAGATGATATCGGTATCTCCTCGGTATATTCCGATTCCATGGGCCAATGGATATCGTTATTATCTCCCATTGTTAATGACCAAGATGAAACGATCGCGATTTTGGGCGTCGATTTTAACTATTCGAAAATAAACCGCGATCTGAATCAGATGATGTGGAGAAATATAGCCGTCGGAGCCGTGACCGGCCTTACTTTTATTCTTCTTATCACGTGGCTCCTCCGCAAGACAATCCGTCCGTTGAATGAGTTGGCGGAATTGGCCAAGCGGGCGGCTAAGGGAAATTTGACGGTCCGCATTCCGGTCAATTCGCGGGATGAGATCGGCGTGCTGTCATCCAGCTTCAATGAAATGATAACCGATATCCGCGAGCTGATCGGCAGCATGAAGGAGACGACGAGCCATGTCACGGAGGCTTCGAATCACCTGACCGTCATCTCGCAGCAGACGGCGCAATCGACGCACGAGATCTCGAGCGCCATTCAAGAGGTGGCTTCCGGTTCGGAGACGCAGCTGACGGGAACGGAAGAGAGCAAGATCGCGATGGGCGAGATGGCCATCGGCATCCAGCGGATTGCGGAATCGTCATCGAACGTGTCCGAGTACAGTGTAGCGGCCGCTCAAGCCGCAAAGCAAGGGAATGAAGTCGTTCAGCAGTCGATCACGCAGATGAACAGCATCCACTCCTCCGTGAACGAGTCGGTCACGATGGTGCGGAAGCTGGCGCAGCAATCGAATGAGATTGAGCAAATTGTATCGGTTATCGGCAACATCGCCACCCAGACGAATCTGCTGGCATTGAACGCCTCGATCGAAGCGGCACGTGCCGGCGAGCATGGCCGGGGCTTCGGGGTCGTCGCGAAGGAAGTACGATCGCTGGCTGAGCAAGCGAAGGTATCGACGGAGCAGATTGCGGAGCTGCTGCAATCCGTCGTAGCCAGCACAAGGCATATGGCCGGCGCGATGGAGTCGACGGCAGAGGAAGTGCAGGAAGGGACACAGATCGTGCAGGTAGCCGGGGAGACCTTCCAGAAGGTATGGAGTTCCATCCAGGAGGTATCCGATCAAATCCAGGAAGTGTCCGCGGCTTCGGAAGAAATGTCTGCCGGCAGCGAGCAGGTCGCCGCTGTGCTGGATAACTTGGCCGAGATTGCCAAGAATGCCTCCGAGAGCTCGCAAAGCGTGGCAGCCTCCTCCGAGGAGCAACTGGCCATTGTTGAAGAGATTGCCGATTCCGCAGCGATGATGAGCGGCAAAATGAAAGAGCTGGATCAGGAAATGAAGAAATTTATCATCTAGGTCAGACCGCTCGCAATAGGAAGCAAATGAGCACAACCTCCCGTGAGAGAAGAAATGTATCTTGCGGAGGTTTGTGTTTTATTGTCGAATTAGGTTCAGAGCCGCTTGCAAAGAACGGTGCCTCGTGACATGCTCTTACTAGCGCATCGTGCGCTATCCTTGGCACAGGATGCGAATTCGACATGCATCATAAGGAGGACGAACGATGAATCGGATGTTGCTATGGCCGCAAGGAGCGCCATTATCTATGGGGGAGCCGGCGGAAGGGGGACCGGCGCTGCACCTCTTTCCGGCAGTCGGCCCGGAGCCTGCCGGAGCGGTTATTGTCTGCCCCGGCGGCGGATACGGCTTCAGGGCGGAGCATGAGGGGGCTCCGGTCGCGGAATGGTTGAACTCGCTCGGAATACACGCCTTCGTGCTCGATTACCGGGTGCACCCTTACCGCCATCCAGCGCCGCTGCTCGATGCCCAGCGTGCCATTCGCCTCGTGCGCAGCCAAGCCCGGGCGTGGAACGTCCGGCCGGACCGGGTCGGCATCCTCGGCTTCTCGGCGGGCGGGCATCTTGCCTCTACGGCGGGAACGCGCTATGACCTCGGCATGCCGCATGCCGCAGACCCGATCGACCGGGAGAGCTGCCGGCCCGATGCGATGGTGCTCTGCTACCCGGTCATTACGATGGGAGAGAGCGGGCACCTCCATTCGCGCGAGAATCTGCTCGGCCCCGATGCGGATCCGCAGCTGATCGAGGCGCTGTCCAGCGAGCGCCATGTGACGGAGGATACGCCGCCGGCCTTCCTGTGGCATACGTCGGAGGATGATGTGAAGGTGGAGCATAGTCTCCAGTTCGCCTTGTCACTTAGCCGGAAGGCGATCCCCTTCGATCTGCATGTCTACGATAAGGGGCCCCATGGATTAGGCCTAGCTACGTCCGACCCGTACGTCGGCGGGTGGACCACCCAATGCGGCAAATGGCTGAAGAAGCTTGGCTTCTAACTAGCAGAAAAAGGAAGCAAGGAAGCGTTAGCTAGCGGAAGTAAACGGAAGGAAGAGGCAGTAAGAGGCAGGAAGATCCGCAAGCGCGTCCCGGACGTGCTGGCTGCGGACACGGATTGGACAGGGATGGAGCGGCTGCCGGAGCGGCCGCTTTTTCCGTATGTATGACAAGCTGCGGCGCGATGTGACAAAACGATGGACAAGGGAGCCGCTAAGGCGATCGTGGCGACGATTATCTCGGTGGCCCATCATTTGAACATGCGCGTGATCGCCGAAGGCGTCGAGACAGAGGATCAGCTGCACTACTTAATCGAAAATGGCTGCGATGACATTCAGGGCTTCTTTTTCAGCCCGCCGATGAGCGCCGAGCAGTTGCAGGGCGCCATTCTGAGTAGAAAAATAGACCGAGGGGGATCGCGTCTCCCCGCGCAAAAAGGCTGTGCATCCGGACCTTGCTGCCGGTGCACAGCCTTGCTTAATCATCGGACCGCTCCGACCTCTACCAGTTCGACGACATGCGGCTCTGTGATACCGCGATTCACGGGCGGTACCGGCATATCGGGTTCTCGACCGTCCTGTTCGGACGAACGGAAGGAATGAACGAGCACGGGCTGTGCGTCACCTTCTCAGCTTGCGGCCAACCGGTCGGGAATATGGAGGGCATGCGGGCGGCGAAGGTGAACGGCCTGCAATTCTGGGCGGTCGTGCGCACGGTGCTGGAACGCTGCAGGACGGCCGTGGAGGCCGTCGCCGCCCTACGCGAGATGCCGATCGCCTCGAACATGAATCTGATTATCGCGGATGCATCCGGGCATGCCGCGCTGCTGGAGACGTTCGACGGCGAGATTGCGGTCAAGGAAGCGGACGGAACGGCAGAGTCTTATATTACGGCGACGAACCATCCGCTGTTCCCGGAAGTCGCCCGGCTGGAGCCGCGCCGGCTGAATCACTCCGTCGTGCGCCACGAGCTGCTGAATGAGGCGCTCGGAGGAAGCGCGCCGGTCGGCAAGGACGAATTGCGCGGGCTGGTCCAGCAGGAATATCCTCATGGATTGACCGTGCACAATTACCGGCAATGGTTCGGGACGCTCTATTCGATCCTGTTCGATCTGAACGAACGCGCGCTGGATATCTGCTTCGGCTCGCCGCTCCAGAATCCATGGTATACTGTCCGCATCGGAGCACGGTTCCCGTTGGAGCAGGTGAAGGTGCGGCTGGAGCATCGCGATCCCGAGCCCGGCTTCTGGCAGCTGGTCTGACGCGAGGCTGAAGCCTTCAGCACTTCAGCAGCTTTGGCACTTCAGCAGCCTTCGGCAGCGAGTGCAGGCTCCCGGCACGTACGTTCCGGCGGGAGCGGCGCTGGGTGAGAGGGCAGAGTGAAATGGCTGGGCGAGATGAATAAGATGGAAGGAAGCAATGAACGGATGACGGGGGATACGAAATGACGTTCCATCATCGAAAGCGCGGTCCAATCGAGACCCATCTGGAGGAACCGCTGCACGCGGACGAGGTGGCCAGGCATGTGCATATCTCCTACTACCACTTCCACCGCTTGTTCCATGCGATGACAGGAGAGACGATCGGAGACTATATCCGCAAGCGGAGACTGACGGAAGCGTCGCTGGAGCTGATGGGAACACGGCGGCCGATACTAGATATCGCCATCGATTATCAGTTCGAGTCGCATGAAGCCTTCACCCGCGCATTCAAAAAAGTGTTCGGCCTGTCTCCGTACGCTTTCCGCCGCAAGGGGATCCGTCCGGTCGTCAACAGCAAAGGAGCGCTTACCGGCCCGCGGCTGCGCCATCGCGTCAGCAGCATCAGCCTCGAGCCGGAGATCGTCGGGCTGGAGCGGAGCATCACGGTCATCGGGCTGCAGGACCACAGCAATCTGCGCGACAATCATATCCCGGACATGTGGTCCGAATTGCTCCGGCAGCGCCGGGAGGCCCCGCCCGGGAGCCTGGGATCGACGGCTTACGGCATCTGTCAGGCGATGGGGGCGATGCCCGTGCATGATCTGAGCGAGGAGACGATGTTCGGGCAATTCGTCGGCTTCGAGGCGGCAGGGGACGGGTCGCCTCCGCCGGGGATGGCGGCTTATGTGATTAACCCGGGCAAGTACGCGGTCTTTCGCCACCGTGGCCCAACCTCCTTGCTGCGCAGCAGCTATGAGTACATTTGGGGAACGTGGATGCAAGCCGCCTCCTGGAAACTGGACGATCGCGACGATTTCGAACAGTATGGAGAAGATTTTTACGGAACGGAGCATGAGGACTCCATCATTCGTATATTTATTCCGGTCAATCCGGAGGCCGGCGCATCCGGTTGAGGGCAGAAGCCAAGAGATATAAGGCAGAAAACAGAACGTATTATGCAGAACGTAGAACACATAACACACGCATAGTGCAGAACGCATGAATGCAGGACACTTAACGCATAACACACGCATAGTGCAGAACGCATGAGTGCAGGACAGTTAACGCATAACACACGCAAAGTGCAGAACATATGAATGCAGGACACATAACGCACAACACAGCATAATACAGAACGCATAACGCACACATAAATGCGGAACGTAGAATGCACATGCTGTCAACAGAGGACGATCTTTTCCGCATGCGCGGAAGAGGTCGTTTTTTGTGCTGGAGGCCCCTATACCGCAACAAGGATAGAAGCGTGTTCCATTTTATCCCGCTCTTCGCTGTGAACTCGTTGTATAATATAGGTATCATGGCAAGGAGGAACTTATCACGTGACATTAATCAAGCAACTGACGAATCAGGACGACTTTATCGGCTTTTATTTGCTGAAGGAGCTGGAGGTCAAGCAGACGAACGGCAATCCGCCGAAGGACTATTTGGACATCGTCCTGTGTGATGCGACCGGGCAGCTTCCAGCTAAATATTGGGATGCATCCCCGACCGATAAGGAGACATTTTTCCCGATGGGGCTCGTGAAGGTGCGCGGCATCGTGCAGACTTACCGGGAACGGCTGCAGGTGAAAATTCTGCAAATCCGCCCGGCCAAGGAGGAGGACGGGGTGACATTGACCGATTTCATTCGTTCGGCCCCGATTCGTCCCATCGACCTGATTCATGCGATCAAGCAGGCCATCTCCAGCATTTCCGATAAGGAGGTTCGCGCGCTTGTCTCCTTCTGCGTAGCGAAGGTGGAGGAGAAGCTGATGCACTACCCGGCAGCGAAAACACATCACCATGCCTATTTCGCGGGCTTGGCCTATCATATGGTGCGCATGCTGGAAATCGGGGACTTTCTGTGCCGGCAGCGGCCGTTCCTGAATCCGGATCTGCTGAAGGCGGGCATCATTCTTCACGATATTGCGAAGCCGGAGGAAATGGTGGCCCAGCTTGGCATCGTATCGGAATATAGCGTTCAAGGCAAACTGGTCGGCCATATATCGATGGCATCGAACTGGATTACGGAGGCGGCCCTGCGGCTCGACATCGATCTTGAATCGCCGAAGGTGCTCGGCCTGCAGCATCTCGTGCTGTCACATCATAATCTGGGCGAATGGGGCAGCCCTGTGCAACCGCAGACGCCGGAGGCGGTGGCGCTCCATCATATCGACGCGCTCGACGCGAAGCTCCAGATGGTCGAGGATGCGCTGGACACGACGCCGGAGACGGAGGAGTGGACGCCGTTCATCCGCGGCTTGGAGAACAAGGCGATTTATCGGATGAAGCTGTAGTACATAAGTTAAATCAGCGTACAGGCCGGAAGGCAGCGGGTTCATGTTCATTCATGGATCGGCTGCTTTTTTTGGCGGCTGTTCTGGTGGGGGCAATTAGAGACATCTTAAAGTCGGATGATCGGAAAATCTCCCGAGTATAATGCATGTAAGTGCTTTATATTTTGGAAGGTGGACCTGTTGAGTCATTTCGACACGGAGCTGAATGTTATCTCTATCCGTATTGCTGTAGAACTTTACTTCAATTTTTGTTAACTCTCTATTTGTGTACTCATTCTTCTCCTTACTTGCAACAAAAGAGTCTACTTCTACAGTGACGCCATTGATTGTTATTTGGCTTACCATTGAATCGCCTCCCTCACTACACATTTCGACATAAGGAGGGATATTCCAGCAATAAAAACCAGCTAATGTTTGTCAAGCTGCACCCTTGGTGATTTAATGAATTAC
>NZ_QYZD01000047.1:0-31712 GCF_003591545.1 Paenibacillus thiaminolyticus
TCAGTCAGGGGCTCCAACTCGCCTTTTGTTCGATCTCCCATTTAGTCAGGAACTCCATCTTGCCTTTTGCTCGGCCTCCCATTCAGTCAGGGGCTCCGTTTCGCCTTTTGCTCGGTCTCCCGGCTAGTCAGGTGCTCCGAATCCTTGATGCTTACTCTTCCAACTACTCAGAAAAAGTCTCGCTAGTTTCTACCAACTTCATTAGAACTGAGACTCTCAACGAACTGCATTGGTTCATCCAACAATCTCCTCAGTTATCCAGTTCATCTCTTTAAGTGGAATTTCTTCTGAACTTTACGAACATACTTCAGTTACCTGCGTGGCGGGGATATTGTTCATAAGAAAGGAAAAGCCGTACACACTCCAGTATCCTGCGCTAAGGGGATATTGCTCTTATGCCCGGCAGACAACGATACATCTCCATTTCCTGCGCCAAGGGGATACTGTCCTTTAAGCGCAAGTGACGCAAGTTTCTCTTCGATTCATTTTAGCCGGCGACCTTTGGAGCTCACATGAACTGCTTCTATTGGTGCCGGCTTTCTTGTTTTGTTCCAGCGATGAAGGCCCTATCTGTCAATCATCGGCCTCCGATTGCTTCAGTTCGTCTGTTTCTCGGGGGTTTCTCGATGCTGGCCCGTTGTTTGGAGCTTATCCGGATGCTTCGTCCTCTCGCTTTTTAAGAGGTTTACCCTTTCACGGCGCCTGCAGCCATCCCTTTCATGACCTGTTCCTGGAACAGGATGTAGATCAGGATTGTCGGCAGTGCGGCCATGCCGAGGGCGGCCATCGTTAGCTTGTAGTCCGTCGAGTAGCCTGTAGCGAAGACGGATAGGCTGAGCGGCAGCGTCTTCAGCCCCGGGCTGTTGATGAATACGAGCGCGAACGCGAAGTCGTTCCAGAAGCGAAGAAAGCCGAGTATCGCGACAGTGGAGAGCGCCGGGAGCGAGACGGGAAGTATGATCCGGGCGAAGATCCCCATGTATCCGCAGCCGTCCACATGCGCCGCTTCTTCTATTTCTTTCGGCATATTGGCCAGATAGGCAGCCACGATGAAAATGGCAATCGGCAGTTCAAAGGCGGTATAAGGGAAGATAAGCGCCGCATGCGTGTTCAGAATACCCAGCTTGTTCATCATGATGAAGAGCGGAACAAGCGTACTGTGAACCGGTATCAGCATGCCGAGCACGAACAAGCCCTGCAGCAGACTGCGCCCCTTGAACCGGAACCGTGCCAAAATGTAAGCCGCCAGCGCTCCGAGAAGCAAGGTGGCCGCCAATGATATCGTCGTGACGAACAAGGAGTTCCACATGGAGCGCCCCATCCCCGACACTTCCCATGCCCGCACAAAATTGTGCCACTGCCATGAGGTCGGCAGTCCGAAGGGATGGGCGAAAAACTCCTCGTTCGTCTTGAAGGCGCTAAGATAGAGCCAGATAAGCGGATACAGCGTGACGAGCGCATAAATGGCCAAGCCGGCGTTCACGAGGAGCCGGAGCGCACGCGACCCTTTGCGCGAGCCTGCAGCGCGGACTGCGTTCCCTTGTGCAGATGCGGTTATCAATGATGCCATATCGATTCCTCCTTCCTGTCCATTCCTCGGATGCTAATGCGGTTCCCGACGCATCAGCCGCTGTGAACCCGCGACGAGCAGCAAGCTGATGATGACGATGAGGGTAGAGACCGCGCTGCCATATCCGAAGCGGTAGACGGTGAAGGTGCTGTTATACATGTACGATGCGAGCAACTCTGTGGCATGGGCCGGCCCACCGTTCGTCATGACATAAATCAGGTCGAACGCCTTCAGACTTCCAGAGATGCACAGCACGATCGCCACCTTGAACGTATCCCAGATCATGGGCAGCGTCAGTGACGCCAGCTTGCGCATTCCCCGCGCTCCGTCCAGCTCGGCCGCATCGTCCAGCTCGGACGGGATGCTGTGCAGAGCGGCAAGGAACATAATCAGATACGGCCCGATATAGTTCCAAATGACGGGGATTGCGATCATCCAGATAGCGATGTCCGGCTCCGACAGCCAGGCCCGCTTCCAATCGGACAGCCCGATCGCATCGAGCGCCGCATTCACCAGCCCGGTCTGCGGGTGATATATATTCGTCCATATAATCCCGATGACGACCGAGGACAGCACCATCGGAATGAATACCGCCGAGCGGACGAAGCGCTGGAACCAGGTTCCCCGCTTCAGCAGCAGAGCGAGCAGCAATGCGATCGGGACTTGGCCGAAGACGGAAGCCCCTACAATAACCATGTTGTTGCGGAACGAGAGCCAGAATACCGGATCTCGCATCGCCTCGACGAAGTTGGCAAAGCCGGTGAAGCGCATCTCGCCGATTCCTTTCCAATCAAAAAAGCCGTAGTAAGCCGACCAGAATATCGGGACAATGACGAATAGGGCATAAATGAGAAGCGACGGCGCCAGTCCCGCCGCAATAAATATCCGCTTGCTTACCCCTGCATGCGCGCGCATTCGACTCAGCCTCCTCTCCTTGGTGTTGAAGCCGCCGCCCCCCCTGCCTGGCCTGCATCGCCCGCGGCTGGCCAGATGGTCAGGGGCAACGCGTGGCGGCGTGCGGCATGTCAGCGGACGAGCGACTTCGCCTGTGCTTCCTGAATCTTGCGGGCGATCTCCTCCGGATTGCCGCCCATCAGCAATTCCTGCAGCCCATTATTGACGGCATCAGCGCCTGCGCTCGTCATGACGGCGTCATAGACCGGCGTCCGCTTGACTTTATTGACAAGCCGGTATACTTGGGCAAACAGCGGCGACACGGTGCCCTCATCGAGATCCAGCTTGTAGCTGACCAGTTGATTCGCTTCCAATGTGCGCTTCTGCGCCTCTGGTCCGGACAAGGCGTAGATCAGCTCATAGGCAGCTTCTTTGCGCTTGCCATCGACCTTGGCGCTCAGACCGAGCCCGACGCCGACAACGCCGGAGGTTGAATTCGGGTCGCCCTTGCCGTCTGGGACTGAAGGCAGCACTGTCGCGCCCATGCTTTTGAGCGCTTCCGGCGACGCATTGGCCGACAGATTCGTCAACGCCCAGCCGCCGTCGATCATCATCGCGGCCTGGCCTTGCGCGAACATCATTTCCATCTGAGTATTATCGATGCTGTTGAAGCCAATCTGGAACGCCCCTGCCTGCTTCAGCTGTTGCAGCAGCTCCAGCGCCCGCACGAATTCCGGATCCGTGAACTTGGCTCCGTCCTGATTCGCGGCCTTCAGGAACCATTCCGTTCCGGTCACCCGGTCCGCAAGCGAGCTGATAATGCTCGACTGGGCGAGCCAGGCCGCCTTGTTGCCTAGCGCAATCGGCGTTACCTTGTTATCACTCAGCGTCTTCACGGCCGCGAGCAGCTCATCCCACGTCTTCGGCACCTGCAAGCCGTGGCGACTCAATATTTCCTCGTTATAATAAAGAATCGAAGTCGGCGACAATCCCATCGGAGCGCTGTAAATGCTGCCGTCAATCGTAAAATCGTCGAAAGACCCAGGGAGGAAGCCGCTCTTCCAATCCGCCTTGCTGTCAAGCAGATCGTCAATCGGCTGAATCAAGCCCCCGCCATGGAATTCCTTCGTCATCATGCCCGGCCACATCAGGAAGACATCCGGCATCTCATTGGCAGCCGCTACCGTCTTCAAGCGTGTTTTGTAGCCGTCCGGTGGAATGGCTTGAATATCGAGCACGATATCCGGGTGCTCCTGCTGGTATGTCTCGATGCTGTCGCGCATCGCTGTGGCGCGAAGATCGTCTCCCGTGAAGTTATGCCATAGGGAGAGCTTCACCTTGTCTGCGCCGATCCCCTCCTTCGCCTCGCCACCGGGTCGGCTCTGCCCGGCATCCGTGCCTCCCCCTGAACCGCATGCGGAGAGCAAGGAGACAGCCAACAGCACAACAAGCATCGTCATCCATCGTGTACGCATCGAACAACCCCTCCAATTATCTATCGTTGTGAGCAATCGAATCGCAAATATCTATCGTTGTTAGCAATTCGAATCGCTAAAAGCCGGCAGAGGGAGTGCGCTTCCGCCCGGACCGCTCTGCGTACGTCCAGTATACAAAAGCGCTTCCTTCACTAGTGAGGGAAGAAGTTAAGCGGCAGGGGGGAATCTTTTCGCCGATTGTTGTGAAGCCAGGCCGTTCGGCTACGTTCGACCGGAAAAGGCACCCTGTCCCCGTGTTCACCATCTCCGGGTGCCCTTTCCCGACCCTAAACGTGCAGAGACGCAGTCCGACCCGCCTGCAGCTCCGCCGCTCCGGCTGCTCCGGTATTCGGAGGGAGTGCAGCCCATATGCTTTTTGAACAGCTGGGAAAAATATTTCAAATCCTCATACCCGACCATCCGGGCGATATCCGACACCAGCGCCGATCCGTCCTGCAGCAGGCGGCATGCCCGGGCGATGCGGGCTTGGGTAACGTACTCGATATAGTTCATGCCCGTCTCCTGCTTGAACTTATCGCTTAGATGATTCGGGTGGACATTCACCACGCTGGCGACATGGTGCAGCGTCAGGCTTCCGTCGGCAGTCTCCCGGATATAACGCATCGCCTGCGAGACATAAGGGACCGCATCGTTTGCATATCGGTCCCGATAGATTTGCATCGCCTCCTGCAGTGCGGCGAAGAGCGAGCCTTCCCATTGCTCGGGCTCGGCGGACGCGGGGTCGGCGAGCGCATGCGGCTGCCAGCTCCAGCCATCCCACGCCTCCGCTGCCGGCCGGTTCAGCGGCGCGGCGGCTTGCGCGCACCGCTCCAGCCAACGCTCCGCCGCGATCAAGGCGGATTGCCCATAGGAGCGGATAGACTCCGGCGTCGCATGCGGATGCGCGATCAGCTCCTTCACCCGCTCCCCAATCCAACGGCGCAATCGCTCCGGCCGGCCGGAGGACAGCGCCTGCAGCAGGCCGTCCTCCTCCTGCGCCGAGCAGATCGACGGACGGCCTTCGCGCGCCGCCGTCTCCTCATAATGAAGCAGGCGGCGGCCGGCCGCGAACCAGCGGAAGCGACCGGCTCTGCCTGCTTCCCGGCAGGAGCGGCCGATGTCCGCGGCATCCGCGGCGGCTCCGCCGATTCCGGCGAAGAGCCGGCACTTGAGGAGCTGCTCCGTCCGGCGGAGCGCCTCGTCCCAGCCGCATGGCAGTCGGCCGGGGACCGGCTTCGTCCGGCGAAGCGCCAGCAGCCGCTGATCGTGCCGGACGACCAGGCTGCCAAGCAGCTCGGCCAGCAGATTGCCGGCCGCGAACAGGAGCAGCCCGTGCCGGGCTTCGCCCCAGCCAGCCGCATCGATGACCGCAGTCTCATACGAAGTCGCATCGATGATGGCCGCCTCATACGATGCTGCATCGCTTTCGCTTCTCTGCGGGGCGCCGTCACGGCGGAACAATTCGGCGGCGATCCGGCGGCAGTCTTCCGCAGGCAGCGGCTCGGTCAGCAGCTTCAGCACCTGGCGCTCCCGGTGGGACATCTCCTTCGCCGAAGCATGCATCGCCGCGTCCCGCTTCTCCAGGAGGCGCGCCTTTGCCCGCAGCGCCGCCTTCACGATATCGTCCGGGCGGCTCGTTTTGAGCAAATAATCGCATACTCCTTCCCGCAGCGCCCGCTGGGCGTAATGGAAATCGTCGTAGCCGGTCAATATCAGCGTCTCCGTTCGCGGGCTGACCTCGCGGATATGGGCCGCCAGGGCGATCCCGTCGGCTCCGGTCATCCGGATGTCCGTCAGCACAAGATGCGGCTTCTCCGTTCCGATTACCTCCATCGCCTCCTCGGCGGAGGCGCAGGGCGGCAGCACCTCGAAGCCAAGCTCGTTCCATGGAATGACTTGGGCCAGCCCCGTCCGGATGATGACTTCATCGTCAACAATCAATACTTTCACGGAAAACTCCCCCTTTGCGCGTAATTCATCGACTGCTTCGGTCCGCCGGGATGGAAAAGGAGACCGCTGTCCCTTCCCCTGGCCGGCTCTCAATATGCAGCTCCGCTCCGGTTCCGTAATGGAGAAGCAGACGGCGCTGAACATTGAACAGACCGTATCCGCTGCCTCCCGAACGGGATGCGTCGGCATTCGCTGCGGCCGGCTCCGTGGCGCATAGCCGCTCCCTGACCCGTTCCAGCTCTTCCGGGGCGATACCGCCGCCGTTATCCTGCACCGTGAATCGGACCCGGCCGCTGTCGGCCATGATAATCGCAATGAGCAGGCTGCCTCCCGATGCCGGGTAGGCCGAAAGCAGACCATGAGTGATAGCGTTTTCAACGAGAGGCTGCAGCAGCAGCTTGAGCATCGTAAATGCCTTCAGCTCCTCCGGCAAATGAATGCGATAATCGAAACGCCCGGGATAACGTACCGATTGGATCTCCAAGTAATTCGCCACATGCTCGGTCTCCTGTTCCAGCGAACAGGTCTCCAGGCCCCGGTTCAGGCTGAAGCGCAGGAAATCTCCAAGCGCGCCGACGAGACTGGCAATGCGGCTGTTCCCTTCCATGTAGGCCATCCATTGTACCGATGACAAGGTGTTGTACAAAAAATGCGGATGGATTTGCGCCTGGAGGGCCAGCAGATCCGCTTCCTTTTTCCGGGCCTCGTTCTCCTTCACCTGCTCGGTCAGGCGGCGGATATTGTCGCTCAATTGGTTGTAGCTGTGCACGAGCATTCCGATCTCGTCGCTGGACGTCTGCGGCAGCGGCTGGAACGGCCGTTCCGGCTGCACGGCGCCGATCGATCGGGCGAGCCGTATGATTGGCTTCGTCACCCGCTTGACGACATAAGCGGCCACGGCGGCAATCACCGCAATCACAATCGCGACTGTCACGGCCGTGAATTGGAGCAGATAGCTGTTCTGGGCGCTGAAAGTCTGATAGGGAATAAGCGCATATACGCTCCACGGGGCGATCGGCACGGACATCGACACGACAAAGTGGCGATCGCGGCCCTCCCCCATCTCCGAGAAGCGCGCGGTGCCGGCAAGCGCCTCCTGCTGGGCAAGGGCCCTCAGCTTCACGGGCCACTGCTCAGCCGCGTCCGGATCGGCGTTGGCGGCGACGATATTGCCGTCTGCATCCAGCAAGAACAGACTGCCCCCGCCATCCACCGCCGCCTCACGCAGCCGCTCGGCAAGCGCGTCACCGTCAATGCCGATCGACAGCATGCCGAGCTTGTCGAAATTATTCATATTGCGGATCGGACGCACGAGCGAGACCGTCCGCTTCTGGCCCAGCGTCGTGTCGCTGAGCGTCGGCGGCGACCACCAGACGGGGTGTTCCTGCCAATACGCCTCGTCGGACGGGGCCTGCCCGAACAGATGAGCGGACAGCACCGTCGTATTGGACAGCTCAGGGTTGCCGTTCAGCGGGATGATGCGGATGTCTGCGATGTAGCTTTTGGAAAAGGCAAGGTTCGTCAAAAAACCGACCATGCGCAAATAATCGTTGGCGCTTGCCCGGTCCTTGGCCAAATATTGCTGGACGTCATGCTGTCCGATCAAAAATACCGACATGTTCTCTACGTCCTGGGCGATCGTTTCCAAAATGGCGCTGATCTGCCGCAGCGTATTGAGGCTAGCCTGCTTGCTCTTCTCTTCGCTAATCGACCATGCCGTCCGGTAGGAGACGTAGCCGAGCAGCAGCACAGGGATGATGATGCAGGCGATCAGCAGGATCGATAATTTGCGGTGCAGCGATCGGGTCATCCAGCGCATAACATTCCCCCTCTCTCGGGTTAAGCTCAGCAATAGATGCGATTCACAGCTGCAATCAGAGCTTGACGAAATCAATGGCGAGATAATATGGAAAAGCATCTGCCAGTCCACAAGAGGAGAGGCAGATGCCCGTTCAGTATATCAACGATGTGAGCGAGTTGCCAAGCCAAAATATCTGTTACCGATCTCGGATTCATTGGGTCGAGCAACGGAAGACGGCCGGCTGGCGCGGAGTGCAATGGAAATGAAGGTTGTCACACAGGGGGAGCTACATCGATTGCTCCAGAAAGCTTGTTGGAGAGTGCCCAATATATTTCTTGAACACCTGACTAAAATATTTATAATCTTGGAAACCAACCCGTTCCGCGATTTCATAGACTAAGAGATCCCCCTGCTTCAGCAATTCAATGGCCTTGAGCATCCTGTATCTGTTAAGAAAATCATTGAACGTGTAATTTGTCTCCTCTTTAAATTTGGAGTATAGATATACCGTTGAAATATGAAGGCTGGCGCTAAGATCATTGATAGAAATTTTTTGTGAATAATGCAGCTTGATATATTCAATCATGCTGTCTACATATTTCGTTTTATTACTTCGAACTTCAAGGTATTGAATATCCAATAATTCATTGTACAAATTTAGCTCTTCAAAGGACTTTTTCTCGTTATGGCGCTGTCGTTTTAATTGTATTTTGGCGATGATCTTGACCATCGCCGCATTTAATTTGTCAAAGTCAATCGGCTTCAACAGATATTCGCTTACGGATAGCGATATCGCTTGCTGGGCATATTCGAACTCGCTATATCCGGAGATAATGATTGCTTCATAGTCATGCGCTGCTTTACTTTGCTTTAACATTTGGATTCCATCCTGAAAAGGCATTCTCACGTCGGTAATGACAATATCCGGCTGCAGCTCCTTTATTTTGGCCAAGCCCTCGATTCCGTCGGCCGCTCTTCCAACAACGATACAATTCAGCTTCGGCCAGTCCACCATATAGGTCAGACCATTTCGAATAATATCCTCATCTTCAACGATTAATACCTTATACATTGCTCACATCTCCTATATAAGGGATTCTCGCTATCACTGTTGTCCCGGCGCCTTGTGTGCTCTGTATGGAAAGCCCGTAAGACGGTCCGTATAAAAGCTGTATCACTCGATGGGAGTTGTATAATCCGACATGCTCTGGCATGGCATCCTTATCGTCTAATAACTTTCGTATATAATCGAGCCTCTTCTCCTCCATCCCTTGTCCGTCATCCTCGACTGCGATTTCAATGTCATCCCCGACTTGTCTAATCGTAATCCGGATCAATAAATGCTTCGTATGCTCAATTCCATGCTTGATGCTGTTTTCAATGATGGGCTGCAATAATAATTTCGGTATTTTATAGTCCAAAAGGGCCGGATCGATATGCGTTTCATAATCTAACCTTGTATTAAATCTCATTTTTTGCAGCCGCAAATAGTCTTCCATGTAGCCTATATCAGTGTGGAGCGCGACTTCTCCATTGCCATAATGGATATAATATCTCATTAAATTAGCAAACATCACTACAATATTCGATGCGTTCTTGGCATCAAATACCATCTCATACCTCAGCATTTCCAACACATTAAACACAAAGTGCGGATTAAACTGATTTTCTAAATGCTTAATCTCCATTTTTCTCTTTCTCTCAGCGATTTCATCATTATGCTTCATCAGCAGCTGTATCTTAGACATCATGTTATTGAATTCATCATAAATGGTTTGAAATTCATCGAAGGTTCTCGCTTCAAGCCTGTAGTCCATGTTCCCCTGCTTATATTGATCCACGGCGGAGATGAAGGAATCAAAGGATTGCAGATTGCGCTTCATGAGCTTCGGCACGACTAAATGGATCAAGGCGAGCAGAATCAGGCCTGAACCCAATAAAATGACGATTCCTATCACCAGAAACTGCTTGAAACTGTTCATGGAGGTCATAGTCAGAATATGAAAGTTCCCATTCCCTGTTTCATTCGCTGTCATATAGTAATAGGAATCATGAATAGCGATTATTTTTTGATCGGTCCGGTACGGAATCGTGGATTTGCCCATGCCGTTTCTTAGCGAGTCATGTGAGGTATAGATAATGTTGTCAAAGCGATCCGCCACCACAATCATATCGGCATCTCTAGGATGAATGTAGGCGCCCAGATCCGTGAGAAAAAACAGGAGGTAACCGCGTACTTCATTGCCGCTGGTTATCGGCTTGGCCAACAAGTACGGTGAGTTCCGAAATTGCTCGAAGGATAATTGATTTATGCCGCCATAAACTCCATTTTCCTGTTCCTGAAGCTTCAACAACAAATCCTTGAGCATATAACTATTGGATAAAATCTCTTGGTCGCTTTGATAAAAATTCGTGGATACGATATTTTGCTTATAATCCAAAAGAACAAAGTTTGCTTTTATTTTTCTATCCTTAACAAACCGGTAAAGTAATTGATTCGCTTCAATGAATACGTTTTTATTTTCGAAAACAGCTCGTATCGTGTAATCCTCAGCCAGCCTGTCCAGTCCCTCTGAGTAGTGCTGAACCTCTGACTCTATAAGCTGGCTAAGACCCGCATTATACGATCGATTCGTGTGAACAATGGTTTCCCTGCACGTTAGAAGCAAGGAAAGTATAAACAATGCAAAAATCAATAACACAAGAACGGCCCCGGAACGAACAAACGTCTTCCTGATATAGTCTTTGAACTTATTGGATTTTTGCATCATTCACATCACCTGACGTTTCTTAGAATGATAATTTCTCTCCACCCCATCTGCTGCATGGCTTGCTTGTGACAGAAACGTAAAGACTGCCCCGCTTTACTCCAAAGCGGAATCTCATCCATCAAGATGCTGTGCCAAAGATTCTGTGCAGGCGCCAGCAACCGGGATACTTGGATTCTTCGCGCCAGCCTATGGAGTAAAGCGAGAGCTTCGGAAAGGGCTTATCTTGAATTGCTATACACTAATATCTTTCTTCCCTGTCAGCTTAAAGAACAGGAACAGCGAGATGATCGAGGTCAGCGTTAATAGGGTCGAATAGGCTGATGCGTTTCCATAATTACCTCGAATCACCTCTGTATATACAGACACCGTTAACGTTTGGGTTTTGCTCGTGTACAGGATGATCGATGCGCTTAATTCACTAATGACGGTAATCCAGCTCATTATCGCGCCGGCGATAACGCCAGGCATCATCATGGGCACAATCACCCTTGTAAACGCTTTCGTCTCAGACGCGCCCAAGCTGATAGCCGCTTCTTCAATACTGGGACTGATCTGGCTGATAATCGCCGTGCTTGAACGAATCGTATACGGCATTCTCCGAATCGCAAAAGCCATAATCATAATGAACATCGTACCGCTTAACAGAAGCGGCGATTGACTGAACGCAAAGAGAAAGGCAATCCCCAGCACCGAGCCCGGAATGATAAACGGAAACATCGAGATCGTATCCAAGGTGGATGTCAGGGCATTTCTTTTTCTTACTGTCAAATAGGAAATCATGATGCCGCAAACCACAATAATAACGATCGCCACGATACCAATCAGGTACGTATTGAAAATAACTGAGGTATCCTTGTTAAATAAGATGTCCCGATAGCTGTTCAACGAAAATCCGGACGTAAATACCTGGCCTCCCCTCGTTGCCAGGAAGGATGTAAAGATAACCACGCATTGCGGGAGGATGGCCAAGAGAACCGTAAAGTAGACTGCTCCGTGCGCTATTATATTTTTCATCCCTTTACTTTGCTCAGGAACCATCGGCTTTAATGCGCTCATCGAATAGGAGTAGTATCTTGCAAGAATACGCTGAACCATAAATAAGCAGATGGTTAACAAGATAATAAGGACGCACAGCGCGGCGGCAAATCCGTCATCTCCCCCCACCTCGCTCATAAATTGAGTATAGATGAGGACGGGCATGGTCCTGAATCCTTCACCAATCAGCATCGGCGTCCCGAAGTCCGCAATGACACGCATAAAGACCAATAACGCGCTCGCCAAGACCGTAGGCATAATTAACGGAACAATAATTTTGAACACGCGCTGTACCGCCGAATACCCGAGACTCTCAGCGGCTTCATTCAGTGAATTATCCAGATTCTGCAAGGCCCCCGAAATATAAATATAGATCAAAGGAAAGGATTGCAACGTCATAACTAGCACGATACCCGGAAATCCGTAAATTCCATTCAGTTGAACATGGAACAAATCATTAATGAATTGCGTAATCACGCCATTCCTGCCGAGCAATTGAATCCAGGCGTAAGCCCCGATAAATGGCGGCGACAGATACGAAATAATAATTAAAATTTGGAGATATTTGCTTCCCCTAATTTTCACTTTCCTCATTACGTAGGCGATGGGCAATCCGATGGCTACTGACAGCGCCGTCGTTACGAGCGTGACTTTAAAGCTGTTCACTAAGGTGATCCAGTAAAATTTTCTCTCAAAAAATTTGCTAAAGTAACTTAGAGTCAGTTCACCCGTGTAAGGATCAAAGATACTTTTTTTGAGGACCAGGACCAGCGGAAACAGAATAAAGAGAAGGAAAATAGCTAGGATAAGGATGGAAGAAAGGTTCCAGACGCTAAATAACCGCTTCTTATTTACCGCCATATTCGCCACCCGCTTTGATCAAACTCTCCTGTTTTTCGATATCAAAAATATTGATTTTGTTCGTTTTCACTCGCAGATAGATTTCGGTTCCATCCGCGATAATGTCCGAGATATCGGCATCCTGGATCACTTCTACCGTCTCGCCGTGCGCCAGCTCGGCAAAATAATGCGTATTTACGCCCAAAAACATGCTGCTTCTCACAACCGCTTTAAGACCTTGTTGATCCGAACCGATGACAAACTCCTGTGGTCTTACGGATACGAAAATCTGTGTCCCGTCTGCCAGATGATCGGACAGGTTATGCATGCTTTCTCTATAGCGATTTCCAAAGTTGATCCACTTTTGCCCATCCTCTATTTCTACCTTTGCTTTTATTAAATTGGAGGTCCCGATAAACTTCGATACGAACACATTTACCGGACGTTCATAGATCTGTTTCGGAGTGCCGATTTGCTGAATCACGCCGCCGTTCATTACCGCAATTCGATCCGAGATCGCCAATGCTTCCTCCTGATCATGAGTGACGTATACCGTGGTAATCCCTACCCGCTGCTGGATGCTTTTGATCGCGTTTCTCATTTCAATTCTTAATTTGGCATCCAGATTGGACAGCGGCTCGTCCATAAGTAATACTTGAGGATGAATGACCAAGGCTCTGGCTAAGGCCACGCGCTGCTGCTGCCCGCCAGACAGCTTGTCCGGCATTCTATCTTTATATTCTTCGATTTTGACCACATTTAAAATATCCTGAATTCTATTTTCGATTTCAGCCTTGGGCAGCTTCCTATGCTTCAAGCCAAAAGCGACATTGTCCTTAACAGACATATGCGGAAAGATAGCGTAATTTTGAAAAACCATTCCCATGTTGCGCTTATTGACGGGAATATGGTTTACGACCTGATCATCAATTTTAATGACTCCATCATCAATCGAGTTGAAGCCGATAATCATACGGAGTAACGTTGTTTTCCCGCACCCCGAAGGTCCCAAAAGTGTAAAAAGTTCACCTTCCTTTATATTAAGCGATAAGCCGTCGATGATAGTTCTATCCTCAAAGCGTTTGACTACGTTGTCAACCTGAATTCCAACGCTCAATCTGCTCCCCTCCTCAATCCCTAGCTTCATCCAACACACAAGTTAATCTAGCGATCTTTCAAGCAATTCGTTGAACTTAGCCGTAATCTCATCCTTGTGATCGGACACCCAGCTTTCATCAAAATTTTGGGCTAAGACAATCTGTTCTGTCGGCACCATGTAAGAAGCCAGCTCTGCTCCTTCTCTAAGCGGTCTGACCGTAAGCTCACTGCCTACTAAATTTTGTATTTTTTCTGAAAGCATATAATCTACAAATTTTTGGGCGTTTTCAAGATTCTTCGCCCCTTTGATAATCTGGACCGATTCACCCGGGAACACGGCCCCTTCCTTCGGGAAGACAATATCCACGGGCGCCCCATTTTTCATATAACTGGCCACAGGATCCTCCCATGTCAAGCCGATTGGATACTCGCCATCAGCCACACTTTTGTGCAGTTGTCCGGAGCTGGAGGACATTTTTCCATCCAGATTGGCAATAAACTTTTCAACAAATTCCCAAGCTTGATCAGACATCGGATCGCCATTCCCCATGGCATATAGCATAGCGGTCAGCGACTGGAAAGCAGAGCTGGAAGCCGCCGGATCACCAAATGCGATTTTCCCCTTCAGCTCGGGATTTAACAGATCCTCAAACCCTTCCACCTTGATATCCCCAATTAAATTGGTATTCACGATAAAAACGGTTGGATCCGCAAATGCCGGGGAAAAATAACCGGTCTTATTTCTGAACTCTTCAATCATATTCTTATCCTCGGGAGAAACGTATTGCTCGAACAAATCTGCTTTACTTTTGAGCATCGTTTCATCTGCCGCCCACAGAATGTCGCCCACCGGATTGTTTCTCTCGGACTCGACACGCTTTACCAACTCTCCCGTACCTGCTACGATGACTTCGACTTTAATTCCGGTATCTTGTTCAAAATTAGGAATAACGGCATTGTTCAAGCTTTCACTGCGCGCCGTATAGACGGTCAAAACATTTCCGTCCTTTTTACCAGGGTCTTTACCAGAGCCATCCTGTGACGAGCATCCGGCAAAAAGACTTACCAATAGAGCCGCGGCAGCAACGATAGTAAACGCTTTCATTTTCTTCATTCGTTCTTTCCCCCTCTTGTAATGATGAGATTAGTTGTAATTCGTATCATCATTATAGGAGCTATCCGGTGCTTCGGGTATCCAATAATCCTAAATATATATCCTAAAATACTCAACCTCCGAAATAGAAAAGCATCTGCTAATCCTCTGTTTTTGCAAGCGCGAACAATAGTCAGAAGGAATAGACAGATGCAGCCTCAGTATAGCAATGAAATGATGAACCTGCCAGACTATGCCAAATTTTGCTGCAAACCCAAGTCCAAATTATTTGTTTGGTCACAAAACTTTTTGTGTGTGAATGGAATAAATTGTGCTACGATAGAGGCAGCCTCGTGAACGTTTCCTGCGGGGCGATGCTTGGAAGGAGGAGCGATGTGGAGTCGATACAAGACGAATTTCCTTTTTTGCAAATGCTGGTCAAGGGCCTCGCCGCCCAATTCGGCGATCAATGCGAGGTCGTGCTGCACGATCTGACGCTGCCCTATGATCGGACCATCGTCGCCATCGAGAACGGGCACATCACCGGACGGAAGGTCGGCGATCCCGGCACCAACCTCGGGCTGGAGCTGCTGCGCGGCAGCACCGAGGACGGCAATAAGATCAATTACATCACGCAGACGCGGGACGGCCGCCTGCTGCGTTCAACGTCGCTGTATATGCGCAACCGCGAAGGACGCATCATCGGGTCGCTGTGCATCAATTATGATATTACGGAGTTGACATTGGCGGAGAAAGTGCTTAAATCGCTTACAATGACCGGACTGCAGGCGGAAGTGAAGGAATCGTTCGTCTCCAATGTGAACGATCTGCTCGATACGCTGATTCAGGAGGCGCAGGAGCGAATCGACAAGCCGGTCGCCGTCATGACGAAGGAGGATAAGATGCGCATGATCGCTCTGCTGGATGAGAAGGGTGCCTTCCTCATCAAAAAGTCGGGAGAGAAAATTTGTGCTTATTTGGGCATCTCGAAGTATACGCTGTATAACTATTTAGATGAAGTGAAGAAATCATCGAAATAATGCGCCGTAAGGAGGCTAGCACGCATGTCCAATGAGATTACACGCCGCGAACGGCGAATTGCGTCCGCCTGGAGAACCCGTGCCGGAGAGCTTCGCGAGGCGGAAACGCCCTTTTTGCTCATCGATGCGGAACGGGCGAAGCAGAACATCCGCCATATGGCAGACATCGCCGCCAAGAATGGCGTCCAGCTGCGTCCCCATGCCAAGACGCACAAAATGCCGCATATCGCCCGTCTGCATCGCGGTGTCTCCTGCGGATGTCATCGTTACTACCATTTTGCAATGAAGGAGAAAGGAACGATATGGGACAAATCGAACAACGTTTGCAGCAATTGGGGATTGAACTGCCGGAAGTCGGGGAACCGAAGTTCTCCTATATTCCATCCCGGCGCACGGGGAATCTCGTCTATACATCCGGCATGGACTGCCGGATTAACGGCGTCTTGATGTATGAAGGCAAGCTCGGATCCGATCTGACGATCGAACAAGGCCAGGAAGCGGCGCGCCAAGTCATTATCAATGAGCTTGCCGTCATCAAGCATGAGCTGGGCACGCTGGACAATGTATCGAAGGTGATCAAAATGCTCGCCTTCGTGAACAGCGCTCCGGGCTTCGCGGATCAGCCCTATGTTATTAACGGCGCTTCCGACCTGCTGATCGAAGTATTCGGCGATGCGGGCCGCCATGCCCGCTCCGCGATCGGAACGAGCGACTTGCCGTTCCATACACCGGTGGAGATCGAGCTTATCGTAGAAGTGAAAGGCGGAGCATAATCGGGCTAAGGTTAGGCGGCGCGTTTTTCGGAACGCGCTGCTTGTCTTGTGCCGGGCCGGACCGCCTGCGCAGTGCAAACAAGAATAATTCGAATCCCCCCGAACCCTGTTCCCAGCCATGCGCTGTGCCGTCACGCCAACGCTTATGCAGCCGTCTCCGCAGCGATCCCGCGCAAACCGAAGGCATATCGATAATAGCCGCTCTCCCCCATTGATGGATGGAGCTTCTACTGACCTTTTTCCTTACCGCTGGCAGAAATTATCCGCTGATTTTCACTCGTTCATGCCGTTAGCAGTAGAGCTCGTTGAGCTACCCTTTTTTCTGGAAATAAATTCCGTTGACCATCCGGATAACCCCCGATAAAGTAGATTATGTATTCTTATTTTGCTTTATCGCAGTCAAGCGGGTAAGCGTCCATGCGAAAATGCGTTCTCGCATGATAATGCCGTTGCCTTTTCGTATCGATCATACGCTAAGCTTGTTCTGCCTATTAATCAAGGAGTTGTCAATTATGAATTCATCAACGAACACTGCCGAGCAGGAGATGCTTCGGTTCGGGCAGAGCGTTACAATCTTCATTTCCATTCTGATGATTCTCATCGTTCCGATTCTCGGATGGCGGGTAGAGCCGCATATTCCGCTGATTGCCGCCTCGGTCGCGGCCGGCGGACTCCTGCTGCTGTTCGGCCGGTCCTGGGACGAAGTGGAGCGAGCCTTCGTCCGCGGATTGCAGGCATCGGTCCAGCCTGCGCTCCTGCTGACGCTGATCGGCATTCTTATCGGGGTCTGGATGATGAGCGGAACGGTGGCAACCTTGCTCTTCTACGGCACGTCCCTGTTCCAGCCACAATGGTTCACCCTGAGCGCGCTGGTGCTCACCGTAATTGTCTCGATGTTCGTCGGGAGCTCGCTTACGACGGTCGGCACGTTCGGGGTCGCCCTTGTCGGCATGGCCGCCTCCATGGGCGTCCATCCCGCGATCGTGGCGGGAGCGGTCGTGTCCGGCGCCTGCTTCGGAGACAAAATGTCCCCGTTGTCCGACACGACCAACTTCGCCTCTGCGGTTACCCGGGTATCGATCCCCGATCATATCCGCAACATGACGAAGACGACCGTGCCGGCATTCATTCTTACCTGTATCGCCTTCGCCTTAATCGGCTCCTCTTCCGCCCCCGATATGGAGGCGTTGGGAGCATTGCAGCGCGATATCGGACAGAGCTTCCATATTACGCCGTGGGCGCTGCTCCCGCTGGCCGTCGTGCTCATCGCTGCGTTCAAGCGGGTGCCTGTCGCGCTGACGATGCTGCTCGGCATCGGCTCCGGCCTGGCCGTGGCCGCGCTGCTTCAGCATGCGTTCGATATCCGGCAATGGATTAGCGTGATGCACTATGGATTCTCGGGCAGCTTCGCCCTGGAGGATACCGCCCGCATCATGAACCGGGGCGGCTTGCAATCGATGGCCGGGACGATCGCGCTCATCGCCATCGCGTTCGGCATGGGCGGGCTGCTGCAGCATGGCGGAGTCATTCCAGCCTTGTTCCGGCGCCTCATCGCCCCAATTCGGAAGAAGGAATCGCTCGTCATCGCAAGCGGTCTGAGCTCCATCGGCGTGAATGTCATTACCGGCGAGCAGTACATGTCCATCCTGCTTCCGGGCCAACTGTTCGCCGACGAGTATGACAAGCGGAGCATTCCGCGGAAGACGCTGTCGCGGACACTGGAGGATTGCGGCACCCTGGTCAATCCGTTAATCCCGTGGGGCGTCAGCGGCGCGATGATGACCGGCGCCATCGGCTTGCCGGTGCTGGACTACGCGCCCTATGCCTTCTTTCTCTGGCTGTCGCCGCTCGTCACCTTCGCCTTCGTACTGCTGCCGGGGCTGAAGCGCGGCGCGCTCGGCCTCCGGCCCGCCACATCGGCGCGTGGTGATGCCAAGAATGGCGGACTGTAGGCCGCATGTTGTCCCTTCCATGACAATATGGTAATCTCATAGCAGAGATCGCCCGAGGCCATAAGAAGGTGGCGGGGCATGGAGAGGAGGACGGCAGTGATTCAGCATAAGTACCCATCGTGGATTCGCTACGCGGTTATCTTCATCTCGGTAATCGCCCTGTTCGCCTCTTCCCTGCTGCCCTCCGCGCCCGAGGAACCGTTGCAGTTGGGTGAAAGAAGCGCCTATTATCAGCATGACCGGCTTTACCAGTCCGTTGTCGGCTCTCTTCATCATTATGTGGTGAAGATCCATAAGTTCGTGACGTGGAAGATTCTGTTCATGCTCTACCTGCTTCTGCTTCTCGCCAGAAGCGCCGTTCCGCGCTTCCGGTTCCGCGTGCCGTATCTGATTTTGCACCGCAGGCTTCTCTTGCGGCCGTTGAAGTACACCTCGCGCTTCGTCTTCGCCGAATAGATTGCGAGCGTCCGAATCCGGACCTGCAGCCTAAACGGCGAGGAGGTGTGGCAAATGAAGGCAACCGGCTCAGATCAAGCCAAGCCTGCAGCGAACAGCGGCAAGCAAGGCCAGCCATTGAAGACCGATATGAAGGTCATTAATCGGGATATCCGCAATATCCTGGTGTTCACGGCGGCATCGCTCGTGCTCATTTTCGCCCTATACTATTTGATGTAGTTGGCAGCATCGGCCCTAATACCTTTGCCCATCGGGGGTTCATCCCCTGCGGGCAAAGGTTTTTTGTGTCTGTGTTCGATTCAAGGTTCATTTTTCTCCAAAACGAACATATAATTTCCTGACAAATAAACTTATATGAACATTTAATTGAACACAAATGAACACTTAGCTATACTATGAACGATAGCACTCATCATTTTACTTATCTTAAGGAGGAAATCGTATCATGGAAATCCGTTACGCTTGTCATCCCGAAGGCGCGAAAGGCTATGACACTTCCCGTCTGCGCGAGGAATTTCTTATCGAAAAGCTGTTCATCGACAATGAGATTCAAATGGTGTACAGTCATGTTGACCGGTACATTACCGGGGGCGTTCTGCCGACGACGAAGACGGTGAAGCTGGAAGCGGACGAGAAAGAAATGGGCGCCGATTATTTCCTGGAACGGCGGGAGATCGGAATTATTAATGTCGGCGGAGAGGGTGTCGTCACCGTGGACGGCGTTGCCTATGATATGGAGCCGCGCGACTGTCTCTATATCGGCATGGGGAGCAAGGATGTGACATTCACCAGCAAAGAGGCTGCCCGCCCGGCGCGCTTCTACTTCAACTCAACGCCAGCGCATAAGACATATCCGACGAAGAAGGTGGCCATCAGCAAGGCAACGCCACAGCATCTCGGCAGTCTGTCGAGCTCCAACGAGCGCACCATTTATAAATATATCCATAGAGACGGCGTGCAAAGCTGCCAGCTCGTCATGGGCATGACGCTGCTGAAGCCGAACAATATGTGGAATACAATGCCTTGCCATACCCATAATCGCCGCTCCGAAGTCTATTTCTATTTCGATATGCCGGAGGACGGTGTTGTCTTCCACCTGATGGGCGAGCCGCAAGAGACGCGCCACGTCGTCGTTCGGAACGAGCAAGCGATCATTTCCCCTAGCTGGTCGATACATAGCGGCGTCGGCACGAGCAATTATACGTTCATCTGGGGCATGGCCGGAGAGAATCAGACATTCGAAGACATGGATATGGTCGATATGAAGGATTTGAAGTAAAGTAAAGGATACGAAGTAAAGGATTTGAAAAAAATGTCCAATGTAAAACGCCATCAACAAATTATGGAGCTTCTCATTCAACAGGGAGAAGTCAAAGTGAACGAGCTGAGCGAGCAGCTGGATGTGACCGGCAAAACGATCCGCACCGATCTCGAAGCGCTTGAAGCGCAAGGCCTGCTTACCCGCGTTCACGGCGGCGCCGTGTTGAAGAATATATCCGATCTCGGGCTGCTGCCCGTACAGGCGCCGAACAGCCGGCACCTGAGCGAGAAGGCCGAGATTGCAGAGAAAGCCGTACGCCTCATCGAGCCCGACGACATCATTGCGCTTGATGGCGGAAGCACGACGCTGGAAATGGCGAAGCGTCTGGATCATGAATCGTTAACGGTCGTGACCAACGATTTGTTCATCATCGCCGAGCTGATCCGGAAGCCCGACATCCGCCTCGTCGTTCCCGGCGGATACCGCAACCGCAATCTGCTCGTCAGCAGCGAGGCGGTGCAGTTGGTCCGTAAGCTTAATATTCAGAAAGCGTTCGTATCTTCCACCGGAATTCATACCGAGAACGGCCTGACGATCTACACGAGCGAGCTGTATGATCTGAAGCGTGCCTGGATCGAGACGGCCAAGCATTCCTACGGAGTCGTCGATCATACCAAGTTCGGCAAATCGGCGCTTTTGACCTTCGCCTCCTTGCCGGACATGACCGCCGTCATCACCGACAGCGGCCTGAGCGAGGAAGCGAGGGCGAGCTATATAGCGGCAGGAGTCCCGGACATCTTGTAATCGCGCAGCCGGGACCTGTCCTTTACTCAACCATCGATCGAATATGTCAGTTACCAAGGAGGAAGGGGTATGGAATCCATCTTCGATTTACGGGGCCGCACCGCCGTCGTCACGGGCGGGGGCATCGGCCTCGGTTACGGCATCGCCGAGGGTCTGGCCCGTGCGGGCGCTGATCTGATTCTCGTCTCTCACAACGTTCGCGAGGAGCCGATGCAGAAGCTGCAGGATCTCGGGATCAAGGCCTCCTTCATTCAAGCCGATCTGACAGATCTGGACGGAATTGAAAGCGTTGTCGCACAATGCCTGGAGACTGCCGGAGGCAAGGTCGATATCTTGGTGAACAATTCCGGCATCATCCGCCGGACGCCCGCGGCGGATCATCCGTTATCGGACTGGCATGAGGTGCTGCAATTAAATCTGCATGCCGTCTTCTATTTGTGCCAGTCCTTCGGCAAGCTGATGATTCAGCGCGGTTCCGGCAAAATCATCAACATCGCCTCGATGCTCTCCTTCCAGGGCGGCATCAATGTGCCCGGGTATACCGCAGCGAAGCATGGGGTCGCCGGCATCACGAAGGCGCTCGCGAATGAATGGGCGAAGCACGGCGTCAACGTCAACGCGATCGCTCCAGGTTATATGGCGACCGACAATACGCAGCAGCTCCGCGACGACGAGAAGCGCAGCGCGGAGATTCTGGGCCGGATTCCGGCGGGACGCTGGGGGACGCCGGAGGATTTGGCCGGTCCTGCCGTGTTCCTCGCCTCCTCCGCCTCGGATTACGTGAATGGTCATATTTTGTGCGTGGACGGCGGCTGGATGAACCGCTAATAGAGGTTGTTCAAGTAGCCCGCTTTTAATCACGTTCCTATACGAGAAAGGGGCAATGGACGATGAAAACGCTATGGACGCAAGCCATTGATGACGCGGTATCGAAGACAAGAGCCAATATCGAGCGCTTCGGGGAGCGGTTCCCCCATGTCGGCCGGGATGGCGGAGCATATCTTTTGAACGATAATACGGACTGGACCGACGGCTTCTGGAGTGGCATCCTGTGGCTCTGCTATGAGTATACGAAGGATGAGGCCTTCGCCGAGGCGGCCCGCCGAACGGTGCGAAGCTTCGATGAGCGACTGCGGCGGGATATTGCACTTGACCATCACGACATCGGATTTCTGTATTCGCTCTCTTCCAAGGCGCAGTGGATTATCGAGCGGGATCCGGCGGCGCGTGACTTGACTATCCGTGCGGCGGATAAGCTCTTGAACCGCTGGCGAGAGAAGGGACGGTATATTCAGGCGTGGGGTCCGAAGGGCGATCCGAACAACGGCGGCCGCATCATCATCGACTGTCTGATGAATCTGCCGCTGCTGTTCTGGGCGACGGAAATGACCGGGGACAACCGTTATGCCGAAGTGGCGCGCATTCATGCCGAGCTGAGCAGACGCTATCTCGTACGCGGCGATGATTCCTCGTACCATACGTTTCATTTCGAGCCCGAGAGCGGCCAGCCAATCGGCGGGTCGACGCATCAAGGGTTCACGAACGGATCGACCTGGACGCGCGGCCAGGCCTGGGGCATATACGGGTTCGCCCTCGCCTACCGCTACACGCGCGACGATCATTTCCTGGAGACGTCCCGGCGCATGGCCCGCTACTTCCTGGAACGGCTGCCGGAGGATCATGTCGTCTACTGGGATTTCGATGTGACGGCAGAAGACTCGACCCCGAGGGACAGCTCCGCCTCCGCGATTACAGCCGCCGGGATGCAGGAGCTGCTGGTGCATCTGCCTGCCGATGCCGATCACCCGGAGCGCGCCTGGCTGGAGAGCGGCCTGGAGAAGATGATGGAAGCGCTCGTCCGCCGCTACTCGACGATGCAGCTCCCGGAGGAAGACGGCTTGCTCCGGCGCGGCTCCTATGCCGTACGGCTCGGCCACAGCCCGGACGACTATGTCATCTGGGGCGATTATTATTACTTGGAGGCCTTGATGCGCCTCGAACGCGGCGTGCCCGGCTACTGGTATAACCGCGCCTGAACGGGCTTATATGATTGCGCCTGCCCCTAGAATCGCAAGGTCGGGCTCTATTAATTATCACACTTGGAATCGCGTGGCGGACACTCTTTCTTGTAAACAAGCGGAGGTGCAGTCAGGTGGAGGAACTTCACAGGAAATTCATTGCGCGCCGGCTTCCATTTAAAAATACGAATTTAGAAGTTGAAAAAATGCTAAAAGTGAAGTATTTGGCCGAGGAAATTCCTAAATCATCATTGACTGACTTACACTATGAGATGAAGGAGACTTACAACAAGATAGTCAAGTGTTTCAAGATTGAGGACGAAAAGATTTTACAGCGTGTATGTAGTAATGCAGATAAAAAGTTGCATGAAGAATATACAGATGGCAGAGCGCCAAACTCACGAGAGACCGAATGGAGTAAAATCAATTCCGGTAAATTACTCCGCGTTATTCTGATAAGCGATGATGGCAAGACGATGAGCAATTACAAAGTGCAAGGCATTTGTACCGCCTTGGTTCAAGATCTTACCATTATGCTAGGGATTTCCCCTGAAAATTGCTCACTCGACAACAGTTATTATGTGAAATATCTTCAATTACTCCAGTTACGCGGCTATTTGTAGAATGACGTGGCGGCAAGGATAGTGCTCAAGTCAAGCACTATCCTTTTTGTCATTGCGGCATCCGGCCATCGGCGGTGTCGCCTTGAACCTTACAGGGGCCCGTCCCATCGCCGTCATGGCACCGGTAACTCCGGTTAAGCTGCGCAGAGCCTGCTCTTTACCGATAAGTGCATTCAGTGACCTGGTTCCTCTGCATTTCCGCACGGTGGGCGGTTGGGGAGCGCTTGTACCATTTTTTATACAGCTTCGAAAAATACAAGGCATCTTCATAGCCGACGGAAGCGGAAATCTGCTCCATCGTCAGCTTCGTCGTCAGCAGGAGCGTCCGCGCCCGCTCCATCCGGATGCGCAGCAGAAATTGCATCGGGGATTCCCCCATCTGCTTGCGGAACATTTTCGATAAATAGGTCCGGTGGTAGCCGAGCTTCTGCGCCAACTCGTCGATCGATATCGATTTGTCATGCTGCAGCGTCAGCCATCGGGCCGCCTGTTCCACCTGCCGTTCGATATCGGTTCGGGTGTCCTCCTTCCCGGAACGCAGCGATGCGCCTGCGGCCCGCGCATATTCAGACAGGATCAGGCGAAAATACCCCTCCGCCTCCATATCCCCCGCATGGCCGCCGCGATGAAGCGCGTTCGTTACATTGCGAAGCAGCGCATTCAATCGATGGTGGCGGTAGCCCTGCAAGACAGGCACATGCGGCCCAACCCCGATCTCAGCCAGAATCCGGTCGGCCTCTTGTCCGCGGAATCCGACCCAGCTATATTGCCACGGCTCCTCGCCATCCGATTCATACCGCACCATTTCCCCCGGAAAAATAAAGAAGCTGTCGCCGCTGCGAAGCTGGTACTCCTGCCCGCGAATAACGAAGGTCCCCTTCCCGGACAAAATGCTGTGCACCAAATAGTAATCATGCACCGTGGGACCGATGCGGTGTTGGGGCTCGGTCTTCGCCTGACCGCTGAAAAGAATCGTCAATTCTCCGCGGGACGGGTACTCGTTAATCGCGATATGCGCTGTCTCCGCCATCGGCATATCCTCCTCATCAGGATACAATATTCCATACTGTCGACCAAAATAACCATACTCATCTCTTGTCAAATCAGATACATTGATTGTAACGCATCTGCGTGCAAGTTGCATCAGACCATGAAAAATTTAATTAAGATCTTATTCTCAGTCCATCGAAAGGATGATCTTGCTATGGGTAAAATTACGTTTCTCGGTGCCGGAAGCACGGTATTTGCCAAAAATGTGTTGGGCGACTGTATGCTGACGCCTGCGTTGCAATCGTTCGAGCTGGCCTTGTTCGATATCGATCACGAACGCCTCCGGGATTCCGAGCTGATGTTGAATAATCTGGTCGCATCGACCGGCAGCAAGTGCCGGGTGGTCGCTTATCACGACCGCAAGGAAGCGCTTCGCGGCGCCAAGTATGTCGTCAACGCGATTCAAGTCGGCGGCTATGATCCATGTACGATTACCGATTTCGAGCTTCCGAAAAAATACGGCTTGCGCCAAACGATCGCCGATACGGTCGGCATCGGCGGAATTTTCCGCAATCTGCGCACCATCCCGGTCATGCTCGACTTCGCGAGAGACATCCAGGAGGTCTGTCCGGATGCGTGGTTCCTCAATTATACGAATCCGATGGCGGTTTTGACTAACGTTATGATTACGCATGGCGGCGTGAAGACGGTTGGCTTATGTCACAGCGTTCAGGTGTGCATGCCTTGGCTGTTCGACCATCTCGGCATGGATTCTACGGGGGTGCAGACGAAAATCGCCGGCATCAACCATATGGCCTGGCTTCTGGAAGTGACGAAGGACGGTCAAGATCTGTACCCGGAGATTAAGCGTCGGGCGGCGGAGAAGCAGAAGGAAAAGCATCATGATATGGTGCGCTATGAGCTGATGTTCAAATTCGGTTATTATGTCACCGAGTCGTCCGAGCATAATGCCGAATATCATCCGTATTTCATCAAGCGGGCCTATCCGGAGTTGATCGACAAGCTGAACATTCCGCTGGATGAATATCCGCGCCGCTGCGTGAATCAGCTCGCCTCCTGGAAGGAGATGCGCGACAAGCTGGTGAACGATACCCGACTGGAGCATGACCGTTCGCATGAATATGCTTCCTATATCTTCGAGGCAATGGAGACGGGGGTGCCGTTCAAGATTGGCGGCAACGTCATGAATACGGGGCTGATTCCGAATCTTCCGGCGGAAGCCTGCGTCGAGGTGCCTTGTCTCGTCGATCGCAGCGGCGTGACGCCAACCTATGTCGGCAATCTGCCGCCGCAGCTGGCTGCGCTGAATCGTACCAATATCAACACGCAGCTCTTGACGATCGAAGCGGCTATCACCGGCAAGAAGGAGCATATTTATCACGCCGCGATGCTCGATCCGCATACGTCCGCCGAGCTCAGCCTCGACGATATCGTAGCGCTATGCGACGATATGATTGAAGCGCATGGCAGCTGGCTGCCGGCGTTCCGCTAAGCTTCGGCCCGTCTCCATCGGCGCAGACGAACAGACAGACCGTATCTCCTCCCGCGAGGAGATGCGGTCTGTTTTCGTCCGCTGCCCGTTCAAGCGGCATTAGGCCAGCCCGAGAAGATGGACCAGGGCGAAGCCGAGACCCGACAGCAGCACCGAACCGATAAGCCCAGCCGCGAACGAGGTCAGGCCAAGCCGGCGGAACGCGACCAGATCGACATTCAGGCCAAGACCGGCCATCGCCATCGCGATCAGCATATAAGCCAGCGTCACAATGCCGGAAGCGATATCGGCCGAGATGATGCCCAATGAATTGATGCCGCTCACGATCAGGAAGCCAAGGATGAACCAAGGAATCGGTATCGTGCGCCAGGACAGCTTCGTGCTGTTCCCCTTCTCCCGCTGCTCGGCCCGATTCGCCCAGATGCCGACGAGGATCGCTACCGGAACGAGAAGCGCCACCCGGGTCAGCTTCACGATGACCGCCATATCGACCGCGCCGTCGCCTCCAGGGGCTGCGGCCGCAATGACGTGCGCAATCTCATGCAGCGTTGCGCCCGCGAAGATGCCGTACCCATTCTGCGTCAATCCGAGCACCGGATACAAAAAGGTATATAAAAGCGTAAAGATCGTGCCCAATATCGCGACCATGGCCGCGCCAATCGCCGTCTCCTCGTCCTTGGCCTTAATCTGAGGCGAGATCGCGACCACCGCAGCCGCCCCGCAAATAGCCGTGCCGCATGCCGTCAGAATACCGAGCCGTTTCTCAACCTTGAACAGCCTTGCCAATCCATAGACGACACTAATGGCGAATATAATGACAATGACCGCAATCAGAAATACTTTCGGCCCCGCATGGACAATATCCATCAGGTTCAGCCGCATCCCGAGCAGGATAATCCCGAGGCGAAGCAGCTTCTTGCTTGAAAAATTTGTGCCCGCCACAATCTGATCGGGCACGCCGAGCGTGGCACGCCACAGAATACCGATCAAGATAGCGATAACAAGCTGACCCATAATGCTAAGGAACGGAAGCCCGGCTAAATACTTGGCAGCCAGCGCGATGACAAGCGTCAACCCGATTCCGAGCGCAAATCCGAGTCTGTTCCGCTGCTTGCGGGCCTTGCTTGCGCCAAGTCCTTCTCCCTGACTCATGTTTTTCCCCCAATTCTGTCTGATAGCATTTTCACATTGCAGCGTTTGAGCGATAAAGTATCAAACGCGCGGCATTGTCCAGCGCTTTCCTCCAGCCCCTTCCTGCAGCTCCCGATGTGAGGATGGCGCCGCTTGTAGATCCTTGTTCCGCTTTTCAATGCCCGTCAGCTCCCGAACTTCTCCCCGCCCACCTGCATGTGAACCCTGATTCCATAATCAACTATAAGCCGAAATGAGCTTCATGTGAAATACCAATATGCTATCCGCACGATTAGGAAAACTTATGCTTGCCCGGACGGCGGCATCCGGATTGTTCCATTCGGGATAAAGGGATACAATGGGAGAGGGTAAAAGCAAGCGATTACATCAACAGAATTGTCTGTCCACCTTGATGGACACCGGAGGATTCATACATGATTGTCGACACGTTGAAAGTATATGTAACCGTTGTGGAGCAGTGCAATTTTTCGAGAGCCGCCAAGCTACTCAATCTGTCCCAGCCGGGCGTAAGCATGCATATCCGGAACCTGGAGAACGAATTCGGCATCAAACTGATTCACCGCTCTCCCCGGCATGTGAAGACGACAGACGCTGGACATATCCTATACCAGCGGGCCAAGCAAATGCTTGCTCTATATGATAACGCCAAGGAAGAAATCCATCTGCTGCGGGATGAAGTGACCGGTTCGCTGAAGGTGGGAGCCAGCTTCACCATCGGGGAATATATTTTGCCGCGGCTGATCGCGGAATTTGCCCGTCAATATCCGCAGGTCGATATCCAGGTGATGATTGCCAACACGGAAGAAATCGCACAAGCCGTGCGGGCGAATGAGCTCGATGTCGGACTCGTCGAAGGCAAGGTCGACTATGCCGATATTTTGGTGGATCACCCGTTCATGGAGGACGAGATGATTCTCGTCGCCCCCCCGGATCACGAGCTGACGGCGCTGCCGAAGCTGGAGGCGTCCATGCTTCAGGATCAAATTTGGATTCTGCGCGAGAGCGGCTCGGGAACCCGCTCCTACAGTGAGCAATTTATTCGCGATCTCGGCGTGGAGCCGAAGCGCACCTATGTGTTCAACAGCAGCCAAGGGGTAAAGGAGGCCGTTCTCGCCGGTCTTGGCATCGCTCTGCTCTCCCGTTGGGTCATCCATAAGGAATTGGAAGCGGGCGAGCTGCGCCGTATTCATGTTAAGGGAGGCCGCGTCATTCGCCCGTTCTTCATCCTGCAGGATACGAAGGCAGCGTCAACCATGGCTATGAAAATGCTGATACAGCAGGTTCGGCAGCTGTCCTGACCGATTCCTACGGGAGGAATGGCACCAATAGGCCCCTCCCTTCATAGAATGATACCACTGGACACTCTGTATAGGGATATAGGCATCACTCCCTATCGCGGCTCTCCCCGTGTATGTTCCTCCATGGCAAAAGCCGAAGGCAGAGCCTTCGGCTGGAGTCATGCCCGGACGATTACTCGCCCTGGGCACGGTGATGATGGAGTTCCGGATGATCGTCCGCTTCCTGCGCCCGATTCCGCTTAATGATAAGCCCGGTGGCGACGACACCCAGCACGATGATCGTCTCGAATCCGTATTTGATGAACGGATTGGTGAAGTACGGGGCGACAAATTTTTCAGCCACGAGCATTTTGGAGGCGGTCCAGGCCAGCACGGCGGAGCCCAGCACGATAATAACCGGATAACGCTCGATAAATTTGAGCACAATCGTGCTTCCCCAGACAACAATCGGAAGCGAGATTATCAATCCGAGAATGACCAGGAACGGATGTCCCTTGGCGGCGCCCGCCACAGCCAGCACGTTATCGATCCCCATAGCCGCGTCAGCGATGATAATGGTGCCGACGGCCGCTCCGATGCTGCTGCCGGCCTTGATGTTATGCTCCTTCTCTTCAATCATCAGCTTCACTGCAATCCAGAGCAGAAGAAGACCTCCGAACAATTGAAGTCCCGGAACCATCAGCAGGTAGACGACGAGCAAGGTGGCGATCGCCCTAATCACAATCGCTCCGCCAGTCCCCAAAATAATTACTTTTTTCTGATCCTGCTTCGGAACATTGCGTGCGGCAAGGCCAATAACGATGGCATTGTCCCCCGCCAGCACGAGGTCGATGACTACGATCGACAACAATGCCGTCCAGAATTCAATTGAGAATAGTTCCACAATGACTGCCTCCCATACTGTAGTATGCTTGATACTACGAAAAATAAAACAAGCCGTCACCACGAGGTGACGGCTCTAACAGATCAAAAAAGACCTTCACCATCGCAACCCGTGGCAAAGGTCTCGCAAACAACGTGTACGTTGCCAGTACCGCCGGGGACGAGGCGGCTCGATCCCGTAATGACGACGAATACTGTGCTAGCTACTCCCCTTTGTGGAGTATCGTTTTCGATATATTCATACTAGCACGGATTGGCAGCATATACAACCCTGATCTTTCAGCGGGGGCGCCCATTTTGCAATGCGGCTATGTTGTCTCGCGGCATCCATTTGGGTATGATATGGCTATGCAAAGGAGTTGAAATCTAATGAGCGACCATACTCAACCTTCTCTGGAAAAGGCGACTTTCGCAGGCGGCTGCTTCTGGTGCATGGTGACTCCGTTCGAGGAGTTGCCCGGGATCCGCTCGATTGTCTCCGGATATACCGGCGGGCATACCGAACATCCGACCTATGAAGAAGTGTGCACCGACCAGACTGGCCATGCGGAGGCCGTGCAGATTACGTTCGATCCCGCCGTATTTCCTTATAAAAAGCTGCTGGAGCTGTTCTGGCAGCAGATCGATCCGACCGATCCGGGCGGACAATTCTACGATCGGGGCTCATCATACCGGACTGCGATCTTCTACCATAACGAGAAGCAGCGGGAGGAAGCGGAGCAATCCAAGCGGGAGCTGGAGCGCAGCGGCCGCTTCGACAAGCCAATCGCAACCGAGATTGTCCCGGCGTCCGCCTTCTACCCTGCGGAGGAGCACCACCAGGACTATCATCGCAAGCAGCCTGCCCATTACAAGCGGTACCGTACCGGCTCCGGGCGCGATGCCTTCATCGCCAAGCATTGGAGCGTAAGCGAGCAGGACAAGGCCCGGCTGAAGGAAGAGCTCACCCCGATGCAGTTCCATGTCACGCAAAATAACGGAACAGAACCCCCGTTCCAGAACGAATTCTGGAATCATACGGGAGACGGCATCTATGTCGACATCGTCTCGGGCGAACCTCTGTTCAGCTCGCGCGACAAATATGATGCAGGGTGCGGATGGCCAAGCTTCACGAGACCGCTCCGCTCTTATCATATCGAAGAGAAGCGTGACCTGTCCCACGGCATGGTACGCACCGAAGTGCGCAGCCGCTACGGCGACTCTCATCTCGGGCATCTGTTCGATGACGGTCCCGGACCGAACGGACTGCGCTACTGCATCAATTCCGCCGCTCTGCGCTTCATTCCGAAGGAGAAGCTGGAAGAGGAAGGCTATGGCGAATATGCCGACTTATTTGCCGATTGATGGGCTTGCCGGCCCTTGGTCCAGAGCGACAGAGCGCTTGCTTCGGATCAAGGGCCGGCGGCCGCTTGGCTGAAGCAGTGGCTGCCGCTCTGAAGTCATTGCGGGACTTTTAAGACGCCAGGCTATTCCGGACGATGCTCCCGGCCATGATGCTGGATGCCCGCATAGTGCTCCGGGCCGGGGTTCAGATCAAGCACATATCGCATCGGCCCCGCCAAAGCAAGCTGATGCTCGCACTGCCAGCGAATCTCCTCCGAGCCAACCGTCTCGCCATCTTGGATAATATCCCCGTGCTCGTACAAATAGTACCCGATATCGCCAACCCACGAGGCCACTTCATTCGGCTCCATCCCCCGAAAATGACACTGGACATCCGGCAAGCCGAGCGCCGCCAGGCCGCAGGTATCCATAATCATCTCGTCTCTGCCATGCACGTGATAGAAGCGGAGATTCATCGCCCCGTATAAGCGCTGGCCGGCTTCGAGCGCAGCCGCATAGGCTTGAGGATGGACAATCTTGTCGCTGGCCTGGAAATAGATAGCCTCACAAGGTGTCGTCTCCAGCAAAGCCCGAAGCGCACCTCCAATGAGCTGCAGACGCTGCTTATACTCCAGGCCGCGCGCACAGAAATCGGTCAGCAGCAAGGAGTGGCGGCAGCCGGCAACAGCTTCTCTCGCATCCGGCCAATGCCAGGCTTGCTGCAGTGCCGTCTCGAAGGCTGCCTCCTCCACCGGCTTATCCGATGTCATGATGCATGTCTGTGCCGGAAGCGCTCCCTCCTGATACTCGATCATATGATTCAGATGGAAAAAGTGCATCATGCCGACTGCTTCTGTAACTTCGCTCTCATTAGACTCCCATACCGCCAGCGAATCGCCCGGCTCCTCTGCTTCCTCCTCGTCCTCCGCGCAGTGAATCTCTCCGGTATACTGCTGCATTTTTCCGTACAGCGTCTCCCGGTCCAGCTCTGGCTTGTCCTTGTACAGCACTTGAATGACATATACATCAGCAAATCCGGATTGATCTAGAGTGTGTCTTCAAACTATAAGCTCACATTAAAACATGGTAAACTTAACCTA
>NZ_QYZD01000048.1:0-31345 GCF_003591545.1 Paenibacillus thiaminolyticus
AGGACAGCGGCGCCCGGCTGCTGGTGACGCAGCGCGGGCTGCAGGAGGGGGCCGCGCGCTTTCCAGGGGAGGTGCTCCTTCTGGAGGATATGGAGGCCGCGGCCGCGGTTGAAGTGCGGGTAAGCGGCAAGGAGAGCGGCGGCGACAAAGCGCTCCCAGAGAGAGGCGCCGAAGAAGCGGTGTGCGGGACCTGCGGAGACGGCGGCGGCTCGCTCTCCGAGCCGGGCAATCCGGAGCCGGTGAACGGCCCGGACGATATGGCCTACGTCATCTATACGTCGGGCTCCACCGGCACGCCCAAGGGCGTCATGATCGAGCACCGCAGCGTGCTGCACCTGGCGGATTGGTTCGGCCGCCTGTACGGCTTGGGTCCGGGCCAGAACGTCCTGCACATGACGAGCAGCTCGTTCGATGTCAGCGTCGAGGAGACGCTGGTGTCGCTACTGCACGGGGCGACGGTGGTCATCGCCGAGAAGCCGCATATTTTGATGAGGGAGCAGTTCATCCCGTTCCTGAACAAGCATCAGATTCATCTGGCCCAGTTCGTGCCGGCGACGCTGCAGGAGCTGCTGGCCGATCAGCCGGATCAGGCGCCGAGCCTGCGGGCGGTGCTCTGCGGCGGGGATCGGCTGGACCCGGTCGTCGCGGAGATGGTGCTGGCCCAAGGGTACAAGCTGTACAACCACTACGGGCCGACGGAGGCTACGGTCGACGCGACGCGCTACGCGTGCATCCGGGGGGGAAAGGCGCTGCTGGGCCGTCCGGTCGAAGGGGCAGAGATTCTCGTGCTCGACAGGCACGGGAAGCTGGCCCCGATCGGGGTTCCGGGCGAGCTGTGCATCGCGGGAACGGGCTTGGCCCGCGGCTACCTGCACCGCCCGGAGCTGACTGCGGAGAAGTTCGTACCGCATCCATACAAGCCGGGGGAGCGGATGTACCGAACCGGCGACGAGGCGAGATGGCTGCCGGACGGGAACTTGGAATATCTGGGCCGCCTCGACCAGCAGGTGAAGGTGCGCGGTTACCGGATCGAGCCGGGCGAGGTGAGCCACCGGCTGCTCCAGCATCCCGTCGTCAGGGAGGCGCTGGTGACGGCGGAGCGTGAAGAGGGAGGGCATGCCTACTTATGCGCCTACCTCGTCACCGAGCGGGAGTGCACCGCAACCGAGCTGAGGGCGCATTTAGCGAACAGCATGCCGGAATATATGATCCCGTCTTATTTCGTGAGGCTGGGGCAGTTCCCGCTCTTGCCGAACGGGAAGATCGATCTGAAGGCGCTGCCGGATCTGGACCGGGATATAGCGGGGACGGAGTATGCCCGGCCGGAGAACGTTGTTCAAGCCATATTGACTGAGGTATGGCAGGAGGTGCTTGGCGTCGAGCGTATCGGCATCTTCGACAGCTTTTTTGATTACGGCGGCGATTCGATCAAGGCGATCCAGATTGCGGCCCGGTTGAACCGGCACTCGCTGAAGCTGGAAATAAAGGACTTGTTTTTACATCCGACGATAGAGCAGCTGTCTCCCTTGGTGAAGCGTAGAGAGAGCTGGATCGATCAAAGCCCTGTGGAGGGCAGAGTACGGCTCACCCCGATCCAAATTTGGTTTTTCGGGCAAAACTTCCGTAACCGGCATCAGTGGAACCAGGCGGAGATCTTTTTCCGCCGTGAAGGCTTCAATCCCGTCCTGCTCGAACGGGCGCTGCACAAGATCGTCGAGCATCATGACGCGCTCCGTCTCGTTTTTCATGAGCATGATCACGAGATCGTGCAGATGAACCGGGCCACGGACGGCACCCATTTTACGCTTGAGGTCATGGACCTCCGCCAGCACGCCGATTGGGCGGAGCGCATCGAAGCCGATGTTCTCCGGCTACAGGGCGGCGTCGATTTGAGCGCAGGACCGCTCGTCAAGGCAGGCCTGTATCAGACGGCGGAAGGAGACCATCTGGCGCTCGTCATTCATCATCTGGCCATTGACGGCGTGTCGTGGAGAATCCTTATTGAGGATTTGAGCGCCGCTTATGAAGCGGCGGCAGCCGGACAGCCTGTCGCACTGCCGGATAAGACCCACTCCTATCAGAGATGGGCGGAGGAGCTGACCGCATTCGCGGGAAGCCGCGCTCTGCTTCAGGAAATCCCATACTGGGCGAATATCGAGAATACGCTGGCAGACCCACTGCCCAAACGGCAATCCGCCGCATCCAATACGCAGGAGGACAGCGCTGCGGTGACCTTCCGCCTTTCCGGTAACGAGACGGAGTGTTTGCTGAAGAAGGCGAACCAGGCTTACCGCACCGAGCCTAACGATATTTTGCTGGCCGCGCTTGGGCTGGCGTTAAGAGACTGGGGAAAGATGGAGCGGATCGCGGTGGAGATGGAAGGACACGGCAGGGGAGAGATTGTTCCCGATCTGGACATTACCCGTACGATAGGCTGGTTTACTTCCGCTTTTCCGGTAATTTTGCATATTTCGTCGGGGGATGATGCCAAGAGCGCGCTTATCCGGACGAAAGAAACGCTCCATCATATTCCAAGCAAAGGGATTGGCTATGGAGTTTTGAAATATTTGACACCGCGGCAGCATCTGAGCGGCTTGAGCTGGAAGCTGAAGCCAGAGATCAGCTTCAATTATCTCGGCCAATTCGTCGGGGAGGAAGAAGGGCCGCTCCTCGCCGCTTCGCCGCTGTCGGCGGGCGGCTCTATGCATCGGTTGTCGGAGCGAACTCACGCGCTGGACATTACCTCCGTGACCATGGAGGGGCGGCTGCTTACGGCGATTCAATATAATAGCCGGGAATATTCCGAGCGCGAGATGGAGGAGCTGTCGAATCGGTACCGGACCCGGCTTCTGAATCTGATAGATCATTGCATGAGCATCGACGAGGGCGGACTGACGCCTAGCGATCTCGACGATCCGGAACTGACGGTGGAAGAACTGGACGATATTTTGGAACTGGTCAAGGATTTATAACTACTGCGGAGGGAGGGGCAGCCGCCGCTCCTTTCGCTTCCAATACACGATGGTCAGGAGTGAGCTTCATTGGATAGAAATGAAATCCAGAATGTATATCCGTTATCCCCTATGCAGGAAGGGATGCTGTTTTACTCGCTGCTTCAGGAAGATCCCGGTATGTATTGCTTGCAATTATCGCTAACGATCGAGGGGGATCTGAATCTGGACGCGGTGCAGCGGAGCTTCGATGCGCTGCTGCAGAAGCATGATATCCTCAGAACGATCTTCGTGCATGAGAAGCTCCAGAAGCCGCGGCAGATTGTGCTGAAGGAGAGAACGGCCAAGGTTGTGTTTGAAAATCTGCTGGACCTGTCCCCGGAGCAGCGGAAGGAGCGGTGGGAAGCCTATGAGCGGGAGGATCGGAGCAAAGGCTTTGATTTGGCCAAGGACGTGCTGTTCCGTGTGGCTGTCTTCCGCACCGGCGAACGCAATTGGCGAATGCTCTTCACCCATCACCATATCATTCTGGATGGCTGGTGTTTTCAAATCGTGATGCGCGATTTCTTCGACATCTATGCTACCTTGCTGGGTGGCGGCGCGTTGAGCGGGGAAGCGTCTCCTCCTTACAGCAGTTATATTCAATGGCTGGACAAGCAGGATCGGAAGGAAGCCGTGCAGTATTGGCGGAAGCGTCTCGAAGGGTACGAGCAGCCGAGCGCGGTGCCCGCACTCCGCGCTGGGAAAGGCGGAACGTATGAGAAGGCGGATTACGTGCAGCCCTTGGGCGAGGAGCTGCAGCACAGCTTGACAAGGCTGGCCCGGACCTGCCAAGCCACCTTGAATAGCGTCATGCAAGCGGCGTGGGCGATTGTGCTGCACCGATACAATCAGGCCGATGACGTCGTATTCGGCGCCGTCGTGTCGGGACGGCCGCCTGAAATCGAAGGAATCGAGCGCATGGTCGGCCTCTTTATCAATACCGTGCCAGTCCGCGTGCGCCTTCGCAAGGAAGAGACGTTTTCTGCTCTCGTTCAAAAAGTGCAGCGGGACATGGCGGAAGCGGAAAAATATATGTACGTATCGCTTGCGGATGTGCAAGAGCAGTCGCCGTTAAAGCATCGCCTCCTGGATCATATCGTCGCCTATCAGAACTATCCGGCGCAAGCGGCCGATCCGGAAGAAGAGGCGGCGCTGTTGAAGTTTACGATTACGGGCATGCATTCTCACGAGCAAACGAATTATGATTTTAATCTGACGATAGCGCCTGATGAAGGGCTGTTCATGATCAACTATAACGCGGCCCGGTACGAGCCGGAGGAGATTCAGGCCATCGCAGGGCATTATATGGCCGTTCTGCGGCAAGCGGCGGCCGGCCCGGCGCTGCCGATAGAAGCAATGGAGCTAGCCGACGGCGAGGAGCGGCGGCTCCTGCTTGAGCTTGCGGTTCTTGCGGGGCATGGCCGGCCGGCGGCGCATACGCTGGACATCTATTTTGAACGGCAGGCTGCCGCCCGCCCGGAGCATGCCGCATTAATTGAAGGCGGAACGAGCATGACCTACGGAGAGCTGAATTCGCGGGCGAACCGGCTGGCCCGGCGGCTGCGGCTGAAGGGGGTCCGCCCGAATGCGGTCGTCGGGATGATGACCGGACGCTCGGCTGAGATGATCGTCGGCATATTGGCCGTGCTGAAGGCGGGGGGTGCTTATTTGCCTATCGACCCGGCCTATCCGGGGGAGCGGATCGCCTACATGCTGGCTGACTCGGGTGCCGCGCTCCTGCTGGCCGATCGCACTTCCGCCAACAGCCGTGTGCTAGCGGAGTTCGCCGGAGAAGTCATTCAGATAGAAGAAGAAACCGCGCTGGAAAGCGACGATTCGAACCTGGATCGTCTCGCTTCTCCTACGGATCCGGCCTATATCATTTATACGTCGGGCTCGACCGGCCAGCCGAAAGGGATATTGACGGCTCACCGCAATATCGAGAGAGTGGTAATCGATCCAGGATACATAAATATTACGCCGGATGACCGGATATTGCAGTTGTCGAACTATGCCTTCGACGGCTCGATTTTCGACATTTTCGGCGCCCTGCTCAACGGCGCTTCGCTGGTGCTGGTGCCGAAGGAGTTCATGCTGGATATGGGGCAATTGTCGGCGTACATTTCCGGTCAGAAGATCACGATGTTTTTTACGACGACGGCTTTATTCAATACGCTGGTTGAAGTGAACGCCCCTGCGCTTCGCGGTCTTCGCCATGTGCTGTTCGGCGGGGAGCAGGTCACGATGTCTTATGTGGAAAAGGCGTTCCAGGTGATGGGGCCGGGCAAAATCATTCATGTGTACGGTCCGACGGAAAGCACGGTCTTCGCCACCTTCTATGCCGTAGATCGCCTCGCTTCGGATAGTCGGATGCTTCCGATCGGCCGTCCTCTGCGGAACACCGGAGCACTCGTCCTGAACGAATACGGACGGCTGCAGCCGATCGGCATACCGGGGGAGCTGTGCATTACCGGCGAAGGCTTGGCGGCAGGGTATGTGAACCGGCCGGAGCTGAGCGCCGACCGCTTCGTCCCATGTCCTTATCTGGACGGAGAGCGGATGTACAAGACGGGCGATTTGGTGCGCTTGCTGCCGGACGGCAATCTCGAATATATGGGGCGGATCGATCATCAGGTCAAGATTCGCGGCTTCCGGATCGAACCCGATGAGATTGCCCATAAGCTATTGCTGCATAAGTCGGTCAAAGAAGCGCTGGTTCTCCCTTATCAAGATGAAGCGGGGCATAGCAGTCTCTGTGCATACCTCGTTCCGGACGGAGAATGGAGCAGAGCGGATATCCGGGCCCATTTATCCCGCGCCTTACCGGACTATATGATTCCTTCCTGCTTCGTGGAGATGGAACGCTTTCCGCTGACGCCGAACGGAAAGATTGACAGACGGTTGCTTCCGGAGCCCGATGCTGTAATGCGTACCGTCGCCGAGTACGAGGCTCCCCTTACGGAAGCCGAACAGAAGCTCGCCGGCTTGTGGCAGCAGGTTCTCGGGGTAGAGCGGGTCGGAAGACACGATCATTTCTTCGAGCTGGGAGGGCATTCGCTGAAAGCCACGATGCTGATTGCGCGGACCGCCAAGCTGTTCGAGACGCCGCTGCCTCTTCAGGAAGTCTTCGCCCGGCCGGTGCTGCGCGACATGGCGGCGCTGCTGGAGCGGACGCCGCGGCAGCGGTACGAGACGATCAGGCCTGCCGAGCCCCGGGAGCTGTATCCTGCGTCTCTGGCTCAGAAGCGGATCTATGTCGCAAGTCAATTGGACGGAGCGGATCTCAGCTACAATATGCCACTTCTGCTCCGGGCGCCTTATCCGCTTGACCGGCAGCGGGTAGAGCGGAGTCTGGAAGCATTGGCGGCGAGACATGAGAGCCTCCGCACCTGCGTGGCGCGCGACGGGGAGGAGTTGTTCCTCAAGGTGCTCCCCCGGGTAACGGTTCCCCTCGCCTGCGAAGCGGTTGCGGAGGAGGAGGTCCGGGAGATCGCAGCCGGGTGGATCCGGCCCTTCGATGTGCGGGAAGCGCCTTTGCTGAGAGCAGGTCTGATTGATACCGGCAACGGGGATTCAATCTTGTTTTTGGATATGCACCATATCATTTCGGACGGCGTGTCTCTTGATATTTTGCTGCGCGAGTTCGCGCAGCTCTACGCCGATCCGCATGCGCCGCTCGATCCGCTCCCTGTTCAGCACAAAGATTTTGCTGTATGGCAGCGCGAGCAGATGAATACGGAACCGATGCGGAAGCTGGGACGGTACTGGCTCGAGACGTTTGCCGGGGACATTCCCGTGCTCCAGTTGCCTGCCGATTTTCCGAGACCTTCCGTGCAGCAGTTTGTCGGCGATACAGTGGAATATGAGTTATCGAAGGAAATGACGGAACAATTGAAGCGGCAAGCCGCAGAGAACGGGACGACATTATTTTTGATGCTGCTGGCGATGTATAACCTTTTGCTGCACAAATATACGGGGCAAGAAGATCTCGTGGTAAGCACGCCGGTTACCGATCGGCCCTTCGCCGAACTGGAAGGCGTCGTCGGCATGTTCGTCAATACTGTTCCGTTACGAAGCTTCCCGCAGCCGGACAAAACGTTCGGATCGTTCCTGGAAGAAGTTCAACGTACCGTCATTCAAGCTTACGAAAACCAGGCTTATCCGGCCGAGCAGTTGTTCGAGAGGTTGAATCTTCGCAGGGACGTAAGCCGCACCCCGTTATTCGAGACGATATTCACGCTGCAAAATGTTATTGAGAGTGCGGAGGCGAGCGGGATGCCGGGCTGGACTCCCGTTGAAATGGACCATCATGCGATCCAGTTCGACTTGGCGGTGGAGGCGATCGAATACGACGGCACGCTGGTGCTGCGGTTCGAGTACAGCACGAGCCTGTTCGCGCGGGAGACGATCGAGCGGATGGCCGTACATTTCGAGCAGCTTGTCCGGACGGCGCTGGAACGGCCGCAGGCGCGCATCGCGGACATCGAGATCGTCACGGACGCGGAGAAGGCGCAGCTGCTGGGCTCGTTCGCCGGCGCGGAAGCCCGTCCCCTGCGGTACCGCACGCTCGTGGAGCAGTTCGAAGCGCAGGCGGAGAAGACGCCGGACGAGCGGGCGGCCGTGTTCCGGGACGAGGCGATGACGTACCGGGAGTTGAACCGCCGGGCCAACCGGCTGGCCCATGGGCTGCGCGCCAAGGGAGTCGGGCCGGACGATCGCGTCGGCCTGATGACCGCGCCGTCGTTCGGCACGCTTGTCGGCATTGTCGGCATTTTGAAGGCCGGCGGCGCTTACGTGCCGATCGACCCCGACTATCCCGCGGAACGGATCGGCGGGATGCTGGAGGACAGCGGCGCCCGGCTGCTGGTGACGCAGCGCGGGCTGCAGGAGGGGGCCGCACGCTTTCCAGGCGAGGTGCTCCTTCTGGAGGATATGGAGGCCGCGGACGCGGTTGCAGCCCGGGCGAGCGGCAAGGAGAGCGGCGCCGATGAAGCGGTGCGCGGGACCTGCGGAGACGGCGGCGGCTCGCTATCCGAGCTGGGCAACCCGGAGCCGGTGAACGGCCCGGACGATATGGCCTACGTCATCTATACGTCGGGCTCCACCGGCACGCCCAAGGGCGTCATGATCGAGCACCGCAGCGTGCTGCACCTGGCGGATTGGTTCGGCCGCCTGTACGGCTTGGGTCCGGGCCAGAACGTCCTGCACATGACGAGCAGCTCGTTCGATGTCAGCGTCGAGGAGACGCTGGTGTCGCTCCTGCACGGGGCGACGGTGGTCATCGCGGAGAAGCCGCATATTTTGGTGAGGGAGCAGTTCATCCCGTTCCTGAACAAGCATCAGATTGATCTGGCTCAGTTTGTGCCGGCGACGCTGCAGGAGCTGCTGGCGGATCAACCGGAGCAGGCGCCGAGCCTGCGGGCGGTGCTCTGCGGCGGGGAACGGCTGGACCCGGTCATCGCGGAAAAGGTGCTGGCCCAAGGGTATCGGCTGTACAACCACTACGGGCCGACGGAGGCTACCGTCGACGCGACGCGCTACGAGTGCGTTCTTGGAGGAAAGGCGCTGCTGGGGCGTCCGGTCGAAGGGACAGAGGTTCTTGTGCTCGACAGTCACGGGAAGCTGGCTCCGATTGGGGTGCCGGGCGAGCTGTGCATCGCGGGAACGGGTTTGGCGCGCGGCTACCTGAACCGGGCGGAGCTGAACGCGGAGAAGTTCGTGCCGCACCCGTACAAGCCGGGAGAGCGGATGTACCGGAGCGGCGACGAAGTCCGCTGGCTCCTGGACGGGAACCTGGAGTATCTGGGACGCCTCGATCAGCAGGTGAAGGTGCGTGGTTACCGGATTGAGCCGGGCGAGGTGAGCCACCGGCTGCTCCAGCATCCCGCAGTCAGAGAGGCGCTGGTGACGGCCGAGCGCGAAGAGGGAGGGCATGCCTGCTTGTGCGCCTACCTCGTGACCGAGCGGGAGTGCACCGTGTCCGAGCTGAGGGCGCATTTAGCGAACAGCATGCCGGAATATATGATTCCGTCGTATTTCGTGAAGGTGGAGCAGTTCCCACTGCTGCCTAGCGGCAAGATCAATGTCAAGGCACTGCCGGCGCCGGATCTCACGGAAGCGGGAGCGGAATATGCGGCACCCCGCAACTTTATCGAAGAGACCTTGGCGGCAATCTGGCAGGAGGTGCTTGGGGCCGAGAGAGTCGGGATCTATGACCATTTCTTCGAGCTCGGAGGGCACTCGCTGAAGGTCAGGCTGCTCACCGCCCGGATCGAAAAAAAACTGCAGGTCGATATTCCGCTCAAAGAAGTGTTCGCCCGTCCGGTTCTGGAGCAATTGGCGGCGTACGTTGAAGAAGCGCAGCGGCAGGAGCGTCTCAAGATTACGCCGGCCGGACCGCGGGAGCATTACCCGGCTTCCTCTGCCCAGCAACGCATGTATGCCGTCAGTCATCTCCGGGAAGCGCGTCTCAGCTACAATATGCCGATGGCCTTTCGGCTGGAGGAGCGGCTCGAGCTGTCCACGGCGGAGAGAGCGATGCAGCTGCTGGCCGACCGGCACGAGAGCCTCAGGACGTCTTTCCATATGAACGGCGAGGAGCTCGTCCAGCGTATCGCGCCTCATGTCCGGATTCCGGTTCATTACTGGGAATGCGGGGACGAGTCCGAGGCGGATCAGTTGCTGTCCAATTGGATCCGGCCGTTTGATCTAAGGCAGGCCCCCCTGTTCCGTGCAGGCCTGATCCGTATGCGGAATGGCGGCGATCTGCTGCTGCTGGATATGCATCATATGATTTCGGACGGGATATCGATTGACATTTTGCTGGAAGAGTTCGCCCTGATCTGCGCCAACCGGCAGGAGCAGCTCCTTCCGCTGGCGGTGCAGTACAAAGATTTCGCCGTATGGCAGCGTGAACGGAGCAATCCGGAGCAGATGGCGGAGCACGAGCGGTTCTGGCTGGACTCGTTCGCGGGCGATATTCCGGTCCTGCAGCTCCCGGCCGATCGGCCAAGACCGCCCCTGCAGCAATTCGAAGGGGAGGTCATCACGGCCGAGTTGCCTGCCGGGCTGACGGCAAGCATCAAGCGGTTCTCCGCATCATGCGGAGCGACGGTCTTTATGACGCTGCTTGCCGCTTACAATGTCCTGCTGTCCAAATATAGCGGGCAGGAAGACATCGTCATCGGAACGCCGGTATCGGGAAGGCCGCAAGCGGAGCTGGATCAGGTGGTCGGAATGTTCGTGGATATGCTTCCGATCCGCAGCCGCCCGCAGGCCGATCTGACCTTCCGAAGCTTCGTGGAAGAAGTGAAAGAAGGCGTTCTTCTCGCTCTCGAGCATCAAGAGTATCCTGTGCACGAGTGGTTCGACAAGCTGGCAGTGCAACGGGACGCAAGCCGGAATCCGCTGTTCGATACGGTCTTTTCCTTTGCGGCTGAAGGCAAAGCTTCCTCGTTCGCCGGAACTCCCGCAGTCCTGGAGTGGAAGGTATCCAAGTTCGACTTGACGCTGGAAGCCGTGGAAGAGGAGGACGAGATTCACCTGCATTTTGAATACAGCACGAGTCTGTTCGATCGCGAGACGATCGAGCGCATGGCCCTCCGCTTTATCCAGTTGGTCTCCGCCATGGTCGAGTTCCCCGGCCGGAAGCTCGACGCGGAGATGATGGACGAGGCAGAACGGGCGGAGCTGGATTCATTTAATCAGACCCGGACCGAATATCCTGCCGGGCGGACGATCCAGGAGCTGTTCGAGGAGCAGGCGGTCAGAGCGCCGGAACAGAAGGCGGCCGTATGCGGGGACCTCTTCCTGACTTACCGCGAATTGAACGGCAAAGCGAACCGCCTCGCCCGGGTGCTGCGCTCCAAAGGCGTTGCTCCCGATCAGCCCGTCGGCCTGAAGGCCGGACATTCACTGGAGATGCTGATCGGCATCCTCGGCATTATGAAGGCGGGTGGAGCCTATGTTCCGATCGATCCGGGTTACCCGGCGGAGCGAATCCGGCATATGCTGAACGACAGCGGAGCCCGCATCCTTCTGGCCGAGTCGGGGGAAGGCGGAGAAGGCGCATGCGAGACGATTGGCTTGAAGCCTTTCCTGCAGCATGAAGGGGAGAGCTCCAACCCCGAAGCCGCCAGCGGCCCGGAGCATCTGGCATACATCGTGTACACCTCCGGCTCGACTGGCGTACCGAAGGGCGTCATGATCGAGCAGCGATCGCTCGTCAATCTCGTATATTGGCATAACCGGACTTTTGCCATTACTAGCAAGGATAGAAGCGCCAAATTTGCCGGAGTCGGGTTTGATGCGTCCGTTTGGGAGGTTTTCCCGTACCTGATCGCGGGCTCGACGATTCATCTGATCGAGGATCGAATTCGCAAAAATATTTATCTGCTCAGCGAGTATCTGGAGACTCATCGCATCAGCGTCTGCTTTTTGCCGACCGCCCTCTGCGAGCAGTTCATCCGCCTCGAGAACCGGTCTTTGCGGCTGCTTCTTACCGGGGGAGAAAAGATGCACACTGCTCCCGAGCATACGGCTTATACATTGGTCAACAATTACGGACCGACCGAGAACACCGTCGTCACGACGAGCATCGAGATCCGGGACAAGTCGCAGCGGATTCCAATCGGAAGACCGATTGATAACTGCCAGGTCTACATTATGGACCGGCACATGCGGCCGCAACCGATCGGAATTCCCGGCGAAATCTGGATTGCCGGAGCCGGGTTGGCAAGGGGCTATCGGAATCTGCCGGAGCTCACCGCAGAGAGATTTGTCGCCCATCCGTTCGCGCCTGGAGCAAAGATATACCGAAGCGGGGACATCGGGCGCTGGCTGCCGGACGGAACGTTGGAATTCCTGGGAAGGCAGGACAACCAGGTCAAAGTCAGGGGCCATCGCATCGAGCCAGGGGAGATCACGCGGCAGTTGATGCGGATGCCCGCCATCCGGGAGGCGACCGTCGTTGCCCGGGAAGACGGGCAGCGGCAAACGTACTTGTGCGCTTATTTTAGCGCCTCCCAGCCAATGGATATCCCGAAGCTGCGCTCCGCGTTGGCGGATGTTTTGCCGGAATACTGCATACCCGCTTTCCTCGTGCAGGTGAAGGAGCTTCCGGTTACCGCGAACGGCAAGATCGATCACCAGGCTTTGCCGGAGCCTTACGAGTTTTTGTCCGGTTCGGCTCCGTTCGCCGCCCCGCAAAATGCGGTGGAGCGGGAGCTCCGGGACATCTGGTCCGCCGTCTTGGATATCCCGTCGGATTCGATCAGCGTGAGCGACAGCTTTTTCGAGCTGGGCGGGAATTCGATCAATATATTGAAGCTGTTGTCGATGTCGGTCTCCAAGCAATGGAACGTGTCCATCCAGGATTATTTTGAACTGAAAACGATCGAAAATATTGCCCGGAAAATAATGGAGCCCGCGCGAACGATAAGCATCGACTCCCCGGAGGTCCGAATCGACTTGAAGCAAATGGCGAGGAAGAGACGGCCTCTTCCGCTTACCGCGGGAAGCCGCGTCTTGTTGACGGGCGCTACCGGGTTCCTCGGCATTCATCTGCTGGACGACATGCTGGAGCAGACGGAGAGCGTTATCTGCTGCCTTGTCCGCGGCAGCGATCAAGCGGCGGCGGAGGCGAGGTTGCTGGAAGCCGTCGGCTATTACCATCCCGATAAATTTTCCCGCTATGTAGCGGCATTGGGAGAGCGCATCCTCGTCATCAACGGCGATATAACGCGCGAACGGATGGGGCTAACTCCTTCGCAATACGCCAAGCTGGAGCACGGCATTGACCAGATCGTCCATGCGGCCGCCATGACCAAGCATTTCGGTGACTACCGGGAATTCGAACAATTTAATATCGGCGGCACCGAGACGGTTCTTCGTCTGGCGGCTGCCGGGAAGCGGCTGCACTATATTTCAACGATGAGTGTGAGCGGTAATGTAGCCCAAGGGGAAGGGGAGGTCCTTTTCCGCGAGGCTGACTACTTTGTCGGGCAAGAGTTTACGAACAATGTGTATGTAAAAAGCAAGTTCCTGGCGGAAGGTCTCGTCTTGGATGCGATTCGGGAGGAACGGGTTGATGCGAGTGTTTACCGAGTGGGGATGATTACGGGAAGACAAGCCGACGGGCTGGTCCAAAGCAATCTTGCGGACAATGCCTTTACGAATACGCTGGAAACGATCTTTAGGCTGGGAGCGGTGTCGGAAGACATCCATAAAGAGCAAAGTGATTTTTCACCGGTCGATATGTGCAGTGCCGCCATTATGGCATTGATGCAATCGTCCTCCGAGCAGCCGGGCATTCCGGTATACCATATCTATAACCCTCACAAAATAACGATTTCGCAGTTTTTCCGATTGGCCGGAATCGAGATTGAGGTCATGGTGAATGAAAGGTACGAAGAATGGATCGCTTCCGTATCCGATGACCGCGAGCGCTTTGAGGACTTGACTGGCTTTATGTACTATAACGTGGATCTCCGGGAGGAGTACCAGGCACTGGTGCGGACGGACTCCGCTTATACTCAAGCCTGCCTGGAAGAGAGCGGATTTACGTGGCCGCCTCCTGCCGAAGCGTATGTGCGCAAGCTGATAGAGCAGATGAAGAATAAAGGTTATTTTATGCCCCGGCAGAAGGAGGGAGCGGTTTTCTAAGAAAACCGGCTTTTTTCAACGTGAGCTTCCAACCGCTCCCGCTTGCAGGCCGAAGTCAGACCAGTCAAAGGGTGGAAGAGATAGATGATTGCGGTACATGTAGAGAATGCGGCGAAGTCATGGGACGGAAGGACCCTGTTCGAGAACGTCCACTTGGAAATCGCCGAAGGCGAGCATGTCGCTTTGCTTGGCAATAACGGTGCCGGCCCGCCGGGACACCGTGTACCGCAAAATCTCGGCTTTGAGCAGGGGAGAAAAATGCAGGGTCGCTTTTGTGAAGCTTTATTTTTCAAAAGCCGATCTTCTGGTGCTAGACGAGCCTAACAACGACCTGGATTTTCAGACGAGAGAGCGGATAGAGGAAGCGCTCTGCGCTTTTCCGGGTTCGATCGTCGCCGTCTCCCATGACGAGTATTTTTTGAAACGAATCGCCAAGCGCATTCTCGATGTAAGCAGAAATGATGCGGTCCTGTTCAACGGAACATACAGCGAATACCTCGATCATGTGAATGAGGGAAAACAGGCGATCGAACAGTTAACCTAATTTGCAACCCCTTGGAACAAGAAAGCGGACCGTCCGATTCCCGCTGTTTCAGGGGGTTTTTTTCAGATAGATGTCCGGAAATGGGCCGTCCTATGCTTCAAGCGGCAAGTTCACGAATCTTTGTGGTGAACATAATTTCTAATCAGTGTTTACATCGGTTCAGATGACGTGTTATGATTACCTGTGAAATCAATATGGTTAATCTATAAGTATGATGACTAAATTTTCAAGGGGTGTACCGCATGAGCATTGCGCAAATGATTGACCACACGCTGCTGCGGGCAGACGCAGTGAAAGACGAGATTACGAAGCTGACAGAAGAAGCGGCACGATACCAATTTGCCTCGGTATGCGTCAATCCCGCATGGGTGGCGTACTGTGCAGAGCAGCTTGCCGGCACCCCAGTCAAGGTGTGTACGGTCATCGGGTTCCCGCTTGGCGCTTCGACCACGGCCGTCAAAGCTTACGAGACGACGGACGCGATTGCGAATGGGGCCGATGAGATCGATATGGTCATCAATGTCGGACAATTGAAGGCAGGGAACGATGACGAGGTCGAGCGGGACATCGCGGCCGTCGTGTCAGCCGCTGCCGGCAAAGCGCTTGTCAAGGTCATTATTGAGACATGCCTGCTTACGGAGGAAGAGAAGATTCGCGCATGCGAGCTGGCGGTGAAGGCCGGCGCCGACTTCGTGAAGACATCGACCGGCTTCTCTACGGGCGGAGCTACGCGAGAAGACGTGGCGCTCATGCGCAGAACGGTTGGAGAGCGCGCAGGCGTGAAAGCATCCGGCGGAGTACGAAGCCTGGAAGATGTCAAAACTATGATAGAAGCGGGAGCAACGCGAATCGGAGCGAGCTCCGGCGTAAGCATTATGAATGGCATGGAGTCGTCATCTTCATACTAGATTGCTAGGGAAGAAAGCACATGTTGGCGGAGAAGCGCCGATGAAGGAGGAGCAGATCATGAAGGAGCAATTGATTCAAGAGGCACTTGAAGCGCGCAAGCAGGCTTATGCGCCTTATTCCCGGTTCCAGGTCGGGGCCGCCGTGCTCGCCGGGGGAAAAATATTTCGCGGGTGCAACGTGGAAAATGCATCGTATGGCTTAACGAACTGCGCGGAGCGCACCGCTGTATTCAAGGCGGTGTCCGAGGGGGAGAAGAAGATCGAAGCCATTGCCGTCGTAGCGGATACTGAAGGTCCGGTTGCTCCATGCGGCGCGTGCCGTCAGGTGCTGGCTGAATTTTGTGACAGCGACACGAGAATCTTTTTGTCGAATCTTCATGGCAAGACCGAAGAATGGACGATTTCTCGTTTGCTGCCGGGCGCTTTTTCCGCCGAAGACATGGAACAGGACAGCCAATAGGTTTTCCTGTCCTGGACCCTTTGTAAGCGGTAACAGGAATCCGGATTTGTTTTGCAATGCTTGAGCTTGGGAGGAACTTGAGATGAAATATGTGATTGCTATTGCCGGATTGCTGGTTGTATTCGGACTGACCTACATGGCGAGCAAGGACCGTGGCCGCATCCGCTATCGGCCGCTGGTGCAAATGATTGTTTTGCAGATCGTCCTGGCGTTCGTATTGTTGAACACGACGGTGGGCGAGACGCTGATTCGGGGATTTGCCTCTGTGTTCGAAGCGCTGTTGGCCTATGCGGCAGAAGGCGTTAATTTTGTGTTCGGCGGTATCGTGAACGAAGGGCAGGGCACGCAATTTTTCCTGATGGTTCTGCTGCCGATTGTATTTATATCCGCACTAATTGGTATTTTGCAATATACGAAGATTTTGCCGCTCATTATCAAATATATCGGCCTTGCGCTCAGCAAGGTGAACGGCATGGGCAAGCTGGAATCGTATAATGCGGTTGCTTCCGCCATACTGGGGCAATCGGAAGTGTTTATTTCAGTGAAGAAGCAGATCGGCATGCTGCCGGAGCGTCGTCTGTATACGCTCTGTGCTTCCGCCATGTCGACGGTCTCCATGTCCATCGTCGGGGCGTACATGACGATGATCGAGCCGAAATATGTCGTCACGGCGCTCGTGCTGAACCTGTTCGGCGGCTTCATTATCGCATCGATTCTGAATCCGTATACGGTATCGAAGGAAGAGGACATTCTTGAGGTTCAGGAAGAGCACAAGCAATCCTTTTTTGAAATGCTGGGCGAATACATTATGGACGGGTTCAAGGTGGCGATTACCGTCGCTGCGATGCTGATCGGCTTCGTCGCCCTGATTGCGTTGATTAATGGCCTGTTCGGAACCTTGTTCGGTATTACATTCCAGCAGATTTTGGGTTATATTTTTGCGCCGATCGCGTTCCTTATGGGCGTGCCTTGGAAGGAAACGGTCGATGCAGGCAGTATCATGGCGACGAAAATGGTGGCGAATGAATTCGTGGCGATGCTCGATCTGTCCGCTATGACGAAGGACAGCGTAATGTCTTCACGGACGATTGGCATCGTATCCGTTTTCCTGGTCTCGTTCGCGAATTTTTCGTCTATCGGCATTATTTCCGGGGCCGTGAAGGGGCTGCATGAGAAGCAGGGCAACACGGTCGCCCGCTTCGGCCTGCGCTTGCTGTATGGCGCCACGATGGTCAGTGTGCTGTCGGCCACGATTGCCGGTCTGTTCCTGTAAGGAATCGCAACCAACATATATAGTCGCGATGCCGAGGTTCCCTTGCGGAACGCGGCTCGCTGGCTGACGGAGGAGGATGAACGGATTGAGCGTTCACATTGGAGCGAAGCAAGGCGAGATTGCAGAGTCGATACTGCTTCCGGGCGATCCGCTGCGAGCGAAGCATATTGCGGAGACGTATATGGAGGATATCGTGTGCTATAACGAGGTGCGGGGCATGCTAGGGTTCACCGGCACCTATCGCGGGAAGCGGATATCGGTTCAAGGCACGGGCATGGGCATTCCGACGACGAGCATATATGTCAATGAGCTGATTGCGGATTACGGCGTCAAAAATTTGATCCGGGTCGGCACCTGCGGCGCGATGCAGGAGCATGTGCATGTGCGCGACGTTGTTCTGGCCCAGGCATCCTGCACCGATTCCAGCATGAACCGCCATGAATTCAGCGGGTACGATTATTCCCCGATTGCCAGCTTCCCCTTGCTGCAATTGGCTCATGAACGGGGGATGGCCAAGGGGTTGAAGCTGCATGTCGGCAACGTATTCAGCTCGGATATGTTCTATCGCGGCGACAAATCCGTCGTGAAGAAGCTGATGGATTACGGCGTGCTTGGAGTCGAAATGGAAACGACGGCGCTGTACACGCTCGCGGCCAAATACGGCGTCAAGGCGTTGACGATCTTGACGGTAAGCGATCATTTGCTGACCGGGGAGGAGACGACGGCCGCCGAGCGCCAGACGACCTTCCATGACATGATGGAGGTCGCGCTGGAGACGGCGATCTCGATCTAGCGGTTCGAGAGTGGTTAGGCAAGCAGTCCGCCTCAGACGGGACAGCGCATCAATCAACGGGAGACAGGGAGGAGCATCAACGATGAGAATGGTGGATTTGATTGCGAAGAAGCGGGATGGCAAGGAGCTGACGACGGAGGAGATCAACTTCGTCATCGAAGGATATACGAAGGGGGATATTCCCGATTATCAGGTGAGCGCCTGGGCCATGGCCATTTATTTTCAGGATATGTCGGAGCGGGAACGGGCCGATCTGACGATGGCAATGGTGAACTCCGGGGACACGATCGATCTGTCGGCCATTGAAGGCATCAAGGTGGATAAGCATTCAACCGGGGGCGTCGGGGATACGACGACCCTCGTGCTGGCGCCGCTCGTTGCGGCATTGGATATTCCGGTGGCGAAGATGTCGGGGCGCGGGCTCGGCCATACCGGCGGCACAATCGACAAGCTGGAAGCGATCGAAGGCTTCCATGTCGAGATTAGCAAGGACGAGTTCGTGAATCTCGTCAATACACATAAGATTGCCGTCATCGGACAGACTGGCAACCTGACGCCGGCGGACAAGAAGCTGTATGCGCTGCGCGATGTCACCGGCACGGTGAATTCGATTCCGCTCATCGCCAGCTCGATTATGAGCAAGAAGATCGCGGCAGGCTCCGATGCGATCGTGCTTGACGTCAAGACAGGAGCCGGCGCCTTCATGAAGACGGCAGAGGATGCGAAAGAGCTGGCGCACGCAATGGTCAGCATCGGCAACAATGTCGGCCGCAAGACGATGGCCGTCATCTCGGACATGAGCCAGCCGCTTGGGCGCGCGATCGGCAACTCTCTCGAAGTGCAGGAAGCGATCGATACGCTGCGCGGGCACGGGCCGGCCGATCTGGAAGAGCTGTGCCTGGCGCTGGGCCGGCAGATGGTCTATCTTGCGGGCAAGGCCGCAACCTTGGAAGAAGCGGAGGAGCAATTGAAGGAAGTTATCCGCAACGGCAAGGCCTTGGAGAAGTTCAAGGAATTCATCGCGAATCAGGGCGGCAATCCAGCCGTGGCGGACGATCCGAGTCTGCTTCCGCAAGCGTCCTACCTGATCGAAGTCCCGGCACGTCAGGACGGCGTCGTCGCCGAGATCGTCGCGGACGAGATTGGAACGGCGGCCATGCTGCTCGGCGCGGGACGCGCGACGAAGGATTCCGAGATTGATCTGGCGGTCGGCCTGATGCTGAACAAGAAGATCGGGGATCCGGTTCAGGCAGGCGAGTCCCTCGTTACGATTTATGCGAATCGCGAGAACGTCGACGATGTCATCAAGAAGATTTACGCCAACATCCGCATCGGCGACCATGCGGAAGCACCGGTGCTCGTACATGATATTGTAATGGAATAAGCTAGCCATCGTGCAGCCCCCGCCTTACTCTAAGACGGGGGCTGTTAGGCGTCTAGGGGCATGAAAAAAAGTTGCGCAACGGCGGGATTATCGTTCATACTACAAATGAAGCTCGCGCGACAGGAGGCAGACCGCAGTGACTATCAAAGTGCTGATCGCAGACGACAATTCGTTCATTCGGGAAGGCATGAAAATCATATTATCCAGCTTCAAGGAATTGGAAGTGGCCGGCACGGTCGAGGACGGGGCCGAGGCGGTCGCATTATGCAAGAGCCACGACGTGGACGTTGCGCTGCTGGATGTGCGGATGCCGAATATGAACGGCGTCGAAGCGGCCCGCCTGTTGACGGAGGAGACCAAGGTCAAGCCGCTCATTCTGACGACGTTCGACGACGACGAGTTCGTGCTGGAAGCCATCCGGGCGGGCGCGCGCGGATATCTGCTCAAGAACAATGACCCCGAACGGATTCGCGACGCCATCAAGAGCGTCTGCAACGACCATCATGTGCTGCAGGATGTCGTGCTGGACAAGATCAAAGCAAACCTTGCCGCAGGCCATCCTCCTTCCCCGCCCGCGGCCGTGCCCGAGTCCGGAGGGACAACGGCGCCAGCTGCGGCAGCCGATCCGAACGCAAATGGATGCAAAATCGACCGCAGCCTGTTCACCGAACGGGAGCTGGGCGTCATGGACCATATCGCCCGAGGCTTATCCAACAAAGAAATCGCCAAGAAGCTGTTCATTTCCGAAGGAACCGTCGCCAATTATATCACCTCGATCCTGAACAAAACGGGACTCGAGCATCGCACGCAGATTGCGATCTATTATTTGACGGGCGAAGCGAGAATGTCGGAAGAATAGGAGATAGGAGATTATTCACCTATGGAGTTATGGACGATCGGCAATAAAGCGGTGGTGCTCGGCTATATCGTGATGGCCTCTTTTCTGCTGAATTTCGCTTCGGCGGCCAGCCCGTGGCATATTCTCGCTTACTTGCTGTATCTCGCCGTGAACATCGCGGTTCCCATTTTCACACACATCAGGCTCAAGCAGATCCTCATCGCCTGCTCCGCCGTCTTCATCATCGTATCCGCGATCCGGCTGGACCCGTTGTTCCTGCTGCTGCTTCCGATCAATGTGTATGAAGTCATCTCTATCCATTCGGATCGGAGGCTGCTCGCCTTCGTATGCCTGCTGCCGCCGCTGTTCTTCATTCCTCCCGATCTGATTCCGCTATACTTGCTGAGCGCCCTGCTCAGCTATTTGCTGTACGCCTGCGGCAGCAGACTGAGCGGCAAGCTAACCAGGCTGGAGAGCGAACGGGAAAATATGCGGGCGGATCTGGAGCGGCTCGCCCGCACCTTGAGCGAGAACAACGAATATATCCGCCAGTCCGAATATACGATCAAGCTGGAGGAGCGGAACCGTCTCTCCCAGCAGATTCATGACGACATCGGCCATGCCATGGCCGGCGCGCTGATTCAGATGGAGGCGGCGCGGCGGCTGCTGGCCACCGACCGGGATAAGGCGACCGAGCTGCTGGGCAATGCCGTCGCGATCTCCAAGGACGGGCTGGAGCGGATCCGTTTGACGCTCAAGGACATGAAGCCGAGGCCGGAGGAGATGGGGATCAACCGGCTCCGCCTGTTCATCGACGAGCTGACGGCCCGGGAAGGCGTGGCCGCGACGCTGGCCTACGACGGGGATATCGACGCCATTACGCCGCTGCAATGGAAGATCATTCAGCAGAATGCGACCGAAGCGGTCACGAATACGCTCAAGTATGCGCAGGCTACCGCCATCCATGTTGAAGTCCGAGTGCTGAACAAATTCATCAAGGCGGTTGTCTCGGACAACGGCGTCGGGGCGGCGAAGATCGTGAAGGGGCTTGGAATTGTAGGCATGGAGGAGCGGGCCGCTTCCGCTGGCGGCACGGTGATCATCGACGGGACGAATGGCTTCAGCGTCACGACGCTGCTGCCTTGCGGAGGCCGGTGAACATTCTCATGCTGAAGAACATGAATATTCTCATGGACAGAGGATGAACTTATGCACTGACATAAGCGCATCCTTTTTTATTACAGTACGGACAGAACCATGGAGGGAGTGAACCGGATGGGCAACGTATTGGAAATCCTCAATCTGATCAAAAAATTCGGTGATTTCATCGCCGTCGACAATATATCACTGAACGTGCATGAAGGAGAGATTTTTGGCTTTCTAGGAGCCAATGGTGCGGGCAAGATCACGACGATCAATATGATCGCGTCCCTGCTGCGGAGCACTAAGGGGGAGATCCGCCTGATCGGCAAAAATATCGCGAAGGAGAACCGCTTCGCCAAAATGAACATCGGCATCGTCCCGCAGGACCTCGCGATTTACGAGGATATGACGGCCTATGAGAATGTGCATTTTTTTGCCGGCTTGTATGGCCTCAGAGGGGAACTGTTGAAGAAGCGCACCGAAGAAGCGCTGGAATTCGTAGGCTTGGGCGATAAGCATGCCAGCTTCCCCAAAAACTTCTCCGGCGGCATGAAGCGCAGGCTGAACATCGCTTGCGCCATCGCTCACCGGCCGAAGCTGATCATTATGGACGAACCGACGGTCGGAATCGACCCGCATTCCCGCAATTATATATTGGGTTCGGTCCGCAAGCTGAACGAGATGGGCTGCACCATCATCTACACTAGCCATTACATGGAGGAAGTCGAAGAAATCTGCACCCGCATCGCGATCGTCGATCACGGCAAAATTATCGCGGAAGGCACGAAGGAGCAATTGACCGCGACGATTACCGAATCGAAAGAGATCTGGATCGGCATCAAATCATCGGACCCGGCGCTTGAAGTGGATGCGATCCGGAAAATCCAGGGCGTTACCTCGGTGCGGCTTGAGGAACAGATGCTCAAAATTATATCCAAAGCGGAAATCAACAATCTGAATCTGATTATCCAACAGTTGATCAAGGATCAGGTGGAAATCCGATCGGTCAAAGAGCAAGCGCCGAATCTGGAGACGGTGTTCCTGACCTTAACCGGCCGGAATTTGCGGGACTAAGGGGGAAAGCCGCCATGAACATTTGGAATATCGCGCTCAAAGAAATCAAATCCAATCTCCGCAATACCCGAACCTTTGTGTTTATGCTCGCCCTGCCGATCGTACTGATGCTGATTCTTGGGGCGGCGCTCACGAATACGTTCACGGACGGCGTAGAGATTGACAGTCTGCGGTTGCTCGTCCGCAATGAATGGACGGATTCGCAAGGAAAGGCAGCCTGGAGTCAGTTCGTGCAGGTGATCAAGCAAGAAGGCGTCGAAGTCGTGCAAGCCCCGGCCGGCATGAACGGACAGGAGGAGGTTCGCACGAACCGCTTTACCGCTTATGCTGAGCTTGACGCCGAAGGCATCAAGTTCTATGGAAGCAGCAAAAACACGATCGAGAGCAACATCATTCAGGGCATGCTGACCGCGTTCGCCGATCGCTACTCGCTTATGGCCGCGGCTGTCCATACCGATCCGGCGGCAGCTCGGATGATCGCCGACGGGGCCCGGGAGAGCGGTGATTTCATCCGCGACACTTCGCTGAATCCGGATAAGCGTCCGGACTCCTTCGGCTATTACGCGATCGCGATGACGACGATGATCGCGCTCTATTCTGTCTTCTCGGCCGGTTATCTGTTCCGCGGCGAGCGCATCCGCAATACGGCGATCCGCTTAATGGCGGCTCCGATCGGCAAAGGCGAGATATTCATCGGAAAAGTCATCGGGAGCACGTTCATTAATCTGCTGTGCGTCCTGCTGGTTGTCTTGTTCAGCCAATTCGCCTTCCATGCCGATTGGGGCACGCATTATGGCATGATCTTTCTTGTGCTGCTAACGGAGGTGCTGCTCGCGGTCAGAATGGGAGTCGCCGTAAGCTTCCTGCTGCAGGGCGAGAGTTCACAAGGCATCATCATGATGTTTACGCAGGTAGCCTCTTTTATCGGCGGCGCGTATTTCCCGATCGGCGAGACGGAGGGCATCATGACTTGGATTACCAATCTGTCGCCGCTGCGTTGGGCCAATACGGCCTTGACGGAGATCATCTACGCCGGCAATGCGGCCGCAGGGTGGCCGGCTATCGGCTTGAATACCGGCATCGCGGCTCTCTTTCTCTTCATCGTGGTCATCTCTATGCGCAGACGGGAGGCGTTATAATATGAGTGAAGTGATATGGCTTATCCGCAAAACAATGACCGAGACGTTCCGCAACAAAAAGAACTGGCTCGTCTACTTCGGCCTGCCCGTCGTGGGCGTGCTGGTGTCCATGATGCTGTACGCGAACAATAGCAGCGGGACGCTCCGCGTCGGCATGCTGAACCTGGACGGCAATGACGCGATTACGCAGGATGCGATCCGCTTCCTGGAAGGCTTGAATCAGATGAAGGTCACGATCATGGATGAAGCGGCGATGAAGCGCGATATCGCGGCAGGCAAGCTGGACAGCGGCATCGTGTTCGGCGAAGGGTTCGCCGCAAGCGTGCGGGCCGGCCAGCCGGATCATCTGGACATCATCTCCGTGAAAGGGGCGCAGGTCACCGCCTACGTCAAGGCGATGCTGCAGAACTATGTCGGCAACGTGGCCGCGATTGGCCGCAGTGCGGGAGGCGATGATGCCTGGTTCGACAAGATCTATGATGCATACAGCCAGCAGCGGTTCAAGGTGATGGCCGAGACGCTGGAGGATACGTCGAACCTGAAGTCCATGACGTATCAATCGATTGGCTTCCTCGTCGCGTTCATGATGTACTCTGCGGTCAATATGTCGGAGATGATTCTGAAGGAAAAAGAGAACCGCACGTTCCTGAGGCTTCTGTCCGCGCCCGTATCGGCCAGGACATATGTGCTCTCGAACGTGGCCGTCAATGTCGTGATTATGCTGCTGCAGATTACGGTCACGCTGATCGTGATGAAGAACATCCTCCATATTGACTCGGGCATCCCGTACGGTACGATGATCGCGGCACTGTTCCTGTTCGCCTTGACGGCTATTAGTCTCTCGCTCTTGATCGTCGCGTTCTCGAAGAGCAGCACGGGCGCAGGCGCCTTGCAAAATCTGATTATTACCCCGTCCTGTCTGCTCGCGGGCTGCTTCTTCCCGATGGACATCATGCCGGACACGATGCGCAAAATCTCGAACTTCATGCCGCAGCATTGGCTGCTGGACATGATCAATAGGCTCCAGCAAGGCGTTACGCTCGGCAGCTTATCTCTGCATATGGCGATTCTGATCTCCTTCGCCGTGGTCTTCGCGCTCATCGCGATCTTCCGCTTCGGCCGCAACAACGACATCCGGCAATTCGTGTAAGCGGAAGCCGAATCGGCAGGACAGACCACCGCGACGTTCAAATATATCGCAAGAGGGGCGGAGAAGCCCCTCTACTGGAATAGCGCCTCTATTTTTTCCCGGTCATATTCCAATATCCAATCGTTGAACTCTTCATAGAGCGGCCGATGCGGGGGAATCGTTTGAAGATCTGCGAAGGGTGCCGGAAATCCTCGTACTGATCGCCGTGAGAAGCGGGATGTAGCGCAGGTCACTCTTGCGGCAGAGCAGCACAAAGCGGAGGGTGACCTCATTATTCCCCTCTTGCCCCTCGCCATCCTCTCCAAAAAGATTGGGCAGCACTTGATGCCGTAGCGTTCGCATCCGCTTTTTGTTCTTTACATATTTGGGATAGATTCTGGCCGGTCGGCGCTGCAGCCGAGTGTCGCTCGCATCACAATGAATGTCGGTGACGAGGAATACATCGTCGGAATCATGAAACACGCGCTCAAAAATTCCAATGCTTCTGTCTTGGATCTGGCGAAGATTGCAGGGCTCTTCATGATCTGCCCACGGGATCGCAATTTCGAAGCGAATGCCGTAATTCCAACGGTAGAACAGCGGCGGTCCCAACGTCATGTTCCCAAAATGCTCTTCCATAAAGTCATTCAACAAAGCGCTCACGTTTGTCCTCCATAGACGGGTATTTGGTAAGCCTTTCCTCCATTAATTATAAAAGATAACGGAGAAACCCGCGAAGCGGTAGCAAGTAAGGAGAACCGGCATATGATATAACAGGATATCCGCCTATCAATTGCCGGGAAGGTGTTGTGATTGAGACAAAATGAAATGTGGCAGCCTGTATTAACTGAATTATACAACAGTCTATATGGCGAACAGATGGTCTGTTCCATGAGCACGGAGTTGTTTCATATACCTGAAACGCAAAATTTACAAGGGAATTCAGAAATGCATGCCAGTCTTGTCCCTGCGTCTTATCATCGGGTGACGGCGACCGGTTCAGCCCAACGATTGGTGAACGGAGAGAGTGCCCCGACCATTATTGCCACACTGGTCGCCTGCATACAAAATGCCGAGCGGCTGGATCGCGACGTACATTCCGGTTTATTGGTCATGAGAGATTCTGCTCCTGCAGCCTTCAAGCCCGTACTCGAAACCATCATCCGCTGGCAGGAACATGCTGAATTGCATCTGCAAAAGGCAAAGGAATTGACGAATCAAAATATTGGTGCAGCTCCTCGGGTTGGATATTATACCGACCTTCGACACGGAAAAAGCTGCTCATGTCAGCGAAATAGGGCTGTTTACTATTGAAAATAGATAATCGGGTGATTTGACTGCGTAATTCTCCAATTGAATGTGTGTGACGAACCTGCAGACATGGGAACTGTTCCCGCTGCAGGTTTTTTTGATGAAAATATGATTTCGGAGAGTCAACAATGCTACAATATTCGACAGACATACTACCGCATACGAATGGGGGATACAGCAGGATGAACAGCACCGAGAAGACCATTATTGATAAATTGAATCTCCGCAAATATCCGACGAAGCTGATTGTGGGCAAGCCGGACGATATCTCCGATTTCGATGAACTGGAGCACGACACGTCGGCGGTCAAAGAGAAATACAGTCTCATTTTTACGTTCATCTTCAATTTGGAGGAGTTCGTGAGCCAGTTGAATGAGGTGATTGAACGGCAACTGCTCGAAGAGGGCGGATATCTGTTCTTCGCCTATCCGAAGAAAAATAATCCGAAGTACGCGGAATATATTGAGCGGGACAGCTTCTTCGCCCAAGTCTCTATGGATGAGGAGGGATATGTGCAGGGCAGCCCGATTAAGTTCGCCCGCATGGTGAGTCTGAACGACGTATTTACCGTCATCGGGCTGAAATCCCAGGCGAAGAAGGCGGCGAGCTCAGCCAAAGCGAAATCAAGCCAATGCGTGGATGATTATATCGACCGTGTGGAAGATATCAGGGCCTATTTGCAGCATGACGAGGAAATCGGGCAGCGGTACAATCAATTGACTCCCGGCTACCAGAAAGACTGGGCGCGGTATGTATACAGCGCGAAGAAAAAGGAAACGCAGGACAAGAGACTGGCGGAAATGAAAGCCGTGCTGGCCGAAGGCTACAAATCCATGGATCTATATAGAAGAAACAAGAAATAAGAGCACGGAGGCGGCAAACCCGCCGCCTCCGATGAACCAAAGCGATGACCATCCGTGGGAGTTCATTCCCCGCTACGCTATTCCAAACAATATCCTTGCAGTTGCGCACGCTTTTCTGCGGATAAGCCAAATTCGCGCTCCAGAAAGGATCCGGCGCTTCCGTAAGTCTCGTCGATCGACGAGAACACGGCTTCCATGAACTCCCTGCGCAGCGTAAGCTTGGCGATGACCTCGGCGACTTCCTCTGGAGGCATGACCTCGGCGAGCTGTTCTTTCATTTGTTCATTCATTGGAATGAGCGTCTGATTCGAGAGCAGATAGTCCTCGATAATCGTTTCTCTGGGAACGCCGAGAGCCAGCAGGATGAACGCCGTTCCGATACCGGTCCGGTCCCGGCCCGCCGCACAATGATGGAGTATCCCCAGATTGTCCGGATTCATGATAAGGCTCATGAGCCGCTGGAAGGACGGATTGTTGATGGCCGTCTGCACGTACATCGCCGCGAACGATTCGCCGGTCAACTTTTTGAAGAAATTGCCGCGAACGAGCTCCCGCATGTCGGCGGGAACTTCTTGCCGCATGGCAGGGACGCGAATGTTGTTGACTCCCGGAATTACAGGGTCCGGTTTCTGCTCGGCTTCTCTATCGTCACGATAGTCAAAAATCGTTCGAACTCCTAACGATTGCAGCAAGATCAGATCCTGTTCCGTCATTCCTGCCAGCTCAGCGGAGCGGAACAAGATCCCGTATTTCACCTTGCGCCCGTCTGCGGCTTCATAGCCGCCCATATCGCGGAAATTGAACACCCCTTCAAAAGGAAGAACGCGAGTCTGAAGATGAGCGGTAAGTTGCATTGTCATAGGGAATGGCACCTCTTTTTCTATGTGTTTTTAAGCTACATGGCTTCTTGGGCTTGATGGAACATTTCATGCTCTTTGCCTTCGTAAATCAACGAAGTGTGATAATCGGTCAATGCTTGCGGAGGGCCGTCAAATACAACCTTGCCGCCCTTAATGCCGACAATTCGGCTAGCATACTGCTTGGCCGTCTCCACCTGATGGAGATTAACGAGGCAGGCGATTCCTTGCTCGGTACAGTTGCGGTGAATCGCGTCCATGACGACAGCCGACGAGCGCGGGTCCAGGGAAGCGATCGGTTCATCTGCCAGGATCAGCTTCGGCTTCTGAGCAAGCGCGCGGCAGACGCCAACACGCTGCTTTTGACCGCCAGACAGTTCATCCGCACGCTTGTAGACTTCCTTGTCCAGGCCGACCTTCTGAAGCAGAGCGATCGCGTCCTGCTTATCCGCTTCGCTATACCGGTTGAATACCCCGGCCAAGGAGCTCATATAGCCGAGTCTTCCATGCAGGACATTCTCCAGCACGCTGAGCCGGTTCACCAGATTATAATGCTGAAATATCATCCCGATGTGGGAACGCGCCTGCCGCAGTTCCTTGGCCTTCATCTGATCAATGCGCTGCCCTTGAAAGGAAATGCTTCCTTCCGATGGTTCGATGAGCCGGTTAATACAGCGCAGCAGGGTCGATTTCCCGGCTCCGCTCGGGCCAATGACAGCGATGAATTCGGCAGTCTTGACCTCCAGATTGATGCCATCGAGCGCAATGGTTCCGCCGTTATACCGTTTTTTTAAGTTTTGTATCGTTAAGAGTGTCGTCATATGCGTACGGCCTCCTTCACGTTCATCGTCTCCGTCCGACAAGGCGGATACGTATTTGATTGGTAAGCATCTCCAGCAAAAACAGTGTCATGAATACGACCAGAACGCCTAGCATAAGTGGTGCAAATTCATAGTAGCTGATGTACTCCTGGAGCAGCACGCCGATTCCTCCTGCCCCGACCATCCCCAATATGACGGTCTCTGCGACGGTCATCTCAAACTTAAAGGCGATCAAAGCCAAGAAAGCAGTAAGCAGATTGGGGAGAACGCCATTGAACACGACATGCCACCAATTGCCGCCCGTTGCCCGGATCGCCTCCACCGTATCTTTGCCTGCTTCGTCTATTTTGTCGGCGAATACTTTGATCAGGAAGGACACGGTAGGGAAAAGCAACCCGAGCACGCCCGCCATCGGTCCGAATCCCATGCTGGCGACGGCTAGCAGCACCCAAATCGTCGTAGGAATCGTACGGATGACGACGACGCAAGCACGCAATAGTTGCGCAAAAAGCCGATTCGGAGCGGTGTTGTCCGCCATAAAAAAGGCGAGAAATAAAGCAAAGACGACGCTAATGCTGACGCAAAGAAAAGCGACGACCACCGAGGTCAGCAATTCGGCAAGCAGTGCCGGCAGCTCGGCGAAGGAAAACTGCAGGAACTGACGGGCAATATCCGGTACTCGGCTGACTCCGTCCACAAATTGCGGCCAGCTAAGCTTCAGATAAAGCAGGCATGGGGCGAATAACACGAGCATGCCCAGGAAGAACAACTGTTGTTTGCGTTGCGTAGGTTTATGGGCGATCGGAATTTTCATGTTAAATTAAACGCTCCCTTATCCGCTTCGTCAGAAATTCAACCGCCAAAATCATCAAAATTAATATCGTGATGACGGTAGCCGTTTTACTGTATTGAAACAAATCCATGGTCAGCTTGATCTGACTCCCGATTCCGCCCGCGCCCACAAGTCCGAGTACGGCAGATGCACGTATCGTAATCTCGAACATGAACAATGTCCAGGAAATATAACTAGGCATGAACTGGGGAATGACCGCTTGCTTAAGCCTTTGGAAATAGGTGGCGCCGCATGCGTCAACGGCTTCCACGGCATGTCGGTCGATCTCTTCAATCGCCTCCGCGTACACGCGGGAAAGAAATCCGAACCCGAACAAAATGAGTGAGAATACGCCTGGCATCGTGCCGACTCCGAACAGAACGACGAGTATGGACGCCCACACCAGAAACGGAACGTTGCGCAGAAAGGAGACCACGCCGCGCAGCGCCATTCGTACAGCGGGATGAGGCGACGTATTGTGTGCCATAAGAAAAGCCGCGGCCAACCCGAGAAAGGATGAAATGAAGGTTGCCACGATCCCGAAAGCCAGCGTATCCAGCACCGGTTTCAAATATCGGGAGATATCCGACACATTCGGCGGCATGAAGTCCACGAACAGAAAGCGAAGAAAAATCGGAATGCCGGTGACAAACGTCAATACATCAAACTTGATATACCATATGGAAAAGACCAGGGCGGCAGCAAGGAGGAGAAGCGAGAGACGCCGCTTGATCTTCCTTTGCCTTACCCCTATTTCAGCGCGCATGTGGGCACTTCTCCTTTTGCGTTCATATTTTTGCATCTTAGTTGGCAAGTAACTCCTCCGGGCTCAGATTGAGCATTTTGGCCGTTTCGCGCAGTTTGTCATAGTTTTTATCGTTGGCCTCAATAAACTTGGCATCCGGCGATCCACCGATGTTTTGAAAGAACTCCGGATCGTTGTAGCTTAGCAAAAATTCCTTCACCTTGTCTTTGAGCTCTTGCGGAAGATCGCTGCGGATGCCAATTGCGGTGCCCGGTAAGGACTCGGATGCCGCGATCACACGATAGGAGTCTTTCTCGATAAGTCCCTTGCCTTCCAGCATGGAAGGCATGATGGAAGCCGTTCCGGCCGCATCATATTGCCCTCGAAGAACCCCGAGGACAGCCTTGTCATGACCGCCCGCGAACTGGATATCTTTAAAAAATCCGTTCTCCAGCTCCTCCGGCGTAATGCCCAATTCCTTGATCATCGTCGCTTTTGGCAGCAGATGCCCTGTTGTGGACACCGGATCGACAAATCCGAATGTTTTTCCTTTCAGATCGGCGACGCTCTGGATCGGGGAGTCTTTTGGCACAATAATAATCGACGCCGGCTTGTCGGCCATGCTCGGCAGGGTCATTTCGGCGATCGGCTCGACTTTGGCCCGTTCCGCGGCAACAATATAAGAGAACGGACCGAACAGCGCGTAATCGGCCTTGCCGTTCTTCATGGCTTCAATGGCTGCGTTATAGCTTGTCGCCTTATAGGATTCGACCGGGATACCCAGCTTCTCGGACAGCTTTGTCTCAAAATCTTTATTGATCTTCTGCCCTTTCTCATCGTGCTCTTGCGGCAAATAGGCGATGACAAATTTGGTCGGTGCACTGCCGCCGGCGCTGCAGCCTGCCAGTAAGGAAATGGAGAATACGGTAGCAGCAATGACTGAAAAGATCTTTTTCATTCGAGCCCTCCTATGAGTTCATGCAAGTTGTATGCAAGTTGCATTCTACGATACAAATGTCGCCGGAATGTTTTCGCAATATGAATGTTTTGCAAATCGCTCTCTTGTTGCGTGGACGCAACCTTTTTTCATAAAATACATGGTAGAATGACCGGGAGTTTATGCCCGGCACCTTGTTGTCCGAGAATGAGCTTGCGGAGACGTTGAATATGAGCCGGACGCCGGTACGGGCAGCGGTCGCTCAGCTTGAATATGAGGGCTTGGCCGTGTCACTGAAAAATCGGGGCATCCTTGTCAAGGAACTGTCGATGAAGGAAGCGCTGGACATGATCGAGATCATGTATACGTTCCAGCTCTATGCGCTGAACCATATCGAGTCGCAAGGGGATTGGCCGGACTTGAAGAAATTGAAGGAGTAACCATCAATTATAAAATTACGCCGCATGAACCGCACTATTCCGGGAACAAGGTCAATCAATCCGTCTATGATGCCCTGCTTGCGGAGGACTACGATCGAATCCGGACGATTTTTACAGAAGCGAATAGCTATAATAGGGAGCGTAGTGCGATTTGTTCTGCTATAACTGCTACACAGCAGGAAAAGCAGGGGTTCAATAG
>NZ_QYZD01000049.1:0-173 GCF_003591545.1 Paenibacillus thiaminolyticus
CGAAATCCTGCGAATAAGCGAGTATGCAAGAGAAATGTGCTGCCTCTAGAGGGAGTACTGGGGATATCGGAACAAGGAGCGAGAGAGGCCTTGCCGTCCTTATTGCCATCATCCCATCGATTCAGGGGTACAAGCTGAGTGTAGGGGATAGTGGAACAAAGAGGCGGTAGAGG
>NZ_QYZD01000049.1:183-30239 GCF_003591545.1 Paenibacillus thiaminolyticus
GATTCAGGGGTACAAGCTGAGTGTAGGGGATAGTGGAACAAAGAGGCGGTAGAGGCCTTTCGCTCCTTCTTGTCATTATCCCATCGGTTCAGGCGTTGGTAGAGGTCTTGCGCTCCTTATTGTCATTATCCCATCGATTCAGGGGTACAAGCTGAGTGCAGGGGATAGTGGAACAAAGAGGCGGTAGAGGTCTTGCGCTCCTTATTGTCATCATCCCATCGATTCAGGGGTACAAGCTGAGTGTAGGGGATAGTGGAACAAAGAGGCGGTAGAGGTCTTGCGCTCCTTATGGTCATCATCCCATCGGTTCAGGCTCCAAGCGGAGTACTAGGGATAATGGAACAAAGAGGCGGGAGAGCCCCCGCAGTTTCTAAAGCCATTCTCCTCACGACTCAGCAGGCATATCTGGCGTGTATTTGGAGCAATGGGTGACGCCTGCGGTTGCATAACGGGATCGATAGCGCTATCCTAATCACATCCTACCGCTTACACTGACCCGAACGGTGCAGATTTATACAACTAGAGGAGGAACACGAGGATGCAGATTCATTTCAGCGGCGATGTTGACCGCTTCATGCCCGGTATCCTGGAACTGCGGCAGCTGCTTAATGTGGAAATAATTGAGGGAGGGAATCCCACTCCCGATGCGGTAGCTATACAGGTTGAGCAGGCCACCGGGGAGTTGATGGTGTCCTGGGACGGGAGCACCGGATTGATCCGTTATGCGGAGCCGATCCATTTTTTCCGGGCGCTGGGTCGGTTCGTGGAAGCTTATCGCCAGGGCGGGACGTTCCATATTGTCGAGCGGCCGCAATTCACGTATAACGGGGCGATGATTGACGCTTCGCGGAACGCTGTTCCCCATCTGGCTATGCTGAAGGAATTGCTGCGATCGATGGCGCTTATGGGCTTGAACGGCATCATGCTCTATACGGAAGATACGTATGAGGTGCCGGAGCGGCCCTATTTCGGGTATATGCGCGGACGGTATACCACAGACGAACTGCGGGCCATCGACGATTACGCGGCCCAGTTCGGCATCGAGGTGGTGCCGTGCATTCAGACGCTAGGGCATCTTGCCCAGGCGCTGAAATGGGATGAGGCTGAAGAGCTGCGCGATACGGAGGATGTGCTGCTGGCCGGATCCGAGGCCACCTACCGCTTCATTGAGGATATGATCGCGGCCGCCTCGAAGCCGCTTCGTTCGAACCGGATCCATATCGGCATGGACGAGGCGTTCGGACTCGGGCTTGGGCGGTACTTGTTCAAGCACGGCTTCCGGGAACGGTTCGACATTATGAACGATCATTTGCGGCGAGTGCTGGAGATTACCGAAAAGCATGGCTTGAAGCCGATGATGTGGAGCGATATGTATTTCCATCTGCTGATGAATAACGGAGGCCATTATTACGACTTGGATCTGGAATTTTCCAGCGATGCAGTGGCTCGGATTCCGAAAGGCGTCCAGTTCGTCTATTGGGACTATTACCATGACGATCAGAAGTTCTATGAGAACTTCCTCGACAAGCACCGCGCGCTCGGGTCGGATCCGGTGTTCGCTGGCGGCGTCTGGCTGTGGGGCAGCATGAGCCCGAACTACGGCAAGACATGGCAGAACACGAATCCGGCGCTTCTGGCGTGCAAGGCGAAGGGCATCCGCGAAGTATTCGCGACGGCATGGGGGGATAATGGGCAGGAGACGAACCATTTGACGATTCTGCCGGGGCTGCAGTTGTTCGCCGAGCACGGGTACACGGATGGCGAAGTGGACGAGGCCGCGTTGACGGAGCGCTTCCGTCTCTGCACCGGCCAGCGTCTGGACGATTACTGGCAGTTGACCTATCTGGACGAAACGCCGGGCGTGACGAAGAACAATATGCACAGCTCGAACGCGTCCAAGTTCCTGCTCTGGCAGGATACGTTAATCGGTCTGTTCGACAAAGATCTGGAAGGCGAACTGGAGACGGCGCTGCCGGCGCATTATGCGAAGCTGGCCGAACGGCTTGCCGTGGCCGAAGTGCAAGCTGCGGGCACGCATAAGCGGGTGTTCGGGTTCTATGCAAAGCTGGCTGAGACACTGGCCATGAAGGGCACGCTCGGTCTGCAGGTGACCGCCGCCTACCGGGCGCGGGAACATGAGAAGCTCCGCAGTCTTGCGGAGAGCGTTATTCCGCGCGTTCGCGCGCAGGTGGATCTGACGCGTAAGGCGCATCGCGCGCTGTGGATGGCGACGAGCAAGCCGTTCGGCTGGGAAGTGCTCGACATCCGCTACGGCGGGGTGTTGGCCCGGCTGCAGTCGGCTGAGGAGCGGCTGCTCGATTATGTGGAGGGCCGGGTGGACAAACTTGAGGAGCTGGAGGCGGAACGTCTGCCGTTCAATGCGAATGATCCGGTCGGAGAGCATCGCGTCTCGCACTCTCCGTTCTTCCATCGCATCGCGACCGGCGCTGTGCTGTCCGCGATTTAGGTAAAGAGGTGCGCAGGCAGGGCTTCGAACGTCGATGTACGGGTACCGTGTACCCTGCAAATGCTGCAAATGCAACAGGGGTGCCATCCGGCCGGAGAAGGCCAGGTGCACCCCTTCATATCAACACAGGCAGGAGACGACTATTGCTTGACGATAGTGTAAGTGCTATTCGTCATCTCGAAGATATCTTTAATGCCCGGCGTGCAGTATACTTTCTGATCGGTCGTGATGAAAATGGCCTCAGCTTCCGGATTGGATTCGATGAACTTCATCCCTTCGTCCAGTCCGAGAGCGAACGTCGAGGTGGACAGCGCATCGGCATGAGTCGAGCTGCTTGTCACGATGGTGACGCTGCTCAGATTATTCTCGATCGGATACCCGGTCATCGGGTCCAGAATATGGTGATAATGCTTGCCGTTCTCGACGAAATACCGTTCATACACGCCCGAGGTGACAATTGTTTTGTCCTGTACCGTCATTTTGCCGATCTGATTGCCGCGTGTCTCATCCGGATCCTGAACTCCGATGATCCAATCCTTGCCGCCCGGCTTCGGCCCAACAGCGAAAATGTTCCCGCCGAGATCGACGATCGCACTCTCGAATCCCGACTCGCGCAAATAATCCGCGATGCGGTCAGCGGCATAGCCTTTGCCGATGCTGCCGAGGTCAAGCTCCATGCCTTCCTTCTCGAGCTTCACTTCCCGCTTGTCCGGATTGAGGGTGACATCCCGGTAGTCGACCAGTTCCAGCTTCTGCTTCAATTCGGCCGAATCGGGAACCTTGGCATCCTCCGAGCCGATGCCCCACAGATCGACGATCGGGCCGACTGTCGGATCGAACATGCCGCCGGTGCGCTTGGCATAGTCCAGTGAGGTGGCGATAATATCGAACGTATCCTGGGAGACCGCCACGGCTTCCTTGCCGGAAGCGGCTTGGACTTTAGAGATTTCGCTCTCCTTGTCCTGACGGTTCATTTTATGGTCGATCTCCTTCAGGATCGCTTCAATGTCTTTGAATTGGGCGTCTCCCGCCCGTTCATCATATATTTTGACCGTCACGATCGTATCGAAAATAAAATACGTTTGCTGCTTGATCGAAGACGCCCCGGAGGCGGATCCGGCATTCGTCGCATTCCCCTTGGCGCATCCGCCAAGCACGAGGACGAAGGCCACGAGCAGAAGGAGGCAGCTTCGGAGTGGCAGCCGTCGATGTTGTGTCATGATTCTCAATTCCCCCGTTCGGATAAACTGACTAGATATACGGTTCACGCCGGCTTCCCGTGACGGTGAAGCTCGCTTGCGGAACACGCTTATTATAACAGTTACGGATGGAGTTGCAAGGAAGGCAGTTACGATCCGCTAGGGCAGGTGATTCGGCGCAGATGTCATCGGATGGACATGGAAGTTCATTGCTGATGAGGGATGAGAGATGTATAATGGCAAAAGATAAACTATTCAAATTTAATCCAAGGAGTCATTACAATGAAACGTGGAGACCTGATTCTCATCGGAGTCATTGTCATCGCGGCGCTGGCGTTTCTTGTGCCGAAATGGCTGTTTCAACAAGATAGTGAAAATTTGCACAATTCAAAGGTGTTTGCCAATATTACGGTAGACGGAGAATTGTATCAAAAAGTAGAACTGACAAAAGAAGAGCAGATTATAAAAGTGGAAACAAGTAAAGGAATAAATATATTGAAGGTGCATGACCATGGGATCGAAATGTTCGATGCCGATTGCCCGGATAAAGTATGCCTGTCCTTTGGCTTCGTGACCCGTCCGAACAGCACGATCGTCTGCATTCCTCATCGTGTGCTCGTCGAGCTGGTAAGCGAGGGCGGCGCAGAGGAGGATGAGCTTGATGCGGTCGTACAGTAGCCCCGCCTTGCGGAAGGGGGAATCGTCTTCGGACGCCTTGAAGAGGGCGGTTATTATCGCGATTTTCAGCGCGGTCGCCGTCGTGCTCGGCTTCGTGGAAGCGATGCTGCCTGTGCAGACGATTTTGCCGATTCCGGGAGCGAAGCTGGGGCTCGCGAACGTGATGATTCTCGCCTGTCTCTACTTCCTGCGCGGGCGCGATGCGTTGATGCTGGTCGTCCTGAAGACGCTGCTCATGACATTGATGCTGGGGACCTTCTCCGCATTCCTGTTCAGCTTCCTCGGATCGCTGTTCAGCTTCATCGTCATGTATGCCATCTTGAAAGTCGGAAAAGATCACGTCAGCCTCATCGGCATCTCCGTGGTGGGCGGCGCGGCGCATAATGCCGGCCAGTTGACGGCCGCGTATATTGTATTTCGCACTGCGAATATATTTTACTACTTGCCGGTGCTTCTTATTACCGGCGTTGTCACCGGCGTCTTCATCGGCATTGCCGTGAAGTACATTGTGGCGGCGCTGGCGAAGCTGCCGCTTTTCGACAAGCTGACGCCGCAGATCGACAGCTCGGCGGCGGATGAGAACCGGCAGGCGGCGCTTGATCGGAATCAGGCGCTCGCTTCGGATATCCCGGCGAACGGAATGCCGGGGACCCCGGGACAGGCCCCGCCTACGGCGGGTGCTATCCACGACAGCGGCCCGGACGGCCACGGGGTGCATGACGCGGTCGTATTGTCCGGCGTTCGGTACCAGTACCGGACGGACCGCTTGCTCTTCGACGATCTGTCCCTCCGCATTCCGCAGGGGCAGTGGGTGTCCATTGTCGGCCCGAACGGCTCCGGCAAGTCGACGCTGGTGAAGCTGCTGAACGGGCTGCATCTGCCTCAGGCTGGCCGCATCGAGGTGGCCAGCCTGACGCTGTCCGAAGCCAGCCTGGAGGAAATTCGCCGCCGCGTCGGCTTCTTGTTCCAGAATCCAGACAATCAATTTTTCGCGACGACGGTACGGGACGACATCGCCTTCGGCATGGAAAACCGCTGTCTTCCGCATGCGGAGATGGAGCGCAGGCTGGCGGAGGCGGCACGGCGGTTCAGCGTCGAGCCTCTACTGGACCGCCACCCCGCGCAGCTGTCCGGGGGACAGAAGCAGCGGGCTGCCATCGCTGGCATGATGGTGCTGGAGCCGGAGGTGCTCATCTTCGATGAGGCGACGTCGATGCTCGACGAGCGCTCCAAGCGGGAGATGACGGCCTATTGGACGGAGCTTCATGCGACCGGGAAATATACGATTGTATCGATTACGCATGACGCGGAAGAGATTATGGCATCCGATCGCGCGATTGTGCTGAAGGACGGGAAGATTGCGGCGGATGTCACCCCCGAGGCTTTGTTCGCGGATGAGGCGCTGATGCGGGACTGCCGGCTGCAGGCCCCATTCGTCTGGTCGGTGGCGCAAGCGCTCCGGGAGCGCGGCGTAGCGGTGGCCTCGACGAATGACGAGAGAGAGTTGGTGAACGCCTTATGGCCATCGTGCACGCTGAACGATTAACCTACGATTATATTGCGCAGGGACAGCCACCGGTCCATGCACTGCAGGATTTGGACTTTGCCGTCGGTTCCGGATTTACGGTCGTGCTCGGCTCGACCGGATCCGGCAAATCGACGCTGCTGCAGCATTTCAACGGCATCCTGCAGCCGACCTTCGGGAAGCTGCAGGTGCTGGAATATACCTTCGAGGGCGGAGCGAAGCAATCCGGCCTGAAGCCGCTTCGCCGCCGGGTCGGGCTCGTGTTCCAATTCCCCGAGCATCAACTGTTCGAGGAGACGGTCGAACGGGACTTGATGTTCGGGCCGATTCAGTTCGGGGCGAAGCCCGAGGCGGCTGCGGAAGCGGCGCGGGAGGCCCTCGCGATGGTGGGCTTGCCGCCATCGGTGCTGGAGGCCAGCCCGTTCGAGCTGAGCGGAGGCCAGATTCGGAAGGTCGCGATTGCGACGGTGCTCGCCTCCGATCCGGAGCTGCTCGTGCTGGACGAGCCGACGGCGACGTTGGACCCGATCAGCCGGGCGGAGCTGCTCCGGCTGCTGCACGGATTGTGTGCGCAGCAGGGCAAGGCGGTCGTCATGGTGACGCACCGCCTGGATGAAGTGTTCGCGTATGCCGACCGCTTCATCCTGATGAAGGAAGGCCGCATCGTATTCCAGGGTGGCCGGCAGGAGCTGATGCGCCGGCCCGAAGAGCTGGAAGCGGCCGGGATCGAGATTCCCGCCACGCTGCGCCTCGCGGCGCTGGTGGCGGAGAGAACGGGCGCGCCACTTGACGCTCTGCCAGCCGATCCGGCGGACTGGGCCGATTGGATCGCGGAGCGGCTGGGCAAGGCCGGAAGGGGAGACCGCCCATTAGACAGCAGGGAGGGGGACTAGCCAGATGGAAGCGAAAATGATGCTCGGTCGGTATGTCCCCGCCGATTCCTGGATTCACCGTCTGGATCCGCGGGGAAAGCTGGTGGCGATGGTCCTGTTTCTGATTACGGTCATTATGGCTGACGCGTTCGCGGAGCTTGCGGTGCTGAGCGGATTCGCCCTGCTTGTGATGATGAGCTCGCGCATTTCCTTAACCCGTTACTTTCGGGCGTCGCGGCCACTCTGGTTCATCATGGCCTTCATGTTCCTGTTCTATATCTTATTCGACAAGACCGGCAACTCGCTGGTGAATGTGGGCAAGCTCAATATTACGACCGGAGGCGTGACCTACGGGGCGTACGCGGTATGGCGCATGGCGCTGCTCGTCACCTTCACCGCGATTCTGACGTTCACGACGACGCCAGTCGAGCTTAACCTCGGCCTGGAGCGCGTGCTGAAGCCGCTGCGCTTCGCCGGCGGATCGCCGCAGCAGTGGTCGATGATGATCGGCATCTCGCTGCGCTTCATTCCGACCCTATTCGAGGAGGCGGACAAGGTGATGAAGGCGCAGGCTTCACGCGGCGCCGATTTCCATGAGATCTCCTTCGTCCAGAAGGGCAAGATGGTCATGACGCTGATGGTGCCTGTCATCGTCAGCGCATTCCGGCGGGCCGAGGAGCTGGTCCAGGCGATGGAGGCCCGGGGCTATGTGCTGCATGCGCCGCGCACGTCGCTGCGCATGCTCGTATGGCGGACGCCGGACACGCTGTTCATCGCGTCGTTCCTCGTGTTGCTGCTCTTCATATCGTGGTGGTGATCGGAGCGGTATCGATCACCACCACATTTATATTTACAGTTTATTGAGTGAAAAATATCACATAAAATATTTCAAAGCCTGATATATTTAAAATTAGGAAAAATAAAATTGACAGTAAGACAGTATGGATATGTGGGATAGGAGGAACGGGGCATGGCTAGATATTTTCACGGCAAAGAGGTCGAGCTGCTGGCACCGGCAGGCACGTTTGAAATTTTCAAAGAAGTGATCGAGGCGAATTGCGATGCCGTCTATTTCGGGGGGCCGTCGCTGAACATGCGGATGATGCGCAAGGGCTACAATTTGTCTTACGACGAGATTCGGTTGGCCGCAGAGATGGCGCATGAACGGGGCAAGCGTATCTATGTAACGGTCAACAATCTGATGAACGGCGAAGATATCGAGGAAGCGAAGCGGTATTTGTCATTTCTGAACGAGGTCAGTCCGGACGGGATTATCTCCCAGGATATGGCTGTCTTTCCGCTGATTAAGGAGATGAACCTGAACCGTCTTCCCGTGCATGCCTCGGTGATGATGAACGTGCATAACGAGGAAATGATCCGTGCGCTGCAGGAGCTTGGCGTGACGCGCATCGTCGCTTCCCGGGAGATGGATCTCCGGACGGCGCAGCTGCTGCAGGCGAAGACCGGCATGGAGTTCGAATACTTCGTCCATGGCGATATGTGCACGGTGCACGGCGCCAACTGCTACTACAGCTCGCTGCTGTTCGGCAACAGCGCGAACCGGGGCCGCTGTATGAAGCCGTGCCGCTGGGAATACCGCGTGAAGAAGGACGGCAACGTGTACCCGACCGAATATCCGCTGGCCGCCAAAGATATGAACCTGTATGAGCATATCCCGGAGCTGATCGAGGCGGGAATCACCTCCTTCAAGATCGAGGGCCGGATGCGCGACGCCGAGTTCCTCTGCATGCTGGTGAACAGCTACGGGGACGCGATCGACCGTTATATCGCCGATCCGGTCGGATTCGAGCGCTCACAGGACAGCCGCAAGCTGTTCGAGAACCGGAAGCGGGATTTCTCAACTGCCTATGCGTTCGGCAATCCGGGACTGGATTATCTGAATACCCGTTATGAGGGAACCGGCAAGTTCTACAGCACGGGCAAAGTATTCAGCACTCCGACCGCCGAACGCGAGATGAAGGAGGAGCGCATCGAGCAAGTGAAGGCTGCCCTGGGGGAGGTGCGCACCTCAGCCCGCCGGACGGAACGCCCGCAGCTCTCCGTTCGTGTGAACGATGCCGAGCAGGCGCAGGCTGCGCTGGAAGCAGGCGCCGATATCGTCTATCTCGCGGGAGATGTGTTCCAGCCGGCCCGGCCATTCACGCGGAGCGATATCGAACGGATTGCAGGCGCCGCTGGCGAGTCGAAGGTGGTCCTCGGCCTGCCGCGCATGATGGATGGGCTGCATATGGAGCAATACAGCCATGCCCTGGCGCAGGACCACAGTGGTCTGGATGGGCTGCTCGTCACGAATCTAGGCGCGATGCGTTGCTTCCGCGACGCGGGCCTGCCGCTGATCGGGGACGTCAATCTGAACGTGTACAACGCCCGTTCGGCCGAGTTCTATCACGAGCGCTTCGGTCTGGAGCGGGTCACGGCGTCGTTGGAGCTGCCGCTGCATGATCTCGGCTTGCTGCTGGAGCAGAGCCCGGTTCCGGTTGAGGTGATCGTGCACGGGTCTCCGGTCGTCATGTATTTGGAGCTCGATCTGTATGAGAATGCGGAGGTGCTGGAGCCGATCAGCCAGGAGGATAACCGCTACGTCGACAACCGTTATCTCGTGTTGATGACGGACAAAGGAGAGAATCCGGTCTACCGGGACGCCCGGGGCCGCAATCATCTCGCCTTGTGCAAGGAGCTTTGCTACATGCCATTCCTCGCCGAACTCCACTCCGCCGGAGTGAACCACTTCCGGATTGAAGGGCAGTCGTATACGGCCGAGCAGCTGCGCGCCATCGTACAGGCCTACCGGACGGCGCTGCAGGGGCTGGAACGATGCGAGGATATTTATCGCGGCATGCAGCCGGTCTATGCCGGCTATACGCTGGGCGCGCTGCAATTCGACCGCCCGATGGGAGAGCCGAAGGGGCCGGCGGAAGCGAAGACGGAAGCGGAACCTGCCGCCGAATCGAACATAGCGACGGAATTGAAGGCACCAGCGCAAACGAAAATAGCGACGGAAGCAAAGGCAGTGATGGATCAGAAGCAAGCAACCGGGGAGAAGGAAGGAGCGGGTACGCGATGACAAGCATCGGGAACGAACGGCAGGAAGTCAACCCGGCAAGCGGCGCAGAGGGGAGCGCTTTTATCGGGCCGGAGGGCGTACTGGCGAAGCGGCGGGCTTATTTCTACCCGTGCACGCAGCATTTCTACCGCGAGCCGCCGCAGATTGTGCGCGGCTCCATGCAATACTTGTACGACCATGAAGGCCGCCGGTATACGGACTTCTTTGCCGGCGTGTCCGTCGTCGCCTGCGGCCACTGCAACCCCCGCATCGCGGAGGCTTCGGTGAAGCAGCTGCAAACACTGCAGCATACGACGACGATTTATTTGACGCAGCCGATGGCCGACCTGGCCGAGCGGCTGGCGAACGGCATCCTGCCGGGCCGGCTGTCGCGCACGTTCTTCTGCAACAGCGGCTCGGAGGCCAATGAGGGCGCACTGCTGCTCGCCCGGCTGCATACGAAGCGCCGCGATTTCCTGGCGCTGGAGTACGGGCTGCACGGCCGCACCTGGCTGACGATGGGCGTGACCGGCCTGCCGATGTGGCGGGCCGACGACCATCTCGATGAAGGCGGCGTGACGTTCATTCCGCGGCCGCACGAGGCCGGCCTCGATGCGGAGACGGCGAAGCGGCGCTCCCTGGAGGCGCTGAAGCAGGCGCTCGAGGCGGCTCCTGAGCGGTATGCGGCGATGATTGTCGAGCCGATTCAGGGCAATGGCGGCATGATCGTGCCGCCGGAAGGGTACTTCCGCGAAGTGAAGGCGCTGCTTGAGGCCTATGGCGTGCTGCTCATCGCGGATGAGATTCAGACCGGCTTCGGCCGAACCGGCCGCATGTTCGCGCTCGACTATGACGGCATCGCGCCGGATATCGTCTCGATGGCCAAGGCGCTTGGGAACGGGGTGCCGATCGGCGCCTTCGCGACGACCGACGAGATTGCGGCGAGCTTCAACCGTCCGTCCGCCTCGACCTTCGGCGGCAATCCGGTCTCGTCCGCGACGGCGTTGGCCGTATTGGATTACATCGAGGAAGAAGGGCTCGTCGATCGGGCGTCCCGGTTAGGCGAACGGCTGAAGCAAGGATTGGAAGAGCTGCAGCAGAAGCATGAGGTTATCGCGGCCGTGCGCGGCCGCGGACTGATGCTCGGCGCAGAGCTGCAGGGCGCCGCGGGAATGGACAGCGCTGCGCTGACCGACGCCGTGCTGGAAGCGATGAAGGAGCGCGGCTTCATCATCGGGAAGAACGGCATCGGGCGCAACGTCTTGGCCTTCCAGCCGCCGCTCGTCATTGAGGCGGGCGATATCGATGCGATGCTGGAAGCGCTGGATGATGTTCTGGGCGGCATCGAAGCGTAGAATCAGGAATCGCATCGGCCACATCGGTCGGTTCCAGGCGCCGGCAGCATGGAGGCATGGAGGTTGCCAGGATTGGACGTATGTATAGGTATTGTCCGGGGTGACAATATATGCATAGGCATGTTCCCGCCAGAGCCGCAGCCTGCACCGGATTGTTCATGCAGGCTGCCTTGGCTCTGGGGATTGTTCTGGTGCCGAAGTCAGGATGATTGCATATTGGGGGAGTCAGAAATGATCTGGATTCAGAAGCTGTACCGCAAGACCCGGCTGTTCGGCGAGCTCGTCATGTTCTCGCATACGCTATTCTCGCTGCCGTTCGCGCTTATCTCCATGGTATGGGCCGCCGGCGGTCTGCCGTCCGCGCATGTTGTGCTGTGGTCGCTCATCGCGCTGGTCGCGGCGCGGAACGGCGCGAATGCCTTTAACCGGCTGGCTGACCGGGAATACGACGAGGCGAACCCGCGGACGGCCCACCGCCATCTGCCGCAGCGGCTGCTTCAGGAGCGGGAAGTGACGGCGTTCATCCTGCTGAACTTCGCCGTCTTCATCTTCGCGGCAGGCATGTTGAATCCGCTCTGCCTCTGGCTGTCGCCGGTCGCGATCGTGCTTATCTGCTCGTATTCGTATACGAAGCGGTTCACATGGCTCTGCCATCTGTATCTCGGCTTCACGATTGCGTCAGCGCCGGTGGGCGCCTGGTTCGCCGTTACGGGCAAGCTGGCCTTGACGCCATTCCTGCTCGGCCTGGTGGTGATGCTCTGGATTGCCGGCTTCGATATTATTTATGCGACGCAGGATATCGAGTTCGACCGGAAGACGGGACTGTGGTCCGTGCCAAGCCTGTTCGGCTATGAGGATGCGCTGTTCATCGCCCGCTCGCTCCATACGATCATGCTGGCGGTGCTGTTCGCCCTCTTCTTCATCCGGGGGCTGGGCTGGCTCTACTTGACGGGCATCGCGATCTCCGCCGTGCTGCTGGCGGTCGAGCACCGCATCGTCCGGCCGAGTAACCGGAAGCGGATGAACGTGGCCTCCTACAACTTGAATCAGGTCATCAGCATGCTGATTCTGTTTTGTACGATGGCTGACTTCTTTCTGCTCTGATATATTGGCGCTTCAGAGATGAGGACGAGCTTCGGCGAAATCGTCAGTATTGCTTGCTACAGCCATAGAAATAGGAGAACGCCGGCATCGTCTTCTATGTGTGGAAAGGTCCTGATGTGCCCACATAGAAGTGGACAAAAGGGGACTAAGTAACTCACAAGACGTTCACCCACGCATAAGAACCAACACCCGCGAAGGGTGTTTTTCTTTTGTGCTGAACTCAAGGCCTGCTGGCGCGAATACTACTAATTTGAAGTTTTTGGATATCTTCTCTATAATGATGCCAATTCCAAATCATAGGCGAGGGGAGACAGGATGATATGGCGGCTTGGTTAGAACATTTAAAATATGCCGCTCTCATTTATCTGCGCTGCCGTTTGAGAATATAAGCAAATTACTCTTTTTTCGAGATCGGCACAAAAATGGCTTTATCATTCCTCCGGTTGAAACGTGGGTTCAGCACCATTTCGATTCCCATTTCGGAGGTACATGTTATACATTAAACTATAATCTGCGTGAATTATTAATGCAGTTAAACTTTGCTTGCGATTATGTCATGCTTGGCAACGAACATATGGGGATTCTGGTAGAGCTCCCGGAAGAGCGAGTATATGTGGACTGCGGGGCTGCCGCCCCCATTTTTCAGCCTGTCAGGTTTGAGAGCAATCTCCTTAACGTCCCAATTCGGTGATGATAAAGTTCATATCCAACCCGTCCATCCGGACACAGGCCGCTATAAATATGTCAGGTATACGCAAGGCAAACAGAACGGGGAAGAGTGGCATTTTAATAGCAACCAAAAACGCGAAATCGAAGAGTTCCATGATATTATCTTGAAATCTACTAGGGCGGGCACGACATTCATGACCATTCTGAGATGCCAGCTCTGGCAGTTGAATCAGGGCAGAAGCGTCTCCTTAGTTAACAACCAATTCGGCATTCGTCTTTCAGACGGCAGGATTGATAAGCACACCTTGCATTCTGTTGCCGAGATCGAAGAGGTCATCGCTAACGAATTCGCTTTGCCCAAGCTCCCCGTAAGAGAGGCTATAGACGTGCTAGCTGAACTTGGCATCGATATTTTTAGCTCGGAAAAATAGTCTATTGACTTCTCTGGCGCCGCCTGATACCCGCCCAGCCGCTTAACAGAATGAGTCCGTAAGCCCACATGAGCCAGCCGGCGAAGGCGGGGGCATAGGTAAGGGGCATCGAAGGAAAGAGCGACGAATACCAATTGAGACTGATAATATCAGCATCCCCGGCACCGCAATGGCCGCGACAATCGGTATCGTGAGTAAGTAGAACAGTACCATCCACCCTGGATTTGCCGGTTGAATCAGCCAGCCGCCGAACCAGCGGAACGAGGCAGTCGCCCCGATCCAGACTAGGCATCCCCATAAGATAAACCAGCGCATAGCTCCATCCTCTTTTATGCAATGAAATGCTGCTCAACTCGAACTTTCAGGGCACATCCTTACCCAGCATGGCCCGTATCCATACCTCCGCATCGCGGTATGCTTGATCGACCGGGTATTCGGGGTCCAGCAGCGCCTGCAGCGCAATTCCATCGATGAGCGCGTTCAGAATCGGCGCCAGCCGCCCGGGAGACAGAGCGCCTTGCCTAGCCTTCGGCCGCTCCGCCGCCTTTCCGCTCTCTTCCTCTGTGCTGCTCGGCTGGGCGATGCGGCTCTCCAGGAGCTTCGCCAATTGCTCGTTCTCCTGCGCCAGCAGCTGACGAAGCGGCGTCTGCATCGCCGGCTGATGCAGACTGTGCGCCACCATGGCGAAGAAGAGGCGATGGTACGGGGAATCGAAGCCGCAGCGGCTGCGTGCGGCTGCCAACGCATCCGCCAGATCGCGCACTGCCGATTCGGTTTGCATCTCGGCCCAGGATGATTCGCACCAGCCCCGTAGCACCTCCATCATCAGTTGCTCTTTCGTCCGAAAATGATAAAATACCGTCCCCTGGGTCACACCCGCCTGCTCCGCGACGGCCCGCAGCGTTGTTCGCTCCGGTCCCCGGTCGGCGATACAGATCCGGGCCGCTTCAAGCAGCATGTCGCGGGAGACGATATTCGGCTTGGCCATGTCAAGCTCCCTCCTTGCAGAAAATTACGTTCACCTTTATTAGTTATTCAACTAACTAACTTGATTGACTTCAATTTACCATACAAGTGGCGAAAGCGTTAAATGTGAGATGACTGTTTAGAAACAGTTTGTTAATCGCCCTTTACGGCATTAGCGAAATGTTAACCTCATTAACCAAATGATGGGAGCAAAGGCCTATATATTTTACCCAGGTCATTCAATATACTGTTATTGAAATATCTGTATTAGAAGGTTGGAAATGAGAAAAATCATTATGTTTTTTTTAGTTGCCATGCTCTGTATCTCCAGCACAGTCTTTGCACAAGGAAACATAACTGAAAATGGTTCACGAGTAAACAAAGGGAACCTTTCACAAGAAGAAGAACTAATAGTTGAGAAGAGAAGTGAAGAGGTTGGAAGGCATTTCTTGGCGGTTGCAAAGGCGAAAGCAAAACTGGATGAAATGTCAGAGCACTTTACAATGCAATCGGAACAAGTTTTATCTGCACAAGCGGAACTTGAAGAGATGGAGAAGGGCTATCAAAAATTGGGTTTTATCAAGGTTAGTCAAGAGGAGGAGCAATCAGTTACTCCTTTATCTACAAAAGGAGATTATGCACTGGATAAGCTTACAATCTATTATGATTCCAAAGTGGGATTGCATGTTATTGAAATGGCGGGAATGTGGATAAACACCAACTTCTACAATGATGTACAATGTCCGCTTTCCTGCCACGGAACGATAGATGTTGGAGGGAAAGACGGAATAGGATTATTCTCATTGCATCGCGATATAAATGTTATCTCTCCAAAGTTTTACACAATAACGCACGGTACCCTGGCTGAAACGGATTGGTCATATAGAGCAGATAAGGAAATAGAAAGGAGAGGTGCAGCATACTCTTTTCAAGATACGGTCCAAGTTGCAAGAGTCAATCCTCCTAAGTTTGGGCAATATAACGGATATAGACATTTAATGTGGTATCATTTTAATTTTACGGATGGTTATCCGCGACCTGGAACAACGATTTCGTTTAAAGTGACTGTAGCACACACATGGGGCAGAGCATATGTTAACAGTATAAGTGCTGGACCATTTTCAATAGGTATTGGCATTGCAAATGAATCCGAGAGTTGGAAGTTTGACGAACCTACTTTCATGAGTTTTTAAAGAGGAGGAAACTCCTCTTTTTTCTGCTTACTAAAGAAAGGTGGTCCAAATGAACAAGCGAAAAAGAGCCCTGATCGCGGGTTTCTTAATTCTTGCTGTTATTCTCACCGTCGTTGTCATCAAGATAATAAACCGCGATCCGATAGCGCCGTTTCAGTCGCGTGCCGGTTCCATGCACCAGCTAGACCGGGACTCCCGCGTGACGTATACGATCAACTCGCATCATGTCGATTTTTTCACGGATAGCAACGGGGAAACGCTTGTGTTCTATTCGGATGCCAACCATGATATTATTAAATATCTATATTTTCCGAAATGGACACCAGAGGATGCAAGAGTGCATTGGCACCTTAGCGCACGTCAAGACAGCGTCATATTTACCTCTGTCCTGCTGGACGAGGCGATTGACCGCATTACCGTGAAGGCAGAGGACGGGCGGGAGATGAGCAAGGAACTGCACCCGATTCAGTACAATAACTACCGCTTCGTGATTGCAGTTGACAATCGAATCCAGCAATCCCCTGTCGATATTACAGGATACTCCAAGGAGAATAAGGTCGTGTACAAGAACGTGAATCAAAAATACGACAAAAGTTTGTTCAAGTAAGGTCGGATGTATACAAAAAACCGGCAATTCTGACATAAGGGACGGGCTGGAGTTAGCGGGCGCCGAAGTCGTCAGGGAAGTCTTCCTGTTCGGTGACATATTCGAAATCATCGATGTCGAAGATCGGAATCGACACTTCATTAGCGATGAGCCGGCTGACAAATTCGAACTGATCCGTCAACAACGGAGCCTGCTCGCGCATTAATGTGGACTATAAGCGTTGGTCCCTGGTCTGTAGGTATTGGCTTTAATAAAGATTATGATTATTGGTTACGTGAGAAAAGTACTTACATGAGTTTTTAAAGAGGAGGGGGACTCCTCTTTTTTTCTTCTGGGAAGAAAGGTGGTCGTGATGAACAAGAGAAGAATCATCCTGTTCACCGCTTGCATTATTCTCGTGGCTATCCTCATCGGCGCAGCCATCATGCTGATGAAGCGAGATCCGATAGCGCCGTACCAATCGTATGTCGGCTCCAAGTATCAGCTCAATCAGGATTCCCTCGTAACGTATGACATCAACTCATATCATGTCACGTTTATCACGGATAATCATTATTATACGCATATTTTCTATTCCGAACCAGGGGATTCCATTATTAATCATCTTTATATTCCGAGAGGGACGCCAGAGAGAAAACGAGTGTATTGGCATACGAGTTCAAAGAATGGGAGCGTTATGTTTACCTCCATCCTGTATGACGAAGCGATCGACCATATTACAGTGAAAGCGGTGGATTCACAAGAAATGCGGGAGGAGCTCAAACCTATTCGTTACAACGATACTCGCTTCGTGATTGCAGTTAGCGATCGGATTGAAAGAAACCCTGTCGATATTACGGGGTACTCCAAGCAGAATGAGGTGGTATACCGCAATATCAAGGAGGAATACAACAAAGAGCTATTTAAGCGTTAACGCCCTTCCCATGCAAAAACCCGCCTCTTGCTAGCTTAAGGGGCGGGCTGGTGCTAATGGATGCCGGTGTCGTCAGGGAAGTCTTCCTGTTCGACGGCATATTCGAAATCATCGATGTCATAGATCGGAATCGGCACTTCATTGGCGATGAGCCGGCTGACAAATTCGAACTGATCCGTCAACAAAGGAGCCTGCTCGCGCATGGAGGTCAGAATGAGCTCCGTCTCCACCGGATCGAACAGTTCTCCGTAGCGCGCGTTGTCCATCGCGTTGATGATGACGCAAGAGACGTTGTCGCGCAAGAGAAGGGGAGGGCTGGTCCGCCAAGGAGCGGTTAAGGCCCGTTCGATCTTCTTTTTGTTCAATTCGCTCTCGAAATAGGTGATCAGTTGTTCGATCTGCTGCTTGGCCAATACGTCTTCTTCCGGGTCGGGCATCACCTGCTCACCCTCCTGACGCATCTCGTACAATTCCATGATCGTGGTATAAGGGATTACATATTCAACTGGCCGCCGGGGCTCGAATAAATGGCCGTATACCGCTAGCATAACGGCTTCTAATACAAATCGCCGAGGTTTCACTGTCGATCCTCCTTCATCTAAGATGCAGATTGCGATTGGCAGACAGGCTGCGCGCAATAACATAATAATACCACCTTGCCCCAATGGACAAAAGAGTAAACAGTTGAATTATTCGGGAAACCAACAAAGCCGAACCTCTTGTAACCAAGAGATTCGGCTTCTGCCGGGTACGGGTCAATATGTCCGCGCCTCGAAATAGGACCATAGCGTGCGCAGGTCGGCATGTGCCGGAAATGCGGACAGTTGCTCCGTCACGTCCCAGGCCTGCTTCATGAACCGGTGGCTCACCGCCAGTGCTTCCTTCAGGCCGCCGCTCTGCCGGACGAGCTCGATTGCCTCGTCCAGTACCGCTTCGGAGGCGTCCGGGCGCAGCAGCTGGCGAAGCTTGCTTGCTGTGGCATCGTCCTTCATCGCCATTATGACGGGCAGGGTGACATGACCGTTCCGCAGGTCGGTGCCTGCCGGCTTGCCCAACTCCTCGGCGGTCGCCGTGAAGTCCATGATGTCGTCCCGAATCTGGAAGGCCATGCCGAGCAGCTCGCCGAACAGGTATAGGCTCTCCACGACATCCGGGTCGGCGTCGGCGGCCTTGGCGCCCAGCTCCAGGCAGGTGGCCATCAGCAGGGCGGTCTTGTTCCGGGTCTTCTCCCAATAGGCCTCGAGCGAGATATCGAGATTGAAGCGCTGCTCCATCTGCTGATATTCTCCGAGACAGAGCTGGGTCGTCGTGACCGAGGCCAACTCGTGAATATACTTCTCTGCCTCCTGCCCTTTAGCGGAGGCGAGCTCCATGACGCGGCACATAATATAATTCCCGATATGGACCGCGGAATAAATGCCGGTCTTGTGATGCAGGGCAGGCTGTCCACGCCGCGTCTCAGCCTGATCCAGAATATCATCGTGAACGAGAGAGGCGGCGTGAACCATTTCGACCATCGCGGCCAATTGATAGACGCTGTCCGCCTCCGGACGGGAGCCGAACCGGCTGCCGACGATCGTCATGATCGGCCGCAGACGCTTGCCTCCAGCGCGGATGAGATCCATGACGCTGAGCGCGACGATGGATCGGGAGGATACATCCGGGTCATGCAGCACAATTCGTTCCAGGTCGCGGTTGATGCGGGCGAGCGGGATATGCAGGCGTTCATGCAGCGTGCCGTCAAATGACTTCATACGCGACCTGCTTGTAACGCTTCATCAGGAACCGGGACATCTTCCGGTGCAGCTCCGTTTCCGTTCCTTTTCCCTCTGCCCGCCGTATCTGAATCCGCTTGTTGACTGTAGCCATCTCGGCTATCAGTTCGGTTAACCCCTGACGCGCGGCGAACTGGTAGTACAGACTGAGCAAGAAGTCGCCGTCCAGCACCGCCTTTCCCGCCAGACGCTCATCTTGGGGAACATGGTGATGCGTTCGCATCGCTTGACGCAGCAGCCAGTAGCAGCCTAACAGCACGCGCCGTTCCTGCGCCGTCATATCGTAAGCGTCCAGCGTCCGGGCCATATCGGACAGGTAGCGCTCGTCCGAGCCTGCCGTTATGTGGATGCCAGCCAGCGGCGGAAGCTCTTGCTCAAGCATCTGCATCGTGTCCTTCATAAGTTGCCGGTTCATGGGAACCCCCCGCTTCCCTGTAGAAATAAGCAAAGTAATGTGACACAGGGACACATTACTTTGCCGTTGTCAATGAATGTTATATCGCCTGGGTCCCGATTAATCGGTATACAGGTACCAGCGGCGCACGATCGGAATCTTCTTCCAGATTCGCTTCAGGCGAGGGTACAGGTAGTAATCCAAGCCGAAGGTGCTGCCGGAACCGCCAATCAGTGCGATGCCGCCGAAGAAGTACCAGAACATCTCGTAAGGAGCCATGCCGGACGTGTAGATCATGACGCCCATCGCGCATGTTGCGATCGCGGAGATCGCCGTGAACAAGCCCAGAATCAGCATAATGCCGAAGATAACCTCAGCCGCTACCATGCAGCCCTGGAAAAGATAAGCCATCGTCGTGTAGCCGCCGTCACTCGTATAGAACATCAGATCCATCGACCAATCGACGATGCTTTTGAGGAAATCCGGCACCGGAATGGCCTTGATAGCCGTACTTGCTCCCTCTACGGCCGATGCGGCCGTCTGGGCGTCTACGGTCGAATGGACCGCATCTACCGCTTCCGTAGCCGCCGTGACGCCATCCATTGCCTTCGGCGGAATCAAGAACATTTGGGAAGGATCCTTCAGCAGTTTCGCCGCCTTTTCCCAACCTTGCATTAACCACATGACACCGATATAGATACGAAGCGGCACGAGCCAGAAGTTCGGCGAACGCTTGGAGAAGTGGCCGCCAACGAAGCTTCTGCGGTTCTCGATATGGAAGACCTCGTGCATCAAATAAGTCCAAATCTTGTTAAAGCCGAGTACTTGCAGGAAGTACACGATATTGATCATATGTTTGAAGAACATGGCCAGGAAGCCGGAGAAATGGAACAGCTTCTTCGGCGTTCCGACGGCGGCAACCCCATAGCGTCCGCCAATGGAGACCATTGTGCCGTGGAAGGTAGGCTTATATGATTTTTGCGTGCCGCCCTTGATGTCGCATACGAGATTGTGGGCGATGAGGCCGGCGGAGTGCTCGGCGTTCTCGACCATTTGCGGCACTGGCCGCTCTTCGCCTTCCGGAATATAGAAGATGTTGTCGCCGACAACATACACATTGTCATAATCAACGGACTGCAGCTTGTCATTGGTCAAAATGCGCTTGCGGCCCTGCTGCTGCACGTCGAGATTGCCGACCAGATCGGATCCTTCGACCCCGGCCGTCCAGATGACCGTGCTCGATTTAATCTCGTTGTCCTCGCCAAGAATAACCGAGTTCGGGGTCACGCCGGAGATTTTCGTTCCGGTAATGATCTCGACCTTCATTTTGCGGAGATATTTATCCGCTTTGTCGATAAGATTCTGCGGCAGAATCGGCAAAATCTTCGGTGCCATATCGGCCACGACGAGACGAACTTCGGATTCATCGACATAGAATTCCTTGCACAGCTGCTCGCGGTATTCCGCCAGTTCCCCGATCATTTCCACGCCGGTGAAGCCGGCGCCGACGACGACGAAGGTCAGCATCTGCTTGCGCTTGTCCGGATCGCTCAATTTCGTAGCATCCATGAACATTTGGCGGATCTGCTGCTTCAGCTTCACCGCATCCTCGAACGACCACAGCGAGAAGGAATGCTCTTCTGCACCCGGAATGCCGAAGAATGACGGCTTACAACCGGTACCGATAACAAGATGGTCGTACTTATACGTGTCACGTTTTCCCTGAAGCTTGTTGCCCTTAAAATCAATGTTCGTGATTTCGTCGAGGACGATCTCCACCTTGAGGCCTGCGAAAATTTTCTTCAGGTCCATCTTGATGGCATCTTCGTCAACCCGTCCTGCAGCGACCTCGTGCAGCTCGGTCATCATCGTATGGAACGGCTTGCGGTCAATCAGCCTAATGCGGATATCCTCATCCTTCTTGAAGCGTTTGGCCAGCTTCTTCGCCGTCAGGACGCCGCCGTAGCCTGCGCCCAACACAACGATCTCTTTCATGCTTTCACCCCTGCGTAACGATGTAGTATGAATTGCGTTGGTTCAAAATTAAACCATATCATGAAGGGAGCCCCGACAGCAGGAGAGCAAGGGGGAAGGCCATCAAGCGTCATCTGTACCCGTAGGCCACCGTACTCTCTTACTGCGGAGCTCTATATTCAATCCTGAATCGAAGCCAGATTACTTAGCCGAAGCGAGAGCTTCCTCAGCCAGCTTCACGAAGCCGTTGACATGGATGGATACGCCGGCGACTGCATCCGTCGTGCCATCGTCTTTTACAGTGATGGCGGCAGGATCTTGCTTCGCAAGCAGCTCCTCTTCCATCTTCTTCGCTTGCTCGTTCCATTCCAGTTCGGAACCGGCTTTCTTCATGCCGTACTCTTCGCCCAGTTCTTTTTTCGTTTGGCCGCCTTCTTTGTTCACGGCGTCCCAGTTCACTTCTGCAATTTTACCGTCTTTAACAGTGATATCCAATGTATCTTTCCAACCGGATTTCTCATCGAAGTCACCAGCTTCGGCATGGTATGTGCCATCTTTAAATTGTCCTTGCTCCGGTGCCGGAGTTGTTGTCTCCGTCTCTGGCGCAGCCGAAGTGTCTTCTTTCTTATCTCCACAGGCTGCCAGCATACCTACGACCAATACAGCAGACAAGAGCAATGCAAGTTTCTTTTTCATAACCGGTCCCCACCTTTTCATTATTCAAAAATACTTTGTGAAAAATTTAACTAACAGTTTTACACCATGATTGTAACATCAAGACCAAATATTAGATGTGATATAAGTCACAGTCAACCCCGAAATTTAAAATTATTAAAAATGTGTTTTTTCTTATGTTTTTTTCTTATTGTTTCGAACTTTCTCCCATCTTATACAATCGGGAACGAAACCGCAATGCTTATTCGCTGCAGCTTATTACCATATATACACCATACACCATTTCCAGGCCGGGCAAACCACCGTTTGCAGAATTTGCGCGCTCGCCGATGCCGCAATCCTCCTCTCGAGGCTGCATCGCTTCGCTGCTGTGCGGCTTCATCATTTATTTGCACGAAATGCAGGAACCCTTTACAAAGGAAGGGACTTCTGTTCAGCCTCGTGCTGCTGGCGCTCATGATCCCGTCGCTGGTCGTGTTCCTTCCTATTTATGTGTAGATGAGCGGGTCGAATCTGATTAACACGATGTGGGCGTTAATGCTTCCTTTTGGGGCGGGCGCCGGTCGGCATTGCGATGCTGAAGGAGATGGAAGGCATCAGTGCGTGGAATGTGTTGGTGGCGGGCAATCTGATGCTGGTCGCTCCGGCGCTGCTGCTGTTCGTGCTGGCACAGCGGCATATTTAAGAAGGCTTTCGTGTACAGCACCAAATAAAGCTTCTTGTATGAATCAATCACGCATCAAGCAATCGTGCATCAATCAATGGTACATCAATCAGAAGCATCTCCCACCTCTTTAGGGGCAGGTGCTTCTTCTGCTTAGGCGGGAGCCTTGCCTGGATGGCCGGTGGCCGTTACGGCGGCCGCTCTCCGCCGAGCACTTCCCCCGTCCAGCGGGCCTGCCGGCCGACGAGAGAGGGAGGGACAGCAGTGAGTTTTGGGCATTGGCAATTGACCTGGTCTATGGTAAAGTATACCCCTGTGTGCCATCACACCGCGGTTCGCAACCATCCCGCGTAATCAAAACTAGGGGGAATAGCGAATGTTTAATTTTATATGGGGGATATTGTTTGTCCTTGCCAATTTCGGCTTTTTTCTGCTGTGCTACCGCTTGTTCGGCAAGAACGGCTTGTTCGCCTGGGTCGGCGTCATGACCATTGTCGCCAATATTCAGGTCGGCAAGACGATCGAGATGTTCGGCATCGTGATGACGCTGGGGAACGCGGCCAATGCCAGCCTCTTCATGACCTCGGATCTGCTGAACGAGAAATATGGACCGAAGGAAGCGCGCCGTGCGGTCTGGTTCGGATTTTTCATGCTCATCATGACGACGATTATTATGCAGATGGCCCTGGCCTTCATTCCTCAGGGAGATGAGGTTGCCCAGACGGCGCAGGCGTCGCTGGCGCATATTTTCGACTTGATGCCGCGGGTCGCCGCAGGAAGCCTGACGGCCTATCTCGTCAGTCAATTTCTCGATGTCAAGCTGTTCAGCATGCTGCGGGAACGGTATCCCAAGTCGGGCCAGCTATGGATTCGCAGTAACTGGAGCACAGGAATCAGCCAATTGGCCGACTCGCTCGTCTTCTGCACGATCGCGTTTGCTGGCTATTACGGATGGAGTGTATGGATTCAAATTTTGTTGACGACCTATGTCGTCAAACTGCTGCTGTCGGTAGCCTCAACGCCGTTTTTGTATTGGGCGAGAAGCTTCCGCGTCCCGGGAATGGAATCGTCCACTGGCGCGGAGCGCAGCATGGATAGATGATAGCTTGCAGGAGAGATACCCGCCTGGCTTCGCAGATAAGATGCGGAGGCGGGCGTTTTTTTCGTGAATGGAAAAGGACAGGCTGGCCGGCAACAAGCTGCTGTTTGGATGCTCTTCGTTGGGGGGCGCAGTCGTCGGACGTCAAAAGAGACATGATGGGGGTTGGGGGCGGAGTGGCATCTCCCGTCAAGACGGCTGGCGAGCATTTTTTGACAAATTGCGCCATGTTTCACATGGAACGTTTCTGTTGAGAGGGAGTAAGTTCATGATGGGCATCCGCTTCGGGGGGCGCATGAGTCTTTATATTGCTATTGCGCTAGGCAGTGCCTCGATGGCTACCGCGGTCTCGCGATTCCGCCTTGTTCGGGCTTACGGACGGAGGAAGCCGGCCAGCTAGCTGCGCATCCACGATATCAAACGGAGCGCCTTCACGTTGGAGAACGGCCAGCAGACCGTCAGAACTCCTTTAGGGCAGTCCGTCCCTGTTCGGTGCACCAAAAAGGGATCCCACCGTGTATTCACGGCTGGAACCCCTGGCTTCCTTTGATAATTGATTAACCGCTCAATACCAGTGTTCGTTCTGCAGCATCTGATCGTGCATCATGCCCCTGCGCATCATGCCTTGGCTGCGGACAGCTTCGCGATCCGCACCGTGGCAGTGTTGAACCATTTGCTCCAGCTGGGTACGGTCATGTCCGGGTGCATCTGCTTCATATGGGGGAGCATTTGGTCGTAGCCGCTGCCGTCGCTGCCGGAACCGGAAGCATATACCACAGTTCCGAAGAGGAGGGCGATCGCGGTGGCTCCAACCCATACAAGTCGTTTTTTGATAAAGACATCCCTCCCGGGGATATTGTAACCGAGCTGAAGGCGGCTCGCTATGTGCTCGTCACAGGGCCGGCATGGAACATGCGCTTCCGGTGCAACCTAACGTCTGGACAAGGGAGCGAAGCAGGTCTATAATTGAAACGGTAACTGACATACGCATACTAGGGGGGCTGGAATAAGGCCGGCTGAGATCGTATCCCGTGAAGATACTGACCCTTACACCTGATCTGGGTAATGCCAGCGTAGGAATGAGAATGGCGTCGCACCACGCCGAACGGTAGGTGTGTTCCTTTGGCGGTCGGTGATTCCGATGCACCGCATCCGTGTTCAAGACGCGGGTGTGCAAGCGGATTGCTCCTGCATGGAACGCGTCGTTCAGTTCGATCTGCCGCCAGCATGCGCATAGGTAATGGATAGCGTAAGCGCCCCGATGAGGGGCGCTTTTTTGTATCTGCGCAATGGCTTACGCGGCCGCTCATGAGGGGGGGCTTGGCAGGACGTGTTCTTGCCGGGTCAACTTATCCTCCGCCAGATAGGGAGCATGGCCATCTATACCGCCCGTCTGACGGGCGAATCGGAAAGGGGAAGAGGAAGAAGGATGAGAAGCATGCGTGCAGTAAAAAGAGGAGCGCTTGGACTTGCCTTGGCGCTCGTGTTCATGTTGACAGCCTGCGGGGGAGGAGGCACTGCCCCGACGCCGCAAGGAGACGGGGCGCAAGGCGCCGAAGCTGCGAAGGATCTGCGCGAGATTACGTTCGTACTGGATTGGACGCCGAACACGAACCATACCGGGGTGTATGTCGCCCAGCAAGAGGGGTACTTCGAAGCGGAAGGGCTAAAAGTGAACATTATCCAGCCCGGCACGGGCGGAGCCGATGCGATGATCGCGTCCGGCGCCGCGCAATTCGGGGTCAGCGTGCAAGAAAGCATTACGCTGGCGCGCACGCAGAATGTGCCGATTGTGTCTTTGGCGGCCATCATTCAACATAATACGTCCGGGTTCGCTGCCCCGAAGGACAAGCATATTACGTCGCCACAAGATTTCGAAGGCAAGACGTACGGGGCCTGGGGCTCGCCGGTGGAAGAAATGGTGCTGCGGACGCTCATGCAGCAGGAGGGCGCCGACTACGACAAGATCAAGAATATCAATATGGGCTCCGCCGACTTTTTTACAGCGGTCAAGAAAGATATTGATTTCGCCTGGATCTTCTACGGATGGACCGGCATTGAGGCAGAGCTGCGCAACGAGCCGATCGATATGATGTATGTCAATCAATATTCGGATGCGCTCGACTACTACACCCCGGTCATCGCTACAAGCGAGAAGCTGATCGAGTCCGAACCCGAGCTGGTTAAGGCGTTCATGCGTGCGGTCTCCCGGGGATATCAGTATGCGATCGACAATCCGGAGCAGGCGGCAGAGATCTTATTGAAGCAGGTGCCTGACCTGGACAAGGAACTGGTTATGGCCAGCCAGCGCTGGCTCAGCCCGAAATACCGGGACGATGCCCCGCGCTGGGGAGAGCAGAAGCGGGAAGTGTGGGAAAACTATACGAACTGGCTCCTGCAGAACAAGCTGATGGAGAAGCCAATCGATATCGACAAGGCGTTCACGAATGAGTTCCTGCCTGAATCCTAGGGCAGACGCTGCTCAGGGAAGGGGCGATGACGGCGGGCGGTGATGGCGTTAGCATAATGAGGGCGGATAAGCCGTGCAAGGGTTTCGCCTCTCCGGGACGAACGGTTCGAGCCGGGACTGGCATCAAGAGCGGGATTAGCATCGAGAGGAGGAATTGGCATGAGGGGGACGAACCGCATAGCTGAGGCAGGGATGCGCAGGAAGGTGGCGGCGGGATGAAAAGACGGCTTGCAGCAGCGGGACCGCCCGTGGCGGCCCTCCTGCTGTTCATCTTGGCGTGGCAGATTGGCGTCATGCTGTTCGATGTGGAGAAATGGATGCTTCCGAGCCCGCTTGATATTGCGCGGGAAGCGGCGGCCAACGGCAGCGGCATTCTGCTGCACGCGCTGGCTACCTTGAAGCTGATGCTGATCGGCTTCGGAACCGGAGCGGGGATCGGCCTGGCGCTCGCTTGCCTGCTCCATCCGCTTCCTTGGCTGAAGCGCGCGATCTATCCGCTCATTATATTGAGCCAGAACGTGCCGACGATTGCACTGCTGCCCTTGCTGATGCTGTGGTTCGGCTTCGGCCTGCTGCCGAAGGTAATCGTCATCGCGCTCGTCTGCTTCTTCCCGGTCTGCGTTGCCGCCTTGGACGGCTTGACCCAGACGGATCGGACGATGCTTCATTATTTGCGAATGACGGGGGCGACCCGGGGGCAGCTGTTCTGGAAGCTGGAGCTGCCGCATGCGCTACCCTCCGTCTTCTCGGGCTTGAAGATCGCCGCCACCTACAGCGTGATGGGAGCGGTGATCGCGGAATGGCTCGGAACGGATCGGGGCATCGGATATTATATGATGCTGCAAAAAGCGGCATACCGCGTCGACCGGATGTTCCTCGGCATCGTCGTCATCATTCTGCTGAGTCTGGCGATGTTCGGTGCGATTCGCCTGCTGGAGCGGATGGTCATCCGCTGGCGGCCTGAGGAGAATGAGAAATGAGGGAGGGAAGCGCTATGAAGGCAATCGCCAACTTGGCTGAACCGCTGGGAGGAGCTGCCGGGCTGGCTTCCGCGCCGCCGCCTGCTCTGGAGCTGGAGCAGGTGGACATGTCCTACCCGGGGACGAAGGGCCGCGGCGAAGGACGGCTGCAGGTGCTGGACCAAGTGTCGCTGCAGGTGAAGCAGGGCCAATTCGTCTCCATCATCGGCCCTTCCGGCTCCGGCAAGAGCACCTTGTTCCACTTGATCGGCGGACTGCTGCGACCGGATGGCGGCCATATCCGGATGAACGGGCAAGAGGTGGCGGGCCGGACGGGGTATGTCAGCTATATGCCTCAACAGCCGGCGCTCTTCCCATGGCGAACAGTGGAGCAGAACGTCATGCTGGCTCAGGAAATTGGCGGCCGTCCGAAGAAGGATGCCCGTGCGGAAGCGCGGCAGTGGCTGGCGAATATCGGCTTGTCCGGCTATGAGCGGGCGTATCCGCATGAGCTGTCCGGCGGCATGCAGCAGCGCGTCGCGTTCCTGCGCGCTCTGATGAGCCCGCATGAGCTGATGCTGCTCGACGAGCCGTTCAGCGCGCTCGACGCCTTAACCCGCAGCGAGATGCAGCGCTGGCTCATCGGCCTGTGGGAGCAGCACCGGCGCTCCGTGCTGTTCATTACGCACAGTATCGAAGAAGCGCTGCTGCTCTCCGATACGATCTATGTTTTCTCCAGCCGGCCCGCCCGCGTGCTGCGGGAGGTGGCTGTACCGTTCCCGCGTCCGCGGCGCGAGGCGCTGACGGGGGAGGAGTCCTTTCTCCGCTTGAAGCAGGAGCTTGCCGGGCTGCTCCAGGAGGCACAGCGGCAGGGGACAGGCGGACGGAACAAATAAGGGCAGGAGGGACGGCGAGAGCCGTCCCTTTTTGGCCTAAGCAGGGGAGATTGGACCCGGTTCTGCGGCGAGCGAAGTTCCATTTATTGTGGCAAATTCGGGCGAATAACTTTTACTGGTAAATGGAAAGTTGACGCTATATAATAAATTATCCCGGCTTCGGCAGCGAAGTGATTGCGGGTGAATCAGGACCGGCTTCCGAAGCCGGTCCGGTACATACAAGGAGGGAAATGAGATATGCTGGCTCAAAAGAGCAACTTGAGCTTGGTGGTGGCAGCACTCTTGCTCGGGATTCTGATGGCAGCGATGGACAATACGATCGTCGCGACAGCGATGCCGACAATCGTCGGCCAGTTGGGAGGCTTCGAGCTGTATGTCTGGGTCACCTCGGCGTATATGGTCGCGACTATGGCCGGCATGCCGATCTTCGGCAAGCTGTCCGATATGTACGGCCGCAAGCGGTTTTACATTTTCGGCCTGCTCGTCTTCCTGGCGGGCAGCATGCTGTGCGGGACGGCAGACAGCATCATGATGCTGGCGATCTACCGCGCCATCCAGGGAATTGGCGGCGGCGCCCTGATGCCTATCGCCTTTACGATTATTTATGATGTCTTTCCGTTAGAGCAGCGCGGCAAAATGACTGGCATGTTCGGAGCCGTGTTCGGCATTTCCAGTGTGGCGGGGCCGCTGCTCGGCGCTTATATTACCGAATATATCGGCTGGGAGTGGGTGTTCTACATCAACCTGCCTCTCGGCATTGTGTCTTTGTGGCTGATTGCCCAGTTCTATCAGGAGAGTGCGGCGAAGTCGAAGCAGCGCATCGACTGGGGCGGCGCGGTTACGTTGGTGGTCGCCGTCGTCAGTCTGATGTTCGCGCTGGAGTTGGGCGGCAAGGATGGATATGAATGGAACTCTTTATTCATCATCGGGTTATTTGCCTCCTTCGCCATCTTCCTGATCGCGTTCATTCTGTTCGAGCTGAATGCGAAGGAGCCGATTATCTCCTTCGCTCTCTTCCGGCGGCGGCTGTTCGCCTCCAGCCAAGGGGTCGCTTTCTTCTACGGCGTTACGTTCGTCATCGCGACGGTCTATATTCCGATGTTCGTGCAGGGCGTATACGGCGGGTCGGCCACGAATAGCGGTCTCGTGCTGACGCCGATGATGATCGGTTCCGTCGTGACGAGCTCAATCGGCGGAATTCTAGCTGCGAAGACGAGCTTCCGCAAGCTGATGATCGTCTCGGGCATTCTGTTCACGGCAGGCATCGTGTCGCTTAGCACGTTGTCTGCGGATACGCCGCGCGCATTGATCACCTTGTACATGGTGCTGACCGGACTCGGGGTCGGCTTCTCCTTCTCCTTGCTCGGCATGGCTTCCATGCACGGGATGAGCTATCATCAGCGCGGAACGGCGAACTCGACTTCGTCCTTCTGCCGTTCTCTCGGCATGACGATCGGGATTACGGTCTTCGGCTCGCTGCAGTCTTCCTTGTTCAGCGGGCGGCTGAAGGACATAATGCCGGGCGGAGCGATGCCGGCCGACATCAAGCCGGAGGAGCTGCTGCGCGGCGGAGGCAGCGCCAACCTGCCGCCGGAAATCAAGGAGAGCATGGCGGCGGCGTTGGCCGACTCCATCGGCGGCATCTTCACCTGGGCCTTGATTCCGGTCGGCCTGGCGCTCATCTGCATCGCCTTGATGGGCAAGGCGCGCATGATGGACGATGCCGCCGGCAAGGGCTCCGGCGCCAAATCGGAGGAAGCGGTATCCTGAACAGGACCGGTGCTTATCGCTGCAGCCATTGATCGCTGCGCTGCCTGAATGGGAGCGCAGCGTTTTTTAATATCGGGAGTGCCGGGTGAAGGTTGGCTAGTATCGCATACTGTCTTGCCTGTACGGCATGCTGCGTTGTCTGTATATTACTGTTTGTCTGTACGCCATGCTGCGTTGTTTGTATGTTACTGTTTGTCTGTACGCCATGCTGCGTTGTTTGTTAATTACTGTTTGTCTGTACGGCATGCTGCGTTGTCTGTATGTTACTGTTTGTCTGTACGGCATGCTGCGTTGTTTGTATATTACTGTTTGTCTGAACGACATGCTGCGTTGTTTG
>NZ_QYZD01000004.1:0-23834 GCF_003591545.1 Paenibacillus thiaminolyticus
ACAAAAATAGGCCAACCAGAAATTCCGGTTGACCTAATAATACGAAAAGCCGCTGGTTATTCAGCGGCCCTAAAATGGTCTACTTAAAAGTTATCATCAATATAGAATCCGAACTGGTACTGTGCTGTACCGTCACTTATTTTTTTGACCACAAAGTACACCGTAGCACCGTCTGGTAAATTTTTGGAATCAAACGCTTGATACTGGCCAAAACGTTGAGCGTCCAATAGGTCTGATTCATCACCGTTTTTGTACTTAATAATATAGCCTAATCTGAAATTTTCATAGTCTTCTGTTCCTATGAATAAAGCTGTAATACCTTTCATTTTTCTCGTGTTATTTGTCCATTTAAACCAATCTTCATCTTTGCTGTTTTCAATAGACAGGTGGACTGGGCTTCCTGGATAGAAGTCAAGTAGGCCTTCTGGATACAAATCAATTGCACTGTCCCTTGTGTCACCAAGCCCCGTAGCTGCAAATGCACTCGTTGAGAATACCAACATTAATGCGAATACCAAAAGCGTTGATACAAACTTCTTCATAGTAATCTCACCTTTATATATGTAGTAGAGCCGTTTTCCAACTCCCACCTAGATAATACCATTATCTTACTTTGGAAGTACATGGATTCTTGTAGTTTTTTCCACATAATTACTGTTTTTTGTGGATTAATTCAATTAAAAGTGCCGCCCCAGCGGAGCGGCTATATAGAGGTAAAGGTCAGAATACTGCATAATACAGTGAATACAGTGAATTTTTTGAAAACAAGCATGCATTGCCAATACCTTCTTATATGTCGTGTTACGGGAACAACGCTCAGAAACGATAAACAGACGCTGCCTCATCCAGGCCGCGTCTGTTCGAATCCAGCTCAACAATGATGTTGCTCCCAACCTGCTACCTCTTCTCTTACACGAGGCGCTACTTCCGTTCCGAATAGCCGTATCGCTTCCATGACCTCTTCATGAGGCATTGTGCCATGCGGCATATGTAACATAAATCTGGTGACACCAACATGCTTGCGAAGATGAATAATTTTTTGGGCTACCGTTTCTGGGTCGCCAACATATAGAGCACCTTCCAAGCTGCAGGCCGCGTCGTAGTCCGCTCTCGTGTACGGTGGCGCCCCTTTTTCAGCGGCTCTCACGTTCGTTCTGGCAAATGTAGACGGGAAGAACGTTTCGATTGCTTGTTTTTGATTCTTAGCAACAAAACCGTGGGAATGAGAAGCAATTGGCAAACGGGTTACATCGTGACCAGCTTCGGCAGCCGCCTTTTTGTAAAGGTCAACCTGTGAAGCGTAGTCGAGCGGATTCACTCCTCCGATAATGGCGAGAACAAATGGAAGTCCCAATGCCCCTGCACGAATCGCGGATTCCGGACTTCCTGCACTTCCAATCCAGACCGGCAAAGGAGCCTGTACGGGGCGCGGATAAATGCCTAGATCCTGAATCGCAGGGCGGTGCTTCCCGCTCCAGCTTACTTTCTCCGACTTCTGAATGTGCAGCAACAGCTCCAGCTTTTCATCGAACAGCTCTTCATAATCGTCCAGATCGTAACCGAACAAGGGGAATGATTCGAGAAAGGAGCCTCGGCCGACCATAATCTCCGCCCTTCCGTTAGACAGGCCATCAAGCGTTGCAAAATCTTGAAATACACGTACGGGATCAGCAGATGACAAAATCATGACAGCGCTCGTCAGCCGAATTTTCGTTGTTTTACATGCAGCAGCAGCTAATACAACCGCAGGAGATGATGCCGCAAAATCATGACGATGATGCTCACCTACCCCATATACATCCAGTCCTACCTGATCCGCGAGAACAATCTCCTCCACTACTTCACGCAGCCGCTCCGCGTGGCTTATCGTTGTTCCCGTGCTGACATCAGGTGTTGTCTCGACAAACGTGCTTATACCTAGTTCCACTATCGATTTCCTCTTTTCCATTGATGTTCATGTTTATCATACGCACACTCCAGACGGTATATTAATTTATCACTTATTTTCATTATTTCATAGGTTGTTCTTGTAATTTTCTTATTTTTCGGTGTAAAAAAATCGAGTTCCACATTACATGGAACCCTCAACTGCAGCAACTCCATCTTGATGAGGAAATGCAGCTTCTAAAAGCCCATGATTCACACAGGAAGGCAGCCGCCCCCCTATGTGCCTTGCGATCAAACGGCAACACCTCCGACCCAAGGAGAATCGGAGGTGCACCCATATTCGATATGTTACATTTGCTCGACGACAACGGCGACGCCGTGACCGCCGCCGACGCACAGGGCCGCAAGTCCGGTGGCCGCCTGCCTGCGCTTCATTGCATACAGCAGCGTCACCAGAATGCGCGCACCGCTGGCGCCAATCGGATGCCCGAGCGCGATGGCGCCGCCGTTCACATTGACAACCGCCGGATCGATCCCGAGCTCGCGGATGACGGCGATCGACTGAGCGGCGAAAGCTTCATTCAATTCCGCTACGTCAATATCCGCGATCGACATTCCGGCCTTCTTCAGCGCCGCTTGCCCGGCCGATACAGGACCCATGCCCATGAAGGCAGGGTCCACGCCCGTGGAGGCGTAGGCGCGGATGCGCGCCAACACCGGCAGTCCCATCTGCTTCGCCATACGGCCGGAACAGATGAGAAGCGCCGCCGCCCCGTCGTTAATTCCGGAGGCATTGCCGGCCGTCACCGTGCCTTCCGGCTGGAAGGCAGGCTTGAGACGCGCCAGGCTAGCGGCCGTCACATCTGGACGCAGATGCTCATCGGCTTCTATCCTCATCAAGCCCTTCTTGGTCCGAATCTCCACCGGTGCGATCTCGGCGGAGAACTCGCTGCGCTCCCATGCCTCACGGGCTTTCTGCTGGCTCGTCAAGGCAAAGGCATCCTGTTCTTCCCTCGCAATCTGATACTTTGCTGCGATATTTTCCGCGGTCTGCCCCATATGGATGCCGCAGATCGAGCAGGTAAGCCCGTCTTTGAGGACGCTATCCACGACTACTCCGTCCCCCAGCCGATATCCGGCCCTTCCTTGCGCCAGCAAATAAGGCGCCATCGACATATTCTCCATGCCGCCGGCGACGATAAGATCCGCATCGCCCGCCTTGATGGCCTGTGCGGCAATAATGACCGCTTTCAGCCCAGAGCCACATATTTTATTGATCGTTACGGCCGGAACCTCGCTAGGCAGGCCCGCCTTCATCGCGGCCAGACGAGCGGGACCTTGGCCGATGCCCGCCTGCAGCACATTGCCCATCATCACCTCTTGCGCCGCTTCCGGGCGCACCCCGGCCCGCTGCAGCGCTTCCGCGATGACCAGCGCTCCCAGATCGACAGCCGGCACTTCGCTCAATCCGCCCATGAACGCGCCGATCGGCGTCCGCACGGCGCTTGCAATAACGACGTCCGTCAGAACGTCACCCCCATTCCGCTAAGCAACATTATCAAAGACGCCGTGCAATAGCTCATTCAAAGACCCTCTGCACTAGATAATAGATAGGCAAGAGAATGCCTCCCGCATCGCTCACGGCTCACGCCGACTGGCCGTCGGGTCCGAGAATATTCCGCAAGGCCTCGATGAACACCTGGTTATCCTGCTCCGTTCCGATGGATACGCGGATCGTGTCCGGATAGCCAAGCAGGCTGCCCGCCCGCACCACCACGCCCTGCGCCAGCAAGGACTGGAAGACATCATCTCCGGAGCGGTCCAGCTTCACCATCAGGAAATTGGCATGTGAAGGATAACAGGACAGCCCCAGCTGCTTCAGTTCCGCGACCAGCTTCGTTCTCGCCGCCTCATTCCGCCGCGCGCAGTCGGCGGCGAACGCCGTATCGTCCAATGAGGCGATGGCCGCGGCTTGCGCCATCCGGTTCGAGTTGAACGGCTCCTTCACTTTGAGCAGCTCCTGCACAATGCTCGGTTGCATCATGCCGTAACCTGCACGCAGCGCCGCCAGACCGTAAATTTTGGAGAACGTGCGCAGGATGACCAGATTCGGATGGCTGGCCAGCAGCGGCACGGTCTGCAAATAGTCCGGAGCGGACACATATTCGTAGTAAGCCTCGTCGATGACCAGCATAATATGGCGCGGCACCTGCTCGATGAAGGCAAGCAGCTCGCTTCGTCCCACGATCGTCCCTGTCGGATTGTTCGGGTTGCATACGAAGATCATCTTCGTCCTGCTGCCGATCGCCTTCAGCATGCCGGCCAGATCATGGACGCCGTCGATAAGCGGCACCGTTACCGGAACGCCGCCCTCGATGAGAACATTCGTCTCGTATCGGGAGAACGTGACATCGGCCATAACGGCTTCGTCTCCTGCTGCAATATAGCTCCGCGTCAATAAGCGAATGATCTCGTCGGACCCATTGCCGATAATGAAATATTCAGGCGCCACGCCAAGGCGAGAGGACAGCTTTCCCGCCAATTCGGGGGCGGTGCCTTCCGGATACAGAGCGCATTTCTCCATTTCGCGCATGACGGCCTGGGTGGCCAGCTCCGAACAGCCGTACGGATTTTCATTGGACGCGAGCTTGATAATGTCAGTAAGGCCGAACTCCCTTTTTACCTCTTCAATCGGTTTGCCCGGCACGTATACGCCTAACGGTTCGATCTCTTTTCTCGTCGGAATCTTGACAGAGACTTGCATAGACCATCCTCCTTGCTCCATTACTCCGATGCCCGGGGCGGCGCGTTCACCGCGCTTAACGCGGGATTTACCCGGAACGACGCCTCGGTTTTGTGCTGAATCTCTTCTACGTCAACTCCCTGCTGCGTCTCGATCAAGACCATGCCTTCTTCGGTAAAATCAAACACGGCCAAATCGGTAATTAACCGGTCGACCACTCGCGTGCCTGTCAACGGCAAGCTGCACTCGCGCTTGATCTTGGGTTCGCCGTGCTTGTTCACATGCTCCATAATGACGACGATGCGCCGGGCGCCGTTCACCAGGTCCATGGCGCCTCCCATGCCCTTAATCATTTTGCCGGGGATCATCCAATTCGCCAGATCACCCCGCTCCGATACTTCCATTCCGCCCAAAATGGCTAGATCGATATGTCCGCCCCGAATCATGGCGAACGATTCGGCGCTGTCGAAATAGGAGGCGCCATCCACGACGGTTACCGTCTCCTTGCCCGCGTTAATCAGATCCGGATCCTCGCTCCCTTCCTGAGGATATGGACCGAGGCCCAGGAGGCCGTTCTCGGAATGAAGCAGCACATTGCACTCCGGCGGAATGATTCCTGCAATCATGGTCGGCATGCCGATGCCGAGATTGACCGCCATCCCGTCCTTAATCTCCAGCACGGCCCGCCGGACGATGGCCTCGCGTGCGTCACTCATGAGAATCCCCCCGTTCCGAGCGTCGCCGGCTGCACGACGCGCCGTTCAATCCGCTTCTCGTACCCGGTTCCGTGGAGCACCCGCTGCACATAGATGCCGGGCGTATGAATATCATTCGGATCCAATTGTCCCGGCTCGACCAGTTCCTCCACCTCAGCAATCGTAATCTTGCCCGCAGCCGCTGCCAGCGGATTGAAGTTCCGTGCCGTCTTCCGGTAGACCAGGTTGCCGAATGAATCCCCCTTCCACGCCTTGACGAACGCAAAATCGCCGACAATCGCCTTTTCCATCAAGTAGGTGCGGCCGTTGAACTGTTTATGCTCCTTGCCTTCCGCCACCGTCGTGCCGACGCCCGTCGCCGTGTAGAAAGCCGGGATGCCAGCTCCGCCCGCGCGGATGCGCTCGGCCAGCGTGCCCTGCGGAACGAACTCCACCTCCAGCTCGCCGCTCAGAAGCTGGCGCTCGAACGTTTTGTTCTCCCCGACATACGAGGCGATCATTTTCTTGATCTGGCGCTTCGGGAGCAGGAGGCCGAGCCCCCAGTCGTCCACGCCGCAAGTATTGCTGACGATGGTCAGATTCTTCACGCCGCTGTCTTTCAGCGCCGCAATGGCCAGTTCGGGGATACCGCACAGGCCGAATCCGCCCACTATCAAGGTGGCTCCGTCCTGAATCCCCTCTATCGCCTCGGCGGCGGAATGCACGACTTTCCCATGCTGCTTCATGCCATGCGCTCCTTTCATCGGCATATCTTTGCGCCTAAGCGCGTTTACACGGTCCGCGACGCTTCCTGCGAATCGGCGCACCAGCTGTACATATATTGGCTATCCTCATACGACAGCGCCTGCTTGACGACGCGCAGTGGCCGGAACGTATCGATCATGACCGCAAGCTCCGTAGTTTCTTTTTTGCCGATGCTGTCTTCGATCTTGCCGGGATGCGGGCCGTGCGGAATGCCCGACGGATGCAAGGTGATGGAGCCTTCCTTCACGCCCTTGCGGCTCATGAAGTTGCCCCTGACATAATAGAGCACCTCGTCGCTGTCTACGTTGCTGTGGAAATAAGGGGCCGGAATCCCCTCGGGATGATAATCGTATAACCGGGGAACGAAGGAGCAGATGACGAAGTTATTCCCCTCGAAGGTCTGATGAATCGGCGGCGGCATATGAATGCGGCCCGTAATCGGCTCGAAATCGGCTATGTTAAAGATCCACGGATACAAATACCCGTCCCAGCCTACGACATCGAACGGGTGATGATTAAACATATGCAGGTGGATATGTCCCCTAGACTTCGTTCTTACCTCGAACTCGCCGACCTCCGCATAAGTATCCAGCTTCTCCGGACCGCGGAAATCCCGCTCGCAGAAAGGGCTATGCTCCAGAAGCTGGCCATGCGCGTTGCGGTAGCGCTTCGGCGTCGTAATCCAGCTGTTCGTCTCCACGGCCAAGAGCTTCGTACGCCCCGGCTCCGGAATGATGCGATAGATCGTGCCGATTGGGATAACAATATAATCTCCCGGCCGGTAACGGAGCGTACCGAACATCGTCTCTACGGTGCCCTCCCCTTCATGCACGAACAACAACTCGTCCCCGTCCCCGTTCCGGTAGAAATAATCCATTGGCCGATCGACGTTCGCAATGGCGATAAGCAAATCCTCATTGCCCAGCATATAGCGTCTGCCCGCGACAGCATCGCCCGTATCGGTGCAATCGTCGGTCAACAGATGGCGGTGGCGCAGCGCTCCTTGCTCTTCGAATTCAATGTCGAAGGCGGCGTGCACTTCCGCCTTGCCGACAGCGGTCGGCGGATAATGATGATACAAGATCGACTGGATGCCGGAAAAGCCCTTTGTTCCCATGACTTGCTCCCGGTACAGGGTGCCGTCCGGCTTGCGGAACATCGTATGCCTCTTGCCCGGAATGTCTCCCATGCGGCGATAATAGGCCATGACATGAATCCTCCTCTCTCTCAATTCAGCATCAGTCGAGCACGACTTCTTCGCCGCTTCAACCGATAGTGTTGCGCAGCAGGCCGAGTCCAGTGACTTCCAATTCGATGACATCGCCGGGCTCCAGCCAGCGGTGCACGTCCGGTCCCAGCTCGAGAATGCAGCCGGTCCCGACCGTGCCCGATCCGATAATATCACCGGGGTACAGCGTGGCGTCAGCCGAAGCCCGCGCGATCATCTCCCCGAACGTATAATGGAGGTCGCGCAGATTGCCGCGCGACAGCTCGATTCCGTTGACGCGAGCCGCCATCTCCAGCTCGTGGTGCCCGCCTGCGCGGTGCCTCTCCAGCTCGTCCTTGGTGACCAGATACGGACCGAGCGACGTAGCGAAGTCTTTGCCCTTGGCCGGGCCGAGCCCGACCTTGACTTCCTCCCGTTGGAGATCGCGCGCGCTCCAGTCGTTCATGATGCAATAGCCGAAAATATAGGCGTCCGCTACCTCTGCCCCGATATCCCGTCCTTCCTTGCCGATGACGCAGGCCACCTCCAGCTCATAGTCCAGAGCCGAGGTGGCGGCCGGTCTGGGGATAATCGCGTTCGGGCCGGCGATGGCCTGATGGTTGCTGAAATAGAACACCGGGAACTGGTACCATTCCGGAACGATATCGAGTCCCCGCCGCCGCCTTGCTGCGATTACATGCGCTTCGAAGGCATAGAAATCGCGAACGCTCGGCGGCTTCGGAATCGGCGCGAGCAAGGCGACGTCTGTCACTGGATAGACGCCTGCATGCGCGAGCAGCGACTCCGCATCAGGGCCAAGGCGTCGATCGATGCGCTTAACCTCCTCCAAATGGTTCTCGTGATGGCGCACCAATTCCAGCAATTCGCGAGGCAGCCGACCTTCGCTGACGGCCTGCATGTCGATGACGCAGCCTTCCCGCAGCCAGCCGGAGCGCGGCGCGCCGGTGCCGGTGTCAAATGTTACGAGCTTCATAGAACCTCCCGCTTTCCGTATGCCGCTACTTTTTTCGCTCCAGCATAAATGTGTCAGAGACCGCCCGGGTGTAGACATGGCCAGCCATGCGTCCGATCGGAAGCAGCTTCTCCATGTCGATTTTGCCGTCGGCGTACAGCTCGTCGCTTATATGCATCAGCACGACCTTGCCGATGACGAGACTGCCGGCGCCAGGCTGATCGCCGAAATGAAGGATGTCATGGAGCACGCATTCCATATGGATGCCGCTTTCCTGCACCCGGTATGGACGAATGAGCTGGCTCGGGATCGGGGTCAAGCCCGCCGCCTGGAACTCATCCACATCCGGTTCGAATTCGGCGGCAGTCTCATTCATCGGCTCGACGATCCGTTCACCGACGATATTGACGACGAATTCGCCGGTCGCTTCAATATTGACAAGCGTATCTTTTTTGCGGCCGTCCGTCCCCCGGCGCATCGGGGCGAAGCCGATCAGGAGCGGCTCCGCGCAAATGGCTGTAAAAAAGCTGAACGGAGCCAGATTCGCCGTACCGTTCGGATCGATCGTGGACACAAAAGCAATCGGACGCGGCAGGATGGAGCCTATCATCAGCTTGTAGGCGTCTTTCCAGTGCAGATCGTGCGGTGCAATATTCATGCGGCTTCAACTCCTTCCTGCGGCGCGGGTCTATAAGTTGCCGCGGCGTTCCTGCTCCCGTTCGATCGATTCGAACAAGGCCTTGAAATTGCCTTCGCCGAAGCCGACGGCTCCTTTGCGCTGAATGATCTCAAAGAACAGCGTCGGTCTGTCGACAAGCGGCTTCGTGAAGATTTGCAGCAAATAGCCTTCATCATCGCGGTCGACTAAAATTTTCAGTTCCTTCAGCTTGGCGATATCCTCATCGATCTGTCCTACCCGTGCTGTGAGCATGTCGTAATAGGAATCCGGCGTGCCGAGGAACTCCACTCCGTTCGCGCGGAGCGCCGTCACGGTCGATACGATGTCATTCGTAAGCAAGGCCAGATGCTGCACCCCCGGGCCGTTGTAATATTCCAGATACTCCTGGATCTGCGATTTGCGCTTGGCGGTCGCTGGCTCGTTAATCGGGAATTTGATTCTGCCTCCGTTATGCATCACTTTGGACATCAAGGCCGAATATTCCGTGCTGATATCCTCATCATCGAAATGAATCATTTGCTTGAAGCCCATCACTTTTTCATAGTAAGTAACCCATTCATCCATTCGCTCCACGTTGCCGACGACATGATCGACGCCGATCAGTCCGGCCGGCTGGTGCGAAAGTCTATCTTCAATCGACTGATAGCCAGGCAGGAACAATCCGTGATAATCGTCCCGCTCTATCAATGTATGAATCGTGTCGCCATACGTGCCGATCACCGCTTTTTTGACCTTGCCGTGCTCATCCGAATATTCAGCTGGTTCCATAATGGCGATTCCGCCGCGTGATACCGCATCCTTGTAAGCCTTTTCAACATTGCTGACCCGCAATGCGACATCTTTGACCCCGTCGCCGTGCAATTTGACGAACTCGGCAATCGGATGACTGTCGGAGAGAGCGCCGGAGAGAACGAACCGAATTTTATTCTGCTCGATAACATACGATACTTGATCCCGGTTGCCGGTCTCCAAGCCCGAATAGGCGATAGGCCGGAATCCATAGCCTTTGACGAAATAGTGCATCGCTTGCTTCGCGTTCCCCGTATAAAATTCAATGTAGTCGATGTCCTGGATCGGGAAAATTTCTTGCTCCGTTCTGTCGGTTACCGCTTGTTTTTTCATAAACACCCTCCTACACTCGCTTGATTGTTGCCACTGAAAGTATATGATGCATTCCAATATCTAGCAAAAGCGTACTCGAACGCGAGCCTGCTCCAACGCACGGCGGAAGAGCCGCGGCAGCTCATACGCGCATGAATCCAGCAGGGATAAACCGCATCGCTGCGATATCGTAGTAAAGCGCCAAAATAGTATCAGACTGCTTTTTTCGAATTTGTGAATGTTTTTTGAACAAATAGAAGGAAAAAGGCGGCTTCTTGTCTAAAATTAAGGAGTATGCGCATTCGTGGTATTCATTTCGAATTGGAGTTGATAGGACGATATGTATGCCAAGCGTTCCTGCGATCCGGCAATCGAGCAATTGCTGGAGGTCATTATGAAGCTGCAAAGCATGGAGGAATGTTATGATTTCTTCGAAGACTTGACGACTCCAAAAGAATTGCAGGCGCTGTCCCAACGGCTGGAAGTCGCCAAAATGCTGTTGAACGGCAGCACGTATATGGAGATCGAAGCGGAGACCGGCGCAAGCACGGCCATTATTTCGCGCGTCAAACGAATCCTGCACTATGGCAACGGAAGTTACCGCCTCATGCTCGACAGGCTTGAAGATCAATAGTCATCAACATCGGGGCATGCGAAGCTCTCCGCGTCCCCGTTACAATCAGGGGTCATGCCGGCACAAGAGCCGACACATCCTAAGCGGAAGCGCTTAGCGCGTGTCGGCCCCTTCTAGTTCATCAGCTTGCGGCTGGCGAAGGCCAAATCTTGGTCGTCGATTTTCCCGTTGCCGTTCGCATCCACCTTGAACGTGTCTGGGCCAGCAAAGCCATAATCATAAGCAGCGTCGAGATATTCATGGAACCGCTTGCGGAATGCCTCATCCTTCAGCATACGGTTGTCGAACTCGAGTTCGACGCCCATGCCGAACCGCTTCGCCGTCTTGACTCCGTCCGCCAGACGATCGATAGACAACGGCTCGAAGCAATAATTCGGCTGGTAGGCTGCCGCATCGAGTCCGACATCTTGCCACATATAGGCCTTATACGCCATGGAGTGCGGATGTCAAGCCCTGCGCATGCACATCGGCATTGACCATGCGGACGAAATCCGGACCCGATTCGCTGGTGCTATTCGTCTCATCCAGCCAATACAGGCCGACAAGCTCCAGGTTCGAGTAATTGTTCGCTTCCCAACGCTTGAGGACTTCCTGGCTCCACCAGCGTATGGCCTTCTGCCGACTGGCCAGCGTCTGCTCCCGGCCGACGCTTCCTTCATTGAAGTTCTCGGATACGCCGTCCCCGTCCACATCGCCGAAGTCCGTAACATGTTCGGCCGGAAGCGGGATCATCGCCACAACCTTCATCTTGTAATCCGGCTGATTCAGCTTCTGGCCGACTTCCTTCACCGCTTCATTCAGCAGTTGGCTCATATCGCCTTGCGGCTTGAAGGTTTTGTCGAGATACCATTTCCAGTCCGGCAAGAGCGAGTCAACGCCGAAATCGCGTCCTTCCGGCGACTTCTGGCCGAGCATCAGCACGCCATCGAAGAACCAGTCCGTAAGCTCGCCATTTTATTGACATAGCCAATCTCGGGTATCAAATTGTCCTTCGTCCTTTCCGCCACATCGCTGTAGTACCCGTTATAGACGAGCGACAGATTGCGGATTCCCGCCGTATCCGCGCCCGGGCGCAAATATTCGAACGACTTCGCCGGCACCTCCGAGGCGATCTCCAGCTTGCCGTCCGCTCCGATAATCTCGATCTCATCGAGGAAGGTCTAGGCTTTCGGGTGCATCGAGAACAAATGTCCGGTCCATGCCGGGTCCAGCACGTTCGTGCCGCCGGTTGTGCCGTCCGTCAGCTTATTACCGGTATCCGGGTAGCGGTAATCCGGCGCCTCCGACCATTCATAGGTGGAGTCCTTGGACAGATTGCGAAGCTCCGGTTCGTTCTCGGCCGCATGCGCATTCGGAACCGGGATGAAGGTAATCAGCATCATCATACATAAGGCCAGGGATATTCTTCTTTTTCAAAGACAGCATCATTTTCCCTCCTGAGTGTGGTTTACTTTCCCCTATGCTGCTTCTCTAGGCACGACTGCCTCGCGCCCACAAATATCAGTTCCCTCCCTTCCAGCACAGGTCTTGAAGCCTTCGAAGCCGGGTATGTAAGCGCCTTCACTTTAACATTAAGAGACGTTCTGCCCCGTGCAAAGAGATATCTTATGACTTTCGTATACAGTTGTTTACCTTCTCGGTCCGCAAGCTCTTCCGCTTTGATGGCGGCAGCAATATGCTATTTCTCCACGATGTCCCGGTTCTCGCGCATGATCGCCTCCCCCATATACCACAGCTTGGGCAGGAACCAAATGACCAGTTCGGCCCGTTGATCAGCTCCTCGGCTGTCGCGGCGCCCAGCTCGGCGACAAGCGACTCACAAGCCGGCAGCAGGGTTGAGCGGCGGCTTGAACTGCATCCCCTATGGCGATCGAACCATAGCCCCGAAGTCTCGCTTCCTTGCTTGCACATAGAGTTGCCTCTATCGGGCTCGCGAAGAGATATTGCCTCTGTTTCATATACGCAATTTGGAATAAACCGGTCCCCGAACAACCGGAACGGCACCGATATGAAACATTTTCAGGACAGAGAGTACCGCTCCTTTTGACGATACTGGGAATAAGTCGCATTCCTGCAAATCTTTATTGACTATCACTCGACAGGGCTGATACCATACTGGCATACGCTCAAATATCCAAGTTGTCCCATCGGGGTTATGCAATAAATTAGGCGCGCACACTTCATTTGCTGCGGTTATGCTACGGCGCAGCGATGAGCCAGCAAGCGGCCGACAGAGAGGAGCATGGAAGATGAACGGCAGATCATACCGAAAAAAAGCAATGCTATGGGCACTCATCGCGGCCTTGAGCCTGACCGCCGCCTGCGGAAGCGGAGACGGCGGCGCGAAGAAGGACGCCCAAGGCGGAACGGACGGAAGCGGCGGCACGGAGCCAATCGTGCTTCAGAACGTATCCTACGATCCGACGCGTGAACTGTATGCCGATTACAATAAGGCGTTTGCAGCTTATTGGCAGAAGAAGACAGGGCAGTCTGTCACCGTGAAGCAATCCCATGGCGGGAGCGGCAAGCAGGCGCGTTCCGTTATCGACGGGCTGCAGGCGGACGTCGTTACCCTCGCCATGGCTTACGATGTCGATGCCATCCAACAGGCTGGCCTGATCAAGGACGGCTGGGAGGAGCGCTTGAAAGACAACAGCGCCCCTTATTATTCTACCATCGTCTTCCTCGTGCGGAAGGGCAACCCGAAAGGCATCCGCGATTGGAACGATCTCGTGAAGCCGGATGTCCAGGTCATCACGCCGAATCCGAAGACCTCGGGCGGTGCGCGCTGGAACTACCTTGCCGCCTGGGGCTATGCGCTCGTGGCAAGCGGTAATAATGAAGAACAGGCACAGGAATGGCTGCGCAGCCTCTACCGCAACGTGCCCGTTCTCGACTCCGGCGCACGCGGAGCGACGACCACCTTCGTGGAGCGCGGCATCGGCGACGTCCTGATCTCATGGGAGAACGAGGCATTCCTGGCCTCCAACGAGCTGGGCAAGGATAAATTCGAGATCGTGGTGCCGAGCCTAAGCATTCTGGCGGAGCCGCCGGTCGCCGTCGTCGACGAGATCGTGGATAAGCGGGGAACACGCCAAGCGGCGGAAGCATACCTCGACTATTTGTATAGTGAGGAAGGGCAAGACATCGCCGCCAAGCATTATTACCGGCCGCGGTTAGAGTCCGTGGCCTCCAAGTACGAGCAGCGCTTCCCGCAAGTGAAGCTCCTGACCATCCAGGAGCAGTTCGGCGGCTGGGCCGAGGCCCACAAAAGGCATTTCACCGACGGCGCATTGTTCGACGAAATCTATAAACGGTAAACGTTCAATCTCTTGGAAAAAGGAGGCGGCAATGCCCCATGACTGCCACACCACCCCCAAAGCAGCCCCAGCCTAAAGGCAAGCCGTATGCGGTTCTTCCCGGATTCCGCATCACGCTCGGATTTACCGTTGGCTATTTATCGCTGCTCGTGCTCATTCCGCTGTCCGCCGTCGTGCTGAAGTCGCTTGAGCTGAACTGGAGCAGCTTCTGGGCTGCCGTCTTCGATGAGCGCGTGCTGGCGGCCTACCGCATCAGCTTCGCGACGGCGTTCGCCGCCGGACTGGTCAATGTCGTGTTCGGTTTTGTCGTCGCCTGGGTGCTGGTGCGCTACACATTCCCCGGCAAACGGCTGATCGACGGCATTATCGATCTGCCCTTCGCCCTGCCGACCGCGGTCGCGGGCATCGCGCTCACGGCGATCTACGCCGAGAACGGCTGGATAGGCCGCTGGCTGTACGCGATCGGCATCCCGAGCGCCTACTCCGCGATCGGGATCGCGATCGCCCTCGTCTTCATCGGTCTCCCCTTCGTCGTCCGCACGGTTCAGCCGGTGCTGGAGTCATGGGAGACGGAGGTCGAGGAAGCGGCCGCCACGCTCGGGGCGAAGCGGCTGACCGTCTTCCGCCGCATTATCGTGCCACAGCTCCTTCCGTCGCTCCTGACGGGATTCGCGCTTGCGTTCGCCCGCGGCATCGGAGAATACGGTTCGGTCGTCTTCATCTCCGGCAATATGCCGTACAAGACCGAGATCGCGCCGCTGCTCATCATGACCAAGCTGGAACAATACGATTACGCGGGCGCCACCGCCGTCGCGTTCGTTATGCTCATCCTCTCCTTCCTGCTGCAGCTGCTTATCAATACACTGCAATGGAAGGCGGCGCGGCGCATGACCTCGCTATGAAGCGCATGAACGCCTGCCGGATCCATTCATTCGCCGCCGCCCGTTATGAGGTTACTTTCATCCTGAAGGAGGATTAACGCATGGCCGCTTCACCGTCCGCTACCATCTCCCCTTCCCCGCCGCAAGCCTCCCGCAAGCTTGCGCCTCGCGCCGGCTGCACGACCGAATCCCCGTTCGTCCGCCGGCTGCTCATCGCCGTCGCGCTCGCCTTCATCGGTCTCGTCCTGCTGCTCCCGCTCGCGGCCGTCTTCGCAGAGGCGTTCAAGCGGGGCGCGGAAGTCTACTTCGCGGCGCTGACGGAGCCGGACGCGCTGTCGGCCATCCGGCTGACGCTGATCACGGCCCTTATCGTCGTCCCGCTGAATACGATATTCGGCATTGCCGCCGCATGGTGCCTGACCAAGTTCGCCTTTCGCGGCAAGCAATGGCTCATTACACTCATCGACCTGCCCTTTTCCGTCTCGCCGGTCATTGCGGGCTTCCTCTTCATTCTGCTGTTCGGGGCCCACGGCTGGTTCGGCTCCTGGCTAGCGGCGCATGACGTGCAGATCGTGTTCGCGCTCCCGGGCATTGTGCTCGCTACGCTATTCGTCACCTTCCCCTTCGTGGCGCGAGAGCTTATCCCGATCATGCAAGCCCAAGGCACGCTGGAAGAAGAAGCAGCGGCCACGCTTGGCGCGAGGGGATGGAAAATGTTCCGCTATATTACGCTCCCGAACATCAAATGGGGGCTCCTCTACGGCCTTATCATTTGCAACGCCCGCGCCATGGGCGAATTCGGAGCCGTATCGGTCGTCTCCGGCCATATTCGCGGCGAGACGAACACGCTTCCCTTGCATGTGGAAATCCTGTATAACGAGTACCAGTTCTCCGCCGCGTTCGCCTCGGCCTCGCTGCTGGTCACCCTGGCGCTGCTCACGCTTGCGGCGAAGCATTGGCTCGAACGAACCCGCGCCTGAGCGGAATCTGGCCTTATTGAAGAACATCTGCGACAGATGTTCTTTTTTTCTATCATTTTATAGCTGCTAGAGAATACTTGTGCTATGGCTCCCCCTCGCAACCTCCCGCTCGATGTGCCGGGCCTGCCCTCTCCCATCTCATTCTATCGTTCAAACGAACAACTTTGCCAAAAGATAGAGAGAAGTTTAGTCAATCATTCTCCTTTTTCTATACTCTATTAATATGGAAATGAAAGGCGGGTGAAAATACATGAAATTGAAAGTGAACGAAAAGGAGTTGCAGCAATATTTCGAGGGAATGGCTCAACTCATGAAGCAAGTCGTCAAGGAGTCCTCCACTGGGGACGAGCTGCACACCAACAAGCTCGTTCAAGCGTTCCGGACAGCCATCCGGGAGGAGATGGGAGCTGAAGGAAACCGAGACTCGGATCCCCCGCTTAAGCCATCGATCGAAAGATACGTTCATCGCCAGGTTGAATTGACCTCGTTCGGGGGAACGATTCAAGGCATTATAACCGAGGTCGGAGAGAACTATGCAGAAATCAGGGAATCGGATGGATCGATGGTGCTCGTGCATCTGAATCAAGTTATTTCGTTCCAAATTCAATAGGAGGAAGGTGATTCTAGTGAAAGATAAGCTCCGTTCCTTAATCGGAAAACAAGTCCAGGTGGCGAGTGCATTGGACTTGACAACAGGTGTTCTTGTATCCGTCGACGATACGAAGCTGACGGTCCGCACTTCCCGGTTGACGGGATATGACAATGGACACTATGCCATCTTTCAACTCAACAGAGTGTCCTATGTCCGCGTTGTCTCATAACATAACAAGCTGGTACAAGGTGGTGAAACATGATGACCTACCCAAGAGTGCCCGGTCTCGTAAGCATCGTGATTACGAATTATAACAAATCAGCCTTTGTGACGGATTGCTTGGAGGGCATCTTACGGCAAACGTACCCGAACTGGGAAGTCATTCTCGTCGATGATGCCTCGACAGACGATTCTTTGCTGCAGGTGGAGAACTGGTTGCAAGTCAATTGGGAGCAATTGGCCGACCGGACGTTTATTACGGTGCCCCTGCCCCGCAATATCGGTTATGCCGGGGCGGTGACCACCGGATTATATTTGGCTTCCGGAGAATATATCGCTGCCCAGGACGCGGATGATATTTCACATCATGAACGCCTGGAGCGGCAAGTGTCCTTTTTGGAGGGCCGCCCGGACATCGAGCTGGTGGGAACCAACTATGAAGTGTTCGAGCACAGCCTATTCGAGCAGAAATCAAAAGCGGGCTGGATCCGGTACGGGGAACAAATACGCAAAACATATGCCAACGGCGGCCACTGTGTATGCCATGGAACCATCATGCTCCGCGGGAAGCTGTTCGATCGGATCGGCGGACATACCAGGAGAATAGAAGGCGCGGAGGATTATGAATTTATAGCCAGAGCGTTGAACGCCAAGCCCCTGAATATCGAAAATATGCCCGATATCCTGTATTACTACCGCACGCATCCGAATCAGCGGTCCCGGAAATATTTTGGAAAAGATAGGTTGAAGCGCAATGAGAACTAAAGCCTATCGAGTGCTGATGGTGATGGATAGCTTGGCCGTCGGCGGCACGGAAACGCATGTGTTAAGCCTGGTTAAGGGACTGCAAGCATTAGGGGTAAAACCGGTATACGCCGGAGCCGGCGGCTTAATGTACAATTCCTTCGCCCAAGCGGCATGCCCGATTCATGCCGTCGATTTAACAGCGGGCGCCTTCATGCTGGACAGCTCGCAGAAGCAGACAAGCCGCACCTTGAAGCAGATTATGCTGCACCGCAAAATCGATGTCGTCCATGTGCATCAAACTCCGTCGGGAATGTATGCGGCTATGGCCGCCAAAGAACTGGGAATACCTGTCGTCTTTACGGTTCACGGGGCTTATTACCCCGAGGAACAGCTTATCCGGACGGCTCAGCATAGCGACGCGGTCATCAGTGTGAGCAAGCCTGTCCAGCTCTATTTGCAACATCATGGGATACCTTCCCTGGTAGTGCCGAACGGGGTCGACCCGGAGGAGTTCTACCCGGCGCCCTCTCATGAACTGCGGAAGTCGCTCCGGATTCCGGATGATGCGAACGTTGTCGTCTATGCAAGCCGGCTGGCTTGGGACAAGGCCATCGTCTGCACGATGTTGATAAGGGCCGCAGAACGGCTGCGCAAAGCGGAGGTGCCGAATGTGCATCTGGTCGTGGTCGGCGGCGGCATCCAATTTTCCGACATTAACGAGATGGTCAACACCATTCATAATGATACCGGACAACCCTTTATTCATATGGCCGGGAATCAGACGAAGATCCGTGAATATTACGCGCTTGGGGATATCGTCGTGGGCACTGGCCGCGTTGCCCTCGAAGCGTTGGCTTGCGGGAAGCCCGTGCTGGCCATCGGCAACCATGGTTTCTTCGGCCTGGTCGAGCCATCTGTGTATGGACAAGCGTGGGACTATTATTTCGGCGACCATGATTCTGTACGTCAGGCGACGGAAGAGACAGTAACCGAATCATTGAAAATCGCATTGGCGGATCGGGACGCGCTTGAGGAAATCGGCGCGCAAGGCCGAAGATGGATATTGAATCATTTCGATATCCAGAAGATCGTTGCGCGGATGGATGCAATCTATTTGGCTGTTCAAGCCCGAACCCAATGACGGGAGAGTGATATCAACGTGAAAAAAGTATTGTATTTAGGATGGATTGGATTCAACAATCTGGGCGATGAATGGATGCGGGCCATGTTCGAGCAATTGGCGAAGCTTCATTTGAGCCCGGAGGAGTATGAGATCATTCCTTCAATCCCTGGAGTCGATATCAAGGATATGACGAAGTATGACACGATAGTAATGGGGGGCGGTTCCCTGCTCATTCCAGGCTATCTCGATATATTGCATGACGCCGTACGGCAACAAAAGCGCGTTATCATTTGGGGCAGCGGCCATGATCGCTTGCACCCGTTCAGCTTCGGTTCCAGTGCTCCTCCAGAGAGCAAAGAGTTGTGCCTGAAAGTGAAAGAAGTTGTCGATCATGCGGTATACTGCGGCGTACGCGGACCGTGGACATTCGAATATATGCGGCAAATGGGCGTCGCGATGGATCGGGTGACGGTGAGCGGCGATCCGGCCATGCTATCGCCCCTGCCAGCGTCTGAATCGGATGGCGAGCAGACCGGCGAACGGTGGATCGGCATCAATTGGGGCACCTCTTATAACCGGATTTACGGCAAGGATGAAGCGTACGTCGAGAATCAGGTGGCTTCCGCAGCCCGCTGCCTCATCGACGAAGGCTACAAAATATATGTGTATCCGGTATGGGGTCCAGACCGGGAGGCATGCAAGCGGCTGTGCGAAAAGATTGCCGCTCCCGACAAAGTAGTGTACGATGCGGAAGTTCATTCGTATGAAACCTATTTGCAGCTAATGAAACGGTTCGATCTGACCATCAATTTCAAGCTTCATGCCAATGTTCTGTCCGCAGCGGCGGATGTTCCTTTCATCTGCCTGGGGTACCGTTTCAAATCGTTCGATTTCGCCCATTCCATCGATCTGCCCCAATTAGCCATCTCCACGGACGCGGCGCAGCTGGCCGAGCGCATTCGCGACACGGCCGCTCATGCGCTAGCCAACAAGATGTCGATTGTCAGCCGCATCGGCAGCCATCGGCAATCCGTCACAGCAAGCTTGGAAAAGCCTTTCCTGGAGCAATTATTTTAACGGAGAGCAAGCATTGACAACGTCGGTCGTGCGAGGCCATCCAACAAGGATGGCCTCTGCCGATCGCAAATATCATTTCTTCGCTAGTTCGCTCTTAGCCGGCTCATCCAGCAGCTTCATAATATCGTGTGGCGTCTCGAAAATATACCGGGCGTCCTCGAATCCGGATGCCGACTTCGCCCCCCACAGTGCGAGGCCGAAATCGACTCCCGCCGCCTTGGCGCACTTCATATCATAGATCGAGTCCCCGATATAAATCGCGTTATCCGCTGTGCATTCCATTCGCCGCAGCCCCAATTCGAGCGGCTCCGGATCGGGCTTGTGCTTGCTCGTATCAGTGGCGCACACAACCGCTTCAAAATAATGATCGATGCCGAGCAAATAGAAGCTGTCATTCATTTCTTCCGCCGTCTTGGACGTTACGATTCCGCATGCCGGAAGCTTGGCAATGACATCCCGCATTCCCTCGAAAATGGGAACCTTGCTCATATACGGTTTTTCTTTCTCTACACATATTTTTATGGCGGCAGGAATGTCTTTCACGTTTAACATTTCCATCGTTTTGTAGCTTGGAATTCCCAGCGAGAAGCGAAGCTCGTTCAGCTGATATGCGAGACCCAGCTCGGCCAGCGTCTCTTGCAGCGCACGAAGCCCAATCATCTCCGAATCGATAATCGTGCCATCCAGATCAAAGAGAAAAGCTTGATACATGCCATTCATCCTCCCCTATCCTTATTCGCAATCTATGGTACAGGATGAAATGGATTTCAGATCAAGCCTTGAAATAAAATGTTATACCGAAGATCTTTTAATAATCCGGTAAGGAATGTTCACCTTGTCGCGCGAACGCCGCACCGCGAGGTCGAAGGCCTGCTCGCCGACCTGGACGAGCCGATGGTCAACGGAGCACAGATCAAGAGCGACTCCGATCGGTTGATTCTCCTGCCCTAGTATAGCTACATCTTGCGGAATGGTCAGTCCGACCGATGCTGCATACCGGTACATCCCGCCGGCCACCTCATCCCCGTTGGCGTATATAGCCGTCGGCTTATCGCTTAGGCCTAGCAGCTTCTCGGCAGCTCGATATCCATCCTCGAACGAATAGCAATCCGAGATGAAGTACCGGTCCGGCACCGCTCCGAATACGTTCTCATACGCCGCGATGGTCTGCTGCGTGCTCTTGCTCTCCCGCCCGCGTGCCGTCGTGAAGGCGACTGCTTCATGCCCCCTCTCTTTTAAATATTGAAAGGAGTCGACATAAGAGGCATACCGATCGATATAAGCACATCCAATCTCGGGATGTCCGGTGAATTCGCAAGCAATAATCGCCCCATACTTGACATAAGGCAATATCTGTTCCCAATCATTCGCGCGGGAGGTGATAATCACGCCATCGAGCCATTTATTTTTCAGCATATAGAGATATTCCAGCTCTTTGTTCTTATCGTATTTGGTCGGCAGCACGGCGACCGAATAATCCATTTCCCGGGAGCGGTTCAATACGCCATGCAGCATCTGATCGAAGGCCTGATTGTTGTTGTAGGGCATGATAACCCCGATCATCCTCGTTTCCCCTCGAATCAAGCCAATCGCATTGCGGTTGGGAGCGAAGCTCCATTCATCGATAACCTTCTGGACGGCCTTTCTTTTTTCTTCAGACACATATTTGTAATTGTTCAGCACTCTGGATACGGTTGAGACTGATACCCCGGCTTTCTTCGCGATATCGTGTATATTCGGCACAGGATCAGATCCTCCTTATATGAGCCCCGCTATTGTGGAACCTAGTATAGCTCCTTCTATCATAGCGATCTAATCACATCTGGGCAAATGCCTTGAGCGAAATGGGGAGGAGCGGAATGCAACAAAGCCGTCAGATGAGATCTGCGGCTTTGTTCATGTTATGTCCCTGCTTCGGCATCCGGAATCATCCCTGGGTAGCCAATGACCTCGCTCCAGCTCCAATGCTCGTAATAACCCGCCGGCAGCGTCAAGTTCCGGATCCACTGCACAGGCCGGCTTCCATCCGGCCGAGCCAGCATCACATGCGCCTTGCTTCGGTCCGTACGTACCCAGGCGAGACGGCCAGCATCCTTAAGCAGGACCGGGAAGAAATCGCCTACGTTCCGAGGCGGACGAGTAACCTCTGTCTGCCGTCCTCCTCCGAGATTCACGAGCACGAGGGAAGGAAGCGGGCGTTCGCTTGGATCGCCTGTCCAGACGGCTTCCTTCGCCCGGGCTGCGACAAGTGTATCCTGGTCCAACCAGGCGAGATCCCGATCGGCATAGCCCGATGGCGTATATGTTTTATGCAGAAGCGACGACATGCGGTCAATACCGTAAGCCGCTTATTGCTTGTCGCTTCCCGCCCATAGCCTTCAATATAGGCCGAGCGTGCTGCCTTGCGGCCCCACTGGAACCACTCTTCATAGTTCAGCATTTGGCCCGCCTTCGTAAATGTCCTCCCATCTGCGGACAACATGCATAACGTGTTGCCGTCTGCCGACATCGACGCCGTCGGGACGGCGATGAACGCAATCCATTTTCCGTCCGGAAGCAGGAGGGATTCCCGAGAATATAAGAGACCTGTTCCATCCGGCTGCCAGGAATAATTGCCGACATGGTCCGCGATACGGCGCGGCTCCCGCTTGCCCTCCGTATCGATGATGTAAAGAGCAGGACGAGGCTCTCCCGATTGAAAAGCCAATAAATTGCGCGACGGCGACCACTGTGCGTTGCGCCCCTGTCCGGCCTGGCGCATCCGGCCCGTTGCAAGATGATACAACCACACTTCGTTCTCCTCTTTGCCTTTTAAGAAGGCAAGCCAGCTCCCGTCATGGGACCAGCGAGGACTTCGGATGTACTCTCCGCGGGTAAGCTGCCTCTCCTCATCGCCGATTGTAATCCACAGATCATTTCCGCGGATAAACGCGGCAACAGCTTTCTGTTCCGTCCCGTACTCTGCCCGGATTGTTGTCGGCAAGCATGAGCATAATAAAGCGAAGACGATAAGTGCGATCACACGGTTTGTCATCCCGAATTCCTCCTGCGGTAGCGGGTCCCCTGTGAGACTATCATTCCCTGTAGTGACGAAATTATGACAGCCGGCCCTTGGGCATAAGGCGTGATTTCAGAAGCCGCTGTAGCCGGAAAGGATTCCTTGCATGTGACCGCTCATGCCGGCGCACAATAAGAATGGTGTGCGAATGCCATTATTCAAGTTCCGTTAAGGGGGTGGGATAGGGATGAACGGAATATTTGGGTTTCTAAAAAATTGGAATAATCGGAAAACGCTTTGGTCTTTATTAGCGATTGGCGTCGGCGCGGCTGCCGTCGGAATGACACAGCAGCGCATGCGTATGAGCGGAAGAAGAAACCAACCCTTAAAGCAGCTTCGCAAAAGACTTCGCACCGGGTAGCAAAAAATAACAGCCAGTACCTTCAAAGGTCTGGCTGTTCTTATCGATGGTTATTTGGCTGGCTTCGCGACATGCCCAGCCTCTCGCTGATCTCCGAAGGCATAAGCGGACCGCGAATGCGCAGCAGTTCCAAAATATCGTACTGCGCCCATGTAAGCTGCTCCGGATTAATGCGTGCCCGCCGACGATGCCGGACTCACTTTTAATCTGCGCCTGCAATACGTTATTCCCGGCCTTCCCTTGCGCTTCCGCCGCATAGGCCGAACCGGCCATAGCAAGAACAGCTAACGATGCGATACCTACTGACAATCTCTTTTTCATATTAAATCTCCTCCTGGTTGTGATTGCTGCTGCAATCTTTGGTTTTACCTGCCGCAACTGTACGAGAACCCTTTATCATACGTTGAGCGGCTACAATCCATACAATACAGGGGGAATGTGTCAGAATTAAGGCAGGCTCAATATGAAACTAAAAAAGACATAGAAAAAGCGCCCCGGTTGCAGACAGATAACCGCGTATAAAATACTGGGAGCATTCCCCGCTTCTCAAACCTGAGGCGGATTGCCCTCCGTCTGTTTCCGCACCTTGCACTGGCTCTCCCGTCGAGTCAGGACAGTCTTCTATTTCTGCTCCTTGCTTCACTCTCCCATCGAGTCGGGACAGTCATCTTATTTCAGCTCTTTGCTTCACTCTCCCAACGAGTCAGGACAGTCTTCTATTTCAGCTCTTTGCTTCACTCTCCCATCGGGTCAGGACAGTCTTCCATTTCTGCTCTTTACTTCACTCTCCCA
>NZ_QYZD01000004.1:23844-191449 GCF_003591545.1 Paenibacillus thiaminolyticus
CTCTCCCATCGGGTCAGGACAGTCTTCCATTTCTGCTCTTTACTTCACTCTCCCATCGAGTCAGGATAGTCATCTTATTTCAGCTCTTTGCTTCACTCTCCCAACGAGTCAGGACAGTCTTCTATTTCAGCTCTTTGCTTCACTCTCCCATCGGGTCAGGACAGTCTTCCATTTCTGCTCTTTACTTCACTCTCCCAACGAGTCAGGACAGTCTTCCATTTCTGCTCTTTACTTCACTCCCTATCGGTTCCGACTCATTCATGGTTTCCATAACTAGATAATCAGCAAATGTATTTTGTTCAATGCTAAGAACCTTCCCGTGCTCAAATTCTCGGGTTCTGGTTCTTAGTAATACTTCTTATATGGATGTTTTTGCTTTCTTTCTGAATTTTGGGGAGTCCTAGCATGGTGGACTTCCTGAATCATCGGGAGATTGGCTATATAGAGATCCGGGTATATTCACTTCCTGACCCATGGGGAGACTGGTTATAAGGAACTCCGAACATATGGGACTCCCTGACCCAAGGGGAGATTGGGTATAAGCAACTCCGAGCATGTACGACTCCATGACTCATGGGGAGTTTGGACGGCACGGATTCCGGCCCCGCGGCGCTAGGCCGGGGATCATGCGCTTTCCACCAGGAAGTCATTATTTTCATGCTATCCGGATTCCGCGCAATTTGCGTGAACAGAAGGTCTTTTTCGTTTTTTCATGCGGAAGCATCTGCCTGTGCCGCTCCAAGCGTAGTCTGAAGTATAATTGCTTTATACAATTTCGGTATCTTGCTATTCTATTCGTATTCCCGTACAAACGCCTATTTCGAAGGATATACTAGGGATGGAGGTGAGCGCCCATGCCGGAGCCTGTAACCGATGAAATGTGGCATGCCATTGTCAGCAATAACAGTGCTTATGACGGTCAATTTTGGTACGCCGTGAAGTCAACGGGCATTTTTTGCCGCCCTTCGTGCAAATCCAGGCCGCCCAAGCGCGAGAATGTCGGCTTTTTCCGTAGTCCAGAAGCGGCGCTGTCCGCGCATTACCGTCCATGCAAGCGCTGCAAGCCGACCGGACAGCGGCTGCCGGATGATGAATGGATTGCGATCGTGACTGCGTATATCGACCGGAACTACGCGGAGAAGCTGACGCTCCACCGACTGGCTGAGATCAGTCACGGAAGCCCCTATCATTTGCACCGGATTTTCAAAAAAATCATGGGCGTAACCCCGGTTGAATATGTTCAGCGGCGCCGGATCGGTCAAGCCAAGGAACTGCTTCGATCAACGAAGCTGGCGATCGCCGAGGTTGGGGAGTGCGTCGGGTTGGCCAATCCCCCCTACTTCATTACATTGTTCAAGCAGACTGCCGACTGCACCCCGGCCGAGTACCGGAAGCGGCAGCAGGAGGCTGCGAAGGAGGATATCGACTATGGAAAAGAAGGCTGACACACCCATCTATTGGTCCGTTGTCGCGAACGAGGAGTGGAATCTCATCATTGCGGCGACAGACACCGGACTCTGTTATGTCTGCTCTCCGGAACAGCCGCTCGCCGCCATCGCCGAATGGGCAGTTCGCCGTTGGCCGGGCAGGCCGCTGCAGCGGGATGACGGGAAGCTGCAGCCGTATGCGAAGGAGCTTGCCGGCTATCTGCAAGGCAAGCAGCACAGCTTCGCCATGCCGTTGGACTTGCAAGGAACGCCTTTTCAATTGGCGGTCTGGCGGGCGCTATGCGGAATTCCGTACGGGCAGACGCTGTCCTATTCGGAGCTTGCCGAGCAGCTTCAGCGTCCGTCGGCTGTTCGGGCCGTCGGAACCGCCATCGGGGCCAACCCCGTCCTCATCACCGTTCCTTGTCATCGCGTCATCGGCAAGGACGGAGCGCTGACAGGCTACCGCGGCGGGTTAGACATGAAGGCGAAGCTGCTCCGGTTGGAGCGAGAAGTCCTGACCGCAGAGGGAGAGCAGATGCATGCTTGACCGCCTGACTGAACGGATGTCACAGCTCGATTGGAGTTCCGTCCGGCGATCATTGGACGAGCACGGCTACGCGAAGCTTCCGCTGATCTTAGATGCCGCCGCCTGCGAGCATATTATCGGCACCTACGCGGAGGAAGCGAATTTCCGCAAGACGATTGCCATGGCGAGATACCGCTTCGGAATCGGAGAGTACAAATATTATGATGCTCCGCTTCCGCCGCTGCTGCAGCAGCTTAGAGAAACGCTGTACCCGGGCCTGGCCCGGATAGCGAATGACTGGACGGAGCGGCTAAGGGGCTGCGCGTCAGCATATCCGGAACGGCTTGCCGAATTCCTGGAGCGCTGCCGCGAAGCAGGCCAGATCCGCCCTACCCCGCTCATCCTGAAATATGAAGCGGGAGGCTACAATTGCCTCCATCAAGATATGTACGGCGATGTCTTCTTCCCCTTTCAGGTTGTATTCGCGCTGAACCGCCTGGGGGAAGATTATAAGGGAGGCGAATTCCTGTTGGTGGAGCAGCGGCCGCGGGCGCAGAGCCGGGGGCACGCCCTGTCGCTGGCGCAAGGAGAAGGGCTCGTCTTCCCGACGAATCATCGCCCGGTGCAAGGCCGCCGCGGGTATTATCGAACCGGGGTTCGGCATGGCGTCAGCACGGTTACGGAAGGCACGAGATATAGTCTGGGCATCATCTTCCATGATGCGAAATAAAGGAGGACGGACATGAAGCCGGCATGCACTTATAAATCACCGAAAACCATACTTAATAAAGGCACGGGGGTCCTATCGGGCTACAGCCACTCGCTTAATCCTTATACAGGCTGCTCATTCGGCTGCTCCTACTGCTATGTGCGCCGCATGCCGGTGTCGATCTTCCGCGACGAGGAATGGGGTACCTGGATCGATGTCAAGCAGAACGCGGCCGAGCTGTTCCGGAAGGAATACCGGCGGGCGAAGGAGAAAGGACCTGTTACCATCTTTATGTCATCCAGCACCGATCCGTATCAGCCAATCGAGCATCAGGAGTGCATTACCCGTTCGCTACTGGAGGCTATGGCCGAGTGTCCGCCCGACTTCTTGCTCGTGCAGACGCGCAGCCCGCTCGTGCGCAGAGATATCGACCTGCTGGTCGGGCTTGGCGATGCCGTTCGCGTCAGCATGACCGTGGAGACGGACCTTGAAGAGATACGCAAGCACTTCTCGCCCCAAGCTCCACCCATTCCGGCACGGCTCAAGACGCTCGAGCTGCTGGCGGAAGCCGGCGTGCCGGCCCAGGCCACGATCGCGCCAGTACTGCCGAGCAGCGAAGCGTTCGGGTCCGTGCTCCGCCCGCTCGTGAAGCGGGTATGCATCGACGATTATTTTATGGGCGACGGAAGCGGCGGAAAAAGAACACGCCAATTGAACATGCAAGCGTTATACCGGCAGCTGGGACTGGAGGAATGGTATCATCCCTCCGCCTATCGCATCGTCTATGACCGGCTGCGGCGGCATTTTTCCGAAGAGGAACTGTTCATCAGCCAGGCGGGATTCGAGCCTTGACGCTCTATGTCGTGGTTGAGCCTGGAGACATACCCGGGGTAAAAATCAAAGAAGCAGAGCCGCTTCGGCATGTTTGCCGAAATGGCTCTGCTTCTTTGCGTTATGCAGGCGACAACCGCCTTCCCGCTGCCGGCGATTTGCGTTCCCGAGAAGCGCATCGCGGCACAACTCCTTACTTCCGCTTCATGCTTCGAATCAGCGCTTTCGTCTCCGGAGCGACGCGGTATGACTCCGTAATCTTTTGCAGCGCTTTATTGTAGGTGAAGTCGTCGAGCGAATTGCTTCGCAAATAGTCCATGGTGATGTCCGGCAGCTTCACGAAGCAGATCGACACGGCCCAGGCTACCGCCATTTTGACATAGTAGCCCTCGTGCGTAATCCGATCCAGCCGCCCCAGCACATGGTGGATATAAAGCTCATCGATATAATAATTCAGGAGCATCACGACGCCGAAGCGAATGTCGTATTCCTCGTCCGATTCGAGGTAAGGCTGGATGAACTCCCAGACCTGCTCTTTATGCGAGGAGGCGAATTTTAACCCCGAGCAGAAGCTGTCGCATACGGACCAGTTGTCGATCTTGGGCACGAATGCCGCGACGTGAAGCAGAATCTCCTCCACATCCGCCTTGGCGCAACCAATCACCATACCCTGCAGCATCACTTCCTCGAAATAATCGCTGTCCGCCTGTGCCAAATAAGCCCGCCAGTCGCCCTTGGCAATGTTCCGGGCGAGCTTGCGCAGCTCCGGCAGCCGCACCCCGACAACATTATTAATATTCGGAATCAAGGAAGCGGAAAATTTCCGGTATTTCTCATCCGCCAGCGCCATAATCTGTGCTCGAATCGTGGTATCCATGTCTAATCTCCTCCGCTTGCTTTTCATGACGTCCGCCTCGTTCCCGCCCGCCGTCCGGCCAGGCGCCGAGCCGTTTTATTCAAAAGATAAGACCCACAAGTAAATGGAAGCGACCGAACCGTACGGCGAATATGCCTGCCGATATCGATCGAACTGCGCCTTCTTCATCGTGTCGAGACCATATAAGGCCATCATGCCGCGGCGAATCGCGATATCGCCCCAGCTCACGACGTCCGGCCGCTCCAAAGCGTGAATAAGCAGCATCTCGGCCGTCCACTTCCCGACTCCGGGCAGCGTCATTAAGCGGGCGGTTGCGTCTGCATCGGATAAGCGATGCAACTCCTGCAGGTCGAATTCGCCATTCGCGACCTGCAGGGCTATCTCGCGAATGCGCTCCGCCTTCGTCATCGGCATGCCGCAGCCTTGAATCCGTTCAGCCGGCTGCGCTGCGAGATTCTGGGGAGAGATATCCCCCAGACGCTCGTGCATCCGTTCCCAGACGGTGTTAGCCGCCTTCACGGAGACAAGCTGGCCCACGATAGCGTGAACGAGCGCAGCGAACGGATCGGGCATAATGACGCGCTCCACCCGGCCGAGGCGGGCCATCGCAGCCCCAAGCGCCGCATCGGCGCTTCGCAAATAATTGATTTCCCGCTCCCCGTAGTCAAAATACTTCGTCACGACGTTCCCCAATCCGCTCCCCTCCTCCGTTAGGATTATGATCTTGCGGTTCGTAATAATCTTGCCCGCGGAAGCCGTTGAACACGGATACGAGTCCGCACAGCCGCAGCCGCTCTTCGTCCACCCGTTCCCTTCCATAGGCCTCGATGAAGCGCTCCGCATAGCGGTCGCTCCCCAGGTTGAATTGCAGCGACACTCGCATATCCCGCATGCCGGAGCAGGCTCATCTCCGCCTTGCCATTCCGGTAATTCTCCTCCGCCCGTCTGACCATTTCCTACAACCCGTTCGTACAGGGACAGTCCGTGCCGGGAAGCCGATGGAAATAGGACAAGCTGTCGGCAAATACGTCGCACAGCCGGGATGGCTCAGCGATATATTCGGAACTGGCCGCATCCGCGCCGACGATTCGATCGGTGATGAGACAATCCCGGAAAACGTCGGTCCTGTACATTCTTACGTTCGGACAGACACCGAGCTTGGATAGATGCGCCGTCATTCGCTCTTCGTTCTCCATCTGCCCCGCAGCGGTCACCTTCACATAAAAAGAATCATCCGCGCGATCCACCCGATACACGGCGGAGCGGGGTTTGTCCTTCACGACCGTAACAGCTGCTTCCCTGCAATACGCCTGCACCGCTTCCGGATAAGCTGCGAACCTGACTATCGCGTCTCTGCTCATCTCCAACCCCTTCCGCCGTTAGCTAATAGCCCGTACGAGATATTGTTCATACGTCGCCGGCAAGCCTTGAGCCGTGGCATGGCGGCGGAAAGTCGCTTCAATGCCGGACAAAGACTCATCGATAATCTTCGCGATGAGCGCAGGCGATTGTCCGAAGCAGCGAATGCGGATCACATCCATCGGCTCATGCAAATATTGAACACTGGTGACGGTCTCGATCTCAACCTGCCTCAGCCTTCCCTGCTCCAGTCGATGCGCCAGGCGATCGAGTATAGGGGTTCCGTCCGGAGATCGCTCGAAAAATCCGGGGAACAAACGCGGCAGTTCCATCGACATCCGATCGCCCGGATGAAGCGCGAGAATGTGCCCGCCGGGCTTCACGACTCGGGCAATATCCTGATAGCATGAGGTCGGACCTCTGCGATTGTAGGCGCAATCGAATTCCCCGTCCGCGAACGGAAGCCGTTCCTTCGTATTGGCGGTGACGAAGGCGACATTGGGCGGAGGCTGTTCCCTTCCGGACGCGATGAAGCCGCTCGTCACATCCAAGCCGATGATTCGCTTCACGCTCGGAGCCCATTGGGCCGTGAATTCCCCGTGGCCGCAGCCTACGTCAAGCACGATGCGATCGTTGACCATTTCTCTCACTTCCTGCTCGAATCGAACTTCGGCATTCGGTTCCGTTATCGTCGAATTCCATGAATACGCATATGCTCCGGATAAGGCCGCGATTTGATCGTACCAGGCGAAGGAGTGCGGCGGAAGCCATTCCTGGTGAGTCCTTGGATCTTCCAGCTTCGGGTACACATGAACACCTCCGGATACAAATTGAACCTGCCCATTTCAAAAGTACATCAAGTCTACCATCCCTTTTGGAAAAATCAAGACCGGTATCTTGCGTTTCTAATGGCCGCTGCCGTCGATAAACACCTCAACTCGCCGCTAAAGAACGAGGTGATTTCCGCTAATTTATTCGGGAAGAAGGTATCCCCGCATATTTTGCCGAAAGATGTAAGGTATGCCCAGACGGACCCGTCTGCAAGGCTGCGCGGGCATGAGCCCGGGGTATAGGAAGTACATACCGATGCCGACAGGAGAAGGATGAGGAATGAGCGAGACAACAGAAAGCGAAACCATAGAATTGGATGATGATTGGGAGCTGGAGAAACAGCTATACCTGAAAACGGACGATTTGACGAATGCAGGCAGACACGAGGAAGCGATCGCGAGCGCCGTCGAGATGCTGCGCTATTTTCCCCAGCACGAAGGTGCATTATATCTGATGTCATTATGTTATCTCCGCATGGAGCGGTATGGAGAAGCGGAGAATACGGCGCGCGAGCTGCTCGCTGCTCATCCAGGCGCGGAAGCGGGCTTGGATCTGATGGGCATGCTTTGCTATGAGACAGGTGACTTTAGACAGGCGGCGGACTATTTCAAGCATTGTGTCGAGTTGAACCCGGAATCCCCTTATTATCGAAAATGGCTGGCCAGAGCATGGTATCAAGGCCTGGATCGTGATCGGGCCTTCCAACGGTTCGGCTACAAGCTCCGGCCGGATTACGGCTCCCAAGTGAACAAGGCCATCGCGATGCTGCATGAGGCGCTCCGGCTGGAGCCCGATTCCGAATCGCATTTTCTGATCTCCCTGTGCTATGAAGCGCTGCGCATTCCGGAAAAGGAATTCGAACATCTGAAGGAGGGCATTCTCCTCGATCCAGAGCATATCAACCTTCATGTCCGCCTTGCTTGTCATTACATGATGTATGGCGACTTGGGCTCCGCCCAATCTCATTGCGAGCTGGCGCTGATGCTGGATCCGAATTATTCGGATGCGCTCACGGTGGAACAAACGATCGATACCTACCGTCAAAATGCTAAAACGTATTACAACGCCAAACAACAATATTGGAAGGCCATATGCCGGATACATCCTGCAGAAGCTGACCATTGGCGGCTGGCTGCTCAGATTCACTTGGACTACGGCGCCCGGCCGTTGAAGGAACTTCGAACCTATTTGAAGCTGGAGCCCAACGACTTGGAGATGCAGGTCACCTATGGGAAGCTGCTGTATGACGACAAACAGTACTTGGCGGCGGAGCGGCATTTCCGCAAGCTGGACACGGTATATCCGGGCAACGTCCATATTCAATCCTGGCTGGATACGATATCCCATATGAATCGGATCAACCTCTATTCCGCTCCGGTTCGAAGATGGTTGTACCGTTGCTTGATTCACTATCCGTACTGGATCTTGCTATTTTTGCTTGTCGCGCCTTTTTATCTTATCGGGCAATTGTTTACAAGACGGAAATAAGAAAGGTCTGCTAGATTCGGTGCAAGGATATCAGGAAAGGAGTCGCAGTATCTGTGGAGCATTCTACAGCATTCATTCAAGCGTTAAGAGAAGCTTGTTCACCTTATAACGGGGATAAATGTTATCCCGAAGAGATCCCCGCTCACATTCTCACGAGAGTAAGGCAAAAATTCGACGTGCCGGTTGACGAGCGGCTGATCGCTTTTTACGATTTCACGATTTTCGGATACGGGAAGGACGGGATCGCCATCGGCGTAGGCGGGTTCTATTGCAAAGAAGTATGGACCAAAACCTTCATCCCATGGATAAAAGTCGCCAAACTCAAAACGATTGAAATTCAAAAGAAAAACCTGGTTCTCGATTCGTTTCTCCAACTCGGCCTGTCCTCCTCGCCTATGCCCGGCGAGCAGTTGGCAGCGTTAGTGACCCGGCTGCGGGATACGGCGCTCGAGTTCGCTTCACAGGAGGCTTCGGGGCCTGAGAAGGAGCGAAGCGACGCGCAGGACAAGGAAACGCTGCATGAAGCGCTGCTTCGCGTCTGCCAGACTTATCACCGGAACAAAGTCTATCTTCACCCGATTCCCGATGACTTGCTTAGCCCCGTTCGTATCAGGTGCAATATCCCGCGGGACGAGACCGTGCTCGCCTTTTTTGATTTCACGATTTTCAGCAAAGGCAAGGGCGGGATCGCGTTCACCGAAGAGGGAATATACTGGAGGGTCATCACGATAAACTTCCTGTCCTGGCGGCAGTTCACTCCCCCGGCCCGGGTGCCTTCCGATGATACGACGCTGCATTTGGCCGGGAACGAGATCAATTTGCTTGGCAGTCCGCTCAAGCATGCGGAATGGATTGACCTGCTCATCGATATCGGTGAACTGCCGCAATTGGCCGCTGTGCGCCAAGATGCGGGGACGCTGCATTCGACGGGTTCGGGAGACGGCCCGGAAGAAGCGATATCCCTGCGGCAGGCGATACTGCGAGTCTTGCAGCCGTACGGCGGCGCTGTCATTTATAAGAAAGCATTGCCGGAGAAAATGAATGAACGCGTAATGAAAAATTATCCGCTTCCTGCGGACTGGGCCGTCTGGGCGTATTTCGATTTTGCGCTTATCAGCAAAGGAAAAAATGGTGTCGTGTTCACTGATCAGGGTTTTTATTGGAAAGGGCTCTCGGAAGGCTGCGTTTTTATCCCTTGGCACCGGCTCCGTCAAGTCAAGTTAGATTTTTTGCCCAAAAAGGAGAATTTGGTTCTGGATGGCGAAGAAACGTATTCTGTCAGCGGCAGTTCGATCGATGGAGCGGAATGGCTCGATATGCTGAACAAAATTAAGGCGCTGCCTCAGTTGGCCGGGCTTGACGCTCCGATTGCTGCCGTCTACCCTAGCGATACTTATCCTCTGCTAGATGTTGAGTTCATTGCAGCGGTTTGCCGCGCGCATTCTTTTTTTGACAAATTGAATGATTACGATATGGACGGAGAGAAAGAACAGCTTATCCGCGAGCATTTCCGCATCCCCGGCACGGAACCGCTGTTGGCGTTCCGCAAGACCGAGCCGGGAACCCCGTGGAAATACGGCTTGACCATCACGGGACGGGCCATTTGCATTTGCAACGATACGCTCTACTGCAAGCGGGCGAGAGCCGCTCTCCCCCTGGCCAGATTGCCTGAATTGCAATTCACTGTGCGCAACAAATCGATCTACGTCGGCGAAGAAGAAATTTTCCGCCGCGGAGACGCCGCTTCGCTGCTCGCTATGCTCAGCGATCTCCAAGTGTATGCGGCATCGCTGACGGCTGCGGATAATCCGGTGCGCTACCCTTATGACGCTTCCTACGCGCCGCGCTGGAATCTTCCGGTGCGGAATACGGAAGAGGAGCGCTGGATTGTGGCGGAAGGCGGAATGCTCCGCGGCGTGCATAGCGAATCGGAACTGAAATGGGCCGCGGACACGGGACAACTCGATCCGGCACGTACCCGCTGCTGGAAAAAAGGGTTGCCGGCATGGATTTCGGTAGAAGCTGCCGGCTTTGTCTAATCGTGAAGGATATATCGATAGAACATCATAATGAGGAAACATAAGCAAGGAGATGAAGAAGATGGACAGGCTATCTTTTTTACAGCGCATGGCACAGCAGCATCCGAACGATGCGGAAGCGATCTACTGGCTGGCCGCGGAATACGCGGCACGCGGACAATGGGTGAACGCGATCGGGCAATACAGCGCCGCGCTTGCCGTCTGCGCCGACGATGCGATCCGCTCCGCCTTGCTGGCGGGGCTGACGGAAGCGACTGCGCGGCTGCAGCATGGCGGCGGTTCGGCAGAGCAGCCCGCAGCGGCCGGGAACGCAGGCAGAGAGGCCGGCGCGGGAAGCTACGGGCCCGATGCCGAAGCGCTGCCCGGCGCGGGAAGCAGCGAATCAGGCCCCGAGTTCCGGACTGGCATGGGAAGCAGCGAATCAGGCCCCGAGTCCCGGACTGGCGCGGGAAGCAACGAATCAGGTGCCGAGTCCCGGACTGGCGCGGGAAGCAACGCGCCGGAATCCGAAGAGACAGATGAAGATGACGGGGAAATCGAGGTTGAGGATGTCGCGGACGAGGAATGGGAGGCTGCTCAAGCTGGCCATGCGGCCGTCTTCGCCCGTTCGGGCATCGGTCTGCAGGTGCTGGATGGCGGAAAATCCGCGGCGGCTCCGCCAGCGGGAGCGTCTCACAAAGTGACGTTCGCGGATGTCGCCGGCTTGCAGGAACTGAAGAAGACGATCCAACTGCGCATTATCAGTCCGTTCCAGAACCAGGGACTGTTCTCCAAGTTCCGCAAAAAGGCGGGCGGAGGCGTGCTTCTGTACGGACCGCCGGGCTGCGGCAAAACGTTTATGGCCAAGGCGACCGCGGGCGAATGCCGGGCTGCGTTCTTCCCTATTCATATTGCGGACATTTTGGACAAATACATCGGCGTCAGCGAGCAAAATCTGCGAGACTTATTCGACAACGCGCGTGCGCATAAGCCGAGCATTCTGTTCTTCGACGAAATCGATACCGTCGGCTTCAACCGCTCGAAGTCTTCGTCCAGCATGCGCGGCATGATCGATACGTTCCTAACCGAGATGGAGGGCATCGATACGAGCACGGATCATTTACTCGTCATCGGCGCGACGAACATGCCTTGGGACGTCGATGACGCGCTCAAGCGACCCGGCCGCTTCGATCGGCTTGTCTTTGTCGCGCCTCCAGACGAGGAAGCGCGGGAGCATATGTTCCGCTTGAAGCTGGAAGGCCGCTATATCGAAAACATCGACACCGTGCGGCTGGCGAGCCGGACCGAATTTTTCTCCGGGGCGGACATAGAGCATTTATGCGAGAGCGCGGCCGAGCGGGTGCTCGGGGAAATTCTCGAATCCGGCCAGGAGCGTCCGATTCGGATGTCCGATTTCGAAGCGCTGCTGGAGACCGCGCGCCCGTCTACGCTGGAATGGCTGCGCAAAGCGAAGAACTACGTCAAATACGCCAATCAGGCCGGGGCATACAATGACGTGGAGGATTATTTGCGCACATACGGCCGGCGGATTTAACTCATCAACAATTAGGGACTGTCCCATCAGCTTGAATGACGCAGGGCAAGACGGGATAACAGAGAAGGCAGAGGCCGGAAAGACAGCGGCGGGACGAGTTGCGGAATGAGCTGCGGGACGAGTATCGGGATGAGCAGCAGGATGAGCAGCAGGACGAGTAGCAGGATGAGCAGCGTAGATGAGCAGCGGGTTGAGTATCAGGATGAGGAGTAGGATGAGTAGCGGGTTGAGTATCAGGATGAGGAGCAGCGGGAGGAGCAGCGTAGATGAGTAGCAGGGTGAGCGGCCGAAGATGGTTGAGGCAGCCAATCCTGCATTTGTGCAGCAATTTACGCTCTTTCAGCCCCTGCCTGATGAAATTCCTGCAAAACTACATTATTTTCATCGATTTTTGTCTTTTGCCCACTGCACAGTCACAAATTGATGCAGTTTTCAGGCCGTTGGAAAAACCCTGTTTTTTACGAAGGGGGTGGAGATGTCCATTTACACAATCAAAACTTGGCACTCAGAGCGTTTTAAGTCGATTTTTTCTACTGAGAGACGAGATCCACCATATAAAAAATGAAGTATCAAAAATTCCCATATAATTCTCAACGGCCTGATTTTACGGGATCCAAGAGACCGCGTCGGATCCTGGGGGCATCATCGCCTTCAGGAAGCATCATTGCCTTCTGGAGGCATCGTTGCCTCCTGGGGCTTGAACGTGTGGAGGGAATTGCTGCTATTTTACAGGAATTTCGGCTCAATGAGTCCACATCCCGAGGAATTGCTGCAAATCTACATCATTTTAGGCCCTTTTGCTTCAAGCTCAAGCGAAACGGGTGAAATTCCTGCAGTTATGCAGGATTCCCTTTCTGGTAAAGTCGTCCATATCGAATTGCTGTATTTGCGCAGGATTTCGCTTACCGAATAGGCGTAGAAATCGTGCAGTTTTGCGGATTTCGCCTACCGGATAGACGTGCCTAGGGAAATGGTGCAGTTTTCAGGCCGTTGGAACCTTCCCTGTTTTTTACGATGGGGTGGAGATTTTCCATTTTCCTACTCAAAACTTGGACCCATAGCGTTTAAATCGATTTTTTCTACTGAGAGACGAGATCCACCACATAAAAAATGAAGTGCCACAAAATCCCTTGGACTTTCTCAACAGCCTGAGTTTTGCAGGACTTCCGGTAACGGAGAGCGCGACATAAAGAAAAACTGCACTTTTACAGTATTTTTAGCCACTTCGCTGTGAGCCGGGATCAGGGGCGGGGCTGTCTCCCTGTAGCTAAAGCTACTTATGGACAACCCCTTCCTTGTGCCTCCCTTTCCCTTCTGCTTCATGCCGTCCTCAGTACTCATGCCGTGTCAAGGCTTCGCTCCAACGCACCGGTCTCCACAGCCGAGCAGCCCGCCAATTCATAAGGCAAGCAGAGCGGAACGCCAGTCCTCGGATCAGGCACGATATCGGCCTCGATGCCGAAGACCTCCCGCAGCACCTGCGGTCTCATCACTTCTGCCGGCGTTCCCTCGCCGACGACCGTACCCGCTTTGATCGCGACCATATGCTGGGCATAGCGGGAGGCATGATTCAAGTCGTGGACGACCATGACGATGGTGCGGCCTTCTTCCCGATTCAGCTTGTGCAGCAGTTGGAGCACTTCCAGCTGATGGGCCATATCAAGAAAGGTCGTTGGCTCGTCAAGGAACAGAATGTCCGTCTGCTGGGCCAGCGCCATCGCAATCCAGGCACGCTGCCGCTGGCCTCCGGACAGTTGATCGACGGGGCGGTCGCGGAAGGCGTTCATGCCCGTCATTGTGATCGCCCAAGCGACGGTATCCCGATCCTCCGCCGATAACGAGCCGAACCCCTTCTGATGCGGGAAGCGGCCGTATCCGACCAACTCGGCGACGGTCAGTCCGTCCGGGGCCGACGGATTCTGAGGCAGGATGGCAAGCTGCTTCGCCACCTCCTTCGTCGACATGGAGTGAATGGATCGGCCGTCGAGCAGCACGCCCCCCGAGCTGGGCCGCATGATGCGGGCCATTGCTTTCAGAATCGTGGATTTCCCAGAGCCGTTCGCTCCGACGAGGGCCGTTATTTTGCCGTGCGGAATGGACAGGTTCAAATTTTGCACAATCGCCCTCTCGCTATAACCAATGTCGAGCTTCTGTGTCTGAAGCCGTTCCTTCATCATCGTACTGCTCCCTTCGCTCCGATATTTCTATACTATAAAATTTATGAAGTACTTGCTCAAAAAGGTCGGTTTTCAGCACCTCTACAAAATTTATGAAATCATCATGCCAACGCCGAACTGAGCCTGATGCAGCCGGTAGTAGATGCCCTGGGCCGCCAACAGTTCATCATGCTTCCCTTGCTCTGTTATGCCTTGCTCGGTGACGACGACGATCCGATCGGCATTCTTGATTGTGGCCAGCCGATGCGCGATGACGAGCGTCGTCCTTCCCTGCGACAGCGCGGCCAGCGCCTCCTGAATCGCCGCCTCGGTCTCCGTATCCAGCGCCGAGGTCGCTTCGTCCAGGATGAGGATTGCCGGGTTCTTGAGGAACATGCGGGCAATCGACAAGCGCTGCTTCTGACCGCCCGACAGCTTGACGCCGCGTTCGCCGATGAGCGTATCCATTCCTTCCTCCAGCGACAGGATCAGATCCTCCAGCTGAGCCTTCCGCGCGGCCTCCCATATTTCTTCCTCACTTGCGCCAAGCTTACCGTAAGAGATATTTTCCCGAATCGTGCCGTCGAACAGGAACACGTCCTGCTGCACAATTCCGATATGAGAGCGGAGCGATTCGAGCGTAATCTTCCGGATATCTGTCCCATCGATCGATATCGAACCTTCGCCGATCTCATAGAAGCGCGGCAGCAAGCTGCACAGCGTCGTCTTGCCAGCGCCGGACGGGCCGACGAGCGCGACAGTCTCTCCCGCCCGAATGGTCAAGTCAATGCCATTCAAGATCTTCTCCTTGTTCTCATAGCCGAAGCTTACGCCGTTGTAGCGAATATCCCCTTGCGGCTTGCCAATCGGCCGGGCATCGGGAGCGTCAGCGATATCGGGAGCTGTCTCCAATAGCTCGAGATACCGCTTGAAGCCGGCGATCCCCTTCGGATACATTTCGATGACGGCATTGATCTGTTTGATCGGGCCGAAAAATACGTTAGACAGCATAACGAAGGCAATGAATTCCCCGTACGTCATCTGATCGTTGATGACATACCATGTGCCGCATACGAGCACGAAGAGCGAGATGAGCTTCATCAGAATGAAGCTGATCGAGGAATTCCAGGCCATAATCTTATACGTAATGAGCTTCGTCAACCGGAAGCGGGCGTTGTTCTCGGCGAAGCGGCGAATCTCATGCTTCTCGTTGGCGAACGCCTGAACGACCCGAATGCCGCTCACGTTGTTCTCCACCCGCGCGTTATAGTCGGCGATATCGGCGAACATTCGCTTGAAGGCCCGCGACATTTTGCGGCTGAAGTAGAGCGACAAATAAATCATGAGCGGCACGATGATGAATGTCAGCACGGCGAGCTCCGAGTTGATGCTCAGCATGATGCCGAAGGCGCCCCCCAGCGTCATGACGGCGATGAAGAGATCCTCCGGCCCGTGATGCGCAATCTCGCCGATATCCATCAGATCGTTCGTCATCCGGGACACGAGATGCCCCGTCTTGTTGTTGTCGAAGAAGCGGAAAGACAGCTTCTGCACATGATCGAACAGCTTTTTACGCATGTCCGTCTCAATGTTAATGCCCAGCTTATGCCCCCAGTAGGTAACGACGAAGTGCAGCCCGGCACTGACGACATAAATGCCCAGCAGCCCGAGGCAGGCATACAGTATCCACCTCCAATTGCCGTTCGGCAGCAGCTGATCCACGACGCCGTTGACGGCGATCGGAAAGACCAGCTCCAGCAATGCGGCCAGGATGGCGCAGGAGAAATCGAGAATGAACAGCCATTTATAGGGCTGATAGTAAGCAAAAAAGCGTCGAAGCACAGTGATAACCTCTCTTTTCATTCATGATCAGGACGACTGTCCGTCGCTTGCTTACGCTTTGGATCGCGCAAGCAGATAGAGAAAATAAGGGGCGCCGATAACGGCGACGACGATGCCTGTCGGCACCTCGGACGGCTGCAAAATCCAGCGGCCGATCGTGTCTGCCGCCAGCACAAGCAGCGCGCCGGTCAGCGCGGAAGCCGGCAGCAGCAGCTGATGCTTCGGTCCGACAAGCCGCCGGGCCAAATGCGGGCCGATCAGTCCGACGAAGCCGATGCCTCCGCTTACGGCGACGCTGGAGCCGGCAAGACCGACCGCCGCCGCAAGCAGCTTCAGCTGCTCACGCGACACATTCGCGCCAAGTCCTGCCGCCATCTGCTCGCCCAGATTCAGCACATTCATGATGCGCGCCTTGCAGAATACATAGGGCAGCAGCACGACGATGAACGGCAGCAGCGCCAGCACGAACTTCCAGTTCGTTCCCCAGATGCTGCCCGCCAGCCAGGTCGCCAGGAATTGATACTTCTCCGGGCTCAGCCGCAGCGTCATCACGATCATGGCAGCGCTGATTCCCGCCGCAACGGCCACGCCCGTCAGCAGCAGGCGCGTCGGCCGCATCCCTTCATGCCGCTTATAGGCCAGCGCGCAGATGAGGGCGGCCGTCAGTCCCGCGCCAATCCAGGCCAGCACCGGCAGCAGGAACACCGGAGCCGCGGCCGTCGTCGGATAGAATGAGATGAATAGGATCACGATGAGTCCGGCGCCGGCGTTGATGCCGAGAATGCCCGGGTCGGCCAGCGCATTGCGGGAGATGCCTTGCATGACGCAGCCCGATACGGCCAGGCCTGCCCCGATAAGCAGGGAGAGGACGATCCTCGGCAGGCGGAATTCGAATAGAATCAGCTGCTGCTTATCGGTCCCCGCTCCGAACAGGGTGCGTACCAGATCCAGCGGAGACAGCCGGATGAACCCGGTATTCATGCTGACAATGAACATGAGTATAATCAAGATTCCCAATATGGCCATAATCGCAAGGCTGCGGCTTCGCTTGCGGCGCTCGGGCGTCAATGGTGTAATCTGTGCCATTTCGCTTACAGCTCCCTTCTTTCTTTACGCGCCAGGAAGAGGAAGAACGGAACGCCGATAAGCGCAATCAGCGCGCCGACAGGCGTCTCGAACGGCGGATTGATCATTCTCGCGGCCAGATCGGCGAATACGACAAGCAGGCTGCCGAGCACCGCCGAGCAAGGAATAATCCAGCGGTAGTCGACGCCGACCAGATAACGCGCCAGATGAGGGATAATGAGACCGACGAACCCGACGGCTCCGACAACGGACACCGCCGCACCGGCCAGAATCAGAACAATGATCGTACCCGCCAGCTTCACCAGTCCGGTACGTTGCCCCAGCCCCTTCGCGATCTCGTCGCCCAGACTGAGCATCGTGATCGAACGCGAGATGGCGATTGCGCCGATGAGCGCGGCCGCAATCCAAGGGAACATGATTTTGAGCTGGAACCATTTCGTCCCGGCTACACCGCCTGCATACCAGAAGGCCAGATCCTGCCCGATTTTGAAATAGAGCGCGATCCCTTCGCTCAGCGCCGACAGCAGCGCACTGAGCGCGGCTCCGGCCAGTACAAGGCGCCCCGGCGTAAGCCCCCCCTTGGCCAGCGAGCCGATGCCATAGATAAGCCCGGCCCCGAGCCCGGCGCCCAGGAAGCCGTACAAAATCAGATACATGAACGGCAAGCCCGGGAAAAAGGCGAAGCAGATGGCCATCATAAATCCGGCCCCCGCATTAAGCCCCAGCAGTCCGGAATCCGCCAGCGGGTTCCGGGTCATGCCTTGCATAATGGCTCCGGCCACAGCGAAGCAAGCTCCGACCATCGCCCCGCCCAAGACACGTGGCAATCGGAGCTCTTGAATAATCTGATGCTGCGTCACATTTGGATTGAAGCGGAAGATCGCTTCCCATACGGTCGCGAACTTGATATCCGCCGCGCCGAACGATATCGATAAGACGAGGCCGAATGCCAACGCAATCAGGCCGCCTATAATCATGATGACGCCCGCCCACGGACGCGACCGGAATTCGACTTCCTCCGGGACGGTTTCCTTGCGTAACACGTTTGCCACTTGATTCATGCATGTCACCCTTATGGTAGGTTTGATATTGATTCTCATTTTCATCAATTTCATTCTAGGTCGATCGCACAGTAGTGACAATGGACAAACGAAAGCGATTTTTTGCACAAAATCGAAAGCCCTTCCTCCCCCATCGATGGGCGGGTTGCCGGCTAATTCCTTCAGCGGCGGCCCATTAGCCAAGCGGGCGGCTTCCCGACGTCCTTTTTTCCCCGCCTTTTCTTTTGCACAAAATAAAATGCCCCTCTTTTCATTCGCCATTGAAAAGACTCTATTTTTCTACTACAATAATCACCGATAATCATTATCAATTAGAGAGGAGCAGCAATTTGATGACTGAAGACGCTCGCGCTTCCGCTCCACTCCGTTCGTTGCTCTTTCATTTGTCGAACATCGAGCTAATCGCCCGGCCTGTCGGATGGACCGGCGACATACATACGGAGAACCAACATTCCTTGCTCATTTTTACAAGCGGTTCGGGCAGCCTTGCCGTGGATGGCCGTCCCTTCCATTTCGGTGCTGACAAATGCTACTTGCTCGCGCCCGGAAACGCGGCCCGCATCAGCAACGGATACGATAACGCCGTCCGCTTCTACCGGCTCGCTTTCGCCGCCATCCGGGTAGGACTTTCCCGGCATACGAATTATACGGGCAGCCTGATGCCGGAACGTTATGCGCTTGCGGCCTATCCGTTCTCCCGGCTTATTCGTATCGTGGATGAGCTGTACGCAGGGAGACTTTACCGGTCCGATTTGGAGTCCTTCCGGCGGCAGCTTCGCTTTCAGGAGCTGCTCCGATTTCTGTTCGAGCAGAACTGCCGCTCGGAGCATGCGCCGAACCCGGCCCAGACAGTCGAGGATACGTCGGCTATTTGCAGAGCAATTATGGGGAGCCGATAACGGTCCGGCAGCTTGCCGAGATGGCCCGGCTGCCGCAGTGGCAATATACGGCCCTCTTCCAGGAGTTGACCGGCAAAAAGCCGCTTGATTATGTGACCGATATGCGCATCAACAGCTCCAAGCAGCTCTTGATCGCATCGCAGGATCCGCTGCGGGAGATCGCCCGCCAAGTCGGATTCTCCGATGAATATTACTTCAACCGCCGCTTCCGGCAGACAACGGGAGTGACGCCGAGACAATATGCCCGTTCCATGAGAAGCCGGACGCGGGTAAGAGATTGGACAGGGCATGAAGTCGAGATTCCGGCCCAGCCAGAGCGAATCTTCTACTACGGGGAGACGCTCGGGGATCTGCTGGCGCTTGGCGTGGATGCGATTGGCGGTCATAACCGCTTCAACAATTATTCGCTTTTTCAAGATCGGTTCATCTCTGTCGCAGATGTCGGACATCCGATCAATCCGGACAAGTTGATGGGGCTCAATCCGGATCTCATCATCTTCGCCAACGCGGATGAGCGCCAATACAGCCGCATCTCCAAAATCGCTCCTACGGTCACGTTCAATTCCTTCGCTCCGCTTGAGCATCGCTTGCATACGCTCGGCAGCTGGCTCGGCAAACAACGCGAAGCCGATGAATGGCTTCGCATCTATCATGCGAGGGCTGCGGCGGCCTGGCAGCGGTTAGGTCCACTGCTCGCTCCGGGAGAGACCGCATCCGTGTTCATCTATGAGCACGGCCGACGGCTGTTTGTTATGGCCATGGCCGGATTCTCGTCGGCCCTGTACCATCCTTCCGGCTTCCGTCCGGCGGAGCCCATTCAGCGAATGCTCGATGCGGGCACAGGCTTCGAGGAAATTGCCGAGCCGGATCTGCCCGCTTACGCGGGAGACCGGATATTTATGCTCATTCCGTAGAATCCCGAGTCCAAGGCCGCGATGGATTGCATGATGCGCAGCCCGCTCTGGCACAGTCTGCCTGCCGTGCGAAGCGGCCGCGTCCATCTGGTCGACGCCGTCAAATGGAACTACGCAGATGCGCTCACGAGAGAGCTGCTGCTCGATGCGCTGCCTCGCCTCATGGGCAAGATCGGTTAACATCCCCTGGGCGGCAATCCCCTAATCTGCTGTCCGAAGACGAGGGTCGGCTCGAACTCCCCGCATGTATGATCCGGTCTGCTCCTATTGATTCTCATTCGTTCGCTTGCCATTGTATCCCGCCTGCCCCGGCCGGAAATAGACAAACAAGAGCGTTTCTTTGTACAATTTCAATCAATACATCTGCATGTGACGGAGGGCGGAAGGATGAAGATGACACGAAGCCAGCTCGCCAAGCTTACCGGAGTGCATAAGGAAACGATCCGGTACTATGAACTCCAAGGAGTGCTGCCTGCCCCTGAACGGGCGCCCAACGGCTACCGGGTCCACACAGACAAGGATCGGGTCCGGTTGAAATTCATCAGAGACGCCAAGTCGCTCGGTTATTCGCTGAATGAAATTAAAGAAGCATTGCATTTGCTGGCAACCACAGAGGAGGACATTGAGCAGTATTTGCAAATATTTCGTTCGAACGATGATGACGATGATAACCCGGACTTGACATTGTAGCATGCTACAGACTTTATACTACAGGTGAAGATCAGAAGAACCCGTTCCCGGAATCCGGGAGCGAGTTCGATGCACCGGAGGTATGTAATATGACTGGATTGGAACTTGTCGTTATCGCCGCCAACCTGCTGGCAGCCGGGTGGATCTGCTTCGGGAGGAAGAACAAGCGGCTGGATGGGCCAGCCCTGTTCATCCTGGCCGCCGCGTTCCTGCTGCATGCCGGCATCGGCCAGCTTCGGCTGCAGATGGTGCCGGGCTATATCCTGGCTTTGCTTCTAGGCCTGATGCTTCTCGTCCGACTTATTCACAGCGGGGATGGCCGGCCCCGCCCGTCTCGCCTTACGATCGCAGCGCTGTCGCTGCTCGTGCTGGCCTTGTCCGGGGGCTCCGCCTATTTGGCGTATCTGTTCCCGGTCTTCGCCCTTGCCGGAGCCGACAGGCCCTTATGCGATCGGCACCGCATCCTTTCACCTGGTCGATCGGAGCCGTGAGGAGACCTATACAGACGATAAGGGCGATAACCGGGAATTGATGATCACCGTCTGGTATCCGGCCGATCACGATGCCGCGGCCAAGCTGCCGCGGAAGCCCTATCCGAAGGAAGTGACCGAAGCGATGAGTCTTGTCTTCCGCTTCCCGCCGTCCCTGTTCGGATATCTGGACGCCATTCCGACCCATACGGTCGAGGAAGCCGCCGTCTCGGATGCGCAGCCGAAGTATCCGGTCCTGCTATTCTCTCCCGGGGTTCGTTCCACGCGCTACCAGAGCATGACGATAGTCGAAGAGCTGGCCAGCAACGGATATATCGTCGTCGGCATCGATCATCCGTACACGTCCACGAAGGTGGATTTCCCCAATGGGAGCAGCGTACTGTACCGCCCCGGGCCCGAGTACCCGACTTCCGCAACGCAGTATGAGGCGAATGGGCTTCTTCCATCAGAGCTTCGCGGATGTCGCGCTCCTGTCTCCGATGTTCGCCAGGGAGGTGTCTGCGGACCAATCCGTCCGCATTAACCGGGACTATGTCCGCTCCTTCTTCGATCGCTACTTGTCGGCAAGGAAGCGCCGCTGCTGGACGGCCCGTCGTCGCGGTATCCCGAGGTGGAGTTCGATCCGAAGCTGACAGCGACCGGGGCGGCGGCAGCGCCATCCCGGTAGGCGCAAGACCCGGCCGGCGCGGAACGGGTCAGAAGCCTCCGCTCTTCGCACCGCCATTCCATGACACCTCTTCGCAATTTCCGGCTATTGCCGAAGTTGCGCGCCGGCGTTGCCGAAGTAACATACCGGCTGGCCTAGTCCTGTTCAAGGACTGGCGGAATTCCCGGATACTTGACGACAGGCCATTTCGTCTTGCGGAGCGACTTCATCAGCTCTGGCGACCCATAGACATTGTCTCTCACCAGATCATGCGGAGTCAGCGCCATCCATTGATTGAGAGACACGTCGGCGAAGCGGTCGCTCTTGAACATTTCCAGGAACCACAAGCTGTCCGTGCCCGTGTTCTGAATGTAGTGGCCGAACGCGAACGGAACGTATCCGACGTCCCCTGCCCGGTAATTGAACGTCCGTGCCGTGCCGCTGCCCGCGAAGACCGTCATCCGCCCTTGACCGCTAAGATAGTACTGCCATTCGTCATTATTCGGATGCCAGTGGAGCTCCCTCATCGCGCCGGGCTTAATCTCCACCAGGGCGGCGGCCACCGTGATGGATACGGGGAAGTTAGAGGAATCGACGATGCGGACGGAGCCTCCCGGCGTCGTCAGCGGAGGCTGAGCGAGCAGACGATGCACGAAGCTCCGCTCGACAGTGCCGTTCGGGGCAGGCACCTGCGCCTCCGAGATTGGACCTGGAACCTCGTCCTGGAAAATGTACAATTGCTCGGCCGGCACTTGCTTAAATGCGCTTATCGGCACTCCGAAATTGGCCGACAGCACTTCCTTCGGGGTGTGCGCGAACCAATCGGAGATCGACAGGGTGTTCAGATCGGAGAAATTCCCGTCATCGAAGACAAGCAGGAACTCGCAGCCTTCCTCCAGCCCCTGAATGGAATGAGGAATGCCCGGCGGGAAATACCACAAATCGCCCGGACCGACATCGGCAATAAAATTGCGGCCGTTCTGATCGACCGCGGTAATCCTCGCCCGGCCCAATATCATGAAGGCCCATTCGGCCTGCTGATGCCAGTGAAGCTCTCTTACCCCTCCCGGCGTAAGACGCATATTCACGCCGGCCAGCGTCTTCGCGACCGGCAGTTCCCGCGCCGTAATCTCGCGGGACCATCCTCCCTGATTCAACTGCATATGCGCGTCGGAGAATGAGAACTTCAAATTCGGCACCAGTCCCTCGTCCGTAACCGGCGGCACGAACATATCCGGGTTCTCCCGGTCGCGCATCACGTCGCGCGGGCCATAATCGGTTGCACCGGCGCCGTCGCTTTTCCGAATCGGATGCGGGATGCACTCCGGCTGTGCTTGCTTCGGATTGTGTTGCACCCGTTAACCACCTCCGCCTCAAGTTGTTGTAGCCTGGCATCTTCCTGGACGAGCCATTGAGGATCTGCAGGTTATCTCTCCGCACAAATCACTTGAACCATATGAGGCGGAGGCGATGATTCCGCCATGATTCCAGATGCTCAATGAACTGTTCGATGGAGGTCATCGTAATGAGGCAGACGTCGGCAGAGCCCGGAACCGGCTTCTTCGCTCTCGGCTCGATGTCCTGGCCCACTTCATGCAGATTGAATCTCTGCCTGCCGAACCGCAGCGGAAAGGCAGAAAAATTCCTTTTTAGCAAGAGTAGAGGAAGCGGCAGCGGTTACAGAAGCAGCTTTCTTTACCGGGCTCGCTGTAGCTCGCGTTTTCACCGTTAATCCTAGTTCGGCGGGAGAGCGTCCTCTCTTCGCGGAAAAAACGGGCTTCGTTGAACTGCTCCCGGCTCCCGAAATTCACAAAAAAACCGTCTCCTTGCCAATGGTTGCGGCGATGCCTCCATTTGACCCAGAAACGGTTTGTTTATGTTGTGGAACGGTCCTTCCGTTCGCCTATTCAAGCCCGGACGACAAACGAAAATCCTTCGATCTCCTCGGCCGCCTCTTCGAACAGCTGGAACAGCTTGCGGCCGTACTCGCCCAATCTGTGCTCGCTTGCCTCATAGTCGAGCCAGGTGAGCGTAAGCGGCAGCTCGACATATCCGGCAAGACAATCCCATAGGGCGTCGAGGTTGCGGCCATAATGCTCCGGCAATTCGAGCGATTCCTGCAGGAATGTATGCAGCTGCTCCTTGCTCTCGATGGAGCTTCCCTCTACGACTACGTTACGCACGGAACGTCCCCCTTTCTCATTCTATCGGTTCGAACGTCTCATAATGATCTTCCGTCTTATAGATCAGCCCATCGTTGGAAAATACAATTCTATCCTTTCCCCGATGGCCCTTCGTATAGTTGATATCCGCTTCATACCAGATTCTGTCCTTTTTCTTGGGCAGCTTCCCTTCACGGTTGCGGAATATGTCGCCCCCGATGCTTTTCCCTGGAGCTACCTCGTGCAGATTGCCTTGGCGGGCATCCCAGCCCAGCCTCTTGGCTTCCTCTTTCGTGATGAAGTTATCCGGCAATTGCTGGTGCGATTGGATATAGCTCGCAACCTCTTCGAAGCCGGTCAGCACCTGCGGGCCCGAATCTGGAATCGCGGACGGCTGGATGTCCAGACCGCAGCCCGCTAGCAGCAGCAAGCTTAATAGAAAGACCAGCACTGATTTGATGACTTTCAACAATGTCTACCCCGCTTCGCTCTTCGTAGAGCAGGAAGCTTGATGATAATCTTCCCATCTTCCTGCCCTCTCGCTGTAGTATCAACTATCTTTTCTCGATTTTCAACCCCTTGCTTGCAAATTCCCCCCCAAATCCGCCTTTTGTCATATTATAGGTGGCTATCTGCGGGAAGAATGTCCAATCAAGGCCAAAACGCCATGCATATAATGCCACTAGGTTCGACACTTATGGGAGAGAGGAGCTGAGACTCATGTCTCATGGATGCAAAGGCGAAGAGTTTTGCCCGAGCAAAGCGGTATTCGATCCGCCGCAATATATCTTCAACAAAACGTATCATCCGCAGAAGGTCGAAGTCGTTCATCCGATCGAGATCATTAATCAACATTTCTGTGTGCCGGTATTCAAGCATGTGTTTCCCGTAAAAGAGAAAGATGTATTTTGCTCCAGCGTAAGAAAACGGAGAAGAGCGAGAAGAAAATCATAATTTATTCCATTTGACGACTTACCATTGACAAACGACTGAAACAAGACATATGATAACAAAGTAATTTTCATAAAATCCTCGTTAGGTGAGGCTCCTATACAAACATAGGCCACTGCCCGGAAATATCGAAAGATACCAATGGGTAGAACAGGAACTGCCGGATTAAGGCTTTTCTTAAGGTGGCTAAGAGCGGACGCTCTTTACGTTGTATAGTGCTAAAACTAGACTAGGGGGAGCAAATGACGCTGTAGTCTCTATTTCTGCGCGTGTCCAACCCTCTAGCTCAGCTAGAGGGTTTTTTCATTTCTATTGCGAAAAGGGGGAATGCGTCCATGGACAGCGGACCTAGTAGTCAACAGCCGCATAGGCGACGACATCCTGTACTGAGGAAGAGCCATCTGCTTGTTGCTCTTCAAGCGATACCCAACTTATTTCATTCCCCCGAAAAAAATCGATGGCGGCGGGTTTATTTAAGTATGCGTATGTGACTTGAACGCATCGGTAGACGGTTCAGGCTCCCTCTGGAATACAGGGGGAGCTTTTTTATGTTTGTGTTCGAACGAATCGATACCGTAGGGATTCTGAGATGACCTGCGAGAGGAGGAATTGACAATGGCACGGAAATTGAAAAATTTGAAAAATAAAGATAAACTGACGAAACGCATCGCAGAGCGCCTCATTCAGGCCTCCGTGTTGCTGGAAGAAGATGTGATGGAGGAATGGAACACCCGCCCCGAGGGCCTGACCGATGCCGAGGCTAGCGCCCGGCTCGAGGACTGCGGCAAAAACGAAGTGGCTCATGAAAAGCCGCCGGCATGGTATATTCAACTGTTGAGTTGCTTTGCCAATCCATTTATATTGATTCTGCTGTTCCTTGCGGCCTTCTCTTATATAGCCGATTCGGATATCGAAGCCGTAGTTATTATTTCGACCATGGTCACCGTCAGCGTCATCATCACGTTCACCCAGGAATTCCGTTCTGCACGCACGGCGGAGAAGCTGCGAGCCCTGGTCAGCACGACGACCACGATTAGCCGGGAAGGCCGCCGCCAGGAAATCGACAACAAGCTGCTCGTGCCCGGGGATATTATTCACTTGTCCGCCGGGGACATGGTCCCGGCTGATGTCCGGCTACTCGCCGCTAAGGATGTCTATGCCGCGGAATCCGCTCTGACGGGCGAAGCGATGCCGGTCGAAAAAATCGATACGCTGCCGAGCGGCATGTCCCGGCCGGGGAATACGCGCCGAATCAATCCCGCCAATGCGCTGGAGTTAACGAATATGTGCTACATGGGAACGAATATCGTCAGCGGCTCGGCGACGGCCGTCGTAATTGCGACCGGTCCGGATACGTACTTCGGTTCAATGGCCAGCCAGTTAACGGGCAAAGCTCCGCTCACCAGCTTCGATCTCGGCGTGAAGAGCATCACCTATCTCCTTGTCCGCTTCATGCTGATTATGGTTCCGGTCATCTTTTTCGTCAACGGATTCACGAAGGGCGACTGGTGGGACGCTCTCTTGTTCGGCCTGTCGGTGGCGGTCGGACTGACGCCCGAAATGCTGCCCGTCGTCGTGGCCGGGAATCTGGCCAAGGGAGCGGCAACGATGGCCCGCAACAAAGTCGTCGTGAAGCGTCTCCACGCGATCCAGAATCTTGGCGCGATGGATATTCTGTGTACAGACAAGACGGGAACGTTGACGGAAGACCATATTGTGCTGGAACAGCATCTTGATATCAATGGTGATCCGGACAAACGCGTGCTGGAATATGCTTACCTGAACAGCTATCATCAGACCGGCCTGTCTAATCTGCTGGATGCTGCCATATTGAAGCATACCGAGTGTTCCCATTTGCTAAATAAATATGAGAAGCTCGATGAGATTCCGTTCGATTTCAACCGGCGCCGGATGTCTGTCGTCCTTCGCGCTTCCCAAGAAGAGCATCTGCTCGTATGCAAGGGCGCCGTGGAAGAAATGCTCGACATTTGCACGCATGTCTACGAGCAGGGCCAGATCGTTCCGCTCACAACGGATCGGGCGGACAAGACGCAGCGGCTCGCTCAGGAACTGAATGAAGACGGCTTGCGCGTACTCGCCGTAGCGATGAAGCGAACCTCTTCCCGCAAGGAGCCTTATGGAACCCAGGATGAGCAGAACCTCGTGCTGGTTGGCTGCCTCACCTTCCTGGATCCGCCGAAGCCTTCCGCCAAGGAGGCTATCCGGGCGCTGGCAGACAACGGAGTCAATGTGAAAGTTATCACGGGGGACAATGCGGCGGTCGCCTGCAAAGTCTGCAGAGATGTCGGGATCCCGACCGAGGCGGTTCTGCTTGGTGAGGCCGTGGATGCGCTGACGGATGAGCAGCTGGCCGAGATCGCGGAGCTAACTACCGTATTCGCCAAGATCAATCCGCTGCAAAAAGCGAGAATCGTTCGTGTCCTCAAAAGCAGAGGCCATACAGTCGGTTTCATGGGCGACGGCATCAATGACGCCGTGTCGCTGAAGGAAGCGGACGTAGGCATTTCTGTCGATACCGCGGTCGATATCGCCAAGGAATCGGCGGATCTGATCTTGCTGGAAAAAAGCTTAATGGTACTGGAGCAAGGCGTCATCGAAGGACGGAAGACGTTCGGCAACATGATCAAGTATATTAAAATGACCGCGAGCTCCAACTTCGGCAATATGTTCAGCGTCCTGGCAGCCAGCGCCTTCCTTCCCTTCCTGCCGATGCTGCCGATCCATTTGCTGCTGCAAAATCTATTCTATGATATCTCCCAGCTCTCGATTCCGTGGGATAAAATGGACAAAGAGTATTTGCGGAAGCCGCAGAAATGGAATGCGAAATCGATCAGCCGATTTATGGTGTTCATCGGCCCGATCAGCTCGATTTTCGATATTACGACGTATGCCTTGATGTGGTATGTCTTCTCGGCCAATTCCGTCGATCAGCAGGCACTGTTCCATTCCGGCTGGTTCATCGAGGGCTTGCTGTCGCAGACGCTCATCGTGCATATGATCCGCACTGAGAAAATCCCATTCGTCCAAAGCACGGCGAGCACTCCCGTCCTGCTGCTGACGAGTCTGATCATGGCATGCGGGGTGGCGCTTCCATTTACCGGAATGGGTGCCGCCATCGGCCTCGTGCCGCTGCCGCTATCGTACTTCCCATGGCTGGTGGCGACCTTGCTCTGTTATTGCGTGCTGACCCAGGTGGTCAAAAACTGGTATATCCGTAAATTCGGAGAATGGCTGTAATCGTGCTGATTCCGGCAACCGGTTAGCCCGGAACGACTCCTAACCCGATCTGGCGAACATGCCCGATCGGGTTTGTTCTGTGCAAGGAGGTCTATTGGCGGGAATCCCAGCCGCCGCATCCCCCGTCAGCACCGGGGCGCAGCTTGTCTCGAAGCCACAAAAATGGCTTGACTTGAACGGTACCATTGAACTGCCCCAATCATACGATGTAGGTAATCATCGATGGAAGGAGATTGCAATCGTGGAAATCCCGGTTACCGGATTTGTGCATCATAGCGAGGGGGGGAATGAGCATTCCCATAAGCTATATATTACTTCTTGGAATGGGAGGCCTGTGCATGTTCATGAGTTTTCCGGCATCACGTCCGTAAATGTCGGTCATCGGCATGAATACGCCGGAACGACAGAGCCAGCTCCGAGCGGAGTGCAGCATACGCATCACTATCATGCGAAGACCACATTCAATGCCGGACACTCTCATGTTATCAGAGGCACGACAGGTCCGGCCATTCCCCTGCCTAGCGGTGGGCATATTCATATGTTCGAAGGTGTCACGACCGTGAATGGAAGCACTCCCCACGCCCATCATTATGAAGGCAGAACGGGGAATGAAATCTCCTGCTAAGGCGCGCTTCCCTATTTTTTCATAAAATGGCCGTCCCGGCACATACTAAGCGGCAAAACGACGTATAAGGAGGATCCGTTCCTTGCGGATACAGCAGATCGAGACCTTTCCGCTCTTCTATCGTCTTGCCCGGCCATATGGCGATGCCAATGGCCCGAAAATGTACCGGACGAGTTATATGATCCGGGTGACAACCGACACCGGCGCTGCCGGATGGGGAGAATGCGCCGACTGGCTGCCGACGCTGCACGCCGGCTTCCATGAGCGGATTATTCCTTTTATGCTAGGCAAGTCGGTCTTCGAGCGTGGCACTTGGCTGCGGACGATCCAGAATTGGCATTCGCGCGCAGCTGCAGCTGTCAGCATGGCATGCACGGAAATTATGGCCCAAGCGTGCGGTCTGTCGGTATGCGGCCTCTGGGGCGGCAAGCGACGGGATCGCGTGCCCGTGTATGCGTCTTTCCAATCGTACAGCGAAGAAGCAGATTGGAAGCAGCTATCCCTGCAGCAAGTGGAAAGAGCATTGAGCGACGGATTCGACATGATCAAGCTAAAAATAGGCGGAAAGTCTGTCGCTGAGGATCAGGAGCATGTGCGTAAGGTGCAGAAGCTGCTGTCGGGCGGCATCGGCTTGGCCCTCGATGCGAATCAGAGCTATGACGCCGCGGCCGCGCTGCAATGGCAGCCGTTGCTGCAGTCGTGGCCCAATCTGATGTGGCTGGAGGAGCCGCTTCCTGTCACGCAAGTCGAAGAGTACGCGCTGCTGAGACAGCGGATCGCCGTGCCGATAGCCGGCGGAGAAAATCTTGGTTCGGCAGTGGCCTTCCTGCCCTTGCTGACGCGCCGGGCGATAGACATCATTACGCCCGATCCGCTTCATATGGCCGGGATCGACGAATATAGGCATACGGTGTGCCTGGCGCGCACATTCGGCATGCGCGCGGCTCCGCACGCCTATGACGGGGCGCTGTCCCGCTTATACGCGATGTTCGCCCAGGCATGTATTGAACCGTGGACCAAAATGGACACGGATTCGATCGAGCCGGTGGAATGGGACGTGATGGACAATCCGTTCACCCGCCTTGTCCCGCTGCGGCCGGAGAACGGTGCCGTCACCCTTCCTGAAGGAACGGGGATTGGAGTTGAACTGGATCTAGACCTGCTCGCGTTCTATCAATGGGACGGCAGCGCCTACGCATAGGCATGCCGTCCCTTCCGGGCAGCTGCAGAAGCGCTCGCTTCTACCGTTCCTACCTGTAGCAGCGAGTTGGACAAGCTCCGCCGCTCCTATGCACGGCCTCTTCTCCTTCCTCGGGGAAGCGATACGTCCAGAACCGTTCCCGGCTGTATCGCGCGCGGAACGCCGGATCATCCAGTGTTCCGCCGCCAAGCAGGTGCCGGACCTGGCTCTTGTGCGCATGAATCGCATGAATCTTCTGCTCGACATAATCGCTGACATCGTGAACCTCGTCCGCCGGGCCGAGCAGCTTCTCGCGGCCGGTTGCAATCGCGATGCACAGGATGCGGGGACGCTTGGCCGCCGGCATCCTCCCTACCGCCCGCACGACGGCGGCCCCGGTTGCGTCATGGTCCGGGTGAACGCTGTACCCGGGATAGAAGGTATAGACCCATTCGGGCTCCACTTCTGCCAGCAAGGCTTCGATCCGGTCCGCGAGCTTCTCTTCGTCTTCGAATTCTATCGTTTTGTCATGGTAGCCCCACATCCGCAGGTCGCGAATGCCGATGCGGCGGCACGCTTCCTCCAACTCTACCTTGCGGATGATGGGCAGCGTAGCCCGGCTCGCGAACGGAGGATTGCCCATATTCCGTCCCATCTCCCCCAATGTCAGGCAGGCGTAGGTGATAGCCGTTCCTTCGTGAATATGTGCGGCCAGTGTGCCGGCGATAATCCCTTCGTCATCCGGGTGCGGTAGGATGACGGCAATATGACGCTGTCTGTTCATATGATGTCTGGTCTCCTCTTCGTCATCTTAGAATGGTTCTTCGCTTAGCTGCAGACTGACAATCAGTCTGCCTTCCTGATCATGGCCCGCCATAATCAGTCTGTCGTGCGCCTCTGCCTGCTCGTCCCAATGGGTCAAGCCTTCGGCGTACACCCACCCGTTCGACGTCTTCAGTCCGACGCGATACGGTCCCTTCCCGGTGATCGAGCCTTCGGCATAGCGGATGACGGTATTGGTGACGAAGGCGGAAGCGGTATGCTTCGTCTTGTCGCGATGAGACGCATAGGCCCCGGTCGTCATCTCGAGATGGAGATATAATGGCTTCTCTCGCCATAATTGCAGCGCATGCTGCACCTTCTCTGGCTGTATCAACTGCATGTTCATTCCCCCGGACATGGAACAGCCCCTCGCCCGCCGGAGGCGCAAGGGGCTGTCTTTTTGATTTCGCCGCCGATGCGCGCATCCGCGGCGGTTATTGTGCATCCATTTCTTTTAGTGTACCGGAATTTCAGAGAATTGGGAAGGTATCTACTGTCTCTTCCGGATTTCTGTCTCGATAAGCTCCGCCAGCTCGTGAATGGGTTGCGATCCGAGATCGCCCTCGCCCCGCTTCCGCACAGACACGGTTTCCTCCCGCTGCTCCTGCTCCCCGACGACGAGCATATACGGGATTTTGGCGCGCTGGGCATCGCGTATTTTGAATCCGAGCCGTTCGTTGCGGCCGTCGGCTTCGGCACGGATGCCGCGCGCTGCGAGCGCCTGCTTCACCTGAAGCGCATAATCCGTGAACATCTCGGATACAGGCAGCACCTTCGCTTGAACGGGGGCCAGCCACAGCGGGAAGGCGCCGGCATAGTGCTCCGTCAGAATCCCGATGAACCGGTCGATTGAGCCGTACATCGCGCGATGGATCACGACCGGGCGATGCTTCTGGCTATCCTCGCCGATATAGGCGAGGTCGAATTTCTCCGGCATCTGGAAGTCCAGTTGAATCGTTCCGCACTGCCAGCTCCGCTTCAGGGCATCGAGGATAGGGAAGTCGATCTTCGGCCCGTAGAAGGCGCCGTCTCCTTCGTTGATCCGATAATCGACGCCGCGGCGATCAAGCACTTGCTTCAGAGCCCGTTCCGCCTCGTTCCACAGATCCTCTGATCCCATGGAATCTTCCGGCCGGGTGGACAATTCGATCTTGTACTCGAAGCCGAATACGTTGTAGATTTCGTCAATCAAGGACATGACTTCGTTGATCTCGCTCTCGATCTGATCCGGGCGGACGAAAATATGCGCGTCATCCTGGCAGAACGTGCGGACACGAAGCATGCTGAATGGCTTGCGCCATGACATGAGCCGTACTGTGACGCAGGATGCCCAGCCCTTCCAGGCTGTCCTGCGTAATGATGTCGACAAGGCTGTCATGCTCGATCGTCCGGTTCAGATCCATGAGCGCGCCATCGATTTTGCCCGCAATGGCCTGCTTCTTCCAGCTGGTGCTGATCGAAGCCGCCACATCCGCGATGGTCGTGCCTTGCGTATACCTCCTGTTCGATTTGTCTGGAAATGTAACCTTGATCTCCATGCTTCAGCCTCCCTTTCCTCCATACTGGTCCAAGCTTGATGAACGCACGCGGGAACGCAAAAAAAACGCAGCTCTCCCTGACAGGGACGAGTGCGTTCTGCTCGTGGTTCCACCCTACTTCGACCTTGCATGGCCGCCTGGCAGGTTCGCTTCACTAGCCATGCAGATGCAAGATCCTTCATTGGACATCCGGTAACGAGGATGAGACGGTGCCGCTTACTGCCGCAGAAGATCATTCGTTCGATGGGTTCAACGCCACGGCTGTAAAGGGGTAATTCCGCAACCGTAGCCGAAGAAGCTTGCAGCTTGCGCTTCTCTCTCTGGGCAGCCCGTGCAGGGAATCATGTCTTTGGTCATCGCCTGATGAATATGAATTTTATATTACACGCGCATTTCAAAAAAAGTCAAGTCTCTTGCTCACGTTGATTTTTCTGCAAAATATCGTTCCCGACCTTCTCTATCACAGACAGCTTCCCCAAATGCGGTGAACGCCTACCGCCGTACGGATCGGATAACAGCAGGACGGATTTTTTACTGCGGGCGAAACAAAACTGTACCAGTGCAGTTCCATAGAGTCGAAGCTTATGGGAGGAAGGGGTTCAATTCCGCGTCAAAGTTGGTTATAAAAAGCAGATGAAAAGGGGGGTGAGGGAGGTAGCGGAGGATAAAAGAAAAAACGGGATAGGTTACCCGTATTTACAATCCGCAGATTACATTTTTAATGTCTCTTTTATGATATTGAAGTCATAGCTGGATGGGATTGGCCCGATATGGATGACAGGAATCCCATTGGTTAATAGAGTATAATTTTGCTGATTGGTTGTCACTATGACATCTATATTTTTATTTAAGGCAAGATACTCCATCTCATGGACGTAATTTGCAGTCATAATTTTGACGAGTCCGCAAATATTTTCAAGCAACTTCAGCTTAACATATCTCATCACGCCGATTTCATTTACATACAATAATATCGTTTTTTCTTTTTGCTGCATTCTATATCCTTGCTTGCTGGCAACAAAGAACATCGTAATGTCTGCAATATCATCATCCCTAATTGACGCTGAATCATGAAAGTATTGTTGCATGGCCTCATGGATTAAGTTAAAAAGAGTGAATTCACACTTTTTTATCTTTATCGCATGTTGATTGGCATAACTATGAATTCCTGTAATCCATCTTATCCTTGCATGTTTAGCATAGTCATATACTTGTTGCAATAAAATGTGGTCGTCAGAAAATGGAAAACGCGTTTTCTCTTCCATGTATTGAATCACTTTACCTACAGAATCGATATGACATGGCTCTAACACTTCTTCTTCTATTTTGCCTTCACTTCGTGGCACACCGAGTAACAGAGCTGCCCCATAATGTAATTCACGATAGCTTGCCCTAATATGAAGTATTTTTAAATGTCTATCAATAATCGGGATCATCCATCGGACCGGCTCACCTAATTCAAAAAAAACAGAGGGACAATTTGTGATGAACTTTTTTTTACAAAGGCGAGTTTGCCAGATAGAGAAAACAATCGGAAGTTGTATGTAAGAAATGTCACAAAACTTAAATCCTCCAGTTTGTTCAATTGATTTCATAAGCGTGCGTATCGATGTTAACGTTTCTTGTTGTATGGAAGCCGTACAGTTCGAATTCAGATAATAGTCAAAATAAAATTGTCGTAAATGAAACTCATTTCCACTAATTTTTACTGGTTTTGTATCTAATTTTAGATGGTATTTTCTCAACTCTTGCTTTAATATCCTCATCATTTTACTGATTGCACTGACACTATAAAATAACTTTCGGCTGAGTTCTGTCAATGTACACCCTGACTCATTATGGATGAGATATCTTATTAGATTTTGAAGTATATCGGTATCACTTACGACATGTGTCAATGGTAAAATAGGCTGGTTAGAGGGACGATTTAGGCGAATCCCCTTGCCCCTTTGGCTTTCCAGGAACCAAGTATCCGGCAAAAAAGACTTAAGAGTTTTAAGCTCTTTTCTAATCGTGCTAACAGAACAGCTCAGCACCGCAGCTAATTGTTGGGTTGTTATCCAATCATTATGTTCAACTAAATATTGGTATAAAAGAACAAGTCGATTAGAAGATTTCACGCTTGCAATCACCTCTGATGTGTTCCCTACAAAGAAATTTATCATTTTTATTTTGGAAAATTAAAATATACATTATCATGGATAAAGTGAGTATAAGTATATATTAGTTCACAACGAATGATGAAAACTTCATGCCAATTTCCCCCTGTTCTTAAGGGAAAATATGGAAGATGAACAGAGAGAGCACACCATGTTAATGTGTTCATTAATTCATATTCATTACAGAAGCTCCTTCCGGGATAATCCTCGAAAGGAGCTTCATGTTATGCAGACAAGGCTGCTTTACGCTTTACGGATGGATTCGATCTGGATGAACGGCCTGCCATACTTCATAGCCATCTTCGTTGCGGCTATAGTCATGATAATTCGTCGCTTCCAATACATGTGTATAGTACCATTTGCCCGGCTTATTGTCCGGCCACGGCTTCGCATGATCATGAATATCGTTCGCCTTCACTTTCCGATTCAGCATACTGTTGATGAAAGCCATTGCTTCTGCACGCGTAATATACTGGTTCGGCTTGAAGGTGCCGTCCGGATAGCCTTTGATCCAGCCTTTGTTCGCAGCCGATACGATATACTTCTTCGCCCAATGTCCGAACACATCCGAGAACATGTCATTTGGTTGATCATTGAGCTTGTCGAATCGGGACGCAATCGCCGCGAACTCCGCCCGTGTAATGAAGTTACCCGGCTTGAAGGTGCCGTCCGAGTACCCGGTAATCATTCCGGCATGTTCCAGCGTCGAGATGTGCTTGTTCGACCACCGGCTGCCGGTTACATCCGAGAAGGAGTTCTTGTCTGACATATAGTGCTCCCGGCTCTCATTCTCCATGAGACGATAGAAGATAGCGGCTACCTCTTCTCGGCTAATCCGGTTCTCCGGCCGAATCGTCCCGTCCGGATAGCCGGTAATATAGTTGTAATGATGCTCCATCTCCAGCTTTGGTGTGTCCTCCTCCAACTGTGGCGGTTCCGTTTCCGGTCCTATAGGTCCCTCCGGCGCCGGGTTTGGCGGTATTTCCGGAGACGGGCTTGTGTCCGTATTACCCGAATCGGTATTGCCCGAATTCGATGAGTTTTTCGTGTAATAGAACGTGTATTCCTGTCCTTCCTGTTCGCTGAACGTATACATATGGCTGGATTTCACAGGCGTGTAGTCCGGTACATAGACCGGCGTCAAAGTAACCGCGTCTCCCGGCTTGCCGCTCATTGTCATTGGCGCAACCAGCTCTCTACCTGTCCCCTGATCCACATACTTCACCATGACCTGGCGCACAGTCTGCGATACGTCCTTGACATAGAAAATAGGAAGTGCTTGGTCCTGTCGCTCATCGAAAGTATAAGAGTAATCTGGCATCTCGGGCTTATAGATGACGCCCGACACCGTTATCGGGGTCGCCAAATACCGGATTTCCTCGCCGGATCGTCCTTTGACCAGCTCGGAATCATTCAGCACCTGGTTCGTGCCTGCTTCCAGATGGTGAATCGTCAGAAGCTGGACATCAGCGTCTTCGCCCTCGATGTACTCGAACGTATACTCCTGAACAGGATCCGTGGTAATCGTGTACAGCTCATTGTATGTTAGCGGCGTGTAGACCACACCTGTTACCGTGATCTGATCCGCTCTTAACCACAACACTTCCCCTTCCTTGCCGCTATAGATGGAAGAGTCTCTCAACATTTCCTTCGATTCTTGATCCACGTAATGGACGGTTACTCTGTATGTCTCGATATTGATCTTCTTGTAGCTGAAGGTTACGGTGGCGTCAGCTGCCACATCGCTCAATTCCTTGGTGCTCTCGTCGTATAATACATACCCCGAGACGTGCGGAGCATGCGCCTTGAAGCTGCCGCCCCTTGCCGTCTGGAACGTCTCCTCGCCGATGGACGCGCCTTGTTCATCGACCGCCTTAACCGTGATCGTGACAACATCCGTCGCATACGTAAATACGATCTCACTATCGGTTCCGATCAGTGCCTGCTGGTTGGCGCCGGAGGTCAGCTTCCAGCCCAGTATGCTCGGCGCCGTCGCTTTGACGGTCTCGCCAACGGCTCCGCTCATCACGTAGCTTTGCAGCAATACGCCGTCTTCCGACACCGCTTTGACGGCGACTTCATCATTCGCAACCGTTCTGTACTTGAAGATAACTTCGCTGCCGTCGGCGATTGCGGTTTGCGTCTGGCTGCCTACCAGGACATAATCCGCCACATTCGGCGCGCCTACCGTCACCGCCTCGCCCTTGCGCTGGCTGGCTACGATAACGGTGTCCAGCACGTCATTCGTCAAATAGTCCACTGCTTGAACCGGGATATCCACCAGATCCTTCGTATATTGGTATTCCACCGTCAACGCAGTTCCATTGTAAGTAACCGATTCAGCCGTACTTATTGCGGTGTAATGATCCGCCGCAAGATCTGGAACCGGGATTTCCCGCGTCTCGTTGACCGCGAACGTTTCGCTCGCCGTTTTGATGATGCGGCCGCCTTCTTTCAGCACAACGGTTACATTGCCGCTCGCCTGGCTGTACGCAAAGGTCAGGCTGTTGTTGGCGCTGCTTACGCTGGATATCGTTTGCGTGATGGCTCCTTCCAGATTATAGCCCGAGACGTAGGGCGCATTGTAGCTGAAGCTGTCTCCCGTCGTCGCCGCCACGTTGAAGCTTGGCGCCACCTCATTGCCGCTGCCGTCAACCATACGGATCGCAACGACCGTCGCCAACGTTTCATAATCGAAGGTAACCGTCTCATCTTTGTCTCCCACCGTGACGCTTGCCGGCGAAGAGTTTATTAAGTTGTAACCTTTAACCTCGAATGCGTCCACTTCAAAAGCTCCGCTGTTCTTCGGTCGGGTAATATCATACTTGTATAACTCCTCGGTTCCGCTCTTCCCGATCACCGTGATCGTTACCGTGTAGTCAGGGACCACATCCTCGATGCTCTTGTAACGGAAAGTAACATGGGTGTCGGCTGCGACATCGATCAATTCTTTGGCGCTCTCGTCGTCTAATACATACCCCGAGACGTGCGGAGCATACGCCTTGAAGCTGCCGCCCCTTGCCGTCTGGAACGATTCCTCGCCGATGGACAATCCTTGTTCATTGATCGCCTTAACTGTGACCGTGACGACATCCGCCGCATACGTAAATACTATCTCCTTGTCGGTTCCGATTAGCGCCTGCTGGTTGGCGCCGGAGGTCAGCCTCCAGCCCAGTATGCTCGGCGCCGTCGCGTAGACCGTTTCGCCAATTGTTCCACTCATCATATAGCTCTGCAGCAAGACGCCGTCTTCCGACACCACTTTGACGGCGACCTCATCGTTCGCCACCGTTTTGTAGTGGAAGATGACCTCGCTGCCGTCGGCGATTGCGGTGTGCGTCTGACTGCCTACGAGCACATAATCCGCCACATTCGGCGCGCCTATCGTCAACGCCTCGCCCTTGCGCTGGTTGGCTAGGGTAACCGTGTCCAGCACGTCGCTCGTCACATAGTCAACTGCTTTAACCGGGATATCCACCAGATCCTTCGTATACTGGTATTCCACCGTCAACGCGGTTCCACGGTAAGTAACGGTGTCAGCCGTGCTCAGTGCGGTGTAATGATCCGCCGCAAGATCCGGAACCGGGATTTCCCGCGTCTCGTTGACCGCGAACGTTTCGCTGAGCGTTTTAATGATGCGGCTGCCTTCTTTCAGCACAACCGTTACATTGCCGCTCGCCTGGCTGTACTCAAAGGTCAGGCGGCTGTCGGCGCTGCTTACGCTGGATATCGTCTGCGTGATGGCCCCTTCCAGATTGTAGCCCGAGACGTATGGCGCACTGTAGCTGAAGCTGTCTCCCATCGTCGCCGCCACGTTGAAGCTTGGCGCCACCTCGTTGCCGCTGCCGTCAACCATGCGGATCGCAACGACCGTCGCCAACGTGTCATAATCGAAGGTAACCGTCTCATCTTTATCCCCCACCGTGACGCTTACCGGCGAAGAGTTAATTAATTTGTAACCTCTGACCTGGAATGCGTCCACTTCAAAAGCTCCGCTGTTCTTCGGTCGGGTAATATCGTATTGGTATAACTCCTCCGTTGCGCTCTCCCCGATCACCGTGATCGTTACCGTGTAATCAGGGACCACATCCTCGATGCTCTTGTAACGGAAGGTAACGCTGGTATCGCTAACAACATAGGTCAATTCCTTGGTTTTTTCGTCGTCTAACACATACCCCGGGACGTGCGGAGCATGCGCCTCGAAGCTGCCGCCCCTTGCCGTCTGGAACGTTGCCTCGCCGATGGGCGCGCCTTGTTCATCGATCGCCTTGACCGTGATCGTGACGACATCCGCCTCATACGTAAATGCAATTTCCTTGTCGGTTCCCACCAGTGCCTGTTGGATCGCGCCTGTGGTCAGCCTCCAGCCCAGTATGCCGGGCGCCATCGCGGAGACCGTTTCGCCGACCGTTCCGCTCATCACATAGCTTTGCAGCGATACGCCGTCTTGCGACACCGCTTTGACGGCAACTTCATCATTCGCAAGCGTTCTGTACTTGAAGATGACTTCGCTGCCGTCAGCTATGGCGGTCTTCGTGTGGCTGCCTACCAGTACATGATCCGCCACATCCGGCGCACCTACCGTCAACGACTCGCCCTTGCGCTGGTTGGCTAGGGTAACGGTATCCAGCACGTCGTTCGTCAAATAGTCCACCGCTTGAACTGGGATATCCACCAGATCCTTCGTATACTGGTACTCCACCGTCAACGCGGTTCCACGGTAAGTAACCGTTTCAGCCGTGCTCAGTGCGGTGTAATAATCTGCCGCAAGATCCGGAACCGGGATTTCCCGCGTCTCGTTGACCCCGAACGTTTCGCTGACCGTTTTGATGATGCGGCCGCCTTCTTTCAGCACAACCGTTACGTTACCGCTCGCCTGGCTGTACACAAAAGTCAGGCTGTTGTTGACGCTGCTTACGCTCGGTATCGTTTGCGTCAAGGCCCCTTCCAGATTGTAGCCCGATACGGATGGCGCCGTGTAGCTGAAGCTTTCGCCCGTCGTCGCCGCCACGTTGAAGCTTGGCGTCACCTCGTTGCCGCTGCCGTCAACCATGTTGATTGTTACCGTCGCCGCGGTCGAGGTGTAGGTAAAGATCATCTCGGTAACGCTGCCGTCCGGCGTAAACACATGGTTCTGGCCGGCGTCCAGAACATAGCCCGGAATCGAAAAGACGTCCGCTTCATCCCTTAGCGTGATTGGTTCTGTTCCCTTCAATATGCGCTTGGTGTAGCTGTATAATGTGAGACCATTGCTGACACCCTTGATGGTTACGTCCACATAGGCAGCGTCTATCGCATCCTCTAAAGGCGTATAATAAAAGGTTGCCGTTTTATTCTCGTCTACAATCGGATAGGTAATTGGATTGGTATTCACCGCACCGGGTGTAAGTATATAGTCTGGCACATTAGGCGCATATACCGTCAACGGGTCGCCCTTAGGCACTTCATAGCTTATCGCGCCCAGCGTTGTGATTTCCGCGCCTGATAAGTAATCCATGAATTGGACCTCTACGGTCCACACGTCTTTATCGTATTGAAAGTAAATGGTTTGGGCGTCTGCACTTACTGTGGCGGTAACCGATTCTGCCTCTCCGCCCGCAAGCAGCCAGCCATGTATGGTCGGCGCCGGTATAGGAATAGACGAACCAACCGTTCCGGATAAATCATAGCTTTGAATCACCTGATCTATACCCGGCTCATAGGTTCCGCTGCCATTCGTATCATACCAAGCCACCACATGGACCGTACCTTTCGTTGCAGCCTTATAGTAGAACTTGATTTCAACGGGCGTTGAACCGTTGGCCACATAAATATCCTGTGACGTCTCGCCTATAATGGAGTAATCCACGCCGTCATGAGTCAAGCTTGGCGGAGCCTGAATCTGGTGCGTATCGCCTACAGTCAGATCCTCGCTGTGTATGTCTGTAATCTTCGCTCCTGTAGCCTCGTCATAAGCGGCTACTCTCACCGTACGCTTTATTCTTTCGTAGACGTAAGTCACGTTGATATCGTTAACACCATCATAGGTCACCGTTTCGGGCTCCACCGACTTATAGGTATAATGCTTTAAGACCTCCAGCCCTTCCACGGATTTCGGATCGTTAGGATAGGTCATGTCCTGGGGAACGCCTTTCATCAGAGAACGGTAAACGGTGCCTAAAGGAATGTTATCGACATCGACGATATTGATAATCAGTCCTTTTTCGGTAGTCTGCTTGGTATAGTAGAATATAATCTCGTTTTCCCCATTCGCGGCTACGCTGGCAATACTGTTGCCGTCAGGCGTTGTACTGTTATTGGCCGCTCCTTCATAATCGAATCCCCTGATTACGGGCGGATCATGCGAGAATGGTTTTCCTATTTCTGCGGCTACTCTATACTCGGAAAAGCTTTCTATAGGCGTAGCTGTGCCTTCATACATCGCTTTTATCGTTACGGTCGTCATGTTATCCGTATACCAAAAAACAAACGGCTGCTCCTGTTCCGCGGTCGCGGGATTTATTTCGATAAAGCCGCTCTCCGGCTCGGTTAATTTATAACCTGGCACAGTCAGAGCGGGAAACCGAAACGGTTCATCGTTCGCTCTCATTTGCAGCGGAATGGTGTATAACGGTTCCTGCGGTTCTGTTTTCCCCTGTACTTTGCCTATAATATTGACCGTAAAAGAAGGCATTAAATCGCCGATATTGATGTGGCTGACAGGACCTGCATTCCCCGCCCAGTCCACCGCACGGACATGAATATAACCTGTATCCGAATTATTAAGGGTAAATAATAGACCGTCTATATCGTCATTGTGCAAATACTGGGCTGGAACAACCGGGTTATTATTCTCATCCATTTCAGCGTAAGTTAACGGATCGTCATCTGCATTTTCGGATTTGTGAATTAAATAGCCTTTCGTCCCGCTTGTTACCTTTTCTTCGAAAATATTTGATTTTTTGCGTTCGGAAATGTTCGGGTTCTGATCAATTGCTTCCACATAACCCTGATAGGTTGTCCCGTTATCCTTCGCCGTGATGAGTGTCTTGTATTGGGCCGTTCCGTTAGCTGAATGGTAGCTGGCCACTGGCGCATCCGGCGGCGCTTCATCGGTAGCGGCGTTGTCATTTAATTTGGTGTCATGTGTCAATTGAGCCAGGAAGAACACCGTATTTGCGATAATATTTCTTTCGGCAACCGGAATGTTGGCATTGGTTGTGTGCCCGGTCTGGATAAAAGCGGTATTATGATACGTCGTTAAGTAATAGTTGCTGTGATATAGGGCATAACCTGTGCCATCATCATAGCCAACCGTATCATCGCCTTGATACAACGTGCCGTTCGCATTGGCAAACTGCAACCAGATGGTTCCTTTGGCGCTGGATCCATTTACGTGGGTGTTATTTACCGGCAAAATATCTCCAGGTTTAATGGTGTTCGGGTATTTAAGCAAAAAACCATCCCTTACCACCAGTGCACGAGTTGTTTGATGAGCAAGTCGTGCAACATTACTATTCGCAATAATGCCTGCATAATGTCTCAGCTTCGTGTATTGCCAGCCTTCCCCTCTGTTAGCGGTAGAACTTGTAATGTTCTCTAAGCCTGTCCCTACATTAGAGTTCGTTCTGTCAATTATCGTATCATGCCCGAATAACACGCCCCTGCCTGTCTTAATAAAATCTTCAATCGCAGTAACAGCGGCATCACTGGTACTGACGCTGCCGTTAAGGTCAGCCACGCCAATGATTACAACATCAAAAACATATTTCCCTTCACTGTTTTTTAAATAAGCGTCAGGATCGGCGTTAAAGTTAGCTTGGCTGACATCCGTGATCCGTAAAAGGTTGTCAATATCTCCGACACCGGAAGTGCCTTGCAGCCAGTATTGTATATACGATTGGTTGCGAGCGGTGTAGAAGCCGCTGCTGCCGGGGTATACGACGAGAACATTAACGGGCTTATTATATTTCGTGGATCTTGTTTCAAATTGCTCTTGCATATCCTCCGGCAACAAAGGTTCGTATTTTCTCTGATAATACAGATAACCGTAATCATTGCCATCGTCGGGCGGCTCCCAGTTCACATCCATGCGGTTCGCCTTCGGGACATTTTCTCCCCACGCCTGAAAATCTCCGTCTTCATCCGCAGAGGCAGAAGCGTTCAGGGCATAAAACGGCACTGCCTGCAGAAGAAGGAGCAAGGAAAGAAATAATGCTAATGCTTGTCTCCACAATTTCATTCGATACTTCATTTTTGGTCTATCCCTCTCCTCTCCATAGCATTTTGATCTTTTTTGTAATATAATGATAGATCTTAACTATCATTAGCAGTTTTCCCTAGTTATTTCACTTCCTTCCTATGTAGTGGCAATCTGGGTGCTTTGACCCAGCCCCGGCCATGCCCTGCAAAGCATTATAAAGGAAAGCGTTTGTTATGTGTTTATTTGGCTCTTATCATGTCGAAATGGACCGTCAAGATGTATGATCTGGCACTTAACGTGCATTTGTTCATCCCCTGTGGATGCCTGATCCGGTCTTACAATTCAAGTGCCCGGCGGAAAGCCTTGACGTAATTGCGGCTTACGGATAGAAATTCGTCCGCCCCGGACAGTTCAAGTTGATAAGCGCCATTGAACCAGGGAATAAGCCGCTTTGCAAAATGAAAATTCACAATATGGCTCTTATGAATACGTATAAAGGAATGATGCCGCATTCGACTCTCCAGTTCCTTTAAAGGTGTCTTCATTTGATATTCCCGCGTTATCGTGACAATTCGGGTTACGCCATTCTTATGCGTGATAAAAATGATTTCCTTCGGATTGATATAAATGATCTCCTGTTCCACCTCAACCGCAAGCTTGCTTCCTATTCTTGGCGGGGCCGGCACGCTTGGCGGGCAAGTCCATTTCTCCAGGCGCCTGACGGTGTCCGCCAGATGTTCTTTATCGAGCGGCTTCAATAAATAATCAAAGGCTTCCAGACGAAAAGCTTCTGCTCCGAACTGTCTGTTTGCGGTCACGAAGACAAGTCGCGGAACATCCTTCATGTTGGCAATCGCCTTCGCTGCCTCAATCCCACTCATAATTGGCATCGCAACGTCCAGAAAGATTACATCCGGCTGCAATTGCATTGCCCGCAAGACGGCTTGTTCCCCACTGTCTGCCACGCCTACAATTTCTATAGTTGAATGCTGCTTCAATAAATAGATTAACTCGTCGCGGCTATGTCGTTCATCATCAACTACCAACGTGCGAATCGGGGGCATCATAAGCCTCACTCCTTCTTGCTTTACTACGTAACTTGTCCAGAGAAATCGGAAGGACACCTTGTGTCCCCTTCTCCTGATTTCTTTCTATTCGTCAATTCCACCTCCTTGCCAAGCCTCATTTATCAATCGCCGATTCATTAGCGGTGAAGACATGCTCAATCCCGAGTCCGAATGCCTATATGTTTGATCTTCCTAGCTATACTAATTTTTACCTTTATGGGCGGTTCCAAAAGATTAGTAAAGCTCTTGGCCTATCCTGCCTAGAAGATAACGGTAGAGTCGGGTAAACGACAAGCAAATGGCCACCTGTCGGTACCGCATCGCTAGAGCTTACCGAGGCTGCCACACATCATTATTTTTGTTAATTCAGGATTATGTAATAGAAACAAAAAGGACGGTTTGTTATTGTTAACAATTAGTTAGTTTCAATTTGTGAAGGGTTGGGGGGGACTTGTGGTATAAATTCATCCCGGAGGATTACATGGAGTGGTTGTCGGTTCATACGGTGACGATTACAATAAATATCATTTTTCTAAACGAGGTTAATTCTTTATGCCATTATTTTTGCCTCCTCTTGGTTAAATGCTTTTTGCCTTATTAAATCTCAGAATCTTCTTTTTTATCCCACTTATCTTCTTCAATTGAAACGTAGCCGTATTATAATGTTTCTCGGGCGGATATAAATCTTCATTTTTGTCTTTGCAGAAGGTATTAAAGGGTAGAAATATGACATGCTCTACTAAGGGGGAAGAAAAAAAGCCAAGACCTAATCGTCTTGACGTCTACTCCGATAACGGCACCCGATATTTCTGCCGCTACCGGTACGGTAACATTTGCGGCAATCACCGATGCAGCAGTTCGGAAGGATTCATGCCGTATTTGTAGCGGAACACTTCGGCAAAGTGGCTGAGATTGGCATACCCGACCCGGGCCGCCGCATCGGTCACGTTCACATCATCATCACGGAGCAGATTTGTAATTATAAAGGAACGGCATTACGCAAGCAATGCTTGAATACAGCGAAGCTCAGCCTTTCAGCTTCTGGTTCATGAATACGACTTCACGGGCTAGTCTGTCCAGGCGGCCGCGAATATCCGGATCGGCTATCTGCCGCTCCGCGTTGAAATGATCGTCATGCAAATAGACGTAGCTTGGCGCGACGAACGCCCGCAAATAACCGGCGATCGGCTTCAGCTGATTCTCAACGACGAGGTAATGCTGGTACGTGCCGCCCGTTGCGACAAATCCCATCACTTTATTGTAAAAGGCCGCGGTCGGAACCAAGTCGAACAGATTTTTCAGCACGCCCGTGATCGAGGATTGGAAAATCGGCGTCCCGATAATATAACAATCTGCGGAAGACACGATATCGATGACGGTCCTCGTATCCCCCGTATACGCCGATGGCTCTCTCCCGTCGCAGAACTGGACCTGATAATCCTTCATATCGAGATATTCGTTCTCGATCTCGGGATAGAATTGCTTCGCCGAATCCAGCACGCTTTGCACCGCGATTCCCGTCTTGGAACCAACGATCGTTCCTGATATACCGAGTAATTTCATTCCCGACACTCCCTCTCTTCTGCCGACCGTGACGTGGTTCGACATCCATATCATGGTTTTGATACTTTTGCAACATTAATGTATAATAATTATGGAACACACCCATTGGCTTTGTCAATTCGAAAGCGCCCAGACGTCCCTGTGACATTCGGGTTCACTTATCGATACATTATAAACTTCTATGTTGACTATGTATGTCTCGTTCGTTAGAATAAATCTATTGTGATTGACAAGCATTGGTAAGCTTCATTATGCCATGGAATGCGGCGGAAGGTAGAGGCCCCCCCTCTCTCTTCCGCTCTTCTTGTTGACAGACTCCGATAACGAAAGGATTGAGTACGCACGATGAAAGACTATCGAGTGCTTCTTTTTTATAAATATGTGGCGATCCCCGACGCAGAAGCCTTTGCGGCCGAACATCTGCGATATTGCCAGGAGCTCGGCATCAAGGGACGCATTCTGATTGCTAACGAAGGAATCAACGGCACGCTGTCCGGAACAGTGGAACAGACCGAACGGTATATGACGGATATGCACGGCCATCCCCTGTTCGAGGATCTCTTGTTCAAGGTGGACGACAGCAACGGGCATGCCTTCAAAAAGCTGTTCGTCCGTCACAAAAAGGAACTGGTTACGCTTCGCTACGATCAGAAGCTTGACCCGAACACCGACGGCGGCGGTCGGCTCAGTCCGGTCGAGTTCCAGCAATATTTGCAGCGTGACGATGTCATCGTGCTGGACGGGCGGAGCGGCTATGAGTATGATCTGGGTCATTTCCGGAACGCGATTCGTCCGGACGTAGACAGCTTCCGGGAATTCCCTGACTGGCTTCGGGACAATATGGAACAGCATAAAGACAAGACCATCATTACGTACTGCACGGGGGGAATCCGGTGCGAGATGCTGACCGCCGTCATGCGCAAGGAAGGCTTCGAGGATGTATATCAATTGGACGGCGGCATCGTAACATATGGCAAAGACCCGGTTACGCAAGGCCGGCTGTTCGACGGCAACTGCTATGTGTTCGACGAACGAATCTCGGTTCCGATCAACCATACGGACGAGAACGTCGTCGTGGGCACCTGCTATCACTGCGGCCAGCCGAGCGAGAATTATATCAACTGTGCGGATGATACCTGCCATCGCCAGCATCTGTGCTGCGATGCGTGCCAAGCCGAGTACGAAGGGTATTGCTCGGAGGAATGCCGGCAGCATGACTGGCCTCCGCGGCAGCAGCCCGTTAACAAGGCGGTGATAGCCCATGATGGATAACGCGCCGCTATCGACGCGCGAGAAAATTATGCAAATGCTCAAGACAGATGGCGAGCTAAGCGCCAAAGCGATGAGCGAGCGGCTGGGAATCACCTTGATGGCTGTGCGGCGGCACCTGAATACGCTGGACCGCGATCATTTGATCGAATCCGGCACCGTCCGCCAGCCGATGGGACGTCCGATGGCCGTCTATCGTTTAACTGCAGGCGCCGATGATCATTTTCCGAAGAAGTATCATGCCGTAGCCCTGGAGCTCCTGGCCGAGCTCGCACAAGATTCCGGCGAAGCCAAAGTGAACCGCCTGTTCGATCTCCGGCAGCGCTCCCTGTACAATCAATACGAGTCCCGCCTGCGCGGGAAGAAGCTGGCCGACAAGGTCGCGCTTCTGGCCGGTATTCAGGATGAGAGCGGCTATATGGCCGAATGGGATAAAATAAGCGAAAACGAGTTCGTCTTGACCGAATACAATTGCCCGATTGCCCGGATTGCGAATCAATATAACCACGCCTGCGCTTGCGAGCTGCGGCTGTTCACAGACTTGCTCGGCGCGGAAGTGGAACGGACATCCTGCCTCGCCAGCGGAGACAGGAAGTGCGTCTATAAGATCAAGGGGGCCGATGGCGGAATCCGGTCAGCCAGGGGGGAAACATCATGAACAATATGGGCTTTGTCATCGTGGAGGTCTGCGCCAATAACGGCATCAATTCCGACGCTCTCGAAGCGTTCGAGGCGGAAAATCCCGACATTGCCGTCCTGCGCATGGAATGTCTGTCACTGTGCGGCCTGTGCGCCCGGCAGCCTTATGCGCTCGTCAATGGCAAGCGCGTTACGGCCCGTTCCGTGAACGAATGCCTTGACCGTGTGAAGGAGACAATCACCGCAGAGCTGGATGAATATGCGGAGGAAGATCTGTACGATGAATAAAGGAAACGCAAAAAAACCAGTAAAACACATCTTCTTGTGTCTTACTGGTTTTTTGAGTGGGCTATTTCAAGGCGATGCCGAATTCCGAGCCCGGCGCGCCGGCAAATACGATCGTGCCGTTCTCCGGCAGCGACACTTCGTTATTGCCGCTGACGACCGTGTAATTCACGCAGAGGCCCTGCTCGTCATAGACGGCGAACGCACCCTTCGCCGGCAGCGCGACGGTCATCGTCTTGCCTGCGGCCGATTTCGGAACCGTGAGCCATTTGGCATGCCCGTTCGCTTGCAGCGTGAGCTTGGATTCTTTGCCCGCGTAGAGCGGCTTTACTGTCCCCCCGCTCACATATAAGCCGCCGGCCGACTCCATATAGTCGGCGCCATCCTGCGTGAAGAAGCGGATTTCAGCCATATCCCGGCCTGCCATTCCCGGGATCTGAAGCTGGCTCGTCGCCGTATTCGGACCTGTAATTTTTTTGTCCCCCAGATAGCCCGGCAGCTCGTCAGTGCGGGTGATCTGTACCGACGATTGCATAATGAGATACATGAGAGACGTATACTTCTCGTTCACAGGATAGAAAGTCATGCCTTCCCGCTTCGCCCATGCGTCTGCGGTCTCCTTCGGAAGCTTGTTGTCTTCCAGCTTCTCGGCCGCATAGTGGGACATGGCGAGCTGCCCCAGTCCCGGCACCGTGATATATTCTCTCATCCACAGGTATGTGCGTCCATTTTTCTCGGTTACGAAGCTGACCTTGGAGGTTCCGTTCTCATTGACGAAGCTCCCATCCGCAGTATACACATACTTTTCTTGCGAATTATCCATCATGAATGTCAGCGGCAAAGACAGTTCTCCGTCCTTCTTGATCTCAATCTGGATATTCTGGCCTAAGGTGCCGTAATAACCTGCATGCTTTGCTACCTCTGCAGGCATCTCCGCCTTGACTGGCTTGCCGAAGGATTTCTCCGGCTTGATCGTTTTGATTGCGCCCTTCTCTTTCAACGCTTGCAGCAGCAATTCGTTCGCCAGCAACTCATTCGTCGAACTGGAACCGCCGGAGGACAGCACCGCTGCCGCCATCTTCTGCTCCGGAAGCACGACGAGGGAAGCGTGATAGAGGAGCGTGTCCCCGCCTTTGGCCAAGCCCTTCATTCCGTATTCGTTGAACGGGAACAGCTTCACGCTGTCCCAGCCGAGACCGTAGTTGAAGATATTATCCGTATCTTCCGGCCACAGGCCTTTCTTGTATTCCTCGTCCGCCATCGCCTGTACCGCCTTGTCAGAGAGAATGCCGTCCGCCTGGCCCGTAAATAGTTGCGAGAATCGCACCAGATCTTCCGCCGTGGAGTAAATTCCCCCTGTTCCGATAACGTTGACGGTTTCATTCGGAAGCTGTCCCTGGTAGACAGGGAAATAAAGCCCAGCCATTTTGCTTCCTTCCAATTCGTCCTGGGACGTCTTCGTGTGGGTCATCTTCAACGGATCGGTAAAATATTTGTGAATGAATGCCGTATAGTCCATGCCGCTGACTCTCTCTACCAAAATCTCGGCCAGCGTGAATCCGTCATTGCAGTAGACCGAGAACGCTCCCGGGTCCGCCTTCAGGCTCTGCGCGGATAATTGCTTCAGCAGCGTATCATGCGCATAGGTGTCATTATCCTCGAACAGGAAAGAGCTACCGAGACTGGAGCCTTGAAGACCGGAGGAATGGTTCAGCAGCATGCGCGGCGTAATCTGCTTGTACCGTTCGTCCTTCATCGTGAAGTCGGTAATGTAGCGGACCAAGGGCGCATCGAGATCGATCTCCCCGTCATCGGCCAGCTTCATGACGGCAGCGGCCGTAAACACTTTGCTCGTCGATCCGATGCCATACATCGTATCCTTGGTAAGCGGCTTCTTCCCTTCCATATCGTTCATGCCGGTCTGTCCGGACACCGTGATCTTGCCGTTGTCAATCAGCGCATATTGTACGCTGATCGTCCCGTACGATTCGGTGAGCAGCGCCGCCTTCTCGGCCGCGATCTTCTCCAATCCCTGAGTCGCAGCCGCAGCAGCGCTGCTGCCGGACGGGGACGCCATCGCCGCTGACGGCGCGATCATCGACAGGGCAAGCGCTACGGCCAGCACCCAAGAGAGCCTTTTCTTCATTCCAAAATTCCTCCTTTTTGTGAATCTATTACTTAGTACGATCTGGCAGCACGATCGGTTCAATCAAATAGGAAAAAGAAGGGCACGGCAAAAAACGCCCCTTCCTGATCCTCGGATGCAGGAAGGGGCGCCGCCTGATGCCCGCATTCACGGGCCGATGTCAACGTTTATTTCCACTCTACTCGATTCCATGCCCATTCTCAAAGACCCGAATGGCGCATACCGGGCGGAAGCCTGCCCGCTTGTATACGCCTGCCCCCGCTTCGGAAGCCTGCAGGACGATAAGCCCGTCATGCCAGGTCAAGATGTCAGACAAAATATGATGGAACATGGCAGAGCCGAAGCCTCGCTTCCGGTATTCGTCCAAGGTCGCGATATCATATATGCCGACGCTATCCCGGCTGCGCATGGTCGATCCGACGGTGACAGGCGTTCCATCGTTCAGCACTCCGATATATAACGCCATCTCAGGCCGGGTCCATAGCTGGGATTCGGCAAGCCGCTCATAGTACAGGCTGACATGCTTGGCTTCGCTGCTCTCTCCGAATAGGCACGACAAGACCGCACCAAATTGCTCTACTTCCCCAGGAGTCCGAATCTGCTTCACGGCAAAGCCCTCCGGCATGTACGCCTCCGGAGACAGGTCTTCCGCATACGCATACATGCCCTCATTGACCTCGGCCAGACTTAGCCCGGCATGTTCAATCTCCTGCCGGGCGCTTGCGCCCAGCGGCTCCCAGCACCATAGCGACATCGGGAACGATCGCGCCGCAAAATAATCCGTCATCTGCCGCACAGCGCCCTCTGATCCGGCATCATCTGCCCGCAGGACGCCAATATTGAACGTATCCGCGGGCATGCCGCAATCGACCAGCATATATTGTTCCGTGGTCTGGACGGACATGCCTTCGCTCTCCCGTGCGACGAACGAGACTTTCTCCATAAAATTATGTTGAATATAAGCGGACATCCGTTGATCCATTTCTTTCATTCCAACTCGCTCCTTATTATATATATTTCGTAAGGGTCGCAAGTCTGCTGTCAAATACAGAATAGCCAGTCAGAATGAATGGCGGCGATATTTTAACAATATCTCCATGCAGCTATCGCCATCTGTTTATCGTGCAGACGTTGCATGGAGCGCTCTGAAAATGATGGCCGATGGAAAAAACATACGATCACCCTTTCTTCCGTTCGATGTAAAAGCGGTCAGGACAATTCCCCCATCGCATTTCAATTATACGGAAGTGTCCGATAAGGCGCAATTGGACAGGGCCAATCTCATATCTGCCCTGCCGCCTTGTTTCCTCCCGTACCCGGAAAGACCGATCCGGAAATTTTTCATATTCCATGCTGCCATATTGGGGGTTGAAAGTGACGCGACGTCAGCGGATATACTCGAACTAGGCTTGATGAAGAAGGCTCTGAGAAAGGGGAAAAGAAACAATGAAACAAGGAAAAACAGCCGCTCGCATTCTAGCGCTGGCGCTTGCCGCCGTCATGGCGTTCGGTCCGTCCGCTGCGGCAAAGGGGTCTAATCACATCAGAACGGAGGCGCAAGCGGCCCGATTCAGTCCCTGCGATCTGAAGCGAGTGGAGTCATTTGCAGATGAGTTTTTTGCAAGCGATTCTTTCCGCTCGTCCGGCGCTCCCGGCGCAGTGGTTGCCATTGTGAAGGAGAATCAGGTTCTACTCAATAAAGGGTATGGCATGGCGAATGCGGAGACACGGATACCGATGACGGCCGATACGGTCGTCCGGATTGCCTCTATCAGCAAATCGGTTACTGCGGCCGCGGTCATGCAGCTTGCCGATCAGGGCCAGCTCAGGCTGGATGACAACATCGAAGCTTACTTGGGCGTTGGCTTGAAGTTGAGTAATCCATTCAAGGAACCGGTCACGATCACGCATTTGCTGACCCATACGACCGGCTTCGACTATACGGATATGGATGCGAAGGATATTCATACCGATTTCGGCCAATACACATCGATGGAGCAATATCTTCGGGAGCGTATGCCGTCTGTCGTGCGGAAGCCGGGCGATATGTTCAAATACGATAACTTTGCCAATCTGCTGCAAGGCTATATTGTCGAACAAGTCTCGCGGATGCCGTTCGAGCAATATATGGAGAACCATATCTTCCAGCCATTGGGCATGACGCATTCCGGCTTCGTCATGGATGCAGACACCAGATCCGCCATGGCCGTCGGCTATGACTCTTCCGGGGCGGCAATTGCCCCGTACACCTATACGCCGACCATCGCACCGCACGGAAGCATGCATTCGACCTCAAGTGACATGACCAGATTCATGATGGCCCATCTGAACAGCGGCGAGCTCGATGGCCATCGTATCCTATCCGGATCAGCGGCGGAAGAGATGCACCGCTTCCACTATGCCATCCACCCGAAGAAACCTAATATGACCTACGGCTTCGAAGCGGCATTGCATCCGCTGCATAACGGCCGGTACGTGATCGAGAAAGCGGGAGATACGGACGGATTCTCTTCGTGGATGTGGCTGCTGCCGGAAGAGAAAGTCGGCATCTTCATCGCCTATAATACGAAAAACGCTCAGTTGCGGGTGGAGTTCATGCAGGCATTTATGAATCGCTTCTTCCCGGAAGAGTCTGCCAAGCCGGTATTTCTCAAGCCGAGCCGAACGGAGCTGGAACGGTTCGCCGGCCTCTATCGCGACGCGCGCAAAGGAATGAACTTGACCCGCATTGCCGCATCCGATGATGGCAAGCTGCTCGTCGAGGACACCGTCGGCGGCAAAATTGAACTGCGGCAGATCGACCCCCTGCTCTTCATCGATGACTATGGGCTAACCATGGCATTCAAGGAGAAGGAAGACGGATCCATCGGATATATGATGTATCTGAATCCGTACAGCATTGCGATCAAGGCCCCGGATCAGCCTCCTGGCACCGGAACCGGCGTCCCGGCCGCTCAGCCGTACCGCGATGCGATAGAACAGCTGCAGAAGTTGGGCGTGCTGGAGGGGCAAGAGGATCATCCGCTTCGTGCCGAGGAAGCCGTGACCCGGGGCGAATTCGCCCGCCTACTGATCGGCATGCTCGATCTGCCGCTGTCCAGGAGCGCGGCCGCATTCACGGATACCGCAGAGAGCCCGTACCTGCGGCATATCAATACATTGGCCGAGCGCGGAATCATCAAGGGCACGGCCGGCGGCGCCTTCGAGCCGGATCGCATGATCAGCCGTCAGGAAGCGGCAGCCATCCTGTGGCGGGCGCTCGTCCAGGCCGCTCCAGCGAAGCCTTCCGAAGCGGCGCTTGCCGGGACGGCCGATTCCTGGGCGCTGGAAGGGGTGCAGAGCATCGCGGCCCGCCAGCTATTCGGACCGGATACCACGCCGGGCGCAGACGGCCGCATTGATGTCCGGGCCACGGATCCGCTGCTGCGCCAGGAAGCGGCATATATGCTGTACCACGCCTTCCAGGGGTTATATCGCGAAGGCGGGTTGTTCTAGCGAAGAAGCAGCTCCCATAACCATCGGGAGCTGCTTCCTATTGTTGTCCTTATGGATGATAAGGATAGGTTCGGCCTTCGTCGATTGCCCATACCGTCCCGAAGCTCCAGCCGGATAAAGTGCTTCGCTTCAGCATCTCGGCAGTCGTTTTCGGCTCGCCCATACCAAAGTCGTCATCTTGCCGCAGGTCTGCGTCATGGTCAACTTGGTTCATCGGGCACTCCTTCAACCCGGACGGGTGGTGTATAGGGGAACCATTATACCCGATCGATCACCTATTCCGAGCGGAGAATCTTCGTGGATTGTTCCTAACGCGAGAGCAATTCGAGCAAAAATGGCTTGAGGTCTATGATGCGCAAATGCTCCGGTTTCCGATCGGTGCCGCAAATAAGCAGCGGCACGAGCGATTCCTCGCTTCGCATCGACCCATGTCCCCCGCCGCCTTTATGCGTCGGGGAGCTTCTGTCCGCCAGCTCATAGCCCGGCTTCGCGGTTACGACGAGGAACTCTCCCTCATGGGAGTGCAGCGCCGCCGATAATCGCCGCAGTCCGTCAGGATAGTGTCCGTAGTTAATCGTTTTCGCAGATGCATCAACCTGAAGATCCATCACTTTCGCATCGCCTTCGATTGTCCACGCCTGCCCATACGTATCGATGAGCGGCCCGTCTGCATGATACCTCATCTCCTGTCGCATGTTCCCGGGAACTGAATGTATCCAGCCGTGTTCCTTCCACGCGATCAGGTCGATGCGCGGATCAGAAGACAGCGATTCGGCTATCGTTCGCAGCGGCTTGTGCTTGCCGTTCGTGTAAATATAGGCCATCGTCTCATTGACCGCGAGAATCAAGTCGGTCTCATCGGACACCGCGTCCCCCGGCCGCAGCACGCGATAGTTCGCCAGGAGAGAAGGCAGCTCGATGACTGGATTGTCCCGTGCCGGTAATATGGACGTCATGCCGCTATCCCCGGCAATGATAAATACCGCCTGCCGTAAAGCATCTTCCATCGAGCCGAATTCTTCGAGCAACGAACGAAGTTGCCGGTCCACTTGTTGGACGCCCCTTCGTTCCCCGGGTCCATTCTTGTGCAGCTTCTGATCCAGATCCGGTAAATAGACAAATAAGAAATCCGGCAGTTGGTTGTTGCTTATCAAGTATCTCGCCGCTTCCACGGAATATGCATTATTCAACCCTATGCGACGGGTGATGCCATCACGAAGATCGGTCTTCCCCTCGAACGGGTTGGAAAACGCGCCGAGCGCCAGCAGATCGGGGCCTGTCACCTCTATCTGCCGCGGCAAGGAGGCAGGACGCTGAATCCAGGCGGGAATCGATAAGGTATGCTTCTTCGTCCCCCGGAAGATCAACCCGTTAATGGAGCCGGCTGTATGCCCGCGCCGGGCCAAGTCCTCATAGATGGTCGGAACTTTGGGATTCAGATGCGAGCCGTTCAAATGCTGCAAGAGATCTGTCAATACCGGGTTAACGCCATGCTTCAACACCTCCATCGGGCCCGTCCCGTAATTAATGACTTTCTTCTCGGACGCGGAATACCAGGTCAGTCCCGGGATTCGATGCTCGTCTGGATACGTTCCCGTCAGCAGAGAGCTGTCAATCGTAACGGACATCGTCGGAAAAGAAGAGACCATTTTCTTATAGTATTGCCCGTGCTTGGTAAGAAATTGGAACGCAGGCAGCTCATTTCGTTCGATGCCCCGATCGATAGCCTGCGACATTAAGGAATCGATCAACAAATAGATCACTTTTTTGGAACCGGTTCCTTCCATGGACTGCAGTTGTATCCGATTTTCCTTTGGTTTCTGTTCTGGCTTCTGGCATCCGGGAAGAATAACCAGGACGCAGAGCAATAGAATCAGCCGTATCATCTTGGCCCGCATGAATGCGTCACCCCACCCTGTGCATGAAGTAGGCTACGAGCCAATGACAGGCGGAAGTCTTCCGACTCCGCGAAGACCGACAGACTTCCCCTGCGCGCTTGGCATAAATAACCTTATACAACATATAGGGTGCGATATTCACGGGTTTTTATGCTGTTGATTGGAAAAAAGTACCCCTGGCAAACGCGGCCAATGCCGCGCATTCCTCAATTCTAAGGCTCACCCCGGTCTGGGCATTCGCATATCATGCCTTTAGCGAATCGATCAAGAGGTTACGGAAGGGTGATATGCTCATGAAGAAGCCGGATTACAGTTCACCTTCACTGAATCTGTCGTACGATATGAAAAACAGCAATTTTTTCACGCAAGATGCGGATAACCTTATTAACGTGCTGTCCCAAGCGCAAATATCCTCGCTGGAAAATGTGTCTCTGCTTGATATTTTCCTGAGCCAAGGCCATACCGTCGAACCGCACTGGCATCCGAACGAGGCGGAGCTCGTCTATATCATTGCGGGAGAAGCGATGATTGGGGTGGAGAGGCGCAAGGAGAGCTGTACTGCATGATAGATTACTGCTGACTTACAGAAACAAATACATTTCATGTTGCTCAAGCTTGTTCTTCTCGAAGCCCTTGCCTAGCAGGAAGCCTTCCAGCCCGTGGTTGTTCGGAAAACCGATTGATAAGCCGGTCAGGTTGAGCATGCGGCTGCCTTCCCCCAGCATCGCCGACGCGATGCCTCGGCTGCGATAGGCCGGATCGACGTATAAGAAGCTGATTTTCCCGCACTGGTTCACGCACATTCCGCCAACCAGCTTCTCGTCCAGAAAGGCGCCGACGAAGGAGTTGTTTTCCGACAGCCGAATATAGTCGGCATCATTCTGCCAATTGATATGAAAGTGAAGCCAACCCTGAATCTCTTGTTCAAACCGTTCAGGCGATAGGCTCCTTACTTCCAGCCCCTCCACATATGCCGCCAATCCCAACAGATCCTGCAGCTGATAATACGACAGATCATATATTTTGCGATAACCGAGCTTACGATAAAAATGGATCGCGCGATCATTCCCGACGATCACTTCCAGGAAAAGCTGGGTGCAGCCGCAAGCGATCGCCTCCTCCTTATGGCGGGCGAACAGCTCTTTGCTGATGCCGCGGCCGCGGTAATCGGGATGGATGGCCAATGTCCCGCACCGTATCGTCTTACGTCCTTCGTACACCTTGACTCCTCCGAGAATCACCCCGACCGGCTTCCCGCCATCCAGTGCGATGAAGGAATGCTCCGGCTGATTCCCTTCCGGGCCGAAGAATCGCTTGACGAAGTCTTCCTGCTTCATCTCCATCGGTACGATGTAGTCGGAAAATCCGATGCGAAACGCTTCATATATCAATTCCATTGCAACTTCCGTGCAGCGAGTGTATTGAATCATCTACAACACATCCTTTAGTCATTTTTTGCTGGCACCATCCAGCGTCTGAAGATCACAAATCTCCGCGCGTCTCCCGTTCACATCGATCAAGAGAAGACGGTTCGCCCCGTGAAGCTGTACATGTTCATGCAGATAGCGCATCGTCATCCGCATCAGGCCGGCATTCGTCTCCAACTGCCATATCCACAAATCTTGATGCTGGCGCACCTGCACAATGATCCGGCCTCTTCGAGTCTTCGTACCGATACTCTGATGCTGTCTTATGTGTCGATGCCCGCGCTCCTTCCGGCACTCCGTTCAAGCCAACAATCCAAGCTGGCGCGCCTTCTCAACCGCTTCAACCCGGTTGGAGGCTTGGAGCTTGGAATAGATGTGGATCATATGAGTTTTGACCGTGGCAACCGAAATACAAAGCCGTTCCCCGATCTCCTTGTTCCTTAGCCCCGAGGCCGCGGCTTGCAGCACCTCGAGCTCGCGCTCGCTCAACACATCGCCTCCGCCGGAATCCCGATTCCAGAACGAGCTGACGCGCTGAATGAACGCCTTCTCCTTCGCAAGCAGGTCCTGTTCCTTCTCCTGCAGCAGCTTCTCCGGCCAACAGGTAGAGATAGGCAATCTCATTCGCATAGCTGTAATGAACGGCTTCCCGGATGAGATTCAATATTTCGGGCCTGCACCGGGAGCCTTCTTGATGCAGAATCACGATCTTGTGCAGCAGAGCATCGACCAGGATCAACGGAAGCTTGCGCTTGCGCACCTGCATCAGAATATCATCGGTCTGCTTCAGCGCCTCCTCCGCTTCTCCCCGGGCGGCCAGCACTCTGGCATAGAGCAGCCGCTCGTCATAGCGCAGCCGGCCGCTTGCTTCCCCTTCCTGCACCCGTGTCAGGAAGCGCTGCAGCAGCTCGGAATCCGGCTCACCGAGTGACAGCTGGTATCTTAACAGCGATAGATGGTAATAGAGATGATGGCGGAATGCCGGCTCCCCCCACATCTCTCTCATCCGCTCCTTCGTCGCCCTCGTGTCCCCGCGGAGCAAGGCCAATTCGAACCGGTTGAAGGCATATTTCCATGGAAGGATAGCTGGCAGTGTGTTGGCGCTTCACCTTCCCGAACCAGTGTTTCGCGTCATCGAGCCGCATCCTTTTCATATAAATGCCGCCGATTCCAACCTGGATGCAGAAATGATAGAACAGCCGCTGGAACAGCAAATCCCGATTATCGCTCAACCAAGCCAACGGAATCTGCCTCAGCAAGACCCAGCCCTGCATCGACTGCGGCATGCGGGCGATCACGTCCATCGCCTCCGGATACCGCCGTGCCTGGATGTAATGCTTCACGCTCTCAGCCTGGTCGCCCCGCTGCTCATAGATCGCCGCCGCCTTGACATGCAAATCGTGAATCGCCCCTTCGCCTTCATTGGAGAGCCGATATCGTAAAAACTCGCAGAATAAATGATGATACCGATATAAACCGGCCGTCTCGTCAATCGTGACCAGGAACAGATTTTTGTCCTGCAGCCGGTCGATGAACATCCTGGCATCTCTAATCTCAAGAAGGCCATTGCAGACCGCTTCATCAAAATAGCTCAGAATGGACGTATGCAGCAAGAACCTCGTCTCATCCCCGTCCAGCGAGCGAAGAATCTCATTGGACAAATAAGTCACCATATATTTATTGAGTCCGCTGCCATGACTGGATGGCATCTCCGTCTTCTGGGACATCGCCAGCGCGATAAGCTGCAGCCCTCCCGCCCAGCCTTCCGTCTGCTCATTCAATCTACCGGCTGTATCATGATCCACCTCTAAAGCCAACGTTTGCTGCAGAAACTGAGCGGCCTCCTCATGTGAAAATTTCAGTTCGGATTCATTGATTTCCGCATACTTGCCGTCCATCATCCATTCACCCAAATACAGCTTCGGCGCTTCGCGGCTCAGCAGCACGATCCGGACCTGCTCCGGACTATACTTGATGAAAAATTCAAGAGAACGAAGTACCTCCTCCTTATCAAGGACATGGGCATCGTCCAGGACAAGCGTGAGCGCTTCCATATGATGGAGCTGATTCACAATCAACGTCAAGATCGTTTCCATATCATGCTTGTGTGGGATCGCTTCGAAAACTTGATACAAGCCGTCGGCGCTGCTGCCCAGATCCTCCTTCAAGGCCCCCAGCACATAATACCAGAACGAGTACAGGTCATTATTGTCCTCGTCCAGCGCAATCCAGCGGAAATGACGCTGGCCCGCCTCCTTCATATAGGAAGTGAGCAGCGTCGTCTTCCCGCTCCCGGCAGCTCCCTGCACGACAACGACCTTGTATTCCTTCACATGCCGCAGCTTGGTGAACAGCCGCTCCCTCCGAATATAATGCTTGCGCGGAACCGGCGCCATAAGCTTGGCGCAAATCAACCTGATGCGATCCATATGTGCTCTACCCCACCTAATTGTGTAATGCTGAATGTCGGGAACCCAGCATCTGGGAATCCGTTCCTCTTACTATACCACGCGGGAGCCGCTTGCACGTATCAATATCTTCCTGCCCGGCATCTTCTTCTGCAGATCATGGCGCCGGCCGCGAACAGGATGCAGGACAGAACGATCACATACAGCGCAGGCCAGACCGCGTCCCCATACGTAGCTCCTCGCTCCAAGCTGATCACGGCAGCCATATACTGCCGCTGCGGCAGCCAATAGGTCAGCACGTTCATCCATCCTTCATGCTGTACCGTATAGAAGCCGCCGGACAGAAGCGAAGTGACAAGAATCAGGCTTGAAGCCGCTGTAACCGCATTGTCGATGTCGTCGATGCAGACCGTGATGAACAGCGCGAATGCCGCGGCCACCAGCGACAATACGGCAATAAGCCAGCCATATTGCAGCAGCGTGAAGCCGATATCGGCATGCAGGAGGAGCCTTGCTCCCGCGATGCACAGATAAGCCGGCACACTGATAAGCAGGAAGCAGAACAGGACCTGGGCCGCAAGATAGGTCATGACGGACATCGGAGAGGCTGCCATTCGCCGCAGCGTGCCCTGCACCTTGTCCTCCGCGAAGAAATTCATATAGAACATGCCCTGCAGCAGCACGAACATCATGAGAAAGCCGGCAACGTTCGAACCGATGCCCCGCTTCTCCGCTTCCGGCAGCAGCTGATCCGGATGCTCCAGCGCTTGACGCACCATCGTGGCATACGCCTCGCTCTTCATCGTCTCGATCGTATAGCTCCCGTCCCCTTCATCGATGATGACGGCATCATATTTGTTGCGCACCAGCTCGGACCTGCGCGGCGCTTCCGCAAGCCGCTTCACCTGAAAATCGTGCAAACCGGCGATGGAAGCCTCTTCCGGTTCGGAAGCGGCGGATACGAGGGCGAGATTGCCTCTCGAATCTTTCACCGATGTCAACAGCAGCGCAGCAGCCACAGCAGCGATCGTCATGACCGACGTGATCGTCACAATCGCCTTGCGGCTCATCAGTCTCACCCAATTTTGATGAAAAACATATGCCATTTCTCTCATACATAGTCCTCCGCATGAAATATCCTGCTGCAGCCCCACAACAGCACAAGCGAACCAACGGCGAAGCCGCCCAGCAGCGGCAGTGCCATCCCCGCATCCTGATCGTAGATGACGCGGAAGACCGCTTCCGCCACCCATTTCACCGGCGAGAGATAGGATAGAATCTCCGCGGTGCGGCCCAGGCCGTCCCACTGGAAGAACAGGCCTCCGAGCAGAGCGAGCAGGTTATTGACGAAGCTCAAAACTTTTGTTGCTCGTCTCCTCGCTTCGGCACAGGCAGCACATGAGCACGCCGAGCGCGGCGGAGAACAGATTGAAGCCGATGAGAATCAGCGCGACCGCGATCCAGCTGCTCCCGCCATAGTGAACATCGAGCAGCCAATGGGCCAGGGCAAGCAGCAGCAGCGTGCTCAGCGTCGAGAAGAAGAAGGTCGCTGCTATTTTCGAGATATACAGATAGGAAGTCCTTACAGGCGCGTGCAGAATTCGCAGGTTGCTCTGCTTCAAGCTCTTCTCCATGAAGCTGTTCGAGGCTATCATCGACACGTTCAGCGACGTAAATATGAGAATGGTCACCCCGTAATAATCGTAGGAGGAGACTTCGCCGCCGCCATAGATGCCGCGGGTCAAATAGCCGAGGAGGAGCATCAGCAGCAGCGGGAACACCGAATTCGACAAGAGGAGCACCGGATTTAGCGCCAGATTAACGATATCGCGCTTCAGGATGGCGTGGACTTTGTACTGAGTTGACGGCATCTCCGGCCTCCTCAATCGCGCAGCGTCCGGCCGGTCAGCTTGAGGAAGACCATTTCCAGGCTGGCCGCCGCGCTCGTCATATTGATAATTTTCATTCCCTGGCTCATCAGGAGCGCAATGATTTTATCGAGGTTCTCGATTCCTTTTAAGGTCGTAATCCGGATGCGGTTATGGTCCACGTACACCTTCTTCACGCCATCGATCCGGTATAGCTCATCCGGATTGGCTGTGCTGGCGTCCTCTACTTCGACATCGTAGAGCTTCTCTTCCTCCAACTCCTCCTTCGTGCCGCTAGCGATAATGCGGCCATGATCGATGATAATAATGCGGGACGCAATCTCTTCGACCTCTTCCATATAATGCGTTGTATAAATGATGCTGGCCCCCTCGTCGCGCAGCGCCTTGATCGATTCCAAAATATGATTGCGCGACTGCGGATCGATGCCGACGGTCGGTTCATTGAGACGGGGCTTGTGTGCAATCGCGCAGGCAATATTCAACCGGCGCTTCATGCCGCCGGACAACGTCTTCGGCTTCTCCCGCTTCCGCCCGGACAGTCCGACGAAGTCGAGCGCTTCCTCTGCCGCCCGCTGGAGCGCGTCGCCGCGCAGACCGTACAAGGAGGCGAAAAATCTCACATTGGCCTCCGCCGGAATATTCTCGTATATCGCGATATCTTGCGGGACGATGCCGAGGCTCTCCTTCAATCGGACTGGATGCTTCTCCACCCGCTCCCCCTGGAACCGGATTTCTCCGCCGTCATATCGCAATAACGCAGCCAAAATGTTGATGGTCGTGCTTTTCCCCGCTCCGTTCGGCCCGAGAAAGCATACGATCTCTCCCGGAAAAATCTCGAACGAAATGTCCTGCAGCGCCCGGAAATCGTTGAAGCGCTTCTCCAACCCCGTCACCTGCAATATCGGTTGACTCATGCAAATCACTCCTTCTGGCCTTCATGTTACGTTGAAGGGACAAAAAAAGAATCAACCGTTCGGTTGATTCCGAAGGTTGATTCTTGTCATCGGCTCTGTCACGTTACTTGCCCGGCCGGTTGGGCATGCTTCTGGATCAGGGAAATCTGGCCCGCATGCAGGCCGGTATGGTATAGCAGCCGGCTGACCGCCTCTAGCGGCGTCGAGGCTCCCATCGGCGAATCCACCGCCACACGCCAGGCCTCCTCGGGCAGCTCACGCATCGCCTCCATCACGTGTTGGTTCGAGGCACGCAGCAGGGCCAGCAGGCCTTCCCGGTCCAAGAATTCGGCCTGATCCCGGCCTGCCGCCGGCCCGCGGCTCGTCAGGATCTCCAGCCCGGGAGGCAGCGCGCGCCGGAAAAACCATTCCGCGAACAAATACTCGACTTCCGCATTATGTCGGAGCATATAGCCGACCGAGGCGGCCCCGATGCGCAAGCCCAGAGCTTGCTCCGGCAAGCTGTTGGCCATATTGTAGAAGCGTTCATGAAGCGTGTTCCATATCACAGCTACGGATAAATAGGTCATTGCATTCGGCTCCTTTCCCATTGTCCTCTCATGTGGCGGCTTGCTTGACGGATTGCGTATGACCATCGCGCGCGACATGTTCGAATCGGTCGGCGTTCAGATCGATATCATATGCCTGGCCGAAGCCCGCGACATACCGCCCCGCCAGCGGCGTCAGCTCGAACAGCGAGAAATCAAGCCCGCGCAGCACCCGGATCATGGGAGCTCCGAACGACGCTTCGAACCGTTCGAATAGCTCCTCATGGCCTTCATTGCCGATGTTGACGGCATGGCACACGAAGCGGGCACGCTCGCGGGCGAACAGGTTCGCCGAATTGGATTCATCTTCAATCAGCATGACATCGACGTCCGGATTGGCCTCCACATGCCGATAATGATTGGCAATGCGGCTTATATAGATATACAGCTTCCCGTCCTTCTTCACGAACGGCGCATAGGAGACAAAGGGCCGGCCCTTCTCGTCGATCGTGCCCAGCATCAATGTCTTCACGCGATCCGCTAATTTCATATATTGAAGCTTTACCGTTTCGTTAGCCAATGGCTTCATGAACATCCCCCGCTTTTCTATTCCATTTTTGCAATACATGAATCCGCGGACAATCGCTGTCCCGCCCGTATTGGATCTCGGTCTCCACGCCGTACACGCTTCGGATAAGCTCCATCGTGAACACATCTTGCGGCGTCCCGTACAAGCGCAGACTCCCTTCCTTGATCACACAGACCCGATCGCTGTAGGCGCTCGCATGGTTCAGATCATGCAGCACCATGACGACCGTAAGCCCCAGTTCGCGATTCAGCGTGCGTACAAGTTCCAGCACCTCCAATTGATGCGCAATGTCCAAATACGTGGTTGGCTCATCGAGCAGCAGCACCTTCGGACGTTGGGCCAGCGCCATCGCCAGCCAGGCCCGCTGCGCTTCTCCCCCGGACAAGGAGGCGACGAGCCGCTCCTTGTATGCCTGCATCCCTGTCTGCTCCAACGCCCATTGAATCACCTCTTCATCCGCTGCGTCGAGGCGCTCATACCATTTCTTATGCGGCATGCGGCCGTAGCTGACCAGTTCTCCTACCGTCATGTCCGCTGGGCTGGCGTTCGACTGGCAGAGCATGCACATGAGACGGGACACTTGCTTCGTGCTGAGCGAACGCAACTCCCGCTCGGCAATGCATACCCGGCCGCTCTCGCAAGGAATGAGACGGGTCATCGCCTTCAGTATCGTTGATTTGCCCGAGCCGTTCGGCCCGATGATCGAGACGACTTCCCCTTCCTTCACATCAAGGGAAAAGTTATGGACTACGGTTTTGTCCGCATACCGGATATTCAATGACTGCACCTTCAACATGAGTCACGCTCCTCCTTTCCGCATCAAATACAGGAAGTACGGCCCGCCCACCATCGCCATAACGATGCCCGCAGGAATCTCCAGCGGAGCAAATGCCGTGCGCCCGATCGTATCGGCCACGAGCAGGACGAGCGCGCCGAGCACAAGGCTCATCGGCAGACGATGGCGGTAGTCGGAGCCGATCATCATCCGGGTGATATGGGGCACGACGAGTCCGACGAAGCCGACCAGACCGACAGTAGAGACCGAGATGGCAGCTAGATAGACCGCGATGAAGGACAGCGTAAAGCGAATGCGGTTCAGATTTTGCCCCAGATTATGCGCGGCCTGCTCGCCCAGCCGCAAAATATTGGCTTGCCGGATGCAAAGCAGCGCGCCCAGCCAGCCGGCAAGCGAATACGGAAGGATGACGGCGACGTCCCGCATCCCGGTGCCGGACAGGCTGCCGTTGAGCCATTGCAATGCGGAGGGAAGCTTCTCGCTATACAAAATCGACAAGAGTCCGATGATGCCTCCGAATACCGCATTAACGGCAACCCCCGATAAAATGATGCGAATCGGCGTAAATCCCCCGTGCAGCTTTTTCCAAGCCAGGGCATAAACCATCACGGCCGCAATCCCGCCGCCCGCAATCGCCGCCAGCGGTATCATGGAAGCATACCCGGGAACGACCAGCATGATGAATAACACAGCGACGGCAGCGCCGCTGGACACGCCCGTCAAGCCCGGGTCAGCCAGCGGGTTCAGCATGACGGCTTGCAGCAGGGCACCGGATACGGCCAGATTAGCGCCAATCAGGAGAGCGAGGAGGACGCGCGGTATCCGGATGTCCCACAGAATCGTGTCGGCGGCTGCATCCCCGCGTCCGAACACGGTCAGGAGCGTATCGAGCGGAGACAAGGCGACGCTGCCTATGCCGATGGAGAGCAGCACCGCCGCTCCAAGCAATACGGCCGCTCCTCCCATCAGAGCTGTTTTGCGCATCTGTCTGTTCTCCGTCACAATCCCGGAACCTCCATCTTAGTCATATAAAGTGCGCGCCATTTCCTTGTAAGCATCCGGCGTCTTGACAATCGAAGCGATGCCGAACAGCTCGAAGTCAAGGGTAGCCATCTTCCCGTTCTGGAAGGCGTTCAACTTCTCCCAGGCACCGTTTTTCTTCACGTCCTCCTCGAACTTTTTGGCGACGGCATCCGGGTCACCGTGGGCAACAAGCAGAATGACGTCCGGGTTCGCCGCGACAATGCTCTCCATATTGAACGGGACATAGGCTTCTGTGAGCTTCAGCTCTTCGGACACGACATTAACCGCCCCCAGATTGCGCGCCAAGCTTCCGGCGAACGTGTTGTCGTTCATCAGCATCAGCGCTTCCGCCGAGCCGAAGAGGAACATCACCTTGGGCCCCGGCTTGCCCTTCACGCTCTCGATGGCTTCACGTTCCTGCCGCTCGATGTCTTGCAGGAAAGCGTTGGCCTGGTCGTCACGGCCGAGCAAGCGGCCAAGCGTCTTCGTCGACAGCTTCAGCTGTTCCAAGGAATCGACAGGCAAATAAGCGCTCGGCAGCGAAGCCGGTCCGAGCTTCTTCTCCATGCTGTCCTTAATCGAAGCCGGGCCCAGGACAACATCCGGCTGCAGCTTCGCGATCTGCTCAAGATCAGGCTGATGGGATGAACCGATACGCGGGACTTCCGCCAGCGACTCCGGCAGCTTGCTGTTTGTCGTCGGCAAGCCGACCGGTTCGATGCCCAGCTCATGCAATATTTCCGTAATCGAGACGGATAACGTCACGATGCGGGCTGGCGTTTGCTCACCGAACTGCTTCAGCAGCTCCGCCATCGCCTCATCCTCTTCATTCGCCGTTTGCTCGCTGCCGGCTTCGCTACTGTTGTCTTTGGCGCCTTCTGCCGTCTGGGCAGCGTCTCCGCTCAAGCCGTTGGATTCCTCCGCAGCTGCTTGATTCGGTGCCGCGCTCCCAGCTTGCTCCGATCCCGCTTTGCCGCAAGCTGCCACAACCAGCATCAGAAGCAAAATAATGACGGCTGCTTTTCCCCTTCTATGTATCATTCTATGACCTTCCCCCCTTACAAATGATAATGAGAATCGTTATCTATTAATTGATAACGGTTCTCATTATATCCTGAGTGAGAATCTTTTTCAATTAAAATTTGAAAAGATGTTCCGACACCTATAAAACGACAAAAACCGCCAAGCCCTATATCTGCCCTGACGGCCACTATGTACGCATGAAGTATCGCGCGACCTTTACCTCACTCACCCATTGGTTCAGGTTCTCTGGTATTGTACGGTCTTTTGTTCACTCTCCCGTCGGGTCAGGTAGTCTTGGTGGTGCTTAGCCTTTTCTTCACTCTCCCGTTGGGGCAGGATTCCTGGTGTTGCACGGTCTTTGCTTCATTCTCCCGTTGGGTCAAGGTTCCTGGTCTTGCTCGGCCTTTGCTTTACTCTCCCATCGGGCCAGGGTCCCTGGTGTTGCTCGGCCTTTACTCCATTCTCCTGTTGGGTCAGGGTTCCTGGTCTTGCTCGGCCTTTGCTTTACTCTCCCATCGGGTCAGGGTTCCTGGTGTTGCACGGTCTTTGCTTTACTCTCCCGTTGAGTCAGGTTGAACATTATCGCAATCAGATTTTCACATTCGAACTCACATTTCGATTTGGACTTGGATCAGTCTCCATTTATTAAAGGCACGCCAAAGCCCGGGTTAATTCGCTCTATTTTAACTAGTCATATGAATCACGAAATAGTACATGAATAAGCGAGTATGCAAGAGAAATGTGCTGCCTCTAGAGGGAGTGATTGGGATCCTGTACGAAAGGAAATCTGCAAATATATCTTTTCCTGACGGGATGGGAGATTGATGATAAGGGGTTATATGCATAGACTCCCTTACTGACTGATGGGGATATTGGTCATAAGGAGTTCCAAACTATATGTCTCGACAAGTGAAATGAGGATTAGATATCAGTTCTGTCTGAAATGTGCTGCCTCTAGAGGGAGCGGAGGGGAGAGTGGCGGTTAGAGGCAAAAGGGCTTGGCATCAGGCATGTCGGCATGTAGACATGGACACACACACTTACTACGAACAGGGTAAAAGCTAGGGTTTTAGGAATGGTTTGGTTGCGTGGCTTTCAGGATATGCGGCAGCAAACGGCAGCGGCTTCGCGGAGGGGATGCTTACGAGGAGCATTGGGAGAATGGTTGGGAGGGCGCTTGCCAATCGAGCCACGGAATCAACACCGCGCAAAGAAAAAACGAAGCGCCGCTCCGTCCTTCATTCCCCGTCCGCGAATGACAACCCTTTGTCGGCAAGCGCGTGACGGAGCTGATCCATGGCTTTCGGCCCCATGCCGTGCAGCTTCAGCAGTTCCGACTCGCGAGCTGTCGCCAGCTGCTCCAGACGGACATAACCTGCCGCGATAAGCGCTCTGCGGGCGGGCTTGGCCAAGTTGTCAGGCAGATCAATCGATTGGCCGGGTTCATTGTATGGGGTCATGTTCATTTTCTCCTTCCTATATCGTTCGTGCCAGCTTCAGTTCGAATTCTGACTTCCTAACATACTCCATATAATTGATGCGGACATCGGTATTCACATAAGCTTGATAGCGAATGCGGATAGCGGGCGCCGCAATCAAGTCGAGCACGCCCTCCTTCTTAACCCAGCGGACATCGGACGTCTCTTCCGATGTGCTCAATTGTCCGCCTACAGCCGTGCAGGTATAGTCGAGCATGAGCTTGGTGGGATCGAACTGGTCCAGAGGGCGCGGATGCTGACGCTCTGTCAGAAGGGTGTCAATCTCCCGCAGCAGCGGCAGCAGATGCCGGTCATCCGCAAGACGCAGACTGCCGATCAACGCGGCCCACCATCCGGATTCCGCCATGAAATAAGCGCTCCACCAGTACAGCTCTTCAGCCGAATAGCGGACATGATCATGGTACACCCGGAAGATGAACAACACTTGCTGCGCCGCAGTCATCTCGGAGAAGAGCTGGCGCCCGTCTTCCCCTTGGTTGACGCTGCCTTGTATGCCAGGATCAACGGTTCATAGCACGCGGATGCGAGCCCCCAATCATCGAGGCGCTCCAACATATGACGATTCACATTTACCAACAATATACATATCACTCCTCCAGCCGATTGTATATAACATATTGGCTGACAGTCAAGCTACGATCACCATGGCCGCGATAAGGATGTCCGAAACGCGCGAGAACATGCCAAAGCTGCTTGAGATGCTGCCATGTCTCCCCCGGCGTGCCCCAGCCGGCCCAGAGCTCGGATGACGGGCACGAACGGGCCGCATTCCCGATCGCGTTCGCATCCAAGTGCCCCGGGACGGTGGCGAATCCCGTACGACCCGGCGCGCCAACGGCGGCATCTTCGGCCCACGGAAGTCATCCGGCACATCGGAGGCCGCGAGTTGGAACCCGTGATGCCAGTACAGCGCTACATGATACCTGGAGGCGAGAGCAGCAAGCTGCTCACCGATTCGCGTCCCGCGGAAGGACGGATCGGCCACGATCGCCTCCACATCCGAGGACAGCGCGATATCGCCGTAAATCTAAGCCTCAATATATTGGTCCAGCTCCCTGTGGATGCTGGAGGGCGCTTCTTCGCCGGATGCGAGGAGACGGCGAAGAAGCGCGGCGCTGCCGCCGGCATCCCTGTCCGGCGCGGAGCCTGCGGCCGCTACCTCGTCCAGCAGCTCCGCGAGCAGCGGTTCGAACACATCGATCGTGCCACTATGCTCCGGCTCGGAATAGCTGTCCCCGAGCGTATATGTGCATCGGGCCAGCATAGAGCTGCGCAGCACCACATGGCAGGAGCCGAAATTCGGCGCGCCCCCGTCGGGGTGCTGCAACAGGTTCAGCGCCCCGTATTTCGGGCGCTCCCGGTGTGCTATCCCGGCCTGATGATAAGCGCCCGAACAGCCTCCGCTCCCAGCGGTCGCGATCCCCGCCGGGGTAAGCCGTCAGGCTGGCGCTCGTCACGCCCGTCTCGAACTGGCAGCGGTACACCCCGTCCCGCAGCAGACCGTCCACGACGAGCGAGCCGTCGGCAAACAGCCGGTCTGGGTGGAAATTGACCGTCATCCGGACCGATTCGCGCACGGCGGCAAGAATGTCGCGCAATGTGGCGGACGGGAAGCCCGCTCGCGTCAAATGCCGTTCGATGCGCTCGCATGCGTACTGCCGCATCTGGCTGGCGGACGCCAGGACAAGCTGGATGGCTTGTGCCTGCGCTCGCGTCAATGCCGGCTTGCTATGGAAAGGTTCAACCATGGACCGCACCTCTTTTCCCGATAAATGGACCTGCCCATTCCCACTTGGTTGGCCCGGCATCTGCCGCTATTGAACCGTCTTCGACTTACGTTGCAGGTTCGGCATCCAGCATCGCGATGAATACGGTCAAAGCGCTGGAGCAGCTGACACTGGTGAAGGTCACGCTGGAGCCGGCGGATCGGGGCACTGCGGTTCGGCTGGAGCATAGCGGCTGGATGGACACAGAAGCATGGAATCAGGCGCGACAGTGGCATGTCGAGGCTTGGCTGGCGATGCTGGCCAGTCTGAAGGCGATGCTTGAGTCCGGCGGAGGAGCCGGATGCTGCCCATAATCTGCCCATAATGAAGAGCCCCGGGAATTCCCCGGGCTGTTCTCTTATGGTGCCGCGTCTGCCTAGTATGCACGAAGGACGTGAAGCAGGTAGTCCTTGCGGTTCAGCGGATTATAGTCGGACCGCTTCCGAAGCGGGTACCCGGATTCCATCCGGATGAAGCCGCACGGCCGCACAATGAACACGCCCTCCCCTTCCGTAATCGCATGGAGACTGCGCTTGAACGCCTCTGTCGTCTTGACCGGAATCGTTCCGGTCAGCATACAGGTGTCGGCGGACATGACCGGCACCTTCATCACCGCCTGCAGGCCGGCCAAGCGATGCATGGCGGAGCTGATGCTGCCGGCAGGAACGGTAAGCTCGTATTCATGGATCGGCTCATGTACATCCGTTCCGGCCCGGGACAACGCCTCCATCAGCACCAAGGGCACCAGCTTCCTGAAATCGCCGGCTACCGTGACCGGGCTGGCATATCCGGTCTGGGTCAAGGTGACGGCAATGTCCGTCACTTCCCAACCGTACAAGCCTTGGCGCAGCGTGGCATATACCGTATCCTCAATCGCCGTGTGGAAAGCGAGCGGAAGCGATCCCAGTTCCACCTCCAGGCGGTAGGCTACGCCGCTTCCAGGCTCGCCCGGATCGATCCGGAAGCCGACCGTGGCATAGAACGGATTCCCTTCCGCCCCCATGAATTCCACTGCCGTCCCCGTCCCTCGCGGCTTCTCGATACAGACGATCCTCGTCTCCGCGAAGCGAACATCCAACTGGTAAGCTTCCTTGAGCGTCGTTTCGATCACTTCTTTTTGCACTTGACCGAATAAGCGAATATAGGTCTCCCGGTGATGCTCATCCCGCCAGATATGGATAAGCGGATCTTCCTCCGCCATATTCATCAAGGCTTGATACAGTGCATGATCGCGGCTCTTCGGAACCGCTTCGATGTGTGATTCCATCTGCGGCGCGGCGACGTGAATCTCTCGAATCCGCTCCGACCAGGTTCCAATGACATCCCCGATTCGAACCTCCTTCAAGCCCCACACTTTGCAGAATTCTCCGGCTCCCGCGATCGCCGCGTCGCACGTCCGTCCGCGATCAAAGAGCTGGATCCGCTTGACCTTATAGGAAACGGCCTCAATCTGTCCGTCAGCCTGCTTCCGGTTCACTTGAACCATCTGTCTGACGCCGAAGCTTCCGCTGAAGACGCGGATATAGGCGATTTTCTCCCCGGAGGACGCCCGTTCGATCTTGAACACGACTCCGGATAATGGCGTATCGGTGCATGGCTGCGGCGCCGGGATGAACCGGGCGATGGCCTCCAGCAGCTCGTTGATGCCGATCCCGGTCATGGCGGAACCTGCCAGGATCGGGTATACGCGAGCCTCCCGGATAAGACGGGTCAGCGTCTCCTCGATTCGGGATCCGTTTGTCTCGCCGCCGTAGACATAGGAAGCGAGAAGCTGTTCATCATGGTCGGCCGCCAGCTCAATGCATTGCGCATCGAATTCCGGATTCTCCTTGCCGCACTGTTTTTTGACAACATTAGCCTGCTTCGTCCCCGCCTGCACGGTACCGTACAGCGGAATGGCACAGCGGGACAGCCGTTCGCGAATCGCCTCGAATACCGCCTCAGGCTGCGCGCCGCTCCGATCAATTTTGTTCACGAACAGGATCACCGGAATGGCCAGCTTCTCGAGCACCGCCATCAACAGCTTCGTCTGTGCCTGAATGCCCTCTACCGCGGACAGGACAAGAACCGCTCCGTCCAACACGCCGAACGCCCGCTCCACCTCGGCGATAAAGTCGGCATGGCCGGGTGTATCGATCAAATTGATCTTCACCTCGTTAACGACGAAAGAGACGACCGATGCCTTGATCGTAATCCCTCTTCTTCTCTCCAGCTCCAGGGAGTCTGTCTGCGTGTTGCCCGAATCGACCCCGCCCAGCTCCCGGATGACCTTCGTCTCATACAATAATCGTTCAGTCAGGCTCGTCTTGCCTGCGTCGACATGGGCGACTATCCCGATATTGATTGTTTTCATTTATTAAAATCCTCATTTCTTCTCTCATATTGTTCTCCTTTCGCAATGTGGTTCTTTGCCGCATGCTAATCACACTCCCGTTCATAATGTACCTTCAGTATAATAAGAGATTGGAAAAATGACAAAATAAAACATCGCAGCACAACGCCGCGATGCTCTTTTTTCTATGAAGTAAGGGCTTACAATTTAATAGAAACTGCTATAGCCAGGTCATGAAATAACCTTGCTTCACCAGGATGCCATGCCGTTCGGCCCAACGGGCCAATTCATTCATGCCGCCGTTCTCCCCTCCCGGGAACCGGAAGCAGCAATAGCCCGGGATAGAGGTCTTCCCCTTCAGCCGGATGCCTACAGCGGCTTGGCGATACCCTTTCACTACGATCTCTTCTACTTCCTCCGCCGCGATGGATGTCCCCCCAATCGTGATGGAATCCGATTCCGCCCGTATGTCTGCCGTTCGCTTCTTCATGCGCACGCATACTTCCGCACACAGCGATCCAACGAGCATCGCCAAGGCAGCCATTTGCAGGAAGAACAACGCAGGCACGGTCTGTTCGGTCATCAAGACGACATGCAGCATGGCGGCACTGAACAGGAAGGTTGCCACAAGCACTTCCTTCGTCCTTGTCGGATACATAATTCGATAATACATAATGATCCGCTCCATTCTGTAAAGTGGTGATTACGGATGGTCTCTCATTAGCAGCTTTTACCTTTATTATACCACCAACGTTGCTATTTTTGACACACATTTTTCACAGAATAGACATTTATGAATGAAGTGTGACGCACCGTCCCCCGGGGACGCTCCTTCCAGTGTTATGCCGGTACCCGTATAAATTGACGCCGACGTCAGTGAAAGCTATAATAAACTGACAACATTGTCAGTGAATTGAGGTGATCCGATGTCGCCGCGAACCAAGGAACAGAACGAGCGAATGCGGGCCGCGCGCATGAAGCTTATTCGCCAGGCGGCATTCGACGTCTATCTTGACCGGGGCATCCACCGCGCCGAGATGAATGAGATCGCGAAGCGGGCCGGCGTCGCGCGAGCTTCTATCTACTATTATTATCGGGATAAGTGGGAGCTGTTCCGGCTTCTCTTTCTCGACTTCATCGAGCAGACCCGGCAATGGGCCGGGCGAACGCTGGACACGGAGGAAGCGCCGGCCGCGCGTCTGCAGCGGCATGCCCGTTATTATATGCAGCGAGCGGCGGAAGATCCGTCGTTCGTCCTGCTCACTCGCGGCATCGATGAAGATCTGCCTGCCGTCTTCGGGGAGCAGGCCACGGAGCAGCGGGATTTTCTCCGGCTTCGCCCCTTTCTTATTCGTACGTTCCGTGAGGGCATGACAACCGGGATCCTGCGCCGATCCGACCCGTCCCTGGCCGCCGATCTGTACTGGGGAGGCCTCCTCGGCGCAATGGCGAATCTATCTGCCCGGCAGGCCCCCCGGGAGGAGCTGGGCGCCCTGGTGAATGAAGCGGTAGATCTGTTATGCGGCGCGATGATACATAAGACCCAAGAAATGACACCACCAATCGCCATGATGCATAGGCTCGATGAAGGAGGCAATTCATGACATGATGAATCCGCTTCAGCTCGAAGTCGCCGAGACGTCGCTGCTCGATGACAAGCTGGACATTCGCGTCACTCACGCTCCAACGGCGTGTACTGTTACGCTGCGGGCGGCGACGACGGATGAGGAGGGCGTAGTCTGGCGCTCATATGCCGTCTTCCGCAGCGACAACAGCGGGATTATCGATCTGGGCCGGCAGGCCCCGCTGGAAGGAACATACCAGACGCCCGACGCGATGGGTCTTTTCTGGTCCATGAAGCCGTCAGCTTCCGATCCGGAGATTTTCCAGAAGGCTGGTTCCGATCCGCTTCAGGTGACCTTGACAGCCGAGGTCGAGGGAATGATCGTGGCAGAACGCCAGATCGTCCGGCAAGTCATCGCCGACGAGGTGGAACGCATTCCGCTAGACACGGATGAACTCGGGATAGCGGGCACCTTCTTCCGGCCCCGTACGGCAGAGCGCCCCCCAGCCGTCCTCGTGCTGGCCGGTTCGGGAGGCGGCGTGAATGAATTAATGGCCGGCTTGCTTGCCTCACGCGGATATGCTGCCCTTGCTCTGGCATATTTCGGGGTCGGCCCGCTTCCTTCCCAGCTGCGGGAGATCCCGCTTGAATACTTCGAGAAGGCCGTCTCCTGGCTGAAGTCCCAGCCTGGGATTTGCCACGAGTCCATCGCGGTCGTCGGCCGTTCCAAAGGAGGCGAGCTGGCGCTGCTGCTCGGGGCGACCTATCCGGAGCTGCATCCCGTCGTCAGCTACGTGCCGAGCCCGTATCTATTTTCGAGCTTCGTCGGCGGAACGCCGGCATCCTCCTGGACGCACAAGGGAGAACCGCTGCCGTTCGTGCCGCTGCGCATGAATCTGGCGCTTCTGTTCCGCATTCTGAGCCGGCGGTTCACGAAGCAACCGCTCTCCTTCGCATCCTTGTATGAGAAGAGCGTCAAGCTGAAGCCGGACTGGGGCGGCGCCATGATTCCGCTGGAGCAAATCCAGGGACCCGTGCTGCTCATCTCCGGCGGAGATGATAAGACCTGGCCTTCCACCTACTTCTCCGAGGTAGCCGCAGCGCGGCTGATCGAGAAGGAATTCCCTTATCCCGTCCGGCATCTCTCCTATCTGGACGCGGGCCATATGATTCAGGTGCCGTACTTGCCCAGCACCGTCCATCGCAGCGGCACGCTGCTGCTCGGCGGAAGCGACGACAAGGATGCCGAGGCCTGCGCGGAATCATGGGCGGAGATGCTGAACTTCCTGGATAATCATTGCACACGGACAGAAGATCAGGAGGAGAGTCAATGATAATATTGAAATCAAATGAAGAAATCGGCCTCATGAGAGAGGCGGGACGGATTGTAGCGGAATGCCATGCCAAGCTGGCCGAGGCGATCAAGCCGGGCGTCGCGACGACAGCGCTTGATCAGCTGGTCGAGCAGCATATCCGCTCACGCGGAGCCGTGCCGAGCTTCCTCGGCCATCACGGCTTCACCGCTTCGATCTGTGTGGCGAAGAACGATGTAATCTGTCACGGCTTCCCCGATGACCAGCCGCTCGAGGAAGGCGATGTCGTCACGATCGATATCGGAGCACATTATCGCGGCTATCATGGCGATTCCGGCTGGACATATGCCGTGGGCACCGTATCTGACGATATCCGGCAGTTGATGGACGCCTGCCATCAGAGCCTGTTCCTCGGCATCGAGCAGGCCGTCGCCGGCAATCGCGTCGGCGATATCGGCTTCGCGATTCAGACATTCGCCGACCGCCATGGATACGGCAATGTCAGAGACTTCACCGGGCATGGCATCGGCCAGGAGCTGTGGGAAGAGCCGCCCATCCCCCATTATGGCCGTTCAGGTACGGGGCCGAGATTGAAGCAGGGCATGGTCATCGCGATTGAACCGATGCTGACCTTGGGCGACTATCACGCCTATGTCGAGAGTGACGGATGGACAGCCCGGACGGCGGATCACTCGATCTGCGTCCAGTATGAGCACACCGTGGCGATTACCGACAACGGTCCTGAAATATTGACGAAGCTGTAGCCTATGAGCCGGACGAATCTAGAGATTCGTCCGGCTTTATTTGTTCTGCTCCCACCACTGTTTAACGTCATTAAGGAAGCCTGCCCCCTCCGCAATGACACAAAGCGTTTAGTTAACGGAAGTCTCCGCCGATTACCGTCTCAATAAGGATTACTGCGAATGAGTTGCATGAAATTGGCGGCGGCTGCGGATAAGGGTTCGTTCTTGCGCGTAAAAATCGAGATGATATTTTGCAGATGGATCCCCTCCACATGCACGCGGCAAAGCTCTCCGCGAGCAACATGATCGCGAACGACCAGAGCGGACACAAAACTTGCCCTCGTAATAATTACTCCGATTGAATGATATCCGGATATTTCTCCGGAAAGCCTCCGTAAATCGCCAGATCGACCTCCAGGTTTAAAAACTGCTTCAACGCATCATTGGAATTCGTCGTATTGATCATCATTTCCACTTCTTCGTACTGTTGCTTGAACTTCGCGCTCCAAGAATTAGAAAATGAGCGGCAAATAAGTTGCGGATAACCGGATATGGCCGGTTGACTTATCTTTAATAATTCCGAGGCACGGGTGATGCTTCCGGTCGTCGCAATCACATGAAATAAATGCAAAGCATGCAAATTCATGCAAACGCTCTTCTCCCCTTCGATCTATATATTAAATATATAAGAATGAAATAAAGATATATTACATTTATAAATATACTTCAAATACAATAGAAGAGGAATGACTATCATGCCACTTGGCAAAAGGAGTTGCGATTCGATATGGAAATCGGAAATCCTGCTTTTAACTACGACAAACATGGACAGAAGTACTCCGGATACAGACGAACGGAGCCCCGAATTGCGAAATATGTGAACGAAGCGCTGGAATCTGCCAAAACCGTGCTCAATGTCGGTGCCGGCGCCGGCTCCTATGAGCCCGAGGATCGGTATGTTGTAGCGGTTGAGCCTTCAAGCGTGATGCGTTCTCAACGCCAAGCTCATCATCGAGTCCCCGCTCTAATCGGAATGGCCGACGCGCTCCCCTTCGATGATCATGCTTTCGATGCAGCGATGGCCATGCTGACGGTTCATCATTGGCCGGATAAGCGCAAAGGGCTGCAAGAGCTGCGAAGGGTTGCCAGGGAACAAGTGATCATCCTGACATTCGACCCGGATGCGCTGGATGGCTTTTGGAATTCGCGCTATTTTCCCGAGCTAATCGAAGTAGAGAAATTACGTTTTCCAAAAATAGAATTTATCGTTACGTCGCTGGGGGGCAACTGTCGGGTCCAGCCAATCCCCGTCCCGTTCGACTGTGTCGACGGATTTCAGGAAGCTTTTTATGGTCGGCCGGAAGCTTTTTTAGAAAAAGAGATGCGGCTCTTCTCGCAGTCAGCATGGGGGTTTCTGCCGGAGGGAGCAGAGGATAAATTAGTGAAGTCGCTGTCGCATGAACTGGCATCGGGAGAATGGGACCGGAAATATGGTCATTATCGAACGGAGCCCTATTTTACCGGGGCGCTAAGGCTGATTGTAGCTACGCCATAAGGGGAATAGCTGTGATTCAGATGGGAATTCGCAAGGTAAAAAATGAAAGCTGCTGAACCTGGAGGTTTATATGGAGCAAATTCGACAAAAAATCAGATCAAGCAAGACGCTTGCCGGTCCTTTTCCGCCTTTTCATGCAGACGATGCAAGTGAATACCCCCATGATCTTTTTCTGGAATGGTTCCATGAAGCCGCCAACGACTTTTTGAACCGGGGCGCCGTAGCCCAACGCGATCGCATTGATCGGCAAACAAAGCGCCGTGTTAGACAATCGCAAACATATTCGACTAAGATACCGGTTGGATGAAGGGAAATGGATCAAGAATTTATTGTGGGCTTAGACCGATGTACTTCTGGGCACGCCCCGCAAAAAAGGGCTCAAGCGAATCGACGCTTGAGCCTCTTGCTGTCATTCGGATGTCGGCGGATGCTTGTTGGTTTTGGCTTATTTGAACACTTTCAGACGATCTTCGAGCGGTGCGAACTGCTTCTCGCCCGGTGCCGCGGTCGGCTTGCCGAACGGCATTTGCGCGATCAATTTCCAAGTGTCTGGAATGTTCCATTCCTTGCTTACCGCATCGTTGATCAATGGATTGTAGTGCTGCAGGGTTGCGCCATAGCCTTCCGCTTCCAGTGCGGTCCATACGACAAATTGCAGCATGCCCGAAGACTGTTCCGACCAGACCGGGAAATTGTCTTTGTACAAAGCGAATTGCTCCTGGAGGCCCTGAATCACTGCTTGATCTTCGAAGAACAGAACGGTTCCGTATCCGTTGCGGAAGGCAGTCATTTTGTCTTGAGTCGATCCGAAGTTCTCCGCCGGCACTACCTGCCGCAGCGTCTCGGTCGTCAAATCCCACAGCTTGTCATGCTGCTCGTTCAACAAGACGACGACGCGGGCGCTCTGCGAGTTGAAGGAGGAAGGTGTATGCAATACAGCCTCTCCAATCAAGCGCTCCAACTGCTCGTCGCTCAGTACAGACTCCTTGCTGATAGCATAAATGCTGCGTCTTTTCTTGACTGCGTCGAGAAACTCTTTACTCAACTGAACCACTCCTCTTCATCTATCGATAAGATCGTATTGCCTACACATGCTATAATAAACGATAGATCGATTTAATATAATTAGGCACATCTATGTGCTGTAGTATCACCAAGGATACCGTCTTTATACAGGGGGAGCGAATGAAATGAACAAGAACAATCCAATGCCGTGTGAAGTCGTCGTCGCCTTGGATGCCATCGTCGGCAAATGGAAGCCGATTATTCTCATGCAGCTCATTACCGGAGGCACGAAGCGCTTCAGCGAGTTGAAGCGGCTGAATCCCGACATCACGCAGCGCATGCTGACGCTGCAGCTGCGCGAGCTGGAAGAGCAAGATCTCGTGCAGCGCGTCGTCTACCCGGTCGTCCCGCCCAAGGTCGAGTATTCCATCACGGAATATGGACAGAGCCTCGTGCCGATTCTGGAAGCGATGCATAATTGGGGCAAGGCCCATTCCGAACGGATGAATCAGAAAAAAGCGCAACAGCAGGCCGTGGAGACCAGGTGAGTTCCACCTGGCCCCTGCACCTGGCCATCGGATTCCCTCATGACCTTCTCCGGGAAATGCGGCCTGCTCCTATCTCTGAATTATTTTCCCCAATCCCGCATGAATCGTCCGTGCACAACCCTTCGCCGCCTTCCGGAGTCAAGACCGTCAACGGGTTCTCTTCCTTCCATGCTTTGTCCAGCACTTCGAGGAACATCTCCGGCCGCTGGGCTCCGCCTACCGCATACTTCCGGTTGAAGACGAAGAATGGCACGCCGCGGCAGCCTAGTTGATTCGCTTCGCGCATCTCCTGCTCGACCTCGGAGGTGAATTGCGCACTCTCCAGCATCGACGCGGCCGCTTCCCGATCCAGTCCCGCTTCTGCGGCCACGGCAAGCAGCGTATCCTTCTCGCTGACATTTTTCCCATCGGTAAAGTACGCCTTGAACAGCAATTCGGCCACCTTATCCCGCTTCCCATACTGTCCGGCGAAATGAATCAGGCGGTGCGCATCCAGCGTATTGGTCATAATCATCGAATCGAATTGATAATCGATCCCCGTTTCCTTGCCTTGACGGACAATATCCTCATGCATCGCGATCGACTGCTCCCGGCTGACACCGTATTTCTCGGCGATGGCCGTATACGCATCCTTCGTCGGATGCTTCTCGGCATTCGGATCGAGCTGGAAGCTGCGGTAAATAACCTCCACCTTATCCCCGTGTCCGAACTGACTCAACGCTTCCTCGAACCGGTGCTTCCCAATATAACAAAATGGACATGCAACGTCCGACCAAATCTCCACTTTCATCCTGTCATTCCTCCTGACTGCCAACCTATATTTGCCTTCTTCCTCATTATATCTCGAAATAAAGATAAATCCAACCTGCCTTACAGCAGCTCCGGCTTCATCAAAAATTGCTTCGCAACATCCCGGGCGCTTCTGCCCTCCGCGTTCACCTGGTAATTCATCTCACGTATCTCGTCATCCGTAATGCAGCCTGCCAGCCGGTTCAAGGCTTCTATCAGCTCCGGATACCGCTTCGCCGTATCGCTGCGCATAAGCGGCGCGCCCTGATAAGGCGGGAACAGATGCTTGTCATCCTCCAGCACGACCAGATCATGCTGCCTTAGCTCGCTATCTGTAGAATACGAATCCACCAGATGAATATCCCCCGTCTCGATAGCCGTATATCGAAGCTTCGGCTCCATCGTCTTCATCTGAGGGAACGCAATGCCATACCGCGGGTCTGCAGGACGGCGGAGAGGCCAATGAGCCCTTCCGCCATATTCGGACGGCGCGTCATATGGATGCCGAGCGGAACTGCGATCATCAAGGCAAAGAACAAGGCGAATGAAATCTGAACATGCGCTAGCAGAGCGCTGAATAATTGATCTTGCCGTTCTCTCAACACGTCGACTAGGATACTCATGAACCGGAACCCCCTTTCCTTCGGTTCGCACCCGTTACCGGATGGACGGGCATCGCCGCATCATTGGATTATCCTGCTATTGAATGTCCTATTGCCGCATCACTCAATCGTAAATCAGGCACGGCCTAAACTTCCTAGGCTCTTCCCAAGCACAAAAAAACGGCTGCATGTCAGCCGTTTTTCCATTATCTATCTTGTATTCGTGAAGTCCTGCGTTAATACAGGAATTTCCGCTATTTGACCCGAGATTTTATGAAATTGCTGCAAAAACGCATCCTTTTCCGCCAATTTTTGCCTCCTGTCTATTGAATAGACTGAAATTCATGAAGCTAAAACTGCACCATTCCCCTAGACACGTCAATCCGTTAGGCGAAATCCGCAGAACTGCACGATTTCTATGCCTATTCGGTAAGCGAAATCCTGCACAAATACAGCAATTCGATATAGACGACTTTACCAGAAAAGGAATCCTGCAAAACTGCAGGAATTTCACCCGTTTCTCTTTCACTTTAAGCAAAGGGGCCTAAAATGATGTAGATTTGCAGCAATTCCTCGGGATGTGGACTCATTGAGCCGAAATTCCTGTAAAATAGCAGCAATTCCCTCCACATGTTTCCACCAGCCTGCGCTTTGCAGGAATCCCTGTAACGGAATATATGCCATAAGGAAAAACTGCACTTTTGCAGTAATTCGGCAAGTCGAACGTTAAGGATCAGGGGGACTGTCTGATAAATTATCCTTATTTCATCGGATTAATGATTGCATAATAAACAATATCTTCGAAAGAGTCGTTTTTATAAACATGATCTTTTAGAGTACCTTCGTAAGTCATTCCGCATTTTTCCATTATCTTTCCGGATAACAAATTCGATAACTGCTTCGGTTCCATATCCCTTTCCCCAATATTGTTCTCCAATCCAGTAAGCAATTTCACCGTTTTTGTATGGTTTATCATTGGAAATACCAATAGCGCCAAATAACTGTCCGCTATGTTTGTCGGTTACAGCGAATTCATACATTCGGTCTAATTCAATGTTTTGCTCATGATTTGCAATCCATGAAAGAGCACATTCTAAAGAATAGGGAAATGGTAGAGTCAATGTGCTTTTGTATATATTATAATTATTACATAATTAGGTAACATTTTGTGCATCCGTTTCTTTAAATAGACGTAGAAGTAATCGATCCGTTTCTATTGTTTTTTCTGCTTTGCGATAAATATTATTTTCACCCCATCAAAAAAAGATATAATGGATACCCTTTAAACTTTACATCCCAATTTTGGTCTAATCCAAATGTTTGAATTAGCGTCTGTACGTCTCTCATAAAGTCGTTCAAGGTCTCATGCAGAAGTTGTAACACCTCCCCTTACCCTTACGTTTTCAGACTAAATGCAGATACCCCAAATTCTTCATTTGGAGGTAAATAGTCCCAATATTATAACACTATTTCATTATTGTCTAGTACATCTACAATTCTGCGGGCGCACAATCAGTGTTTCCCACACAACAATAATTGTACATAATGCGGGTTCTACTTTTCCTAAGCAGAATAGGAATGATTCACATAACATCAGTTCGTCCCTTTCCTGCATTTGACATCCGGGGCACTCCATGCAACAATAATATTGTTTCATTTGAAACAATATTATTTGACTTTTATATCTTCCTGGGGTCCCGTCAACATTTTAACGAAAATATACGCTAAGAGGCAAAGTGTTTACAAATGGATGGCCCTACACAACACAATTAATCTTGTGTTGAGGGGGAAAGTCGGTGAACGCGGACGATCGTGAGCTAGATGGGGGGAAGTGGTTGTTTGGTAGATTTCACGGTCGAGGAGCTTCAGGAGATTGTCGGCATGACTCTTTAACCTACGCGCATTATGGCACCATTAAATTCCCTTATAGAGGTGTCTACTTTCTTGACAGAGGTTCAGAGTTCCCCATCGGGCGAGTATTACTGAAACAGGCAATGAAATAAGGCAGACCGCATGAAACTACGATCTGCTAATTGTTTATCCTTTCAGACTCCTAAACCCCACACATCGTTTGCTTCTCTCGTCCCACAGTCGGTATCGAAGTGCCCGCAAACTCAAACGAAGTCCAATGGCAGAAACGTCATGCATTGCTGCGTTGCTCTCGTGTATTATTACAGGATGGGAAACACCCTCTAATTTCATCTGAATCGACTGCATCTTAAGCTCTTCACTGTAATGCTTTAACTTCTGCCCTTTCTTTGCTAGCATAAAATGCACCCCCTAAAGTTTTCATCGGTAAACCGTAGGGTTTTTTCCAATGTCTACTTTAAGGGGTGCACACCAGATGTGGTCACATCTTTATTTTATATTAGCATTTGGTGGCGTTAAGCTTCATTTAAAGCTTCTTTCAGAGTGATTCCTGCCGTGAATACAGGAACTTTACCCGCCGGAAGTTCCACCTCTTCACCGGTTTTGCGGCTTCTTCCCATGCGTGCTTCACGACTACGGACATCAAATTTTCCGAAGCCAACTAATTGAACTTCTTTGCCTTGCTTTAAAGCTTCAAAAATCGAGTCCAGTACATGCGTTACTGCTTTTTCAGCATTCTTTTTCGAAAATCCACTAGACTTAGCTACTTCTTCCACTAATTGTTCTTTGTTCATTTGCGATACCTCCACTTATATTATTTAAATTACGAAAATGAAACCCTTCGTGGCATGGATGCAAGCGAGAATAAACAAAAAGCTGCCCCACGTTTAGGGCAACTTGAAAGATTTTAATAAACTTTAGAAACGTTTTCGGCCTGCGGTCCACGATTACCTTGGGCCACGTTGAACTGGACACGTTGACCTTCATCCAACGACTTGTAACCATCCCCGTCAATCGCGCTGAAATGAACGAATACATCGTTTCCGTCTTCGATTTCGATAAAACCGAAGCCTTTCTCAGCATTAAACCATTTAACTGTACCTGTTTGCATAGGATTCCTCCAAAAATAAATTTATTAACACGGTCATTAGACATTTTCAGAACGCATAATTGATGTCCGCTAATGTTTCGGTTAAGAAAATAATACCACGTCCGCTAATGTAAGTCAAGATTTGGAGGCTTTGCTAATGAGAAAGACAACCGGGATTTCGGAACAGGGTGAGCAGACTATACAGGATTTCATTCACGCTCTCACTACCCACGAAGATTTGAATCCCAAGACACTAAAGGAATACGCAAGCGACATGAAACATCTTATCAGTTGGTTTGAGAGAGACGAACACCAAGAGGAAGAAGTGATATTTCGAATTGCAGATGTGGCTACTCCAACATTAATACGGTACCGGGAAGCTTCACAAAAAGTGATGGAATTGAAACCGACCACCATTAACCTGCGACTTATAACACTGAAACGTTTTTTTGATTGGGCCGTGTCGGAATCTACATAATCCTTCAAAGCCGGTCAAATTGGTTCCGGAAGGAAAGGTAAGCCCTCGGCACATGACAGATAAGGAAGAGGCTGCATTAATCGCTGCGGCCGAGCATGGCGGTTCTCTTCGGATCAGACGATCCTCATTGTCATGCTTCATACCGGCCTCCGAACGATGGAGATTTGTGACCTGGCTCCCAGCGATATTCAAATCGGTAAGCGTATCGGCCAGCTTACGGTACGATCCGGAAAACGAAATAAACAGCGGGAAGTACCACTTAACGCGACGTGCAGGGCCGCTTTGGAAAAGTACTTGGCAGTTCTCCCCACGGAAAGTCCTTATCTTTTTCCCTCGGAGAAAACCGGTGATCGATTAACGGAACGGGCTTTGCGTCATTTAATACAAACATACATGAAAGCGGCCTGGCTCGAAGGATTGAGCGCCCACGATTTACGGCACCGGTTCGGCTATGTGATGGCCTGAAAACACGCCGTTGCACCGCTTGGCGCAAATTATGGGACACGATAGTCTGGACACAACGATGATTTACGTCAAGGCAACCCGTGCGGATCTGCAAGCGGAAGTCGAAAAAATAGCTTGGCAATAGGGGGATGAAGTACGATGTACGCGAGAGTAAGGGAACTGCTGACTCTAGAGGAACGGCTGCAATATTTACAAATACCGCCTGATCTCGGCGAACGGGAAGCCACGAAATACGAGCATCTGGAGGAAATCCGGAAGGAGTATGGCTACCAGACATTTACATTGAGCGAGTATCGTTCTTTGTGCAAGCATCTTTTTAGCCATGCAATGGCAAACGGCAATCCCTTACACCTGATTCAGCTCGCACTCGAAGATTTACGTAAGCGTAAAATCATTCTGCCCTCAATGGCCACGATTGAAAGATCGGTTTGGGAAACTCGCAAACGGACAGAAGAAAAAATATTCAAGCTGTTCAGCAGTTCACTGACAGAAATACAAATTGCTAAGCTGGATCGCGTCTTAACCACCATGCCGAAAAGTAGCAAAACCTACTTGGCATGGTTAAGGGAAATTCCAGGTACCAGCTCTCCGGATTCTTTTTTGAAGGTTATTGAAAAGCTTGAATACATACGGGATTTGCAGCTGCAAGTCGATACGAAAGGCATCCATCCGAATCGGCAACGCCAGCTTTCCAAAATCGGTTCGCGTTACGAACCTCATTCCTTTCGCCGTTTTAATGATCCGAAAAAGTACGCGATTTTAGTAGCGTATCTATTAGAACTGATTCAGGACTTGACAAACCTGGCTTTCGAGATTCATGATCGGCAGATTATGATACTGTTTTCCAAAGGGAGAAAAGCCCAAGAAGAACTTCAAAAACAAAACGGTAAATCGATCAACGAAAAGGTTGTTCATTTTGCCGATCTTGGAGCCGCTCTTATAAAGGCCCGAAGCGAAGGTATTGATCCTTTTATTGCGCTTGATGCCGTCATGCCGTGGGATCGGATCGTCGCATCCGTGGAGGAAGACAAACGGCTGGCGCGGCCCGTTGATTACGACTATTTGGACTTGTTGGAAAAGAAATTCTATGCGCTCCGGAAATACACGCCAAAGCTGCTAAAATCGTTGGAATTTCGGTCAACCAAGTCCGCAGAGCCGCTAATGAAGGCGGTCGATATCATCCGGAATATGAATGAAACGGGAAAGCGAAAAGTTCCAGGAGGCGCGCCGCTGAATTTCGTTTCGAACCGCTGGCAAAAGCACGTTTACGATGATGACGGAACGATCAACCGGCATTGCTACGAAATGGCTGTCCTGACAGAGCTGCGGAATTACGTTCGTTCTGGGGACGTATCCATTGTCGGATTTCGAGGAATACCTTGTACCGAAATCTGATTGGAATGGTATCGATCCTAACGCTACAAAGCTTGCCGTTAGCTTGTCCGCAAAGGAATATCTTGAAGAACGGACTGAATCACTTCTTCAAAGATTAAACTGGGTTTTGGACCACATCGACGAGTTGGACGGCGTTAATTTGGAGAACGGGAAATTGCACATCGAGCGATTGGAGAAAGATGTTCCCGATGAATCCCGGAATTTCAGCCTTTCCCTCTATGAGCTGCTGCCACGAATCAAGCTAACGGATCTGCTCATGGAAGTAGCCAACTGGACGAATTTTCATGAGCAGTTTATTCACGCTTGGCGGATCGAGAAAACGATCTTCATCCTGGATTACCTTTCAAGCGAGGCGCTGCGACGAAAAATCCATCGGGGGTTGAACAAAGGGGAAGCCATGAATGCATTGGCCAGAGCAATCTTCTTCGGCAAACATGGCGAGCTGCGAGAACGTGCGCTACAAGACCAGCTCCAACGGGCAAGTGCATTGAACATTATCATCAATGCAATTAGTGTTTGGAATACCGTCTATCTCCAGCAAGCAACAGAACACCGCAAAAAGCAAGGAAAGCTTCAGGAAGAACTACTAAACCACATTTCTCCCCTTGGATGGGAGCAATGCCCAATAGTCCGGGCTAGACAGCCCGGACTATTGGGCTTAGAGTAAGAAAAAACGCCAAGTCGGTTACATCTGAATGCTTAGCGTATATTTTCGTTAAAATGTTGGCTGGACCCCTTCCTAAAAGAATGGAGCGTGACTGGTGAGGCGGTCCGGCAGGACTGATGGATGCCAGTGAGCTGGCGCTCGCCGGCGTTGACACCCTTGTGGTCGAACGCCGCTGGGAACGGGTGCGGAATTCACGGGCGCTTACCCTTCATCCCCGCTCCCTGGAGCTGATGGCGATGCGAGGAATCGTGGATCGCTTCCTTGCCCGGGGACAAACGCTGCCGACGGGTCGTTATGCCAATCTGGAGACCCGATTGCAGTTCGATGCGCTGGAGACAGATTATCCTTTTACCCTGTTAATTCCCCAATTTGTTACGGAGGAGCTATTGGAGCAGCGTGCGAGGGAGCTTGGGGCAGTCATATGGCGGGGGCATGAAGTTACCGGATTTACACAGGATGCTCAAGCGGTTCACGTTCACTCGCATAGTCGGGATGGAGCCTAGTTGCTGGAGGCACGGTATGTGATCGGTGCAGACGGAGCGAGAGGCTTCGTTCGTCGGCAGTCGGGCATTCCCTTCCCGGGGACCGACACGGCTTCGACGGGCATTTTAGGCGACATCGTGCCGGAGGAGCCGCCAGAGCACCCATTTCTATCCATCTTTAACAAGCATGGATTATTACTCATGGTTCCGCTTGGCAAGGAGACCTACCGGTTCGCGATCATCGACCCGCTCCATCAGCATCTGCCTACAGATGTGCCGGTCACGCTTGAGCTGCAGGGCGGGATCGAACGGATTACCGGCAAGACGCTCCGCATTCGTTCCACCGTCTGGCTGTCCCGATACGGCGATGCCAATCGGCAAGCGGAAGTATACCGGGCCGGCCGGGTATTTCTCGCTGGCGATGCGGCCCATATCCATTTCCCGGCTGGAGGGCAAGGCTTGAATGTCGGACTTCAAGACGCATTCAATCTGGGCTGGAAGCTCGCGGCCGCCCTCCGCGCTGAAGCGAAGGCCGACTGGCTGCTGGACAGCTACCATGCCGAGAGGCATGAGGCAGGCCGGCAATTACTCGCCGATACGAGAGCCCAGGTACATCTTATGACAGACTTCTCCGAGAACGGAACCGCCCTCAGACAAATCGTGTCGCGCCTCCTCTCCTTCCCTGACGCCAATCGGTCGATAGCGGAACTGATCGGAGCGACCAGAATCGCTTACCGGCCCCTTCCGGGCACGGGCACGAATCCGTGGATAGGCCGCCGCTGCCCGAATCTGAGGCTCGTCCTGCCAGATGGCGCTCCCCTGACGCTCTACCAACTGATGCATGGCGGACAATTCGTGCTTATTCATCGTCCAGGATCCGGTTCGCTTCCGCAGGATCTGCTGGAATCATGTGCCGATTCTAAGATCCGCGTCATCACCGCCAAAATCGAGGATGCTGGAATAGCGTGCATCGAGGCGCTGCTCGTTCGCCCGGACGGACACATCGCGTGGGTAATGGCTCAGGGCGATACGGCCGCTGCTTCGGAAGATAGTTTTGAAGGGCTGCGAGCATGGATGTTATATGCGTCTGATTGCGAAGCTAGTGTGTAGAAAGAGGGAGGCATAAAAGCAAAACAATAGAAAACAGAAGAAGACCGATGCCGCGCATATGAAAAAAAGCAGAATTTCCACTATCCATCCCCAGTTCCGTTATGTTAATAAAAATCGGGAAGGCGCTGCAAGAACAATCGTTCCGCTTCGCCTCCCCGATAGGTCGGCATTACACCGATTAGGTGCCGCAAAAGGTTCGGTACGGGCATGAGGACGGCTCAGGCAAGGTGGCGTATTCAGCCTGTTCCGGGGAGTATGCGTAAGGGTTCGCGAGCACAGCCAGCAGCCGCTCCATCACGCTGTAGTCTCCCTGCTCAACCGCTGCTTCAAGCGCTTCCTCGACCCGGTGGTTGCGCGGGATGACTGCCGGATTGCTGTCCCGCATCAGTTGCTGCGAGAAGTCTGGAGACTCCTCCTGCCTGCCCCGTCTCGCCTGCCACCGCTCATGCCACTGCGCATATTCCCCGGTCCCGAACAGCCCCGACTCCTCCGACTCACCCAAAGTCAGGGTTCGGAACGTATTCGTATAATCGGCCGAATGCTTCTCCATCAGCTCAAGAAGCTCTTCGATCAGGGATTCATCTTCAGCCTCTTCGTTAAACAGCCCCAGCTTCGCCCGCATTCCCGCAAGCCAATGACGTTGATATAGCTTGGTGAACGCCGCAATCTCCTTCTCGGCCAGTTCGACAGCTTGCTGCTGATTGTCATGCAGCAGCGGAAGCAACGCCTCGGCCAGTCTTGCGAGGTCCCATGCGGCCATATACGGCTGATTGCCGTAAGCATAGCGGCCCTGTACGTCAATGGAACTGAATACCGTCGCCGGATCATAGGCATCCATGAAGGCGCATGGCCCGTAATCAATGGTCTCGCCGCTAATCGTCATATTATCGGTGTTCATCACCCCGTGAATGAAGCCCGCGAGCATCCATTGGGCAATCAGTCCGGCCTGGCGCTTGCCGACTTCCCGCAAGAGGGATAGATACCGGTTCTCTCCCTTATCAGCTTCCGGAAAATGTCTCTGACAGGCATAATCGGCCAGAGCTCTCAGATCTTCCACCTTGCCCCATTGCGAAGCGTACTCGAACGTGCCGACGCGCAGATGGCTGGCAGCCACGCGGGTCAGCACCGCGCCAGGCAGCTCGGTCTCGCGATATACCGGCTCGCCGGTCGTCACGACTGCCAGGCTGCGGGTGGTTGCTATGCCAAGTCCATGCATGGCTTCGCTGATAATATATTCTCGCAGCATCGGCCCCAGTGCCGCGCGGCCATCTCCCCCGCGGGAGTATGGCGTCCTGCCCGAGCCCTTCCATTGAATGTCAACCCGCTCCTTCATGGGCGTCATCTGCTCGCCGAGCAGCAGCGCCCGTCCGTCCCCCAGCATCGTAAAATGCCCGAATTGATGCCCCGCATAAGCCTGGGCAAGCGGCGCGGCGCCCTCGGGAATCCGGTTGCCGGCGAACACCGCCGCTCCATCATCGCTGTTCAGTGCCTGGACGTTCAGCCCAAGGGATGCCGCCAACTTTTCGTTAAAAATAATTAGCTTCGGCGACCGCACTGGGGTAGGGTTTTGCCCCGTAAAAAATAACTGCGGCAGTCGAGCGTAACTGTTATCGAAGTTCCATCCTTCTGGGATTGCTCTCTTCTCCGTCATCGTATCTCCTTTTTCCTATGTTCTAATGAATGTAGCGTTTACTTCTGTTCATTAATTATGCCTCACGATTCCGCTTGTTCTTTGTTCAAGCTCGATTTTTTGTAGGCTAACGGGGTCATGTTCATTCTCTGCCGGAATTTATCGATGAAATAACTCGTGCTGTTGAATCCGACTTGATAGGAAACTTCGGTCACATTGGCGTCGGCTTGCTGCAATAAGACTAAGCTTCTTTGAATTCGATAATCTAGTACATAGCTCAAGGGCGTAGTCTTCAGCATTCGCTTAAAATACCGGCAGCATTCGGAACGGCTTAATTGACCCGCTCTGGCAATGTCGTCCAGCCTGATGTTCTCCGCATAGTGGAGGTGTATCCATTGTAACATGTGCTTCATTCGCTCACTCTTAACCATGGCCGTCTGATCATATTCTAACGGAAAGCCATTCACGATTAAGTTTTTCCAGATGAATGTGAGCTGCAGGTTGATGTCGATTTCATAATAAGGCGTTTTCTGTGTAATCCATTGATGGATGTTGCTGATAGCATCTAAAATGTTGTTCCCCCACGGCTCCTGTGCATTCAAGTGTAAGTATGGCAAGTTCGTCGCATGTATGTAAGGATACACATAGCTCGCAAGCTCTTGCGGCAGCACGAATTGCGGGGACACGTTTAAGCACAGATAAACGCAGCCCGAGTGATGCTCATCTTCGGCCATATGAAGACAGCCGCTGTTGATGAAGAGCCCCTCTCCTTCTTGAACCGTTCGTTTTTCTTCATTAATTTGAAAGACGGCTTCGCCTTTGCGGATCAGCACAAATTGAAATTCATCATGCCAATGAAGCGGTATATAACCATTGATATTTTGGTTAATCGTTGTCTCATAACAGGCAATTGGCAATTCCACTGTACGATGCTCGGTCAGCTCTTTCAAGTTGTGGTCTATCTTGAAATTTTTGATTTGCACATAACCGCCTCAATATATTGATATTTTTTCATTCGATTGAAGTATTAATTTCCTGAATTTTTCCTTATTATATCACTATTATTGGATTTAAGGGTGAGGGTTCAATGAGGAAGACAAATACGAGAAGAATGGGATTATTTCTAGTTATCACAGGGGCGATCCTGTGGGGCATCGGGGGAACGGTCGCCCAAAAGCTGTTTCAACAATTCTCCATTGAGGTCAATTGGCTTGTCACGACTCGCTTGCTTATCGCTGGCGTTCTGCTGTTAACCGTTCAGTTTTGCAGACAAGGCCGTTCACAGATTTTAGGGGTATGGAAAAACAGAAGTACCGCTTGTCGGCTCATTATTTTCGGATTATTCGGCATGCTCGCGGTTCAATACACCTATATGGCCTCCATTCAACATGGAAATGCGGCCGTTGCTACGCTGTTGCAGTATTTAGCGCCGGTCATGATCATTCTATACTCCCTCATTCGCAGACAATCTGTACTAACGCGGCAGGATGTGCTTACCGTTTCGCTTGCTTTGGCAGGCTGCTTCTTTTTGTTGACAAATGGTTCAATCTCTCAGCTGTCGGTGCCGGCACCTGCCATCGTATGGGGGGTGTTATCTGGAGTTGCGCTGGCCTTCTATACTTTATATGCGGTTCCTTTACTAGCGCAATATGATTCCCTTGTCATTGTCGGCTGGGCGATGGTCCTGGGTGGTGTCGCTTTAAGCTTCATCCATCCGCCATGGCGCATGGACTTCCACAGCTTAACGGCCGAAGCGTATGGATATCTGTTTTTTGTTATTATTTTCGGTACGATGCTTGCATTTTGGTTCTATATCGAAAGCTTGCAAAGTCTGTTGCCAAAAGAAACAAGCCTTCTCGGCAGCTTGGAGCCATTGGCGGCTGTATTCGCAACCGTCCTGTGGCTAAATGAACCGTTCGGATGGTTCCAATGGGTCGGCGCCTCCTGTATCCTGAGCATGATCTTCATATTGGCCTTGAAGAAAGAAGCGGCTTCCACCCAACCGAAACAACAGGAAATGAAGCACCCGCCTATAAAGAGATTCACAAGAGGCAGCGGTTCCTGACGGTACACTCAACTGCCTCTTATTTTCCGCCATTCATACTTCGGCCGGCACGCCTTTCTCGCGCAAGCAAGGAAGGCGATTTTTATCGGTTCACGTGGGCGTCGGGAGCCTTGTCCGCGACAAGATTCAAGACGATGTTATGCTCAAGGAGCGCTTTCAGCCCGCAGAGCACCATCGTATAGCCTCCCATGGAGTTAATGGCTTGGTTGACGATGGTGTCCCCGCTTCCCGTGAACCCAGAGTTCAGCGTCGTCACGAATGTATCGTTATCGGTGCGAGGTTCAAATGACCATTCGACTTGCGAATCAGCATTTCTGTCTTTACAACGGGCACTTGACTCAAGGTTAACATCTGTCGTCCTCCTCGTGTTCCATCTCTAATGGGGCGGGAAATGCTTGCTGCTCGTATTATTCCTTTTTTCTCTATATAATATAGCATTATGTCCGCGCGGCCGGTCGATGAAAACTGGAATAATTCAGGATTGGCAACGGCTTAGAATGAGTTCGCAAAAGTTTTTAGGAGGAATCTATATGAGCGGTATTGCCCAAACCCCACAGCCACCATACTATGCAGTTATTTTCACTTCTGAACGAACAGATGAGGATTATGGTTATGCTGGAATGGCCGAGGAAATGGTAAAGCTTGCATCCGTCCAACCCGGGTTCCTGGGTATGGAAAGCGCGCGGGAAAATGTAGGCATCACGGTGTCTTATTGGGATACTCTCGAAGCGATCCAAAAATGGAAGCAAAACGAGAGACATCTCATTGCGCAGCGTAAAGGAATGGCAGAATGGTATCGCACCTATAAAACGAGAGTGTGTAAGGTCGAGCGCGATTACGGATTTGAAGCGCCAACTTTGAAGTAAAGTTGAATGAACCGCCTTTTGCTAGGGGCAGTCCCAAAAGTCGTTCCCTTCTGCAGTCAGACAGCCCCCCTGCGTCTTGCAGGGCGGCTTGCCAAAAAAACTGCAAAACTACAGCATTCCCTTGGGGCGATCACTCCATCAAAGGAATTCCTGCAAAACTGCAGGATTTGAAGCCATGTCAGTGGATAGAAAGCAAAAATCGGCGGAAATGATGCACTTTTGCAGGATTGGCATCAGATAGCAGCTGAACTAGTGAAAATTCCTGAATCTGTGCAGAATTCGCTCCTTCCCCATGATATTATAAAGCTGCATTTCTTTAAAAGCTCTGTTAATGTTGAAGAACTTTTTGTAATGATTTTTTCAGTGTTTCTACAAAGTTCTGGCGTGTTTCATCACTTAATTCTAACAAGGAAAGATACGGGTTTAAATCTTCCAATTCGACTAATAAAAGCTCTCCTTGTTCATTCCGACAGGCATCAACTCTCTGAACCATCTTTTATTTTTATCTGGCGCATAAAGAGCGTACTGAAATCCTTTATCGATAAAAGGCATCTCATGCGATCGAGAAAGCCTCGGCAGCATGGAAACGACGAAGATCATTATGATATATTAAAATAACTAACATGAGAGTTTACTAGGAGAGAACAGAATTGAAGAAAAAAATGGTGACAGGCTTTATTTCCTTGATTGTATTTGTCATTATTATCCTTACCGCCGGGAGCTTTTACTTTTATCACGTGGCGATTGCGCGCGCTTCGAAAGACTTTTTGAGCGACAATCCCGACCTGAAAACCAGTCCTGAGGTGGAGGAATCAAAGGAAACCACGCTGGCGGACAAGGAATGGTGGAACAACCAAAGCTTTGAGCGCTGGGAGATGGACTCGGATGACGGCATTCATCTGAAGGCGTATTATTTGCCGGCATCCAAGCCGTCGGACAAAACGGTCATCATCGCGCACGGATATTCCGGGAACGCAACGCAAATGAGCGGTTACGCCAGAATGTACCACGAGAAATGGGGCTACAACATCCTGCTCCCCGATGCTCGGGGACATGGGGAAAGCGAAGGCCATTATATCGGTTTCGGCTGGCCCGAGCGTAAGGATTATTTGAAATGGATTCAGCGGGTTTTGGACACGAATGGGACGAATTCACAAATCGTTCTCCACGGCGTGTCGATGGGAGGGGCAACCGTGATGATGACCAGCGGCGAGAATTTGCCGCCGAACGTGAAAGCCATCGTCGAAGACTGTGGTTATACCTCTGTGAAGGATCAGCTTTCCTTCCAGCTGCGGCGCATGTATCATCTTCCGGCATTCCCGATCGTGGATACCACCAGCCTGCTGACCAGGCTGCGGGCAGGGTACTTTTTCGGAGAAGCCTCCGCACTGGAGCAGGTGAAAAAGTCGAAAACCCCGACTCTCTTCATTCATGGGGCCAACGATACTTTTGTGCCGACGGAGATGGTGCATAAAGTTTACGAAAATTGCCCCGCCGAGAAAGAGCTATACATCGTTCCGAAAGCCGGGCATGGAGAAGCATACCGGATGGATCGGGAAACGTACGAAAAAACCGTGGCCGGGTTCATCGGAAGGTTCGTTTCGTGAGTCCTTTTCATGTGAGAAACCCTGTACCTTTAGAAAAGGACAGGGTTTTTCAACAATCTGAGACACCACAAGGCGTTTGAATATATTTAGGTTCCCTTTTCAACGGGATACTTCCCATGAACACCGCGATGCCATCTCTACCAGATAAGCCGATCGGGACCATAAGAGTTGTCCCACTGATTTTATGGCCGATTCAAGTTCTTTTAAGGTCTCCTTATCTACAATGACACCTTTCGCAACGGCCTGAAAGATATAGCTAAGACTATGTAGTGAATTATCATACTGCCCGATGCCCGCATATTCCAAAACGCTTTTCATGTAATAATCCAACGATTGTTCGATATCTTCGTGATACAAGATATCCCCCATATTCTTGTAAAAACGAGCTAAAAGCGCTCGTTTAAAAGGCGTTGTGCGAATATCCTGCAGCGACTTCACCATTTGTTCTTCATAGATAAGAAGCGTCTCTGCTGAATGAAAGTCTTTTTTTTGTAAATATTGATCAAGTAGTTCAGCAACCGCATAAATAATATTGTATTCGGAAGTATTTTGTAAATAAGAACGTAACTTTGAAATCGAACTATCCACGTTCCCCATCTTGCCCTCTATACAAGCCGACATAAAATGCACATTATCGGCTACATATGAAAAAGAGTACTTACTGTACTCATCTAGATATTCCTGGCTTGCTTTGTAATCACCAGTATTATAGGAAGAATTGCATAGACTAAGATAAGCATTCGCTCTATAGGCACCATTTTCTGAGTTATCGTTCTCCACCACATATTTCATATAGGGTACAGAGTCATCATAGTTCATTAAGCTGTCAGCGTGAACTCCTATTGAATAATAAAATACAATTCGTTCTTCGTCGCCCAGAAACTGTATATAGTCCAATACACACTTACCTAGTTGATAGGTTTCTTTCAATTTGCTGAAATCATTTCGTTCGATCATGTATTTTCGGTATAATCCCTTAGCAATATAGGGCATCATTCCATGAGCGCGAGAGTAATCAATAATAAGATTGTACACAGCTAGTTGAATAGAGGTATCTTCTACCGAGTCAATTACTCTGCAAAGCTCTTTTACTCCCTCCATACCATTTGATAAGTCAAGAAATTTGGCGGCTATTTCGGGTATTAATGCTGGATGCTCGAGTGTTTCCAATTCGTTCTGCAAGATTGAGAAAATGACTTTAGGTTTTTGCTCAATCTCAATGTACTGATCTGCGATGTCGCTATTCATTTTTCGATAATACTTGATTAACTCCCCCAAGCTTTTAGGCTTCACACAACCGATACTCACAGCCTCACCTTCCCCTAATAATCCGGATTATCACATCCTATTCTTCTAGCCGCAGCTCCTTCTTTGAAATTCCAATAGGTATGTATCTAACTTTTGGCTTAATCTTACAACAGTTTCGTCGGTAAGACACTTTTTTTCCGTGGCCGCTACTATAAGCTCCTGTCGAGTGCTCTCAATGATTTCAATTAAACAGCCAGCTTTCTCATAGCTATAAGTAAAAGGGATTAAGTCACCTTTGTATACCGGTTGATGGCTCATTTCCACACCTCATCCATAAACTGTATTATTTGACCTGATTATAGATGAAGTTGGTAAATATGACTTGATTCTGGATTATTATGCAACAACTTTATACATAAAAAACAAAAAAACGCCCATAAAGGCGTCTTAATGCGTCAATCTCCTTTCGAAGAGAATTTTCAAATTTTTATCTGTCGATCGAGTTACTGCTGCTATAGACCGATGGCATAAACCAAAGAGGATCTGCAGAGACAGCACTTGGAGTGAGTGAGGCCCCTTACAATTGCAGCAACATTGCCAGTAAAAGAATCGGGCTTTCGAAAGATGGTACCCCACCAACGAATGGCGGGGCCATGACTAGCGTTATGAGATGTTATATTCATTAGAAGTTAGTTATCCACGGGGCATCGATGTATGAAACAATATGCTCCATGCTGATTGCTCCAAAAACTAGAAGAGAGGCAATGAAAAGAAGTTTACGTTTTCTCATGGCACCATATTCCTCCTTAATTATTTTGCAGCAATTATTTGTAAAATATTATCAACCTTTTTAATTATTTCACTATTAATGATTGACTGATTATGTATCATTGAATGCGTCACAAACGACAATGATTCAAAAGCTTCCGTAAAACGACCAATTTTTACGTACTCTAATGTACTTTTCAAGAAACTATCAACAGCGTCTTTTTCATGTTGTTTACGAGTTAACAATTGTCCTTTGATGCGAAAGTAGTGCGCTAATCTTGACCTTTTATATGGCGTAGTTCGTGGTTGGGTGATGCTCTCAATTATTTGTTCTTCATACATAAGGAGTTGATCTGCTGCAACAAGATCGTTTTTATGGAGATATAGTTCCATTAATTCAGTTACGGCATGAATCAAATTATATGAGGACAGGGTATCTAAACAGTTATTAAACTGAGTAATGGCGGACTCAATATTCCCTTTCTTCCCGTTAAGAAAGGCAGTCATTAATTTAACATTCTCTTTGACGAAAGGATATGGGAAATGACTATACTTTTCGAGATAGGTATTGCAATCGTCATAATTCCCCAAATGGTAATAGGCATTGCAAACATTATGAGTTGCATTTGCTAGCGGTTCTTCTTCCCCATTTTCCACAACATAATTACCGAATTTTATGGCATCATGATAAAACATAAGACTATAAGCGTGAACACTCAAGCCATAGTATAGAAGTATCCGCTCTTTCTCGCTTAAAAAATTAGCATAGTCCAGCACATTTTTACCAACCTGATACGTTTCCTTCAACCTGCTGAAATCATTTCGTTCAATCATGTACTTCCGAAATAATCCTTTGGCAATGTAAGGCATGATTCCATGGGCGCGTGAGTAGTCTACGATGAGGGTGTATAAAGATAACTGAGTGGAAGGATGATTCACGGAGCCTATCGTTCGGTACAACTTCTCTACTGCATCCAGGCTGTCTTCATTGGGCGCTTCAAGAAACTTTGCGGCAATTTTCGGTATGAGCGATGGATGCTCGAGGGTTGTCAATTCGTTCTGTAAAATAGTGTATATGACTTCCGATTTATGTCCGATCTCGATGTACTGTTCTACGATGGCGTCATGGGGAATGTCCAATACCGCGGCGATCGACAGGATGGATTGAAAATCAGGGCGTTTGACCTCGCTGTTTTCAATTCTTGACAGGCTGCCTTTATCAATGCCGACCGCTTCTTGCAGCTTCGACAGACTCAATTCCTTCTTCTGCCGATAGTACTGTATTAGCTCCCCCAACCTCTGTGGCTTCGCAGCAACGGTACTCACAGCCTCACCTTCCTTTGGCATTGCAAATAATTGACCATCTATAGATTACCATATAATTCGAGTTTTGCAAACACTACCCAACAAATAATTTCAAAATTCGCTTGTTTCCTTCTGGTTTGAAGTGACATTGACCCTTGGTATAAATCAGAGCCCCATTACGAGGTAGACAATTTCCAACCCCTCCCTCGTTCGTGATTGAGGCTCCTTTTACGGGAATCACGCAGAGAGTGCTTAAAGTGTAGACATAGTCGGAGAAGACGACCTTGGTCACTTTAGAATTAGGTAATTAGTCTGTATTGCAAATTCAACAAGAGCCACTATATTCATGAAAAGGAATTTATTAGATTTGAACATAGTATAGTTTTGACAGGAGGAAGCATGATAAGATGCGATTTCCATTCAAAACGTTTTTGCGACTGCCACGATTGCAAAAAACGAAAGTGTCGCTGTCGAAAGCGCTGCTGTTTTTTAGCTTAAAAAGAAAACCATCCAAGTTCCCATGAACAGACCTGGATGGAGAAATTTTGGTTCAAACAAATTGTCTCTCTTTATAGATTCGCTTTTTGACTGGATTAATATTATTGTACAAATCAGTATCCGTAACCAAGTACAGAACGGCCAATGATGACAAGCAAAATGAAGAGAACAAGTATGGGCCCTATACTTGTGAATCCAACGTAGTAGCCATGACCATACCCTCCATATCCCGCTTTATAAGTGTGGCCTGCACCTGACATTTTACATGCTCCTTTTCGCGGTGAAAAATTGTACTCTGTACAGTTACACCGTATGCCGGTGAGATGAAGGGAGTTAGTCTGATAAAGAGCGGTCGTCCCGTTTCCTTACGTTTTACTTGGCCAACTGACCAGCCTCCTAAGCCGACCCAGGCTTTAGAGAGTCGGCGAGGCCCATGTGCCCTTTAGATACACCAGACGTAAATACGTCGGGGCTGCCCCAGCATGATAAAAGGATGAGCTAGACGTACGTTCCCAGAAACGCCGGGTGTTCCTGTCATGCGTCAACGGAAGCCAACTCTTCAGGCAGTTTGCGCAGCGGTTCGGGAACGTAAGTTGTTTTCCATTTTCAACATCTTGACCACCTGAATAAGGATTTTTGAGGGGCCGTGGCGAATAGTATACTGTGGAATTCCCCCCCTCATATGATTAGTTATCTTGACATTAACAATTTCTAATGGAGACTTCGAATTCTTTTTGTCTAAAACACTCGATTTTTTAAAGAAAACTACCTAATTTCTTTTTTGTGAAATTAATATCCCTAATATCACCGAGACGTTCAAAGAAATGGTGATAACAACTGAAAGTATAACATCCTCTGTGGTTGATGCATTTATTAATGTCAATATAATATAAAATGCTATAAATGATAGTACGATACTTATTACGGAGTATCCGATTTTGCCCATATTTCCTTCAACTCCCTCCTTGCTTAATTAACAAACTAAAATCGTTGATATTTAGAAATTATTTTTAGTAATAATCTAACATGAATCCATTCATCGTAATTTGGTAGTAAGACATGAAATAGAGATAATAGTTTTTACCATTATTAAAATGTTTTTTTGTAAAACATGTCATTTTTAGGGGTTATAATGCAAATTTAAAATTAAAAATGTTACCTTAATTAGTGGTTTAATTTCGGACAGACCTTCACACTTATTTTGTGCCACTCTCATAATATATTTAATCATTTTACGAATATATCACTTGCAACATCTCATGAAAAACACAGCAAGTTAAAACATTGAGATCTTTAAAATATGCCCAAAAAACTTCTTCTACCGGAAATCCCAGAGATCTATTAGGAATCAATATTCATTCTCGCATGTCTACGATGCATTTCTTAGTGCAAAAGTTTTACGTCCTCCAGAAAAACGGAACTATCAGCTCGCTTCCCGGCCTGGGGAGAAAATACTGTACTGTCGGTGATTGGCCTTCCTATGTTAGAGATCGAATATGCTTAAATATAGGGCGGCCCACAGTCTCAAGTTAACATATATTATTTATTGTGCTTAGAAAGACTCAATAAACCGAGTCGGCACCATATCGCCCATCATCAAGAAGTTTTATTCGCACAGAAAAATATTTTACTGTAAAATATTGACTCTCGTTAATATGATATTGAGATAAATGCAACCTATTAGTTTGTTATCTTAGTCAACCTACATTGTATCCTTAAGGGGTTCCTACCCCTACTCCCAATTAGACCGACTGAACTTGTCATCACCTTCCTAGTGTCGAATATACTTACTTCGACATCTTTTAAATAAAACATACTAGGGGAGTTCTAAGCCTCCCCTATATATTATACATTACCAAGATAACGTAATATTGTAGTCTAACGTTTCAGTGCCATACCCTGGGGTTACGCTCAGTCCACTTGGGTATACTCCTACAGAAGGAGTTCCTGAGAGGTATCTATGCCCGTATCTCAACATGATATTCGATTTTCCGCTTTTTTTAGTAGTATAAACGGATTGCTGAATTTCACCAGATTTCAAACTTGAGTTTAGCCATATATCATATTTTGCAGCAACACCTTGTCCAATATCATGATCAGATGGTGTTCTAGACTCGCTACAATACCACTGTCCATCATAGTTGCAGTTTTGACTGTAATGTTCTAAGATTCTTCCTCCTGATGTTTTCAAATACCACTCATTCGTTACTGGATATCCAATTGACATTTTATCAGTAAATGCAAAGTTCGGCTTCACTTTCCAATTGAATGTCCCATAAATAAAAATCTTTTTGCTTCCTAGAACATCACTAGTTACTTCATATGCATCAGCATAAAGTGTGATATCAGAGTCGGTTAGGCTAAGCGGGGCAATTGTAGGTTTAATAGTTGCGAGGCAAATTATCGGTAAGTTTGGTTGCGTTTTCAGCAATCAAGAATCTAAGAACTTCAGTACTATAATATTTAAGTTGGCTCTCCTTTATTCCGATCTTATTGGTCACAATCGACAGTTCTTCTTGTGTTAATTCAGTTTTATTGTTCAGATTAACATCTGCAAAAACAGACTGAGACATTGTAAAGAGCATAGCGACAATCATCAGGAACGAAAACGTTTTTTTCAAAAAAGTTCACCCTCCTCATTTTTTATTCTCGCCAGCCGCTCTTACCTCCTTCCAACTGTCGGATTAGTTTGGTTTCCAATAATCAACACGATAGATAATTGAAATTATAAGTGAAAAGCCAAACTATGACTTAATTTGGCGATATTGAATTTTCAAACCAAATATAACCAATAAAAACACTTTCGTCAACATGTCTATATAAAATGAACCAATGAATTTTCAGATTAGAACCTGACAAATAGACGATCGATGATCGACCCAGATTGAAGACAAACTCCCGCGAAATACTGCAGTCGCGGGAGTTCTTTATGTTTATTCCCCGTATTTCAAATACGAAATTGAAATTATGAGATGGGCGACCGGTCTTCCAGAGCCAGGTCGCCATTTTTTTGAGGTTCATGGCAGCAAAAACAAGCATGGCTTGTGCAGACATTCTTTTTAACCCTCGTAGGGTCGTCTACTGCATACCATGCTTCTCCTTTAAATCAGCAAAAACTCACTCTATTGTTTCTTTCCGCTGCGCATAAATCCGTTTGTTTTCTTCTGTATGGCGAAGGTGGTCCGCCTCTTCAATATATTCAGCCCAAACATGTCGACTAATGCGATTTAATGCATCTTTACTCTCTGTACATCGGCCCGGAACGGACAAACTTTACAGATTGCCGGGTTCGAGCGATACATTTTAAAACCATCACGGTTCGTTGTTTCGTAAGACAGTACCGCATTTGCTGGACATAGATAGCAGTCATAGTTCTCATCGTACACGTACTCATGCTTTTAATGGCGTTTATTGGTACTCTCTCATAAAAAAAAGACTGTCGACAGGACTTTGTCGCAGTCAGACGGTATCTTCGAAGATACCGTTTCGCTTTTACCCTTACGTTATTCGATGCAATGGTTTCCTCTTGAATAAGGTTGAAATCAACTCTTCATCTTGGCATAGTAGGTCCGCTCCTCGTTGGGATGTGTTCATTCTACTAGCCCTTCATTTATTGTCCAATTAAGTGTAGCCGCTCCCCCCTCTTTAGAGGTATCTTATATCCTTCTTCGTCCCCCCTTGCACAAAAAAATCTCTTAACCTTCTATTAACCGCATTAAGCTGACCTTTACAAACATTTTAAAAACCATACATATTTTCATCTATTAATGAAATTATGTATCGTTTTTCATTCCAAAATTACGTTACTTTCTAATTGAAATATAAATTGTGAGAAGGAGAAAAATAATAAAGATTTTCATTAAGAAGACAAACATTAGAAAGATATGTTTAGGGGAAATTCGTAAATCCATAGCACCAAACAAAGGATAGTACATCTGCATTTTTAACCATTTATCGCTTTTCGAGGGGGAGACTAAATGGATAAATTCACCGCCCACTTAATTCAAAATGATTCAATTATTCGAAAAATCCAAATATTAGAATCCTTAATTGATAGCGAAGGTATCGTATCTTCAAGTTCTTTAGCCCGTAAGCTGCAATGTACAAGCAGAACGATTATAAGTGACATTTCTCAATTAAAACAAACTCTTCCAAATAATTGGGATATAATAAGCATTAATTCCAAAGGTTACGTTCTAAAAAAAGATCCCTTAGATCATCTTTCCAGTATTATAGCTACTTATTTAGCAAACAGTGAACTCTACAACATTTTGTTGGGACTATACAACCAAAAATACTATAGCTTGGAAAAATGGTCTCAATTATTGTACTTAGATAAATTAACATTGAAGAAAAAATTAAATAATTTCAGGAAAATTCTTAGACATTTTAACCTTGATTTTAATTTCAGAACAACGATCCAAATAATTGGAAAGGAACTGAATATTAGATACTTCTATATGGTTCTTTTTTTTCACGTGCAAAAGTATAAAGAAATTTTTAAACCGGACCTAGACTTGCAACAAAAAATTGAGAACTATATTCGTTTCTATAAAATGGAGATCGATTATAATCTATTAACCATACTCATCAATGTGTCTGTAAATAGAAATATATACAAACATTTTATTTGCAAAAGTTTTAATATGGACTACATATTTAGCTCTCAAAAGTTAGATTGCACCTATGCCATTGTCTCTGCCATTGAAAATTTCTATAAGGTCAGCTTCCAGCAAAATGAACTTAAGTTTTTTACACTATTTTTTTTCCTCATCTCTGAGGGGGATGATAATGAAAAAAGTAAAATCAAGAATTACTATCGTGGATCATATAAACAACTTTACGATAAGCACCTTGCTTTAATTGACATGATTTCAGGTGAAGTAAATATGAATGCCAAAGTAATAGAAGAAATAAGACATAACATCCATTTTTCTTTCCACAAGATCTATATATTTAAAAATCTCAATTTACCGTTAGAATACTTTTGGGGTAGATTTAAGACGGTTCCTCATGAATTAATAGAGGGCTACAACATCATTCACCCTCTTATTGTCGCATGGAATAAAGAAATAAATGAAAATAGATTATCTGAGGATGAGAGCTACCACATCACGTTTCATATTTTATCTATTCTCCTGTCAAATTATAAAAAAAAGGGTTTATTGCTTTTATCCGGACCAACTAATTGGAAAAAATTCATCTATCACAAATTAAATAATGAATTGGGTAACGTTCTAAACCTCCAGACCGAACCAAGCAATACGGTCAAATTTGATTTCATTATAACCAATTACAAGATCAATAAAACTCAAATTCCTGTCATTTGGATTCCAGATAAACTCATCCTGAAAGATTTAAAGTCTATTAAACAACTGCTTAGTCTATCCTTATAAAAACGGGGGTATCAACAATACCGGGCTCCATTCGTACTTGCAGAGATTTCGTTCGGTCCAATAAATAAGCATCAGCAGCCGACTCATTCAGCTCTGATGCTTTTTACATTTTTCTTGAAGATATCCTAACAACAATATAATTATCCGCATGATATACTCATCTGCCTGATCTCCACACGCAAATGGTTACACCGAGGTGTACGAATCTCTCCGCTTCCAGTTATCTCCTTTCGCTATTTATTTTCCTGCAGAAACCGATTGAATATCGCTAAGAATTAGTAAATAACAACTCCCCATTAGCTTACAGAGAACCAAACTAATGGGGAGCCAATTTAATTTAAATGCTACTTTCTCTTCATTGAAAACCGGCGGAAAAAGTTCCCGATCCCTCGCTCTTTGACTCTTGAACTGCTGCTTTGTCTAAGACCTGGTTGATATTTGCTCCATAAGTCCGGATTTTCTTCCCATGGAGCCTGCTCTAACCTTTCATTATTTCTATAGAAAATGACACGCCCATTCAATCTTTCGCGATTTCGATAAATATAGCGTAGTTCAGAAGCTGTGATTGACTGGCCGCCGCTCCCCTCTTTCGTAACCACTTGCTCGATATTTAAATTGTCAAGAACAAAGTGTATTTTTGTTCTCTCATTGGAGGCGGCAATTTCTATACCGAGTTTACTGCCTCGTTTCCACAGCAACGGCGATTCTATCATTCTATCTAATAATAATTTATGATAATAATCTTTCCCATAATTCCCCTTCACTTCTTGGAAAATATGAGAGGCCTTAAATGTAGCTTTAGCTTCTCCAATGTTAATATAATCGTGCCACAAAGGATAATTTTCGTTCCTCGATAAACGATTCCCTTCTGGAACCTTTATTTTCCGTGCGGCTTTTTGTGGGTCTTTTTGAAATTTCATCAATTCTTCTAAGTTATATTGGTTAGTTATACTCAATGCAACATTATTATTATATTGATCTATAACCATAGCAGGAGAGTCTGATTTTTCGATATTAAAGTTTGGATTAAATATCTTTAGATATCTTCCTCTTTCCTTACTAAGTCCATAAACTAAATCACCATGCACGAAGCTATAATCCGCCATGTTGATAGGCAAATTCCCATCCGGATCCATCAATCCTATAGGATTGTTCCTAACCATACGGTACAGGTTTAATCCATCTACCGTTCCGGCCGGGTCCGGATTCAGCCAGCGACCCAACCATGGCATATAGTAGCGGTGTCCGTAATAATACAGGCCTGTGGCATCCAGCTCTTTGCCTGAATAGCGGATGGTCTTGTAGCTTGCCTCCACCTCTGTCCGGGCTGCCCACAGGGCTGTGCCGCCGTAGGGATAAAATTCTTCCTTGCTGATGATCTGGCCTTGCCAATCCACTTCCAGTGAAGAGGACCCGAGATGATCATTGAGGCTGTACCGGTACTGATCATTGGTGATGCCGTCCGGTTCGGTTTCTTCCTCCCAGTGCAGCACCCTCACTTGTCCCGCTCCCTCATCCACGGTGATGACCTGCAATGCTTCCGTGACCCGGTCCCCGGTCTTGCGGATGCGAAGCTCCAGACCCGGCAAATAGAGGGTCGTATCCGTTTGCGTTGTTGTCTGTGTTTTGCGGGTAGACCGTTTTACGATGCGCATTCCTGAGCTGTCATAGAGATAGCCTTCCCAGTCGTTATCGCCGCCTTCGCGCACGACCATATGGACTCGGCTTAACTGATTGCGTGTATCCCATTCCAACGGTCTCCCCGGGAATAAAGCTTGTTGATTGCCTGCTCTGTCAAAGGAAGCCGCGATATCCGGTATGTCTTCCCCTTGCCGCCAAATCCCCCGGTTTGAACTCTTGTCTACATAAACATTCCTTGTATATTGACTCGCCCCGGTATGGCTAAGCTTGATTAAATTGCCGGCCCGATCATAGCTATATTTCTCAGCGTAAGTGACGTATTGGCTATCGTCCAGAGGGATAGGCGTGATCAAGGGAGGAAGCGACGTCTGCTGACGAAGCGAATCGGATTCCCGCCCCGAACTGGATACAAGCTGATACAAGGCATCGTAGGCATACTGCCTTTTCGGAGCAACGGCCTGATTCCGGAAATAACGAACCGGCTCCGCTTCGTTGCAAATAGACAAGATATTGCCTACCGGATCAGACTCATAATGATAATCCTGCAATATTTCCCTTTCCCCGGAGGACAGCTGGCGGGAATCTTTTTTTCGGATTAGCCGCTGCGTGCTCTCCTCGTAAGTATATTCCGTTATGACACCATTCCCGGCTTCTGCGAGCTGCACTTGACCCGCCGCACTGTATTCTACCCGGTTCCAAATCTGCTGTTCGGCTTGGTCTTGCAGCGTGAGGCTTACCGCCTGCGGCTGGCCGGCGGCATTGTATGTCAGTTGCTGGAGATTCCCTTTGGCGTCGGTTTGGGCGAGCACCCTGTCCTGGGCGTCATACCGCCAGCTCGTATCATAGGTTTCCGCAGCCAGCAACGAGACCCAAGCACTTTCCTCTTCTATACTCCAGTCGCCAGGATGATCCCAATTTTCCAGCAGTTGACGGCTTTGGTGCAATGGCATTCCGGCCAATGAGAAGCTGTCTGTCTGTATCCGGCCCGCAGTATCGTAGTGACGCACCAACTGCCCGCGCAAATTGTTGGTCTGGGCATCCGCTTCTTTTTCGCCATAAATAAACCGCTCCCGGCACCATGGGGATTGCGTTCCTTCCTTCTGCTCGAATACGGCTGTTGGTCTGCCTAATACATCATATTCGAGACTCGTCTGTGTGCCGTTGGCATCGATAAACCAGACTGACCGCCCCTCGATATCAAAAAGCTCCGCCTTGCGGCCGGCATCCACGCTTTCCGAACGGAGCGCTTCGCCTCTCAGGGAGGCCAGGGTTCTTATATTCGGCAGAGTACCGCTGTCATCCTGATAGTCCAAGAGCAGACGGGGATCCATGCTGCTGTCAAGATAGCCTAACGCGGTATACGTGTTCCGCAGGATATACTCATCTGCCGGATCTTCAGCCGAGATACGGTTATACCGAAGGGTGCGAATCTCCAGGTTCCGGTTATCTATTACCGAAATCGTAGGCGTGCCGCTATATATGGACGTTGTATTCATAGGTTTAACCTCCATCTCACCGTGCAGGCGGTGAAGCAAATAATGATGAGTCCATCGTATCATTTTCATCTTCGTTTACTGTAAACCATGGGTAAAAAGCAGTTCTCCTCTCATATCCTTTGGCGTTGACCATCCTGATTTGGCGTGCCAGAGCATCATAATCATAGATCGTTGCATACATAGAGCCGCTGACGGCTTCATCGCCGACATATTGCCAGTCATCAAGAAACAACGGCTGGAAGCTGCGGATAACGGCTCCTGTTCCATCATAGTCAACCCGTTCCGTAATCGCCCATCGGGTATCTGCTCTTTTAGCAGTTTGTATCGTACGCCCAAAGCCATCGCTAAACACGATGCTGGCCTGAATTTGCTGGGATGGGTCATCAGGGTAACGATCTGCTGCCAAAATTACCGTATGCGGCGGCTTACGGTCCGCATCACTTAGCAGCTTGAACACAATAGGCGCCAATAGCCGTTGAAGCGACCATGGGTCCCGGCCGCGGGCTCTAATCGTGCCGTCCGGCATAATCAAGCGATTGTCTATCAAGAACGACCATTGCTTTTCACTATCTGGAACCAGCGCTGACAGTTGCGCAAGAGTTATCGTTCCCATCCAGCTATGCGCATCATATACACAGCAGGATGCAACCAGCAAGGGAGATGATAGGGTAAGCGCCTGCTCCATTGTCTCGGGCGGCGCGAATTCCGCCTCCGGGCGGAAGCCCGTCTCTATCCCTTCCTCCGTGCCCCAGGTCCGGCTGCATACGACCCGGCCGAGAGCATCCAGGGAGACCTGATTCACATTGTTATTCGCATCGGTAATCTGGATGGCCTCCACAAAGCGGTAATCATAGGCAACTTGAATGTGATTGCCAAGCGCATCTTCGATGGATATCACCGCACAGAAATGATCATCCCATGATAATACTTGCTCCCCCGATAAGAGAGAGGCTTGTTGTCCCCGAATACGGTAAAAACTCTCTTCATCCGCATAACGGGTAAATCCTTGTTCCGCGACAAAAATGTCCGCTTCATCGCCGGAACCCAATATTCTTGCGCTTCGTTGGTAGCCGGAAGAGGCAAGAAGCGCGTTCAATTGTCTATCGCTGAGTACGCCTTCGTAGGCTTGCAAACAGGATTCATCGAGAACCGCGCTTCGGGTGTAATGAACCAGAGCTCGCAAATCCGGTTCCCCCCCGCCCGCATAGATGATCTCGGACTGGCCGCCATAAGCCTGTTCCAGCGCCGGAGAGCGTAATGTGCCGTCCCCCCCCAGCAGCTCGGCGCTTATTCCTTCGGCGGGCACGCTGTCAGCAGAATAGATGAAAGTATCCAGACGTGTCTGATGGGGAATATTCAAGCGCCAGCCTTCCGGCTCTGCAAGGTGATACACTTTTTGCCTTTGCCGTGTCAAGCGCAGCAGCATTTGCTGCAAATCGTAACTGCTGCTCCAACTGGTATCCGGCAGGGTGTCAGGGTACGGAGTGTCCTCCGACCGCGGCCGACGCGGATATTGGATCGTTACGCTCTGTGTCGACACGCCGTATTTGTCGAACCCTTGCTGTATCTGCTGTGTACACTGCGGATCAGAAGCAATTTGCTCATAGTTGTACGTAAGCTGCTCCAACTGCATGGGCAATGTAACACATTCCGAATCGGCGCTCTGCACCAAGCGCACTTGATAACGGAAGCTCTCCACCCGATAAGGAGGCCAATTCACAACATCTCCCGCAAAAATTTCAGAACGGAGGGGCATCCCTCGCAACGAGCGATACAGCCAATACTCTTGCCGCCTATTGGGAGAGTCTAGCGGTACATCCATAGCCGTGGCTGCATCGAATCGGGTAAGCCGGATTGGTTTCAGCTGACAAGCGGCAGAATCGCCTTCCCAATATTGCTGCACGGCGCGCTCCTCATCCTGCTTTTGCCCGGAATGATACCAGGTCCGCGTCAGCACGGGCGGAGTGCTGACGCTCAGGGTTCCCTCCGAATCCCGCTCCTCTTCCCATGTGTCAATGCGGCCGAACCCGGCAAATTCCTTTTCGGTCCGGTCATACACGCCATTACGGTAAGTGTATTTCTGAATCCTGGTGCGGCCGCTGATTTCGTCCAGCGTGTGTATACCCGCTACCACGTTGATCGGGAATGGCACACCGCAGACAGCCGATGAGGCAGCCTGTTTCTCATCCAGCCAATACTGGGCGGAGCTTCGATACAGGAACGAGCTGGAAGCGCCGAGATTGTTGCTGACGGTTTGCAATAAATACGGCTTCGCCGCAAAAAAATCTAATTTCCAACTGCGGGGGGCCATGTAGGGTACATGCAGCACCAGACTGGCTGCGCCCAATCCGCGGATATCGCCAGGCAGAAGCCGGCACAGATCATCAAACCGGACGCCTTCCGGCAGCGGAACCCGCAGCGGATCAGCAAAGCTATTGCCGGAAAGATTCCGGTAAATGAGAAGAGCGTCGCCGGAAGCATAAATGATATCGGAAGCGCCGGATCCATCAAGGTCCGCGAGAAATACGTGTTCAGGGTTAAATTCACGCTCCGTTGCCGTAAACCCGGGAAGAGCCAGCGGAGCCCCGAACACGCCGTTCCCCAGATTAGGCCAGCATGTAACGCCATCATGGCGGATGCGAACCAAATGAGACTGACCGGATCCCAGTATATCGCTGAAGGCCACCAGTTCCTTCTTATCCACACGTTCCACGGGCAAACGAATGCCCGCTTGCTGCCACACTTCACATGCGTGCTTGAAGCCCGCCTCTTCTCCGGCATAAAACCGGACGCTCTTCGGTCCAATCATAACCAAGTCGGTGAAGCCTGATCCGGTCACATGGGCAAGCTGGGCCTGTGGATGGAAGAATTCCGTTGGCAGGGCCTGAAGCGGTACAAAACCAGACCATGTCTTATCCGGATTCATGCTATATCGCCCCGCAACCCCGGGTTCCGCAAGCAACCATTCCAGATCCCCGTCGCCATTCAGATCCATCAGCATCCCGTTCCGGGATTTCGCGGGAATATGAGGCAGCGGCCGCCAGCTGTCATAGGTAATCCCCTCCGGTGTATTGCCCCGGACGGGCGAACGATAATGCCAGTGGTCATTGTCTTGATATAACAAGCCTGGGATACCTTCTCCGTACAAATCGACCAGCTGATAATGTTCTCCATCCTCTAATTCAGGCACCGGTAAAAAAGGCTGCCAATCGGCCATCTCCTCCGTCTCTCGGATGTCAAATGGCGAATAATCGAATTCCAGCGGCGGAATGCTCTGCATGGCTCCGTCCGCTTCATAAGCCAATCGCCGGATCGCGCTCAACATGGAAACAGCAGGGGTTTCATCGTATTCCAACTGCATCCGCCACACCAGCGCCGGCTCTTCACCAAGCTCCGCAAAGGCATGGAACATCAAGACCTGGCGGCACAAGCGGCAGGTTCGGACCTCAAATCCGTAGTCATAGCGGGAAAAACAGTCTAGACGCGCCAGCCACTCCCCCTGGGGCGTGTATAGGGGAAGAACATCCGCTGAGATATCGTTCTCGCCATAATCCAGGATAACGGAATATAGCCATTGGCCGTCCGCCGGGATTTCCCCCTTCCAGACATAGAGGGAAGGATAGGCAATCTTACTTCCATAGCGAATCGATTTCAGATAGCGGTTCGCTCCATATTGATGATTGTCGTGCTCAAGATTCACGCCTTGCTTGTCTTCTTCTTTGTATTGGTAATAAATATGCTCTCCGAAGGGCGATACAGACTCTTCTACTAACCATTCTGCGATCTTGGCAGAATCGTCAGGGGCGGCTATCCGCGCCTGAGCAGTCTTGCCCAGACAGTGCAGCACCCCGTCGGCAGCATGGAGCAGCCAAAACGGCGCGGTTGCGCTTCCCGCTTGCGCTTCCCAGTATTCCAGCAAATGAAAGGCGCTCTCGATCCGGGGAAAATAGCGGGTAACCGTAAATGTCTCGCCTAGCGGTATCCCCTGGGCCGTATTGGTCTGGCGGGTAATGATCTCCCCTTGTTCGTTGCATTCCGGAACAAGCACTTCCCCATCCGGACCAAGGAACTGGTCTTCGGGGGTATAACGGGGGATCCCGTTGCTTGTTCTGCGACGAATACGCATTGCTCCCATCGTCCAACCCATTCCACAAGCACCGTTGCCGTTGCCGCTCACATAGGACAGACTTACCTCAGGAGTAAGATAGCGGCCGGAAGTGACCGGCAGCGGCACGTTGCAGCGCGCCATGCCGTCGGAACCGGGAGCCGCAATGTTTTCTTCTATTCCTTTCATCGAACCGCCGCCTTTGGGCAGCGATGGCGAAAATAGCTTGATATCGGCATTGTCAGATTGTGGCATAATATCCCATTCCTCCTTGGAGGGGCTTGAGAATACAAGCCCCTAAATATATCTGACTGTAAATCTATTTCATAACATATCGAATGTGGAAGATGACGTCATTCAGGCTTTCCAGCAGGAGGCGCTGGTCACCGCCTGACCCGGTATGGAATATCGACAGCACGAGTGTGCCGGATAACGGACTCATGCCCTCGAAAGGCAGGAAGCGGCTGTCGTTGAGATCCGTGATGAACAAGCCGCTGTCATCGACGCCATGAGAAAGCGCAACGGTCTCGCCGCCTAGCGTTAAGGTGGCTTCGATATCCTGATAAGGTCCCAATAGCGCGGGCAAGGTAACCGACAGGTTTTTGATTCTGCGGGCCTTTTCCGCTTGGTTGTAAGAACGATCCAAGCCCAGGACGGACAGGTCAAGGGTTGCGCTGAAAATATTGTTTTGCAGTTGTACGCCCACTCCTCCCACAGGGTCAGGCGTCTTTCCGCCCAGAACTTCCTTGACGAAATCTACGAAGCTAGACTCTGGCGTTTCTTTGCGGAGAAGAGTGTCTAAAGATACTGTTTTTACAGCTTCCATTCCGCGCTTGTCTTCCTCCAGCCACAGATTCTCCAGCTTCTGAAGCTCCAGCAGCAGCGCCTCGCCCGCCAGTAATCCCTGATACAGATCATTCCAGGCAGGGAGGGTGAAGACTCCAACCGCTTTATCCGAACCGATTTCTTTCTCTAAAGACTGCTTGGCCATCATGCAGAGCGGCAATGCGGCGTCATACATTTGATAGTACAGAGACGACAGATTTCTTATCATCCATTTAAACAAAGCTTGACTTGTAAAACGGGTGCTTTGCAGCTCGTAGACCGCTTGCGCGTGCGCCTGTTGCGTTTCCGCCAGCGCCAGTTGCTTGCGCGCCATATCCATCTGTTCCCGCAGGGCCGCAATCTGCGAAGCCAACTGCGCCGCTTCATTCTCCGCGATATCCCGCTGCAGCATCCAATCCTCCCGCCGCCGGCGGTAGCTTTCGCTGATATCGATGATGTTGGCTGTCTGCTCCATGACAGCGGCGCTGACTTGCAATCCTTGGGCTACAGCAGCGCTGACGGCTCCCCAGCGGGAACCTCCGGTCGCCAAGCCGAACACGTTAGGAGCCATATCCAACCCGCCGGCGATGGCTAACGGCACGTTTGAGCTGGTATTGATGATTCCGGCCGTGGTGCGCAAAGTGAGCGAAGCGGTTTCATTGTCCGACATCCAGTTGTCCGCCAAGCCGGCAAAATGGGTCTTCCTTAATTCCGCCCCCGCTTTTGCTGTCATGGTTGCTTCCAGACTTGCTTGGAGCGCGGCCAGGTTCTTCTCCTGAATATCGCGGGTTTGCTGCAGGACAATCTGCTGCTGGGATTGCAACAGCATGGTCATGGCCTCGCTGTCCTGCTTGGCCAATGCGTTTTCCAGGGCATTGCCAAATTGGATGACACTGTTTACCGCCGTGCGCGCCTTATCGACGACCAGAGGGAAACGATAGATACTTTGACGGCTTTGGGCAGAACCGGCGCTTCCTCCCAAGCCATCGCCTGGACCATACTCAAGTTGCAGCTGACGCGGTTTCACCGGTTCCGCAATTAGCGGCAAATGAAGCGGCTGACCGTCCAAGCTCAGATTGTGGCGCAAATTGTATAAACGAAGCTCAATCTTATCCCAGAACGCTAACAGTTCATCATTATAGGGCGGCAGGAAATGCCCGTTTTCTGCATTCAGAAGCGCTCGCAAAGCGAGGATTGGCGTTGCCTGCGCATTTCTTAGTGTCGGTACGGCAGTTATCGCGTTTGCTTCGCTTTGCAGCGTCGGATCAGGCCAACTGTGATTGATCCGGATTTCGGGGCGGGGACCAAGCAGTTGGCTGGCATGGATGTAATACATCTTGGCTTCGGTCAGGGCATCCCGCTCCAGCATCCGGTACAAGTTGTCGCCGCGGCTGATCAGGAAGTCCAGCGTGTGAATAAATATTGCCAGCTTGTATTGCATCGGATCGGCCATGGCAATCTCGTCCGGATCTACCGTTGTCAGGGACAACGTGTCATCCCACTCTGTATCCTCCTGTAACGGGAGCACATTCCAATAACGCACCTTGCCTACATCCGTCAGCAGATTGCCGTATTCATCACGGTACCCTGCGTTGTTAAAGATGAATTGAAACCAACGTTCGGCCAGTTCATACCGCTGCTCGGTTTGGAAACGAACGGCCATTAAAAAAGGAACATGGAAAAAGATTTCCCACAAGTAAAGTCCATACGGCCCATAGAAAGCATCGGTGCCGCCCAGTTGGCTATTTCCCTGAATGGTATAGTCGAACAGTGCGTCAAGACTCTTTTCCAACAAGGCAGACAGGTCGATATTTTTTATAAGGGTAAGGTTGATAGGATCTATGATATTGCTTCCTGATGGAGGAATAAATTGATTATTGATAATTGATCCGTATGATTGTGGGAATGTATCTCCTAGATAAGTTGCCAGGAAACTAATCGCTTCAGTCGGTTTTGAATCATCCCTTATTGCTACCAGAAAAGACTTATTTGCAGAGAAGCTGAATTCTCCACTCTCCCCTTCTTGTAAAGATAGTTGAGCAACATGAAGCCGGTAGTCATTAGAACTGTATCTTGTTTCATAACAAACATGTATTGCATTATCCGGGAGTGAAGTAAATATTGCCTTAATACTACCTTTATCATCAAAGATCAGTTGATTGTGATCAATAGTAATGGGAAAACCGGGACCTTCACCATGTATAAAACTATATTCACTAAAGGAAGACTTTCGGAAGGAAGACCAGACTCCCGAACTATTCATGATCCAGTCATTCAGGTACTGTTCCTCACTCGCTTCTCCAGCATTATTTTGCGTTTTCTCGGTAGAACGCCATTGTACATGCAATCGGTTTTTATACCAGCGAAGCCCCACATAGTTATCGACGGCTTCGCCGATATTGGCAGTAATTTTCTTCCACTGAGACCAGACTGCTGGCACTAGCTTATTATTATCCGGTTTTAATAGCAATCGGCGCCAGTAGTATTCACACGGTATGGTTTTGGTGCGGCCAACAAAGAATAAAACCCTTTCGTCGGCGCCTTTATTTACACTGATCGTTTCCAGATCCGCCAACACTTCATATTCAGCCAGGTAGTTTTGCAGCGCGTTCTTTACGCCGTCTTCGGTAAGTTTCCCCTGGCTAATGCTCTGCTCCAGGCGTTGGAACAAATCCGTTTTGTTGGAGCGCAATGACGGATCAATATAGCTGCCTGTATAATATTTCAGACGTTCCTTGCCTGCCCAGGTGGAATAACGCTTGTTATAGGTACCCCAATTATCCAGAAACTTTCCCGGCGCAAAATGGCTGTTGCCTTGCGGAGTCAACTCGCCTTCATAGCCTTCGATACAGCGGTTGATGAATAATTGCACGCTGCTGATGGCCTCCGCTACCGGCGATGTTTTCACCAGTTCACTGATCTTGGTATCCAGCAGCAAGTACTCATACAGGCTGTCCGCGTCCGTAATTTTGGCAAGCGTCCCTGGCCGGGCGATATAATGACTAACCAAAGCATCCCGGCGGGCTTCTTTAATCGATTGCAACAAGGGTGAAGTAGACATACTCTTACCACCTTCCTTTGTCTATGTTGGTTCAGGCCTGTGCTCCAGCCATCAGGCTTTGGGCCACCGAAGTGATCAAATCCATGTTTTCCGCGGCTTCATCCTCTTCTGCCATGTCAACCAGTTCTCCCAGCGTTCGGCTGCCAACGTTCAGTTGACGGCCCAGGTTGACCCAGCTTTCCAGTGTAAAGATCTGCTCAAAGTTCTTAGGATATTCGCTCTCCCCCAACAGGTAGGCGCTCATGGAGACCGTATACTCTTCATTCCAGCCATGAATGTGGGCAAGCAGCTTGGCTGCAGCGCGGGGTGTGACGGCTAGCGAATTGACCTGAGCAAAATAACGCATGGCCTCCTCACTGGACACCTGGACGCGCTGCTGCCACTCCTTCAGGCGGGATAGTACCAGCAGGAGGTGCAACGAGGGTACGGGCACCGTATGTTGTCCGTCCAGAAGCTGCCCAGGATGTTCGGTCAGCAGCGCCAAATCCTGCTCGCTTAACCCGCACCAACGGACAATCAGCACATACTGGCTGATCTGCTGGAACCAGTGCAGCAAATCGATTTCTTCTTCCAGATCGGTTAGTTCATCTTCATGCTCGGCGCTGAAATACGCTTGAAGCCTGTCCCAGAAATGATGCAACGTAAATTCACTGCTGGTTTTGTCCATCCAGTCCATTACCTGTGCCATCACGTTGGCTTTCAGATGGAAGCCCGCCGCCAATGCCCGGCACAGCTTGTCCACGGGCAGGGTGTCCTGAGCATCCGCGCTGGACACGTTCACAGTACTGCTTGCGGATTGGTGGTAGACCTGTGCCAAAAAGTTGTACATCTCCGGCGTAGCTGTACCGCTGTACCGGTTGGTAACCATGGCTTGCAGAGAAACAACATCAAGCTGATGGGCGTCCATCCAGTCAAGAACAACCTCGGTATCACGGATAATATCCAGAGTCTTAAGACTAGGGCTGCCGCCAATTATCCGAAGCAACGTCTCCTCCCCGCCTGACATCAGCTTCCACAGCAGCTCCGCCTCGGTAAAGTTCAATCCCAGCATCTGAGGAATTCTGCCCATACGGTAAAGCTGTCCAAAGTCACTCTCATTCATATTCAGTTTGATTCCCTGTGCTGCATCGAAGCAGTATCCGCCTATACGGGACAGCTCATCTTCCGTAACGCCCAGGGCTCGACGGCAAATCGCTTCATGTTTACTTTGCTCAGCAACGGCAAACCGCAAAGTAGAGATCAATGGAATGGTAAATGAATCATCGGTGGTACTGAATGTAGACTGAAAGAAGCTTTTCTGACCTCTTTCTGCATACGTATTGACTTCGCCGATAAACGCGGCGAACATATCCGATGTGATGCCATAACGCGTATTGAGCCGCGTGAATTCCGCCACTGCCTCCAATACCGGCTTATCCAGAATCAGTTCTCCATCGTGTTCGATTACGGCGCGGCTGGCATTGGCAATTAGCCAATCCAACTGCTCAAAGGAAAGACCCGTGCTGCGCGCCAGCCGGACAAGCTTTTCCGCCCTTCCTGCCAGAGCTAGAACATTAGCTGCATTAAAGTTTAAAACATCAGGCCTCGTGGATATTACCATAGTAGTTCGGTTTTCAGTATAGTTGTCATAGTTGGTACCTTTATCATATTGAGTAGAACGTATAACAAGTGACAGTTTATTTTGACCCTTTGCAAGCGCATCATTCACTTGCCGGGTCACATCAATCTCTATCTCTGAAAAATCACTCCCTATAATTTCCCAATTATCGATTATCTCTCCTCCCACAGGTTTGTTCGACCAAGTGAGTTTCAATTCATCCCAACTGTTGTCATTGACCAACTGAGCCTGGTGATATCTCTCCGTAGTCCCTAAAAAAAGCCCGTAAGGTTTTAGAAAAAGCTTAGCTTCATTCACAACTCCAATAAAGCCTGTCAAATCAAACCGGATGTATGCTTCCTGAATTCTAGACTCATCGTCCCTCACGTTGAGATAAATTGGTGATGGATTATTCTTGTTTGGGAGATCACTAGTAGCATACGCGGACGCTTCAGGTATGATTCTATATACTTCTCCTACCCACAAAGGAGTATCTTCCGTTCCTGTCAGATAAGCAGCTCCATAGGTTGAAACCGAAACATCGTATAAATATCCAAATTTACCATATTTCACAAATCGACTATCGAAATCTCTGTAGATTGAATGATAATCCTTCTGCATCGTTAAATCCAGCACTCCATTAAAGCTCAAGCCGGTTTTCAAGCAGAAATCATCGACAACCTTTAAGACGGAGGCCATATTGTCAGGATCACTGACCGCAATGTTGTAGTGGTTGGCGATATCCTGCGCTGTCGGCTCAGGCTTAACCAGCAGACGGAAGCTGTTTGGCGTCAAGGAAAGGGCTTCCCTCGTCCGCGGAGACGGGGTAGTATCGGCCGCTCGGGAAGCCAAGTTCCGCGTCTTGCTTATCCGGCGGATAGCGACGTGATCCTGCAGGATGGAAGTCCGCTGCGTGTCCAGCAAGGTATCCCAAATTCCCAGCAAATTGGATGAACGCGCCTCCGCCACGGCCCTGATTTGAGTGAGATCGTCATCATAGGGGAGTGTCATGGGATAGTATTTATCCTTCAAGGATGTCAGCGTGCCGGAACCGTCGGGCTGCAGTACATCCAACAGGATATCCAGGGAAGAGACCTCTCTGTTCATGTTATCCGTGTTGAGGATCAGTGACTTCAAATCAGGGCGGCGGTTGTCAATATGCAGTTTGTCATTTGAGTCGTGGAGCTCCCGCGCAATTTTATACAGCATCGTCAGGTAACGGCCCGGCGAAAAAAGCGACTGTATGGAGGAAGCTTCCGCATAGCCTTCCGGCGAGCTCTCCGGGAACAAGTCTCCCCAATCGGCTCCGCCTCCAAGACTCCGCTCCAACGCTGCACGCATGCCTTGCAGACCGGTATCCGCGGATAATTTGGGAAGGCTCTGGACGACCGGATCATTGTGCAGTTGCCAGGCCTTGTAAAGCATGCATAAGTTGTCTGTCCTCTGGACGGCTAATTGATAAATCTCCTTTGCGTCGGAAGAGGGAATCTCCGGATTGTTTTTCTGAAATTCCGCCAGATCTTCAGATGCAATCTCAAAGACTGTCCGATAACCGGATTGCTGAAGCGCTGCTGTTAATTCTTCGGTTCCGAGCCGGAATACGCCGGCCGTGTTGTCTGTTGTTGACACTATGAACTCCTCCTCTTGTGTTCTGAATGATGAGTACGCAGTCAAAATGACGTAGACATCAAAACAATAGAAAATATCCTTACCGTTTTTGGTTATTCCCCATGAACAGGTCCCCCCTTTCATTTACAATCCAAGCATACCTCTCGCGTTCTTATTAAAAGCATAGACATTTTCATTAATGGGTGAAAATATATTTCATCCTTCAGGAATCTCGAAAGGTATATTTTAGGTGTAACTGCAAGGAAGATTTGCAATGAGAAAGGACATCAAAAGATCACACATTGTTATAAAGGGAGAGAGAAACATGGGATATAAAATGATTACCGTCCATGCGGGGCACAACGCATTTGTTCCGGGCGCAACCGGATGCGGCTACAAGGAACATGAAGTCGCCAGAGAATTTGCAGCCATGCTCATAGATGCCTTCAAGCAAGCGGGTCAAGCTGTTGCCTCCACTACGGATGACATGGGGAAAACGCAGAATGAGAACCTGGCCAACATCGTCCGCAATTGTAACAGCTATGATAAAGATGGAAGATTAGATATTTCCTTGCATCTTAACGCGGCCGCATCAACGGCTACAGGGGTAGAAGTTCTTTATTACGATCAACAAGCCTTGTCTGCAAGCGTTAGCAGGGCAATCTCTGAGGCGGTTGGAATTAGGGACAGAGGAGCTAAGGAACGGAAAGAGCTTCAGGTGCTTAATTCCACGAACGCCCCGGCCATATTAATAGAACTGGCTTTTATCACGAATCCTGACGATATGCGGAGACTTTTGAATAATAAAGAAAATGTCATGTCTGCAATCGTAAAGACAGTAACTGGCCGAGAAGCGCCTGAGTCCTCTGGCAAAAAGAAAATCGTTACAGGCGGATTGAGTGTAGCCGCTATTCATGAGCTCTCTCAGATGTTCCTGGAGAAGAGATTTTGGGCACAGATTCAGTTTTTAAATAATGGCACTTCTTATGCGGTTACAGGAGCGTTAAGCGGCGAAAATCTGGCGCGTGCGGAGACATGGTTCCAACAGCACGGGTGGAACTATGAACTGAGAGACGCGTAATTTGGAGAGGAGGAATAGATGAATATGGAGATTAGTGATGTTATGATCGTGGCCGTCATTGTCGGATTAGTAGAAATAGCAAAAGGGCTCGGCCTTTCGAGTCGCCTGGCTCCGGTACTGTCCATTATTCTAGGTATTGCGGCAGGCGTTGTCTATCTCGCTCCAGGCGATTTGAAAATGGGCGTCATGTATGGAATTGTCTCTGGCCTCACCTCTTGCGGATTGTACAGCACGGGGAAAAGTGCCTTGAGAAAATAACAATAGTAGAGTTGCGCCGCAAGTTTAGTGATATGCCCCTCCTTATAATAGATTAATCGTAGATATCTGCCGCTCTGCGATTCTTATCATCCATTCTAAACTCACACTTCTTCTTACCACCAAACACGAAAGCCGACTGCATCAGCAGCCGGCTTCATCATTATCATCTTCCGATGTCTCAAAGCCCTCTGTAAATTCCACCATCGGGTAAGTTTATTATGCGGTTGCAGCATTTACACCTTCAGGACGCTCAGAAATTTAACCATCTTTTATACCTGATTCCAAGGCTACATGCATCGCCGGAAGCTATCCATTGCCGGCTGCTGTAAGCCGCCAGAGCTTCCTGAACTGCCGGAACTGCTTGTTCCGCAGGCTGTCAATGAAATGCGAGCCGTCCATGCAATAACCGCAGATAGTGATAGCTTTAAACATAAAAAGACCCGAGATGTACTCAGGTCTTTACGAGTTCCTGCAAGTGAAGATTCTATTTTATGATTCTAGCTTCAACTTTTAATCTTTGTGATCCGCCATTAACAATCGTCCTTATATTATCAATATAATATTGAGTATTCCTGGGCAATAACATCTCAAGTTGGCCAGGAAAATAGCTAATTGGATCTACATACCCGGCACTCTCTCCTTTAGGAACCTTTAGTTCTATAAGAACGTTTCTTGCCAGAAAATTGTTCCCAAGAACGATTGATGTGCTTAAGTAGCCCCGCTCCAATAGCTCAGTTCCTTGGAATTGTCCTCTGATCTTCCTGGCCACCTCCTCATTAACTTTATTCCCCTTCATTAAAGTGGTCTGGAATTCTTCTCCGAATATGATTCCATCCGTCCCACGATATACGGTTATGGTATCATTTAATTTTGACTTATTTAACGCTTTGTCCATTAGTTCAATTTTCTTGTCCATATTAGGATTGGCCCCTAAGTTGCCGTTATTTTCTCTAAGATAACTATTTATAGGACTGGCGTTTTTGGTATAGTCCGTAATTTGTATTTTTTCATTCTCTGTTAATACGGATTTCCAGCGGGAATATTTTTTCTCTCCCCATTTTTTTGCTTTTACTGTGTCAATACGAAAATCTATCATATTGCAACTCACCTACTTACACAGCATTTTGGCAGGAAACATTTTCGAACCCAAAATTGCTTGTTATTTTAACTGATAATTAATCCTCTATATATTCCTTTATTTTAGTTTTTATATAATCAACAGCTTTAGGTGCTTCTTTTTGAACAGCATCTTGTTGTTTAGGATCTGTAGAGTGCATTGCTTTGAATATTTCCGCAAAAAATTCCTGTGCGTTACGTGTAGCGTAGTCTTGATATGTTACGATGTTCGTAATATTATTTTTTTCTTCCTCATAAATCCCATTAAATCTAGGACTATACGAAGTCTTATTAAATAAGACGATATCCGCGACATGCCCCATTTCATGTATTAACCCTCTTGCTGGATCTGCGCTCTGATCTATATTTTGAATAAATGTTTCGTGCTTCACTCTTATATAGACTTTATTCGTATTTTCATCAAATAAACCCCGCGGATTATTTTCCCGTATTTTCACATCTTGAAATACGATAGATTCTAATTCATCAAGAGCATCATTTAATAACTTTGAAGGTACATGTTTGATTAAAGCATGAATTGCTTCTTTCGCTTGATCGATTGTGTAGGACTCAAATCCCCCTCCAATATTTAACTTGACAAAGTCAGTATCTTTATTTAGCATTTTGTTTAATGCTGCTTCCGTCTCTTTTACTTTATTTTCAATCTTCTCTTTTTTGATTAATCTTGCATTTACTTTAATAAGTTCTTTTCCATTTTCTCTAATAACCTTCGGTTTTCTAAACATGTTATTCGTGATTTCTATTGCATAATCCGTTGGCAATACCGTTTGTCCATCTTCAAAATGGCCTACATAGGTGCCTTTCGGCAGCTCTAACTCCGCTACATAGTATTGTCCTGTTTCTCCCCCGGAAAGTGTTAAATTTCCTGTTTTTAAATCGGTCAAGTTGCCATATTTATACTCATTTAAGACAGTTTTAATTTTCCCGCGATCTAACTGTCTACTCTCGCTTCCAACCAACATTTGCAATTCATTGGAATAGCCTAAAGCTTTCGGATCAAAATGGGTATAAATGATTTGTCTTTCCTTTAATAGATTAACGGGTTGCTTGATCATGCTGTTCATTTCTTTGATTTGACTTTTTAATTGTTCATCAGTTAGTTCATCAATATTTCCACGAACTTCATTCAACTTTCTATTCATTTCTTTTGATGATCTTTTAAATTCCTCGAGTGCTTCCTGCCGATTTTGTGGTAGTGTTTTAATCCAAGCCGAATAACGATTCTTACTCCATGCTTCGGCTTTACGTTCATCTTTCTTGAAATTCAGAGGTTTTTTATCCATTAGTCATTCCACCATATCTTGTTTTATTAAAGTTACCTGATATCTGCACGTATATTATGGGGGGGGGACAAACCCGCCAGAAAAGGCAAGGTTTGTCCAGGAAAACCAATTGCGATCTTTAGATATATTCCCTAGGTGCTACATATTATTTTACGGGCGATAACACAAAATATTGATTCGCTTTTGCTTCGTCTAATGTCGCAATTTGAAGTGGTGTTAGATCTGGTGGTTTTTCAATGTCGTAAGCCAACACTTTACTTCTATCTGCGGCGCTTACAATGTTATATCCTTTGTTTCCTGATTTTTGTAAAAACCAAAGTTGATATCGTACACCCAAATCATTCATAAATATTAATTTCTGATTTCTTCTGTCCCATGTCAGAACTTTCTTGGCCGGTATGTCATAAATGTAAAAGGCTCCCCTATACACATGATAGACCAGTTTAAATTCTTGTTTGGAATTAGCATCCCATTTTTTTATAAATGCTTCATCCTTATAATTGGTAATATATTTTGTTAAATCGGTAGATGCAAAATAAAAATCCTTTTGATCATTGATTTTGGAGAACTCTTTGTTTTCCTCTTTCAATTTATCCCATGCATTTCCTATTTTTATAATTGAAAAATTATCAATATATACCGTACTATTCGTTGAAATAGTGAGGCTTCCAAAATCATCTGGAAATTCGAATATTTCAAACATCATCTTTTTCCTTTTGTATCCGTTAGAAATATCGAATTCACGTGTTGTTCCGCCAAATTCAACAGTGGCCTTACCCGTACCGTTTCCTTTAACATCTATGCTAATAAGATATTTAGAATTTGCTTCTAATGTAATATCATCCAAATCGTAGGTCACATTTTTATTCGGCTCTATCTTGTAACATCTGCCATTATGCAAGCCATTCGTTTGGTCGTATGAACCTCCGTCCCAGTTTCCATTGTTACTTTTGAAATCATCCCATGCTACAGGGACACTGATTTGAATATTCATTCCAGGCCGGATTGTCATATCGTAAATCGTTTTTATATTTTTATTCCCTTCGCGTTCTTTTTTGATCTTTCTTTCTGTTCTTCGATCATAGATAAAATGTACCAGGTTCGGACTCAGCATATGTGCTTCATCTGTATACTCATCTTTAAAATACCAATTTTCCCCCGCCTTATATGCCCCTATCGATTTTATCAATGCTTCACCTAGCGTAAGTTCCGGTGTGCGGTCATTTGGATTATCAGGATCCTTTGCCGCAATACGGCGCTCCATCATTAGGCCGCCCTTAATATCAATCAGGATTCCGGTTGTTACACTTTCGATTTGCGGGATATAATTCGCCCACTCATTCTCTTCGATGACTACTTGTCCTCCTGCGGGGTCTCTTTTGGCAAACGCCCCTTGAAATTGGGTCGTTTCCAACTTTAATTTTTCTCCATTTTCCAATCTATCCACTAGATTGATATTCATGGAAATAGGGGTAGAACTGAATTGATCTAACGTATTCAAGGCTATCGCATGTAAATGTCTTCTAGGATACGATTGATCTGGAGGCAAGCTGAAGGCTTCCTGATTCATTTGCCCTGTGATAGTGGCAATCGTCTCTTTCCCTAACACTAAATTTGTGGTGGGGATAAATTTATACACAGGAGCTGTTCCTGTATTGTAATAGCGAATATTCGCATTCACATAGGCTGCCTGCGCAGAATTTAAACCTAATTGTTCGGACCAGTCCTGTCCTGAAGTCTGTGCAGAGTTAACCGTATGCGTAGACGTATGCGAATAATGGCCGGTAACAGACCCTGAAAACCCTTCAAAGAGAGAAAAACCTGCACTCACATCTATTCCTTCCGTATTGGAAGCACTGGAGCTGGAAGACGTCTCCCGGCTGATTCTTTTTCCTGATGATGAACTAAACTCTTTATTATCGGAAAGAATCAGCCTTTCCATCCCCACCGTGATACTTGGATATGCTGCAACAAGCGGATCCCAAGCTACTTTTTTTATGTTCCGATCTATACTTCCGCTGGCTTTTTCCAGGTCAGAGTAGGGATCTCCTGCCGTATGGGATTCGTTGGGATTGGACACATATTTTTTGTATCCTTGCGCGGCATATTTTTCATCCCAAGGCACAACTAAATGATTAATTACGGTATATCCGTTTATCTCCCACTCATCATAAATTCCGTCATTATCTGTATCTAAAAGAGGCTGTTCATCCTCGGTGTTGTCACTGCCTCCGGGGAGATATTCAAAAGAAACCTGTCTGGGAATGGAGAAGTCTTCTGCTGCAATCGCTTGAGTTTCTTGCTGGTTACATGTATATTTCACTTCAAATTGAAACAAGTCTTCTTGCTTCACATCCGGGTTTCCAAAATAGAGGACAACAAATGTATACTGTTCTCCTTCTGTCAGTGTTACTTCCGTATCCTTTACTTCTTTTCCATCCACAAAAATATGTGTATATGGATTTGAACTGGTTATAAATTGATATAGACCGGTTTGCTTTGGAGTAAAATCGGCAATCCATCGGGCTGATTTTACTTTCTTTTTCAAATCGACTCCTTTTAATTGGCTTGGATCTACCTTAAATCCATTCATTCCACGTCCGATGACAAAAGCCGGTTCATCCAAATTCTCTCCATAGAAAAATTGACCCACCGATTTTAGCATTTGTTGATTTTCCTTGATTCGGCTTGTTTTTTCCATCGTTCTTCTCTCCTTCTTTAGAACTCATTTTTTTCTTATTCATTTAGATTCATAGCTTTTTTCATTAAAATGGAGGAGATATCGTAAAATATTGATTATTTTTTGCTTCATCTAATGTCGCGATTCGAATCGGGATTGTATTATTTACGGCTTCAAGGCCGTATTCCAGCACTTTACTTCTATCTGCAGCGCTTACGATCTTATAGCCTTTGCTTCCGGATTTTTGAAAGAACCAAAGCTGGCTTAGCACAGATGTATTGTCTGCAAAAATCAATTTTTGGCTGCCTCTATCCCATGTCAAGACTTTATTGGAAGAACTAAGAATGTAGAATGCTCCCCTAGGCCTCCGGTATTCTAGCCTGAATTTTTGATCAAACATTGTTGTTGAATTTGCCATAATGGCTTCACCTGCAAAGCTAGTCATATATCTTTCTGGATTCATGGACTTAAAGGAAAAAGTTCGCCCCGCAACCTTTTTAGAATAATCTTCATTTTCCTCTTTCAGTTTGTCCCATGCATTTCCTACCTTTACAATCGAAAAATTATCCATGTAAACGCTTCCTGAACTACTTGTCGAAATTTTCAATTTATTAAAGTCGGCTGGAAAATCAAATACTTCTACCATTACCTTTTGTCTGCGATATCCGTTAGGAATATCGAATTCATTTGTTGTTCCACCGAACTCAATCGTAGCCTTACCCGCACCATTTCCTTTCATATCCATGATAACTAGATATTTTGAATTGGCTTTAAAAACAATCCCTTCCTTGTACACTTCTCTGTTCGGATCTATCTTGTAACATCTGCCGTTATTCAACCCATTCGTCGGGTCATATGAACCCCCCTTCCAGTCTCCCTCTTCATCCTTAAAATCATCCCATACTAGCGGGACACTGATGTGAATATTCATCCCCGGCCGGATTGTCATATCGTAGATATTTTTTATATTCTTGTTCCCTTCCAGTTCCTTTTTAATCTTTTTTTCCGTTTTGCGATTATAAATAAAATGGACCAGGTTCGGACTCAGAATATGCGTGTTATCCGCACGGTCAAAATACCATCTATCCTTTTCTTCGTAAGCCCCTATCGCTTTTTCCAGCGCTTGGCCCAGTGTAAGCTCCGGTGTAAGGTCATTTGGATTATCAGGGTCTTTTGCCGCAATACGGCGCTCTATCATCGGTCCGCCTGTAATATCAATCAGGAGTCCGGTTGTCACACGTTCAATTTGCGGGATATAATTGGCCCACTCGTTTTCCTCTGTAACGACTTGTCTCCCTGCCGCATCTCTTCTTGCAAATGCTCCTTGAAATTGGGTCGTTTCCAATTTCAATTTCTCACCATTTTCTAGCCTGTCCACTTGATTGATATTCATGGAAATAGGAGTGGAGCTGAACTGATCTAACGTATTTAAGGCAATACCATGTAAGTGTCTTTTAGGGTAGGCCTGACTCGGAGCCAAGCTGAAAGCTTCCTGATTCTTTTGTCCTGTGATGGTAGCAATCGTCTCTTTCCCTAAAACTAAGTTAGTGGTGGGAATAAATTTATACACAGGAGCTGTTCCGGTATTGTAATAGCGGATATTGGCATTTACATAGGCTGCCTGCGCAGAGTTTAAACCTAAGTGTGTGGACCAGTCCTGTCCTGAAGTCTGTGCAGAGTTAACCGTATGCGTAGATGTATGCGAATAACGGCCGGTAACGGATCCTGAGAACCCTTGCAAGAGAGAAAAACCCGCACTCACATCAATTCCTTCCGTATTGGAGGCACTGGAGCTGGAAGATGTCTCCCGGCTGACACTCTTTCCTGACGATGAACTAAATTCTTTATTATCGGACAGAATTAGCCTTTCCATCCCCACCGTGATACTTGGATACGCTGCAACAAGCGGATCCCAAGCCACTTTTTGTATATTGTGATCTATTCTTCCGCTAGCTTTTTCCAAATCAGTGTAGGGGTCCCCTGCCGTATGGGATTCATTCGGATTGGACACATATTTTTTGTATCCTTGAGCGGCATATTTCTCATTCCATGGTACAGCCACATTATTAATTACTGTATATCCGTTTATTTCCCATTCATCATAAATTCCATCCTTATCCGTATCTATAAGCTTTTCTTCATTCCCTTCCGCTCGAGGTACAATGCCCACGGGGAGACTATCGAAGGAAATTTCTCTGGGAATGGAGAAGTCCTCTGCTGCGATCTCTTCGGTTTCTTGCCGGTTGCATGTATATTTCACTTCTAGTTGAAGCAAGTCTTCTTGCTTTACGTCCGGGTTCCCAAAATAGAGGATAACAAATGTATAATGCTCGCCTTCTGTCAATGTTACTTCATTATCTTTTACTTCTTGTCCGTCCACAAAGATATGTGTATACGGATTTGAGCTGGTTATAAATTTATAAAGGCCCGTTTGCTTTGGTGTAAAATCGGCAATCCATCGGGCTGATTTTACTTTCTTTTTCAAATCAGCTCCTTCCAATTGGCCAGGATCGATCTTAAACCCATTCATCCCACGCCCGCTGACAAAAGCCGGTTCGTCCAAATTCTCTCCAAAGAAAAATTGTCCCACAGACTTTAATACTTGTTGATCTTGTTGCTTTTCCACGGTTCGCCTCGTCTCTTTCATCGTTCTTCCTTCCTTCTTATTTATTTTTCCCTTTTATACACAAGGCAACATCAAGTACACAATCTGCAACTTCTGAATTGTCAAAGGCTTTCAAACTTGAATCAATTTAAATTTTTGTGCTTTAATATACGGGCTACTAAAATCATGTTGCTCATTCACTTTAATATTTGTTCCATTGTCAGTGTCAGCCTTATCTACATCCAATACGAAATAAGGGTACTTTTTATTCTTTAAAATATAATAACCATCTCCTGTATCCTCAAGGAGCCAATAATGCTCATCTTTCCCTTGATTAGGTGTAGCAAATACATTCCTTGAGCCCATGTAGTCATTCCAGGCTAATACTAGACTCTCATCGTACATATTTTTGAATTGATATGCCTTTTTCGTTTCATCATTGATAAGTTTCCATTTTTGGTTTAAAGCACCGCCATATTTCCATAAATGAACATCCCCGTTTTTTTGTAAAGACATATCAACGACACTTGAGTCATTTAAAGCACTTACAATTTTGTAAGTATTGGAGTTTCCATTATTCAATTTAATACCTTTTATACAAAAAGCTACATCAAACACACAATCTGTAATCTCTTCTTGATCCATACCACTCCACTTCACTACTTCACTTCTTAACTCACCAATAGAAGTATTGGTATCAATTTTGATATTTCCGGCAACAGAACCGGAAATTGCGTCAGTGACAAAATGGATAATAACATCCACTATAGGAGCTGCTATTCCTAATATCCATATCCACCATGGAATATGGCGCTCGTAACTTACTTTTGGATTACTGTCAGGCTTAAATTCAATTCTCTTCGAAGTTTTATTAAAATAAAAAGTATTTTTCGTTTCGACTTCAAATGTTACATACGAGCTTGCCAGTCCCGTAATGTCACATTCTCCTGCTGCTTTCATCCGAAGGCTGTTGCCTTCGACTTGTATTTTTAAATCCGTTAGTATCGGATAATAATCGATTAAACCCCAGCGTACCGAACCGCAATTTATATTCCTGCTATTCTTGATGACCCCGCTTGTATTCGATGTACCTTCAAATTTAAAATGGTTTTTTGTTGTTCCATTCCCAAATGAATTTGGCAATTCCGGCATAATGATATGCTCGAGAAACAATCGTTCAGACAGCACCAGAAAACTATCATGATTATTATCCAGGATTGAACCATCAATCCCCTCTGTGAGTCCAAATATGTCCCGATTCGTTACGACGGAAAGAATTGACAAAAACCCTTTATCTTTACTGGAAGTCGGAGAATAATAAGAATATTTGTACTTTTTAGGTTGCATCCACGGAATGTCCGGTGATATATTCAGTTGTGCAAAGATATAAGATATTTTCTCTTTGTTTGCTATAAACATATCTGCTAATGTTAAATTTAAAAGGGTGTAAATCATGCTTCCTTCAGCAAATATTTTATTTACATCCGGATTAATTACCGTAATTGCTCCTTCCCTTTGATCGCCTTCCTTCTCTCCCTTTACTTGAAAGTTAAACATTAGCTTCTGAATATAGGATTTATTGTCATCAAAGAAACCAAGTTGAACTTCAAAGAGAGGGCATATACCGTGTAACAGTGTGCGCTGCCCCATAAAGGTCAGCTCCCCCTCTTTCACAAGTGCTTTCATTCGCAAGAGTTTACTTGATCCCCCGGGAACAATCTCCCAATTATCAAAAGTTAAGCTGACAGATGTATTTTCATCCTCATAGGTAAAGGTTATTTTAGTTTCATTCATATACTTCTTTAGTTGCTTATTTATACTCTCATTTGAATTCACATAAATGATGTCCCAACCGTAAGTATTCACATTAACACCTTCTTTCTACTCTTTTATACAAACTTCCCACCTAATTGGAGCGGTCCTGCTAACCCGGCATAATCTAATTTAAAAGTGTCACTGGCATTCCAAATAATTTCGGAAGTCGTATTTTCTAAAAAAGGTTCGATGCTCGGGGACGTATTAATATTCCAATTTTGAATAATATCAGGGGTTTTAGCTAAAACACCCGTCAATATTAAGATGACAATGGATCCTATCAATAAGGATGCCCCTGCTGTAAATATGGCTAAGACAGCCTGAGCTAAAAGTCCTATAATGACTGCTATAACTTCCCATACCCAATTTGAACCTTCTTTGATGACATAATGTGTTACCGTAGGCTGTAAAGCTTCTTCATATGCTATCGTTTGTTCGCCATTTCCGTTTTCCGCCAGTTTTAACTTATACCAGTTGATCGTTCTGCAACCTACCACGCCACCTACTCCTATAGAAGTTTCTGTGGCTGCTTCCAGCTTTAATGTGTCGTTTACTAAACTTAGGCTCATCTCGGTCATGTACGGATCGTATTTTGATCCGTTCACTTCTACCCTATCCAACTTAATTTTTCTGTCTTTTTTCAGTCTCAATATATATTGATATTGACCTGCTTCCCCACTTGCATTGATTACCTCATAGTCATTGATCGTTGAATATTCGAACTTCATTGGTAAAGTTGGTAATAATACATCTAATAAAAATCGTTCTTCTGCGATTAGAAACCCGGCATTCGACGATTCCGGAATGACATAGGCGTCCAACTTTTGCTGCTGCTGTATTCCCCCTTTTCTTCCTCCTGTCATACACAATACTCCTAACAAGCTTTTGTCCAGGTCTTCTTCAATATCTGTGTATGCATAATCGACATAAGAAGGCTTGCACCAAGTCCATGGTTCCTCATCGCTAATATACAGATTCAAGTTAACGACACTAAAGGTGTGGTTGAATGCTTCCAAGTTCAATGTCAACCATTTAATGATTTGCTGCATAAATAATTCCTTCAAGATCATCTGGAGATCAATAAACAAACTGCTTCTCAAGCTCCATGGGAAAAATAGGCCTTCAACATTTTTGAGCGAAATGGCTATCACTACAGGATCATAAAGTGGATCAGAGCTTATTGATTTAATTTTCAAGTCATATAATTGTTCATTCGTTGTCTTATTCGATATATTTTCATGTGGCAGGTAATTGAGCTTAACCTGGACATTCAAATCCGCGGATTGAAATCCAAATTCACCTGTAAACAGATCCTCACTCAGAAATGTCTGAAAATTCCGAACAGGTATATTCATTCGAATGCTATTTCCGTCACCGCCGGTAATAATTTGCCATTCTCCAAAATCCCCTTTGAAATTATGATTGGAGTCATTCAGCTCAAAATGTTGCGGACTGCTTTTTTGCTCCCTTATAATGCGGTTAACCTCTGCAATAGGAATGGCAAATACGGTATCCCAATTAAAAGTGCTGGTTGAATGGGTAATCGTCACGTGCATCATCACCTCATTACTTCAAATTTTGAAAGTGGGGAACGTCTTGTCCGGCGCTCCCCGCATTTGAGTGTAATTTCTTAATCTAGAAGGATTGCTTTTGATCAAATCTTTAATTTTCCTTATTTAGTTTTCCACCCATTAAATAAATGCCTTGAAGCTGAGCGGTTTCAATTTGAAATTCACTGTTGTCGGGCCAGTTTACGGTTCCTACGCAATTCGCGACAAATTCATGGATTGTTGGGAGTAATGAATAATGTTCTTGCTGTGCATTTTGGATGGCTCCAATAATGGCCGTTGGCACCATTCCCCCTACTGCTCCCCCAACTACTCCTCCTATAACCTTATATTTATTTTTCCATATCTTTGAGAAAAAGCTCTCCGGCTTATTTGCTACTTCATTTATGATTTGCTGAGTAGTGATTCCCGGTCTAGTGAACAAGGTAACTTCATCAGCTGCTTCCTGACTCATTCTTCTGAAGAATGCTGCCCCTGTTTCTCCAGATTCTTGAGCAATTTCTCTCATGGCGATCGCGACACTTGATCCTAGTTCGGCTGACATACGGTTACCGGATTGCCGAAAAGCTTTTCTTACAACATCTTTTAATTTTGTGAATATCTTACCGACAGGAATAAAACCTACCAAAATTCCAATAGCGACCCCTGTAACGATTTCAATAATCAAATTCTCATTCTTCTTCCAATCTTCAATTGTAAAGGTCATTAACATGGTAGGATCCGTATTTTCAATGGGAATCAAGACGTTACTATATTCTTTACCTAATTCATCAACACCGCTTTTTAGGGTAATGTCAAAGCTTTGCTTATAATTAACATGGCCCATCATTCCTCTTGCCTGTTCCCAGTACAGGTCTTCCATCTCTAGAACAAGCTGATTGTTGATTATGCCCAGTCTGAATTTACCTTCATCAACATAACCAGGCACGTCATTCCCCGAGTCATTTTCTATTGTGGCGAACTTAATTCTCTCTTTATTCGAGATAACCAATCCATTATCCGTTTTTTCAAATTGTTCTGGTGTACCAATCTGCATTGCAACTAACGCATTTTCTACCCATTTCTCCACAAATAATGGCATATCAATTCCAAAGGCTGATTCATTATTCACGGCGTGCAATAATCGGGCATCTACTGTGTGCTGTGGAAATTTATTTACATGATTCTCGACCATCGACATAACGGAAAAGACACTCTTGTCCAAATCCGGCATCTTATTTTCACCCTCGACGCTTGCTACTCCGTAATAAGCGGTCGTCGGCTTCAACCATTGGAAATCTTCGTTTTTTGCGGTTTCTTGTAAAAGAAAGTAGGAAAAAATATTTTCGAATTTATCGATGTTTTCATTTAACCATTCCTTGACCATACTAGTTGCGATACTGTTCAACAACGGACTTGTAAGGTCTTCGGAGTAGTAAGAATCCACAAGAACCACTGGGGGATTCTGATTTTGGTCCCGGTCTGTTTTTACTCTCAATTCAACTTGATTCCCATCATTCAAACCGGTAGGATCTTCCATCGTTTTTTCTGTTGAATTGAAATATTCTAATCTCACTTGAACTTTCAAGAACGCATCAGAAGAAAAGTCGTAGGTAAGATTTGAACTTTCATTAGTAAACGCACTATTCTCGCCAAGTTTTAAAATAAAGTTTACATTTTGGCCGTCTGCTCCTGTGGTGATTTCCCAAGAATCAAATGTTCCTTTCATACTAAAAAATAGCGGGATTCCCAATGAGTTATCCATCATTTCGTTATCAAAGCCCTTAGGATACAGTTCTTTCTCTAGAATGGTTTTATTTACATTTGAGAACGACGTTACATAACCGGTATCCCATCCAGCCAGGGTCAAGTCATTTGACGTACGAACATGGATCCTGTAATTGTTAACATGATTATTTAATAGATTTCTATGTTCCTTAAACCACGATACGAGCAAATGCTCTAACAGATTAGAAGCAAATCCGTTTTCTTTATCAAAATGGAAAGAATGGTTGATAGAGTATAAGGCATCTTCTTTTTCTGAAAACTTATACATGTCAGTCGAACTGCTCTTATCGATTTCGATTTTCGCGCAAATTTTAATCCAACTGTTTTTTAAGTCATACTTCGTCTTTTTATTTTCTACATCCACTTCCAATGTTCCATCTTCTATATAACATTTATAAATAGGATATTGTCCCGTGCCTTCATTCGTTAGTTCCCATTTCAGCCATATTCCTGTTACTTTTGCCTTCATGGTCTGCTCATTAATTTCTTGAGAGAAGAAGCTTGGAAAGTTTCTTGCAAGCATGCTTCCTTGATTTTTCACATCATTAACTGTTTGATTCCAATCATAGATTGTAAGGGTATCCAGTTTTCCGGCACTCATATTGATTCCTCCTCTATATTCCTCATTTGATTGTCAACAGGTACTTTTCATTCCCTATAAAAAGCTCCTTTATTTTCTGATGCAGCATTCCTTTTAAAACCAACTTATTCGCTAACTTATTGTCTAAATCGGTGTTTACTACCATCAAGTCATATTTGTTTTTCTCTAATCCACCTACGTTTCTAAAAATCAGGTTCTTTTGATAAGTCGGCGGAATTTCTTGCATGTACTCTTTTTTAAGAGCTACGACAGCCTTGACTCCTGTGACATTTTCTTCATACATCTTATTTTGATGCGCATCTTTCAAAAGGAATTGGCCATCTAAAAAATGAAGTTGAAAGTAAGCATAATTGTAATGGTATTCTTTGTTTATTTTCTTAATCGAAAAAGTGCCATCGAATGAGGTCTGTGCATCATCATAATGATAAGGAAAAATATTCACTTTCATCACCTCCTTCAATACCGAACAAGATTTTGAAAAGGCTTGACAGATAAAATCTTTTCCCGTTCTTTTCCTAATAAAATCAATCCTCCTTTCTATTACGCTTAAAGTATAGCTTTTGAAATTCCTTAAAAAGGATATATTTTTTCATCTATCAATGAAAAAAGTGTCGTGTGAAAATTTATAATATAAAAATAGCTGTCGAGATATTCTCGACAGCCTGAGAACTGTATGCAAAAGAACCATTCGAAAGGGCTTTCAAACTTGAATCAATTTAAATTTTTGTGCTTTAATATACGGGCTACTAAAATCATGTTGCTCATTCACTTTAATATTTGTTCCATTGTCAGTGTCAGCCTTATCTACATCCAATACGAAATAAGGGTACTTTTTATTCTTTAAAATATAATAACCATCTCCTGTATCCTCAAGGAGCCAATAATGCTCATCTTTCCCTTGATTAGGTGTAGCAAATACATTCCTTGAGCCCATGTAGTCATTCCAGGCTAATACTAGACTCTCATCGTACATATTTTTGAATTGATATGCCTTTTTCGTTTCATCATTGATAAGTTTCCATTTTTGGTTTAAAGCACCGCCATATTTCCATAAATGAACATCCCCGTTTTTTTGTAAAGACATATCAACGACACTTGAGTCATTTAAAGCAGTTACAATTTTGTAAGTACTGGAAGTTCCATTATTCAATTTAATACTTTTCACTAGTTTTTTTTCTTCCCAATTATTATTGGTTACTTTGTACACATTCATCGTATCGAGATCATATTCTACAATCAAATAAGTAGATTGAGATGCACTACCCGATAAAAAAACAGGTACCTTACCAAAAAATCTGCTTGCTGAATAGGTTCCTAAGCTTTTGTGATAATGTCCAGCAAATACAGCTTTCACATCATACTCTTCTAATAGGTCAATAAATCTCTGGTTTGGTCCCCCCTTCCAGTCGTTCGGTTTATGCACATTCACAATAATTGTTTTACCTAGTTTCGAAGCATATTTCAGATTTGCTTCTATCCAATCTAAGTTTTCATGGATCTGATAATAATTCGAATAGCTTCCTCCATATGCGTTCATGGTTGGAAAATTATTTAATTGTAGTGAATAGATAATACCGAAATCAATTGCATAAGCAAAACTCCCCTTCCAAGGTTCACTCCAACTAGTAGAGGCTTTTTTGATATCATATTGGGATGTCGGCAAACCAAGTTTCTCAATATGACTCTTTAGCATTAACATCGATCCGCCAAAACATGCATCATCAGCACAGTCACCTTGATTATTTTCAATATCGTGGTTGCCTAGCCCAAAGTAGTAATTTCTATTGAGTATAGGAAGAAGTGTATTAAGCATTTTGGTCCGCTGCCAAGAATGCCCGAATGCGGTTATATCTCCATTGATAATAACCGAAGATTGTTGTTTCGTATTATTATAACTATTAATACTTTGATATTGCTCTCGTATTAATCTTTCAGACTCTCTTTCTTTATCACTATCACTTTCTGGCACGTTATTATCTGTATTTTTGGTCCAAGGATATTGTGGATCTGAAGTAATTACTAGAGCTCTTCCTTTAGGAATAGGCTTATTCAAGTCTGTACTCAAAGTAAACTCGTAATTATGTCCGCTTAGTACCTGAAGTGTTTTTGCGCTTATAGTTAGATTAGGGTTCGGAGCATGGTTATTCTTAAATATATATGTGTTGTTTTGAGTTTTCTCAACTCTCCAAAAACGTGTATACTGTATATCTGCTGCAGGAATTGTAGATACAATTACAGAACTCCCCTTATTTCTATCCCATGCAAGAAATCTATCCGTATTTGCTGGTTGGATAACATATCCGCCAATCCCTTGCCAATTAGGGGACTGATACCTAATGTCCCATTTTTGAGATTGCTCTCCAGCCCATTCTGCAATTACCGCTGAGGTACCTTCATGTTGTAAAACTTTACTTTCTTTGCTGCCATCGATTTGTATTTTGTACGTACCGTCTGGAAGAACATTAGCTGCTTTTTCATCAATTAATTTTTTCATGAGTACCCTCTCCTTTTTACGAGTCAAAATTATACACGGAAATAACCTTCACATTATGAAAATCACGACTACAAGCAAAGTATATCTATAACTTTCTAAAAAAAAGCACACATATTTTCACCTATGAATGAAAAAATATATGCCTTTTCATTAAGCATTTATATGACCTTACAGATGTAAATGAAGGAGGTGGAAACGATTTTGCGGCGTCGATCTTGTCGGGCCTGCTCTATAAAAAAACAAAAAAACGGGACGTTCAGGAATGAAACCTGAAACGGCCCGTTTTATCGAGGTAAAAAAGCTCGGATTTCCTCTTATACTTTAAAGTAGGAAAGTTGAGAGCGAAGATCAGCAGCCATTTGAGTCAGTTCGCCGGTGGATGCAGAGATTACTTCCATCGAAGCGAGTTGCTCTTGTGTCGCCGCAGAAATATTTTGCGAACGGGAAGAGGAAAGTATAGCTGAATGATTAACAGATTGAACCGTATTTTGTATTGCTTCGGCGTCAATTGTCATTTGATTTACGGAAGAGATTACCTTTTCAATATGGATGGCTACTTCTTCTACCGATTCCTTGATTCCCTCGAAAAGCTGTCCTGCATCGCCAACGGCGCTCACCCCGGCTATCACCTCATTTTTTGTCCTTTGCATTGACTGTACCGCCTCGGATGTTTCATCCTGTATCGCGTTAATTAAGTTCCCGATTTTGCCCGCTGAATGAGAAGACTGTTCAGCAAGCTTACGTACTTCGTTAGCTACAACCATATAGCTGCGTCCTCTGTCCCCTGCTCGCGCAGCCTCAATGGTAGCGTTTAAGGCCAGGAGATTTGTTTGTTCTCCAATGTCTTTAATCAAGTCCATGATTTGAGCAATCTCGCTAGAACGCCGATGTAAACCTTGAATGGTAAGTTCGAGGTTAGATATAACTCGATGAATCGATTGCATCTGGTTTACGGCAAACTCAATAGCTTTATTTCCCTCCGTTGATTTATCGGATGCGTTCGTTACGGCTTCGTTAACGGAGGCAACTTGAGTCGTGATTAATACATCCGTATCTTCTACCATCTGATTCAAACTATTTGCAGCATGATCCACTAGCTGCACCTGATGTTCCGCACCTTCCGCTATTTCCTGTACATTTTGTGCAATATGTTCACTTGCTGCACTCGTCTGAGATACGCTTTCGTTAAGCTGCTCGGTAAATGATGCTATCTGTTGTGATGTTTGTGCAATTTGTTTGGTAAACCCGTTCACCCTATTGAGCATATGATCAATGGCATGTGAGGTTTGGCCGATTTCATCTGAAAAAGGATAATCAATCTTCTGGGTAAAATCCCCTTCTTCGGCCTTTTTCATGACTTCGCTGACTTTTTTGAGCGGCTTGACAATGATTCTGGTAAATGCGATACCCATGCCGGCTCCAATTATCATAAGCAGGATGGTTACGCCTAGAAGCAAACTTCTAGTGGTGACTGCTTGTTTCGAGCTCACATCACGTAATTGCTCGGCTAATTTGATATTCAAATTATTTACAGATTCAACATGATCATCCATTTCGTTTAATATAGCGAGTCCTGTAGTCTGGATATAATCATAAGCTTCTTGGCTCTTATTCTCTCTTGACAGTCCTAAGGCGTGTGTTACGGCATCCAAGTATTTAGGATATATGCTGTGCATTGAGTTAATGAGGACTTCCTCGTCAGGAGATAAGTTCGTTTCTTGATAAGCAGCAAGATTTTTTCTGTTTTTTTCAATTGCATCCATCACATTTTTTTCTATGTCTATCCTTTTTTGATAATCAGTCTCGAGTATGTCTTGTAAAATTTGGGTATGTATAAACTGATTTAAAGAAGAATAGCTACCCAATATAATGGAAGGCACTAAGCGCTCATTAATGATTTGTTCGGTGTTTTTCGTTAACGAATTCAAGACACTGATACTGATAATGTTGGAAATGGCGACAAATAGAATTAATGTGGTTACCAATAGTGACAGCTTTTTTCCCGCCGAGATATTTCTAAGTTTCGTAATCATTCAGTTCCACCTCTTTGTTATAACTTGATTCAATTGAAAGCAAACGTTGAAAACCTTTTAAGAGCTATCCCCCTTCTTCCCTCTTTCTTTATATCAACTTAAACTTAAGTCAATAGTTACATAGATCATTATTTTAATTGATTAGATTTTACGTAAAATATCTTTTTTTAGCATTGAGGTAGAGAATAAATATACAAAATTACTTTTTAATTTACAGTTCATCAGTGATTATTTTTTTGGAGAGAGCACTTTGGTTTATTTTAAGGTCAGACATTAATGCAGCTATTTGCTGTTCGAGTTGTTTTACGATAGCTATTTTTATGTTTGAAATATCATCCTCACTGCAAAATGCTGAACATGAGAGCTGTCCATCGGCATAGTATTTTGTGTCGCCAATAACAACATTTATTTTCTCCTTGTAGATTCTTTTTACCATCCCATTCGGTGCTTTAATTTCAAGATATCTTTTCGTCTCAATCAATAACTTCCATTCGCAAATTTTAAACTGAAGCTCGCCCCTATTAAGCTCACCGATCACTTGAAATAAACTAGACTTATTATTCACACTACTATTCATACTACGTTGTTCCTTCCTCATTTCGTAAAGTATGCTAACGGTAACAATTTAAAAAGTAACATTTATGCGCGCAGAAAATGTGTAGCTATATAAAAGGGAGACAATATAGATGAAATGACGGAAGGGGATACGTGCGAAGAGTACAGAACAAACGGAACCGTGTACCCTCAGTTACAATGATCAGACACCCGTTTTAATGCATCTTGAATAATATTAATATCATAGCTGGACGGAATTGGGTCTATATGGATGATAGGAATGTTATTGGGCAGCAGAGTATAACTTTGCTGATTGGTTGTCACTATGATATCTATATTTTTCGTTGTGGCTAGATATTGCATCTCATGGGCATGATTTGTAGTAACTATTTTGATTCGTCCGCAGATATTTTCAAGCAGCTTCAACTTCACATATCTCATAACACCGATTTCACTTACATACAATAAGATTGTTTTTTCTTTCTGCTGCATATGATAGCCTAGCTTGCTGGCTACAAAGAACATCGTAATGTCGGCAACATCATCTTCCCTAATGGATTCTACATAATTAAAACACTGGTGCATGGCCTCATGGACTGACTTAAAAAGACTGAATTCACTATCTTTAATCTTTATCGTATTTTGATTAGCATTACTGTGAATTCCGGTAATCCATCTTATACTTGCGTATTTATAATAGTCATATAATTGTTGAAACAAAATGGGGTCGTCGGAAAAAGGCAACCGTGCTTTTTCTTCTATGGATTGAATCAATTTAATAACAGGATCCATATGACACTGCTCTACCATTTCATTATGAGTCTTCGTGCTACCTGCCATTTCCCCCTCAATTCGTGGTACGCCAAGTATTAGAGCCGCTCCATATTGTAATTCATGAGAACTTACCCTTATATACAGTTTTTTTAAATGTTCTTCAATCATTGGAATAATCCATCGAAATGAATCACTGGATTCGTTAAAAAGGGTTGGATAAACAAATTTTGTAATGTACTGTTTTTTTAAAAGGCGACTTTGCCAGATAGACAATACAATCGGAAGTTGGATATAAGAATTGTCAGAAAACTTAAATCCCCCAATTTGTTCAATCGATCTCATAAGCGTACATATCGATTTTAAAGTATCTTGTTGTATCCAAGCCGTACTGTTTTTATTCAGATAATAATCAAAATAAAATTGGCGTAAATGAAACTCATTTCCATGAATTTTTACAGGTTTTGTACCTAATTTTAGGTGGTATTTTTTCAACTCATGTTTTAATATCTTTATAATTTTACTGATTGTACTGACACTATAAAATAATTTTTGGCTGAGTTCTGTTAATGTACACCCTGACTCATTATGAATGAGATATCCTATTAGATTTTGAACTCTGTCTGTTTCATTTAGTAACTGTTTAAATGGTACAATAGGTTGGTTAGAGGGACGATTTATATGAACCCCCTTGCCCCTCCGGCTTTCAATAAACCAAGTATCCGGTAAAAAAGACTTTAGTATTTCAAGATCATTTCTTATCGTACTAACGGAACAACACAGCATCGCAGCTAATTGTTGAGTTGTAATCCAACCATCATGCTCAACTAAATATTGGTATAAAGCAACAAGTCGATTTGATGTTTTCACTTCCATTCACCTCTAATGTCTTCCGTACTCACTACCTTCTATTGTTTATACGATTAAGGAGCGTAAACCAACTTTCATTATGGAGGATTCCACCAGAGCTGTTCATAGATAAATAGAACTAAAATTTATACTTTAATACATGATCATACCTTCATAATATGTCTAAAGTACTGTATGAGCTTATTTTTTACCAAAAAAAAGAGCATGACCTCGGTAGTTATAACTACGACTTAAATACCGGTTCTTGCTCACCAACTAGTGAATGATTCTCTCAAAAATCAGCTCACAATAGGAAGCTGTTCCTATACCAGACGTCGCTATTTCAGGAGCTACTAATTGTACAAATCTCCAGCTGTCTTTGTAAGGAATATTTTTGGGAAAAGAATTTTCTTAGTAAAATGAATGTTCAAAGATTAAAAATCTCATGAATACTCGAATTGTGAGGAACTTATATGATGACAGAAAAAGAAAAGTCCCTTCAGGGTTACATGTACAATCCAATGGAAGAGGGTTTAGTTCAGGACAGGAACATTGCAAAGGATCTTTATTTTGAATATAACCATACTCTTCCGTCAACTATGAGAAACGGACAGATATTATGAAAAAACTTCTTGGTGAAATTAAAGGTAATTTCCTTATTGAACAGCCGTTTTACTGCACCTATGGATATAATATTTCTGTCGGGAATAATTTTTTTTCGAATATAGGCTGCACCATTTCCGATGGTGCAAAAGTTACTATCGGAGACAATGTTTTCGTTGCGCCACATGTTTCTTTTTTAACGGAAGGACATGCATTTCTACCGGATTTGCGTAATGACGGATGGGAATATGCATATCCGATTACGGTTGGAAGCAATGTCTGGATATGCGCAAATGTTTCCATACTCCCAGGGGTAACAATTGGAGATAATTGCATTATCGGGGCTGGCAGTGTGGTTACGAAGGATATTCCGTCTGGGATGCTTGCATACGGAAATCCTTGCCGGGTTATTCGTCCTATCACAGAAGAGGATAAAAATAAGTTTAAATGGTTTGAAGAATAAGGGATGTAACAGTAATAGCGAAGATCAATGAAGAGCCGTGGTTTTTTTTGAACTGCCCCCCGTCAAGAGACAATACAAAAAGTAAAAATTCTTTAAGCCGCCTTGGTTCTGAATTCCATTGGACCGTTATCGATGCACCGTCCAACACGGGACATACTCTGGGTCATTTCGTTATCGTCCAAGATCTTCTTGAAGCCCAAGGAGGTATATTGGTAACCCCGGTCGCTATGAAACAAGGGCTTGCTTCCTGGAGCTTTTTGCAAGGCCTTTTTCAATGTCTGAAATACGAGAGAATCCCGTTTGGCGGCGCATATGCAACGTTAATTGACGGTATCCAAAGGTACGATCAACTTTCTCATAAATAGACATCATGACACGCGTTAACTCCACATTTTCCTGCTCATTGGAGCTAGGCTTCCGATTTACCCACTGGTATACTTGCCGGTACGAGACCTCATTTTGGTGTGCTGCCTTTTGGTACTCATGGTTATGTGCAAGACAGTAGAGAACAATATCCACGCGTTCTTGCCAAGTTGTAGACCGACCCTTAGCCATAGCTTTCGCTCCCCCTACATAAGTGTTTAGGCTGCTATGGCTATTATACTTCTTAATCCAATTACGGAGTTGGGTTCGAGAAGCAATTTTGTACTTATGAATAACTCGACTTTGCGTGAACTCCCCGGATAGATAATCTTTTACGGCTTGGAGCTTGAGTTCCGTAGAATAACTTCTGTTGTGAGCGAGATACTCTAACCCTTTGTATCCGTATTGTTCATAGCGATCTCGCCATTCGATGAGTCAGTCGCTTTTGCCGATATTATTCTCATTAATAGTATTGGAGTTGAAGGTGATGCTGATTACAACAGTCGCGAATTCTCATTAGATCCCAAAACGGAAAAAAATGAATATTTATGTTGACAATAGAAAAGGGAAGGTACAAATCAAGGCATATTTTCCTGGAAAAAAGAAGGGTGATAAGGACAGTCTAACGATTCCCGCTGGCGGGGATGACTACCTAACAGTTAACGTTAGAGAGAAAGGTAAATATAGTTTCGATGTCAAACGCTCCGGGGGACAACCACTTGACATCGTGGTACGAGCAAGAGAATATTAAGGTCCTAAGAAGTTGTCTTCAAAATGGGCAACATATGCATTAACTAATTAAAGATAAATACGACTTTCATTCATTGTTTCGAATGAAAGTCGTATTTTTTAACCTACATCCCCCACGGTTCGCACTGTTATTTCGATATAAGTACCTTTCGTTCCTCCGCTTTCCACGATACCCTCCCCCCTCCAATCTTATAGCCGCTGACTTTGAATCCATCATTTCGGAGTTTATTACATATCTTTAAAGTATTTTCAAAAACAAGGACATGATCCGTCATTTTTTGGTATACTCAAAAACGTCATTTTTTGACAAGGAATCTAGGTCATTCAGCACCGCATATAGACAATTTAGCTGTGTGACGAGATAAGGGGGGAAAAGAAATGATTATTGTCCGTTTGCTTAATCTCAACCTGAGCATGGACATGAAGTATATGGACGTCAGCATTCCGTGACCAATCAGGAACCCAGTCTCGGATTAAAATTTTTGCAAAAAAAGGAGAAGAACAATGAAAAAAATTATTTCTTTGATGTTATTTGTTATCCTTTCATTCACAAGTATTCCTCTTGCTTCTGCTCAATCCATCGCGAATTGTAATTTACATTGCTTCTCTGCCGGAACGTCAGTACAAACTAATACTGGGTTCAAGCCGATTGAAGAAATCCGAATTGGTGATTTTGTACTGACGAAGGATGAATTTACAGGAAAAACAGGATATAATGCAGTTATTGAATTGTTCCACAGACAAGCAAACGAAACGTATCAAATTACGGTCAAAGGAATAACGATAACGACGACGGAAGAGCATCCGTTTTGGATTCCTGGACGAGGTTGGGTGGAGGCAAGACACCTAAAGGCAGGCGACCTGCTTCAAAATCCAGAAGGCAAACTCTATCCGATTGACCGGATCGAGATTAAGAAGCACATCACCACCGTGTATAACTTCCGTGTCGAAGGATTACATAACTACTTCGTAACGGAACTGGAAATATGGACGCATAATTGTGGAGCCGGCGGAATAAGAAGTATCCCAATGAGGGCGCCTTCAGGAGGAGGCGGTGGCTCTAGCTCTAAAAGCATGAGTGAGGCACCTAAAAATATTAATTTAGTTAAAGATAATTATCTCAAAAAGAATAATATTGATGCTCATCAACTGAAAGGGGACGTAGTTGGTAAGAAAAATATTTCAAAATACGATATTTATAAAGATAAAGATTCAGGCCAGCTTTTCGTTTATAAAAAAGGGGGGAAGGGAGAAGGCATTCCTACGGGCGAATATCTTAATTAGAGAGGTGTTCTTTGCTTGAAAAAAACAAATGTTATGGTTGAGTTTATTATAACCGGTGATGAATTAAACCCTAATATGGTGACAGAAAAGCTAGAAATGATTCCCCACCACAACTGGCTGAAAGGAGATGCTATACCAGGGAAAAGTCTCACTCGAAAAGATTCTTGTTGGATTATTAGCACGGGGTATGAAGAGTCTTTAGATATTAATGAACAACTCGAGAAAATGATTAATCGACTATCCAAAAAAACAAATGTGCTAAAAGAAATAAAAGCTATGTATAATTTAGACTTTTTATTTGCGATAATTGTAAATGTAGAAAACAACGAAAAGCCTTCAATGTACTTTGATAGCAGGTTTATTGAATTTACCAATGACATTAAGTCGGAATTCTATATAGACTTGTATATTTATTAGTTTCTATACGCAAAAGCCTCGGAGTAGTCCGGGGCTTTTGCTGTATATGTTTGATTTCCAGCAAAAAAGGAGCCCCACCAGCACAATGCCAGCAGAGCTCCTTTTCACCGGTTCCTCCGGATTTGTTTCCAGTATACACCATTTATTTAATAAGGGATACCCTGCTTCCCGTTCCACTTTACCGGGGCCCCGCCAGCCTCAGCAATCGCCCGGACATGGTAAAGGTCTCGGAGAAATCCGGGACTTTTTTTATTTTGGTCGCAAAGAGGAAGAACGTATTTCCCGGTTGTAGAAAGATAGGATTTTTAGCATGATGGTTGTAGAGAGGATATGTCAAGGGGACTACCTTACATTTTTCGATGCAAAGTAAATACGTGATATTGTACAAATATGTAAAGTGAATTGGTAATTCCTATAACACTGTACAAGTGAAAAGAGGCCCCGCAGAAATAACCGGCGAGGCCAGCTGGGAATGTTCAAATTTTATATACTAGTTATATCATAATCCTAGAGAAGTAACCAATCAGCAGCACGAATAGCCCAAGCTATGACCTTTGCAATATTTTGGGCTACCTTTGTGTCTTTAATTTCCGTATTATTTAGCAACCATTGGGGTAATTGCTCTCTAGTTTTACTAGCAATATCCTCAGCAGCACCATCTAATTTAGTTAAAAAGTTTACAATTTTCTTTGAATTATTTACCAACGTTTTTCCCGTTTGTTCATCAATTAAATTGAATTTAATAGCTGAATCAACGAGTTTCTTTCCACCACAATTGAGTGCTTGAATTACCTTTAACAGACCCTTGGTTTTTAGCCCCATAGTTGAAACATTTTCATTAAAATCACGCGGCGGATTTAAGGAAATCAAGGGATTATGGTGGGATTCTTTATGTGCGGCATAACTTACGTCTTCTGTAGAAGCAAAAACAGAGAATGGAGAAACTATCGTTAATAACAGAGCAACTGAAAGTACTGAAACCGTGGCTTTTCTAAGTAAAGAAGATAAAATCATACTTTTGAGCCTCCTTATTTTGCTTAATTGTTTTTTTCTTTTCAAAGATAGATTTCTTCCGTTTAGATTTGCACCAAAGTATTTTTTTATGTTTTTCCCATTAATACCACCTCCTTCTAAATATATATTCGATATATTCTTATGATTTCCTTCCATTTAAAGGAATTTTTATTATAGGGTATGAAAGTAATTGCGTAGGTAAAGGAGCCCCCACGAGCATAATGTCATCAAAGCCCCCTCTTCACCGGTGCTTATTTCCCCATCTGCTTCAATATCCGATCTGCCACCACGGCAATCTCTGCCCATGTAAGCGGCTCGTTCGGCGCGAATCCTCTATTACGGCCATTCATGATCCCCGCATTCATCACTCTTCGGATCGATCCCTCTGCCCCATATCCTTCATAATCCCGCTGCTTCGGTTTTTCCATTCCCTTCAGATCCTGTTAATTGTGCCAACCGCTTGCCTATGGCCTCCTGGATACCCATAAGGATAGCCTCTTCCTGCCCAGGATGGTATGGGGCCACAGCCGATATGACCGCGCAGCCTAATAGAAAGAAAATCTTCTATCCACGCTTACATACTGGTATAAAATGTGAACCTCATGAATGTCTAATCCGGTGTAACCACTGCATTTTCCGTCTCTCGAACCTGCCCCGCCTTGCAAGATTGTGTGAATAAATCATTATGCCAGGGCTTTTCCTTTACCCACAACGGTGTATTTTCCACCGATCCATTTCCCCTTCATGTTGGCCATGCAGTTGCCATGACATGATGCGCTCCAATATACTCTGGTTTTCTTTTTACCAGAAATATGGTCTTAGAAACCCACATTTACTACAGTCACCTATACTTTTTTTAGGAGGGTGTTTAAATGAGAAAGGTATTTGCTCACCTTAACTGCTTTGACTTTGTTTGCAGTTCCCGTTTTATCTGCTTCTGCGCAGCCAAGGACTATTCAGAATGAGGCCGTTCCAGTTTTTCAGCACAATGGATCAACTGGATATAGTCGAAGATGAAATACCAGATGAGGGAGAGTATAAAGGTTCATTTTATTATGAGCCTAGTTTCGGTAATGAAATCCGCTTTCACTTGCAAGTCCGATAGGAAAAACCACTAAAACCAAGAATCGAATAACAAAATCTTTTAGACCGAGAAAATATACAGGCTTTTATAGATACATCATTGTTCCTAATGATGGCGGAAGTGGTTATCAATTCGAGTTTTCCTCTAGAGCTTTCTAAGTTAAACAAGAGCCGTAGGAAGTATGTGAACTGCCCCCCGTCAAGTAGACAATACAAAAAGTAAAAATTCTTTAAGCGGCCTTGGTTCTGAATTCCATCGGACTAAGGCCGTTTAGTTTTGCTTGTAATCGTTCGTAATTGTAAAAGTGGATGTAGGCCTGGATGTCCCCCTCGAGCTCCTTAAAGGTATGGTAGGTATGTACATAATAGTTCTCGCATTTTAGAGTTCCCCAAAAAGATTCCATTGGACCGTTATCGATGCACCGTCCAACACGGGACATACTCTGGGTCATTTCGTTATCGTCCAAGATCTTCTTGAAGCCCAAGGAGGTATATTGGTAACCCCGGTCGCTATGAAACAAGGGCTTGCCTGGAGCTTTTTGCAAGGCCTGTTTCAATGTCTGAAATACGAGAGAATTGTTATTGGAACGTCCAAACACATAGAGATGATGGATTTGTCATGAAGATGAATAACTCGACTTTGCGTGAACTCCCCGGATAGATAATCTTTTACGGCTTAGAGCTTGAGTTCCGTAGAATAGCTTCTGTTGTGAGCGAGATGTTCTAACCCTTTGTATCCGTATTGTTCATAGCGTAGTCTCTATTCCCCCTTGGCCGCTTTTAAGTGCCTGTAACACTACAAGTTTTTCTTGTACACTCCATTTTTTTCGCATGATAAAAACTCCCCTTAAAGCAGAAGGTTTTATTATTTCACCTGTCTACTTTAAGGGGAGCATATCATTTCCTCAACGGCTCTTTTCTGTGATGACCTGTGGGGCGACTCAATACCAGTATATCTAATTAGATTGCCTTGCTTGCGACAGGGCAAACATCCATTTCTCCTCGCGTGTCGTCAATGCTACCTCTTGCGGAGAATCAATCAGAGCCCGCGGGTTTGCCTCAACGTTTTAAAGAAAGGAGTCCATCGTAATCCAATCCCATCTTCAACACCTCAATCGCATAAGTCTATTACTCTACATTATAGGTAGATGTTACCATGAGAGGCGTGTACAGAAAAGAGCCTCGGTTCTAATCCTAAGGAGTGTACCAGGCGGATGCTGACGCGCAATAAAAATAGCCCTGCTTCTTCAGCAGGGCATGCAGCTTTGGTACACATTGTTCAAACGAAGCTATTTATTCTAGACCCGAATCAATGCTACACTGGTAGCAGAACAACATCGATATAGACAGAGATTGGAGCAGAGACCTGACATGAGTTACAACATTGTATTTTTTGACATCGATGGCACATTGGTCAATGATGAGAAGCAAGTGCCGCAAGACACTGTCGAGGCGATCGCAGAGTTGAAAGAGAACGGGATTGAACCCGTCATCGCCACGGGGCGTGCCCCCTACTTCTTTAAGCCGCTTGCCGAGCAGCTTCAGATTGAGTCTTTTGTTAGCTTAAATGGGGCCTATGTCGTATACAAAGGTGAACCCCTCTATCAGCGCCCGCTTCCGCGCAATAGTGTGGCGAAGCTCGTGGAATTGGCGGGGCGCCATCGTCATCCTCTGGTGTTTGAAGGCAGCGAACAATTTTACGCGAGTGACGAAGCCCATCCCTTCGTCGTGGAATCTATCGATTCCCTCCGCATCGATCGGCCGGGCTATGATCCCGAGTTCTGGAGCAAGGCCGATATCTATCAAGTGTTCCTGCACTGCGAAGCGCAGGACGAGCATTTATATGACAACGTCTTCGATGATCTTCGCCTGATCCGCTGGCATTCCAAAGCGATGGACGTCTTGATCAAGGGCGGTTCCAAGGCCGTCGGAATCAAAGCCATGCTGGAACGATTGAACCTGGCTCCGGAGAATGCCGTCTCATTCGGTGATGGACTCAATGACATGGAGATGCTTCAGCAAGCAGGTCTCGGGATTGCGATGGGCAATTCTCATCCGGAACTGCTGCCTTTTGCTGATTATGTTACCTCTTCCGTAGATGAAGGCGGAATCCGCCAAGGACTGCGGCATGCCGGGTTAATTGACTAAGCTTATTGCAGGGGGGGAGCGGGCGATGTCCGGCTGCCCCCTTTGTGCGTATCACCTATCTCCAAATCTCCACAGAAAAAGCTCCTGCCAGCAGGTAAGACAGGAGCTTTGCTTATAAGGATGCCCGCGCATCCCTTGTTCATCTAAACTGATAGCGGTCGGACATCCCGAAGGAAAGCGTCAGCACGCCGCCATGCTCCACCAGATCCGCGCCCTCCTCTTTCGCTTGGCAAATCACACTATATATCGAACTGGTGCCGATGTACTGCCTATACACTTCATCATCAAATTGATCCGTGCGAAAGCCCTCAAATAAAGCAGCAGCGATTATATAATAGCTGGCGAACTGAGTCCGATAAACGGGGAATGATTCCTCACCCCAAGAATAGCAAGCACTCCTCATTATAGGTCAGCGAGTCGAAAGCATGCTCGGCACAAATTTCCGGCAAAAACGAATACAGCTCCTCCGCCAAGCTGGCATCCTGCAAGCGCTCTGCTAAGCGCTCCGGAAAGTCTTCATACTTCTCCTGCGTATCGCATTCCATGAACATCTGCACGGCGGTGTGTGCAGCAGCCGCGATCTCCTCGGCCTGATAAGGATACGGTGTGTACGTCTCCGCGGACTGCCGCAGCAATATAAATTGCTTCTGGGAAGCAAAGCCTTCGACTTGCCATTGGCTTACGATGCCGGCTACGATCTGGCCAAGTTCTGTGCTTGCGATATCATTAATGCGTTCTGATTGCCAACCCGCTTCGCAATCTCATCCTTGAGCGCATCCAATACGGGGTTGCACGCATGTCCTCTGAAGACTCGCCCAGACCCACGATATTGCTCTTGTACACTTTCCAATGATGCACTGTGTCACCGTAGTCCGAGCGGAGCTCGTCAGGCTCCCTGTCTTGCTCCATGGAAGCGATACCCTCCATTAACGACAGGGCAAAGCTTCCGATGCGTTTTCAATACATATGTTGGAATACGCAAGCCGAGGAATTAGTTCTCTTTCTCAGTTGCCGGTCTATCATCCTGCTGTATCAATTCATCCAATACTTTATACGTCTCTTCTACATGACGGGTAAAAGATGCTTCGTCTTCGCCAATAAGCCATTTCTCTTCCCCGTTCCATTGCCTTCCTTTTATCCTGTCCCTGTGCTCAATCCAATAATTTTTGATGCGCTCTTTATCAAGGACCTTCAAAAATCCTTCCAGGCGGGGCACACGATGCTTGGTATGACCGAACGTCGTTTCGAAATTGATAAAAAGGTAATCCAAAAAATAATCAAAGCCTTTTGCATGCAGCCGGGGATTAAAACAAATGGTAAAAAGATAGTTATTGATCGACTTATTGATGCCTTGCCCGTCTTTATCGCCTTGCATATTGTAGTAACCACAAGGAATGCCGCTGCTATAGATCGTGCTCCCCAACTGATAAATAATAAAGTTGAGCAGCTTCGATTTCCATCCTTGCAGTTTCTTCTCGAAATCCTTAGCCGGGATCTGTGATTGAATATATCCGTAAGAACAGCCGCAAATCTCTTCTGCAGCTATCCCCATCACTTCATCAAAAATATTGATTTGCATGTCAATATATCTGTTTTTGAATATCCGGAATATATATTGAGAGATTTCACGCATTTCTCCAATGACGATGTCATTGACAGTTCCTTCCGTAGGGTTATCGGGTCCGCCGTGTATAGACAATGCCCTTGACAAATTAAACATATCCCCGCCTCTGTCCGCGCTGCAGCATAAACGGAAGATCAATAAATCGCGCAAACCAAGAAGACCTCTTTCTTTTGCAGCCAGTTTCTCCAGTATTCCATCCTGTCTATGCCGATTCTCACCAAAAATCCATTCTGCAATTTGAATGACATGGTTATCGCTGTTATTCCAATGCTGCCCTTCCTCGTCCGTCCACCCAATTTTATTCAGTAATTTTGCGATGAAAAAAATAAGGGTAAAGCTTCGAAAACCAATGTTCATCTTTTGGATGTCAAGACATGAGTATTGCGGTAAAGATTCCAGAGCATAAGAAATAATTTCCTTTGCTTTGTCTGGTGTAAATTCACTGTGCGGCGAGTTAATTAGAATTCGCCAGATTTTCTCATGATTGGCCTCTCCGCTTGAGAAGGAAAACTCTTCACGCTCCAGCACCTGAGTAATGCTTGTTCTATGCAGCAGTTCATTTTTCAAATTGACATAAAACTTATACTGCTGTGTGTGGGCGGGACGGGATACTTTAATGATAAGATTTAAGTACTGTTCCAGATTTCTGCCGCCGGGACTCCACTTCGATCCATTAAAGCAAGCATAGGAAGTGAATTGTTCCTGAGAAATATGGCTCGCCGATCCCAATCTTTGCTTGACATCAAACACTTTATTTAAAATAAACCTTTGCTTTTCAGTCAGACCTCCGAGGTATGCCGTATACTTTGTGGAATTTTTATAGACATCTTCTTGGCTATGCGATTCATCGTCTTCCGGATAGTCGTCATCATATTTTCGAATCAGCGAAAAAAAACCTCGTTTTCCCTGCGCCTCCGTATTGTATATTTTTCTGAAAATATTCGGGTAATTGATGTAGATAATCAGCAGATGAATAAGATCATGCTTATCAAAATCCGAATTCGAGAAATCCAGCTGTTCAACCTCAAGCAAGAGCATCGTATTAATGAGTCTTTTCAGTTTCCTTGCATCCCCTACAAAAGGAATGTACAAATCATATTCCTTGGAATGAAATATATCCTTGAGCCCCTCGACGGCTTTGGCTACCAATTCAGGATTGCTTAGCAGGTTCCTGGCTAATGATTTATCCGTGTTCTCCGTAAAATATTTCAATAATAATTTATAATCGATGTACAAGCTCGTTTTGATATTGATGAACTTCTCCAGAAACTCATTAATTTTTTCCGTATCTAATTTTTGATGCTCGAGTGCCGTAAGATTCTCGGTGTCATAACAGAGCACATAAGATAAATTGGGAAGAATAAAGGATTTTTTGATGACGAACAGGATCTCTTTGATATTGGAAAAGGTTAAACGGTCTAAATCATCCACAACGATCACAATTTTTTTATCGATGCTTCTCAGGACCATGCTTAGCCTGTCAAATGTCTTATCAATGGAGGACTTGTCGAAAGGCAACCCAAAGCGAAATCCCGAAATAGACAACGATAAATTCGAATCGTGTAACAGCTTGACATACTTGGCCATTAGGGATTCCAGTTCCGGGGCGAAAAAATTCTCCTTGATTACCTTCAAGAGACCATCCGCAAATTTCTCCATTAGGTTATCGCTGTTCTCAAACCGAAGCGGATCGAACATGTACACGATAATTTTATCATCGTAGTGGTTGTCCCAGTGTTCCTTGCACAGATTGACGAAGGTCGATTTCCCTGTTCCCCATGGCGCATCGATTCCGAATACCAAGCTTTCCGGCGAACCTTGATTATATACCCTCTCGGCAAATCTCACGGCCATTTCAGAAAATTCAAACGCATCATCATGTCTGCTCCGTCCTTCTTTATCACTGATGAAGCTCGAATCTCTATAAATTGTTGTCATCCGATTCATCTGCCGCTCTCTCACTGCTATCGCCGCAATGAACACGAGAGGAAGGGAGATCAGCACGGCTATATGCGACCAAGCCAGCGCCCCAACCCAATTACGGAGATCGCCGATTCCAATCCCGCCAATGAAGAACATCGAGAGCATGCCGGCGGCAAAAACGATAAGGAGATCGTACCTCCCGCTCCTTATGATGCTACGGATGTGTCTCCATGCCTCTCTTTTCACGAGGCAGAATACAATGATGAGAAGATACAGCGCGCCTATCATCCAGAACCAGGCTTCCTGTTGATGATGAATGGAGCTGCCGTAAAAACTGAGAATAACTTCGATGCCCCCAAGTACAAGCTCCGCCAGCAAGACACCAAATAAAAATAATTTACATAGCAGGTAATGATTTATTTTCATAAATTCGCGCTTATCGTTAGTATCTAGCATCTTCTGATCCCCCGCCATCCCTTTATTCGCACCAGCGCTAGTTTATCCTCTCGTCTTATGTCTAATATGCAATTAGGTATAATATGCCATTTTAGAGTTATTTCTCTATTTTCCCAGATGTCTGCAAACAGAACCATACGCGGATCAGACGTTAGATCGACTACCCCATTTTCCAAGCAACTCACACTTTGGTGTCTTTTACCACTACATAATAAGGGAACTTGTATGAATTCATCATGATGGAGTGGGAAAATGACAGATCATACGACGGAATACGGCCCGGAATGCGGGCACAAAATGGAAGCCGTGCCGGGGGATGTGACCTGGTGCGAGGAATGCAATTGGAACATCGATTCGAACTGGTGCCACATCTCTTCGTTGGGCCTTTTGGAGCGGATCAATTACCGCATGGGGGTTCAAAAATCACATCACTTGCTTGAGGAGAATCTGCACACCGAGCGAATTACATATCCCTTGACCTGGCGCAAAGCGCTCGCTTATCTGTTAGCCGGCAGTATCTATGCAGCTACGTTCAGCCTACCGATTATTGCGGTGAATTGTTTTTTATAGCAATTCGCTGCGGCTTACCCAGCTTGCCTTTGTCCTGTTTCTTCTATTCATCGGCGCATCATGCGCATAAGGATGTGACCCGTTCCTGGTTTATCGAGTCAGCGAGGCATATTATGGCTTCTTGGTACGAGTTCGTGCTTCCATACTGCGAAGAGGGCGAAGTGCTCGGGCCGATCTCCACACCGATTCGTTATGCCCGGCTGCTGCTGGCTAATCTGATTTTCATCCTGTATTACGGCCTCGGTATCACGGTTTGGGATGAGAGCCAGCGCGCCGCGTATTTCGCGGACCGAGTCGCGGGCGAGATCGTGGGAACCGATGCCGCTTGCTCGGCCTAGCAAATGTCACTTCGCTCCCGTATTCTGGCTGACGGCTGAGCGAATCGCCCGCTACCGCTTTGCATCGGATTTGTTCGGGGAATTCCGCCAGAAGATGGAGCATGTCCCCGCAAGCGAGCAGAAGCGAATCCAACGGATTTGCGATTCCAGCGCTGTGCAACTGGATTCCACCCATCCGCCGACACAGTACAGATTACGGAGTCTGCAGCATCATCAGGTAATGACGCCGCGATATGTGCCCGACAGCAAACTGAAAAATCAACTGGAGGAAGAGTTCGCGCGCCTGGAGAAATTAAGCCAGCGCTACCTGCTGGATGATATTCGGGCGGCGTTGTGATGGAGGGGCGCCTATGCTCCATAACAGCACTAATTAACCACATCGGCTGTGTAGATGATGGAATGTGCTTCTCTTTCATGGCAATCAACAAAAAGGGAGTGTCTCATAGGCTTTGCACTATGAATGAGGTGACGGGTCAACAGAGGATGTTGAGATGGGAAAAACGGCGGCGGGAAAAGCGATAGAAGATAGATGAGACAGTGTAATCCTGCGTTACTACAGCAATTTACGTTAATTAGGCTGCTATTTGATGAAATTCCTGCACAAGTACATTATTTCTATCGATTTTTATCATTTAATTATTGAATAGTCTGAAATTGATGCAGTTTTGCAGGCTTCCCTGTAACGGAGTACACTTCATACAGGAAAGGTGTATTTTTGCAGTATTTCCGCGAGTTGAGCTTGAGAATCAGGGGGCTGTCTCACTGTACCTATCTACTACTATTGGGACACCCCTTTTCTATTTAGCCGCTAACATCTTGCTTGCGACTCATTCCAACCTTATGAGATAACAGACACATAACTATGTGATATCATTCCAGCATAATGATGAACATTCCGCACCATGATAAAATAGAAGGAAGCGGAGAAGCTAATAACACGATTGGCAAAAGTACTTCCATAAATTGATAGAAAAAACCAAAATGGCATAGGATAGGCCAAACCCTACGGAGCTCCACAAAAACCATGTCCCTGTATTTTCTCACATCACTTGCAATAACGGCCGCAGCTTTTTCCTGCTCATCACAATCACCAACAGGAATGGAGCCATAAATATAAATCGTAGCGACGCACTCCATATCCAACTTCATCCTGATACTTCACTGTCTCGATTCAGTATATATGTAAAACAAAAAAGAAAGCCAAACAAATGCCTAACAAAATGGACGTATTACTTGCTTCAAGCTCTTTCATCAGTGAGACATGACAGAACAGTTAATGGCATGCGTAGATATGGTAAGATATGAGACCGACGACCCGGAAATATGCTCCCATCCGGCGAACTGCCTGATGGTCGCATTGGCGGGCATGTGCCATTCACATCCATAGAGCGATTTGACCGCATTCGCTTGCGGAAACGTTTCATGAATGATTAGGAACGGTCGAAAAACGAAGCATTTCGCACAACGGAAATGAAGTGATTTGGAATCAGGAAGCCGAACCAACCGCATTCAGCCTCCCGATCAACTCTCCGGCTGCGGTTGGCGTCAAGCGCAGACTATCGCCGCCGTCCGTAATCTGGCCTTGCTGTAGCCGGGCGTCCAGCCAGTCGGTAATAAAGGCCGGTGCATAGCCTCCCGTGCTGAAGGCTCCGCCGAAGGCGATCATTTTCTCGTAGTTGGCCAGATACTGCTCTCGGGTTGTCTGCGGATACGTCTTCGTGTACAGCCACAATTGCAGATCGTACATCAGCATGGAGCGCTCATCCGCATGAAAAGCAAAATACCCTTTTTCTTCAACGATGTCTGTACAGATAGTACGGATGATGCCTTCGATATCCGCCACTTCGTCAACATGGGCGCACAGTTCCGACAGCAGCGGTGAAAATTGGCCATGGGCCACTCTCCGCAAGTCCTCCTGCTTGTCCTGTTCGGAGGTATCGAATACCTCCTCATTCACCAGCCCTTGAATGAAGGCGGCGAAGTTCGGCGCCAGCAACGTAATGGCATAGTCCAGTTCCTGATCGACATGGACGACGGCAGGCTCCCCGTCCCTGCCGCATGCCCGGTAGTCGAGCATCACGACATCATGCCCAGCGGAAGGACAGTCGCAAATGACCACACCGATATCCGGATAGCCCCACTCTTCTATCATAAAAGGGCTGCCGAACTCCCCGCATACAGAATACGGCTTCTCGCGCCCGATGCCCATAATGCCGGTAATGGCGATATGATTCTCCGCCCAGGAAGTGGCTTCCTCTGTCGGAAAGCAGGTATTCACCGGCACCCCGCCATTATGCCGCTTCATCAGCGCAATATAAGACGCAGGTAATCTATATCCGAGCTCCTCCTCGAAAGATGCGATAAGCTCATCTGTCGGCGGCTCGCCAACATATTCCTCTAATGCATACTCGCTATCGTTCCAGAAATCAGCAAAATCAACTTTTCCAAAATGCTTCACCAGTTCTTGGTTCATGCTGTCACCTCTATTCATCGGTTCCGTTCTCGTCTACTCTCGAAGATATCGGAAATGTTCCTTCTATATAATCCTTGATCATCCCTCTAATCCAGGGCGTAGCGGCATGTTTCTGCACAGCCTCTCCGATCAACCCGAAATCATCGGACACATACCCCGCCAGATCGGGGTTCTGCGTGATGGCGAAGACTTTCTTAAAGGCGAATTCCCGCAGTTTGTCAATTTCCGAGTCGGGAAACCTACGGGCCTCGGCAGCATTTTGTACGATGTCATGGTTCATGGTCCAATTCTCATCGAATTCCCCCGTGTCGCGCCTGTCTAATTGTTCATCCCAATCGATGTCCGAGGCAAATATCTTTTCAAAGAAAAGATCCCCGTGAACGGCGTTCCATATGTAATCTAGCGATAGCACGGTTAGTTCCCCCCTCTCTACAATATATCTTCTCGAATGCAGCGGAATTCCGCTTCACAACGAACGGTTGGATTCCAGCTCGCGCCGCCTGCCGGCCTTATGCCATTCCTCATATATTCCCCCGATGTCATGGAAGGCCTGATTCACCATGCTTGTCAGTTCCTGAATAATCTCCTTCGTGTATCGCAAGCGGGTATTCACATTGTCCGCCTTGTACTTGTGCAGCAGCTTCACATGAGCGATTGTGCTTACGGTATCTTCCAAAATCCAATAGATGACGTCATCCACATTTTGGGACAATTTGCTTAGCATCTGCACGCCTCGTTCATACATGACCAGCTCATATGCATGCTCTCGAATGCGCACACAGGGGCTGAGATCGCCGATATAATCTTGTTGAAAAGGCTGTGTCACCATGTTTTCATAGGAGTCATCGTAAATGGACGTGTGCCGCAGCAGGCCGATAATCCTAGTCGTAATTTCCCGTTCCGTATGCATCATGGATAAGTGCTTCCCCCTTGAGGCCCTGAAGCTCACAATGGAGCTGGGCGGCAATGATTGTTCCGCAGAAAATGGGCGATTTCCCGGAATAGCCCGGCTGCTTCCTCTTCATAGAACACGGCCACCTCCCGGCCATAGGCGTAATTGAAACGGACATATCCGCCCAGCTCCCGGATGAAGCTCATCCCGGTATGTTCATTGTCGATCAGCAGATCCGGTCGGAAAAAGTCCCGGCAGCGCGCTCCCAGCTCGCGCAAGCTCAAGCTGCTGCCGTTCTCGGGAGTGAATAGAAAAAAGGCGTGTTGTCTCGTCTTATTCCATGGTTCGAAATAAACGGGGACAGCAGACTCGGCAGCGCCGAACGTCTCTTGATAAATTCGATCCAGCGTACCCGTGTAGGATGCAGCCTCGGGCGATATGAGCCGGATCGTCTCGGAATGCCTCGGTAGCCACACGATCCCCTCCGCCTGCGGATGCACGGCCAGGAAATGGCCATCAATAGTTGTCCCGATGGCCACGCATTGGCGAAGCTGCTCCCGGGTGATCGGGCTTGTCTCCTCATGCTCCCACAGAGCATATTCGGCGAGGCCTATCCAAGCATTGTTGCACAGACCGCGATGCCTATCTTTTATATCATACCAAGTCTCGTCTTGTTTTCGATGCGTCCAGGGAACTATGCTAGGGAAAAATACCGATTGATTGCCCCAGGGAGAGGGAGGTCCACAAAAAAAGCAGAAACCCCTTCCGCAACGCTGCAAAAGGGGTTAGTTTACTTCTTTATCTTCCGTTGGCTGCCGGAACGAGATGCCGCCGCACGGCTCGATCTCATCAAATCGGCCTTTGTCATAACTCCAGCTTCTTTACCTTTTCCTTAATATAATCGGCTGTTCGCAGCGCCAATGACATGACCGTGTTCGTCGGATTACCAGCGCCAGACGTGACAAAGATGCTCGCGTCACAGACGAACAGATTAGGAATGTCATGGGTTTGCCCATAGGAGTTGACGACCGAGGACGCCGGATCATTCCCCATGCGGCAGCCCCCCATCATATGGGCGCTGTCCGGAATGACGAATTCGACCTTGCCGCCTGCGGCGTCGAGAATAGCCTTCATATTGGCGACCGCATGGTCAATCAGCTTGCGATCGTTATCGCCGTAACTGAAGGTGACTTTGGCGCGGGGCAAGCCGTACTCGTCTTTTTCATCCGCTAATGTTACCCGGTTCTCCGGATGGGGCAGCACTTCGCCGACCAGCGTGACTCTTCCATAATGGTTGTAATCGAGCAGCGTCTCCCGTAACCGTTCCCCCCACACCGGACCTCCCTCGGCCTTCGAGATCCCGCTCGCGAACTCGAGCGGCCGCGCCCCGTGAGAATGGAGGGTATATCCGCGCACGAAGTTATTGTTCGGGTCGGTCCGGTAGAAATCCTGGGTCGTAGCCAGCACAGGGGTGCCTTTATACAATCTGATTTCGTTCTCGAATTTGGCATAGACGTCGTGACTGCTGTGGACCATGACGGCCTTCCCGACCCAGCCGCTGCTGTTCGCCAGCCCGTCGGGGAATTGCGCGGTCGCCGAGTTGAGCAGAAGGCGCGGCGTCTCGACCACGTAGGCGGATAAGATGACGAGCTTCGCTTTTTGCTCATACGATTGCCCTTCATGAATGAAAGCGACTCCCTTCGCCTTCCCGTCCGTTCCCATAATGACTCGGGTCACCATGCAATCTGCCAATACTTCGGCACCGGCTTGGATCGCTTTCGGGATATGGACGATGAGCGTGCTGAATTTGGCGTCAGGCATGCAGCCTTGATTGCAAAAGCCCCGGTTAATGCACGGCGGACGGCCCTCGAACGGCGCGGACAGAATCGCGAGCGGAGCGACTGAGGAGCGGATGCCGAGCTTGTCGCAGCCGTTCATGAACATGTACGCGTTCGGGCTGAGCGGCTCCCTCTCCGGGTATGGATACGGTCCACGGTAGTTCCCCCACGGAAAATCCTTCGGTCCGGATACGGCAATTTCCTTTTCGTTCCTCGCATAGTATTTTTCCAGGTCGTTATAGCCGATCGGCCAATCCTCCGCGACGCCATCCAGCGTTCTTGCTCTGAAATCCGCCTCATGGAACCGCAAAAACACCGCCGTAAAATGAACGGTTCCGCCTCCGATCCCGCGGCCGGAATTGTTGTGCCCCATCGTCAATGGGTTCTTCCCGTCCACGATTCGGGTATCCTGCCACCCCAGGTTCCTCATCGCAAGCTCATCGCTCGCAAAATCCTTCTGCGGATCACGGAATGGCCCGGCATCGAGGACGACCACGCTCATGCCTGCTTCGCTTAATTCTTTGGCCAGCAAGCCGCCCGCGGCGCCCGCGCCCACGATGACGACATCCACTTCTTCGTTCGCATATTTTCGGTTCATCATTGTTCCGGCTGAGCCTCCCATGGATCCAATTGTCCCATCTGCGTGCGGACATATCCCCGCGGATAGGCGGGACCGGCGTATCCGATGTCGGACCATACCTTCGGGTGAGAACAGTACGCTTCGACCGTCAGATTCAACAGCTTCCTGAACAGCTCGGCTTGCGGTATGCCGTTCCAGACCCCTATGGGCTTGGCGGCGGATTGGCTCATATCTTGCAAAATTTGCTTCTGATCAGCCGCATCCAGGTCCATAAAGGAGGAGGAGTGCAAGGCTTGAGCTGCTTGCTCGAGCGCATGGAGTCCCGCACGAAGCAGCTTCGGCGCTTCGGGAACGCCAGTCTTGCGCTGGCTCTCCCCGGGGGATTGATGCAGCGTCCGATCGATGTGAACAAGCACGAAATCGAGCGCTTCCGGCGTCTCATCGCCGACGAGCAGCGAGCCGATGCGCCGGATCAGGCCGGCCTCAGGCGGTGTTAAAAAGTGAAGGACATTGTTCGGCTTGGCGCGGGACATCACGATGCTCTGGGTATGGTCATCCCATTCATGCCGTTCCTTCATCACATCAAAAGACGGATAATGACTATGTTGTGCCATCGGTCACCCCACCTTCCAGTACATCGCAACCAAGCCCAGCGCGCTTAACGCGGAGAACATCAGCGGGAGGATGACGGGCGGACCAATCATAAAATTGCGCAAGGCCCATCCCCCGACCCGAATCCCGACTCCGCGGAAATGAAAATAAAAGCCAATCAGGCCGGATATCAAGCCAAGCCACATCAGCACCTGGAACAGAGCGGCAAGCCAGGCCTGGTTATACCAGGTCAACACGATCCCGGCAATGAAAAATAGGGGGGAAAGAAACACGGGCACCCACATCGCTTTATGGTGAAAATTTTGGCGATAATGAAACATTGTCACCTGGATGCTCATCAAGAGAAACGCCAGACTGACAAACAAAATAAGAACTCGATCCATCGACCACGCAGACCAATTCATGCAGCGACCCCTTTTTACCAGATTCTCAAAAGTTAATTCAATTATTTCCTGCATGATGTCCGGTTATACTGCTTCTTCGCCATGAGAGAAAGGCCGACCATAAAGAAAGCTCCCGTCTGCATATAGCTTCTGGGAGCTTCTATCAAAAGGCGTGCTTTATTTCACCCGCTACCCGTCGGCATCCTGCTGCAAGCCCCACAGGTTCGCATACAATCCCGCTTGGGCCGCCAATTCGGGGTGCATTCCTTCCTCGACGAGCCGGCCCTAGTCAAGCACCCGGATCGTATCCGCATGTTGAATCGTCTTCAAACGGTGCGCGCTAATGATGACGGTCTTATCGGCGACCAGTTCGTTGATCGCTTGCTGAACAGCAGCTTCATTCTCCGGATCAAGCGAAGCCGACGCTTCGTCGAGCAGCACGATCGGCGCGTTCTTCAATAAGGCACGGGCGATCGATACCCGCTGCTTCTCGCCGCCGGACAGCGTCGAGCCGCCTTCGCCTACAGGCGTATCATAGCCCTGGGGCAATTGCGAGATGAACTCATGGCAGCAAGCGCGCTTGGCCGCCTCCTCAATCTCTTCTTGCGACGCATCCATGTTCCCGATTCGGATATTGTTACCGATCGTGTACTGAAATAGGTATACATCTCGGAACACCATCGATATATGCTGCAACAGCTTCTCGGGGTCGGCCTGCCGAATGGGCTGATCGCCGATCTTGATCGCCCCCTGATGAACATCCCAGAAGCGGGCAATCAAGCGCGTCACCATGCTCTTCCCGCTTCCTGACGTCCCCACCAGAGCCGTAACCGTATTCGGTTCGATCATAAAGGACAAGTCGCGCAGGACCGGCTTAGCATCGAAACCGAACTAGCGACAAATGCCGCAAATGTTCGGCACAGGTCACCGCCCGGATGCCGCTAGACGGGTATTTCTTACCCTCCGAATGGAAATAACTGAATGGGAATATCACTACCCGGAGGACAGTCCCATGAGCAAGAGCGATAATCCCAGCGAGTATGCCGACAATCTTGCATTTGATCCAAGCCGCTTGGACGAATTTGTTCAGCAGTTGACTAACGTGATCGGAGATCCGCCCGATCTTATGAACCACACCTTTGTTATCAGGCCCGGCGTGGAAGGGCATTGTCTTTTCATCGATACCTTGGTGGACAAGAACAGAATTGAAGACAATGTGCTTCGCAGCTTCGCCGAGGCTCCGCTGCCTGCTTCCTCTGAAGGGGATTCAAGCCTAGAGGACATGGTGAAGCAGAGAATCCCGATTGCCTCGATTGAGGCTGCCTCGGATTTGCATTCGTGCGCCCAGCATCTGCTGGAAGGGAAAGCGCTGCTTGTCATCCGGGGAGCGCCGCGTATCCTTGTGCTGGATGTATCGAAGTTCTATCACCGCCCCCTTTCGGAGCCGAAGACGGAGACGACGGTGCGCGGACCGCATGAGGCCTTTAATGAGGATATTGCGACCCACATCGGACTTCTGCGCAAAAGAATCCGCACCTCGGATTTGCGGCTGGAGCAAATGAAAATCGGCAAGGCAACCGAGACGAAGGTCATAGTTGCCTACATGGGATCGCTTGCTCCCGATGAAGTGCTCGAGGAGTTCCGGACAAGGATAAGCCGCATTCATACGGACAGCATTTTGGAGGGCACTTACATCGAGGAATGGATTCAGGATAAGACGCTGACCATCTTTCCCACCTTGATGAGAACGGAACGGCCTGATGTCGTTGCATCTCACGTGCTGGAAGGGAGAGTGGCGATTTTGGTGGACGGCAGCCCTTTGGCGCTGGTCGGACCTTTCACCTTTTTGCAGAGCTTCACCTCACCCGAGGATTATTATGAGCGGGGGGATATTGCCACATTTTTGCTCTGGATTCGGTTTCTCTCTTATTGTCTGGCGGTATTTATTCCCGCACTCTATATTGCCGTCACCTCCTATCATCATGAATTGCTTCCGCCCGCGCTGCTTATCAGCATATCGGCGCAGCGGGAGGGGGTGCCGTTTCCTTCTCCCGTGGAAGCGTTCCTTATGATGATTATCTTTGAAGTGCTGCGGGAGGCGGGATTGCGGATGCCGCGGGTCGCCGGACAAGCGGTCTCCATCGTGGGCGCGCTCGTGCTCGGAGAAGCGGCCGTCAGCGCAGGCCTGGTGTCCGCCGCGATGGTCATTGTCGTCGCGATTACGGCGATTGCCAATTTTGTCGCGCCCTTCTACAACTTCGGCATCACGCAGCGCTTTCTTCAATATTTTTACATGATATTGGCTGCCTTCGCCGGGGGCTTCGGGATACTATGCGGCGTGCTGCTCACCTTTGTCCATCTCGCATCCCTTAAGTCATTCGGTGTCCCTTATCTCGCTCCGGCAGCGCCGACGTTCATCTCGGACTGGAAGGATGTGCTCGTTCGCGTGCCGCGAACGTGGATGAAGACGTTCCCCCGCATGAATAAAACTAAGCGCAAAAAAAGGTGAGACCTATGAGATACAAGGCACTTCAGCGGGCAGGCAAGCTGCTTCTGATCGGATTCTGCTGTCTTTGTCTTCCCGGCTGCTGGGACATGGAAGAGATCAATCAGCTGGCGATCGTCAATCTGGTCGGATTGGACAAGGAGCCAGAGAGCGGAAAATATACGACCTATTATCAGGTCATCAATCCAGGGGGCATGGCTACCCAGAAATCGGCCAGCATGAAAGCTCCAGTATACACCTACCGGATCGAAGCATTTACCCTGGGGGATATTGGAGACAAGTTGCACGACATCATCCCGAGGCGGCCGTTCTTCAATCATTATCAGGGACTGATCGTGACGGAGCGGCTTGCGGAGTCGGGCATGCTTGAATTGATCAATTTTTTCGAAAAACAGCCGGATCGCCGCTCTACCATCTATTTGTTCGTCACGGATTCGCCGCTGTCGGAAATCATGAACACGTATATCCCGATCGAACGGCTGCCGGGCCGGGCGGCGCGTTCCATTATCGAACTCAAGTCCAAATACTCGGGCCAGTTCGGCAAGCAGGCGAGGGTGAAGGATCTCGCCGAAAACATGGAAACCTTCAAGCTGACCGTGCTGCCCGTCATAAGGCTGTCCGAATTGCCGTCCGAGCCGACGACGGACCGGTTTGAACATTTCGATGCCACCCATGGCAATTTTCTGTTGAGCGGCGGCACCGTATTTAAGGCGGATCGGATGGTCGGGAAGCTGACCGATGCGGAGATGGCCTGGTACTATTTGCTGAAAGGCGAGATTGGTATCCTGTATCAAACGTTGACTATCCATGATCAGCGCGTCGAGGTTCAGATGTCAAGTCCGAAGATGCATCGGAAGCTGTCGCTCGTACACGGGCAGCCCGTGCTCCGGATTGAGCTTAACGCGAAGCTACGGCTTCTGCACAATAACCAGGATAAACCGTTGACGCTACAGAACTTGGATGAAATCGAGAGAAAATTCAAGCAGACGGCGGAGAAGAAAGCATCTGATTTTTTTGAGAAAAAGAAGCAAAAAGGTTGGGACCTGCTGGACATTGAAGCGGAAATCAGGAGAAGCAAAGGCAAAGAGTGGGCCGCGGCTAAGCGGAATAAGGAACTGTGGAAGAAGACAAAGCTGGAGCTGTCGGTCAAAGGCACCGTCAGCACGATCGGGAACACGATTAATCCATACTGGAAGAGGGGTAGCGATGGAGAGCGTACGCATTAGCGGATGGCAGTTCTTTTTACTGGTGTTTAATTTCACGGTCGGAACCGCTATATTTCTCAGTCTCGGCGGACTTATAATCACGGCGGGGCAGGATGCATGGATGATTCCGCTATGGACGGGCAGCACCGCCGTCTTGATCGCTTGCTTATGGTTAATGCTGGCGAGAGGCAATCCCGGGCTAAGCATTATCGAAATCTGCACCAAGGTTGCCGGCAATAAAATCGGAGGGCTTTTCGCTTTGCTGTATATCTCCTTCTTTATCGAGATCGCAAGCTGGGTGACGCGCAATCTGGGCACTTTCATGAAGACAGTGCTCATGCCCCGGACGCCGCTGTCGGTGTTTCACCTGATGTTTTTGGCCGTCGCCTGCTACGCCACGATCAAGGGAATCGAGAGCATCGCGCGCGTGACGGAGTTTTTTACCCCCATCGTCGTGCTTCTTTTGATCGCGATCTGCCTGTTCTCGCTGGCGGAATGGAAATGGGAACGATTCGAGCCGATGTTCACCATGAACTTCTTGAAGACGATAAAGGAGACCCGATCGTTTTTGGGCTTTCCCTATCTTGAGGTCATCTCTCTTATGATGATTGTTCCTTATGTCAAGCGCAAGGTCAAGTCCGCTCTGCTCCTTGGCCTCGCGCTGGCTACCGTCTTGCTGAGCGGAGTTCTTTTCGTGATCATTGGTGTGCTTGGCGTAACGAGAGCTTCTCATTTCATTTATCCCTTGTTCATCCTCGTGCAGGAGGTGCGCATTGCGGAATTCATTGAACGGGTAGAGACCACCATCGTGATTATTTGGCTCGTGTGGATTTTCATCAAGCTGTGCATTTCCTATTACTGCGCCGTGGCGGGAATCTGCCAATTGTTCCGCTTGAAGGACAGGACGTGGGTAGCCATCCCGCTTATCCTGCTCATCTCGGGGTTCGCGATCACATTTAGCGACAATGTCGTAGAGACCTTCACCTGGGGAAAAAAATATAACTTCCAATATAACAGCCTGTTCGGGATTCTGATCCCGCTGCTGCTGCTCTTCCTAACCTGGATTCAGAAGCGGCGGAAGCGGAAAAAGGAGACGCCGGCATGATCGGGTTCTTATTGTTCATGGCGGTGGCCGGTGGCGGGGCTCTAGCCATCCAAGTGCGCAAGCGCACGCCGCCCCGGGAGATCGGAATGTTCGTGGCCTTGTCCGTCCTTGGGTTCGTCGTGTGGATCAGCATATTCTTGAACCACAAGATTAACCCGACGGCATGGATAGCCTGGCTGGAAGATCGGATGAGATGGTAGGGCCGTCATCATCCAATAGGAGATATTAGGTTGCCATCCAAGGAAAAACAGTTAAATGTTCAACCCTCTGACACAGCCTTCGTACAATGAACCAGGACCGATTATAAAGACCTATGTTATGAGAAGGAGGGAATTAGATGCATCATGCAGGGTAGAGTCCCCGTTCCGCTGCGTACAGAGCGGAAGAGGGCTGGCGGCTCGGTTGGGAAACGGATATCATTACGGCCGCTGCGAAGTCTGCTAGATCGGTAACGCGTTTTGGAACCGGGCCGCGGTATTTGACCAGCTTGCTGCTCCTTACCTGACCGGCAAAAATGTGGTGATCGCTGGCGGCTTTTGGGATTGGTTGTCGAAATAGCAGCAGTTAGAGCCGAAAATCCGATCCGGCTGGGTTCCGACTGAGACGACGAGCGCCGTCATTTCCCCGGCTTTGGCGACAAAATCAATACCGTTCAATACCGCTTTAAAATCTTTGCTCCCCTGCTTCTCATAGGAATCCGCCGGAATCCCGAATATTTTCACGGCAGGCATCCCCCGCACATATTCCACACCGGTCGCTTTCATCTCTTCCACCGCGAATTGAAAATCACGAAAAGCTTGCTGGCCGCTGGCGCTTGCAAAAAGGCGGGCCTGCAGCCATAAGCCGATGCCGATAGGAACAAGCAGCACGAGGGCCATCCGCCAATCGAGCCAGAATAAATAGCCGATCAGCAGCAGCGGGATCACGATGGCGCACACGATACCGGAAGCTGGTGAGCGATGAATTTCTCGATTTTCTCGACACTGGTCTCGATAATTTTTTTCAATTCTCCCGTCGCTGTCTTCGTATGGTAGCCCATCGGCACCTTGGCGACATGGTCGGCCAGCCTCACCCGCAGCCGGTAGAGGATGTTGAACGCCGCGATATGAGAGCACATGACGCCGATATATAACGTGATCAGCGCCCTTATCAAAGCTAGAAACGCAAAGATCCCCCAATACAAATGCTACTCGCCTTTAAAGACAGGTACATACCTATTTGTCTGCATTTGCCGCTTCCGCTGCTCCCTTGCTTGCGGCAAGCTTCGCGCCGCCGACAAGCAGCGTTAGAGCCATAAGCAGCACTAACGCAGCGACCGCCGCAAAGGGAAGATGCTTATCGAGCTTGTACAGGCTCGTGCTCACAATCGGGGCGATCACGGCGGAGATGCCAGAGACCGATCCGACGAGCCCCGCCACGCCTCCCTGCTGCTCGGGGGTCACGGCAAGCGAGGAGCCGGACATGAAGCCCGGCATCATCAGCCCGGTTCCGACACCGAACAAGAAGAAGGCCGCGTAAAAGCTGACGAGGTCAATGACGAACAAGAAGAGCAGCATGCTGAGTATGAGAAGCGCCGAACCAGCCAGAATCAAGGGCTTGGGCTGCCATTTCGGCTTTTTCATCTGCAGCCACTGCGTTACAATCATTGCCACCCCGCTCACCATCAAGCCCATGGACAACATCCGCGCAGTCTCCTTCGTCGTCATGGACAACTGATCCTGAAAATAGAAGCCCCCAACCACTTGCAAGGTGACAATGCTCAGCATCGTCGCCAGCCCGGCGAACAGATAAAGGCGAAGACCCGGTTGGAACGGATTCAGCTTCGGAGGCTTGGCCTGAATCTTCACCTTGTGCGCCGGGATCAGCAGCAGGGCGACGACCATCGCGATAAGCGGCAGCAGCGCGCCAATATACAACGGCCAGATGAGGCCGATGATCGCGAACGCTCCGGCAATGGCCGGGCCAAGCACGAGCCCCATGCCATTGGCGGCGCCGATCAGCGCCATCCCTGCCGAGCGGCCCTGCTCATCCGTGATGTCCGCCATATACGCCTGCGCCGCGGAGGGAACGGCAGGAATGAACAAGCCGACCAGGCCGCGCGCCACGATGAGCAGCGCAACCAGCAGAGCGCCGCTGATCAGTTGGGACAAGCCGGCATACATCGTCGCCGTGAACAGCACGTAGCTGATGAACATGCCAAGGAAGCCAATCAGGATGACCGGCTTTCTTCCTCGCACATCGCTCCATCTCCCCCACACCGGCGCCATCACGGCCATGGCGACCGATCCGAGCGAGATAATCAGGCCCGAATGGGTCTCGCTCAGCCCTAATTCGCGTATCAGCGGAGGCATCACGGGGGCGATAATCATCAACCCAACCATCGCCACGAACACGCTAAAAAATATACTGAATCGAACTCGAGTCATCTTTACATCTTTCCTTTCGCATCTTTCTTTGCACCGCCATGCTTCCTTCGTTGCTTTACATGGCACATGCTCCTTTTTATGCTAGGCGAGATTTCAGCCGCCAGCCACCGATGAACGGATTATGTCTGCTTCAAAACGGATTTTTTGCGCGGCTTACCGTCTCGGCAGCCAGAATCAAAAAAAAAATCGACTCTGCGGCAGCGGCCGTAACAGGTCGATTCCTAGTTTTATTTTTGATTTTTAGTTCTTCATCTGTGCCCTCGCACTATTGAGCAGCTCCACCAGAGCGATAATATCTTCCTCTGTCGTCTCGCAGTGCTTGAATACAAACCCGCAGCGCCGGTTCCTGGTTCATTTCATAGATGGATATCCAAACCTGTCCGGAGCGCAATACCTCTTGTAAGCGAGTCGGCCCGTCGTATGTCACGAAGCTGCTGGCGGTAATAGGGATAAAGTCTAGCAGGAATATTCTCTGAAATATTGTGCGAAGACAAGCTCCATGGTATTATGTGAAAATAGATAACAAACACTTGACGTAAACTTCATGGACGAGAAGAGTAAGCTATGAATCCCGATCTCCAGAGAGTTGGTGTATGCTGGAAGCCAACGTTCGGCTCATAACTGAAGGTCATCTCCGAGAAGCGCGGCTGAACTCGAGTAAGCCGCGACGGACTTCCACCGTTATCCGGAATTCGTATGGTATATCAGTACGTAATGAGCTGCATGGTGCGGGAACGATAAGAACTTGCTCCGTGAAAATGGGTGGTAACGCGGATCACAATCCGTCCCTGTGAGGGGGCGGATTTTTTGCGTTTATGTAAGAAAGTGTCAAGAAATATAGGGGGAAGAAAAGATGAAATCACTCTCGGGAAGCCACGTATTTTTCGTGGGACTCATGCTTTTTTCGTTATTTTTTGGTGCAGGGAACTTAATATTTCCGCCGATATTGGGGCAGCAGGCGGGAGATAGCTTCGTCGTCGCCATTCTTGGCTTCATTCTGACCGGCGTTGGCTTGCCGCTGCTCGCCGTCATCGCGATTGCCCTGACAGGCCGGGACGTGCAGCATCTCGCTGGCCGGGTGCATCCGAAGTTCGGCATCCTGTTTGCCATCATCGCCTACTTATCGATCGGCCCTTTCATGGGGATTCCCCGTGTAGCTAATGTGTCCTACGAGATGGGAATGCTCCCCTTTTTGAGCGAACCGCTTCAAGCCAACGGTTGGATGCTGTTGATTTATACGCTCGCGTTCTTTGTTCTCGTCTATTGGCTCTGCTTGAATCCATCCAAATTGGTGGACCGTGTCGGGAAGATTCTTACGCCCTTGCTGCTGCTCTCCATCGCCGGACTCTTCATCGCTGCGATGATGAATCCGCTTGGAGAAGCGCAGCCTGCGGTACAGGAGTATGCGACTTCGCCCGGCTTCAAAGGATTCATGGAAGGGTATATGACACTGGATACGATCGCCGCGCTCGCGTTCGGTATCATCGTCATCAATGCGATCCGCGATCAAGACGTCCAGGACAAGCGCGCGATTACGAAAGCCACGATTCAAGCCGCCGTCATCGCGGGTGTGGGCTTGTCGCTCGTCTATGCGGCGCTGGGATGGCTCGGTATGACGAGTGTAACCGAGTTCGGCTATGCGAAAAATGGAGGGCAGCTGTTGACGCAAATCGTCCAAAAACTGTTCGGACAGTCCGGACTACTCTTATTGGCCGTCATCGTTACGCTTGCTTGCCTGACGACCTGCATCGGACTCGTATCCGCATGCAGCCAGTATTTTTCCACCTTATTCAGCCGGTTCAGTTATAAGCAAGTCGCGTTCCTGACTTGCCTAGTGGGCTTATTGGTAGCCAATCTGGGGTTGAATACCATTCTGTCGGTATCCGTTCCGGTGCTGTTGGTCATCTATCCTGTAGCTATTGTGTTAATCATAATGTCCTTGGGCCACCGCTTGTTCGGCGGGCGCCCGTCCGTCTACGCTGGCGCTCTTATCGGCACCGTGGTCATTAGCTTGTTCGACGGGTTGAAGGAGGCCAAAGTCCCGGTGGAGCAGGTTACGGAGTGGCTCAAATATCTTCCTCTATATAAACAGGGAATCGGCTGGGTCGTTCCGGCGATAGCAGGCGGGATTATCGGATGGCTTGTAGGATGGATAATCGGAGCGATATGGAATCGCGGACGAGCCGGTGCTCCGGCTTCGCAATATAAAGACTAAGACGCAGAAAAATAGAGTTACTTCTGACAGAGCCGGCGCCATGCCGGCTTTTTTGATTTTGTGGGCGCCGGGGATTCCCTGTGACGTGTTGATGAAGTGTGTTTGCTTGGAGGAGGAGTAAATTTCTGCATTTATACATCATTTTATGCTATTTTAGCTACTATAAAGTAAAATTCCTGCATTTCTACATTATTTTGACTGTTTTCCACTTCTTTTTAAGTGATAGGACTGAAATTGATGCACTTTTGCAGGATTCCCTCTAAGATGCCGTCGTGATCACGAGAAAGCTGCAGATTTGCAGCATTTTTAAGTTTTAAGCGCTTTTATCGCTGTTCCAAGCTTGCGAACCGAGTCCAACAAGTGGAAGCCTTTTCGATGCAGGGCTAGGCCGGTACACGAGTTCTACCACGAACACTGTAGGCCATACGGGCACAGTACATCTTGGTACACGAACACCGCAGGCCATACGGGCACAAGTACATCTTGGTACACGAACACCGCAGGCCACACGGGCACAGTACATCGCGGTACACGAACACCGCAGGCCACACGGGCACAGTACATCGCGGTACACGAACACCGCAGGCCACTCGGGCACAGTACAT
>NZ_QYZD01000004.1:191549-312465 GCF_003591545.1 Paenibacillus thiaminolyticus
CGGGCACAGTACATCGCGGTACACGAACACCGCAGGCCACTCGGGCACAGTACATCGCGGTACACACGCGACAGACCACGGCCCGCAGCCCACAGCCGCTGCATAAAAAAGCACCCCTCAGCAGGCAGCGGATAAGCCGGCGGCTTCGTCCGTTCCCCGTTCTGAAGGGTGCAGCTTATGTTCGTTAGAAAATCTCGGATTGCTTCACGCGATCATTCAGGATCGTAAAGTCTTTGTCCTGCAAAGGCTCCACTTTGCCCTTCTGATAACCGCTGCCCTTCGTCGAGAAGAAGTCATGCGTGCTCGTCTCGGTGCGAATGCCGTTCAGGACGACCGGATTGACTTCCTCTTCCGGGAAATGCGGCTCGAAGCCGAGGTTCATCAGCGCCTTGTTGCCATTATAGCGAATATACTTCTTCACTTCATGCGTAAGCCCGATCGCATCATACAGATGCTGCGTATACTCCAGCTCGTTCTCATACAGCTCAAGAAGCAGATCTAGCACAAATTGGGACAGCTCCTGCTGCATGTCTGCGCTCTGCTTATTGTAAATTTCTTGCGCCAGCAAGCCGACAAAAACGCCGTGAACACTTTCGTCGCGGATGATTAGCTTGATAATCTCCCCGCTTGCTACCATTTTGCCTTGTCCGGCCAAGTACAGCGGATAGAAGAAGCCCGAGTAGAACAAGAAGCTCTCCAGGAAGACGGACGCCACCATAGCCTTGTACAGGCTGATCGGATCGTTGTCTTGAATGCCTCTGTACAGACCATCGATGATCGCGGTCTTCTTCTGCAGATGCTTGTTCTCCTTCACCCAGTCGAACGTCTCGTCGATCATGGCCGTGCTGGCCACGGTCGTAAAGATCGTGCTATAGCTCTTCGCATGAATCTCTTCCATCGCGGCCTGGAAGATCAGAATCGCTTTTTTCTGCTTGCCTTCGACGTGCTGCGCAATGACCGGCATGCCGACGTTGCCTTGTTCCGTATCGAGCAGCGTGAGGCCGCCAAGCACATGCATGTAAGCGAGCTTCTCGTCTTCGGTCATTTTGGACCACGACTTCAGGTCCTTCGAGATCGGAATCTCGGTATCCAGCCAGAACTGGGACGTATTTTGCGTCCACAGCATTTCCATATAATCCGACTCGGGCCGGTTCCAGTTCACTGCTTCAAAATTTTTCATCGACGAATTCTCCTTCTATATCTGCAACTTCTGCAACTTATAAGGCTCCGACTGATAAGACTTATTCAACTTATACGACGCAGCTCACGCACTCGTCGATCGTTTTCTTTTTCGTCCGGGTATAGTAGAGCGTCTTGAGCCCCTTCTTCTGTGCGTAGATATAGTACTTCGCCAGATCGCGGGTCGTCAGATCGTCCTTCACGAACAAGACGGTCGAAATGGCTTGGTCCACGTGGACCTGCACATCCGCAACCAGGTCGATCAAGTTGAACATATCCATATCATAAGCTTCTTTGTAATAGAAGTAGTTCTCATCGCTAATGTACGGCATCGGATAGATCGTCTTCGAATCGCCGTATTCGCGCTCTTCGATGCGCTGCGTAATCGGTGCAATGGATGCCGTCGAGGACTGCAGGTACGAGATCGAACCTGTCGGCGCAATCGCCAGACGGTACGCATGGTACAAGCCATGCTCCATCACCTGCTCCTTCAAGCGGGCCCAATCTTCGAGGGTCGGAATCGTATGGCCTTCGAAGAGCTGCTGCACTCGCTCCGTCTTCGGACTGAAGTCCGTATTCAAGTAACGGTCGAAGTACGCGCCGCTTGCATATTCGCTCTTGTCGAAATCTGTGAACGTCACGCCGCGCTCCTGCGCGATCAGCATGGAACGCTCCAGGGAATAGAAATTCACCATCATGAAGAACGCGCGAACGAAGTCTCTCGCTTCCTTCGATTCATAGGCGAGCTTGTTCTTCGCCAAAAAGCCGTGCAGGTTCATCGCGCCCAAGCCGACGGAATGGAGCTCGCGGTTCGCCTTGGCCACCGAAGGCACAATGCTGATATTGCTGCGGTCGCTCACTTCGGTCAACGCATCCATCGCGCGGTGTACCGTGTCGCGCATCCGCTTATTTTTCATGACGTTAACGATATTCAACGATCCGAGGTTGCAGGAAATATCGCGATGGATCTCGTCCGCTACGCCGTAGTCGTTAATCGTGGACACTTCGCTAAGCTGCGCGATCTCGCTGCACAGGTTCGAGAACTTGACGCGTCCGATTTCTTTGAGCGCATGGTATTCGTTCGTATTGTCGACGAACATGATATAAGGATAGCCCGATTCCATCTGAATCTGCGCAATCTTCAAAATAAGGTCGCGTGCGACAATCTTCTTCTTCCGGACATTCGGATTGTCGACAAGCTCATCGTACATCTCGCTGATGTCCATGTCGTCCAGATGCTTGCCGTACTCCTTGTACACGGTATACGGATAGAACAAGTACATATCCTTGTCCTGCTCGACCAGCTCGAAAAACTTATTCGGAGCCACAACGCCAAGCGACAAGGTCTTAATCCGGATTTTCTCATCGCTGTTGATTTTCTTCGTATCCAGAAATTCATGAATATCGGAATGGAATACATTTAAGTAGACGACGCCGCTGCCGTCGCGCTGCCCCAATTGGTTCGCATAGGAGAACGCATCCTCGAACAGCTTCATGACCGGCAGAACGCCGCTTGCCTTGCCGTCCAGCCCTTTGATCTGCTCGCCGGCGCCGCGGATTTTGCTCAAATTCAGGCTGACGCCGCCGCCAATCTTGCTAAGCTGCAGCGCCGAATTGATCGAGAATCCGATCGAGTTCATCGAATCATCCACTTCGAGCAGGAAGCAGCTGACCAGCTCCCCTCTCCGCTTCTTCCCGGCATTCAGGAATGTCGGTGTCGCTGGCTGATACTCCTGGGAGATTAACAATTCGGCATACTCGAACGCCTTGTCGATATCCCCGCTCGCCAGGAACAGGGAGACAACGGCCAGCCGGTCCTCGTAGCGCTCCAGGAACTTCGTATCGTCATTGGTCTTCATGGCATAGTTGTTATAGAACTTGAACGCGCTCATGAACGATGGGAAGCGGAACTTCTTCCCGTACAAATATTCATAGAGACGCTTAATATCCTTGAACTCGTACTTATCGAACAATTCTTTTTCATAGTAGTCGTTCTCTATCAGATAATGAATCTTTTCCTCAAGATTATGGAAGAATACTGTATTTTGATTGACATAGTCAATGAAATAGCTTTTCGCCGCTTCTCGATCTTTGTCAAATTGGAATTTGCCGTCCTTCTGGACCATGATTTCGTTGTTAAGCTGTATCCATTTTGGTATCAAAGTAATGGACCTCCTGAGTAAATTGTTCTACATCCTTCTTCGTGCCGCTGAGCTCGAACTTCATCAGCACGGGCACTGAATATATTCGAGAAATATGATCGGCTGCCAGTCCGTACCGGACGCCCCAGTTCATATTGCCGCTGGAAGCGACACCTTGCAGCAAGTGACCATGCTCCTCGAGGAATTGCATTGTAGATTGAGGCACTTGTCCGAACCCTGTCGTATACGTAATCAAAATAAAGGGGTCGGTCAGCTTCGTCTCTTCCGATATGCGAACACAATCCATATCCAGCTTCTCGACAAAACGCTTCACGTTGCCGGTCTTCGAGTCGTAAGCGATAAGCACGTGATCCCTCCGTCGCAATCCAATCTTCAAATTTCAAATAGAGTCGCCTGTACTCGCCAAAAAGAGCACATCTCAAAGAAAGAGACAGGAACCAACCGCGCACGATGATCCGATGTACCGCATGCAAATTGGCACTTCCATCTCCTTACTCTTCGAAGAGAATGATAGAAAAATATGCTATTGGTTAAGCAGGGAACTCCACTTGCCGTTACAATATATAGTGTATGTATTCATTTTCGCATACCATATATAGTCCGTTATTGAATCATAACCAATTTTAAGATAAATGGCAAGCCCATTTTATCCGCCATCGGCAGCAACGAAATATGTCGGCCTGTGACAAAAAACATATCTATCGTACCACATCTATGAGCATTATTGGTGTTCAATTTTTTTGGAATTATGCGGGATATCCATTTCTGGCATATGGGCCGCCTAGCCGCCGTTCAATAGGGGGAGACTTCAGTATTTCAGAGGGATAATTCAGTACTTCTCCGTAAAAATACAATTTTCGCAGCAGGAAATAGAGAGCCTCAAACCGGATTTTTGGGTTATTTAATGAGATTACATATACTCATCGACTCGATTCCCCATAACGACCGCAAAGCTGGATTTTTCCTGGGCGGAAGGATAGTCAATGTCATTAAGTAGATACAAAAAAGAGCCTCGTGGACGGCTGGCTCGAAGTCAGGCTGTGCGCATCTTTTATTAAAAATTTTCCCGGGCAAGAGTGCGAATTCGCGTGTTTGCGACAGCGCTCACGCCATTGACGGTGATTTTTTACCGACAAAGGACGTGAGCGCTGATAGTTAAGGAATCTTAGCTTTGTTTCGCTTTTTCTGTATACAGAAACATCATTAGTTTCTTTGATAGACTTCTATTTCTCTTCCATCTTTTGTTACAGCATATATACTAACTTTTCCATTATTATCACCAAGATCTAAGCCTCCTCCCTTATTGTAATCTAACATGTTAACCTTTACACTACCCTTGCTATCAACTGGATAACTGCCTAAACTTTTATCTAAATTCGCTGTTGTTTTCACTCTGTATTTCGTTACATAATTTTGTAAGGGGTGTATATTTGTAAATGTGACAGAGTTTAAATAGGACTTATTATCGTACTTGACTACATTTTCTTTATGATCCTGATATATCCCTTTTATTTCTTCGTCTGACAACTCATTAGGTTTTATGGCCGAAACCTTAGAAAAACTAAGATCATCAAACATAACCCTTGATTTCCCATCTGCAACGATGCGTATTTCCTTAATCGGATTATATTCTAAATTGTGAACCAAAATATCAACTCGCGTATAGTTCTTGTCACTCTTATTTAATGTTATTTGTTTACTAGCCAGCACAGATTTTTCACCAGCTATTTCTAGTGTAGGCTTTGTATTATCCGTATCCGCCTTCATGTATAAGCTGATATAGTAGTTCGTATTTCTCTCTAACTTATTCTTTGAAGCTTGATTTAGGGTAAGGGTGCTCGTTCCTTCGGATAGACCTGATATATATTGCTTCTTTCCAGTATTCCCGCCATCAATAACCAATATCAAAGACCAGGTACCTAGAGGGCCAGATAAACTGCCGTTTTCCGCCCCATCATAAAGCGTAGACATTTTGATCGTAAAATTCATCTTTGGCGTCAGCTTAACATCATATAACTGCTTGACATCCTTAAATATTCCTTTTGTATCACTGATCTGTTTTTTGATTTCCTTCGCCGTATTTTCATCAACATAGCTCATGACACTGGATTCATAAATCGGCTGATCATCATAATATAATAATCCTTCTTTTTCCGTAATCTCCGGATAGGCCAGCTTGAGTGCTTCTTTTAAGGATACGGACGGTGTTTTATCTTCCGGGTTATCATAATCTTTGGCAGCCACTCTTTTTTCCGAAGCGGAGTCACCCTTATCAACGATAATAGAAGCTGTTTTCCCTTTAATTTGGTCAATCACACCAGTCCACGAACCACCCATCGCAATCGAGCCATCTGCTTTTTTTATGGCATATTTCCCATCTGCCTGGTCCGTCTCAATTATAATCGGTTTTTTATTTACGACATCATTCAACTGTTGATTGTTTAAGGTAATCGGATTCGAGTTAAAGTCATCCATGGTGTTTAAAGCGATACCGTTCTGCCCTTTTTTCGGATAGCTTTCACCAGAAGGCATACTTAATGCGGTAGCATTCGATTTTGCCGTTATCGTTGCAATCGTGCTGTCCCCGAGTACAAAGCTCGTTGTCGGTTGTACTTCGTAAATTGCGCCTGTTCCGACATTATTGTAGCGAACATTCGCATTTAAATATCCGGCTGAAGCGGTATTGAATTGCGAGGTCGTTCCATGGGATGCTCCCCATTCTGCCCCTACCGTCTCAGAATGTTCATAGTTTGCGCTTATTCCAAACGAAAAACCTTGTGGACCAATACCTGCTTGAATAGAAGCTCCTTCCGTATTAGTATATGACCAATTACTTGAGGAGTGGGATTCTGCACTCTTGGATAAATCCTTGTTCTCCGACAGTATGATCTTTTCCATACTTACATTGATGCTTGGGAATGCGGCTACTAACGGATTAAAGGTTTCTTTCGCGTTTGCCAGGGGCAAGTCTCTTGCCGCTTTTTCATAGTCCGTATAGGGATCTCCTGCCGTGTGACTATCCAATGGATTGGAAACAAATTTGGTATATCCCTTGGATGCATAGGAGTCGTCCCATTTAACGGCTACTTTATTCATAATGGTATACCCATTTTCTTCCCAGCTATCCGGAATGGAATCCCCGTCCGTATCTTTATCATCATCATCTTTTACTTCTTTTTGACTATGCAGATAGGATACAGAGGCTTTCTTAAGAAAATCCTTCGTTTCTTTTTTATTAAAGTCTGGGTTTCTTAGCTCCTCTTGTTGAACAGGGATGGTATGATTGCGGATATCTGTCTTAACTAACCGAAGCTTATTCCATGCGGCGCTGCCGGTACTCAGCTTGCCGTTAGGCTTGTACTCGATTCTTATGGGTACGAATTGTCCCTTCTCTAAATGGACCCTTTGTTTCTCCTTGCCCTTGTTCGAAACTATTTTTCCATTGATTTCGATGATGGCAAGTTCATCATCTGACAAGGAAAATGTATAATCGCCTGTTTCCTTGCTTGTTATCAGACCGGCCCAGCGAATGGAAGAAAATTGCTGCTGGCTGTCAGCCAACAAATCGCGAGCTGTTCCTTGATCATAGACGAGGGTATGATTGCGCGTGGGAGTGAATAGTATCAGATTTTTAAATTGATCTTCCCGGTAGTAATATCCTATCAACCCCTCGCGATCGATGGCTGGCTCATCTATTGATGTAATTACAAACGGGTCCCCCGCATGAACTACAGGAGCATTTCCATTCAAAAAGAGTGGAGCTAACAAAACGCATGTTAACATCATGCTAACTTTTTTCTTCATCGTTTCCATCTCCTTATTTTGTTAATAATGTGCCATCGATCACCAATTTAGGTTTTCCTTTTACCGTTACCTTTGTTACCTTGTCGATGGTATATTTACTTCCTTTGTCAAAAAGAATTTCTTTTTCCCCTGTTTTTCCACCCAACGCCGTTACATAAGCTGCTACACTTCCTTTAGGAACATGCAATCTCAAAATTAATGGCCTATTCCCGAAATCAAGTCCCGCGCTGGCTATGCTCGTACTATAAAATGCTTTTTCCTCATGAATTTGATTTAAAAATTTTCCTTCAAAGTCTTCTAAAGTGGGAGTCTGACCAATTTCATAGCCAAATTCCAAATTGCTGCATAATCGATATACGGTCATATTTTCGGGTATGCTTGTTTTTCGTAACCCCTCGGAAATATTTTTAATTTTTTCATCTAATGCTGCATCGCCCTTCCCATTGTCTCGCAAATAAGTATTTATGGCCTGATAGTCTCGCTCCATATAACCAAGAATGTCTCTCAGTTGATCAGGGTTTAATCTGTTCGAAGCATCGGGTTCACCTTTCGCCGTTGCGTTAGCCCATGTTTTATAGTGATCCTTTCCCCATTTATCAGCCTCGTTATTGATATCATTTTTGAAATCAAGGTTTTTCTTCAATGTTCCCTCAACTTGTATGCACTCCTTGCCTTTCTGTGTGATTTGGGTAATTTTATCTGCATGGAGCACATAACCATTGTCAATGAACATTTGGTATTCATTCTTATTGAGAATCAATCCTGCCTTTGTCGGTGTCGATCCTTTCCCGCTCGGGACGGTAACCTTTAAAATAATTCTTTCTGCCGCCGTAACATCTTGCGCCGTTAGATGGGTCGTAAGATAACCATCGAACTTCAACTCTTTACCTTGAAATTGTTCAATAAATTTCTTCTTGCCCTCCGGGTCAAGCTGATTGCCATTCGTTAATTTTTTATGAAATCCGATTTCTGCAGGCGCCACATTTTTATACGTGTGAATAGACGCTGACAGATTCGCTTTACTTAAGGCTTTATCAATATCTTTCAATATTTTAATTTCCTCCGCAAACGGATCTCCCGCTTGCGTCTTTCCATCAGCCGTAAAACTAATCTCTTTATACTTTGTCATGATTTTATTTTTATCAGCTAAGAATCCGTTGATCTTATCTTTTTCAGTAAAAGTTAATTTCCACTCTTTTGCTTTTTCTTCCCCCCATTTCTTAGCTGCTTCCTTATCATCCCTAAAATCTACGGGTTTGTCCGTATCTTTATGGTCATCAAAAGCGGTAATGATAAATGGATCATGTAAAGATGCGGCCCCGGCATATCCATCAAATGTTGAAGGTAAAGCAAACATGGTGCTTAGCAATATAGTTGTCGTGATTACTCGTAATTTTACTAATTTCATAGGACATTCTCCTTACTTTGATAAGTATTTCACAATCTAAAGCATAACTAATGATTTGCTGCTTGTAATTGTGCCGATTCCATCCGAACGCAGAGTCAATCCAAGATCTTCCAATGTTCGAGCATAGTATTGTCTATAAAGGCACGAACATTCTTCAACATCGTACACATTATTCACTACATGGGATTTCAGCCCCTTTCGACCAGAATGAAGCAATCGATCTTTTTTTGCGTTATTTATTCCATAATCCTCCTTTCATCAATACTTTAACAGATGCGAAGGTAATTTTTTACATAACAATAGTTATAATGTGTGTCAACATAATGACCAAAGAAACAATAACGCAATATTCAAACCGAAACATTAGCTTGACACCAACCTAAACTTAAAATATAGTAATCCCATCGGAATTATCATTAACTGACTCGTCAGTTAAGTGGAAAGGGGCGATGGAAGCTGGCTGCCGGACCGAAGCAAGAACAGGACCGCCGTCAACAATTGATGGGCGCCGCCCTGAAGCTATTTGCCTGCAAGGGATATCACAGCACCAAAGTTTCCGATGTCGTCAAAGCCGCAGGAGTGTCGCAAGGAACGTTCTACTGGTATTTTCAAAGCAAAGAACAGCTCGTGCTGGAACTAATCGAAGACGGAAAAAAGGAACTGATAAACGTTATTGAGCAAGGCTACCGCAAGCACGCAGGCACGGTAGATGATTTGGTCCGTTCGTCCGCACGGCTGCTCACCGACCTGTTCACCTTCGCCGATCGTAATCGGGAGTTGATGGCTTTCCTGCTTATAAAAGGCCAAGGCGCAGACCCTCCGGTGCGGGAAGCGGTCTCGCACACGTGGGTTGCGTTCGAGGAGGCGTTCAAGCATAACATTCATCGGGCAATGGAGCTAGGCATGCTTCCCCGTACGAATGATCTGCCGCTTCGGGCCAGCATTCTCGTCTGCTTCATAACGGGCGTATTGTCCAAATGGCTGTTCGGACCGATGCAAGAGGTAGATTATACGTCCGCCTACTCCCCAGCGGAAATCGCCGAAGAAACCGCCAAATTCGAATTCCGGGGGTTGCTCGGATAACCCATTTTACTTATAAGGAAGACCCCATAAGGAGGCTATCATCATGTCTGTCAAACTACAAAAATTCGTCAAAGCTGTACTGCTGCTCACGGTTCTGTCTGTCGCTCTCGCTGCATGCGGAAGCAAGCCGGCCCAAGATGCCAGCGCCGCTAACGCGCTCCAACAGATCAAGAAGGCCGGCAAAATCAGAGTCGGGCTTATGGGCACCTATGCCCCATACAACTTCCTGAACGAGAAGCACGAGGTCGACGGCTTCGATGCGGATGTCGCCAAGGAAGTGGCAAAGCGCCTCGGTGTGGAAGTCGAATTCATTACAGGTGAATTTTCCGGACTGATTGAAGGACTGCAAAAGGATAAATACGATGCGCTGGTCAGCCAAGTCACGATTACCGAGGATCGCAAGAAGATGATGGATTTCTCCACACCTTACGTGAAGAACGCCGTCAACGTCATCGTCAAGAGCGACAACGAGACGATTCAGAAGATCGAAGATTTCAAAGATAAAAAGATTGGCGTCGGACTCGGGACGAACGATGAGAAATATTTGCGCGACGTCGCGATGCCGAAGGTCGGCAAGTTCGAGATCGCCACATATAACGATGTCATCACCTCACTGAAAGACCTGGACGTCGGCCGCATCGACGCGACGATCAATAATGTGTTCGCCCTCAAGCCGCTGATTGAGAAAAATCAGTTCAAGGTGAAAGCGGTCGGCGAGCCGATTAAAGAAGATTTTGCCGGGATCGCGATTCGCCAAAATAATCCGGAACTGCTCGATGCGATCAATAAAGCGCTCGCCGAGATGAAATTCGACGGCACATTCACGGAAATTTTCCATAAATGGTTCGATGTCGATCCGAACTTCTAATGAGCAAGAGCCAGGAGGAGACAGATAATGGAGCTGGTCTTTAGTAATTTCCAATTTCTATTAACAGGCGCGTACTACACCTTGCTGATTACGGTCGTCTCCATGTTTTTCGGGCTCTTTATCGGGATCGTCGTCGCCATTGCCCGCTTGAAAGGAAACCGGCTCGTCCGCACGCTGGCCAAAGGATATGTGTCCCTTATTCGGGGCACGCCAATCCTGGTGCAGATCTTCCTTATCTATTACGGACTGCCTGATTTCGGAATCACGCTGGGGCCGCTTACCGCGGCCTTTATCTCACTGAGCATCAATATCGGCGCGTACTTGTCCGAGACGCTCCGCGGCGCGATTCTATCCGTGCCCAGCGGTCAGACGGAAGCCGCTCAGTCCCTGGGCTTGACGCCTTGGCAGACGATGCGGCGCGTCGTGCTTCCGCAGGCGGCCCGGGTGGCGATCCCGCCGCTCGGCAACACATTCATCGGGATGCTGAAGGAGACGTCGCTCGTCTCCATCGTGACCGTAACGGAGCTGTTGCGCTCCGCTCAACTGCTCATTGCGCAGTACTATGTCGCCATGCCTTTTTATGTGGCGATCGCTCTCATGTATTGGGTGATGAGCGTGTTCTTCTCTTACATTCTGAACCGTATCGAGACGCGGTTGTCAAAAGCCTATTAAGGACGTGTGATGCACATGATTGAGGTAAATGATCTCGGCAAAAGCTTCGGCGAGTTGACCGTATTCGAAAACATCAACCTGCATATTGACTCCGGAGAAATCGTAGTCCTGGTCGGGCCGAGCGGCTCCGGCAAGAGCACCCTGCTGCGCTGCTTGAACGGGCTGGAGGTGCCGGATGCGGGATCGATTCGGGTGGGCGATGCGGCCTGGAACGCTTCCATGGGCGAAGCCGCCAAGAAGGAAGCGGTGCGGCATATTCGCACGTTAACCGGAATGGTGTTCCAATCGTTCAATTTGTTCCCCCATATGACCGTCCTGGAGAACGTCACCATGGCCCCTATGATCGTGAAAAAAATGAACCAAGTACAGGCGGTTGAAATTGGCGAGTCGCTGCTAACCAAAGTCGGGCTGTTGGGCAAAAAAAATGAACACCCATCCCGGCTGTCCGGCGGCCAGCAGCAGCGGGTAGCCATTGCCCGCGCCCTCGCTATGCAGCCGCAAATCATGCTGTTCGACGAGCCGACATCGGCGCTCGATCCCGAATTGACGGGAGAGGTGTTGGCGGTGATGAAGCAGCTGGCTACGGAAGGGATGACGATGATTGTCGTCACCCACGAGATGAGATTCGCGCGGGAAGTAGCGAATCGGGTTATCTTTATGAGCGACGGGAAAATCCAGGAGGAAAGCTCGCCAGAGCATTTTTTCACTCAGCCGCGCACCGAACGGGCCCGCAAGTTTTTGCGGCAGCTTGGCAGTGAGCCAGAAGAATGAGGGCTTTGAAGGAGCTGATCATATGATTTACGGCAAAGCTGAGCATTTGAAAGATGTCGCGGAGCGGGCGCGAGCGGTAATGGAAAGAGAGAACGTGGAAGCCATCGTGGTATCGAGCTGCGAAAATTTCTATTACTTGTCCGGCCACCCCAGCACGTTCATGTATACCTTGCGCATGAACGAAGTCGCGCTGGCGGTGATGTTCCGTGATCCGTCCCGCCGCACGGTGATCATCATGAATGAGTTCGAGGCCGCGGGCGTACCGGACGCTCTGCCCCAATGCGAGCTGCGAACGTACCCGACCTGGGTCGACGTCGACGATCCGCTCGGGCTGCGTGGCGACAGGTACGAAGGACGGAGGCCCGTCAACCATCAAGTCGAGGAAATGTTCGGGCTGCTCCGGGAGGTGCTGGCGGAATACGGAATCCGCAGCGGCAAGGTGGCCGTCGAGTTGAGCGCGATGCGATATCCTGCCGTGAACGCGCTGCGCGAAGCTGTGCCGGGGCTAGAGCTGACGGAGGCCGGCGGGCTGCTCGCCGAGCTGCGTGCGCGCAAGACCCCTTGGGAGGTTGAGCAGCTCCGCCTGAGCTGCGCTTACGCCGAGATCGGAATCACCGAAGCGATCAAGGAGATCCGGGCCGGCAGCTCGGCGGCCGACATTGCCGACGCGTTCCGGCGTGCGCTGCTGACGCATGCGGATGGAGCGCCTTCCCGCTTCCATATGATCTCCGTCGGGGCGAAGTTCGCACCGGCGCATATATTCGACACCCGCCCGGGACAGCCCGGCGACGTGATCAAATTCGACGTCGGCGTCGATGTGGCCGGCTACGGTTCGGACATAGCCCGCACCTTCGTGCTCGGCTCGCCTTCGGACACGGTGAAGCGCATCTACGGCGCGCTGCGGGCCGGACATGACCGGCTGCTGGAGCTGATCGAGCCGGGTCTGCCGATGAGCAGCGCATTTGACGATGCGATGCGGGTGATCCGCCGCTCCGGCCTGCCGAATTACAACCGGGGCCATCTGGGACACAGCGCAGGCCTGAGCCTCGCGGCCGAGGAAGCCCCGTTCCTGAGCCCGGCGGAGGAAGCCGTCTTCGTTCCGGGCATGGTCATCTGCCTGGAGACGCCTTACTACGGCTACGGCATTGGCTCCATCATGATCGAGGACATGGTGCTGGTCACGGACAATGGCTGCGAGCGGCTGAACAAGCTGTCCCGGGATCTGATCTCGCCGTAGCTCCCCCGCTGCGCGCCTATATGAATGGTGAACAAGGGGTTGGTCCCATAAGCAGTTTGTTACCTGCAGCGAGACGGCCCGCCCCTGCTTCTCACAGCTCAGCTTGCTGAAAAAACTGTAAAAGTACAGTTTTTCTTCGAGATGTTTACTTCGATACCAAAATTCCTGCAAAACGGCATGAATTTCAGCCATACCAATGAATGGAAAGCAAAAATCGGCAGAAATGATGTACTTTTGCAGGAATTCTCTCAAATAGCAGAGCAAATAGCGTAAATTCCTGCATTGGCGCAGGATTTCTCTTTCCCATTCATCTTCACCGCTTTGCCCGCCGACTGAAAAAGTTATGCAAGCTTCCACCGACACCATAGAAGGAATGGACATAGTCGCTGGACTCAGCAAACAATCCGATATCTTCAACCGCATCCGGAGAAAGAATCGTTTCAACAGCACCTGTGTCAATGACCATATTATCAACGATTTTTCGAGCACCCTTGAATTCAATCTCCAATGAAGTGAACAGCAGGCCATCTTTATACTCGATGCTTATCATAATTTCCTCTGAAACCGAACAACGGCTTAATTTGGATCTCGATCTTTTCCTTGGCCGTATGGTAAACAAGCTCATCGTCTTTCGAGCGAACCAGCTCTCTGGTTGCCGTTTGATCATCATCAAAGGCTTGAATAACGGCGACATCTTCAACATACCTGACTTGATTATCAATGTGTGATTTCAACAAAATGGCTAACCCGCCGCCATTTGGTATGGCGTACGGGTTAGTCCTTGCCGTTGCTGTATTCTATTTCACGAACTCCACTTCATAACCGTTCGCTTTTAGCTGATCGATAATCATGTCTTTGATAACGAAGTGACCGGCTCCGACAACGACAAAGTGCGTGGACGCCCCTTCTTTATCCAGCAGCTCCATCAGCTTTTTGGCCATATTTTTATCCCGTTCCCCGAACAATCGCTGCGCCGAGTCGCTCTTCACCATGTCCTCCGAATCCATGAAGGATTCCGAGAATTTTTCAAGGTCGGCCTTGGTCCACAGGATCTGCCACTGTCTCAGCTGCTCGCTCGCATCCACCGGCTTGTCGGCGGCCGGCGTCAGGATTTGATCCAACACCTCGTTCAATTCTTTCTCCTGCACCGCAGGCGGCACATTATTGAAGAGATCCGCCTGGAACTTGAGTCCTTCCAGCTCATGAATCGGCTTGCCTGTCAACAAGGCCGAGTTGGTGAAATACATATCGACACCAAGGGCTGCCCCTTGAGCCATGTCTGCAGATTCACCTGACATATTGGCCATCGAGAGATTGGTCGTGATTGCCCACGGCTTGAACGGATCGAAGGTATCTTGCGCCATGTTCAGCTGCTCCAGCACCTTTTGCAGCTTCTCATAGGTTTGCTGCGACACATGCTCCTTCAATTGCGTGCCGTCTTGATACGTCATGAGTTGGATGAAATACTGCATCGAGGCTTCTGTGTCGAGCAAATTCACTTCTACCCACAGCGTGTCCGACTGTGCAAACGCGTCTCGGATTGATTTTTGCATCGGATACATGTCTGGAATGCCCAGGTGAATCGCCCCGAGGAGATAGAGCGTATTTTGCCCCTTCGTGGCTTTCCAGAGAAGCCCCTTCGCCCCGCCTCCTGCCGCATCATAACCGAATTGGACAAGACGGCTTGCCATAACAGACGCTTGCTCTACGGTACTCGGCTTATCTAGCTCCAGCCCTTTGCCTGTTCCATAGACAATGCCGTTCTTCTGCAAGAACGCTACCGGATCGGACATATCTCGATCAAGCGATTCAGGCCATTCGTACTGGGCAAATACGCTATACACGGCATCGATCACCGTTTTTCTCGTAATTTCCTTCGCTCCGGACGGAATGGCGACCTGCCCTGTTTTCTTTAATTCGAGCGCATCCAATTTGGCGGAAGTCGCTTCGATGAGAGCTTGCAACTTATCCTGCGTGATTGGCTGTTGGAACGTGCCGTCAACGTACCACGCAAGCGGGAAGATCCCGTACTTCTCCCCTTCATTCAGCGTTTTAACCGACCACGTACTGATTTGCGGAATGGCCGCAGGTCCTTCATTCGCTTGTGCCGGAATGACGAATCCGAGCATAGCGATCAAGACGGCCAATCCGCTGGCCACACTTCGCTTCACCCTACTCCATCTGCTACATTTCACTGCTATTCTCCTCTCCAAAGGATATATGTACGAAAAAGAAGCCTCAACGATTATATCTCATTCCTCTATGAAAAGGAAGATATTAGGTAATCGTGCACAGACATTTATCCGCTGCGCATGCCCGTTCCTGACTGTAACCGCAGCGATGACGGCCATACGCTTCGAACAACAAAAGGTGAATCAGGTTCTCCCTGACTCACCTTGTCGTCCTTGCCGGTAAACACGGCTTTATTCAGCCGGACCGCCTGCTGTCGCCACTCAGTTAACTTTGTATGTAACCGTGAAGTAATTCATCGTGTACGAAGATGGGGCGGCAAATTGAAAATAAAGATAGCCGTCTTCCGTCGCCGTAAAAATTCTGCCTACATTGCTATTGTAAAAAGTCCCGAGATGATAGTTCGAACTATAGACCGAGTAATGGGCGTAGCTGCCTTGAGCATAAATCGTTAGCTGCTGGCCTTTCTTCAGGTAAATCCCTTCCCATGGGGTAACTTCATTCGGCCGCAGCGCATAATACTTAATGAATTGCTGGCCTTCTTGAACGACCGGGCCCGCAGAGACGGCAGGAACAGGGTTCTGAGAAGCATAGGCCGGCGAAGCGGTGGCCAGGACAGCTAAAGCGGACAATGAGAGCAGAAGCTTCTTCATTTCACATCACTCCTTAAATATTTGTATTTGATGTAATATATGTAAGTTTCACCTTCTTGAATATAACAAAGATATAATATAATGTAAACCTTTATTTTCTATTTTCATAGATTTATTGGTAGAATTCATCGACATATACAAAGATCGGCTCTCCACAGATCATTGAGGCCTATGGAGAGCCGCTCCATTGGAGCAGACCGATTACTTGGCTATAGGCAAGCCTTCCTCACGCCATCGGATGATGCCCCCTTGCAGGTTCATTACATTCATACTGCCATGCGCCTGCAGAATGCTGGCCGCAATCGCCGAGCGCGCCCCCGTCCGGCATTGGAGAAGCACCGGCTTGCCTTCAGGCACCTCACGGATGCGTCCCGGCAGCGTCCCGAGCAGAATATGGCTCGCGCCCGGAATGCGGCCTTCCTCCCATTCCGCTCCAGAGCGTACGTCCACGACAGCGACCTTCCCGCCCAGAACCTGATCGGCGATGTCCGCCGGAGCCACTTCGCGATACGATTCCAGGTCTGACGCCGCCGCATCGATGCCGCTCCACAGCGCGGAAGCCTCGATCGTGCCCGCAATCCGGTCGATGCCAATGGACCGCATGTCGCGGACAATCTCAGGCAGTTGATCCGCTTCTCCCATCACATACAGCGGCCGCTCGTCATCGACGAGCCATCCGGCCCATGCCGTGAAGGAACGGTTGTACGGCAAATTGATCGTTCCCTTCACATGCCCGGATGCAAATTCCGTACTAGACCGCGTATCAATCACAACCGCGTCTTCCTCCGCAAGACCGGAGACCGCCGTGATTGTGCCCTCAATCCACTCCGGTGCGGGAAGCCGGGCGAGCAGCTCCGGACCATCGCGGTTCACCCGCTTCATGCGGGGGAAATAGGTTGGAGGCTCGGGCTGTCCCGCCAATAATGCAGCGGTAAAGGCTGGTTCGTCTTCCATGGATAAGGCCCAATTGAAGCGCTTCTCGTAACCGACCGTCGAGGACGGGATCGCGCCAAGCGCCTTGCCGCAGGCGCTGCCCGCTCCATGGGCCGGCCATACCTGCACATAGTCGGGCAGCTGCTTGAAGCGCTGCAGGGAGCGGTACATCTGGCGCGCTCCCTCCGCGGCGGTGCCAGCCAGGCCCACCGCTTTCTCCAGCAGATCCGGCCGGCCGATATCGCCGACGAAGACGAAGTCGCCCGTAAATATGCCCATCGGGCTATCGGCGCCCCCGCCTCGGTCTGTCAGCAGGAACGACACGCTCTCGGGCGTATGGCCCGGCGTATGCAGCACCTCGAGCTCGATCCGCCCCACCTGGAACCGCTCTCCGTCTCTGACCAGCCGATGCTTGATCGGTGCTCTGCCCTCGCCGCCGTTCACGTAAGCATAAGACCAATCCGGTCCGCCTTCTCCCGACACATAGAGTGTGGCCCCATGTTCCTCCCCCAGCTCGCGGGCGCCCGATACGAAGTCGGCGTGGATATGCGTCTCCGCTGCGGCGACGACCTTCAAGCCTTCGGCCTGAGCCGTCTTGATATACGGAACAACATCTCTGGCGGGGTCGATCACGATCGCTTCCCCCGTCGCTTGACAACCCACGAGATACGAAGCGTGGGCCAGCTTCTCATCGTAAAAATAGCGCAGTAGCATGTATGCCGCTCTCCCCTTTCTCTGAACATATTCAACTAACGTTTTATATCTGTTCTGTTGACCTTATGAACCTGCGGTTACATCCGTCCCTTCAGCATGCCGTGCCAGTACAGCTTCGGCAGCAGCTCTTTCTTCAGCAGATACATACTGTACCGCTCCTTCGACTGGTCGAACGGGAACGTCTCCTGCGGCGTCAGATCATAATCGAACTCCGCGAGTATGAGCCGATTATAGCCCGTTACGAGCGGGCAGGAGGTATACCCGCCGTAGCTTACATCCGGCGCCTTCCCCGCCAACACATTCAACACATTACGGGCCGCTGCCGGGGCCTGCTTGCGAATGGCCGCCCCTGTCTTCGAGGTCGGCAGATTGCTGCAATCGCCCAGAGCGAACACGTTCGCGAACCGGACATGCTGCATCGTATGCTTATCGACCTCGGCCCATCCGCCAGGCCCGGCAAGCGGGCTATCCCGGATGAAGGACGGGGCGGACATCGGCGGCACGACATGAATCAAGTCGTACCGGAGCGTCTCCCGGTCCTTCGTGTCCACATGCTCGAAGACCGCTTCCCGCTTGGCGGAGTCGATCTCGACCAGATTGCGCTTGTATTTGGCCGTGATTCCCTTGCGCTTCACCACCTTGTCGAGCGCAGCGGCGTACTTCGGCACGGCGAAGATCGACGCATTGCCGGATGCGAAGATAATCTCTGTCTTCTCCCTGACACCCGAGCGCCGGAAGGCGTCGTCGGCCAAATACATGATTTTCTGGGGCGCGCCCCCGCACTTGATCGGCGTGTTCGGCTGCGTGAAAATTGCGGTGCCGCCGCGGAACTCCCGGATCGACCGCCAAGTGCTGTCCACATAGCGGTAATCATAGTTGCTGCATACGCCTTCACGGCCGATGCATTCCTTCAGCCCCTTAATCTGATCCCAATCGACCTGGATACCCGCGGCGACGACGAGGACATCGTACCGGATGACGGTGCCAGTACTTGTAACGATGCTGTTCTCGTCCGGGCGGAAATGCGCGACCGCTTCCTGCAGCCAGTCGGCTCCCTTCGGGATAAGCGATTGCTGATCGCGCTCCGTCACCTCCTTGCGCGCGACTCCGCCGCCGACGAGCGTCCACAAGGGTTGATAGTAATGCTTGGCCTGCGGATCAATGACCACGACGGAGCCGTGCAGTGTTGCCGATGTTCGCAGCACACGGGCCGCAACCGACAACCCGGCGCTGCCTGCCCCTACAATGACGACGGCATAGTGGAGTTGCTGTGGCATCACATACCTTCCCCTCTTCCAAAATGCTGCTAGTCTGGGTTCTCCATCCAATCTCTAAGGCCTATTCTACTCTTGCGCTTCAATGTTCGCAAGCGGCTCCTTAATGCACCAATGGTCAAATTATATGGCCAGACTTCGGGTTCTATGTTTTACATTTCGGTGAATGAACTGAAGGGCGGATCCATTTCAAGTTTGATTAGGGTTCTGACTTCGGTAGGTTATAGACGTTCGAATCTATCTTGATCGCTTTCGCGTAAGACAATGGAGGAATGGCTTTTGTTCGCGCTTAGGGAAGGGTGGCGGAATGGTCTCTCCCATCGGCATGGCCATGGTATACTATATTGCGCCAGTCCGCCAATGAGGTTTTGTTATGATTTACTTGAAAACGGGCTGTTCATACTGTGGCAGGCACTGAGCTTAATGCTTTACATGCCCATTGGAGGTAAAATCTTGGCGGGGTTGGACCCTGGACATGCCCGCGTGTTACAGCCGGCCCAGCTTGCTCAAATATAGAACGAGCTCCGTACGGTTCCGGCATTCGAGCTTATCGAGAATTCGGGATACATAATTTTTAACCGTCCCCTCGGTAACGAACAGAGCTTGAGCGATCTCTTTATTACTGCTTCCGGATAGGATATGACGGGCAACTTCCGCCTCTCTCGGGGTAAGCAGCCCCAGCTTATCCGGTACGGGAGCCTCTTGGTGAGACGGCATGGGGTTGTCCCGTCCGGAGGATATGGCCTCTACCATGCGTTCGGTCACCTTCGGATTGAGAAGCACGCTGCCGGCGTATACCGTTTTGATGGCGTGTAAAATATCGGCGGAACCGGAATCCTTCAATATATATCCTTCCACCCCGTTCTTCAACCCTTGGATAATATACTCATCTTCATTAAAGGTGGTCAAAATGATAACCTTGATCTCCGGATGCCGCTCCTTCACCAATTGAGCAGCCGTAATTCCATCCATCACCGGCATTCGGATGTCCATCAGAATCACATCAGGGTTCATCACTTCAAGCCGTTCCAACAGTACTCTGCCGTTTGGCACTTCACCGATTACCGAGACCTCATTGTACATGCTCAGTATCATTTTAAGCCCTTCCCGGACGATTTCCTGGTCATCTACAATCATTACCTTGATCATAGCGTCCCCCTTCGATTATGCATGCTGCCCGCACCTTCCCCAAGCCTGCTCAGGCTGCGAAGGACACCGGACATCAATAGTAAGTTGGCAATGGCCAGCTCTTCAACGGCAGACAAATAGATCTGCAGCGCGGCATTCGCCTCCTGCAGCTCCCTATCCAAGTTCTATAGGACACACGGGCACTGAACATCATCAGCACAATCGGTATCCGTTGTATATGTGTTCTTCTAATCTTCAATCATATCAATTAATCATAGCATGGCTTTTTGAGGTTTCATAGATAACGAAAGTCATCGAAAAACGAGGAAAAGTGATGCGACAATTGAGTACTTTCGTGAATTGGGCGCAGCTCGCCATCATTCTACAATATTCTGTATAAGCCAAGCACAGCAACCAAACGGTTTTCGACAAACAACGGAAAAGGAGTGCGCATGATGAATTCACTTTTTATTATTATCGGCATCGTAGAGCTGCTCTGCGGAATTTTCATCAACATTTATATCGGCTTCTTGGCCAAAACTCTCTTGTGGAAGGTTGGAACTGCTCCCCGAATCCCCCTACGAGTAATCGGGATCTATCTGATCATCAATGGCATTTCGAAGCTTACCCAATAAAAAGTCCATTCCCGGATGTCGGACCATAGGTCCGACATTTTTTCATAAAATTTTTACGAATGTCAATCAACAACAAGCAATGGTCCCGCTTTCAGACCGGATACATTCAAAACCTATTTTGATGTTTCCCCTGTCTCTCGAATTCTTGCCAAAGCTCCCTTCGCTGCTTGTCTCCCATTCGCCATGCCGGATTGCGCAATCTCCCATAATTTCTCTTTTGCCGGGACATGCCTGTGATAGCCCAAAATCTCGCATGCTCTTTCCTGCACATACATATCCTCATCAACTCATCGATACATTTCCTATCATCTTCGAGATGCTGTGTATCGATATCAGCTTCCGCCGGATAGTCCTTTTTTAAATCATCCCAATCCAGATCGGGAGATTGTTCCAACGAAGCAAGGAAAGAACTTACACTTCGGAAGCCCGGCGACAGATCGGTTTCCTCATGACTAATGTAGCATACCTTGTTTTGTAAAGGTCCCCGACAGTAAAGTCCAACATAGTTCGAATTGTCATCGCTCCATAAAGGGAGAATGTCTTGAAATTCTTCAACATCAGCCAGACATTTATGAAGTTCAATGATCTCGTCTCGATTCATGAGCTTCAAGAAAAATTCACCAGCCACTTGCTTGGCATGATGAGACGCTAGAGCATCCATCACATCCCTTGGCAGTTCTATAGGAAGCCCGTCATAAAGCTCTGCAACATTCATTATCTCTTCTCCTTTTAATATGTTATCTAAAAAGACGCTTCTACAGGGTGTTCTTGTTCAATTCTTTTCTTCGCTACAAGTACATCGCAAGGTGATGTACTCCACTCCGGATTCTTGGGAAACATTCTTGTAACTTAAAATAACACCTTATTCAATCTTCGCCTCGATAGGGCCTTATCAGCAGCCGTTTCGTTTCGATTCGCATTGATTTTATCATTACGGCCCCCAATTCTTCACCATTCTTGTGAATTGCATAGGATACATCCAAGACAGGACAAATAGACGGGATGCTCGTTACACATCGGATAACCTTCAGGTATCGTTGGTACGTCATCATCTTCATCCAGTGTGATCCAATCGGCATAATACTGAGCATCTACATCTGTTTTAGCAAACAGCTGCACCATGTTGAAGAAGTGCCCCAATGTCTGCCTGCACCACTCCTCACTCGGTTCATAATCTAGTACATGCCAATTCGTCTTGGTCATCGCGCCTTGTATCGTACGCAATAAGAAATGTTTCATTTCATCAAAATCGTCTTTTTTCCAAGGCATTTCTTCTATATGACATCCAACCGTTCCACGGCCAACGATATTTTGGTCCCTTTGCGCCAGCCATATCACAAATTCCTTTTCTCTATTCGTGGCAGCTAGTTCAGACCCGCTTAAAACGATGACATCCACAAATACGGAAGTACCCGTATTGGTCATTCTTAATGGTTCTATCGCTTTTTCAAGTCGTTTCGGCATCGATATTTGATTCATCACGGTCTCCTTCGGCATGTCCCAATGCGAACACGATGTGATAGGTTGAGTTCACATTGGATCATTGCGCTTGCATCGAGCGCCTCATCACCATAAAGTCAACCTCTTGCTCTCCGATTTTACTTTGGAATAATGATCCCTTAGCAAATCCGGCACGCTCATACACTTTAATCGCCCGTTCATTACATGCGGCCACAACCAATTGAATATTCGTTACTAGATACTGCTCATGAATAAATTGAAGACTGCTTCTAACAAAATCGGCCCCCATTCCCTTCCCGGTGAACTTCGGATGCAATCCTAATCCAAAATCAATGTATGTATCATGATGATAGATGCCGATGTCATATCCTCCCGGCACACGCGCTGAGTTCCCTGTACAAATAAACCCGATTAAGACATTATCATTGTCCAAGACATAAAAATAGTCCCCGTTCATGAACTCTGCAATGGTGTCCTCATCCCCGTCCATACTATAGAGCGAATAAGGCTCATCATAAGTCCACTTCGCAATGATGGAAGCATAGTCCTCTGTCATTGGGAAATAATGCAGAGATGACATGGTTAACCAACTCCTCTTCTTATTGGTTACAATCAAAGCATCGGCCTTTTCCCCGATCCGATCTTCATCCTGCCAAAATTATTCGTTTAGCCTGTTCAAACGAGCTTCCTCTTCCTCGGTGAGATAGCTTGGGATATCCCATAATTCCTGGCAAAGGCGAATCATCCTTGAAGCGCTCCACAATGGAGTAATCTTCCGCAAGCAGCGATTAATCAAAAGTATAGAAAACCGTTTGCTAGAAAACAACCATTTTCGTGAAATGCCGGAAAAGCATGCCTGCATCAGCCAGGCATGCGCCTCTTTTTTATTCCTGCACTTTCGCTTCTATATCGAGGGAGATCTCTTCCGGCAGACGCCGGGTCGTGCCTGGGACCTCGCGCGGAATATACTTAATCAATTCGGAAGAATACACCGCAACGACCATTTGGCCCCCGCCGGCATGAGCGCGGATGAGAACCGGTTGATTGTACCGATTTTGAAATGTGAAATCCGGCCCGCCCCAGCTCACCGTCGCATCGCGGCGAGGCGGTACATAGGGCACATGCCGGCTGTGGGAGTAACGCTGCTTGATGGCAAGCCCTGCCCGGTCCACGGCATTGAACAGTGTCGAGGATACCTGGCAGATTCCTCCGCCAATCCCTTCCGAATACTCCCCGCTTACGATTATAGGCGCTTGCCTGTATCCTTTCGCCATGGTTCGCATACCGACAACCCGGTTGAACGAGAACTGTTCTCCCGGGAACACGACGGTGTTATTAATGGCTTTTGCCGCCAGGTCCACATTATGCGACCGGTTTTTATTTCTGGAATTGTAAAAGGTCACGTAATATCCGATTCTCTTGTCACGGATATATGCCAACAGTTCGCTATCAACTTTGGCGTGAACCTTCAAGCGCGGCGCTTCGATAGCTTGGGAACCGGTGCTGTAGAGGCAGGAATAGAATTGCTCTCGAAAACGCCTCCGATCCAGTTTATAACCGCTCTGTTCCGGGATAATTTCCTCGTAATCGCCAATCCGCGCATTTCTGGGTGCTTGATACACTTTCTGATCGAGATCATCAAGAAGCCGGTCTATTTTGTCATCATTCAAAAGCGGGAACACCGGCGCCACATAATCGGCACGATTCGCGGTCGCAACGCTGCGCCCCTGTACGCCGATCTGCACACTGCCGGGAACGAGGGCCTGGTGCAGCAGAAGCAAGATTTGAACATATGTAGCCCAACTCAAATCGGGACACCCCAATTCACGAAATGTACCTAATACATTTCCCTGAAAAGCGGCTGATTATTTTCGCACCGCGCGCAGCTCCCAGCGCGCGGTTGCATGACGGCGGTCGACCACATGCGGCACATAATTTGAAAAGAAATGACAACACTATCCATAAGTATGGATTGGACAGACTTAATTGACATGGAGGCCAGACCATGAATCCATTGATGACTCGCATCATCTTATTCTTGCTGATCATTTCATTCCTTCCCGTTCACAATACCGTCGTCTATGCTGCGCGCACACCGCAATCCACGGTTGTCATCAGTGTACGAACCACTCCTTCTGCCACGTTCGAACAGAAGCTCGTTCTGACTCCGAAGGATGCCGTTCAACTCTTGAAGGCTAGCAAGGAGGAAGAGGCTTCATCCCCGGCCGCGCTTTCTGATATTTATTTACTGATCTCGTGGAAAGGTCAGTCGAGAACATACCGAATGGAAAAACTCGGGGTCTTTTGGAGCGAAACGGAGTCAAAACGGCTCATCCTGTCTCCAAAAGCAACGAAGCTATTGCAAAAATATTGTGCAGAATTAAAGGCACGCCACTATGGAATGAGCATCCCTTGGAGTGAAGCAAAGCAATTGGTCCCGCGAAAAAGTACCTTTTCCATCATCGATTTGGAAAAAGGGCTTTCGTTTCGTGTGCAACGGCGAGCCGGAAGCAGACATGCCGACGTGCAGCCGCTGACCAAAGAGGACACCAAGATTATGAAGCAAATTTATGATAATCAATGGAGCTGGAAACGAAAAGCGATATTAGTCATTACAGACAAACATAAAATTGCAGCTTCCATGAACGGGATGCCGCATGGAGGAGATGGTATCCCGGGTAATGGATTTTCAGGCCACTTCTGCGTTCATTTCTTGGACAGCAGCACCCATCGCTCCGCCAATCCGGATATATTTCACCAGTTGATGGTATATACGGCCTCCGGCCAGCGCGAGACCTTTTTCAATATGGCGTCTCCCGCCATGCTGTCGGAAATTTTCATTGGAGCATTGTCCGTACGGGATGTTGATCTGTTGAAAAGCGTCTCGAATGGACTGAATCCTGAAGCTGTAGACTCCTTTTTGAAAGAGATCGAAAGGGGAACGACGTTTCGACTAACGACCAAAAAGAAACGGAACCATAACACGCGGAGCACCGAACAAGGCATTGTCCATAGCCTGACGGCGGAAGTGACTCACTCCGTGTCGTGGCGGCGCAAAAATCAACCCGAAAAGGGCGCGGCCTTCCAATTTGAATTTGCGCGGGATTCGTTACATTCGCCCTGGAAATTAACCAATGTAAGGAGCAATATGAAGCAGAGGAATTGATAAAATCCCCGTCATGTGCTTTAATTTTCAATGATGGGGATATTGCGACGACATTCCGAAGATAATTGACTTATAAAAATGGTTCTGTTACAATGAATGACGTTCAGTCATTTCAGCCAGGAGGTACTGCAAATGGACAAAAGAGAAAAGATCGTTCAAGCGTCCATCGAGGTTTTTAAAGAAAAAGGGATCGAAAAAGCCAAAATATCGGACATCGTCCAAAAGGCCGAGATTGCTCAGGGAACGTTTTATCTGTATTTTCCCTCTAAATTATCGGTTATGCCTGTGATCGCGGAGCAAATTGTGCTGCAATTTATGAAGAAAATTGAAGTCTCGGTTTCACTTGACGATCCGTTGACCGAACAACTAAGTCAATTGGTGAATGCCATTTTCCAGGTTACGGCTGAATTTCGTGACGTGTCCGTTCTTGTCTATGCAGGCCTGTCCACTACCGAAAATATGAGCAAATGGGAAAACATTTATGCTCCGCTTTACGATTTGGTCGCTTCTCTGTTCGAGACAAACAAACAGCGCCGCCTCGTTCGCGCAAACCTGGATCCCGCTCGTACCGCCAAATTAGTGCTTGGGCTGATTGAAGCTGCTGCAGAGCAAGTCTTTTTATATGATGCGTACGACTCTCAAAATGAAGCCAATCAAAGAGCTGAATTACTGACCTTTTTAGAGCATGCTTTGCGTCCGTAAAGTATGTCGTCTTTTCAAGAAAAGTGACTGAATGTCATTCATATAGAGAGGGTGTGTGAAATGAATAAATATTGGATGTATGTAATCCTCACCTGTTTATTAGAGATGGTCTGGGTTTATGGGTTCAGTACCGCATATGCGGCATGGCATTGGATACTGCTCGTAGGTGTCATTATCGTTGATTTTTATTTCCTGTCCAAAGCCTGTGAAGGATTGCCTACCGGGACCGTCTATGCCATCTTCGCTGGGGTCGGTTCAATCGGGACGGTATTGATGGATTACTTCTTATTTGGCGGAAATATGAGCGCCCTGAAATTGCTCTTTATCGGGCTGCTTGTAGCCGGGGTTATTGGTTTGAAGCTGGCTGACAATAAAGTGGAAGAAAGGGGTCATCAATAATGGGTTGGTTGTTCGTTACCTTAGCTGCTATAAGTGAAATCGCTGGTGTTGTCGGGTTGAAGCTGTTCAGCCAGGAGAAAAATATCCGCAATGGCGCATTATTCGCAGGCGGGTTCGCCCTCTCCTTCGGGCTGCTGTATCAGGCCTTCGGCTATTTGCAGTTGAGCATCGCCTATGCGGTCTGGATTGGAATCGGAACGGCAGGCGCCGTGCTGATTAATATGATCTTTTTTGGAGAATCCAAAAGCGCGGCCCGTCTTGTCAGCTTGGGTCTGATTATTATTGGCGTTACCGGATTAAAGCTTGTCTCATAAAAGTCATTCTGCCTTAATGGCCTAGTTACAGAGCTTCTATAACAAGAACCGTGTCGAATGACATATTCATTCACACGGTTCTTTCCGTCTAAGAACGCCGTATTCATTTCACATTAGCGATCACTCGCGCATCAAGCTTCAACAGCGTATTATAATTCAGTTTAATGAAGATATAGAAATACGCAGACAAAAGACCGACTATAAACAAGATCGGCACCTTCTCCCATATCACCATACCGATGAACATAAAGAGGAATATAAGTAACACACTCTTATAGAAATAAACGATCGAATACATAAATGACGCCCTTAATATGTTCATAATTCCAGTATCATATAACTGAATCAAGATATACGCGATCAGATTAAATGAGATGATGAACGAAGCCAACAGCAGGTTCACATAAGAAGCGGATTGCAAGAGTAGCGAATAGACCGAATACACGGAGAAGTAGCTCACGATCGCAACCAATCCGAATTGCATCCAGATCTGCTTCGTTAATCGGATCCCGTCCAGCATCTTCTTGTCTTCCACGATGTTGATGATGCAGCGGCATAAGTACAATATGCCCAACGGAATAGATAATAAGGGGATGGAAGTGATATAGAACAGAAAATTCAACACGACCAACTGCACTAACAGCACCAGGCCATTATATAATTTGCTATCTATACTTATCATCTGTCCATCCCCTCAGTTCCTATTTAAGTCTCTCGATATTGGACTTAATCTGATTGTTTCTTTCTTCGACGAGCTTATCATAACCGTTGTTTTGTCGATATTGTACGAACTCGGCCATATACTGATCGACCTCGCTATCCGATTGCGCATTCAGGATCTTAGCGATAGTCTTGGACCATTCTTGATTAATCTTCTCTCTATTTCTAGCCGATTCTTTCGATAGGTACGTATCCAGACTCGCTATCTCGAACTGCGGAACGATGTGCTCAGATGTCCATTGCTTCGCTTGCTGCAGCGATTTCGGGAATTGATCGATCCCCATCTGGCGGGATAGCAATGCGCTGTCCGCAAGCCATAAGTGAGTCGTCAAGCCAACCTTGGTCTCGAATCCGGCAGGATCAGTTTGTTTAAATTCCAACAGATCAGCGTTCAATACCGGCTTGCCGTCTACCATCGTGTACGTTTCGCCTTCTTTGCCGAAGTTCATGACGGTATCGCCATATTCACTGACGAGATAGGTTACAAGCTCCATCGCCTTTTGCGGATTCTTACAGTTCTTCGAGATGAACGTTAGCGTCCAGCCTTCGATCGAAGTGCCTGTCAACATTGGCTGTCTGCCTATAGTCGATGACGGGCCATCAACGGCAATATACTGTTTGTCCGGATTCTCATTGGCCCATACGGTCATTGAATTGGTCTCACCGATGACATCTGAAGCGAAGTATACAAAGTAAGTGCCGTTCGTCAGTCTTGCATCCTTATCATCCTTGGTCATCGTGATCATATCTCGATCCGTCAAGCCTTTTTGCCGAGCATTCACGATTGCCTTCAACCACTTCTGAAAGTCTTCATCCGTAAATCGGTCATAGAACTCGTCATCTTCTGTCAGAATAGGCACGCCTATAAAGTCAGCAAGCGTCTTATTAAATACACCGTTCTTCTCAGAGCCCTCATTAAAGTCACTTGTACCAAAAGGAATGATTGGTTTACCCATCTCATCCTGCATATTTAATTGTTGTACAGCTTCTAGTGCAGCCAGGAAGCCTTCTGGTGTTGTCATATCAGGGCTGCCGAGCTTCTCGTATATATCTTTGCGGACCATGAAAGCTTGGTTGCCGTAGGTGCCGCCATTATTGTAGTCTTCACTTGTCGTGGAGAAGTTCGGATATCCGTAGATATGCCCGTCTTCTTGGGTGAAGAACTTTAAGGTCTCGGGCTTGGCAGCGCTCTCTATGAAGTAAGGATCGTACTTCTCTGCTAATACATCAAGCGGAATAGCAAACTTGTTCGCATCTTTGATGATCGGACTGGATCCGTCTATCGTGATAATGTCGGGCAGATCACCGGATGCCAGCATCGTATTCAGCTTGTCATCTGCGCCGCTCAGATAAGTGATATTGACTCCTGTATCCTCTGTAATATATTTGGTAGCCGTATCATTGCCCCAGGTCTGAGCGAACCAGTCAAAGTTGATGTACCAGTCGAGGTCTGCCGTGCTCTTATCGATCTGCCAGCTCGGCGTATTCTTATTAACGGTAAAGGTCGGATCTGCCAAGCTCGACGCTGCTTCTTTATTACCGCAGCCAACTAACGATATTGCCACCGCTATAATAGTCAATAGTACGATCGATTTTTTCATCATCTTCTTCCTCTCTTATCCTTATTCTTTTACTCCACCGAGTAACATACCGCTAATAAAGTATTTCTGAAGGAAAGGATAGATCAGCATAATAGGTAACGTTGTAACGATCATGGTTGCCTGCTGCAGGGACTGTGTAGTTACGGCCTTGGCAACATACACTCCGGCCTTAGCGGAGTTCGCCGCACCTGCGCTTGTTAACATCTGATACAGGTAATATTGAATTGGATACAGCGATTTGTCCGTAATGTAGAGCTTAGCCACAAAGAAGTCATTCCATTGATAGACGCCGTGGAATAGCGCTATTGTTGCAATGACCGGGACAGATAGAGGCAGAACGATCTTGAAGAAGATCTGGAAGAAATGCGCGCCGTCTATCTTCGCTGATTCTTCAATCGATTCCGGCAAGTTCTTGAAGAAGTTCATCAGAATGACCATATCGTAGAAGCTGAACAGCACTGGAATGATGAACACCCAGAAGCTATTCGCAAGTCCAAGCGACTTGACGACCAGGAATGTCGGGATCATCCCGCCGCTGAAGAACATCGTGATGACTCCCATTCGGATGAATATCTTGCGACCCATCAAATACGGCTTACTCATTGCATAAGCAGCAATACCTGTTATCAACAAGTGACCTGCCACACCAATGACCGTCTTGGCAACGGTGACAGCAAACGCCCGATAGATGGTCAGATCCTTTAGAATCGTTTCATAGTTGATCAGGGTGAACTTTCTCGGTGCTAGATAGATTCCCCCCTTCATCGCGTCATAACCGTCATTCAGTGATAATGCGATGATATTGATCAGCGGAAATATTATTAAGGATAGAAAGAACACCATGAATATAATGTTGAAGATATTGAATATTTTTTCGCCCTTCTCCATGCCCGTATCCCCCCTTCTAGAAAATTGAGCTGTCACTGAATCTCTTCGTTAAGAAATTTGCCATTAACAAGAGCGTAACTGACACAACGGAAGAGAAGATGCCAACGGCAGTAGCAAAGGAGAAGTCCCCTTGCGCCAAACCTAAGTGATATACGTAGGAATCGATGACTTCACTTCGCCCCATGTTGGAAGCATTCTGCAAGACCAACGTCTGCTCTAGATTGGAGCCCAAGACCGAACCTACGCGCAATACAAACATCAGGACGATAATATTGCGCATGCCCGGAAGAGTGACGTGCCAGATCCGCTTGAAGAATTGTGCCCCGTCCACTTTGGCTGCTTCGTATAGCGACGGATCGATTCCTGTTATGGCTGCAAGATACAGAATCGTTCCCCAGCCCACCTCTTTCCATATATCAGAGAGGACGGCCACCCACCAGTATAGGCTCTCATTGGCCAAGAATGAGATTGGCTCCTCAATAATATGAGTGGATAGCAGCAGGCTGTTAACTAAGCCTGATGAGTTCAGCCAGGATATGATCATGCCGCCCAGAATAACCCACGATAGAAAATGGGGCAAATAGGACACCGTCTGCGTGAACCTTTTGAAGAACCCCATGCTTAACTGGTTGATCATAATAGCTAATACAATTTCAAGCGGGAACCCAATTAATAATTTCAATAGGCTAATGGCCAATGTGTTGATGAGAACGTTATAGAAGCCTTCATCACCAAAGAACGCTTTAAAGTTATCAAGTCCAACAAATTCTGAACCAGTAAACCCCGATAGCGGAGAATAATCTTGAAAAGCTATGATCAATCCAAACATCGGTATAAACGAGAATACGATCATAAGTAAGATGCTCGGCCAGATCATAGCTTGGAGTTGCCATTGAGATAGCCAACGACCTATCCAACTGTGCTTCAACATTGTACCCCCTTCCAACTTTCCTCATAACTCCAGCGCAATCGCATGTAAACGTTATCACAAAAACTATTATAAGTGCTGAATTTCCGATCCACAGTGAAAGTTTTTACACACTTAATTAAGTTTATAAAATAATTAGGCGGAGAAAAGGGACACTTGCGCATCCCTCCCTCAATCTCAATATTCTATCGTAAAATCAGCATTCTCCAACTGATTAATATAGATATTGAATCTCCCAGGCTCAACGGTTTGCTGCAGGTCTGCACTTAGATACTGAAGATCCTCCAGTGCAATCGAGATCTCTACCGTTGCCTTCTGGTTAGCAGGGATTGTAACTGTTTTATATTTCTTCATTTCCCTTACAGGACGTACGGTCTTTGATACAAGATCCTCGATATACACGATAACGATCTCATCATAATCATATGAACTTGGATTGCTTATCTCCCACGAGACCTGGATAGCTTGATCTTTTGTAATCCTATAACTTGAAATGGTAAAGCTGGAATACTCGGTATTCGTATACGTTAAGCCATGTCCGAAGGGGAACAGCGGTCCAATCTCACAGTCCTGATATCTGCTGCTGTAGCTGGATGCATTCGCCGGGCGGCCTGAACTGTATTCATTATAGTAGATAGGCGTTTGCGCCGAATAACGCGGGAACGACATCGTTAACTTCCCGGAAGGCGTGTCCTGTCCCAAGATAAGCTCTGCCACCGCGATGCCCGCTTGCGTGCCTGGATACCAGCACCATAGCAGAGCAGGGATATCATCAATAATATCTTGAAGCGCCAGAGGTCTGCCGGAGAAGCATACACAGGCATACGGCTTATTCGTCGCTTTCACATCTCTTATGAGCTGCTTCTGAGCCGCTTCTAGCTCGATGTTCACACTGCTATGCCCTTCGCCGCTTAGCTCCCAGCGTTCGCCGATCGCGACGACGATATAATCGCAATCTGCTAATTCCGCTGCCGGGCAGTCTGTCAGAGCTTCGTATACGTGCAGCTCAAGCGATCGTTCTGCTTGTCTCATGCCTTCTGCCAAGGATACCACATCGTCAAAGCTGCCTTTGCACTGCCAGTTGCCGAGCAGTTCTCTAGTATCCGAGAATGGACCGACGAGAACGACCTTCTTGTGCTCCTTGCTCATGGGCAGCTTCTGATCATTTTTCAATAATACACAGCTCTTCTTAGCAGCTTCCTTCGCGAACTCAAGACACTCTGCATTCAGCATAACTTGAGCTTCCAGCTCCTCGTCAACGTACGGATTCTCGAACAAGCCCATCTCATTCTTGAGCTGCAATATCTTCAAGACAGCGGCGTCAATATCTTGGATAAGTGCGGGATGCTCCTCTATTATCTCTTCATAATGCTCGAGATATAAGGTGGACACCATCTCGATATCGATTCCCGCCTGCATAGCCAATTCAGCTGCTTCCTTGCCATTGCCGGCTACTCGATGGTTCTGCAACTCAGACACGGCTCCCCAATCGGAGATTACGATATGTTCAAACCCATACTTTTCACGCAATATATCCTTCATCACTTCTTGGCTAGCACTCACGGGAACACCGTTAAAGGTGTTGAAAGAGCTCATAACGAATCTCGGCTGCTGCTTCAGAGGGATCTCGTACGACTTGCCATAGTAAGCATAGAACTCTCTCATCGACATGTCTACCGTGTTATAGTCTTTACCTCCGATACCCGCTCCGTATGCGGCAAAGTGCTTCAAGCAGGCCGCTACTCCAGAGTCAGCGATGCGGCCATCCGCACTCTTCTGATAACCGGTGATCATCGCTCCACCCAGATTACCTGACAATAGGTGGTCTTCGCCGAACGATTCCATCACTCTTCCCCATCTGGAATCTCGCACGAGATCTACCATCGGCGAGAAGTTAACGTGAATGCCAGCAGCACGCAGCTCTGATGCGGTATGCTCTGCTGCCTTCTGCAGGACACCTTCATTCCAGGTGCAAGATAAGCCCAACGGAATGGGGAATATCGTCTTGTACCCATGAATCGCATCGTGCATAAAGAGCAGTGGGATCTTTAGTCTCGATCTTTTCAGATATTCCGATTGCACTAAGTTGATCATCTTGGCGCTAGAGACACCGATAATGCTGCCAATCGTATATAAAGTGTCTCCTTCGAGAACTTGGTCTGAATAACCAGGTCCCGTCTCCACCATCTCACTGTCAACCTTGCCTACATAATGCTCGCCAGTAACTTGAGAGAGCTGCCCGATCTTTTCCTTCAACGTCATGCTGTGAAGCAGCTCCAACACTTTTTCTTGTTCCATATGCATGGCCTCACAATCTAGAAGATAATATTAGTATCTTATTTCCATTCCAGCTTCGGCAATAAGTCTTTCTGCCGCTCACACATCTCGTCGATCATCGCACAAGCTTGATAATAAGTAGGAGCTTGCGGATCAAGCAGGATCGCCTGCAGCAGCTTCGTCTTCGATTGTTCGACATATGCTTCCAGCAACAGCTTGTGGATGGTGCCTTGGATATGAATCGTTCCGATAAGGGCAGTCGGCAGTTCAACTGTCATCGGTTTAAATGCAATCCCGTCTTTGTTAACAACAGCTTGCGTTTCCACGACCATATCATCTGGGAGACCCTTAATCGCGCCGTTATTTTGCATATTAACAGCATTCAGATGAAGATCCTCGCCGAAGAACATCGCTTCGATAATGGGAATAGCATACTCACCGCTGCGCGTAACCTTTTCCTTATCAAATACATAAGCCTGTTCTGTCCAGAGCTCTTGTGTCATGATTGGCGAGAATAAACCTTGATCCAGATTGTTGCCGCCAGCACAATACACGAATTCTGGTACTCTTGAATCTGGCTCCCACAGCTTTTCTCTGATCGGATCATAGCGATACTGCAACGATAATCCGGCATAGAAATCTTCCGCATAGGATACATACTCTCCGATATGGTTCGTCCCTGGATAAGGATAATATCCGTAAGTGCGATACATCGTTCTGGATAATGCCATATGTTCAAATTTAGCTAGACGGTTCGCCTGTTTCTCCTTCTCATGGAACAGCGGGTACAGATCCTCTCCTGTATTCTTGTCCCAGATCTTGGTGAAGAAGCCGAAGTGATTCAAGCCGCCGCCTTCGACGCCGATATCCTTACTATCCATCTCTAAAAACTCTGCCAGTTGATGAATGCCCATATCTAGTCCGTGACACAACCCCACTACTTTAATCGAAGTTAATTTGGATATTGCTTCTACCAGCTTCGCTTCCGGATTCGTGTAGTTGATCAGCCAACCCTCCGGACATACTCGTTCCATCGTCTTCGCAATCTCGAGCATCGGACCCAGATTTCTCAGCGTATGGAACATCGATCCCGGACCGCCATTCTCTCCATAGATCTGCTTGCTGCCGTAACGGCGCGGAATGTGGAAATCCTGGGACCAGTAGAAGTATCTCTCTACCTCAATAGCTACAATGACAAAGTCTGCTCCTCTTACTGCATCTTCAAGATGAAGAGTATGCCAGATCTTCGCTGGATACGAATATTCAGTGAACATCTCGGATGCATACCTGTGAGTTCTCTTGACATTCTCTTCTACAATGTCCATCAGGGCGATCTCGAGATCCGCATGCTTCTTCAACCGTTCAGACAACACCAGATCGTTAAGCGCACCTAGCGCAAAGGAGACACTGCCTGCTCCAATCAATGCAACTTTTAGTTTTTTCATGGTTCTCATTCTCCCTTAGCCTTGTTATATACGTTATAGCCGGCTCCAATAATTCCAGCATCGGGGCCGAATTGTGATACCACTATCTGCACATTGTCTCTAAGATGAGGAAGTACCTTCATTTTAGCGCTTTCAATCACTCGCTCAATCAACCATGGATTGTGGTGAATGACCGCTCCGCCAACGACGAAGGTATCCGGGTCTAGCGTCTGCATCAATGACACGATCGCATTCGAGAAGCGTTCGATCCACAGATCAATGACAGCGATCGCTTGTTCATCCTTCAGATGATATTGTTCAAACAAGAAGCAGTTCGTGGCCTGGCTGCCATATAGCAGCTTACTCTCCTCCTCAAGCGCCTTGCCGCTGCATAGAGCTTCCAGAGTACCATCGTATAAAGTTGAATGATTTCGCTTGCTGTCCGAAATAATCATGCTTCCAATCTCACCGGCATAACCATGGGCACCATGAATAAGTGCGTTGTTAACGATAATCCCAGACCCAATTCCTGAGCTAACGGTTATATAGATCGATTGATCGTACGCCTTAGCTGCTCCATGTTCCGCTTCAAGAAGTGTGATAACATTCACATCATTCTCAAAAAAAACGTCATGCTTCGGAAAATAGGATGTAATGCTGCTAATATGAACGTTCTCTAAATAAGGAATATTCGTTGCATCTAGGATAATTTCCGTCTGATCATTCCAAGGAACTGGCAGTACGATGCCTATCCTGCTTGTCTCATGTCCGGGATCTACGGTCTCAATCATCTGCGCGATGGCTTTACAGAGCTCATCGACATTGTGGAAGCTGCTAGTCAACGCAGCCTCCTTGCGAACTAACTCCAGCTTCTCGTTAACTAGCCCTACTCGAACATGAGTACCTCCAATATCTACACCAATAACTGCGTTACTCATATATGAACTCCTCAACTTTGATGACTATATAATGTATCGCGCAGCCTCCGCATCCAGGAAGAAATCAATATGTTCATAACCTAGTAATTGCTGAGCAGGCAGCTGCGCATCTGGGTTGGAGAATATCTCTTGCACAATATTCGCTTTGCGCTCTCCAGTGATGGCTACGATTACTCGCTTGCTATTCGTTATCTGGCCTAGACCCAACGTGATTCCATCCTCTAAGACCGTCTGCTGGTGAAAATACTTCTGGGCGACTTCTCTTGTGGACTGCGATAACGATACGACACTGCTATGATCTAATACGGGACAGCCTGGTTCGTTAAGTCCGATATGGCCATTCATTCCTACACCCATGAGGCTGAATGTAATCGGATGCTCCGCGACGAAACGATCAATTCGCAGACACTCCCGCTTCAGATCGGACGATGATCCGTCGAAAAACTCTATCTGACTGGCATCAAGCGATACCAATGAAAACAGATCCTGATTCAACATCTGATAACAGCTTCCTTCAGAGCTTCGATCAATTCCTACCCATTCGTCCAAGCTTACAATCTTAAGCCTCTTCATCTTCGACTGAATATCGGCATCAGCGGCAAACTGCTTATAGCTCTTCTGCGGAGTGCTTCCTGAAGCCAGGCAGAAGACGGGCTGTTCATCGTGTAATAGATGCTCTTTCATCTCACTAGCAATTGCATGCGCTACTTCCTCTTCACTATCAAAGATCTGGATCATGCTGTTCACTCCCTAATTGGGTTATCCGGAGATGACCTTAATCATCTCCTGCTGAAGAATGAGTATAGCCGCTCCGATTGCCGTTGATTGATGGGAATCGCTCACAGCAATCGTAGGCGTCCATTCCGTGTACTGCTCAACATAGCTCTTGGTGCGATCCAATATACGATCCGGGAACAACGCAATGGTCTTCCCGCTAATGATAATGTGATCAATATCCAATATGCTGATTACATTCGTGATCGTTAATGCCAGGTTCTTAGCAATGTAATCGATACAAGCTTCCGTGTCTTCAGCAGAATTCAGATCATACGTACTTAACAGATACTTAATTCCTAATCTGCTCTCCAACCAACCGACCGAGGAAGGAGTTCGCTTATATTCGGAATCGAAGCACATATACTCCAATTCACCAGCGCTTGCATTCACGCCGCGGTGCAGCTCCTTATTAATGATCAAGCCGCCCCCTACCCCATCACCGGCAGCAATATGAAAGAGATTCGTCGGCGCTTGATCGATATTTTCCAGATTGCGGAATTCCGCCACCGTTGCAGCGTTTACATCGTTCTCTAGAAGAATAGGCAGGTTTACTTCACTCGTTAGTCTCTCTACGATCGTTTCATAGTTGAAGTCGTTTTCTGTATTATGCTGCGTCCTCATTCGGATCGTTTTCTTCCTCGTATTTATCGCCCCGTCTACGCCAATACCAATCCCCAAGACAACGCTGTTCGTTTCCTTCGCCTTATCCTTCAAGTGCGTAACGATCTCTGTAAATATCGAAGTGAACTCTTCGCTATAGAACGGGATGTCCGTTGCGATCGAGTAGGAATCAATAATCTTGCTGTATAGATTAATGAGCAGTGCTGTGATGGTGTTGCCAATAATCTGAATGCCGATGGTCGTGTAGCTGTTCTCATTGAATCGGTACACGGTACGTTTTCTTCCCAAGCCGCCGGAGCCTTCTCGGCTTTCACCCGTGACATGCACTAACCCGATTTGTTCAAAGAAGGTAACGATCTTGCTCACCGTAACGAAGCTCATCGCCGTCCGTTCCGTGATCTCGACCTTCGCCAACTCCGGATTCTGCAGTAAGATGTCAAAGACTATTTTTCGATTCTCATCTTTAATATCATTCGGCAGGAATGACTTCATGAATCCATCCACTCACAATCTTTTTAATTATATTAATAAATGAAGTTAAATAATTGCCTGTAAAAAAATGAGTCCTGCTAGACCTCATATCTCCATTATATAGCTATAAGTATACTTGTCAAGCTCTCAATCGCCTCCATTTACACCTATTCTGCTTGCGATCGTGAGAGGATGGATGAAGTAGAGGCATTTATAGCAACCCCCATCCATGTTCGAGAATATTAATACAATAGCGTCTGAATCGAATGCGCCGGAGCATGAGCGGAAGCTAAGCCATGTTCTGTGCGCAGATGGAATGGCAGCTCCCCGCTCGTCCGGTTCAAGATGACAACAGCCGTCGTGCCGTCAGGATTGCGGAATGCGGTCGTGTCCAGCTTATCCGTATAACGGCTGCAGCCGAGACGGACAGCGCCCGGACGAATGAATCGGCTGAACTGCCCGATATAATAATACGAGCTCTGGTAGTAGACGATCTCCTGCTTCGTATCCGCGATGATTGGAGCATCGCAATAATTCGCTACATGGTTCGGCCCGCCGATCTCATCAAGCAGCAAGTTCCAATCTGTCCATCCGTTCATTCCGTTATTCAGATTGCCGATGATATCGTGCGCATACCGTTCACCCGGGTCCCAAGAGCCGAGCTTACCCCCTTTCTCTACACAGCCTTCTGTGAACAGAAGAGCCTTGTCCGGGTATTGACGACGAACAGCATCCAGCGCTTCAAAGTGATCCCCGGAGTACCAGTGGAAGCCGACTCCATACACATACTCGTTCGCCTTCGGATCGGATAGAATCGTACGTGCTCGTTCGTAGAGCCGCTCCTTATTGTGATCCCATACGATGATCTTGACATGACCCAAGCCGGCTGCCGCTAGCGCAGGTCCCAGATAATCGCGTACGAAGTCGCGCTCTTCCTCCGCCGTGTAGATGCAGGAATCCCAAGGCTGCACCGCTTTCGGCTCGTTCTGAACGGTAACGCCCCAGATGTCGATTCCTTCTGCAGCATATGCTTGAATGTACTTCACGAAATACTTCGCCCAGACTGCCCGGTATTGCGGAAGCAGAGAACCGCCCTTGTTCATCGTGCCGGATGTCTTCATCCAGGCTGGCGGACTCCAAGGAGAAGCGAACATCGTGATGCGGCCGCCTGACGTCTCCATCGCCTGCTTCATGAACGGCAGCAGCGCATCCCGATCCCGCTCGACATCGAACGATTCCATCGAATCGTCTCCTTCTTCGATGTAGACATAGTTACCGAGCGCGAAGTCGCAGCTGTGAATATGAGTCCGGCACAGCGTGTAACCAAGACCCGTCTCAGGCGCAAAGCAGGCATCAATAATTTCCCGCTGCTTCTTAGCACTCATCTTCTTCAGCGTGACTGCCGCCGCTTCTGTGAATGCTCCTCCAAAGCCTTGAAGCTTCTGGTATTCCACATCTTCGTACACGTTGATTAGCTCCAGCTCACGGCCGTCCGCATCAGGTACGAACGTCAAGTCTTGCTGTTTCGTCAAGCGATCCATCGTATCTCGTGCGGTCATATATACGTTGACTGATTTGGTATTCATATGTTTACTCCTCTGCGTATTCTTGACTCTCGTGATTACTATTGCATACTAGATATGCGCCCCCCACTTACTTAACTGAATTAATAAATATAATTAAATAATATCATAACGCGATAAGAATTGCACCTAGAACCAACCGAGTCAGCTTCTTCCCTCTGATACTCGATAGGCGCCGTAGGTTGCCAAATCGTCTTCGCCCAGATAGTCAGGGACCTGAGCCTCCGTGCTGTGCAAGGCTTGTACGATCAGCTTCCACAGCTCCGAACGCTTGTATCGTTGATGCACCTTCTCAAATGGATGCTGTTCCAATATCGCCTTCGCCTCGTCTAACGCGCCTTTATCATAGAGGAACCAAGCTTGCCGCTCCATCAGCCCATCATCGAGAAGGGAATTGACTTGCTCGAACCATTGCTCCCTCTCTTCAAGCGCAGATGAACCGATATGATGAAGCGTGATATCCCGTTCGATAAATACTTGAGGATGGAGGCTCCACGCAGGACAAGTGATCTTGCGGAACGCTTCCCGTGAAGCGGCATAGTCCTGCTTGCTTACGCGAAGCAATCTTCCGAGGAAAGCATAGCTCCAATCGGTCTCCACCGTCTTCAATACGTTGATGCACTTATCGATGTCTCCGCGCCCCGCCAGCCATACGCCTAAGTAATACCTCCACTGCGCGCGGGCCTCTTCGTCGCCATGTTCAGCTGCCCACTTCATCGCATCGCCCAATTGCTCCATACCGGAAGGCGGCCAAAGGCATTCCTCAGCCGCTGGCGGCCAAGGGATCTGATCCGCTGTCCCGTGCTGGTAAGCCTCGGCCAGCTTGCTCCATGGCGCCGACATCGTGTGCGGAGCCCAGTTGAACAACGGAATATGCTCCGCTTCCATCAACTCCGGCTTAGGAAGCTGTAGTTGGCGAATGTCGAGCGGCTCAGAGCTCGGTATCCAATACTGCGTATGCAAGTGGCGCTCACCGGGTCTCAGCTTCTCATTTTCTGATTGCTCGACTAATGGACCCGCTTGTATCTCGACATAGCTCTCTCTTCGCGCAGCAGATAATTCAGCCCACTCCTCATGCGGGCCGATACCGTAGATCCACAGCTTGATGCCCGGCGTGTCCGCCGGATCGGCAATATGGTACAGGCCTGCGCCGAGGCTGGGCGTATACATGCCGAATGCATGGCAATCGGCGGTTCTCCAGAAGAAGCCTTGCATGCGGTCATAATCAGCCAGCCGGTATTCGCGCTTCGCATCCCACTCGATCTCTTCGAGAGTGTCCGCATGGCGCAGCACTTTCCCAGCAGGGAAATGGAATTGCGAATCCGGACGTGCCGGCAGCGCCGCATTGGACCAAGACATCCACGAGTGGGCTTGCGCGGTCGGATTATAAAGTAGCATTCTCTGCGTCACATATCGCTCCTCCGCGCCAAGCGAATATTCAACGGTCCATTGCATGCCATACCGAATCTCTTGCTCACCGCACCAGATATAGATCCGCTCTCCCACTTGCTTCGCGTGAGCGTGAACCGTCTCCGTCAGCACCGGTGTATGAGCAATCGGAAAGCTGACTTCGATACCGCCGCTTATGAACGCCATTCGAGGCAATATTCGAACTGGACGAACCACCCCTGATTGAAACAGAATCTCCTTGCCTGTGGATTTATCGATTAACGAATGAACCTTTCCCCCAAGATCCGGACAGACCGTGAGCTTAATCCACTCGTTCTCGATCGCGATCATCCGGAATTTGCGAAGGTCTGGTCTCTTGGCCGTTTCACAATAGCTCACATACGGATAAATGCCTTCTTCATCTGCGACCGTAGGCACCGGGCCGCAAGGCTGCACCACATGATGGAGCATCGTCTCCTGCCATGCCGATATATTCAGCACGTCATCCCCTCCTATATGCGATCTTGGATCAATCGATTGATACGTTCTCGCATGTTGATGATCCACATCGAATGCTTCTCATAGCGTCTAAAGGTAAGCGGCTCCTGCAAGTCTTGTTCCAGATACTTCATCGTCTCTTGCTTGCCGATTAGCCCTTCCAGCAGCTTAAGCGCTCGTACATCCTGCATCGCTTCGCGCAGCACTTCCATACGGATCGAGCTGATCGGGCCGTTCTTCCCTGGATATACGAGAAATGCGTCGCCCGACGGAAAGCCATGATCCGCATCCGTTACTCTGAACGGATCGATCGGCTGGATCACCGACTTCTGCGAGTACCAGTGGTTATATCCCCAGTGCAGGAAGCCTTGAATATCATATTTGTACAACTGGGTTCCGATGATGCGGGTCCGCTCCGAAGGCATATTGAAGAAGCGGTTGGACAAGCCGTCCTTGTACTCGCAGCAGCAATAATAAGCCCACAGGTTGTTCGCATCATGCTCGATAAACGTATCAATATGTTCGGTAGACACGACCGGATGCGTCAACAGACCCGACTCGTAAAACTGATAATCGGACAAGGCGTCAATCACCGGGAAATCTCCTATCAAGGAGCGCAGCAGCGTGCTGGCCCCCTCATAGTACGGCATGTCACCGATCCATGGCTCATCCGATACGTGGAAGTAAGCCTGATGCTCAAGCCCGTACGCTCTAATCAACTTCAGCAGTTCGGGAATGAACTGCGTCAAGAATTGACGATATGCTTCGCCAGTGGCATTCGTATCCCAGCCAAAGATCCGCTCTGTGCCAGCACCCGTGTCAGCAACAATCTTCGGCGCGTGCTTCGCTCCCCATTGCGTGAACAAGTGAGAGAACTCAAAGTGCTTGATTCCCTTGCCCTGGCATAACGCGATCCATCTTTCCAAGCGGGAGAAGTCAAACGTGTATCGTTCTCCTTCCAGCACCACCCCGATCAGTTGAATCGTCGGACGCTCCTCCCCAACATGCATCTCTAATGGAGGGGTGAACAAAGGCGTCAGAATCATATTCATGCCATGCTCGACATAATGGGATAGGTACGCATCAATGATGTCCCAATGAGCTTCGGAGAACGCTTCTACCTTGTACTCGGTAGCCAAGCAGTCCAGGTAGAACCATTCCGTATGGATGAGTGTCTGCTCCGGTAGCGAAGCGGCGATGACTTCCAGTTGGAAGTGTTCCTCACCCAGCAGCTCACCCGCTTCACTCGTGAACCGAATGCCGATCGGATGGACACCGGCTGCTGCCTTCTCTGTAACCTGAACCGTTATCCAGACGGACCGCCATTGATTCGGAAGAGTCCGGACGGCATCGCCTTCTAGATCGTACAATGGATCAGGGTATAAGCCCGGCTTCGTTCGAAGCACATAATCGTCATGATCCTCATAGATCGGCAGTTCGGAAGGTACTAAGCCTACGCTTCTGACCGTGATGTATTCCGCAAGCGAGGACTCGACAGACATGCGAACATGTTTCATAAGCGATGTCGACCGATACGCAACTTGAAAAGAATAGTATTCCCCGATCAGCGCAGAACCCTGGACATAGGCTGGAGCTTTCAAGTCTTCGTCAGCAAACACTTTTACAAGTGAATGAAGGCATCTTGTCTCAAAGTTGATATTCTGCGTCATGCTTCAACCTCCTAAGTGTACTTGGAAACAGCTTGCAGCAAGTGGCGATGTGCATCTGCAAAGTGTACGATATCCTCACGAACCTCGTTAAAGCTAATCATGCAGGAAGCGGCAATCTCATCGGCCAGTTCCTTATCATGTGAAGCTAGTATTCTCAGAAGCTCGTAATCTTCAGCGCCTGCTCTCATCGCCTCGAAGCGCATGCTCGTGAGCGGACCATTGGCACCGGGGTAGACGATATGGGTGTCGCCTGGAGGGAAGAAGATATCGGTATGGTTGAACGGATCTTTATCATCTGGGCACCAGTTGAGCCCCCAGTGCAGAAATCCTTCCATATCATACTTATAATTCCCCCAGTGCAGATATCGGCTCCGCAGCAGCGGCATGTCCCATAGACGGTTCACATAGCTTCCTCCAGGGAAGCAGCACGTATAATACCACAGCTTGTCGCCAAGCGCCCGCAAGCGTTCGAACTCTTCACGGTGCTCCAGATAGTACGAATTCTTCGGAATCCATATATCGACTGCACCTGATAGATCGGATGTCTCTACCGCTTCGAGCAGCGGCACTCCCGGCATGAACTTTCTCACGATGCCCGCTAGAATTCGATATTCCTCCTTGCTGTTCTCTGTAGGCTCATCCGCTACATGCTGGATGAGAATGTCCAACCATCCGTTCTTCTGGAGGAACTCTCGCCAAGCAGGCAAGAACTGTGACAAGTAAGCGTATCCTTCGAAGGATATTGCCTTAATCGGATCTCCGCCGTTCCAGTGGTTCCATATGACGAACTCTGAACCCATGAACTCCTGCCGTCCAGCAAGCAATCCGCCTTCGATACCGGAGAATCCGAGGCTAAGATAAAGACGGATCAAGCGATCGGCTCTATCGAAGTTGAAACGGTATTGGTTCTCCCCAACCAGTTCCACCTCGATCGCTTCCATCGGCACCCAGAAGTGAGTCTGACGCGCTCTGCGCATCACTTCGCCGTAACGGCGAATCATCGCCCAGTGCTCTTCAGACCACTGCTCTAGGTTGTATCTCTTGGCCATGTTCCCAAGGATGAACCAGTTGATGATGGACAGCGATTCCTTGGCAGGCACGGTAGCCGGATACACTTCCAGCTGATACGGAATGCTGCAGGTCTTCTCCCCGATCTGGATGACCAGCTCTCCTGTGTATTGTCCAGGCTCAGCGTTCGTCGGAATCTTCCAGGCAATGTACAGGGCTTCTGTGTCTGAACGAGTACGTACATCTGCTGTCAGCGGATTCATAGCCTCGTACACACGGAATGGCGCTTGGCGTGTCGTATAGCCTTCTGCCGACTCTCCTTCTTGAACGCAGAACCCGATCGGACCCGTATTTTTCTCGACGTAGATATCAAGCAGTTGATAGATTTCCGGCTGCAGCAAGCTTATATCCCGATTCTCGATAACCTCATATTCAATAGAAGATTCTGCCGCAACGTCATTGAACAGAATCTGGCAGGCTGCATAGCTGCCTCTGGCGACGGGCAGTTGAATACGCCGGCAGCCTTCCTTATCTACATGACTATCAGGATACAACCATTCATTGGCGCTGAATATTTCATATTTCACAACGATTACCTCCATATATGCTATGGCTATGAAGAGAGACAGGGCAGATACCAAGCTCTTTGACGTTAAGCTCCGATCTGTCATCTACCCTGACTTACAATCAATTACAAACTGTAATACGTGTCCACTGCTTCTTGATATATTTCCAGGAGTCTAGAGAGACCCATCTTCTCCAGATCCTTCTGGAAGCTATCCCAACCTGCATCGATGTCGTCTTCGCCAGTTACCCAGCGCGCAAATTTCTCGTCTGTTGCTTTCTGAATATCCGTTTGGATCGTTGATATCTCCATCTGCTGTTCAGGCGTCAACCAAATCGGAGGGAAAGGATTCTTCGTGAGATAAGGCTCGTATGCTTCAGCAAGTGTATACAGCTTGTAGTTCTCGCCTGTGATAGCATCCGGACCCATATACACTCCCTCCGTCTTCTCACTTAGATCAAACGGCCAATAGTTCGGGAATCCTGGCAATTTATCATAAGTAGTTGGGCCTTCAGGTTTAGGAAGAGCCTTGAACTTGCCTTCCGGTGTCTTCTCCCACCCTTCTCCTTCCTTGCCATACAACGTCTCGTTCAATCCGTCTTCCGTGATCGCCGGGAACAATTGATCCAACCATCTCAGAATGGCAGCAGGCTGTTCTGCAGCAGAAGTAATCGCGAACTGCGCCTTGAACACGTCAGGATCCGGCTGCGGCCATTCCGCTTGCTCGACATTCGGGCCTGTTACTGGCAGCAGCATCTCATACTGCTTGAAGTTCTCTTCACCCAGTGCCTCGACTCCGTCCCAGTCGGACGTTACGCCGTAGATCGGTGGATTCTGCCGTCCCTTAGCCTGCCATTGAGCTGTATCATGTGTAAAGACTTCAAGATCGAGCAGTCCCTCTTCCCACAGCTTGTTGAACCATTTCACTGCTTCCTTCCACTCAGGTTGGGCGGCAGTATATACGACCTTGCCATCATCCATAACAAGATGGTTAGGTGAATCGATTCTGCCGAAGAATCCGAAGAGACCATACTGATTGTTATTAGGCCCATTCAATTCGAACGTCAGAGGTATCTCATCTTTCTTGCCGTTGCCGTTAGGGTCTCCGTTCTTAAACGCTTTCAATACATTATATAGCTCATCCGTCGTAGTCGGCATGCTCAGACCCAATGTATCAAGCCATTGCTTGTTAATATGGAGAACCGACTTCGTATTCGCCTGCTTCTGCACGAGTGGAATCGTGTAGATATGCCCATCTGGCGTCGTGACGGCTTTGCGCGCCTCCGGCACTTCTTCAAACATTCTCTTTATGTTTACCGTATACTTATCGATCAGATCCTCAAGCGGAATCAGCACTCCCTTAGGGCCGTATTTCATGACATCGGATTCTGACAGCGCCCAACCAGCGATTGCATCGGCGTAATCACCGCTCGAGAACATCAGGTTCTTCTTCTCGCCTGCTGCAGCCCATGACTGCATGTCCCACTTGACATCTACATTCGTTGCCTCTTCAATCTTCTTGTATGCCTCTACTTCATCTGGCTTATTATCACCTGGCATAAAGATATTGAAAGAGTACTTGTCCTTCACGATCGGCAGACCCTCGAGGTATACGTTACCCTCTATAAGTCTTCCATCTTCGTCTTGCTCCATTGTTACCTCCGATGGGGCAGACTCGTTCTTGGCATTACTGCAACCTGCTACAGAGGACATAAGAAGCATAAGAATAGAAGCAAAGATCAATCCTTTTTTCATCTTCATGCGATAACCTCCCTATGTGTTTGATATTGCTATCCTATCGCGAAGGTCATGACTACCCCTTAATCGAGCCAATCATAATACCTTTCACGAAATACTTCTGAAGAAATGGATACAAAATGAGAACCGGTGCGCTGGCAACAATGATAACGGAATACTTCACTAATTGTGCAAGCTGTTGCTGCTGCTCTATCAATGCTTGATCTTTTATCATGGAGAACGACACGGTATTCTGTACCAAAATCTCACGCAGTACAAGCTGAAGCGGAAATAATGCCTCGTCCTTCAGATAGATCATCGCGTTGAAATAGGAGTTCCAGTAGCCTACGCATGAGAACAAGACCATTACCGCGATCAACGGTGTCGTTAGCGGAATGACAATCGATGCGAAGAAGCGCTTATTGGAGCACCCGTCAACCTTGGCCGCTTCAAGCAGCTCATTCGGTATCGTAGACTGAAAGAAGGTACGCGACATAATAATGTTCCATACACTTACTGAGCCTGGAATGATGACCGACCAGATCGTATCAAGCATGCCCAACCCTTTTACCAGCAGATAAGATGGAATCAGACCGCCGCTAAAGAACATCGTGAATACAAGGAAAAATGTAAAGATGTTTCTGCCTTTGAGATCTTTCCTTGATAACGAATAGGCTGCAGGCAGTGTCAAGGCCAAGCTGAATGCCGTACCGATTACGACATACAGTAAAGAATTGCGAAATCCAATCATAAGCTTATCATTCGAAAATACGGCTTTATATCCTTCTAACGTAAAGCCTTTTGGCCACAACCATACATTCCCGGAACTGACAAGCATCGGATCGCTAAAGGAGGCGATGACGATAAAGTATAGCGGGTACAGCACCAGCAGCATGATGATCGTGAGAATGATGTAGTTCATGAAGTCGAACAGCTTGTCCGCTTTTGACTTGTTAATGGACTCGAGGTTCATTCGTTTCCCTCCTTTCATCACCATAAGCTATTGTCAGATACTCTCCGGGCAACTCCATTGACGATAATAAGCAACACAAAGTTGACGACATTATTAAATAGTCCGACTGCTGTCGAGAAGCTGAAATCGCCGCCCTGTAAACCTACTTTGTATACGTAAGTTGATATTATCTCAGAAGACGTAATATTCAGATCATTCTGCATCAGGTAAATTTTTTCAAATCCTAGACTCATCACTCCGCCAAGGCCCAGAATCAACAGAATCACGACGGTCGGCATAATGCCAGGCAGATCGATATGCCATACTCTCTTGAATTTGTTAGCCCCGTCAATCATTGCAGCTTCATGCAGTTCCGGGCTGATACCGCTTAATGCGGCTAGATAGATGATGGCTCCCCAACCTGCCGATTGCCAGACATCGGACAGTACATATATCGTACTGAATAGCTGCGATTTCCCCATGAAGTTGATCGGATCTCCACCGAACATAACGATAATCGTGTTTATTATCCCTGTGGACGGAGATAGAAAGATGAGCAGCATCCCGACGATAACGACGAATGAGATAAAGTTCGGTGCATAAGTTATCGTCTGTACAATGCTTTTGAACTTTTTGTTCGGTATTTGATTGAGCAAAAGAGCTAGTATCAATGGTGCGGGGAACCCGACTGCAAGCGCATACAAACTTATGAGCAATGTGTTCTTAATAATATCCCATGCATATGAAGAATTGAAGAACCGGACAAAATGATCGAATCCGACCCATCTGCTTCCTAAGATCCCTTCCGTTGGCGAGAAATCTTTGAATGCGATTTGTACTCCATACAATGGATAATAGTGAAACACTGCAAAATAAATCAGAACTGGAAGCAGAAATAGATAAAGATCAGCATTTTTCTTCATGTAATCTAGGGTAGCAGCAGTCTTACTCTTCCTCGCTAGGCTAGTATTGCTTAGCTCCTTTTTTGGAGCAGATGTTTTGTGTCTAGCGATCTGCTTCATGAACCACACCCCTTTCCCTCTCGTGTTCAGATTAGGAAGAAAACCATATTTACATATCGTTCATCCTCTATCTGGCTTGCGTCATCTGATCTGCTTACAGCATAAACAACACATTCTAAATTGTTAATCAGCCAATCCCTATGGCGATATGCCAATTACGAACTATGCAGTCATAATGTGCGGCATATGAACTTCAATATGCGATCGATGACACCAAAAAAGCCCTCATATGAGGACTTTGCAGATTGTGGTCACTTATGTTGTTTTCTGTACTCTCCCGGTGTTATCCCTGTCATTCCTTTAAACTTGCGAATGAAGCTAGAGACATCATAGTAGCCTACCTTATGAACAACAACTTGCAAGGAATCATTGCTCGCTTGCAGTAGCTCCTTGGCCAATTCGATCCTGTGAACATTTACATAATCCGTGACTGATTGTCCCGTGTGCTCCTTAAAGTAGCGGCTGATATACGATGATGAAACGCCGATTTCCTCCGACATGTTCTGCACCGAGAAATTTGGGTTACAGTAATTGTCCTGAATATACGCTAATATCTTCGACTTGATATCCATGCTGGCGTCCATCTTGTTTCTCTCAATCGCTCTTAATAGATCCTGACATATTCGGTTCACTTCATCTTCCAGCTGCTCAACCGTTTCAAACTTCAGCAAGGAGACTACATCCGGATACTTATCCTTATCGATGAAATGGTTCGCTTTCATGCTCACCATAGTTCGAATGATCGTATTAATCACGTCATAGCAGATGCTTCTCGCCATTAGAATGGAGATGTTATGATGCTTAATATACTGCGTTATCTTGCCCATGCTATCAATTACCGCTTCGGTGTCTTCCCGTTTAAGCGCCAATTCGAATTGTTCGAAGTTATGCTTCGGATAATCATTGATATCATAAATATTCTCGGATATATCGTTGAAGCAGATGATCTTGTTATTGCCCCAGATCAGCCTATAGTTGATGGCGGTCATCGCCTCCATATAAGATTTGCCGATTAGATACGATTCTTCATATGGATTTCCGATTCCTACGGTAACCGGTAACTGCCAAGCGGCATAGATTTCTTTCTTGATCATCCCGATATAATCCTGCACATAATCTACTCGTTGATGATCGGATGCTACGATGACGAGCACCGAATGGTTATCAAAGGTTTCTTTGACGTACCCTTCGAGCTCTTCAGACTGCATCTTACGTTCGAGATAAGTGATTAGACTATCCTTCTGACCCTCATTATCGTGATCCAGCCAAAAAACCGCTACTGAAAAATATCGCTTCGAGAATGTTAGCTGTATCTCTCTACCCGCAGCATTGAATTCCTTAATATCTAAAATCTGTCCCTTCATCAGCTTAAAGAGCAGCATATCACGCAAGGCGGACTTACTGCTCTGAACCTGTTCGGACAGTACCTGATTCTTATCTGATAGATGGTCGACTACGAGCTGAATGAACTCAAACTCATTGCGCGTATAATATGCCATACCGAACTTCTCTTCTGCCGTCTTCATCAGATGCTTGATCGGATTGTACTGCTGAATCGACAGGTAATATACGAGGCCGCTCCCTACTAACAAGACGATTAAGAATAGGGTCAACGCTATATATTTGAAGTGAGTTATTTCCTTCATCACTTCACTCGTCGGAATGATTGTAATATAGGACCAATGCGAAGTACCCGATGTGATATACGACCGCAAATATTCATTATCATTCCATGTGACTTTATCTGAACCCATGCCTGCTCGAGCCGGTTGCAGGATTTCCTGTTGATCTGACGCATGCATATACTCTTCCTCGTATAGCGTCGTGAGGATATCCCCTTTTTCATCCAATATGACGGTGTTGCCAGAGTAATTATCCTGAATCCCGCGCATAAGCTCTTTCAGCTTGCTTTCTTTCACCTGAAAGATGACCGTCGCATATGGAGAAGGCTCGTATACGGGAATAGGTACGATATAAGTAAGCAGCTTCTCAGTCTGAACGGTTGCACCATTCAAGATAACTTCCTCTGCAGGCCTGAGTATAGGGCTTTCAGCATGATTGATCGTATCAACGAACTCTTCTAGTCCCCAATGTTGATACGTATACTTCGTGTCTAACAAACGAGCTGGCGTGTACGTGCTAACAGGTGAATATAATAATTCATCATCTCGGAAATAAAGATACAATTCTTCAATAAAGCTATTCGAGATAATGTAGCTCTTCAATGAATTGACGGCACGCATCCCGCCGTAACCATTGTTCTTAACCTTATACGGTATCATATTATCGTCGGCTGCGATCTGGTAGGCGATGTTTCTCATTCCCTGCATCTCATTGTCCACGATCGCTTGTACCTGCTTCAGCATTTCTTGATTGTTCTGGATAATATCTTCCTCTAGATAAACAGAGAAATAATTGAATACGAGGAATCCGATTAACATCAACGGAATCAATAAAACTCCAAGATACGATAGGAAGTATTTTTGAAGAAGTCGGGAATTCAATAATTTCATAGGCTCCACCCCCTTTAGGTAAGCGTTTTCATAATACTGTTACTCGTTGGTAAGTATGACAAAGTGCGGTCACTTCACTTACTATCTATTTGATTTAATTAATAAATAAACTTAAATAATTTATTGAAAAATAAATCGGTCTAAAAGGACCCATACGCCCATTATATACTGGATACTGGCTGATTTACAAGACAAGCATCCAGACGCCGCAATCCTCCATCTAGCTGGACGTCCTTGAAGTGCTAGTCCTCATTATATTCAAGCCAAGCTTCTCAGGGAGCAGTGCCATCCTCAATTCTGCAGGAAACGATCTTGAGAGATGCAGGTGATTGCTCGTGCAGATGGATAGCTTCCCAATAACGATCGCGCCCAGCCTCTCGACCTCGACGATCTGGAAGTAAGCTTATTCCCGGGCACGAAGATGTCCCTGCTTTAGCGAAGTCGGCGAAAAGCTGCGGAAGATGGATGAGGCCGTAAAATCCTGCACTGATGCAGCAATTTATGCCATTTGAACGACTATTTACCGATATTGCTGCAGAAATACATTATTTCCATCTATTTTTGTCTAAAATTTATTGGAGAGACTGAAATTAATGCCGTTTTGCAGCAATTCCTGCAAGGGAGTACACGTCATCAAGAAAAACTGCATTTTCACAGTATTTTTCAGCAATCTGAGTAGTAAGAAGCAGGGTCGGGGCTGTCTCGCTGCAGCTAAAAACGGCTTTCGAGACAGCCCCTTATGATCAGGACTAGATTATCAATAGAGATCGGTAAAATTCATGCTCCCCCATACAGACGTCAGTGTCAAGAACGTTGCCTGTGGCGGAAGCGTCTTGGCTGTGGCTATGCCTATGACTGTTGCTATGACTATGACTGTGGCAGGATCTAGCTCGGTGGTTTATCTTTTCCAACAACCGATTGGCCGGTGGCGATGAAGCGGCGGTCATATGAGTAGACCATTTGCTCCTCGAGCCGCTCGCCAGCCAGTTGCTTGCGCACCAATTCCCTTCCCAGCTCCGGAGTCATCTCCTTATACCAGACCCCTTCCGGGTAGGCGATGACGACACAAGCGTCCGTACAACGACCATTGCAGCGGGTGCGTGTCGTATGAATCTGTTTTTTCGCTCCGAGTGCCGAGATTTCATCCCGGATCGCTTGCGTCACTTCATCGGCCTGCTGCTTCATGCAGCTGCCGCCGTTGCATATCAGCAGATGATGGCGGATCTCCCCCAAATTCCATGTCGGCATGAATGCCCTCCTTCCCGCTGCTGCTTATTATGGCTGCACTTTATCCGGATACAAGCCGGCAGCGATCGTCTGTAAAGCGATCGGCGCCCGGATGCCCTCTGCAGCCGCCGAGAGCGGCAGCACGATAAACCGCTTGTTTTTGATCGCCTTCACATCAGCCAGCGGCGCTTTGTTCAAGAGCAGCTCCTGCTTCTGTGCGGCCGTCGTGTCGCCATAATCGAGAATGACGATGACGTCCGGGTCGCGGCTCACCACTTCCTCCCAGCTTACCTCAGCCCATCCTTTATCGATACCGTCGAAAATATTTTTTCCGCCAACCTTGCCAATCAAGCTGGTTAAGTACGTATTATTAGTATTTACGAACGGTAAACCTTACTGCTCCCGAAGGAGGCCCTGTGATACGCCTGACTTCAATCCACTATCTTTCGATCATTCCTTGTTCGGTGTGGGTATGACGAGAAATTCGGTATCTGTGTTCCTTCCATTATAAAGATCCCTGCCATTTTTTGATAGCAGGGATCTCTATTCATACTCGCTATTTTATGGAGCCAACCCTATCTCATCACAGGATGATTCTGTACATCCATTGGCTCGGCGAAGCGGACATCCTTCAGGATGCGGTGGTGTCTTGCCCGCTGCTCTGCGCGCACTGGCGAGACGGTGGCTTCCATCGCCTGGATGATGTCATGGTAATGATCGAGCAAGGTTACGGTCAGCGTCCCGTCGGCCTGCGTTATCCTTAGCTCCGAATTAGGGCGCACCTCTAACTCCAGCGGCTCAAAAGGCGAAATATCAATTCTTGCTCGCAAGTAGAGGTCCTGGAACTGATACCGATATACCCTGGCCCCTTCATTGCGGTACTCTGCGGCAATGCGGCCCTTGCCCACGTTGATCGCATAATTCAGATCCGCAATCTCCTCCGGTAGTCGCGGAGCGAGGACTAACGTATGCTGAATCAGATCCGGCCGTACTCCCAAAAAGTATTGGTACCATACCCGCAAATGCTCGGCATTGGACCAGGCTTGCAGATACGCCCCTGTCAGCTTCGCCCAGCTCTCGCCTTCATGCGGGTAGGCATCCATATTTTCGCACAGTCCGCCGACGACCCCCTTGGTCAGCGCCATCCCGTTCATGTTCTTGAACAATCGATAGGCTGTCTCTTCCTCTCCCGCCTCAATCATGCGCTGCATCGCGATACCGTTCAGCCAGAGCCATACGGCGCCGTTGTGATATGCGGCATCCTTATGATAATGAGGCGTCAAATGGAACGGATGGAACGACGGATGGCGCCGGTCCAGAGAAGCGACTCCCCAAGGATATACAAGCTCTTCCCAAGCCGTGCGGATGGCCTGACAAGCAAACTCCTGATCGTCGAACATGTCAAAGGCAAAGAGCTGATTCGGACGCAGGGAGAACTCCGGGTTGCCTTCCTTATCCAGCCGGTCGGCCAAATAAGGATGCTCGGCATCGCGGTAATCCTTCTCAAAATTCTTTTTCAACTGATCTGCTATCTGCTTCCACTGTTCCGCATGATCGTCATCCTTCATATACTCGGCGAAGTACACTCCGGCCAGCAGCTGGTTGTACCATAGCGCCTGAATATCATTGGCCCGCGTATCCCTTGGCGAATAGGAGCGCAGCTGACTGTCCCGCGCATCCATCCACGTTTCATTGTCGGCATGCATCAGGTAGCCCTTCTCGTCCATCCAGTGGTCAATGGATCCTTGAATGCTGCGTATGACGGCCGGATACAGCTCTTTAATGAGTTCCATATCGCCGGAATATTTGACATAATCCTGCAGCTGGATAACAAACCGCGGCGTGCCGTCCGTTGTATGATAATCAATATTTTCAGGGGCAAGGATATTCGGCATTCTGCCGTAAAATTGGGAATCCTGATCCGTATTCTGAAATTCGGCAAATGAAAGCAGAATGTTCTGTGCCGTGTCGAATTGCCCGCTAACCAAGACAGCCCCCGGGAGCGAAATGAACTGATCCCGTCCCCAATATTCATTGAACCAAGGAAGCCCGGCGTAGATGCCGTCTCCTTGCTGTCTCGTGACAAGCTGATCCATCGTGATGCTTACCCAGCGCAGAGCCAGCTCCAGTGTATCATCTGCGGTTTCCAGATACGTATTTTCGCGAAGCAGACGTTCCATTCGCTTGACTCGCTCCATCTTGAGGCGATCGACCTGCCCCCTCGTATCCTGCAGCAGCGCGACGGCTTCCTCTGCCGTTCGGCCGGCAGCGATGCAGAAGCCTTCCTCCTTCGCATCCGCAGAGATCATATGCCCTTCCAGCGTTAACGGCTGCAGCCGCCTGGAGCCAACGGCAATCACCCAGCCGTCTGTGACAGCCGAAAAGATCAGGATATGACCCTCTTGCCCTATCAGCTTCACATTCTCTCCCCTAAGCTCCAAGCCGATGGTCGGCTGCTGCGCGCCGGCAAGGCTGATTTCCAGCACATTTCGATAATCCAGCATCCACAGCTCTTCTGTGAGGGAACCATGCTCGCGCACCATTTTGTAAGGATAGACATACACTTGCGAATGCTGATTATCCAGCCTGCGGCCGCCTTCATATAAATTGTAGCCCTGCAAAATCCGGCGCTTCGCGATATTCCATCCTTCAAAATAAGCATGCTCCGGATGATCCGTGTGGTGAGACTGCGTAAAGTAAAACGCGGACTCCTTATTGGTAAAGGAGATCGCGCGGTTCGCTTCCTTCGACACGAATATTTTCATGTCATCTAACATTGATGTTATACCTGCATTCGTCATTGCTAACCTCCTGAACGCCATGTGGTCGGCCGCCGATATGCAAAACCTCGCCGCGCTGTGGAATCATTGCGGCGAGGCAGCATACGTGAAATACCGTACGGCTTCATTTCACCCTATTGTATTTTGCTGCGAATCACCTAATGACTTATTCCTTGACGGAACCGACAACAATTCCGGACACGAAGTACTTCTGTAAGAAAGGATAAATCAAAAGCAATGGCAGCGTAGACACAACGATTTTGGCGGAATTTAGCGTCCGGTCTGAAATCTTTGCATATTCGGCCAATTTCGCCGGATCCGTGATGTTCTGCACTTCCACGCTGAGCTGCTGAATATAGGTCTGCAGCGGATAGTTCGAAGTCTTGTTGATATACACTAGCGCGCTGAAATAATCATTCCAGTGGCCGACGATCGTAAACAGCATCACCGTTGCCAGCGTAGGCAATACGACCGGCAGATAGACTGAGAATAAGATCTTCCACTGCGAGGCTCCATCGATCTTGGCCGCCTCCTCCAGCGACTTCGGAACCGCACGGAACGCATTCATGAGCAGGATGACGTTGCCGATGGGAACCGCCCCCGGCAATATCAACGCCCAAATGGAATCCAGCAGACCAAGCTGCTTGACGACCATGAATGTCGGAATGAGTCCCCCGGAGAACAGCATCGCGAAAATAACGATATTCATATACACTTTCTGTCCCCGAAATTGCTTCGAGCTTTTGGATAACGGGTAGGCCATCAGGATCATCAGCGCCATATTTACGCCTAGCCCCAATACGACCCTTTCGACCGAGATCATGAACGAACGCCAAAATTGCGAGTCTGACAGCAGCTTTTCATAGGAGCTCCATGTAAAATTCACCGGGAACAGGCCCACCAAATTAGCGGAAGCGGCCGCATTATCACTCAATGAAATAGCTACCATATTGAGTAGCGGAAACAGACAAGACAACGTAAGCGTCAATAACAATATCCAGATAATCACGTCGGCGACGCGGCTTTTCATCGTCTGAGCTATAATGGAAGACACCCCCTAGAAAATGCGATAATCTGTCAGCTTTTGCGTCAATTTGTTCGCAGACAAGATCAAGATAATACCGACAATGGAACGCAACAGACCGACTGCAGTTCCGAGACTATATTGTCTTTCGACCAGACCCACCCGGTACACATAGGTGTCAATGATGTCGGCAGTCTCGTATACCAAAGGATTATAGAGATTAAAAATTTGGTCGAAGCCGGCATTCAACACATTCGGCAGGTTCAACGTCGTGACCAGCAGAATCGTAGGCATCAGGCCGGGCAGCGTGACATACCACAGCTTCTGGAACCGGTTCGCGCCATCAATCGACGCCGCTTCGTATTGTCCCGGATCAATCGAGGTCAGCGAGGCCAGATAGATGATCGAGCCATATCCGAACCCTTTCCACACATCGGACAACACCAGCATCGGTCTGAACCATTCATTGCTCGCCATAAATAAAATCGGGTCCTCGCCAAACCATCCTAAAAATGCATTGATCGGACCTTCATAGGAAAAGATGTTCATCACGACCGTAGCCAGTACGGCCCATGATAAGAAATTCGGCAAATACACAACCGTCTGCATGAACCGCTTGGCGATTTTCACTCGAATCTCATTCAGGAGCAAAGCAAACGTAATCGAAACGAAGGTCCCCACAATAATTTTCCATACCGCGATAACGATCGTGTTGATAAAAATCTGCTTGCTGTCCGGAATTTGCAGCATGAATTTAAAATTGTCCAAACCTACCCATCGCGAACCGCTGATCCCTTTGGCAGGAACATAATCTTGAAAAGCCATCACAATCCCGAACATCGGGATGAACGAGAAAATAATCAGGAAGATCATGCCTGCGGCCATCATCGAGTGGAACGCGATCTGATCGTTTCTATTCTTCATGAAGAACGCTCTCTTTCACGTCAATTGGAGGCAATCGCTTCGTTCACTTCATCCGTAATGATGTCGCCGCCGGTTTTCTTCCAATTCTCAACAAATTTATCGAAGTCATCCGGCGTTTGCTCGCCTGTAATAATTTTCAGATACATTTCAAGCTCCATCTTCATTAAGGTCGGCCATTTCAAAGACATGGAGCGAGTGCTTCCGAAGAAAATCGGGTTAACTTCTTTGATGTTGGAGCTGTTGACCAGCTTCGCCGTCGTAATGCTCGATGTATATCCGGCCCATGCATTGGCATCGACTTGATTTCCATTTTTCGAATCATCCAAATATTTTTTGTAAGACTTATAAGCCGCAATATCCAGATTGCTCGTTAGTTTGCTGGCATCGCCTGTCTCCAACGCCTTTTCCATAAGTCCGACATTGCGGTAGAAAGCATCATAATAGTCAATGTTGACAGCTAGCGGAGATCCGCCTACATTATGCGCGCTGTAATCCTCGAATTCCTTGAGAACAGCTTCGTCCTTCTCTTGATAACGCTGATAATCGAATTGAACGCTCGCGATCTTAATAGCGGCTTCAGGATGGCTGAATCCTTTGCGGACCACCAGATAACTGCTGGTCGGCTTGCCCGTGAACATCGTGACCGAACCGTCTTCCGATTGCGGAGCGACATAAGACACCCACTCGGCATCCGGATTGAGCTTGAGCGAGTCAGCCACAGTCCAGCTTCCCCACCAGTTGTCCAGGAACGATCCGCTTTTGCCGCTTGTCAGCAGCGCCTTGCGGTCATCCGAGGTACGAACGGCGAACTGACGGTCAATGAGTCCTTTTTTATACATATCCGCGATTTTAGCAAGAGCAGGCTTCATTTCAGACTGGATGGAACCGTATACAGCCTTGCCCGTGCCATCATCGATCCATTGCTTCGGGAACGCTCCATATAACGCAAAGATGTTATTCACTTCATATTGACCGCCCGAAATTCCGACAGGCTGTTCATTATCGATGACAAGACCGACCGTAGTTCCAGGTCCATTGCCGCCGGGATCTTTTTCTACGAACTGGGTGATGATATGCTCAATATCTTCGATTGTTTTCAGTTCGGCAAGCCCCAATTTATCCATCCAGTCTTTGCGCAGCCACAGGACGCCCGGCCCGTGAGAGATTTCCGTAGTTGGAAGCGCCATCAGCTTGCCGTCGAACTTGGCGGTGTCCAGCACGCGGCCATCATAGGAATCATAGATTTCCTTGATTCGCTCACTGGCTGTATTTTCATAGGCAGCGGTAAGGTCTTCGATTAGATCGTTCTCGTATAGCTGCTCCAATGTCTGATGATCGGGAACGACCATAATATCGGGAATCTCGCCGCTTACGATAGCCATCGATACTTTTTGCTGATAGTCTGTCCCGTCATTGGCCTCGAACGCAATCTCATTTTGGACATTCAGCTTGTTCTTGATATATCTTGTCCATACATTGTCGGTCGCATTGTCCTTCTCATAGGGCGTGCCTTTCAGCGAAGAGTAATTCCCTGCTACCTGACCCACCGTGTAGGTAACGGTTTCAGGATAAGGCGCAAAAGATGTCGTCTTGGCTTCCTTCCACGCCGGGTCATTCATATCTATAGCGGATTCCTCAGCAGGCTTGTCCGCTTTTTGACATCCAGCCATGGCAATAACCAATAGCAATGCTATCGCAAAGAAAAAACCGTGTCTCCGTTTTGTGATCATGACATAAGCTCCTTTACAGTGGTGTGAACGATTTCAAAACGCCGGCTTGCTTCAACATGGATATCCAACATGTCTTGCACGTCTCTAATTCTAATGCGTTTCCTTCGCGGCCGTATATATGAATTAATTGTGCTTTACGCGAATTTTTTACGAAGTTTCCTAATGAGCGCTCCGTCTATTTCATTCGTTTTGAAAAGGCTTATAATAAATGATGATAACGCTTGAAAAGAGGATGCACATGCTAACCATTTTAATCGCAGATGATCAACAGGAAGAACGAGAAGGCATCGCTTTTCTGATCGAAGAGCTTCAATTTCCTCTTAAAGTGGAGTTTGCGGAAAACGGCAAAAAGGCGCTCGAATTTCTGCGCCGCCAGTCTGCCGATATTTTGTTCACCGATGTGAAGATGCCGCTTAAGGATGGGCTGCAGCTTACCAGGCAGGCACTCCAGCTTCAACCGCAATTGAAGGTGATCATATTCAGCGGATTCGCGGAATTTGAATATGCGAAGACGGCCATCTCCCTTGGAGTGTCCGACTACCTTCTCAAGCCAATCCATGTGGATGCCTTTCAAGATACGATGCACAAAGTCATCCAAGACATAACCCAACAAAAGCAAGAAGACGAGGCATCGAAGATGAGAAGAGCCTATGTCAAAAAACATGTGCTGTTCACCCTCGTCAACGGTGTGGGCGCCCCTCCTTCATTGAAGGGAGCTTCATTGGAATTGCCGGCTGCTTACCACAGAATACTGCTGCTGGAGTGTGAAAAAAACTTCTTCGAGCATGTTGGAGCGGAGTTCGAAAGCTATGTCCTGTCCCTGTTGGACACGCCGGCGGATTATATCAATTTGAATGGCTATCAGAGCTTGCTGCTCTTTCCCGAGGCGGAGTGTTCCTCCGGCTTATCCTATCGTGACCTGGCACAGCGTATTCACGAGAGCATTTTAACGAGATTTAATTCGATCTGCTATGTAGCCATGAACGAGGGACCGGCGGCGATTGAAGATCTAGCTGCAGGGCTTAACCAATTAGAGCAGCTGATGGAGTACCGATTTTTCTCTCCGGACCGTTTTATTTTTGAAGAAACGGATGATATCGTTTGTGCTTCCGATGACACGGATCAATGTGATAGCGCTATCTTGGAAAAGATTCGGAACAATATTAAGAACCGGGATATATTCGGCCTGAAGGGCAACACCGAAATCCTGTATCAAAAATATGAAAAGCAGGTTCAGTTCTCGCAACTGTATGTAAAATATATGTTTTCGAGTCTGTATCAAGAAATCGTTACCCATCTCATGGATGTGTCAGAACTGGAGCTCAATCACGGGATTGAAAAAATATACAGAGCCGAAGTTATACGGGATATAAAAAAAATCATCAATGAGTACGTCTTGCGGCTGGAGGAGAAATATACAGATTCCGAAGCCTCATGCAACCGGGATATTGCCTGCATCACCAAGTATATCGAAGAACACTATGCTGACGATCTGAGTCTGGATTCTCTCGCTGCCAAAGTCTATTTATCGCCCCATTACCTGAGTTCGATGTTCAAGAAGAGTATGGGCTGCGGCTTGAACAAATACATCAAAAACGTGCGCATGCAGAAGGCACAGGAATTGTTAACGAGCACTCATCTCAAAGTGTCCGATATATCGAGCGCCGTGGGATATCGGGATGTCTCGTATTTTTGCCAGAACTATCGAGACTTTTATGGGCGCACTCCCGAAAAATACCGGCAATTCGTGGCTGCAGGAGACAGAGAATGAGAGGATGGCAAGCGCATAAGCAATTCATTCGCGACATGAAATTCCAGACCAAAATCAAACTTGCCTTTCTCTTCATCAGCTTAATCCCCGTTATTGTGTTGGGCGGATTTTGTTTTTTTGAGACTAGGCAGCTTTTGTTGGCTCAGTCTGAAGCGGATCTGAATGCGAATCTGGAGCAAAGTGTGCAAGCGGTGAACAATCAGTTGAATACGTACAATAAAATCATTACCTTTTTGAGCTTCAATCAAGCGATTCTTAATGCCGCCAATCATACGTATGATAGTGCTTATTCGATGTATGATCAGCTCAAAAACGTCATTGACCAAAATTTTTATACCGCCCAATATTTGAATCTGGATATCAAGCGAATCACGCTGTATACGGGAACGAACCTGCCGAAGCATGGGAGCACCGTCATCCCTATCGAGGAGATAACCCATGCCGATTGGTACCCGCAAGTGATGACAACGACGGAAAACCTTTGGTTTTTTGATGGAAATACGATGTTCAGCGTCGGGCGCATTTTTAATACGAAACTAAGAAATCCGAAAGATAATATTTTGTATACCGAAGTAGAGCATGCTTCCCTGTTCCAATCCTTCGAGTCTTTGCAGGCCAATGGAGCCGAGATTCTCGTCACGGACGCAGACGGACATGCAGTCTATTCATCGGAAAAGCTAAAGGGAAAATCCGAGATTCCCATTCAAGCAGGTCATAAGCTGCGCTGGAATGAGCAGGATTACACCGTATTGCATTCCATGATCCCGATCTCGGGGTGGAATGTGTTTTTATATAAGCCGACGAATCTGATCACGGCCTCCGCGTGGCTCATTATTTTGACCATCGTGCTGATCATGATCGCCTGCATAATTGCCGTCGCTGTGACCGGCACCTTTTTTGCCAGAAGGATGATGTCCCGTATCGATCATTTGCATCAAAATATGAATCTGGTCGGAAAGGGCGTGCTCGAGGTTACGGTCACCAGCGACTCGAAAGATGAAATCGGGGACTTGATCAGAGGGTTCGGCAATATGGTAGAAGAGACCAAGACGCTTATTAAGAAAGTGTATGTGGAGGAAATTGCGCGCAAAGAGTATGAAATGAAGGCGCTCCAGGCGCAGATCAATCCCCACTTTCTGTACAATTCCCTCTCTCTTATCAACTGGAGGGCGATTCGGCTTCGGGCCCCGGAAATTAGCGAGATGGCTCAGCTATTGTCCACCTTTTATCGGACGACCCTGAATAAGGGCGACAACATGATCCTGGTCTCGGATGAAATTCTGAATATCCAATCCTACATGCGGATTCAGCTTATCATGCACAGCAACAGCTTCGAAGTAGAATATCAGATCGAGGATGAGATTCTGTCCTGCCGCATGCCGAACTTAATGCTGCAGCCTCTTATCGAAAACGCCATACTGCATGGCATTGAGAACAGAGAAGAAGGCGGCGGGAACATCCGTGTATCGGGAAAACGGGAACAGGACTGCATCGTGCTTCAAGTGCAGGACAATGGCGTGGGCATTCCGCCGGAGCGGCTTCCTCTGCTGCTGCATACGCAGTCCAAAGGCTATGGGCTCAAAAACGTCAACGACCGCGCGAAGCTTATGTACGGGCCAAAGTATGGCTTGAGCATAGACAGTGCCGTCCAGGTTGGAACACAGGTCACGCTGACCATTCCTGCGGATCAGTAGTTTGTCCTCGGGGTTGCCGGCAGGCAGCCCCGGGGTTTGCTCATTTGCAGGCCAAATTGCACGCTAGTGATGTTCACTTCTTTTTCCTATTGTGTTATCATACCATTAAAGGAGCCGAGTGCGGCAAACACTCGGCTAACAATTGGCTTGGATGGGCCTATCCCTTCTAAGTTGCACAGAAATAAGAACCCACCTGGGCGCTAACCTTAGGGTGGGTTCTTACTTTTCAGATAAAAAACTTGTCCACGAAAACTTGTACAGCTGTAGCTTCCAAGCGCTCTTGATTTTCGCAAAGCTCCAGAATGTCCGCCACTTGCTTTGCGGGGAAACGCGTCGCCAAATTGTTCTTAAATTTCTTTTCCAGCACCGGGATGCCTTCCGCTCTTCTGCGGCGATGGCCGATCGGATATTCAACGGCCACGTTGTCCGTCTTGGAGCCGTCCTTGAACATCACTTGAATGGCATTGGCAATGGAGCGCTTATCCGGATCGAGATAATCCTTGGAATATTGCGGATTTTCCACTACCGTCATCTTCTCCCGCAGGGCATCGACACGCGGATCTTCTGCTGTGGAATCTTCATAATGATCCGCTGTCAGCTCACCGAAAATAAGTCCGATTGCCGTCATGTACTGCAGGCAATGATCGCGGTCCGCCGGGTTGTACAGCGGTCCTTGTTTATCGATGATACGGATCGCCGATTCGTGTGTGGTGATCACAATATGGTCGATGTCGTCCAGCCGCTCCTTGACGTCCGGATGCAGCTGAATCGCGCACTCCACGGCCGTTTGCGCATGGAATTCCGCGGGGAACGAAAGCTTGAACAGCACGTTCTCCATGACATATGATCCGTAAGGACGCTGGAACTTGAACTCGTTGCCTTTAAAGAGAACATCGTAGAAGCCCCAGTTTTTCGCCGTCAATGCGGAGGGATAGCCCATTTCGCCCTTCATAGACATCATGGCCAGGCGCACTGCACGACTTGTCGCATCGCCTGCGGCCCACGATTTGCGAGAGCCCGTATTAGGCGCATGACGGTACGTACGAAGGGATTGTCCGTCGATCCATGCGTTGGACACCGCATTAATGATCTGCTCCTCGGTTCCGCCGAGCAGCTTCGTAACAACGGCGGTCGAAGCCACTTTGACGAGCAGGACATGGTCCAGTCCTACGCGGTTGAAGCTGTTTTCCAGTGCGATCACGCCTTGTATTTCATGGGCTTGAATCATGCCCGTCAATACGTCCCGCATTAATAGCGGAGCTTTTCCTTCCGCAACGTTCCTCCGGCTTACATAATCGGCAATGGCCAGAATGCCGCCTAGATTGTCCGAAGGGTGGCCCCATTCCGCAGCCAGCCACGTATCGTTGTAATCCAGCCAGCGGCTCATGGCGCCGATGTTAAATGCAGCTGTAACGGGATCCAACTGGTAGGAAGTACCCGGCACCTTGGCACCGTTCGGCACGACCGTTCCCGGCACAATCGGTCCGAGCAGCTTCGTGCACTCCGGGTAACGCAGCGCCAGCATGCCACAGCCGAGCGTATCGATTAAGCAGTATCGGGCGGTTCGGTACGCTTCCTCGCTATCAATCGTCTGGCCTACATAAGCGGCGATATCCTTAATCACTTGATCCGGCTCAGGTCTTACATTGCTGATATGTGATGACACAATGCATTCCTCCTCACGAGTAGTTATGCTCTCAATTCCATCGGCAGCCATGGCTGAGGTTCTGGACCAATATATTCCGCGTTGGGGCGAATCAACTTGTTGCTCGCTCTTTGCTCGATTATGTGAGCAGACCACCCGCTCGTGCGGGATATCACGAACAGGGGCGTGAACATCGCCGTCGGGATGCCCATCAGATGGTAAGCCGAAGCGCTGTAGAAGTCCAGATTCGGAAACAGCTTCTTCTCTCCCCACATCATCGATTCAATGCGTTCGGAAATATGATAAAGATTCATGTTCCCTGCATGCTCCGACAGTTTGCGCGACCAGATCTTAATGACATCGGAGCGCGGATCGGAGACGGAATAGACCCGGTGCCCGAAGCCCATGATCAATTTTTTCTCCTGCAGCATCCGGCGCAGGCCCGCTTCCGCCTCGTCCGGCGTGTGGAACTGTTGGATCAGTTCCATAGCCGCCTCGTTGGCGCCGCCGTGCAGCGGACCGCGCAGCGTGCCGATGCCTGAAGTAATCGCCGAATACATGTCCGACAAAGTAGAAGCGGCGGTCCGGGAGGCAAAGGTCGAAGCGTTGTATTCATGCTCCGCATACAGAATCAAAGAAACGTCCATCGCCCGCTCATGCAGCGGTTCCGGCTTCTTGCCGTGCAGCAAATGCAGAAAATGTCCGGCGATGCTGCTGTCGTCCGTGTCCGTCTCAATTCTGGTGCCGGTCTGGGCATAATGATGCCAATACAGCAGCATCGAGCCGAAGCTGGCCATCAAGCGGTCGGCAATATCGCTTTGGCTGCGTCCGGTACCCTCAGGTTCCATGGTGCCGAGAACCGAACACCCCGTGCGCAGTACGTCCATCGGGTGTGATCCGGCCGGCAGCTGTTCCAGCACCTTCTTCAGACCAGCCGGGAGTCCGCGCAGGCGCAGCAGCTTCGAGCGATAAGCGGCCAATTCACTGGAAGAAGGCAATGTTCCGTAAATGAGCAGATAGGCCGTTTCCTCGAAGGTCGCATGCTCGGCCAGATCGTAGATGGAATACCCCCGATAATTCAGGCCCTTACCCTCTTTCCCTACGGTAGCAATCGCCGTTTGGCCGGCGATGATTCCGGCTAATCCGCCTTGTTTTTTCGCCGTTGTCATTTATTGTCCCTCCTTGTCGGCAGCGAACAATTCATCCAGCTTTTTTTCGTAATCGTGATACTTCAAAAATTCATACAACTCGTTGCGTGTTTGCATCATATCGATGACGCTTTTCTGCGTTCCTTCGCGGCGGATCGTCTCATACACCTGTAAAGCCGCGGCATTCATAGCGCGGAAAGCGGACAAAGGATAGAGCACGAGGCTGACGCCGGCGGCTCCAAGCTCTTCAACGGACAGCATCGGCGTCTGTCCGAACTCCGTAATATTCGCAAGAATCGGCACATTCACGGCTTCGGCGAATTTCCGGTATTGCCACACTTCGGTAACCGCCTCGGCAAAAATCATGTCCGCCCCGGCTTCCACATAAGCGGCCGCCCGCTCGAGCGCAGCATCGAGCCCTTCGGAAGCCAGAGCGTCCGTGCGCGCCATAATGACGAAGGAACCATCCGTCTTGGCATCGACTGCCGTCTTAATCCGATCGGCCATTTCTTCCTTGCTCACAATCGCTTTGTTCGGCCGGTGCCCGCATCGTTTGGCCATCACTTGATCCTCGATATGCACGCCCGCCGCCCCGGCTCTGGTCATTTCCCGAATGGTTCTGGCGATATTGAAGGCGCTTCCGAATCCCGTGTCGGCATCTACCAGAAGCGGCAGGTCGACGGCCGAAGTGATGCGGCGGACATCCTCCGTCACATCGTTCAGTGTCGTAATGCCCAGATCCGGCAAGCCGAATGAAGCGTTGGCCACACCGGCCCCGGACAAATAAATCGCGCGGAAGCCTACGGACTTGGCCAGCATAGCGGCATAGGCGTTAATCGTGCCAGCCACCTGCAGCGGCCGCTCTTCCTCAGCAGCTTGACGCAAACGTAAGCCTGGAGAATCTAAACGGGTCATTCTTGCCACATCCTTTTCATTTTCTATCTTCTTTCGTCTTCAACCAAGCTTGGACTGCCCTTTCGGCGCAAAATGCAGAGCGGAGCATTCATGTGCCCGCTTGCGTTAGGAGCATAGGGACAGCCTCCGAGTCCTGCCGTGGAGCTGTCGAAATCGCGGATGTCTTCCTTATTGCCGACAAACGCCTTCCCTCTAGTGTTATGCAAATGCAGAGAAAAAAAGAAATCAGGCAACGCATCCTGCAAGGAACCCTGCGCTACCGGATTGCCCATGCCGGTCGTATCCGTGCTCACTTCCATGCTCTCCTAGAAAAAAAGGACCCCATGCCGTTAACCTCCTTCAACGGAAATTAGCGGCACAAGTCCATAAACGCTTGACAGCATGTTGAACAACCTGTTGATCTCCTACACTGCAGGGTCTTTCAGCAGCTCGCGTACAAGGTCCCGTAGCAGCTCGGAAGCCAACTCTTCATAGGCCCGAGATTTTTCCAGATTATCGTATTGTCGGGGCCAGAACGCGCCAGGGTATTCCTTCATTAAATTCATGCAGACGTTCCAGTCTCGCGCTTTGCCAGCCTTGCTTGCCCAGATGTGGACGTCATGGCCCAACTGGCGCCCAACAAGCGCGCAAGCCAGTGTGCCTGACGAGCTTATCGGCATGCCCTTCTTCAGTTCTCCCGACCGTATCGCTGCCAGAATCGTTTGGCCACAGGATCCTTCATGCCGAACGGATTCATCTACTCGAGCTTCGCGTAGACGGAGCCAATCGACCGTTCGTCCACTCGCAGCTTAACTAACGGGGTCTCTCCAATTGCATCCGCCCATTGTTCATACCGCACCTATTCCTACACCCTTCCCTTTCTTGTTAAAGAGCAATCCTTTCAATAGCCTCTCTCGCCTGGCTTCTACCGCCAACAATTGAGCCTCTCGCTCTTGCCGCTCAAGCTCCAGCCTCTCCGCCTGCTCCATCTGGGCCGCGAGCATCTGCTGTACCTCCTCAGGATGAGTCGAGCCCGAAGACTTCTTGGCATACAGACTCGCCAGCACATCGAAGGAAGAGGCAAGGAGACGGGCGGTATCCGGCACATACACGCCTGCTTCCGAACAGGCTTCCTGCAGCAGGCGTGCATCGCCCGGATTCGGGGACACCCCGTGTTCAAGGGCAGCAGCGATGTATCGGCCTGCGATCACCTGCGCTGTGCGGTACGGAATTCCCTGCTCCAAGGTCAGCTGATTCGCCAGCGTGAATCCTCCGAAAAAGTCCCGTTTGCATATGCTGAGCATGCGCTCCTCGTCAAATTGCAAATGATCGGTAACTGATTTCAGCAGGCGAAGCAAGGTTCTCGTCTGTTGGAACAACGTCAGCAGATGGGTGCCGGCCTCATTCGATGTTTCTACTAAATTCGTGAAGGCTGTATTCCGCTGTCCAAGGACCATGTCCATATAAAATGCGGACAGATGGGCGCTCTTCCCTCGAATCCGTTCCAGAATCGGGAAATTCCTCTTCTGCGGCATGGCGGAAGAAATACCCGATAAGTCATCCGGCAATTGAAGGAAATTCATTTCACTGCTACCCCATTGAATCAAATCCGTCGTAAATCGGGAGACCAGTACGGAGAAAGTGGACAGCTCGCCAGCGATCCTTAATACCCATTCTCGAGACGCGACTGCCGCCAACGCGCTCGTCCGCGGCTGTCGAAACCCGAGCAGCTTGGACAACCGTTGACGATTCCACGGCAGTTCCAGTCCGGCCATGGCCCCCGCTCCTAGCGGGCACTGATTCATGTCGTCATAGATGTGCATCCAGCGAGTCATCGCTTGCACGAATTCACCGTTAATGGAGGAAAGATAGAACCCGGGAGTAATGATTTGCGCAGGTTGGTAGTGGGTATATCCCGGCATGGGGATCGATCGGTAGCGGACGGCCAACCTATGTATCGATTGAATAAGCTGCCCCAATTCGTCTGCCGTCTCCAGCCATTGCGAACGGCCGAACATGACTTGGGCGCAGGCTTGCACATCATTGCGGCTGCGATCGATGTGCCAGCAAGGTACCGGCCGGGACAGCAAACCTTCAACATGGCGTTCAAGGGCAAAGGAGATATCGGACATATTGCGCCCGGGGTCCGGTGCAACTGTGCCGCGTTCAGCGGCCTGAAGCGCTCTTGCAATCTCTAAAGCGTCCTGTCGCGTGATCAAGCCCATTCTGACATATTCCAAAAGCATGGCTAACTCAATCTGAATGTACGCAGGCAGCAAATATTCAACCTCGTACCGGAATTGCGGCTCCAACACTTCATCATGCAGGAGGCGGGCTGGTGTCGAAGCAATCCGTCCCGTTAATTGTCCGCTCATGCAGAAATACACCTCGCTTCCGACTGAATAAGGATATGGCAAGGAACTAACCACGAGATTGTCTGTTGCGATTGTCTGTTGTGTGACATCGTTATCGGGACTTGCTGCACATGTTGAGAGAACAGAAGTTATGAGCGAGTAAAGTTCTAAGCGGTCTATGCCAAATGACTTGCCGAGAGATTTCGTGAAGTAGACTGTCAGAAGAAGCAAGGTAAGTAATCCATATTTCTACAAAATTATTATTAATTTCAATATATATGAGTTGAATTTTCGTGTCAAGGATTTAAGAGACACATGTGTAATCAAATGCCCGCCCTATTTCGTTATATGGGACTAAAGAGAGATACCTTTTGATTTCTGATCCGCCGATGGTGAGACTCTTCGCTCCTTTTTCTTAAGTGAGGATTCATTAGCAAGAAAGCAACAACGAGAAGTCCGGCCCCGCCAATGATTCCGAAAAATAGAAACCATACCGCTAATCAGGCCTACTAAAAAGGTGGAGACCGGCATGGCGCACAGCACCATGACGCTAATCAAGCTCGATGCTCTTCCTGATACCTCTTCTAATTCGCCCCTCACCCCTTTATAAAGTCGAGTCGTTGAATGGCAAATACGTCCCTAGTATTTACGAACCTTAAAGGCTTGAGTTACCCGGGAACGCTACTTCCAGGTTGAACACAATGTCGTATGATATACCCGTGCATAAGTTAAAAGGAGAGAGTTTCCTCTCTCCCCAATAAATACGACCACGTTTAGGTTCTGAAATCATACAGATGTATATATCATACAGTATTTCTTGCTTTTTATGAATTGTTTAGTTGTAATGACGTTTCGGAACTTCTCTTCATCATATCCTCTTCGATCCAAGCAAGGTAACCATCCAGGAAGGTTTCCACTTTAGGTATAAACCCTTGTCCGAAATGATAGTCCGGATCCAACGTTGTCATATACATATTTCCTGTGTGTGATTGCCGATCGACGCAAATAACTGCTTCGCCCAGTTCATTCACGAGAACAGGCTCCGCTCCTGCCCCCGCTTCCAACCGGAACACGCCATGATAATGCCACTTCGCGTCGTCGACCGTAATCTTTTGAAATAATGGATGTTGGGCATCAGCCGGATACAATGGCAAATCCGCGCCCGGATTCACCCACCAGTAAAAATTGGTCGGGTAATACTTCCATCTGACCGGAGTGAGCCACGGCTTCTCGATCTCCCCAAAGCTGATGATGTGTCCTCCCTGATCCAAGTATTGACGGAACTGCTCCGCATGCTCGCACAGCAGATCTTGATTCAAGCGAGTCGGTACAATAACGTAATCGTACGGCCCCAAATCGGTTCGATGCAAATCCAATAAGTAGATTCTATCCGTAAACCGCTGTCCGTACTTTCCGTCCTTTCTCGTAAAAAAATAATGCTGGTAGCTGATGCCGCTGTATAAGATAGCTGTCTTCATCGCCTTAACTCCTCTTATAGATAGTTCAAAAAGTCCGCTTATCCTCAAACTCTCCATCGATCCAAGCCAGCAGCTGCGGCCCTAATCTTCGTGCGGTTGTCGTGTCGGACAAGCCATAGCCCAACAGATCGGTGCCGGCTCCTGCCATAATCGTGCCTCGGGTCGTGTGACGATCAATATACACAACGGTCTGCCCGGCATTATCCCTCAGGGCGATCTCCGCATTGGCAGGAGCTTCGAAATAGCCCCGCGAGAAAAAGCCTTTGACCCCGCGCCGATAATTCAAGTCATATTCCGTGACACCGTGAAAAAGCGGATGCTCGTCATGGGCAAGGATCGTCCGTTCGTTGATGTCCAGCGGACTCCGATTCCACAGGCCATTGCCCGGCAGCCACGACAAAAAGATTTGGGCAAAGGACACGACAATTCGTCCCTGTTCCAGATACTTCGCTATCCAATCACAATGCTGATATAAAAATTCCTCGTCTATATTATTTGGCACGATCAGCGCGCCGTATGGCGCCAGTCTATCTATCGTCATATCGTATAAGAACATGCGCTCTAACCGATGTTCATACAAGTCATGCCGATACACCCGCGAGGGACTGTCCGAATAGGAATCCAAATAAGCGATTTTGATAGGTTCCATCATCTTAATCATAACCTCCCTATGTAATTGTCATCATAACAAGCTGCTATGAGTGATTGGGTATAGGCGTTAACGGGATGCAGCATGATATCCGCCGCCGCTCCGCTCTCAAGCAGCATGCCGTTTTTCATCACAGCGACAGCATCGGCGAAGCCGTGAATCGTTTCCAGCCGATGCGTAATATATAAGATGGACATGTTATGATCCTGCTTCAGCTCCGACAACAAGCTTAAAATGTCCCGCTCCGTCATCGGATCAAGGGCCGATGTAATCTCATCGGCGATGAGCAATTCAGGCTCCAGCGCTAAAGCGCGCGCGATGGCAATCCGCTGCTTTTGTCCGCCTGAGCATTCGACGGGCCGCCGATCTAATAGCTCATGAGGCAGGCGAACTTGTTCCATCAGTTCCTCGGCCTTCCGCTGCGACGCCAAGCGCGTCCATTGGTTCAACCGAAGCGGCTCGGCAATGATATCTTTGATCTTCCAATACGGGTTAAGTGATCGATCCGGGTTCTGAAATACGAGTTGCACGCTCGCTTGCGGCGTAATGGGAGTCCCCTTCCACAATACCCTCCCTTCCGTCGGCTGCAGCAACCCGGCAATGAGCTGAGCCAGCGTTGATTTTCCCGATCCGCTTTCACCTACTAGCGCAAATATTTCATGATCGGAGATGGAGAAAGATATGTTCTGGACCGCAAAGGGCAACAACGGATCGAAACGCTTTGAAATATGCTGTAGCTCTAGCAGCACCACATGCACTCCTTACTTTTTAGATCTCACCTCATCGATGGTATAAATGTCTGCAGCTCGCGGCTATAGCTCGTGGCAGGCTCATGCATCCACTTCTCCACAGACGCATGCTCCAGCAGTTGGCCTTCCTTGATAATCATCACATCATCCGCTGCACAAAGTGCTGCCGGCACATCATGGGTGATGAGCAGCAGGGTCATCCCATGCGCTCTCACTTTTTCGATGAGCAAGCGGAAGATTTCCCGCTTGACGAGCGGGTCAAGCGCGCTTGTCGGCTCATCCGCAATCAGCAGGGCTGGCTTATTGATAAGCGCCAGCGCGATCAGGGCGCGCCCCAGCATGCCTCCGCTTAATTCATGCGGATAGCTGTCCAGCAGCCGCTCCGGAAGCTGCACTTCCCGCAACGCCTGCTCCGCGGCCAGCCGCTTCCCGGCAACATCAGCCTTGGATATGCCCCTCCCCTTCATGGCCTCCATGAATTGCTGCCCAACGGTCAACAGCGGATGAAAGCTAAGTCGCGGATCCTGCGCAATGAATGCGGCGTCGACCCAACGATTCATCCCCTGCTCAGCCTCTCCGCCGCTGCGAATATATACCGATCCGCTCATTGCCTCATCCGGCAGCAAGCCGTATATCGCCCGCGCCAGCGTCGTTTTGCCTGAGCCTGATTCGCCAATAATAGCCGTAATGCTTCCCGCTGCAACGGCAAAAGACATCGGCTGCAATATCGTGCGCCCCTGATGCACTACGCTTAGATCGTGAACCTCAACTGCGGGTTCATCTGGTTCAGCAGCACGTGAAGGCCGCTGCTCGGCACGCCGAGGCTTCACCTTGCTGCTGGGGCGGAAGGAACGACGCCAGCTGCTTCCCTGTTGATGTTCACCTTCACTAACCAAGGCCAGCCCGATCGTAACCAGCAGGAGCGCCAGCATGGGCGGTACAATCGTCCACTGCCAGGCCGCCGTCATCCAGGTCTCGTTGTGATGGAACGCTTGCTCCAGCATTTTCCCCCATGTCGGTTGGTTCGGATCGCCAAGACCAAGGAAAGACAAGCTCGCCTCCATCGTTACGGCCTGACGGAACGACAGAATGAACTTCGTTCGCAACAATGGAACGATAAAGGGCATCAGGTGCTTTCGTAATATATAGAACGGTGTTCCATGGAACACCTGGGACGCTTTCACAAATTCACGCTCACGCAGCGACAACACGGAGGCTCGGATAAGCCGCATATATCCAGGCCAAGTAAGCAGGCCTAGCGTAATAATCAGCTGCCAGACACCACCTGCCGTAAAGGCGGCTGCCAGAAGCACCAGCAGCAAAGAAGGCAGCACGAGCAGAACGTTCGCCAATCCATTGATCAGCGGATCAAGTCTTCTGACATACCCTGCCACAAGTCCAAGCACGCCGCTGAGTGCGGTGCTCAGCAGGGCAACACCCAGCCCGATGAGAAGGGTCGCACGCGCCCCGTAGCTTAACTGGCTGAAGACATCCTGCCCCAGCGCATTCGTGCCGAGCCAATTCGCGCTTGATGGAGCGAGCAGTCGATCATGATCAAAGGCAAAGGGGTCTGCATTTGTAAGCAGTGGCCCGGCAAGAGCCAGTACGACAAAACAGGCGATAATCACGCTGCCTGCCATTTTGGTTGGATTCATCATGCTCCCCCTTTTCCGAGTTGGATGCGAGGGTCTAGCCGTGGATATACCCGATCTGCAATCATGTTCAGCAGCAATACAAATACCGTCATCAACACGAAAAGTCCGTGCAGCAGCGGGTAATCCCGCGCCAGGATCGCTTCCTGCAGCAACTTGCCGATGCCTGGGTATGAAAATACCGTCTCAACGAGTACCGATCCCGCCAGCAGCCCGCCAAGGCGGACCACAATTAGTGTTAGAACCGGAAGAATGGCGCTGCGCAGGACATGTCTAACCAACATCGTCCCCCTGGCCACACCTTTGGCCAAGGCGAATTCAATAAACGGCTCGCGCAGCACCCGAATCGCTTCATTGCGCATAAGTAAATAAATGCTGGCCATATTCGCCACCGTTAAAGTCACGATCGGCAGAACCGCATGCCAAGACACGTCAAGCACATAATCCCACCAGCCGTTAGCCGCATAAAACGGCGTCTCCGCGCCGCCAAGAGGGAACCAATCCCACTTTACGGAAAGCCCGAGCACCAGCAGCATCCCTGTCAAAAATTCCGGGATCGTGCTGACACTGATCATGGCAATGAACCAGCCGCGGTCCTGATTTCCCGTATGCCGCCATGCCGATACCAATCCGGCCGCGATGCCGATGATAATGGATAGTACGGTGGCAGCGCCGACGATAAACAGCGTCCATGGAAGCCGGATCATAATCACTTCATAGACCGGCATTTTATAGGTGAATGACTGCCCGAAATCGAAGGTGATGATCCCCTTGACATAGTTCACAAGCTGCATCCATGCCGGTTCATCAAGACGATAATAGTCCATCATTGCTGCCTTTTGCGCATCCGAAATAAAAACGGGGCCGTCTTCCCCACCCTCTAAAAAATCAACTGGCCCCCCCGGCAGCAACCGGGGGAGGACAAAATTTAAGAGCAGTACAAATAACAGCACAACCAAATAGGTGACCGTGTTCTTACTTCTTCTTCGCATCGATAAATGCCGCCTTGTTGTCCCATAGCGGTATTCCGTCGGCTATACCGCCATACGTGTTGAACCAACGGTCGAACTCGGCTTCCTTATACAAGAAATAAAATGGACGATGATATAAGACTAGCGTCGGCAATTCCTCTGACAAAATCAGTTGCATCTCGCCTACAATCTGCTTGCGTGCTGCCGAATCCAGCTCTTGCAGCTGCTCTTCGGCTAACTGCTGGAATTGCGGATGGTCAAATGTGCTGCCTCTCGCCGCAAACGCATTGCTTGCTTTCCCCAAAAACCACAGCCGCAGGAAATCAGGATCTCCGCTTAATCCGATATGCCCCGTCAAGGCCATATCGTACTTGTTCTCCCCCATGGCGGAGGTGAACGTCGCTCCATCCACCTGTTGAATGTTCAATTCAATGCCAACCTTTTTCAGCATCTCCTTCATCATTTGCGCTTCTTTGGATGTCGAGGAGACGATCACGCTTAGCTTCAGATCTTGCCGTACGCCGGTGCCGTCTTTGCGGTAACCAAGCTCGTCCAGCATTTGTTCCGCTTTGGCCGTGTTGTACTCATAGGTCTTCACCTTATCGTTATACCAAGGGGAATCCGGCGGTATAATTCCGCCGCTGCCCGGAATCGGCGTCCCGCCCGCTATTTTGCTGGCCATTTCCGCACGATCAAGCGCATAGGCCAATGCTTGGCGCAATCGTTTATCTTTTAATTGCGGATGATCAAGGTTGAATACAATGCGTACCGCGCTGCCAGTCGGTTCGCTCTTCATCATCTGGAAGCCTTCCTTCTGAAGCTGCTCCGCTTCCTGATAGCTTAACGTCGATGCCGCATTGATTTCATTTTTTTGCAGGGACAGCACTTTATTCTTCACATCTATGTAAGCAACATCCTTGACATTAACGCTTCCCTTGAAATAGCTCTCATTGGCGGTGAACCAATATTGCCCCGACTTCTCATCATACTGCTTCAGCGTGAACGGACCTGTGCCGACCAAGGCTGACGGATCGCGATAAGCAAGCGGATCGCTTACTTTTTCCCATACATGCTTCGGAATAATCGGCACGATCCCTACCAGATCCGTTAGAAACGGAGCATACTTGTTGTTCAATTGAAACTCAACCGTTCCGTCCCCCGGGCTGGTCACGGATTTGATCTGGCTTAGGTCGCCTGTCCAGGGAAACGGGTGTGTCTTGAAGTATTCAAATGTGAACACGACATCCTTGGCGGACAAGGCCGTTCCGTCATGCCATTTCACATCCCGCTCCAGCGTGAACGTATAACGCAATCCATCTTCAGACACCTTCCACGAAGCAGCGAGCCATGGAATGATCCCCGTATCGTCTTTCCAGGTTAACGTGTCGAACAGGAAGCTGTTCCGCAAATACCCGCCCGGGCCTGACGGCTTGAAGGCAAACGGCGATGGATAGCCGCTGTCCTGCCATCCGATGCGAATGGAAGGCTGCTGCGCTGCCGAAGAGATCGGTGATGTCTCTGCAGCTTCTGTCGCTGAAGATGTATTCTCTGAACGACATCCCGCGAGCAACAGGAACGCCGTTACCAAAATGATGAAATATGATGCTGTGCGAAAACGCATGAAACTAACACTCCTTTTCTCGATTCTAGCTGTAACGTACAAAATTTAAGATAAATTAATTGAGAATGAAAATCAATATCATAAAAAGAGGGTGTCATATGAAATCATCCCGATTTTACCTGGTTGGTCTCACTTTCATACTATTATTTAATCGATGTATTAAAAAACACGATAGGCATCATAATTCAATTGATATTGATTCTCAATCTCATTTATAGTATACTCACTACGATTCCCATCCCCCTTAGGAGGCTCCGCTCGTGAAGGTTCTAGATAAAATGGAAACGTTTCTCGCGTTGGCTGAATGCGGGTCTTTTTCCGAAACGGCAAAGCGGCTCTTCTGCTCTCAACCGACGGTGACGAATCACATTCAACAGCTGGAAGAGAAATTCGAGGCGACCCTGTTCATCCGTTCGGGGAAATCGGTTCGGCTGACGGCTCAGGGGGAAATTTTGCATCAATACGCGAAGAAAATGATCGCTCTGTTCGAGGAGGCTTCGCTGAACATCAAAAACGCGGGGCTAGCGAATCCGGTCCTCTCGTTGTATGCAAGCAACTACTTGGGGGTATACATACTGCCGGATATGTTAGCACAGTTTTACCATCGCTTTCCGCAGCAGCGCTTTGAGCTCCATACCCATTGTTATAGAGATCTGATCGGCCTTCTTATGGAGGAAAAAATCAATATGACCTTCCTGCCTATTTATGAGGAAGACAAGTATGTTCAGGATCAATTTGACTCCTTTACACTGTTCAAGGATGAGTTTGTGCTCGTGCTTCCGCCGGATCACGCTTGGGCGGAGCGCAAAATTCTCTACGCTCGCGATATCGCTCGTATACCGCTGCTGCTTCCGCAAAATAGCTATTTGCAGGACTGCATATTATCTCCGATCCGTTCGTTGGGGATAGAACCTGACACGATTCACATGAGCAGCTTTGAAGTAATCAAGAAGTCGATTAAGGCTGGACTGGGCGCTGCCTTTATCCCCTACTATGCCGTGCGTGGATTGCTGGGTACAGGTGAACTCGTAACGAAGCCCGTGTTCGGTTTGCGAATCGAGCGAAATAACGGATTTGTGCGGCGGAAGAACACTCCGCTTACACACATCGAAAATGATTTTTGCGAGTATGTTCAGGGCGTATTCCGTTCTGCCAGCAACGTGTAATCAATTACTGCGCCCCTGCGGGAGGGTGCATCCGGGAGGTTAACTTATGTCTGTTATTCATATTAGGGACAACAAGGAAATCATCGAAGTCCGCTTTGAAGATATTAAGAAATATCATGGAGCACTGGCTCTTATGGCTATCGCTGTCGCTTTTCGCGTTCAGCAGGCTGCCATCCATGAACTATTCGGCACAGAGCCGCCGCAGCGGGGCTCGCTCCGCATTCTCTCCGGGCATGCGGGCCCTGGCTTCCGCGATGCATTCGAATTCGTGACTCGCGCCGTTACGCGCGGGGCGTACACGGTGGATGTCCAATACCCGGTCGCGCAATACGACCCGCATCGCGATCAATCCTACGCCTTTGTCATCTCGACGATAGATGGGGCAGCCGTTGAAGTGGCGTTGAAGGAGGACTTCCTTCCGCTTGAATTCTACGACTTCTTGGCCAAAGGCCGCAATCAAGCAATGACGGTTAAGGATATCGCACGCTTTGACAAGCTGAAGCTGGAGCTCTCGAAGCAGGCGTTGGCTATGCCACAGGATGAGCTGCTCAATGTGAAGCGGATCTCGTAATTGCGGCGGACCTATTGGCACGGGAACCCGCCTGCGTTGGGAATTGGAGGGCAAGGGGGAACGATACGTTCGCTCCCCCTTCCATACCGTATCGATCACCCAGTAAAACAAATGATCGGGAAATGAGAATCATGAAATTCACAAATCATTGCATCGACTTCATGTTTAGAAAAGTGCTTACTTGAGCTTTCACCATTGCTTATTCCATGATGGACAACGTGATAGTAGCGAAAGTTTAAATGCTCCCTAAATTTCTCTATTACGTTACCCCTTAAAAAAATAGGACCTATCACCGCGAGTGCTCCTCTTATTTTATTTCATACTAGAAATACTAGAAAAACCTCTATAAGATTATCATTTATTCATTCCAATCATATATTCCTAATTCCTTTTGTTTTTCATGCTTATAGTCGATATAGCCTTGATCATAATTAGATTTATTTCCTTCATATTTACTGAAAACAGTACTCCATTCCTTTACCTGATAAGTAAACACTCCACTTTTCACGGCGGGATCATTTGCGGCTAATTCAATTGCTCTTTCTTCACTTTCTACATCCAAGACGACTGCCCCTCCTGCACCATCAGCAAATGGACCGCCAAGCAACACATTCCCTTGATCGGAGATCTTCTGTACATAGACGGCATGTTCAGGCACAGATGGTTGATCATGCAATGAAACCCAGTCTAGCCACTTTGGTCCCCTTGAGATAAAGGACAATAAAATTCCAACAAGGGCAAACCTGCCTATTATGCGTGGTGGGAAAGTTTACCCACCCTCGTGTAAATGATAAAAATGCTTTACTACGTCCTTCCATAGATGACGCCAGGCATTGCTTGTAACCTCACTTTGCCGTCAATAGGTCCCCGCAGAAGTGAAGCGGCCTTTCCCCTTGAGATAGCAATCGAAAAACTCCAGTATGATTCGGTTCATCGTGTCAATAGCGTAGTAGGAATCAATCTCTGCCCTGCCGCCCTGCAGCATATTGGCAAGCATCGGTGAAAAGAGTGCCAGATCGGTAAGACTCATATGCTTGGCACCTTGAAAATAAACGGTATAAACTACTGTGCCATGTTCATCAATTGCTTTGTTCTCCGCATACGTCGAATTGCTATTGAGCTGCACCCAGACACTATCAGAATACATATTAAGCAGCGGTGTCGTGTAAGGTTGGCCGCTAGCCGCAAAATCGTCGGTCTCCCGATTGTAGACAAGCTCGCTGAACAGCGGGGCATCAATATTTACAACGGCGCCTATATCCTCCCGCTCCCTGCCGAGCCACACACTCGCTGCACCGCCCATGGAGTGGCCGAATACACCTATTTTTTCGGTATTCACCAATTGATACACGTTGCCACTGCCGGTTTTGGCTTTTTCCAGAACCGTATCGATTACAAAGTTCATATCATCCGTGCGCAGCTTCATCCATTTTTGAATAAGCCCGTAGGTTTCCTCAACCGTGACACGCCCTTGTTCGAATTGTTGACTTCCTGCATATATTCCGAATTGACGAGAGCAACGGTTCCGTCGACGGATGCCGTATAAAAGGAATGATAAGGATGATCAATCGAACACACCACATAGCCGTGGCTTGCAAGCTCCGTATAGGTAGAGGCGTTGCTTCCATTGATGCCGTAGGCTCCATGCGAGAATACCACAAGCGGGTAGGTTCCGTCTGCATTGTCGGGATACCAAAACCCAACATTGACGACTCGGTTTTCTCCCGTGCCGGTAAACTGTTCAATGCGGTTTTTGTCCATATAGGTGTAAGATACGCTTGCGACTTGATACTCCCCCGTAACTTGCGGCAATGCATACTGCGGGAATACGAGGGCGGGACTTGCAGCCATTGCGATGAGCACAAGCATAGCGAAAGCATTTTTGACCATGCGGCCGCATCTGTATTGTTGCCGCTCCTCCTTGCTTCGCATCAGCGCCCGCACGCCAAGCACCGCCCAGACAAGCAGCAGCAGGCCAATCCCCATCCAGCGGAAGCTCCACTCAATGACCGAAGCCAGCGTGAACATAACGAATACGGCAAACGCCCCGATTCTCATCATGCCTCTGACTTTATTCTGATTCGACTTTGTGCCAATGCAATATAGAGCAAATGCTGCCTCAAAAACGGCTGCAATAACCAATAGAAGGATCCCCATAATCCAAGCCCCTTAGCTTATCTAGTGCAGCATCAGCATACACAACCCTGTGCACAGCGTAAATATGCATTGCGGTATGCTGCATGATGAGCCGGGTAAGCGGTAAAAAAGACGAGGTAAGCTGCTTGCCTCCCCGTCTTATGGTTCATGTTCTTTTCTAAGTTGCTGCAGTTGTTCATTGATTTCCTTTGCGACTCGTCGGTCATTGTTCCATCCAAGGACACGAACCAGCAGGTATATGATGGCAACTTGTAATGCAAGTATAGTGGCTCCGGCTGCTCCCGTAACCCAGCCCATTCTATTCGTGAAAATAAGCAGCACGGCTTCTACGATAACAAAATGGATAAGGATTCGCACACGCATTCCCTTTTCACTTATTGTGGAGGGAAAATAGAAGATAAGACTTGGCAAAACGCCAGCCAATGCACACATCATGATTGCGTATATATGACGGAGACCGAGCGAGAACTCCGAAGCATCCAGGTCGTTCATCACGGCATATTGCTGATTAAGCAGGGAGACACAAATAACAATGCCTGCAAAAATGAGCAAGTAATCTCTTGCAAGTCTTTTTACCATCTCTGAAAAATTCATTTTCTCCCCTCCCTATATTCCTAGCATCGTTTTAAGAATCGGTACATATTGACGCGACACCATAACCGTTTCCCCATTATCCATTCTTGCCTCGAACCTCCCGCTAAGTGACGGTTTGATGTACGAAATTTTGGCGATATTGATAATGCTAGATTTGGAGGCGCGGAAAAATTTCTTTCCCTCACATAATTGTTCGAGCTCGTATAGCTTCTGTTTCGCTTCAAAGACCTTATCCCGGCAATACATAAACACCTTGTTATCCACCGCTTCAAAATAGTACACATCGCTAAGCTTGATTTGGTGAATCGCATCTTCATGAAAGCCCATTAGCACCTTATTTTTCGCTTTAATCCGGCGCACAAGGCCCAAAATTTCCTCATTGACCTCATGACATCGAATGATGATTTCTTCTGCCTCTTGGGTATTGATTTCTTCGATTGATATCTTCATCGCTTCTTATACCACCGCCTGCTTATATACTCCGACTATCCATTCATATCCCTCTCTATTAGGTTATGTCAAGCGCTAATCGCAACAAAAACGGCCCTGACTTCAACGTCAGGGCCCGTTTATACCAACCTATATACTCTCCTGCTTTATTGCATCAATAATGTTCTCCTTTTTTACCGCTGTATTCCTGTACATCATCAAGGGATGCAATGGATTGAAGCAACCGATCGTCTATTCTTTTTTCATTGCCGTACGACATTTGAAGATCATAATTGACACCATCCTGTGAGAGTTTCAAGATTCTTTCAAGCTGGCGGTGAAAAAGGAGACGACAAGAAACAGAACGATACTAATAGCGAGTGAAAATACAATCGCGTTGTATCTTCGTTTGTTTCTTTTTATGTTTTTCAATCCTATCTCCGCTTCGCTTCCGAAGAGCTGGCGAATGAACTTTGATTAGATTTAGGCCAAAGCATTGACCTGCTTCACGAATTCTCTCATCAGCTGCGGCAAGTCGTTCCATGCATGGCCGGAAATCAGGTTGCGCTCCACATGGAACCGGGTCTCTACGTACTTCGCCCCCGCCGCTTCCACTTCCGGACGGCAAGCGAAGTAGGCCGTCATCTCCCGCCCTTTGATCTCTTCGGCGATCACGGTCAGCGCCACGCTGGCATGGCATAGGATCATGACGGGTTTGTCCTTCTGGAAGAAATGGCGGACAATCCGCGGGAAATCTTTATGCAGGCGAATATGCTCCGGTGCCCGTCCGCCCGGGATAATCAGGGCATCATACTGCTCGGGATCGATCTGCTCAAATGAAGCATGGGCTTCCAACTGGTAGCCCTGCTTTTCCGTAAACGTCTGCCAGTCTTCAAAATCGTGGACGACGGTATGCAGCACTTTCGTATCCGTCGGCGAAGCGATGGTGGCTTCGAATCCTTCCTCCAAGCAACGATAATAGGGATAGTATGCTTCCAATGCTTCGACCGCATCACCGGTCAGAATCAGTACTTTTTTAGACATTGTCGTGTCACTCCTTTACAATATAAGAAGAAAGATGTTCGATCAACGCCATTATAGCCCGTATCGCGAGAAGCGGGAAGAATGCACTTTTTTGTACGGTGGTTACGAAAAGGGTACTATTGGCTAAGAACAACGAAGAGGTGAACATTTACCCGATGTCCGACATACGAAAAGAAATCAAGGAAAAGCTCAAAAACGGTGATTTTACCTGTTCCAAGGAACTGACCCTCTCCATGTTCAGCGGCAAGTGGAAGGTGGTCATCCTGTGGCATCTCGGGGTGGAAGGACCGCATCGCTTCAGCGAGCTGCAGCGCCTGTTCCCCAAAATTACGCACAAAATGCTGACGAGCCAACTGAAAGAACTGATGGAGGACGGTATTGTCCACCGAGAAGTGTACCCGGAGGTGCCGCCCCGCGTGGAGTACTCGATGACCGAGCTGGGGATGACCCTGCTGCCGATCATTCAGATGATGTACGATTGGGGCGAAAAGCGGATCTCCCAACTGAAATTGGAAATGGGAGAAGCCGGCTCGGAGGAATGCTCTACCACGTGCGACAAAGGATAGCGCCATGAGGCCCTGAGCGAAGCCGTCCGGGACAACCCGGTCTGCAGCGAACCCGAACCGTTCGAAAAAACCGCGGCTGTATTGCGTCGTCTCAATCCTCACAAGGGAGTATTGGTAAACAACATCCCCGCTATGGAAGATTTCAGTGTCTCCGATTCGTATTAAAGAGGAACCCCAGGCGCATATTGATTATACCGAGTTCGAACCCCACTTCTCCCCTATAGCAAGGTGAGCATTTTTCCCTTTGACGCTGTAAAATCGCTCATTTTTACAATTGAACTTATTAGATATTCCATCTCGGGACGTGTAACCTCTTCATGGATACTAATCCTTACGCTGCTTGATGCAATGTCAGAATCATTAGTTGCAGCCATTAATACACGGCTTATCTTGTCGCCCTTAGATGCACAAGCGGATTGCGAGGATGCAATAATACCTTGCTTCCCGAGAATACTTATGGTTACAGCCGATGGTATTCCAGGAAATGAGAAGTTCAAAATATGAGGCGCGCACTTAGAAGCTTGAGGACTATTAATAAAGATATTAGGAATCGTTAAAAGCTTTGATCGCAATAAGAAGTGAAGACTGTTCAACTGTCTTTTTCTCTCCTCTATCTCCAAAACCGCGATTTTAATTGCTTCAGCCAAAGCGGCTATACTAGGTACATTAAGCGTGCCTGACCGTAATCCAAACTCCTGATTTCCGCCATAAAATAGAGGCACTATATCTACCTTATTTTTGATGATTAAAGCGCCGACTCCCTTTGGACCTCCAATTTTATGACCTGATAATGTATATAAGTCTATATGGTCTAAATGTAAGTCTGCCTTCCCCAACCCTTGCACACCATCAACATGAAAATAAATATCTTCACGCTTATTTTTTAACATCGTTCCGATTTCATGAACGGGTTGTATTGCTCCGGTTTCATTATTAATATGCATAATGCTAATGAGTGCAGTATTGTCTTTGATTGCTCTCTCGATATCCGACACATCGACGATCCCATTGGAGTCAACCGGAATATAGGTGACCTCGATGCCTTCTTGTTCTAACTGTTGGCAGCAGTTGTAAACGGACGGGTGTTCGATGTGAGATGTAATGACGTGAACAGGCTTCGATGTCTTTTTTTGCATGGCCCGGCAAACTCCAAATAGCGCCAGATTGTTGCTTTCTGTAGCTCCTGATGTAAAAATAACCTCCTCCATATTCACGTTTAATAAATCCGCTATTTTTTGCCTGCAATCTTCGACAAGTTGACTTGCTTCCAGTCCCGTCTCATGAACGGAGGATGGATTAGCAAATACATTCCTGGAAGTCTCCACTAGCACTTGACTCACTCCGGGATGGAGCGGAGCAGACGCGCAATAATCAAAATATATTTTTTCCATACTTCTACCTCCATCTTCGTAGTCATCATCGCATAGCGGAAGAACGCGCACAGTCAAATTGCGGTTGCTGCGGTACGATAACCGGATGACTGTTTTTCGAACATCTCCGCGTAGCATCCTCCCTCGATCATTAATTCCTGATGAGTCCCGGACTCTACGATCATACCGTTTTCCAGTACAAAGATACGATCTGCCAAACGGCAACCGCTAAGTCGGTGAGAAATAAAAATGGCGATTTTATCTTCTGTAATGGTCATCATTTTCTCAAAGATATGAGATTCGGCTATAGGGTCTAACGCAGAAGTCGGTTCATCCAAGATGACGATCTGCGACTCTCTCAAAAATGCGCGGCTAATCGCGATTCGTTGCCATTGTCCGCCAGATATATCTTGCCCTCCTGCAAATACGGACCCTAATTCGGTGTCATACTTATGAGGGAGTTGATCGATGAAGAAGTCAATATCCGCTTTGGAAGCAGCTTCTTCCAGCACGGCGTCATCATTCATTTTACTCAGGTTGCCGAAACCTACATTTTCTCTGACGGTTAAGTTGTAGCGAACAAAATCTTGGAAAACGGCCGTCATATTTTCGTATAATAAGGTTCTATCCAAGTCGTTAATATCAATGCCATCAAAAAAGATAGTACCGTCGGGAACGGGGTATAAGCCGAGTAAACACTTGATCAAGGTGCTTTTTCCAGCTCCATTGTATCCAACGATGGCAACCTTTTCATTAGGCCGTATGGTACAACTAATATTGTTCAATGTCGGGTGGTTATGCCCCGGATAAGAAAATGATAAATTTCTTATCTCAATTCCAATCGACAATTTTTCCGGGAATTTTTGTCCTCTATTGATTCCTTCTTCTTCGGGCAGATCAAGAAATGTATACAGTCTTTTGGCAATAAGGGAATCCTCATACATTCTAGAAAAACGAGCTGCTATCGTTTTGATCATTCCATATGAAGTTGAGATCGCTATAGTTAATGCAACATATTCCCCCATGCTCAATTTTCCTGTGGAAGAGATATGAATCAGTAGGGCGGATGCGATGAATACGGACAGCACTCCTATGCTATCAAAGCTGAAACCCATGATCCCCGCCTTTTTCTCTAAATTGTATTTTTCATTCGCATTCTTCCAGTAGATGGATACCCACTTCTCTATAAGATATTTGTTTGTTTGATATAGTTTCATTTCTTTTATCGAATCTTTTGCTTTGAATAGATGTGTGATATAAAATGCTTTACGGGAGTTGGGGGATTGTAATAGCATTTGTCCATACCTTTGTTCGCTGACTCTAAGATTTAAAATAATATTGGGAACAGCAAGGACAATGACGGATAGAGATAAAATCCAGCTATACTGAAACAAAGTTATCATGTAGCCTATAATTGTAATCGAATACATACAGATCGTACCGAATGAGATCATTATTTGAAGTCCCCTATCTCCAGCGCCATTCGTTTGCGCCAGAAGATCATAGGAATGAGGGTTCTCGTAATGTATGAGGGACAGCTTCTCCGTCTTCTCCAGCACTAATTTTTCGAAAAAGAAACTGATTTTAAAATTCATTTTTTTTTGCAGCAACTGTTCGAACAAGAGCATGGTAGCTGCCACAATCCTAGTTCCCCCCTCGATGGCTAGCCAGGCAATCACGATCCATAACGCCGTGTTCCCTTCAAGCAACTGCTGGATGTTATTGATTGATTTCGCAGTTACAAAAACTTGCAAAAGCGGAATTGCAGACTGAATGAGCAATACAAAGACAAGCATTGCCATTAAACCCGGAAATACCTTTATCGTGACAGGTATGATTCGGCGAAGTATAAAAAGAACAGTATCTGCTTTTTTTTCTTTTTGTCTTCTCATTGGACATGTTTCCTCTGCAACTGTTATTTTCAAAAGGCGAATTACTATTCCAGACGGTTTCTTACAGCTATATATAAAGGGTATGTGAAAATCTCTTTGTTTTCCGAGGATAACTTTATTTTGTAGTTACCCTCCATATTTACCAGAAAGCGAATACCCATCGAAAAATCGATTCCAGGCGTCATCAGGTCATCACGCATATTTGGCATAAGGTTTTTCTCCGTCATTAACATCACTTCATCTGCTGGATTCATTACGATAATCCATATGATTGCCTCGTCCATACCGAAGAACAATAACTTCCCCCATATATCAACAAGCGCAATCGACGGCAAAGCGTCTACATGTAATGAAGTCAGGACATTATCAATGCCATGAGTTTTACGTTCGTAATCAAAATGAACCTTCTGAGCTGCCAAAATGATTCCCTCTACATCAGGCTGTCTCATGACGAACCACCAGCTTCAGCCGTCGTAAGCGGCTTCAATAAACTCAAGCTTTTGAGCAATCGCATAAGCTCGGCTTCATTTTGAACATTATGCGCTGCTATAACGACAGAATTCGAATCCAAAACATAAATAAAAGGCGTTAAATAGACGCGGTATTTCATCGCTAATTCTTCTTTTGTACAGGAAATAAGCGTAAACTTATACCCAAAGTGATCCGCGATTTCCATATTTTCTTCATGACTTGCGTCTGTAAATAGAATAAACTCCCCTGAAAAGAGCTCACTCATTTTGTTCAAGTGCGGCAATAAATCGACGCAATCCAAACAATACAGAGAAATGAAACAAAACAAAAAGCGTTCCTCCCCCTCCAAAACAATAGGTTCAGACGGAAAAAGATCGCCAACGGAATAGTTCTGTAGGAGTTCATCCCTGTCTCCCGCTTTTGCTCTGAAAATTCTATCCAGTTTGCTGTGCATACGATATCCTCCCTCCAACTCATAATATTTACTTTATTTTATAATTAAGCTCTTTACAGGATAAATTATTTTCTCAAACCACTCCAGATTGTCAAATGCATAAGAGCCCACAATTTGACCGTAAGCATTCAAACTTAGCCCCCAAGGCACACCCTGGAAATAAGATCGAATGAGCTTATCGGACACGAGGAATACATTCAGTTTGTCCTCAAAAAGCTCTTTTACTTCCAGAAAACTTTCAGTATCCGTATTGATCAACATAACGATATTCGCGTTCGGTGTCTTATTCACGAACTCATATACAACCTCCAAAGCTTTCCGGCAAGGAGGGCAAGTGGTAGAAAGAACGACAACGATAAGATAATTCGTAATATAGTCGTAGATATTTGTCTTTTCGTCCACGGAGAACGAAGGCAAATAATCACCAAGATCCGGTACATTGCGATGCTCTCTCTTCATGAATTTATGATGAGTTTGCGTTTTCATGATTTCCCTCATATTATCCCCCATGAATTAGACGGGTATAATAGCCGAGCCACGACGGCTCTGGCTATTATACCCATAATTTGTTTACCTAACATAGCGGCCGATTAACAACAGTCAAGAAACTTCGTATGGGAATAATAATCAGTATAAACTCCAGAACTGTTTTGACAGCGAAGGTAAATGTGTTTTATTAAACTGTGCTCACCTTTACTGCGATCGCCAGTTTGACACGCTGAGCCAGTACAGTGTGTTGCACTTTCTTCATTCCCGATAGGCCAGTAACCTGAAGGACATTGAGCCATTTTTTTCACCTCCTTCCCTTATTGTGAGATATCTATTCAATTCTTGACCATTCATATATTGAATGCCAAGAAGAGAATATAAGGTTCTTGGAGTAGGTGTATGTTGCTAGACCCAATATAACATATTCAGATCCAATGTTGAATAATATTGGACTAATTGTATATTTAAGGGCGTGAATTGCAACTTCGTGTAAGGTTTTACACCGTTTTTAATGTTTTTTCGCCATGGAAGACTATTTTTCTATAATTGATATAAGGACAAGTTGTCGAATAGAAATATATTGGTATAATGTAATTATAAGGGTGTTTAATAAAAATAAGGAGGAGAAATTCGCCTTGTTCAAAGTAGCAGTCTGTGATGATTCAATAAAAGAGCATCAGCAATTACAAACGTTTTTTTCTCAGCTTTCTGTTGGTACATCCTACAAGTTCGAAATAAATTACTTTTCCTCAGGAGAAGCATTATTACAGCATTATAAAGAGCATGGCCGATATACATTTCATGTTTTGCTGCTGGATGTGGAGATGGAAGGAATAGATGGAATCGAGACAGCGAGGAAAATCCGTTCATTGCCGGATCGAGAGGTGCAAATCATTTATACGACTCATTATCCGCAGTATATGATCGACAGCTTTCATGTACAACCCTTCCACTACATGATCAAACCTGTTGAATATGAGCAATTTCAAGTGATAATGGGTAGATTATGTGACTATATTAATGCCGCCATTCTTCAATATGTAATTGTCAAGACGGATGCGGGTGAAATCGTATTGCGAGCCTCTGAAATCATTGCGATTGAAAAGATTGATAAAAGACACGTGGAAGTGATCACAATGGAACGACGCTTCACCACGGTGTGCACATTGGCTGAGTTTGCGAGCAAACTAAATGCTTTTTTTTATCAAATTTATCGTTCGATCATTATTAATCTAGAGTATGTACACAAATTCACTTCCGATACCGTGTTCATGTGCAATAAGGAGTCATTTCCGCTGGGGCGTTCCTATAAGAAAGGGATTCATGAAGCATATACCCGGTACAGAGTTACCCAATTTAACGGTCGAGGGCAACTTTATGCCTTTTGAACTTTTCCTAGCAATAACTTTTTTGGAACTATATTCGCTTTACCGATACTTTACAATTCTGTTTTACGCCCCAGATAGAAAAAACTGGATCACCGGACTTGCTTATACAGTAGCTGGAGGGATTATATTCTTTTCATCTGTGTCATTTTTGCCGGTTCTCATCACAGGATTATTATTATTTTCAATTTTTCTCCTTATCTCCCTCCTCTACTCAGCGCCAATGAAGTACCGAGTTTTGTTCTCTTTCTTATATCTTCTCCTGGGATTTATCGCGGAATGGCTGTCGTATCAGCTTATCTTGTTTTTTCAAGGACTGGAAAACACGATCGACTTAACTATATCAGAAACCCGGTTTTTACTCTTGGCTGCTTCTTCCTTAATGATGTTGTATTTCATCATCATACTGCAGTTGATCAAGTGTAGAAGATACGCTTGTCAGTTGGAAAAGGCCAGTTATTTTGCCGTCCTATGCGTAATTTTGTTCAACTTTATCATACTAAAGACAACTTTTTTCTATGCTCATCGTAATTGGCTATACCCATTTTCCGTTATAGGCATTATCGGAATTAATTTTCTTATCGTCTTTCTATTTAATCGTCTGATGGAAAAAAAACGGTTGGGAGATGAAAGCCGGCGACTGCTAAAGCAAATAGAGTATCATCGCAGTAACGGTGAAAAAACGGCTCATTCCTTCAAAAGCATGAAACGCATCCTACATGATACCAAAAAACATGTAGTATTCATCCGTGCTTGCATTCAGGAGCAGCGGGACGAGGAAGCCATCGCTCATCTCAATCAGATGTTGGAACACATGAATTCCGCCTATTTACGTGTTACAACAGGTAACCTTGTTATAGACGCTCTAGTCAGCCATTCGCTTCAAATCGCATATGATAGCAGTATAACGATGAAATACGACATACGAATTGACGCATCAGATATTTTTCTGGACCGGTATGATTTATGTATCGTACTAGGGAATGTGCTGGACAATGCAATTGAAGCCGCCCAGCTTGTTTCTCAAAAGGAAGACAGGTTTATCCACTTGAATATATCCTCGAACTCGCAAGCCTTATTCATACAAGTCATAAATGCACGACGAGGGCAAAACCGCTTTTTGGAACGCACATGTAAAGACAATCCTCACTTGCATGGAATCGGGTTGAGCAACATCCAGCGAGTAGCCAAAAAATACGGCGGATATCTCCAAACGAGGCCAGGAAATAGACGATTTGATACTATCGTCGTACTTCCATTTATAAAAGATTAGTCCTAGTAACCCAAAACATCCCCCTTTATGTTGCCATGCGGGGTACAAGTCTGGCAATGTTCAGCATAAAGGCGGGATGTTGCGGTCGCTCCCGCCCGATGAATTGGTGTTAACCCATCACCTAATCCCAATCCATGAAAGGCTCAATCTCCAGCTTCTCTTTACGGCACTCCGGACAAGCAAAACCGTTGCTTCCGGGTACAGTTCTTCCAATGGATCAGACGTCAGCGGCTCCGCGCACCGGGGGCAGACATGAGGCAGTTCAAACTGATCGGTATCCGAGTGAATCTTCAAGTACCCGATACCTAAAAAACATATTACTGTGATACGCGCAATGCCCGCATGTTAACTTATAAGCTATTCCCATATGGTTTCCCGCTTTCACCGCCAGCTTGAGCGATTGATTCAGTTGACGAATGACCTCAAATGCAGGCTCTAACGTGTCCTCGATTCCATCGATAAATAGATCGATGTGGAACTTCAACGACGTCCTTTCGAACCGAGGGCGAAGCCCACGGCGTAGATACGCAGTGCTACCGGATGTATCCGCCTTCATCGAGTATTCAATTGCCTTACTTAAATTCCATCTTTAATTTCAATAATTTGTTTAATATGTCTTTGTTCATGCAAGTATAGTGATTTAACCCATTCAATTAATGACATCTCTTTAAAAACCGGGTGTACAAAATGTCTTCTGCTTAGCAGTGATGGGTCTTCTACCGTGTTTAATACTTCGTTTAACTTCTCTCTTGAATGATTTAGTTTTTCAATTATTTCTTTGACTTCTAATATTTCATCGTCCGGTTTAGCAATGTCAGGAGCCTCTATCTTATTGCTTCTATCTATTAAAAATTCCAATTGTGGTTTATTCTCGATAAACGAATCTTCTGTACTCTTTAATCCTTTCTTTATTGCCATGACATATAATTCTTCTGTCTTGATTAAGTGTTGACATACCTGGCTTATAGTCCAACTGTTTGGTTCTTTACGCTTGCTTAATTGATCTCCATTCAATGCATTAACAATTCCAAGTAATTCATCTCTTGTTTCTTTTAATTTTTGATTGATTTCTTTAAGCCCCATTCATGGACATCTCCCTTTCTTTTATTTTTTGCGGATATTTTCGATAACGTTTCTTTGGTTCACGACGCCTCTCCTCATCATCACGTATGACTATCATTCTGAAAACATTGAATGGGTCCCCGCCATCGGTCTTCTTCTACATGCTTTTTTCTATGTACTTCCCCTTCGTTATTCATCACTTACTCTCTTCCAAAACTGATGGGCTTGTATATTTGTTTCTGTTTGTCTAATCTCCCATGCACCAGGAAATCTGTCAAAAAGGTAGACCGCTGCCTGCTTACCATAATTCCTTCTTTTGAACTTCCGCATAATAAAGGAAATCACTAATGACATTTGTCTTATTGGCTGTACTCAATTTAACATATTCTTTGGGAACACCTGTTAGTACAAAGATGAAACCTTCTATTTACGATTCATCGTTAGCTTCAAGTTCGTACTGAAGTTTTTTCTGAACATCCATGGAGTATCCCGCCTATTCATTTTTTTCGGGTATTACATACAATGTTTTGTATTCACGACGCGACCCGGCCTTAGATAGCTCCTATCTTAAGCCGGATCGTGTGTTGTCTGACCTTCTTCCATGCTTATACATCTGACCACCTTGGGGCGAAAGCCCCGCAGTTGAAAACGGTGTTAGGCAAAGCGGCCTCTTCCTCCAATCTACTTTACTACCATGGTTTCCCATCCATCATATTCACCATTACATTCTTCTGCTAAATCAACAAGGATATCCGTAACTTCATTTATCGAATGGAAGTCGACGTAATCAGAACGATAGATTTGAGAATACATTCTTTCGTCATGAGAAGGATCTGATTCGATATTGAATCCCAAAAGTATAACCTTAGCATCAAAATTCTCTTTATCTTTAATAGATTGAAAATAGATCCAGTGTTCTACCTTTCTCGGATTTTCTAACGTATCCCCTGACTCTCGTAACTGATCGAGAACTGTTCTATTCCCCATATGTTGAATTTGATATTTGTTGGGGTAAAGGAACGCAAAATAAAAATCCCAAGGATTTTCTTCTTCGATATTATGAACCTCAATCTCATATCCATGTTCAAAGAAATACTTTTCTGCTACTTTTTCTAGCTCGTACGGTTTAGAAAAATAATAAAATACATCCCGTAACCCATCAGTAGTTATCCTGCCAACATTAAATCCAAAACCTAACATCTCATTATTGATTTTGTTTTCTAGGTCGTTGATTAAATCAGCCTCTTCATTAATAGGAGTACCGCTTTCTCCAGGGTTCTTAATTGGTATTCTTAAAGCCATTGGATGAGGATACTCAGATTTCTCAATCTCCTTCCAGATATCCATATCCAATACAATTGATGAAAACTTACCTTCAATCTCACAAAAATAAATGTCCCAATGATCAGACATATCGATCTATACCTCCTCAGGAAATTCGCCTAATGTTCTTGTATCTACAAACCCGAGAGGCTTAAGGCGCTCCGCGCCTGGTCCGACGGCCTTAGCCTGGCAGGGTTGTGAGCAGCCGATTCAGCTTCTCTGCCTACCCCATCTTGCGAACCAAGGGCGTAGATACTGTGTTATATGAAGTTCTGGGCTTCTCTGAATCAGCCTTCTAATTTGTTGCCTACTGCTCTTCTTTCTGTAACTACTTTCATCGTATAGATTATCGAACATCTGTAAACTTACATCTAACTCAACCATATTAAAGTAATAAACATTCTTGAAGAGCAATTCGTATCCAATAAACTCATCATCATCTGATTCTGTGCATAATAGTCCATTTATCTCACCAATTAATTTAACTTCATTCTTTTGATAATTGAATTGAATATCATCAAGGAAGATCGCGTCTCTTCCATGAATTTCACCTAATTTGGTTTTTATAGCTTTGATTTTTTCCATCTCTTTAATACCTCTCAGATTTATGATATCAGAATTTTGTATCTGCGAACCCGAGAGGCTAAGTCGCTCCGCGCCGGGTCCGACGGCCTTGGACTTGCAGGGTTGTGAGCTGACTACTCCGTTGCGAACCAAGGGTCGAATGCCCACAGCGCAGATATCGTGTTATGTGTGTTCACTGACGTGCGGTAGTTCTTCGACTCATTTGCACAAATAAGTTTTTAGGAACTCCAAGACGTCATGAAAGGCTCTTTGCACAGCTGGATCTTTAAAATTACGATCGAAAACGTGATCCGCACCTTCCATTGTAATGAGTTTAGAGTAAACTCCCTTTCCCTTGAGCTTCTCATGCATAATGACAGATTGCTCATAGGGAACATCCGTATCTTGATCTCCATGAAGAAATAATGTGGGTGGATAGTCTACCGAAACATTATTTATTGGATTGAATTGGGTTAGTTTATCTACATCATTCATACGATCCATTCCTGTTACTTCTTGAATCCAGACTCCTTGTTGGCGGCAATAAAGATAAAACTCAAATCTATTCCACTTACCAGCGGTTACTTCTTCATCACCTATTTGCTTTATTGCTGATGCTCTAGTAATCATCGGTTTCTTGCAGTAAAACTCACTAGGCTGAGCATACCACTCACCTAGAATATCTCCATATCCATAGAATGAGACAATGGCTTTAGGTTTTATATCCATTGTTCCCGTTAATAAACTCAGGTAGCCGCCTGCGGAACTACCCATTACCGCCATATTATCGATGTCAAAATCATACCATTCTGTTGCTTTTGTTCTAACCCAATCTATTGCATCTCTAATATCTTCTATAATACATTCAAACTCTGTTTCTGGTGCCAGCCGGTAATCAATATTAACCACACTAAACCCAGACCGCTTAAAAAACTCGATTTGTTCTGAGGAAAGCATTTCTCTGCTGCCGAAAATCAATGCTCCTCCATGAATGTACAAAATGACCGGCGAATTCGCGCCTTGGTAATATATATCTGCATATATTGAACAGTTATTAACTTGTTTATATATTCTTGTTTCTTTCATTGCTTTATCTCCTTTGCGCTTTAACGTATTTCTTCCTTGATTATACATCTGACAACCAATGGGCGGTAGCCAAGACTGCCATCAAGTCGAAAACGGGCTTATCGTTTCAAAATCTTTAAACTCACATCGCCAATCCGTCACAAACGCCGGATAATATCCTACCCGGTAAGCCACTCTTTGTGAGGCAATATTACTAGAGATAACATCAGCCGTGGCCGATACCACAATTGATTTGCCCATGGACAAAATTTCAAAATAACGCTCTTTTCTCGGATACGGTCTGCGTCCGTGATTTTCTTTTGCATCTACAAAAATTGCGTTAACGAAATGATACCGCCGGCATCGAGTATTATGCTAGAAAAAGTTTATAAATGACTTCACCATCTTGATTATTCTCCTGTTGGTTCACAAAGCCGATGCTTTCATAAAGCCGTTGAGCTGCCTTGTTGTCCTGCTCGACCGTTAAGGAGATCAGCCTGCATAGGGGATGATTCTCGCGAATGAAATCAATGATCCTTCTCAATGCCAGCTTGCCGTAGCCTTTTCCTTGGTATGATTTATCGATTTGGAACCCAAGGCGATAAAGTCGCCATACTTGGAAATGGAGGGTTCTCGTATGATACCTGGATTGAAGGGCTCCTTGCCATCCGGCACGTATAATGATTCATAAACAGGTATCCATAGAAACGGTATGTCTTGTTCTGTTATCGTTCTTTTGCCCGTGTCGAACCCCATAGATATGCTCCCGCCTCCTTCATGCATAACCATTCGACAACACGGTTTGTTTTCCTTTAGACGCAAAAAAAGACAGCGGCAAGTCTATTGTTTGCGTGAGGGGAGGATCGCATTTCCTGTTGGGAAAGCCTTCCCCATCCACCAAGTTGACTACTCACTTCGGTAGAATTACATCACCTCGGGCTCCTTGAGCCTCGATGTGTCAAGCCGTGTTCCACTTACAGCGGATAGCCTATATGGAATGTCAGTGTCGCCACATATGGTCTCCATAAGGCGTTTCCGATCATAAAAAGGTACTGGATAAGGAGAAAAGCATAATGAGGAATAAGTAAAGGGCATGCAGGAAATCCTAAATCCGGTAACTTCATTAATTAATGGACCTAGGAGGGGTTGCAAATGGTAAGGTTTTTCGTAATAGCAGTATTAATATTGGTCACAGGCTGTACGACCCAGAACAATATGATGCAAAAGCAAGTGACTCCTAAGCAAACGGGAATGTCAACTCATACTGCTACGCCAAACACTGTCCTAACACAGGCATCATCAACAGCTACGCCTGGGACAGGGAGATCATCTATTACAACAAAAGAAGCACAAAATGGAATTGGATTGGATTTGTTGGATCTGATTCAAACACCGGCTGGAAATCCAGCAAACCAGGCACCTACAGGAAATCCGGAAAGAAATGAGCCGACAGGTTCAACAGGGCAAGTACAGGAAGGTACTAGGGATAATAATTCATCTGCATTCGAGCAGCAGGTTCTGGATCTAGTAAATCAAGAAAGGTCCAAAACAGGATTAAGTTCCTTGAGTATGAGTGAAGAATTGTCAAATATGGCTATGGTCAAGGCACAGGACATGTACAACAACAATTACTTTGATCATACTTCTCCAACACATGGATCCCCCTTCGATATGATGAAGGAATTCGGGATCACATACAATTCCGCTGGGGAAAACATCGCAAAAGGGCAAACCACCCCAACCCAGGTTATGAATGATTGGATGAATAGCCCAGGCCACAAAGCAAATATATTGAATAATAGTTATACCCATATCGGTATTGCTTATTATAACAATACATGGGTCCAGGAATTTAAGGGATAACGCCTTTCATCTCCCAACAATAAAGTATCAAAAACCCCCAATTTATGCGGGTTTTTGATACTTATCTGGGATTTGTTGATGGGTACTAGACAGAGCCTCCTTTACAATAATTGTATAAACATAGCCGCTAATCGGTAAAGCTACAATTACTGCAAATGTGGTTAGGATGATGTTTTCAAAAAAAATCAGTCCGTTTATTTTATTTTTTTGATAGCTTAATACCTTAAGTGTTGCAAGCTCACGATTCCTTTCATAAATGTTGATGGAGATATCGTATAGATGGCGCCAAAGGAGAGGATGACGGCACTAGTGATAAACATGATAAATACAAAACTGTTTTGTTTCAACATATATTGAGCTGATTTCTTGAGATCATTCTTATCTGCAATGGCATCTACATAATGATTTTGTTCAAAGAAGTTACGAACGCTTATCAGATCTGTAGAGCTATTTGCTTCAACTACAAGCTAGGTTGGACTCTAGTCTATGCCAAAGCTCTTTACATAGTCTGGTGTGCTATAAAACGACGGATTCGAATACTGTGTAGATATATGTAACACCTTCATATCTACAGATTTATTTTTAAGCCCTGGTGCTGTGAACTTTTATTTGGATGACATCCCCTTCTACAATATGATATTTGTCAGCGTAAGATTTGGGTACCAGCACACCATGATTTTCTAAAGATATGCTATTGTCATTTTCGTCAAAGAAATGAATGAGATTATTTTCTTTTTTAGTAACAACTAAAGTGGCATTTTCTTTTTCATCATTGATTAGCTACTTTGAGCAAGGCCGTTTGAATGCCAAAAGCAGTAATCAATAAAACCGTGCTTACAACAACAGCAACTGAGCTCGCTATAGCTTTGGCTTTATTTAAAAATATATTTCTCAAAATGAGTTTGTAGCTATAGGAAATATGACACCAGATGCCCGGAACTCTTTCAATGAATAGCTTTTTCATTTTCTTTGGCGGTTTCGGACGCATCGCCTGAGCTGCACGTTCTTTTAATATGGTTCGGCCACTTAAATAACATGACAGGATTCCAAAAGCACTAGAGAAAATGAGGGGAGAATGATTGAAAATAATGAAAGTGAGAATGTAATGTCAGGCAGGGAGTAGGCCCCTGCAATCGACGCCGTTACTAATGATGCTTCTTTGTAAAATATCTTTCGCATCCAGATGGTTCTTACATACTTCGGTGGCAAATTCAACATTTTCTAGCGCGTTTAGATTCGGAATTAAGTTGTAGAATTGAAATACAAAGCCAACTTTCTCACCGCGATATGCTGTTAATTTTTTTTCGCTCAATCTTGTTATTTCTTGATCACCGACAAACACTTGACCGGAGGTAGCCGTATCCATCCCGCCAAGTATATTCAAAATCGTACTTTTACCAGCACCGCTTGCTCCCAAAATAACGACGAATTCTCCCTCTGATATGGAAAAATCAACACCATCAAGAGCCTTGATTGGATTACATCTCCTCGCTATGTCATACGATACAGAAAGTGGTTCCGACGGGCTCCCAGGTCTGAGTTTAGCTAGTAATCGACCCCTCGCGCCTAATCTCCACAATATACCAAACGGAAAAAGCTGCATCCTGCAGCCGATGTATTTTGGCATCGGTCTCCAGAAGGAGTTCGATCTGCCGCCAATGAAAAAACCAAGTGCCGCAACACTTGGTCCATACTCTACACGTTTCTTTATAAGTGGACATTACGATTGAATTGGAATGGGTATGCCTTATACTCGCCATTGCCTGAAGAGTATATCGAAATATTCCAATCGTCAGGAATTCCATTGAAATAGGCACCAATGCATCCCGTGATGCATTTATGACCCGATATGAGGATATTCGCTTCCTGTAAACGGTCCTTCGCCATAAGCTCGTTCATAAATGCAAATACTCTCTGAGCATAGCTGCGGGGATCTTCTACCCCTTTATAGACAGAAGGATCCGGAATGCCCCCTAACATTTTCACTTCGCCCTTCGGCAACCCATCCGCCTCCCCCAAATCATACACATTCAGCCTGGGATCGACAGCAGCCTGCATCCCCGTCGCAATCTCGGCGGTCTGCACAGCTCTTGCTTGTGGTGAAGAAAATACGTAGTCAAACCTGATATGTTGAAGCGACTCTCGGAGATCCTCCGCTTGCTTGATCCCATTTTCATTTAAGGGCAGCCCGTTTCTCCCTTGGATCCTACCTTCTTTATTCACATCGGTTTGCCCGTGTCGAACCACATAGATCATGTTCCAGCCTCCTTTATGCATAACCATTCGACAACACGCTTTGTTTTCCTTTAGACACAAAAAAAGACAGCAGCAAGTTTATTGTTTCCGTGAGGGAAAGATCGCATTCGTGTTGGGGAAGCCTCCACTATAACACCAGACTTCTATCGGATGCTATAATTGTTAAACAATCGGAGGTGGCTGATGAAATGATTACCTATAAAACAGCAGAAATAGCACGTTGCAACGGCATCCACCCCAATACGGTGCGTCTATATGAAGAACTTGCGTTAATCCCTAAACCAGAGCGCAAACCTAACGGCTACCGCATTTTCACAGATTTTCACATGGAGCAAATCAAGCTGGTAAGAACCGCTTTACAGGTAGAAGTTCTGCAAAACGGACTGCGCAAAATGGCAATTGAGACGATTAAGACATCGGCTACCGGAAATTTTGACAAGGCCATCCAACTTGCGAAAAACTATTTGGAGAAAATTAAAAAAGAACAAAGAAATGCCGAAGAAGCTATCGCTATTGCCAAGCAGTTACTATCGGGCAATGAACAAGAAATGGACCGCGTTGTTCTTACCAGACAGGAAACAGCCAACCACCTGCAAATTTCAATGGATACGCTAAGAAATTGGGAATCTAATGGGTTACTGACTGTGAAACGAAAGCAAAATGGCTATCGGGTGTATACCGATGAAGACCTTCAGCGGCTGAAAATCATACGTTCTCTGCGATGCGCGAATTATTCTCTTGCAGCGATTTTGCGGATGCTCTGCGCTCTATCCAGCAATCCCCAAGCAGATATCCGTAAATTGATACCCCGAAAGAAGATGAGGACATCATTTCCGTGTGCGACAAGCTGCTTACTTCCCTGCAATATGCTGAAAAGAACGCATACGATATGCTTGCCCGTCTGAAAAAAATGAAAAAGCGATTCAACACAAACCCTACACTTTAACACCAGACTTAAGCCTGGTGTTATTCTTTTCTCATAGTAAAAAAAGGAGGGTTTTTGCAGCGTGAAAACAACAATCCAGGTAAATCAATTGAGTAAGTCTTATGCCGCTCTCAATGCAGTAGAAAATGTCGATTTTTCCGTTGGCCAAGGGGAAGTATTCGGGTTGCTCGGAGCTAACGGTGCGGGAAAAAGCACCACCATTGAGTGCATGCTTGGCACAAAAAAACATGACCGCGGGACGATATCTATTTTGGGGATGGATCCGCAAAAAGACCGCAAAAAGCTGTTTGAGAGAGTCGGCGTTCAATTTCAAGAGGCTCATTATCAAGACAAAATAACGGTAGCCGAGCTTTGTGAGGTTAAGCAGTCCCTTTACAAGACTTCTTTAGATTATACGGATTTAATAAAGCAGTTCGGACTTTCAGAAAAATTAAAAAGCCAGGTAAGCGAACTTTCGGGGGGGCAAAAGCAGCGCTTGTTCATTGTCCTTGCGTTGATTCCAAATCCCGAGGTTGTGTTTTTGGACGAACTGACAACCGGACTGGATACAAGAGCGAGGCGTGATGTTTGGAGATCTCTTTCTGATTTAAAGGCGAAAGGACTGACCATCCTGTTGACCTCTCATTTTATGGACGAGGTAGAAGCTCTGTGTGACAAAATCATGATTTTAAAAAACGGGAAAAGCATCTTTTATGGAACTGTGCAGGAAGCCGTTTCAGCCAGCCCTTATGAAAAATTGGAGGATGCCTATCTCTGGCATACGGACGGGGAGGAAGAAGAGAATGAAAGCATTTAGCACTCTGCTCAAAACGGAGCTCAAGTTATCCCTGCGTGGGATGGACATGTTCATTTTTTCCATTTGCATGCCTGTTGTAGTCGTGATAATTCTTGGTGCTGTTTTTGGAAATAAACCAGCCTTCGATAGTGCGAACTATACCTTTCTGGAGCAATCCTTTGGAGCAGTGGCGGCGATTGCCATCTGTGCTGGTGGAGTAATGGGACTTCCTTTAGTCATATCCGACTACCGCCATAAGAAAATCTTGAAGCGGTTCAAGGTAACGCCAACCAGTCCTTCCCTTATTTTAGCGGTACAGGTTGTAATCTACGCGCTTTATTCCATCATTTCTCTCATCCTTGTTTATGCTACGGCAACGATTTTCTTGGGGTACCAATTGAACGGGGCGTGGTCCCACTTTATAGGTTCATACCTATTGGTGATGCTATCTATGTTCAGCATAGGACTGCTGGTAGGTGGAGTAGCGCCAAACAGTAAAATAGCAGGTATCTTAGCCAGTGTGTTATATTTTCCAATGCTCATCTTTTCAGGTGCTACCTTACCTTATGAGGTTATGCCCAAGGCACTTCAAAAAGCAGCCGATATACTACCGCTGACACAGGGCATTAAGCTGATGAAAGCTGCTTCGCTTGGCTTGCCTATCCATAGTGTTCTACTTCCGGTTCTCGTGATGATTATACTTGTGATAATCTGCACTAGCGTTTCAATTCGATTTTTCAAATGGGAATAACAGCCGAAGGATATTTCACGGAAAACGAAACGACGCCCCACCACTTTAAGTCCACGAATTGACTGGCCGTGACGCGGTTTGGTGGTGGGGGTGTCTCTGCCGATTCCGCTCCATCGTCAGGAACCCTATTGAAATATGCACCTAAGCACCAATGATTCCCGTGATGACCCGCGCGCAGATACGGTGTTAGTTGAAGTTTCCTCTTCAATGAAATACTTAAAACTTATTTTTTAATCTTCTTACCAGGCCATTGGCAAAGCTTTCTGTGGAGCTTTGCACGTTTCCGTTATAAACAATTTCACTGCAAATTTCGTACATCTCATCTTCTAGGACTTCATTTAATCTATTTCTATCAATTGAAATATCCTCACCCCAAAATATTGTTTTACAGTTTTAAGATCAGACAATGCAATAAACTCCCAAACATCTTTACACTTCTGTTCTGCTCTTTCTATCAATATTCTTAAAGCATCTTCTGCTAAATTAACTCCCTCTCTGGCTTCATCAAGTGTATGTACGAATGAAGTCGTTCTATGCTAATATGTGGGAACAACCACCACTAAACAGAAAAGGAAGGTAAACAGTATGAAGAAAATTGCGTTTGTTTTAACAATCGCAGCATCCTTAGTACTTGGCTCTTCTGCCGTGAACGCGCAGACCTCTACGTTCAAAGACGTGAGTGATACCAAACACCCTTGGGCAATCAAAGCTATTGACTTCATGAATAAAAATGGGGTCATTACAGGATATGATGATGGGACATTTAAGCCTGATAAGGGGGTTACTAAAGCAGAGTTCGTAAGCATGTTTTCACGATTATTCGATAAGTACGTCACAAACGAGGACTCCCCCACTCGCCAGTTCAAAGACGTTCCATCGAGTAACTGGGCTTACGATGCTGTGTCCAAAGTCCGTAGGAACCAAGCTTGCAAGCCTACAAAAGCTAGGGCTAATGACTGCCTACGAGGGGAATTTTAACCCAAACAAGACACTGACAAGAGCTGAAGCGGCGACCACGCTGTACCGTCTGTATACCCAGCTAAGGGATAACAGTACATTGTCGAATTATTCGAGCAAGTAGGAGCGTAACCATGACAATCGTAATTGGAATCATTATTTTCATTTTAATGGCGGCATTTACACACTCACGCCCAGCCCTAAGCTTCATGGTATCCATCCTGTCGTGTGTTGCGCTAGCGTACTTTGGAGCAATGGAATATCTAATAGATGAGGAAAACGGGAAGACGGGTTGGCTTGTGGCTGCATTCTTGGGATGGGGTCTAGGTGTGATAAGTAGACTATTTGTAAAGGACGAGCCACAAAACGGGTGACTGGTCTTAGGTAAGCGCCCCTTGACAGAACAAAACAGTAGTTACAAAGCAATTAAAAGGAACACAAAAGGTGTTCCTTTTTTATGTCTGCCGAACCCAAGTTGTTGTAAAAAGTACCCACAGCCTAAACACTTTTTTCAAAGTGCAGTCTATGGGTACCAGTTTACTGTTTAGGGTTTCTTTTTTGTTCGTGAAATAACTATAATCATGGCAAGAATAATCATTGAATATAAAACCAAATTGTGCCGGCCTTGAACTCCATCTCCATATAGCAGGGAATGCACAATACCACAGATTGCTAAAGTTATTCCAAGGTAAGCCAATTTGATTACAGTGTGAGTTTTTTTAAAAAAGAATTTTGAAAGGAATAGGACGATAAACGTTAAAGCAGTGATGGCAGTCATTATAATCAGAAAGGGTATTAACATTTATTCGCCCCCAATTCGTTTAAGAATTTGAAGTCACATTAACCCATGGCACAGGGAGCCAGTGAATATTTATCGTGCACCCATTTCCCTTATTATTATAATCTAATGCGGTAGCAAGCGCACTTATTCCAATAGCTTCAAGTGCAGTAAGAACAGCCGCAGCCTGACCTCCAGGCACCGTGCCTGCAATGACAGCCAAAGCTGCTGCTGCATTTGATGTCTGTGTTAATGCGTATACTTGGTGCTTAGTCTCCTCATCATCAAAAGTAATAGCTACTCCCCACCAGTAGGTATTAGCAAACCAGAGCGGTTGGATCGTTTGGATTGGCGACGCAGTGATTTGACCGTTACGGATGATTAAACTACCATCCCGCAACGCACCATTAATATTATCTACGCCCTTTTGATAATGATTGTAGACATCAATATCGACAACATCTTTTGCAGCAGGGTCAATTTCCATCTTGTCTTCCCCAAGTTTGATGTACTGATCCATCGTAGGTAACGAACGTAAAAGCTTTTTACTGAATTCATCTTTCCCAATTTCAATTATGTGCCCTTCCTTTTGTGTTAGTTCTGGCTTAGGTGCAGCAAAAGCCATTGGCGTGAATGCTGCAAACGCCATACTTAAACTTACTAATGATGCGATCAACCTTTTCTTCAAACAAATCTCCTCCTTTTGTTTAGGTAAAGATATCTCTTCAAAATTGAAAGCAGACTGTGCATCATGTTTTATGCGGAGGAAAAACATTATATGTAATGAGCACTTTCTATTTCTATTGATGGAATGAAGAGTATCTTTCCTAGTAATACTCTACCATATCTGGTGAATTATAACAAGATCAAATATTCATAATCTTTTACTCTTATTTTGTTGAATCACCTCTTACAAAGGTTTTCGGCTTCCTTTTATTCGAACTCCTTTTATATTTCCTTTTTATGTAATTTCTTTGAATCTCAAGTATATACATATCTAGCTGTTGACTAACTCGGACTACTTCGTCATCTGTAAATTTACCTTTTTCATGTACGATCTCGATTAACGCTTGTTTCAGTCCATTAACTTTATTTAGTGTATCGTCATGTACAATTGTTATCACCTCATATCACAGTTCTTGATAATGGTATGCCTTACTTATAATAAGTATAAAACAGGTCGCAGTAGATACCATTAAATAGAATTGAAGGAAACTGAGGGGAATAACCAAAAAAAAGAGTACCTAATCGGTACTCTTACCATGTTAATGAAATATTCTGCTCGTAGGTTACCAAGATTAGCAATTGACGAAATAGAGCGTCACCATAAAACGGTTCCTTCATTATTACCCAACAAAGATATCGCAGCTTCCCCGATAACAACAGCGCTCAGAAGAGCAATATATGCTTTTGCCGCGAAACGCTTCACCGCAATCCCTCCCAATCGGTTCGTTTGTAGTACTCTGCCAGTTTTTCCATGGTCGGCAAGTTCATCGGTATATTTTGCGTCAAATGACTTTGTATGATTTGCTGAATACACTGTTTTTCTTGACGTGCATCATCCACTCTAGAAAAGTGAAACGCGCCTTCGAGAAACTCGATTATGCTCCTCTCAAACTCACCAACAGCAATGAAATATTCGGCTCGATGATAATAATATTCAGCTAGTTGTGAAATCGTGATGGGATTGTTAGCATCGATCTGTTCAGGATGGATCGGATAAGAAAGTAATTTTTCGGCTTCGGACAATCGGTGTTCCTGTAAATAAATAATCATTAAATGATTCAAAGCTGACAGAGCTAGACCCCGATCGCACGTTTCTAATAGTGAGTTCAACTGGGATATCGCTACATCCAACTTCCCCTTCTTGGAATTTAGTATGGCGTTCATTAGCAGCGTATTTTCTTGAATGCAAGGGCCGTCAAACTGTGAGTATAGACGAGTGTAATATTCAGACTTATCGTAATCTCCGATCTGATAATATGCCCCTCGCAATATGAAGAGCGCGTGAACGTAGTACATATTGTCAGGTTCAGCTTCCTGAATCACTTGAAGGGCAAGCTCAATGCTCTCCGGGTACATAAATAAATTATAAGCGTGAACACCCAGCTTGTAGTGGAACGTGATGCGGTCTTCCGCGCTCAGAAAATGTGCATACATCACGATATGCTTGCCATTGTCGTATACCTTTCGCAACCGAGTAAAGTCATCCCGTTCGATTAAGTATACCTGGAACAGCCCTCTTGCCAAATAAGTCATTATTCCATGGTCGCGCGAATAGTCAACGATGACTTGATATAGGGCTAATTTTATCTCCTTATTTTCCACGTGGCCCGTGAAGTCATAAAGCCGTTCCACCAATGCTTCACTATCGTCACTGGGGGATTCTAGAAACTTTCTGCCTACTTTAGTTACTAGTTCGGCAGTGCCCGAGTGCCGAATTACGTCCTGCAACACAAAAAGTAGGCTGTCTGCTCTCTTTTCCACGGTGATGTGCAGTTCTACCAAAGTCTCCAATGGTATCTGTAATGCATCTACAAGCGGTCTGATGGTCTTATATTCCGGTTTTTTAATGTCCCCGTTTTCGACCTTTGATATCGTCCCTTTATGCAAGCCTGTCAATTCAGCTAATTGCGGTAATGTCATGTCCCTATTGTGTCTGTAGCTTTGTATTAATTCCCCAATGGACAATACTTTTGCCACCCTATACGCACCTTCTCCCATTTTCCATTAATTTACTACCCATATTTTACCACACCCTTTGCAAGATGTAAACATTCCATAACAAAACAACCATTTTACGTAAAATGGTCAACCCCCCATTTCCAACTTATCAATAACTCCCACAAGAACCTGCCCGCCATGCCCCGAGACATTGTTCCCGAGACTTTCTCTCGCACAACCCCAAGGTATATAGCATCTATCTCAAACGCATCAAAGTTCACGAAAAATTTGCCGTGGGTGTCATGGCACTCCTGCGCTGATTAAGAGATTTCAAATAAACCCGCGACACTGGGGGGAGTACGAATTTAGGGGCTGAACAAATAAAAAAATTAAATAAAATCCCTCGTCAAAAGGCTTGTAAACAGTTTGTGCTTGTGAGACATTGTGAGCGTCCCAAGTGAGTGCCGCACCGCTCGGGACGAGTCAACAGAAGACTCAAGCACGACGCGGCAAAGGCGCGAGATGCGCTAGGCACCTTGAAAACCAAATACACCAAACATGCACGACATAAGCAATATATTCGTCTGTGCATGGGATGTTGTAACTTCTCTTGCCGTACTTATGTACGAGACTTTGCGGATTGAACTATGGCAACAGCCTACGCTTTACGGTTCATGCCCAACAAGGCGAGAATGTCACGGGTTAGCTACCGTTACCAAGCTCCCGAACTCTAGTACCGTCATTGCATGACAAGTCTGATATTTAGATGGTAATCATGTTTGGGAAAGATAACTATAATCGCACTCGGAGTCCATCAGGGATGTGTGCGTAAGTAGGGAATAAGTCTGCTCTCTCATGGGCTAATCAGGGCTACCAAAGGTAGTCAAACCACACCAAAGGAGCCTTATTAACCATGATTAACAAAGAAATTACTATGCCTAAATTCGAGCGTGAAGCAAAGAAGCGCGCAGACCCTAAGAAGGCACCTGAGAACATCAAAATGAGCGTGAACGACAAGAACAAGCTTTGTATCGAAATTGACTTGAATGTCATCGACAAAGAACAGCTTATCATAGGCGAGAAGTCCGTCCGGGTAGCATCTACACTAGGCGGCATCCGCTGGGCTTTCAGAATGTAGTACTAAACCTGAACGCTTATATTCCAGTGGATGAACATGTACTAATTGAAACACATTATATTTCTTATCGAAAAAGACTTTTACTAAAATCATTGCTTCGCGAAACGATATACCTCACTTTCGTTGATAACAACACCATCGTTATGTAGGATATCAGTCAGACTTAATATCATTAATCTTGGGGTGTTTCTATTCTTCCATGAGAACCTCTTTCTGATGGGTCTGCCCCACTTCTTCGAGTTCACCCAGGAAGTCGAGCCACATCTTTAATTCCTCCTTTATATTGTCATTTTTTATTAAGTTCCATAAATTCCCTTAAAATCCCCATATAGTAAAAGGAATCTTCTAATGTGGTTACGGAGGCTCCCCCCTTGCATCGGCGACGACCAAGAGACTATGGATTTTTGCCAGCATTACCAACCGATACAGTTCATCCGCCCACGTCACGATAACCGTAATATAGTAGAGCCTCGTTAAGACATGACGCAAGGATTCTTCCCTATTTTGTCCCGGAACACGCCGACATAGATGGGCCCCAAATATACTTTTGAAATTGTATCAGGTGCCAGAACAGAAGTCACACATCAATTTAAAACATGATAAGGATCCTCATGCAAATCATAGGTTCGATAAAGCCAGTCATCCATTAGATCCGTCTAGATCCGCCGCTTTGTCCGCAATGCGAGTCCGGATCGATTCGGGCAGCAGATCATATGAAAACATAGCTTCCCCTTCCATAAACGCGAAAACGCGACTTCAACTTCAACTAAGGCGAGCCGCCATTCGACCTATCTTCCATCCGGAGCTTAACTTCAACCAAGCCGAATCCTCCCATCCTGGCTCCGGCCTGGGCGCTGATGGACACGGCGTTGGAGATCATGTACCGCGAATTGGACCATTGATAGGGATTATATCGTTGAATCAACTCTGACGTACTGAACTTCCTGATCCGGACGGCCGGCGTCTCGTATACCCACAGCTCATCCCGCTCTTCATCAAGATGGATGCCGCACACAACATAGAGGCTGCCAGTGAACATCGGCTCCGCGCGTGTCTGGCCGCGCTTCCATACCGCAATGATGAAGGGCTCATAATGATGATATGAACGTTAGGCGGCATACACAAGCCGCTTACTGGCCTTGGTGAAGGCGAGTGTCTGCGCGTCATGCCCACATGCGAAGGCAGGCCAAGCCAGACAAAATCATCACGCTCCGCCACGACTTCCCGGCTGGCGATATCCCACACGGCCATCGTAGCGCCGAATAAGCCGACGGCTAGCAATCGCTCGTCCGGGCTGATTTGAATGGCGGCGATTTTACCGTCCTTATAGGTATGCTGAAGCACGACCTGACCGGTTCCGAACTCGATGCAGTAGAATGTCCGATAATATTCCGGGATCGGGTAGCCGTCATCGCCTTGCGGATCATAGCTGCATGCTCCACTTCTTTGATTCACTTCGGGAAGACCAAGAGGGCTTGCCCACCGCAGCGTGAATACGGTGTTATACGAAGTCACTTCGCATCCTTGAAATATCAATCAAAAGTTTTCAATTACTCTCTCCAATTCAAATAAGTCCTTGATACTTTTATAATCTCCATTAATAACTTCTTCACTGCCTCTTAAAAGCCATATAGTATGTATACCTAACTTCTTCGCGCCTTCCAAATTATGAATGTTGTCATCTACAAAAATAGCTTCATTGGGACTAACATTCAGTTCCTTCAAAGCAGTCATATACATAAGTTCATTAGGTTTCCTAACTCCTAATATTGACGACATAACAAAAGATAAAAAATAATTCCGTAAATTTAGATTAATAAAAACCCTTTCTAATGAAGGCCATGTATCCGAGACAACACCTAATTTATAGGCAGCACTTAATCTTGGGATAACATCAAACACATCATCATGGAATAAGAATTTCTCGTCATTATACACTGTATCGTTCGCGATACAGTTTATTTCTGTTTTTGTTAGTTGTAATTGTGGAAGTTGATCAGAAAATTCACTATAAAATTCTACAAACAATTCATATTCTTCTTGTTCAGTTAAAACATAATCTTGCTCATCTAATCTCTTTAAGCAAATTTGAAACACCTTCTGTAAAACATCAGTTCCTTGCTTTTCAAATACACGTTTATCAATATATTTATAAAAATTAGGTGGAATAAACCAATGTCCTGTCCTGGGGTGATTCAAAACTCGTCCTGAATCAAAGAGTATCGCTTTTATTTTCATGATGTTTTTCACTCTCTCTGTTTTTTATGGTTTTTGAAATAATCTCGTATAACGTTCAGATATCTACGAGCCCGAGAGGCTTAAAGGAACGTCAGCGACTAAGTTCGACGGACTTAGCGTCGCAGGGTTGTTCGTTGAAACATCTTCTTTTCCTTACCACTTCTTGTGAAACGAGGGCAAAGCCCACAGCGTAGATACAGTGTTATCTCTGCTTCTTCATTTAAGTAGTCTCTCTTTTTTATAATAGTTTCCTATTTATGCTCATGTTTAAATTTTTCTACTTAGTAGTTAACACTAATTCGTCTCCGAATAGTAAAAAAATTCAATTCGTCTCAATACCAAAAAAATATGTCATATAAAAAATAATTTTAGGATTAAATTTAAAATTGCATCTATATTTCTTTAAAATTTTTCATGTACTTCTCCTTAAAGGATTTTCGCCTAACGTTTTAACATCTACGACATGACCCTGCCTTAGATAACTCTATCTTAGGCAGGGTCATGTGTTGACTGAACATACTTTTGCGTTTACCCCTGACAACCAGGGGGGCAAATGCCCCGCAGCGTAGGTGCATTGTTATACGACGGGGCCCTTCTATGGAAATAACCCTCATCCTAATATTGCTTTTTTCATCCTTCATTATGTTCTGGAATATGTTCTAACAAATCACCAGGTTGACAATTTAACGCAGAACATATTTTATCAATTACTTCTAGAGAAACATATTCGTTAGTGTTCAATTTCGCCATTGTTGCTGATGATATTCCTGTCATTCTTAATAATTCCTGCTTCTTAATATCTCTGTCTATCAGTAATTTTTGTAGTGGTTTATAACTTATCATTATCCAATCCCTCTTAGTATAGTTGAATTTTTCTTTAATTATATTAAACAATCTTTATGTAATCAAAATTATATTTATATTCTCTTGACACAAAAATTCAATATGATAAAATATTATTTAGAAAACTAAATTTTATTTCGCAAATATAAAGTAAATTAGGAGGTGCCATAATTGATAAATTCATTAGAGATCATGATTGATCCACTTATTCGTAATCGATTAGAGTCCATGTATAGTAATCTAAAAAATACTGACTCTGATTTCATGCAACTTTCAAATGAATCTATACAGTACTTTAAAACAATCCGAGAATCCTGATAACCTCCAACATACCCTATTCCTCTATGAAGACGCTCAATTTTCATTACAAGCAATTCTGGAAAGTAATATATAACTTCAAGGGTTTAAAGATGCCTTACATCTTTATAATGAATTACATATTTCAAGGAATTAAGAGCCCTCAAGGCTCTTTTCTTAAATCTTCTGAGCCTGTCGTATACGTTTTTGTATCTATGAACCTGAGAGGCTAAGGGAGTTACAACGATCGGATCAGGCGGACTTGCCTCGCAGGGTTGTTCACTAACTTAGCTTCCCTGCTTACTGCTTCTAGTTAACCAAGTGCTAAGCCCGCAGAGTAGATCCGGTGTTAGACGACGTATTTATGCTTCATCTGAGTTAACTTTCGAGATAATTCTTCTATTAATTGTTCGGTATATTGTTTACGATCTACTTCAAAAAAATCAATATTTCCTGACTCATTTACCAAAAATCTCAATATCCCAACTACATCTAGCCCTAGTGATGGTAATCCTGAAATATTAAGCGACCACCCTTTGGGCATATAGTGAATAAAATTATTTCTTAATTCATTTAACTCATGAATTGAAGTAGAAATTTGTTCTGTTGAAGCAAAAATTTTGCTATCTGTATACTTCATCATTACATCTGATTGAATTTTTTCAAACAGATTTATAAAGTGATCCATTTTAACTTTGTGGTATCTGTTATTTGTTTCATATGAATTAAGCCATTTTCTTGCATGATGTGGTTTCATTACGGACAACGAACTACTTCCTTTCAACGCTAAAACCATAAATGCTTGGAGACAATTATGTAGCGAGATCAAAAACCATTTCCAATTGTAAGTTTCTTCATTTGTTTCATCTAAAAATTGTATTGTTTTTATTAAGGCGTTGTAAGCTTCTGATCTTTCATCTGTTCTTAAATAAATGTCTTCTTGTTTCATATGTCCTCCTGCCGATATGTCGTCTAACGTTCTTGCATTCTCGAACCATCACCAACTTAAGAACACAAGGCCGGGCGCGATGCGCTTAGTCGGTGCAGGGTTGTCTCTCTGAATCCACTTCCTACAAAATTTGCCTCGGGCAGACCAAGGTTGGCGCCGCTGGCCGAAGCGCGAATGTGGTGTTATCCGACTGAACCGACCTCATCAAATTCCTTTCAATAAATGTATTCTCCGAGTTACTTTCACATGTGTTATAACACTCTCGATGTATTCAATACGCCGTGAGACTTAAGATTTGACTGAACCTTAGTCTTAGGTTCAGTCAAGCCGGAGCTGTGAATTCGCAGAATTGGCCTGAATGACTCTCCTGCCTCGAACTCCTCGGGCGGACCGAGGAGCGTTAAATACGCCGAATATAATTTTAGACGGAGTTCTCTATTATTTACATGGTTTAAATCCAATTCTTGTCCAATGATATCTTAAAGAACTAGTACTAATTGGTATTCGGGATTTTTTAATAGGTTGACCATTATATTCAATTATCTGATTTATAGGACTATGATAATTAGATAAACGTTCAATATTTACAGACACAGATAAGTTATCATCTAAAGTAAATAAGCCAATTTCAAACGCTTTATCATGAAACAAACAAAGACATAATCCATTAGATGTCTCTCCTCTTAATTCTGGATTATCAGACCATCTAGCTATATGTGCTCCAACTAGAAAACTTCTATCACTAACTTCACAATTTGGAAAACAACAAATATGTTCAAAATTATCTCGAACATTTTTAGAGAAGTCACTTTGTCCTACTCTAATTGGCAAAGTTCTATGACTTTCGTATGTATTGGACTGACCATTTACATTTCTTTCTCTAACAGTAGAATTAATACTGTTGCCGAATAAAATGTTGTATAATTCTCTGTCTACTTCTGATAAATATGCTCCGTTTTGTCTACGTAACTTACCATTTTGAATTACAAAAAATAAAAGTTTCTTTTCATCTGAATTCTTAGCTTTATTTATATTGAAATAATACATCAATTGATTTTCTTTTTCGATAAGCAATGTACTTAACTCGATTGTCTGGTCAAATGGTTCGTAATTTTTCAAATTTACTCTATAAAAAGTATCTGCGTACTCCCAATTTGACCCAGGAGTAGGTGGTCTAAACGTAGTAATAAAACCATCAGAATCAGCAATTGAATGTCCCAGGAATTTGGAATTTGAGTCTCCTCTTAAATGTAAGATGATATCCCCTTCTCTTACACGCATTAAACTATCCCAATAAGCCCATAAACGTCTAGTACCATTTACTAATTTATATGCTGGTGACCAAAGACATTTTGTAAATCCCCACTCACCTCCCCCATGTGTTTCATCCTTTGACATTTCTACCCATATCATTGCCCTCGCTCCTTTTAAACATTTCTCCTAACGTTGTTACTCTCAAGAACCCTCGCTGACTTAAGGCCCGAGAATGGACGTAATGCGCTTAGTCGGTGCAGGATAGACTGGTCGGTTCCACTTCCCTTGGGGAGACCAAGGCTAGACCCCTACGGATCTCCGCGAGTTCCATCTTCCATTCTACTTTTTGCAAAAACGATATTGCACGAATTGCCTGATTAACATAGGAGTGTGAACAGGAACGGGAAAATAAATGCATATCATATAATCTCACCTGTCGGCGCTAGAAGCTCAGCATCATATTCGAATTATAACGCCAGTTCCATTTCACTCTACTTTCCCAAATTCATACTCACAACGCTTACCCTCCCCTAAGTATACCTACAGAGTGCAATATTGGAAATATGATCGTACATAGAAAAAGAGACACCTCCTCCACCTGCTGGCGGATCGAAGTGTCTCTACTGTTTTCAGAAAACGATGTACAAAACTATTTTTATTGATGATTTTCGTGCGTTTTGCTGGAAATCACTTAGAGTAACTCATCCCGCCATCTATAACATCCGTTTCGTTGCAGCACATTCAAAGAAATGAAAACGTAAATTTGTTTAAAAGACACTTGTTGATGCGACTTGCTCCCTCGAAAGTTCAGAAATTGCTGCACTGCTGCAGTATTCTCCGAGATAACTAGCTGCCCGATAGTCATTCCTGCAAATCTGCAGGAATTTTCCCTACTTTTGCTCCGAACGGGATAAAAAAGGTCAAAAAGCTGCGCTGGTGCAGCTTTTTGACCAAATCGGCCTCCCTAAGGAGTAAAATACTGTAGTTTTGCAGCATTGGTCACCTGGACGGGGCACTTCCCCCCGGAAGCCCGGCAGTCCATAAGCCCAGCAGCGCTCCCCCTGTGCACCTGAACCTGCCCCTGCAACTGCAACTGCAGAGCAGGGGCGGGGGTCAGGTGCTACTCCAGCACCCGCGCCAGCTCCGTGAAAATCACTCCGAGCGCATAAGCGCCGGCGTCCGGGTAGCCGAGGCTGCGCTCGCCAACCGTGCCCGCTCGGCCCATACGGGCGACGATCGTCTCCGTATGCTTCGCGCCTTGGACGGCAGCTTCCGCCGCTGCGGCAGCAGCCGTCTTCAGAGCGTCGCCTGCTGCGGCGCTCCGCTCCCAGGCGTCGGCGAACGGAGCCAGCGCGTCGATCAGCGTCTTGTCGCCGACAACCGCGCCGCGGCCGAAGGAGCGTTCGCCGGTGTCCTGAATTCCTTTGACCACCGCCTGCATCATCCCCGCGAATTCCGGTACCGTCAATTCGGTACGGTCGCCGGCATATTTTCCAGCCGCCCGGAACGCCGAGCCCCAGATCGGCCCGGAAGCGCCGCCGCAATGCTCCATAATGACCAAGGAGCAGGCATGGAAGAACTCGCCGATATTCCCGGCGTGATGCGCCATAATCTCATGCCATTCCCGCTTCAATTGCTTGAAGCCCTTGGCGACGCTCATGCCGAAGTCGCCGTCGCCGGCATGCGAATCGAGCTCGCAGAAGGGCACTTCATTCTCGATAATAATCTCGCTCATCTTGTCGGTGAGATAGATCAAGTTGTTCAGCGAGAACACATTCCCCTCAATCTTCGCATAGGCAGGATCCGTCTCGCAGCGGTAAGACACCGCTTGCTTCTCCACCGTCTCCGCTGCCTCCTCCTGGACATACAGCGGCGCGAACGGCCCGCTGACCTGCAGCGCAGGTGTATCGCAGTCCGCCTCCAAATACGGCTTCAACTGCTCATCGAGCCGCATCAAAGACACGGAAGCCCCGGCCATATCGATGCTCGTCATATAATTGCCGACGAAGACCTTGAAGATGGAAACTCCACGACTGCGGATTTCCCGCACGACCGCGTTAGCGAGCAGATACAACTCCTGCAGCGGCGAGCCGCCGAAGCCGTTCACTAGCACCGCAAGCTCCGCGGCCGAACCATCCTCCAGCTTCATGTCGCGGAACAGATCCGCCACCATTTTCTTCGCCAGCTCATCCGCCGATTGCATCTTCTCCCTGCGGATGCCGGGCTCGCCGTGAATGCCGACGCCGTACTCGATTTCATCCTCGCCCAGCTCGAAGGTCGGCGTCCCTTTGGCCGGGACGGTGCAAGAAGTGAGGGCGAAGCCGATGCTTCTCGTGCGGTCGATCGCGTGTTGGGCGACAGCCTTCACATCCGCCAATTCCAGGCCCGCTTCGGCGGCGGCGCCGGCGATTTTATGCACGAGCACCGTTCCGGCCACGCCTCGGCGGCCGACCGTGTACAGACTGTCCTCCACCGCGATGTCGTCGTCCACTTTCACATAATCGACCTTGATGCCGTCTTCCTCCGCGAGATGGGCCGCATTTTTGAAGTTCATAATGTCGCCGCTGTAATTTTTGATGATAAGCAGCGTGCCCTTCTTGCTGGCGGAAGCCTTGATCGCTTGATAGACCTGAATCTGGGACGGGGAGGCGAACACGTCGCCGCAGACCGCAACGTCGAGCATCCCCTGCCCGACGAAGCCGGCATGCGCCGGCTCATGACCGCTTCCTCCGCCGCTGATCAAGGTGACCTTGTCCCCGTTCAGCTCTCTCTTCTTCACGATCTTGTACTTGCTGATGAATTCCAGCTCCGGATGGGCAAGCACCAGTCCGCTGCACATTTCCCGGACAAGTGTCTCCGGCTTATTGATGATCTTCTTCACGATTATTCACCCTTTTGCTTAAATTGCTGGCCAATCTGATCCGCGACGCGAATCGCGGCCACCACCATCTCTCCATTAACCGGGAACGGCATCGAATGAATCGACTCTTCCGCGATGCAGGCTTTGGCCGCCACATTCCGCAGCTCTTCATCCGTCACGCTCGTCACGCCGATATCGGCCAGACAGACCGGCAGGCCTACGCTGACGCAGAATTGCAGCACCTCATTCAATTCCGCCGTGCTCGCATTTTCCAGAACCAATTGCACCAGCGTCGTAAAGGCCACTTTCTCCCCATGATAATAATGATGCGTTCCCTCGAGCGCCGTCAAGCCATTGTGGATCGCATGAGCCGCCGCCAGACCGCCGCTTTCGAAGCCCAGGCCGGACAACAGGATGTTCGTCTCCACAATATTTTCGAGCGCAGGCGTCACCAGATTGGCGTCGCAGGCCGCTTTGGCCTTGGCTCCATCCTCCAGCAAAGTCTCATAGCACAGCTTGGCCAGAGCCAGCGCGGCACGGGTGCCGACTGCCGGACCTACCCCCTCTTGCTCGCCGCATGGCAGCCCTGCATTGACTCGCGAATACGAATTCGACGTCGCTCTCGCTTCGAAATAGGTCGACAGCGCATCCCCCATCCCGGCGACCAGGAACCGCGTCGGCGCATTCGCGATCACCGTCGTATCGATCATGACGACCGTCGGGCTTTGCTTGAAATAAGCATAATCGTCGAACTCTCCCTCCGGCGTATACAGCACGGCGGAATGGCTTGTCGGCGCATCCGTCGCCGCAATCGTCGGAACGATAATGAGCGCTTCGCCTTCCGCGACGCATTTGGAGGTGTCGATCGCCTTGCCTCCACCCAGCCCGATCGTGCAGGAGCAATTATGCTCCGCCGCAAGCTGCTTCAACCGCTGCACTTCCTGACGGGAGCACTCCCCGTTGAAACCGCTCTCAACTAGCGTCACTCCATATGTCTTCATCGTATGTTCAAGCTTCGGCTTGACGCGCTCCACATCATCGGCATGGGCAATCAGCAGAGCCGATTTTCCGAAGGTTTTGATAAAATATCCGAGATTCAAGAGTTCATTTTCACCTTGTACATATTTAGCTGGACTGATAAACGCTTTTCTCATTTGCGTAATCCTCCTCTGTGTTGTGTGAACTTCCACTTCCATTATAGTTGCGGCCGGGTACAAGATCATGGAACTATCCCTGCAAAATAAAGCGCTTTCTCATCGTATTTTCTTATTCTCTTATTCAAAAATAGTATTATCTTGTCCTGTCATCCGATTATTATGTGCTATAATAGGCTCAGAGCGTACGGAAGGAGAATGAGTGAATATGACCTCGCGGTTTCATTTGGACAGCATCATTGATATGGAAAAATGGCAGACGCTGCAGGACTCGCTCTCTCTCGTTACGAAAATGGCCGTCATCACGACCGATTATAAAGGCGTGCCCGTCACGAAGCACAGCCACTGCCAGAGCTTCTGCCAGGCGATACGCCGGGACGAGACGCTGTCGCCCTACTGCCAAAAATGCGACGCTCGGGGCGGTCTGGAGGCGGTGCGGCTGAACAAGCCTTATATCTACCTTTGCCACTTCAATATTGTCGATATTGCGATCCCGATTATCGTGCACAATCAATATATGGGCGCCATCATGGCCGGTCAGGTCAAGCTGCGCGACAACCCGATGGATCTGGAGCAGATCGTGACGCGCCCCTCCAATGCCGTCGCCAACGCCAAGTTCCGCACCCTGCAGCAGGACTACGATTCGCTGCCGGTCCTGTCGTATGACGAAGTGGTGACGATCTCGGAGATGCTGTATCATCTGTGCAATTATATTGTAGAGGAAGCGATTCATAAAAACGCGACCATCGACATGTACCGGCAAGCGCTAACCGGCAATAACCCGGTCATCGATTCGTTGGCCGATCATGCGTTCCGCAATATTCAGACCATGAAAAGCGAACTGGAAAACACGCTGCTTAACAGTCACATCAACAGCATGACCCAGCAGAGAACGGAAGCGTCCAACCCGATTCTGCAGCCGGCATTCGATTATATTTATAGTCATAAAAGCGAAAATGTGAAGCTGACCGATATGGCGGTCCTCTGTCATGTCAGTCCGAGCTATTTCAGCCGCATCTTTACGAAGGAGACCGGAGAGAACTTCTCCGTGTTCATCCCCCGCCTGAAGATGGATTGGGCCAAGCAACTGCTGGAGACAACGGATCTGTCCGTCTCGCAGATCAGCAACGATCTCGGGTTCAGCGAACCAAGCTATTTCATTAAAACGTTCAAAAAATTCGAGCGCATTACGCCGGCCCGCTACCGGCAGATTTATCAGCGCTAGAGAGATTTTCTCCATCGCAAGCGCCGTAAGCCACCGTCCGTCAGACGTTGGCTTTTTAGTCTGGGGCGAAGCCCCGTTGAATGTCTTCCAGGAAGCTTTGGACCGCGGGAGCCAAATAGCGGTTTTTCATATACGTTAGATACACCGTTCGTTCGAGCGCAGGCGAATCCATCGTTTTCCGGACAATAGAGGCATCCTTCGGTTCAACCAGATAATTTTCAGGGATGATGGCCACCCCTAAATTTTCTCGGACGAGTGTCAAAGCCGTCTCAAAGCGTTCAATTTCAAATTGGATGTTCGGGGATGCTTCTTCAAGTGCGAAGGCTTCTAAAATATCCTCCCTCGTCTGAAACCCCTCCATGCTAATAATAAAAGGCTCCTCGGCCAGCTCTGTAAAGGTAATGGATTCCTTCGCTGACAGGGGGTGATCCCGGTGCAGCACGAGCACCAATCTCTCCTTATATAAAGGAAGCGACTCGATGTCATCCTCCTCAATGCACTGATTAGTAATGATGAGATGGGTATGATATTTCCGCAAGGAATCGATGACCGCCTTCCGGCTCAACACCTCGATTAGCTTGATCCGTATCGAAGGGAACCGGCCCTGGTATTCGCGAATGACTTCCGGAACCCAATGCCTCACCGACTCGATCATGCCGATGATAAGCTCCCCGCTCCCCGTCAGCCTTACCTCTTGCATCTCCTTTTTCAAAATGTTCATATGGGACAGGAGCTGAAGCGATTTGTTATACAGCACTTTGCCGGCGTCCGTCAGCTCTATTTTTCGAGTGCTTCGTTCCAGCAAGGGCGAACCGACCTCATGCTCCAGATTTTTAATGGCGTTGCTTAACGAAGGCTGGGAAATATGCAGTTTTTGCGCCGCTTTGGAGTAGCTCAACTGATCGGCAACCGTCACAAAGTAAAATAATTGCTTGATGTCCAACGCCAACTTCCTTTCTTATTTATAGCTTCAAGCTATTAATTTATTAATATTATATATTTTAAATTATAAGAATGTCATCTTATAATAATACAAACAACCGAATACAGATCAGAACTCAGAGAGAGGATGGGTAAATTGCAAAACAAGGTTGGATCTGATGTGTGGACCGGACGGACGGATCATGCAGAGAGAAGAAGCAGCTTCCGCTACCATCAAATCGTGGAACCGATCGATCTGGATACATGGCAGACTGCCTCTGCTGCCTCTGCCACGACTTGCGCCATCATCGGGTTTGAATGCGAGGAAGGCGTGCGGCGGAATCAGGGCAGGGTCGGCGCGGCACAAGCTCCGAATGCGATCCGGGGGGCGCTTGCAAGCATTCCTTGGAGAGCCGAGGAAGGCCATCGGCTTGTCGACGCCGGCAATATAAGCTGCCGCGGCGAACATCTGGAAGAAGCCCAGGAAGCATTGGGCCAGGCGATCTCGCGCATCCTGTCCGCAGCGGCTACTCCGATTATATTAGGCGGAGGCCATGAGACGCTGTATGGGCATTATCTAGGGGTCCGCCGCTATATCGGCGCAGACGCTTCGCTTGGCATCATCAACATTGACGCTCATTTCGATTTGCGCGCTTACGACCAGCAGCCTTCCTCGGGCACGATGTTCCGGCAAATATTGGAGCAGGACCGGAACAGCCATTATTTTGTGCTCGGCATTCAGCGCTTCGGCAATACACAGGAGCTGTTCGACAAGGCGGACGTGCTTGGCGCTGGCTATATTTTGGAGGAAGAGATGCAGGAAGGACTGATGGAGGAGATTACATCCGCCTTGCACGAATTTATCGACCAGCACGATTATGTGATGCTTACCCTGTGCACCGACGTGATCAATGCGGCATTCGCGCCGGGAGTCAGCGCTCCGTCCCCTTTCGGGTTGAATCCGATGATTGTCCGCAGCCTCATTCGTACGGCAGCATCACATTCGAAAGCGCTTTCTTTTGACATTTGCGAAGTGAATCCGGCCTTAGACGAACAGGGCAGAACCGTAAAGTTAGGTGCTTACTTGACGAATGAAGCCATCATGGCCATTTTAGGGAGGGACAACGATGACACTGGCACTTAATCAAGTGAACACGATATTTTTGGCGGTCGCGCTGCTCGTACTCGGGACATACATTGTCAACAAGACGGGCGTGCTGCAAAGGTTTTGTATTCCGGCCCCCGTGGTCGGAGGTCTACTGTTCGCCATTAGCGCTACGATTCTGAAGACGACGGGACTGCTAGCCATTACATTAGACACCTCGCTCCAAAGTCTATTCATGCTCACGTTCTTCACCACGGTAGGCTTGGGCGCCAGCTTCCAGCTCATCAAATTAGGCGGCAAGCTGCTCGTCATCTATTGGCTTGCCTGCGGCTTTCTCGCTCTGGCGCAAAACGTCATCGGCGTCTCCCTCGCTTCCCTATTCGGCATCCATCCTCTGATCGGGATGATGGCCGGCGCGGTGTCTATGGAAGGCGGACATGGAGCCGCAACCGCATTTGGACAAACGATTGAAGAGATGGGAATTCCGTCTGCGCTGTCCATCGGGATTGCGGCCGCTACGTTCGGTCTTATCGCCGGCGGCTTGGTCGGCGGCCCGACCGTCAAGTATCTGCTGGGCAAATACAATCTGAAACCGTCCGAAGCCACTGAGGAGACTGTGGACGTAAAAGAAAATGCGCAGCCGATTACGACTCATACTTTCTTTATTCAAGTCTTGCTTATTACCTTCTGCATCGCGTTCGGGACGTATTTGGGAGATCTGTTCTCGTCGGCCACCGGCTTTGTCCTGCCCGGCTATGTCGGGGCCATGTTCGTCGCCGTCATCGTCCGCAACATCGTGGATAAATTCAAGCCACAAGCCATCGATATGAAAAGCATCAACCTGATTAGCGACGTTACGCTTGGCATTTTCCTGTCCATGGCGCTCATGAGCATCAAGCTGTGGGAGGTAGCCGATCTGGCGCTTCCGATCCTCGTCATCGTGCTGGTCCAGGTCGTATTTATCGTCCTGTTCGGTATTTTCATATTGTTCCGCCTGCTCGGCAAAAACTATGACGCCGCAGTAATGGTCGCAGGCTTCACGGGCCACGGCCTCGGCGCCACGCCCAATGCGATGGCCAATATGGCAGCGGTCACGGAGCGCTTCGGCCCTTCCCACAAAGCGTACCTGATCGTTCCCATTGTCGGCGCCTTTCTGATTGATGTGTTCGCTATGCCAATCATTATTACGACGCTTAACTTATTTAAGTAAAAGTCTCACAAGAAAGTCTCACAAGCATCAACGCCGCTTCAATTACGGAACGGGCTGAAGAAGATGGACCTTGTCACGCGAGTATCCGCTGCGAACGTTCGCTCGTCCCGATCACCGCGCTGCGTTATTCGTTTTTGCGGACAATTTGTAAGGGCCAAGCTGCTTCGGAGTAAACGCATAGGGCGAGTGTTCGTCCTTCAGCCACATATTCCCCTTGATGATGAAAAGATAGACGGCGATCGTAAAATATACCGTCCCCAAAACCCAATCCCACGCGCTTGCCAGATTGTGAGTCACGATATGATAGATATACCAGCCGCCGATCGGAAAATGAAACAGCAGGACGGCGCCCAAGCCGGGGTTATATATTGTTTTCGCCTTGAGGTTAGCAAAGATTCCGTGCCAAATAAATTGAAAGAAACCCATGAAGACGGGAGCAAGCCTAAGCCAGATGAGATGCGGTACAAAGATGGGAAGAAGATAAAACAGGTAAGCGATGCCGAGGTTGATGATCATGGCGGATTGCGTATTCAGCGGGTAGCGCTCTGGATGCTCGCTTCGAAAAATGACACCGTTAAACAGCCCTCCGAAATAACCTGGCCACCGATATTCTTCGAATTGATGCACCAATATCGCCACGAAGCTGAGCCATAAGATAATCTCGATTTCCGGTGTGCGATCTCCACTTACCAGCAGGCTAATGCATACGAAGAAGGCGACAACGAGACCCAGATCCTGCCAATAACCTCTTAGAAATTTCATTCCCCTCGCTCCTTTGCTTCTCCCTGTTCTGGAAAATAGCGTTCAAACAAAAAATCGATTTGCCGATCGATAGGAGCTTGCTTGACTCCGGCCCCGGATTCAAGCAGCGGCTTCATTAATGCTGGGAGAAAAATGGCGCCGAAAATTTGCGTAATCATCATCATTAACAAGTCAGGCCGTTCCTCCCCCGTCATCTCGGTCAGCACCTTTTGCAGCTTATGAAATCCGGTGGCCCGCAAAAATTCCCCATACTCATGCTGGGACGCGAACATCGCCGAGCCGGCGGTTATCGTGTGAAGCACCAGCTCAGGATATTGCTGGATGACCTGAACATAGCGGGCCAAAAAGAATTTCAATCGCTCCTTCGGCGGCACAGATACGTCATCCAGCACATCGAACGTATCGCGAAAGCCGATCAGCAAGCCCTTGATCGCCTCGTTGATCAGCTTATCCTTGGAACCAAAATAGTAATTGACAAGCGCGATGTTCGTGCCGGAACGGGACGCGATCTTGCGAACCGTCACGCTGTCGAATCCTTCCCGCTTGATGACGTCCAATGTCGTCTGCAAAATCTTCTCTTTCGTATCATTGCTCTGGTCTGGCGGTGTCATCGAACCCCTCCTTATTCTGAATTCATGTAAGATCATTACACTTTCCCAATTCGCGTTGGTCTTGGTCGCGCTGAACTGAAGCAAAACATAAAATGGAGGAAAACATTCTCTTGAAAAATGGAGGAGAACATTCTCTAAAAAATGAAAGAAAATACTCTCTTGAAAATGAAAGAAAACATTCTTTTAAACAATGTTTAAATCATCGTTTAACGAAAGTGTATCACCTTTTTGAGAACAAAGCAATCCGCTAGCCATAAAAAAAACCTCCTGCCCACCATGTGCTCCGCGCCTTTGTCTCACTTTTGTCTGCACCACGGTCTCGCCTTTGTCTGCACCGCTGTCTCGCCTTTGTCTGCGCCAAGGCTCTCCACCCCCAAGAAGACGCCGCCGACGGCCGCCCCCGGGAAGAGCCGCACTCATCCTCCCCTCTCGAGCGTCCGGAGCGTGCCAGGATCAGCTACGCTCACACTCGCCTTTGCACTCGTCCGGGCCGATTATACCTCTCCCCGCTATGGCTCTTTTTTTGCCATTTTCTTTTTACACAATTATATGGACTTAGCTCCTCTCCCCTCCAAAATGCTGCAAAATTACAGCATTTTCATAGACCTCGCTATTCGAACGAGTGAATCCTGCAAAAATGCACCAATTTTGTCTGTTATCGCTTGGATTGGACACGAACCGAGAAAAATGATGTACCCATGCAGGAATTTTCCCGATATTACCCACCAAGTGGAAAAAATACTGTAGTTTTGCAGGATTCCAAGTCGTCGCTCCCCTTTCATCAGTGCTAGAGTAAAGGGCAGAAAATTTCTGCCCCTCCTCATCAAACCGTACGTGA
>NZ_QYZD01000050.1:0-29798 GCF_003591545.1 Paenibacillus thiaminolyticus
GAAATCCTGCGAATAAGCGAGTATGCAAGAGAAATGTGCTGCCTCTAGAGGGAGCTTTAGGGATATCGGTTATAAGGTGCCAGGGGGGTTATTCATCCATGCAACGACTTGCACATGTCTTTAGGAACGTGAGCATTTGGTTCTTCCTGAATAATGGGGATACTCACCATAAGAGGCTCAGAAGATGCTTGGCTCTCCCATGCTTCAATCACAAAAAAAGCCTTACTGTCTTTATCCCCCAAGCGGATGCAGACAGCAAAGCCTCTTCTTGATAGCCTATTCGGTTCCGGCTTCAATCCTTCTAGCTTCACTCTTCACTCTTCACTCTTCACTCTTCACTCTTCAATCTTCTATCTTCAATCTTCAAGCTGATACTTCTCTTGATATATGCGTATGCTCATCACTAATCCGATGCAAAACATATTCAGTAGCAAGGAAGTTCCCCCGTAGCTGATGAAGGGCAGCGTGATTCCGGTCACCGGCATCAGGCCAATCATCATGCCGATATTTTCAAGAATCTGAAAGACGAACATCGACACGATGCCGATGATGATATAGGAGCCCCTCAAGTCATAGCACTGGAAGGCGATGAGAATCATCCTGTAAATCAATAAGAAGTAGAGCAGCAGCAGTATTGATGAGCCCTGGAAGCCGAACTCCTCTCCGATGACGACGAAGATCGCGTCCGAGTACGTATACGGAATGAAGCTTCTTCGCTTCAATTCCCCCTTCATGTACCCGTCTCCGGACAACCCGCCGGAACCGATCGCGATCATGGCGTATTTGGATTGATGATTGGCATCGTCCGACGCCAAGGACGGATTGATGAACGTATCGATGCGCGTGAACCAGTGCTGTTGCTTGACGACATCGGTGAAAAATGCCTTGGTCTCTTCACGGAACGTCGTAAAGGAAACAAAGACCGTCCCGGCCAGCAACGAGACCGCCACAAGACCAATCAACACATGCCGCAGCTTAATCCCGCCGATCCAGAGCATGCCGATGAAAATAACAATATAGATGATCGCATTTCCCAAATCCGGCTGGACTACGACAAGCGTAAACGGCACGAGCGTTATAAGCCCCACCGGCACCAAGTCTTTGGTGAACGTAAGCGGATCCCCGCCGCGCCGCCCGAGCAGCTGGGCCAGGGCGAAAATAAGCGCAATCTTGGCAATCTCCGCTGGCTGGAACGAGAACGCGCCAAAATTGTACCAGCCAATCGCACCGTTCAGATTAGAGCCGAAAAAGAAGATGCCGACGAGCAGCAGGACCGTTACTCCCAACGTAATCGGCCATATTTTCAGCAAAATTCGGTAATCAAACAACGCGGTCGCGAACATGATGACAAATCCAGCGGCGAAGAAAACAACCGTCTTCATCGCCGTGTTGGCAAAGCTCGGATCTCCCCCATGGGTCGCACTATGAATGACAAGCGGGCTGAAAACCGAAAATACAAGCAATATTCCAACGATAACCCAATCAATCCGTTTTAGTTTGTTCAGCAATGCTCATCAACCCATCCCAAAAAACTTCTTCATCCGAGTCAGCACGCCCTTCTTCTGATCAAGCGGCATCAACGGCACCGTATCCCCCAGAATGCGCCGGGCGATATTGCGGTAAGCGACCGCTGCGCGGGAATCCGGGTTCATCACCGTCGGCTCCCCTGCATTCGCGGCCCGAATGACGAGCTCATCGTCCGGCACGATCCCGAGAAGTTCAATGTTCAGCACCTGCAAAATATCGTCCAGGTCCAGCATCTCCCCGCTCTTCACCATGCTGGAGCGGATGCGATTCACGATTAGCTTCGGCGAGCCGACATTCGCATTTTCGAGCAAACCGATAATGCGATCGGCATCACGCACAGCCGCATTCTCCGGTGTCGTAACGACAATCGCGCGGTCTGCACCGGCGATGGCGTTTTTGAAGCCTTGTTCGATACCGGCAGGGCAGTCGATAATAATATATTCATATTCCGTCTTCAATTCGAGAATGATATCCTTTACTTGCTCCGGCGAGACCGCATCCTTGTCTTTGGTCTGGGCGGCAGGCAGCATGTACAATTCATCGAACCGCTTATCCTTGACAAGCGCTTGATTCAATCGGCAGCGGCCGTCGGCCACGTCGCAAATATCATAGATGATGCGATTCTCCAGCCCCATGACGACATCAAGGTTGCGCAAGCCGATATCAGTGTCGACCATGCATACCTTTTTGCCGAGCAGGGCAAGCGCGGTCCCCAAATTCGCCGACGTCGTCGTCTTGCCGACGCCGCCTTTCCCCGAAGTGACGACGATAGCCTCTCCCATAGTTCTTCTACACTCCTTTGAACAAAGTAATGTCCTTGCGGACGCGATGAAGTAGCGAGATTTTGTCAATTTGCATCATGCCGTCATGGATATACGCAAATTCCATATGAGCCTGCGATACTCCCCATTCGTCCGGCGGTCGGCTGATGACATCCGCGATGCGCAACTGCGTCGGCGCAAACAGCGAGGCGGCGATAACCGCGCTGGTCTCTCCATCGACGCCGGCATGGGCTGTGCCCCGCAGGGCTCCAAAGACGAATATGTCTCCGCTGCTAATGATCATTCCGCCCGGATTGACGTCGCCAAGGAACAGCAGATGCCCGTCATGACGGAGCACCTGCCCCGAGCGAACCATTCCGGTCATCGTATGAACGCGGTACCCTTGCGCTTCCTTCTTGACATCGGCATCCGATTCCAGCGATCGGATTAGCAGATTCCCCCGCTGCCGCAAAATGTTGAGCATCTCTGTCTTTTGCTCATCGGCAGCGGTACGGGCTCCTAACTTGACATCGACATACACAAGCGGTCCGTCGAAAAAATGCGGTGTATGGTCAAGCTTGTCGCGCAATTCTTGCAACAAGTCTGTAAATTCGCACTGATCGTCAAGCAGGAACACGAGGCCGTCTTTCATGCCTTTTATCGTTACCAATGGCTTGGCCGTCATGAAATGTCCCTCCCCACGGTTATCTTTTTCGTGACGGATAAGAAAAGTTCCTGCAAGAAAGCCGTGAATCGTAAGAAAAACCTCTGTCGAAGCCCCTCGAAGAGGAGCGATCGCCAACCGAGGCTGGTGAACACCTCTCCTTCCCCGCCCGGCTTCAGCACCGGAACTGCGCTTGAAAACAGCATCAGCCGCCTGGACGAAGTGCCCAAAGACGGCTGCTTAGTCTTGTTCATTTTCAGCGGTTCCCGACTGAAGATCGAACCATTTCCGCATCGGAACATAGATCGCCAGCGCGAACAGCAGCTGTACGAACAGACTCGGAATCAAATAGTCGAAAATCGCAACTTCATACGTCATTTTGCTCAAGTTGAACAGCGAATAGATAGCGAACAGTATCGTCTGGTACAAGAAGCTTCCCATGACCGCCGCTGCCATCATCGGTATGAGTGTGATGTTCCGTCCGGGAAAGAGAAGCCCCGCCAAATAGCCGAGCAGCCCCATGCTGAACGCATGCGGACCAATCATATGCCCGTAGTATACGATATCCTGCAAAAATCCGAACGCAAGTCCCATAATAAGCGCCGTGTGTCGATGCTGATAGATGCCGTGATAGAGCACTACGATGAATATGAACTGCGGAATAATGCGCCCCTGCCACATATCCGGAATGATGAGCGGAAGCAGTGTCCCCTCCAATACGAACAGCACGAACATGAAGCCAATCATCCAATTCCGGTTCATCACTTATCCTCTTTCTTCGATCCGTTCTCTTCCGGAGCCGGCGTGAAGACGATGAATAGCTCGCGCCAGTCGCGGTAGGTGGCTGCCGGTTCGATGGTAGCAGTCCGCGTGAGTCCCAGGTCTCCTTGCTGCAAAGAGACGACGGTGCCGATAATTAGTCCGCCCGGGAATACTCCGCCGAAGCCGGAGGAAATAACCGTATCTCCCACCTTCACCTTGTCGTTCTCTTCAATCCGTGTCATCGTGAAGGTGCCGCTGCTGTGATCGTACGACTCTATCATGCCGAAGGAATCGCTTTTGCCAAGCACGGTCGCCGAAATCGGGCGCGAATTCGGGTCCTTCTCATCCAGATTGGTCAATAGCTGCACGGTGGAAGAGAATTCATACACGCGGCTGATCGTCCCGACTACGCCATCGACAGAAATGACGGGCATCCCTTGGCGGACGCCGTTGATCTCCCCAAGATTGAGGTTCAGCGTCTGGTTGAACGGATCGGCTACGTTAATGGAAGACACTTGTGCAATCCGGTACTCATACGGCAGGTTCAACTGCTTCTGGCGCTCGGTGAACTTCAGCTCCTCCATGAGCCGTTCGTTCGTTGCCTGAACTTCGCTGTAATAAGCTTTGTCCCGTATGTAATGGGCCTCCACAATCTTCAGACGCTCATTCTCTTCATGCAGTTCCTTCAAAGTCGCGATATCATGAAAAAAATTCGATACATAGGAAGCCGGCTTATACACCAGCTGCTGTACAAAGGTGACCGTATCGTGCACGATTTTCTCCGGCCACGACATCTTCAGCCGCCCGCCCAAGGTAAAGCCCATCAATGCGATAAACAAAATAAGTCCGAACAATAGAATGATTAACCGTTTGTTCCCCAACAGCTTAAACAGTATCAACACCTTCTCATCGTAAAGCGGTACTCGTTCCTCCTCGAAATAGAGCCCGCGCCGAGGGAACGGATCAGCGCGGGGCCAATAGCTTGGTTATCGCTTGGAGCGAAGGCCGGAGCTTCCGCGTCCCTTGAACAAGTGAATATTGTCGAGCGCCCGACCGGTGCCGATAGCGACGCAGTCCAGCGGGTTCTCCGCCACGATGACCGGCATCCCGGTCTCCCGCGCAAGCAGCTTGTCGAGGTTGCGAAGCAGCGCTCCGCCGCCCGTGAGAACGATGCCCCGATCCATAATATCGGCTGCCAGCTCCGGCGGACATTTCTCTAGCGTCACCTTGACCGCTTCCACGATCGAGTTGATCGTATCCAGCAGCGCGTCGGTAATCTCATTCGAAGAGATGGACAGCGTCTTAGGCAGTCCGGTCAGCAGATCGCGGCCCCGAATCTCCATCGTCTCCACTTCGTCCAATTCCATTGCAGAGCCTAGATCCATCTTCAACTGCTCTGCCGTGCGTTCCCCTATCATCATATTATACTGACGCTTGATGTATTGAATGATCGATTCATCCATCTCATCGCCCGCAACCCGAACAGAGCGACAAGTGACAATACCGCCGAGCGAGATGACGGCGACTTCCGTCGTACCGCCGCCGATATCGACAACCATGCTTCCTGTCGGCTCCCATACCGGCAGATCGGCCCCAATCGCCGCCGCGAACGGCTCCTCGATCGTGTAGGCGTCTCTAGCGCCCGCTTGCTTCGTCGCGTCTTCCACCGCGCGCTGCTCGACGGCCGTAATGCCCGACGGCACGCAGACCATCACATTCGGATGGCGCGGGAAGAGCGAACGCTGCTTCTGCGCTTGCCGAATGAAATATTTAATCATCGTGGAGGTCGTGTCGAAGTCGGCGATAACGCCGTCCTTCATTGGGCGGATAGCCCGAATATTGCCCGGTGTGCGGCCGATCATCTTCTTGGCGGCTTCACCAACCGCTTCGATCGTCTTCGTATCCGTCCGGATCGCTACGACAGACGGCTCGCGTACAACAATTCCTTTGCCACGAATATATACCAATGTATTAGCTGTTCCCAAGTCAATTCCCAAGTCTTTTGTAAAGCCACCTAGCATGTTGTTAATCTCCTTTTTATAGCCTCAATCTCAATCATTATATTACATGAGTCCGCATTCCTTCAAACTCACATATTGATTATCTCCGATGACCAAATGGTCCAGCAGATCGATGCCGACAATCTCGCCCGCTTCGACGAGCCGTCTGGTAATGGCCTCGTCCTCCGGACTCGGCGTCGGATCGCCGCTCGGATGATTATGCGCGCAAATGATGGAAGCGGCCCCGTATTTCAAGGCGGCGCGATATACTTCGCGCGGATGAACGAGAGAGGCGTCTAATATGCCGATCGTAATCGTTTGTTGAGCAATAATCCGATTTTTCGTGTTCAAGAAAAGACAAACAAAATGCTCCTGCTGATAGTACCGCATTGATTCCATCAGCCATTCCGCCGCATCCTGCGGCCGCCGGATCGTAATCGCATCGTTACTGCGCGATCGCGCCATTCGCCTGCCAAGCTCCAAGCCGGCCTTGAGCTGAATCGCCTTCGCGAGCCCCACACCTCGGGTCTGGGTCAGCTCCGTCACCGACAGATCGGGCAAGTAACGCAAATGGCCTGCCCGGTTCAAAATGCGCTGCGCCAGGACGACGGCCGACTCGTCCTTCGTCCCCGTCCGCAGCAAAATCGCCAATAATTCCGCATGGCTTAACGCTTCCGCCCCGTATTGCAGCATGCGCTCTCTCGGGCGCTCGCCATGGGGCAGATCGCGAAGAAGCGGGTGATGTTCCATGTCGCACAACCTCCTGAATCGTGGATTTGCGGCATTCCTATCCCAAGCTTCTTGCCTGCCGGACTCCCGGCGTTCTATGGCACTCTGATTCCGAATGACTCAAGCATATCGGTCAGGAGCGATAACGGAAGACCTACTACATTGAAATAACAACCTTCGATTCGCTCGACTAACGTGGCTCCGACGCCTTGTATACCGTAGGAGCCGGCTTTGTCCATCGGCTCTCCCGTCGCAATATAACGGCGGATCCGCTCCGTGCTGCAGGGCTTCATATGTACGACCGTGGCGCGATGGCTCACGGCTGTCCGCCCATCGGATACATGGACGAGTGCGACGCCGGTGTATACTTCATGCGATCGTCCCTGAAGCGCCGTCAGCGCCTGCTCTGCATCCGCTTCGTTCTCCGGCTTGCCGAGCACCGCACCGTCAAGCACGACGATCGTATCCGAACCGACGACGATGCCGCCCTTCCCTTCATTGCGCCGCATGCGGGCCACAGCCTCGGCCTTGCGCAAGGCCAATTGTTCGACGATGCGATCGGGCGGCCATCCGGGAGATACCGTCTCGTCAGCATCACTGGGCTGGACCGAATAAGAAAGGCCCAGAGCGCGAATCAATTCCTGCCTGCGAGGGGAGGATGAAGCCAAAATCAATTCCGGTTGTTGTTGTGTCTGCATTGCCATGTTCATCCGCTCCTCGCCATTTTTTGACACCATTTTTATTATACGCGGAAGTTGACTTTGAAACAAACGCTTCCTGTTCCATTTGACGCAAAAAATGGAGGGAGTTTGTGGAAATGTTGCAGAAACGCGCCGGGGCAATGCGGGAGGCATGTTTTATCCTTAGGTTAGACGTGCGGCAGGCCTCAAAGTTACGGAGGAAAATGTTGAGAGTATCGCCAATCGTCCGGATCAAACCGCTTTCCAAATGCAGATGACTTCTTTTACAATAGAATGAGCTCTATCTAAACCATGATCATCCATAAACGGACTCTAGGAGGTTGGAAGCATGCAATATCGCAGATTGGGAGCAAGCGGGCTGAAAGTAAGCGAGATCAGTCTCGGAAGTTGGCTGACCTATGGTGGATACGTTGAACGCCAAAACGCCGTGCAGGCGATAGAGAGCGCCTATGAGCTGGGCGTGAACTTCTTCGACACCGCCAATGTGTACGAGCGCGGCGAGGCGGAGAAGGTCGTCGGCGAGACGCTGAAGGCCTATCCGCGCGAATCCTATGTGCTGGCAACGAAAGTATTTGGCCCCATGGGCGACGGTCCCAACGATCGCGGGCTGTCCCGCAAGCATATTACGGAGCAATGCCACGCGAGCTTGAAGCGGCTCGGGCATGATTATATCGATCTGTATTACTGCCACCGCTTCGACGATCAGACGCCGATGGAAGAGACGCTTCGCACTCTCGACGATCTGCTCCGCCAAGGCAAGATTTTGTATGTCGGGGTCAGCATGTGGACGGCGGCGCAGATGACGGAAGCGCTGGCCATCGCCGATCGCTATTTGCTGGACCGGATCATCGTCAACCAGCCCGTGTACAATCTGTTCGACCGTCATATCGAGAAGGAAATCATTCCGTTCGGCGAGCGGAACGGGATTGGACAAGTCGTCTACTCACCGTTGGCCCAAGGCTTGCTGACAGGAAAATACAGCTCCGCCTCGGCATTCCCGGAAGACAGCCGCGCCTCCAAGCTGGAAGGGATGCGCAAAGGCATTACGCCGGAACGGATCGAGCAGGTTCGGATGCTCGCTGATTTGGCCGGAGAGCTGAATATTATGGTCGGCCAGTTGGCTATCGCCTGGATACTGCGCCAGAGCAACGTAGCCAGTGCCCTCGTCGGAGCCAGCCGGCCGAAGCAAGTGAAGGAGAATGTCCTCGCATCCGACATCGCGTTGACGCAGGACGTGCTATCACGCATCGAAGAAATTATGGCTCCTCCCGCCAACTGATCTCCTAACGCCCCTGTCTGTACAACGAAGAAGCCGGCTGATCCCGGCTTCTTGCTTGCTGTCTCCCCCTCAAGAGGCTACGCCTTCATCGTATCCAGCCAAAAGCGTTCCGCAGACAGATACTGCATCACCGCTTGCTGAATGCTCCACAGATGCGAAGTGGACGGCTGTTTATTGTATTCATTGACGGCGCTAATCGCCGTGTTCATCGCTTGTACCAGCTTCGTCCAGGCATCGGCCGACTGCTTCGGCTGGCCCTTCTGCACCTTGCTCATGTGCTGCGTCCACTGCAGATGCTGCTTCCGCAGCTGTTCGGTGTCTTCCGCCGCGAAGGCCGCGGATTCGGTTCCTTCCAGATGGGCAACCGATTGCGCCGTTAGCCAGCTGATGACAGCGTCGCTGTCTTCCATGAACTGCTCCACATCAGCGGCATTCCCCTGGAAGGCGAGCTGCGTCAAGGCCGGCCGGCTCATCTCCCGGACGTACAAGTCAATCTGCCGGTTTTTCAGCAGCTGGCTCAAGCTCATCGCATCCTCGCGCGCGGAAGCGATAGCCGCGTAGACGCGATGCTGGCCAGCCTGCTCCTCCATCGCCGCCATTCCCTTGTCCCGCAGCTCGCCTATCGCCGTCTTGGCTCCCTCCGGCTTGTCGAAGACTCCATATTGAAGCATATAGAACGTCTTCTCCGGAATGTTCACGTCGGTGACGTAGACGCCTGCCGCTTGCCAAGCCGCCTCTGACTTATCCCCCTTGCCGGCAGGCTGGGCGGTGGCCGGAATAGTGGCAGAGTCCGCCGGTTGCTTATCCGAGGCGGTTTGAACCTTTTTCCCGCCGTCCGACGTCTCCGCTTGCCCGGGCAGATTCGGCAGCCCCGCCGTCGGATCGGGAAGCTTCATTTCCCCCTTGAACAGAGAGAGCGCAATGAAGCCGAACACCGCTCCCGTCGCCAGCGCCCCGGCCACGGAAGCGACTACCTTCCACAGAGACGGCTTGCGGGTACGAGTATGCACCCCATTCCACGCCCACTCCCCTTGCTCGCTCATCGATTCGCCCGCCGGATCGGCGATAGAGGCCGGAAGCGGATAGCGCTGGGCCGACTGCTTGTCCGACTCCCGGATGAAGCTCTCAATTCGGCGTATCTCGTCCTCGTCCCCGCCGGCCGGGATTGCGGGCTCATCCTCCTGTACCGGATGCGGGTGCCCGACCGCATCCGCTGCTTCTTCGATTACCGGATCGTCCGGTAGCGTTTCTGCCTCTTCGGCAATCGTATCTATGGGATTAACCGTCTGCTCAAGGTCCGCCTGCTCCCCGCCGCTCCGCTCGTTCTGCTCGTTCTGCCCGTTCTGCCCGTTCTGCTCCCGTCCGGCTGTCGGTCCGGAATCACCGAACCGGAATGTCATTTTGCTCTGCGAACGATTCATCCTGCTCCACCTCACCTTGTCCTCTTCTTTACTATGAAATCTATGATAGATTCCATGGCATTAGAACCTTCTCTATCTATGAAAATGAAAAAAGGCATTTCGCATGCTAGATTCGCCGAGGTGCTCCCTTTTTAAGGCGGCATACCATACGATAGAACATCGGAAAGGGGGAGTTAGCGCGGAAAACTTGTTAGGGCATGAGGAGCGCCATGTTCGCCCCATTCGCCGCTTCGTTCGCCGGCATCCCGGCCGCACTCTCTTGAACTAACTCATTCATTATCCTCGATAATGAAATGCCAAAAGACCATTCCGCTATTGGAATGGTCTTCTCGCTAATCGGTTATGCCTTCGTCTGCAACAAAGTTTTTAGCGCGTACGCAGTCTTCCAAATATCGCCCGCGCCCATCGTCAGCACCAGATCCCCCGGCTGCACGAGCGCCTTCAGCCGCTCCAGCGCATCGTCCTTGCTGGCGATATATTGCGCCTGGCCGTTGCTGTTCTCCCGAATGCGGTTCACGAGCGCGGCCGCCGTAATGCCTTCAATCGGCTTCTCTCCTGCCGGCGAATAAATATCGGTCACAATCAGCTCATCCGCCTCCGTGAAGGCGCGGCTGAACTGCTCGAATAGGAAATAAGTCCGCGAATAGCGCTGTGGCTGAAATACAGCCACGAGCCGGCGCCCGGTCGCCTTGGCCGCCGTCAGGGTCGCTGCAATCTCTGTCGGATGATGGGCATAATCATCGACGACCAGAATACCGCCCTCTTCCCCGACAACTTGAAAGCGGCGCTTCGCGCCGATGAATTCGGTAATCGCTTCGGCGGCACCTTCGAAGGAGACTCCCGCCTGCATTGCGACGATCAGCGTAGCCATCGCGTTCAGTACATTATAGCGGCCCGGTATGGACAGCCGCACGCTGCCCAGCGTCTCGCCGTGATGGCGCATCCGGAACGTCATGCCGCGACCCTCGGCTTGGATATCGTCCGCCGTATAATCGGCAGCCTCGTCAATCCCATAGGTGACCACCCCTTGACCAAGCGGCGGGGCCATGCTGCGCAGGATCGGATCGTCGGCACACAGGATAGCGATCCCGTCCGGACTGCGCTGGGACAGGAATTGGACATATGCCGCTTTGAGCCGCTCGAAATCTCCGTCATAGTTCTCCAAATGATCGGCTTCAATATTCGTTATCACGGGAATATAAGGATGGTAAGCGAGGAAAGAGCCATCGCTTTCATCGGCCTCGGCTACGACGAATTCGCCGCTGCCCGCCCGGGCGTTCGTGCCCAGGTTCGTCACCTCTCCTCCGATAATATAAGTCGGATCGGCACCGCAGCGCTCTAGCACGAACGCAATCATCGACGATGTTGTCGTCTTGCCGTGCGCCCCGGCAACCGCGACGCCCTTCTTCGCATTCAGCAGCTTCGCCAGCATCTGGGAGCGATGCAGAACGGGAATGCCCCGCCGCTCCGCCGCGATGCGCTCCACATTATCGACAGGGCAAGCCGTAGAGTATACGGCAATGTCGGCATCTCCGATATATCCGGCATCATGCCCGATATGTACCGTCGCTCCTTCCGCCTGCAGCTTCGCCGTCGCCTCGGATGCGGCCACGTCGGACCCGGAGACGGTGTATCCCATTTGCAGCATGACGCGGGCTATGGCGCTCATCCCATAGCCCCCGATGCCGATAAAATGAATATGTTCCGTCGTCTTCACACGAACTCACCAACCTTTTTCCGATTCGGTCCGATGCAAGACGTACGAGCGAACGTCCGCAATCAGATATAATGTGCCGGTGACCACCGCCAGATCGCCTGGTTCGGTCATCGCCTTGAGCCGTTCTAGGGACTCGCGCCAGTTCGGCTCTACTGCAATCTGTGGGCGGCGCGAGGCTGTAGCCAGCAATTCTTCTGCAATATGACTCAAGTTCTCCGCACTCATCTTCTTGCGGAAATCAGGTTCCGTAAAAATGAGAGTATCCGCTAAAGGAAGTATATGACGCAGGACATCATGATGATTCTTGGTGGACAGCATCCCCATCATCACATGAAGCCGCTTGTAACGGTACGTATCGCGCAGCGCCTGAGCGAGCGTCTCCGCCCCTTCCGGATTATGTGCTCCGTCCAGCAGGATGCGGGGATGTTCGCTTACCATCTCCAGTCTTCCCGGCCAGGCCGCGCTGCGCAGGCCCTCCCGGAGCTCCTCGTCATCTACCCGGAAGGCCATATATTGTCTCAGCACCTCGAGTGCCATTAGGCCCGCGGTGGCATTCTTCATCTGATGCGCGCCGTTCAGCGTAATCGCCAAGTTCTCTAGCTCACGGAACGGACCGCGGAAATGGAAGGTTTGTTCGTTCTCCTCGGAATGCAGCGCCTCGAAGCGGAATTGCTCGCCCATCAAGTAGAGCGTGGAGCGCCGTTCCGCTGCCGTACGACGGATAACCTCGATCGCCTCCGGCTGTTCCACCGTGCTGACAATCGGCACGCCGGGCTTGATAATGCCAGCCTTTTCCGCCGCCACCTGCTCGATCGTATCACCCAAAATATCCATATGATCATGCCCGATATTCGTAATAACCGATACGATAGGCGTCACGATATTGGTAACGTCAAGCCGGCCGCCCAATCCGGTCTCCAGGACGACAACGTCGGGATATGCCACCTTCGCATAGTAGCAAATCGCCAGGACCGTCGATACCTCGAACATCGTCGGCGAGCCGAGCGGCGTCGCCGCGATCTCGTCCACCAGGGGCTTCAATTCATTGGCCAAGCGGAGCAGCGTCTCCTCCGGAATATCTTCATTATTGTATTTGAAGCGGTTCGTAAATTTCTCAATGTACGGCGAAGTGAAGGTGCCGACGTCGTAGCCGTTGGCCATCAGCACGCTGGTCAGCAGCTCGCAGGTGGAGCCTTTGCCGTTCGTACCGGCCACATGTATGAACTTCAGGCGGCGATGCGGATGGCCGAGCTTCTCCATCATGAGCTCGACCCGCTCCAATCCGGGACGGATACCAAAAGGAATCAAAGAATTAATCCAATCAATGGCGGCTTCCGCCGTTGCAAAGGAGTCCGTGGCAGCAGACAGGTTCGTTCGTTGGTTGTCCGACATAAGCAATTCATCCTTACCTATGAACTCATCGACGGCCGAACCGACATGGAGACGGATCCCCACCGGTTCGGCCGTTCAATGGCAGTGTCGATTACACTTCTCTCAATTCCGCAATGCGCGCCATCACCTTATCGCGCTTGCCGCTGTAATCCTGCAGCTTCGCGCGTTCTTCCGCCACGACCTTCTCTGGCGCCTTCGCCATAAAGCCCTCGTTGGACAGCTTCTTCTCGACGCGCTCCACTTCCTTGTTCAGATGCTCGACCTCTTTCTCCAGCCGGGCGATCTCTTGCTCGATGTCGATGAGACCCGCCAGCGGCAGGTACAGTTCGGCTCCCGTCACGACGGCAGTCATCGCCTTGCCCGGGGCGGACGCATTCAGATCGACGGACAGCTTGGACGTGCCGCAGAAGCGTTCCACGTACTCAGTATTATTGTTGATGTTCCGGTCATATTCCGCATTCGCCGGCTTGACGAGCAGCTCAATCTTTTTGCTCATCGGCACGTTCACTTCCGCCCGAATATTCCGCACTGCCCGAATCATATCCATAAGAAGCGACATCTCGCCTACGGCATCCGGCGCTTCGAAGGCGGCGTCGTATTCCGGCCAGGCCGCCAGCGTAATCGTGTCGCCCTGATGCGGCAGATGCTGCCAGATCTCCTCGGAGATGAACGGCATGAACGGATGAATCATGCGCAGCGTCCGATCGAGCACGTAGGCAAGCACCGATTGCGTCGTCTTCTTAGCCGCCGCATCCCCGTTATATAGGCTGAGCTTGGCGAATTCGATATACCAGTCGCACAGATCGTCCCAGATAAAATTGTACAGGACGCGCCCGGTCTCCCCGAATTCATAGGCGTCCATGAGACGCGTAATGTCGCGGGCCGTCTCGTTCAGACGGTGCAGAATCCAGCGATCCGCTGTGCCGAGCTTGCCGGACAGATCAATGTCTTCATAAGTGAACCCTTCCAGGTTCATCAAGGCGAAGCGGGACGCATTCCAGATCTTGTTCGCGAAATTGCGGGCCTGCTCCACCCGTTCCCAGCGGAAGCGCAGATCCTGTCCCGGCGTGCTGCTGGTCGAGATCATGAAACGCATCGCATCCGCGCCGTATTTCTCGATAACTTCGAGCGGATCGACGCCGTTGCCGAGCGACTTCGACATTTTGCGCCCGTCGGCATCGCGCACCAAGCCGTGCATGAGCACATCCTTGAACGGGATCTCGCCCGTGAATTCAAGCGCGGTGAAGATCATGCGGGCAACCCAGAAATAAATGATGTCATATCCGGTCACCAGCACGTTGGTCGGATAGTAACGCTTCAGATCGTCCGTCTGTTCGGGCCAGCCAAGGGTAGAGAACGGCCACAGGGCGGAGCTGAACCACGTGTCCAACACATCCTCGTCCTGTCTCAGCTTCGCGCTGCTGCAGGAAGAACAGGAAGCGGCATCCTCGCGCGCGACCATCATATGTCCGCAGTCCTCGCAGTACCATGCAGGAATGCGGTGGCCCCACCAGAGCTGGCGGGAAATGCACCAGTCGCGCACATTTTCGATCCACTGCAGATAGGTCTTCTCGAAGCGCTCCGGAACGAAGCGGACACCTTGGCCGTTCTTCTGCGCCTCGATAGCGGCTTCGGCCAGCGGCTTCATCTTGACGAACCACTGCGTCGACAAATACGGCTCGACGACCGCGCCCGACCGCTCGCTGTGCCCGACCTGATGAACATGATCCTCAATCTTGATGAGCACGCCTTGCGCTTGCAGATCCTTGACAATCTGCTTGCGGCACTCCGCGCGATCCAGTCCTTGGTAGGAGCCGGCCGCTTCGTTCATCGTACCGCTCTCATCCATGACATTGATCTGCGGCAGATCGTGGCGCAGCCCCATCTCGAAGTCATTCGGGTCATGCGCCGGCGTAATCTTCACGGCGCCGCTGCCGAATTCCTTGTCAACGTAGTCGTCCGCGATAATCGGGATCTCCCGGCCAACAATCGGCAGCACCAGCATCTTGCCAATCATATGCTTGTAACGCTCGTCCTCCGGATGAACGGCTACTGCGGTGTCGCCAAGCATCGTCTCCGGCCGGGTCGTCGCGACCGTGATCGAGCCGCTGCCGTCCTTCAGCGGGTACTCCAGATGATAGAGGTGACCCTGCACTTCCTTATATTCGACTTCGATATCGGACAGCGCCGTGCGGGCTGCCGGATCCCAGTTAATGATATATTTACCGCGATAAATGAGCCCTTTCTCGTACAGCTTGACGAATACTTCCCGAACTGCGCGGGACAGCCCTTCATCGAGCGTGAAGCGCTCGCGGGAATAGTCGAGCGAGAAGCCCATCTTCGCCCACTGCTCGCGAATCGTCTCGGCATAGATGCCTTTCCACTCCCAGACGCGCTCCAGAAATTTCTCGCGGCCCAGATCGTAGCGGGTGACTCCTTCTTCCCGCAGCTTCTGCTCCACCTTCGTCTGCGTCGCGATGCCGGCATGGTCCGAACCAGGCAGCCAGAGGGCATCATAGCCCTGCATCCGCTTGGATCGGATAATGATGTCCTGCAGCGTAAAATCGAGCGCATGCCCGATATGCAGCATCCCCGTTACGTTCGGCGGCGGGATCACAACCGTGAATGGTTCCGCATCCGGCTGGCGACCGGCTTTGAAATATTCGCCTTCCTGCCAACAGGCGTACCATTTCTGTTCCGCCGCCTTCGGATCATATGTGGTCGGCATGGACAACTGTTCCTGATTCTCTGACATAAGCATTCCCTCCGTTATGACAAATAAAAAAACCTTCCGCCGCAAAGGACGAAAGGTTCGACTTCCGTGGTACCACCCTTAATTCCGCCAAGCGTCTCATGATCATCGCATGAACGCGGCGGCACTCCACTGCATGTAACGGATGCGGCCGTCCCCTTCTAGCGCGAGGGGCACATGCTGAGCACCGGGCTCATACACTACCGTGACGCGTTCAAACGGGCAACTCCCAGGTGACTTCAGCGGGACGCTCCTGCAGGCGTTACACCTCATCGCTCTGCTCTCTGTAAGGGGCCTTGACGCTTACTCTTCCTGTTCAACGTCTTTACTCCGTGGCTCCAGCCCAAGCGCTGACAACCACATGTTTACGATATATTTTACCTTCGCTCTCCACACGAGTCAATAGACGGCTTGAAATCGTTCTTTGCATTAGTCATATCCCGTTTTTCTACTCTCATAACATGTACTATAGGAGGTGGTCCTCACATGGAACGTTGGTGGTGGCGTATTCGACATTCGGTAAAAGGAGTGATCTTTCCGCTCATCTGCCTGCAGTTTGTCCGGACGCTGCTTCTGCCAACCGGGCTCGATGTATTTTTGTTGTTCGCGCTGTTCCTCGTGTATCTCGGCTTTTTGCTCGATGTATACTGAGTTCGCGGCAAACCTTCCCAGCATGCGCATACCACATACAAGACCCGTCCGCGAGCTTCGCGAGACGGGTCTATTGTGTCCCGGTTCAGGAGGTAACCGGAATATACAGTACTTGGCCTTCCGTAATGTTCTGCTCTGACAGTCGGTTATACAGCACGATTTCATTCGTATTCATCTGATAGCGATCTGCGATCGTATCCAGCGTCTCCTCGCGCTGCACGATGCACAGACGAACTTTTTTGAAGCCTTGCTCTTCGTTCACCCGCTGCAGGAACAGGGACTGCCACTTGACGTCGTCGCCGGTCGTCACCTTAGCCGCTTCAAGCGCCGCTTCTTCCTCGGCCTGCTTTGTCTCGGCTTCCCGCTGCTCCCGCTCCTTCGTCTGCCGGCTTGATTGCAGCAGCGAGCTGAGCCCGACTCCGCTCGCAGCCGGCGCGTCTGCCGGCTTGGAGCTGTTGATCGCAATCTTCATCTCCGGCTTGGCGTCCGCAGCGCTTGGAGCGGCCGCGGCGGCATCCTCAGCCGGCTCGGCCTCCAGTCCCTCGCGCGGGTTCGCTTCCGCCGCCTGCTCATCGGCTCCGCCCGACTCCGCGACGGAGGCTTCGGCGACAGTGGCTTCAGTGGTGGAGGCTTCCGCAGTAGAAGCCACTGATGCAGGCACTTCAGCCGGCTTCTCTTCCGCCCGGGGCTCCGCCTGCACCTCGATTGCAGGCTCCCGCTCTGGCGCTGGAGCTGAGGCGGCCCAACTCTGGGGCTGCGGTATTTTCCACTTCGCCGGCTTCTCACCGGTTCGGCCTACTGACGCTTCAGCCGGCTTCTCACCGGTTCGCCCTGCTGACGCTTCAGCCGGCTTCTCACCGGTTCGCCCTGCAGGCCCTTCAGCCGGCTTCTCACCGGTTCGGCCTACAGACGCTTCAGCCGGCTTCTCACCGGTTCGCCCTGCTGACGCTTCGGCCGGCTTCTCACCGGTTTGGCCTGCAGACGCTTCGGCCGGCTTCTCCTCGATACAGCCTGTAGACGCCTTGGCCGGCTTCTCACCGGTTCGGCCTCGGTCTACAGATGCTTCGGCCGACTCCTCACCGGTTCGCCCTGCTGACGCTTCAGCCGGCTTCTCATCGGTTCGCCCTGCTGACGCTTCAGCCGGCTTCTCACCGGTTCGCCCTGCTGACGCTTCAGCCGGCTTCTCACCGGTTCGCCCTGCAGATGCTTCAGCCGGCTTCTCATCGGTTCGCCCTGCTGACGCTTCGGCCGGCTTCTCACCGGTTTGGCCTGCAGACGCTTCGGCCGGCTTTTCACCGATACGGCCTCGGTCTGCAGAGGCTTCGGCCGACTCCTCACCGATGAGGCCTACAGACGCTTCGGCCGCCCCCTCCCCCCCGGTGAGGCCTGCAGACGCTTCGGCCGGCTTCTCACCGATACAGCCTGCAGACGCTTCAGCCAACTTCTCCTTCGCTTCCTGCTCATCGGCCTCCTCCTCGTCCAGCCCACGGTGCTCGGGCTCACCCTGCTGGTCGCTCTCAGGAGCCGATGCCTCCACTTCGGCCTCCGCTTCGGGCGCGGACTTCGGCGCGGCTGGCAGCGAATCTGGTACGCTTGGAGAGGCCCATGGCGCGTGATTCCAGGTGATCTCTGTCCGGTCCGGGTCCTTCTCCGGTTCGGCCTCTTCCGCTTCCGCCGCCGCAGCCTTCTTCGATTTTTCTATCTGACCAATATATTCGGAATACGTCTTCTCGCGCTCGCGAAACTCGGCCTCCGGTTCGGGGATAGCTTGCCATTCTTCTTCGCTCCGCTCGGCACCGTCGGCCAAGGAACGGATGCGGGCCACGGCATCAAGCGCCTCCGGGCTCGGGGGCCGTGCTGCTGCTTCTCCGTAATCCCGAAGCCATTCCGGTTCATCCGATCCGCGCTCCTCCTCCGCCTGATGGACGACAGTGAATTGCTCCGGCTCCCAGTTAGACGGTTCGGCCGGCTCCATCGCAATGCCCTTGAGCGACAAAATGCCCGTAATGTTAAGAGAGCGGTCAGACAACAGATCGACATCGAAATGCTCAATGTCGACAGAAATATCCTCCAAGCTCCGAATCCGATTGAGCGGCAGCGTAATCTCCACCGGAATCCAATGCTCCAGCGTCTGGCTGCCCCGACCTTCGTCATCTCCCTGATAGACGCCTGCCAACAGCAGGCTACCCCGCACCGTCACTTGGTCTCCGGCCGGGATTACCTGAATATGGGGCGTCAGTTCAACCTCTTCCAATTGGACGATACCGACACATTCGTCGGATAAATGAACCCGTTCATAAATATCAAATCTTAAGCCATATGCTTCCTCATACACGGACTGCTCCTCCTCCCGCAGTACTTCTGATCTCCGCCGTGATCGCGAATCTTCCCCTGACTCGAATGCATGTCTTGCTTGCTGGCGCGACATCAGACTCGGTTCACTACTTCATGTATATGGACGGAAAAGGAGGAGCATGACTATATTTTTTGGCGCAGACGCCCCATGTCTTCCGGCCACGGCGCCTGAATCTCCAGCCATTCGCCCGACAACGGATGGCGGAAGGTCAGCGCTTCCCCATGGAGCGCCTGCCGCCTGAACAGCCGGCCATCCCCGCCGTACAGCGTGTCTCCGGCCAACGGGTGGCCGATATGGCTCATATGGACGCGAATCTGGTGCGTCCTCCCGGTCTCCAGCCGGAGCTTCACCAGCGACAGCTCCCGGCCGGCTTGCTCGACGGCGTAATGGGTTACAGCAGGGGAGCCGGTCAGGCTCACCCGGCGGCGCGACGGATGATGCCGATCCTTGCCGATCGGCGCATCGATCGTCCCCACGTGCGTGAGCGGGCAGCCGTGGACGATCGCCGCATAGCTGCGGCGAATCGCCTTGCTTCGCATGTCGGCATCCAAGACCGCGTGCGGCAGCCCATGCTTCGCGATCAGCACCGGACCGGTCGTATCCGTATCCAGGCGGTGAATATGGCGGACGCGCAGCGATTGGCCCGTCCAGGCGTAATGGCATGCGACGGCATGCGCCAGACTGGCCCGCCTTTGATCCTGCTCTGCCGTCGTCGCATGCACCGCCATCCCGGCAGGCTTGTAAGCAACCAGCACCGCATCGTCTTCATATAAAATCTCGGCGGGTTCGTCCGCCGGCTCTATTGTCATCGCTTCCTCCGGGAAGAGATGTATCCGCAGCCGATCTCCAGCTGTCCGGATCTTGTCCTCCGCCATCATCTGGCGCAGCATATTCGGCGGCATGCGAAGCGTCTCCAGCAGCCATGTGCGGAGCGCGTCCTCCGACGCCAGAATGCGGCGTTCCGGCATGAATTCCGCCCACTCGCCCCGCCGCTTCCATCCGATCGACATCTTCAACGGCCTCCTTTTTTATCAGGTTCAAATTAGGCTTCCCGCGCAGCTTGCCGTTACACAGTACCATCCATCCCGCCACGGGAGCTGCTGCTCGATCCTACTCACAAAAAACCGGCCTCCGTGTCAGCTTCGAGTGACACCGGGGCCGGATATATTTTTACAGACGTTTCAGCGCTTCATAGTGCGCTTCGATCGTCGCATCCAGATCTTGATCGGTATGCGCCGTCGATACGAACATCCCTTCGAATTGGGATGGCGCAATGTTGACGCCACGATGAAGCAGCGCGGCAAAATAGCTGCGGAAGCGCTCCAGGTCGGATGTGCGTGCGGAATCGAAGTTGGTGACCGGTTGCTCCGTGAAGAACGGGCAGACCATCGATCCGACCCGGTTGATCGTGCAGGCAATGCCGGTATCCCGCGCATTGCGCAGGAAGCCTTCCTCGAGCTTGGCCGCCTTGCGCTCCAGCTCTTCGTACACTTCTGGCGTCAGCAGCGACAGCGTCGTATAGCCAGCCGCCATTGCCAGCGGGTTGCCGCTCAGGGTGCCCGCCTGATAAATCGGCCCGCTCGGCGCCACCTGCTCCATATATTCCCGCTTGCCGCCGTAAGCGCCGACCGGCAAGCCTCCGCCGATGACCTTGCCGAAGCAGGTCAGATCCGGCGTAACGCCGAAGCGTCCTTGCGCGCAATGGTAGCCAACGCGGAAGCCGGTCATGACTTCATCGAAGATAAGCAAGCTTCCGTATTGTTCCGTTAATGCCCGAAGGCCTTCCAGGAAGCCAGGCTGTGGCGGCACGACGCCCATATTGCCTGCGACCGGCTCGACGATGACGCATGCCAGCTCCTCGCCGAAGCGTTCGAACGCGAGCTTGACGCCTTCCAGATCATTGTAAGGCACTGTAATCGTATTGCTGGCCACACCTTCCGGCACGCCCGGACTGTCAGGAAGGCCCAGCGTCGCCACCCCGGAGCCCGCCTTAATGAGCAAGCTATCCGCATGTCCGTGATAGGAGCCTTCGAACTTTAAAATTTTGCTTCGCTTCGTAATGCCGCGGGCGAGACGAAGCGCGCTCATCGTCGCTTCCGTACCGGAATTGACCATGCGCACGATATCGACCGAAGGCACCCGCTCCACCACCGTCTTGGCCATCATCGTCTCCAGCTCGGTTGGAGCGCCGAAGCTCGTTCCCTTGGCCGCCGTCTCCTGAATCGCCTGCACGACCTGCGGATGGGCATGCCCGACGATAAGCGGACCCCAGGAGCAGACATAATCGATAAATTCGTTGCCGTCGATATCAAAAATGCGGGAGCCGCTGCCTCGCTCCACGTAGACCGGAGTCAAGCCGACCGATTTGAACGCCCGGACCGGACTGTTCACGCCGCCAGGTATGTACTGCTTAGCTTCCTCAAATGCGGCCCGGGAACGGGCATCGCGGCGCGTAGCAAAATTTTCCGTCATGGAAATCGCTCCTTCTATATTTATTCATCAGATGTGTGATAAACTAGTACAAAATGCTTACGGACAAAAGAGGGAGTAGACATGATAGAGTTACTGAAAAGGGTTCCATTATTCACAGATCTCAGCGATGAACAGCTCGATATCGTCGCTTCCATCACCTCTCGCCGCGAATATCACCCGCATACGACGCTCTTCCAGCAAGGCGAGCCGGGCGATACATTCTGTATCGTCATGCGGGGGACGGTTAAAATCTATACTTCCAGCCGGCAAGGCCTGCAGAAGACGCTCGCGGTCTTCCAGTCAGGAGACAGCTTCGGCGAGCTGGCCCTCATCGACGGCAAGCCGCGCTCCGCAACGGCCGAGACGCTGGAAGAGACCGTTCTGCTCACTGTCAATTCCGAGAGCTTCCATTTGATGATGCGCGCACACTACGACATCGCCAAGCAGATTATGATCCAGCTCTGCAACCGTCTGCGCTCGACGAACGGCCACGTATCGGAACTGACATTTCTTGACGCGCCGAGCCGGGTCGTTAAGAACATTGTCCGCGTCGCCCAGCATGAAGGGAAGCGGCAGGGCGACAAAATCCACATTCCCCACGCGTTCGATCCGGACGCGATGGCTGGACTAGCTGGCGTGCACCGCACCGTACTGGAACAGGTAATCCGTGATTTGGAACAGCAGCGCATTTTGTCGCTGGGCCATTCGCAATACACGATTGACGTGTCCAAGCTGTTCCAGAGCCCGTATATGAACTGACGCTCTATGCGATAATTCATACCCCCGGATGGCCGCCAAGGCGGACCGTCCGGGGGTTACTTGATGCCGGGAGAACCCGGTCCCTTACTCCGCTTCCTTCAGCCAGCAGGCCGCGTCCTTCGCATGATAAGTAATGATCGTATCCGCTCCCGCTCTTTTCAAGCCGACCAGCAATTCCAGCGTCACAGCCTTCTCATCGATCCAGCCCAGGCGGGCAGCCGCCTTGATCATGGAGTATTCGCCGCTGACATTATAAGCGACGACCGGCAGATCGAATTGTTCCTTCAGCGTACGGATAATATCCATATAGGCCATCGCCGGCTTCACCATCAGCATGTCCGCCCCTTCGGCGACATCGGCTTCCGCTTCGCGCAGCGCTTCACGCGCATTGGCCGGATCCATCTGATATGTCTTGCGGTCGCCGAACTGCGGAGCGGAATGAGCCGCATCCCGGAACGGGCCATAGAAGGCGGAGGCGTATTTAACCGAATAGGACATAATCGGCACCGATTCGAAGCCCGCCTCGTCCAAGCCGGCCCGAATGGCATGCACGAAGCCGTCCATCATATTGGAGGGCGCGATAATGTCGGCTCCCGCCGCGGCTTGGGAGACCGCCGTACGAACCAGATAAGCGAGCGACTCGTCATTGTCCACGATTCCGGTCTTCACGCCGTTGGCCTCATGCATATGAATCATGCCGCAATGGCCATGGTCCGTATACTGGCACAGGCATGTATCCGCGATAACGAGCAGCTCCGGGTGGCGGGCCTTGATCTGGCGCGTCGCCCGCTGCACGATTCCATCCTCTTCAAATGCGGAGCTGCCTACCGCATCCTTCGTCTCCGGCACGCCGAAGAGCACGATCGCCGGAATGCCGAGCGCCGCGATCTCATCAATTTCCGCATCGAGGAGATCGAGAGAGAAATGGTAAACACCCGGCATCGATGCAATCTCTTCCTTAATGCCGGTGCCACAAGTTACAAATACAGGCATGATGAGATCATGCGGGGTAATAACGGTCTCTCTCACCATCTTGCGAATGGCCGCCGTCCCGCGCAGGCGGCGGAGCCGTGTTGTCGGATATGCCATACTGATTGCCTCCTTGGATAGTTATCGAGGTTGTTCAAAAAAGCATGCACTTCGGGTTCTGGCTACCTTCCCAGTGCTGCATACTGGCCTTTTTGAACTCGCTCTTATACTGTCTTCTTCATCTTGCCTAACTCCAACATGGCCTCCATCAGTCCATCGATCGTCGAGGAAGCCGGGATTACGTCAACATGCAGGCCGGCTTCCCGGGCCGTCCGTGCCGTAATCTCTCCGATGCAGGCGATTCGGGCGCCTCGCAGCGCCTGCGCAGGATCGTCCATCCCCATCCGGCACAGCGCCGCCATCAGGTTGGTTACAGTCGAAGAGCTGGTGAACGTCACGATATGAATCATCTGCTGCTCCAGCATCTCGATTAGTTCCGGGTCGTCTTCCTCCGGCAGCACTGTCTCGTACAGATCCACCTCGTCCGTATGCAGTCCATGCGCTTCCATCGTCTCCCTCAGCCACGATCGGGACAAGTCTCCCCGCGCGAGCAGTGCTCGCTGCCCGGCTGCGGCATGAGGGCGCAGCGCTTCCCAGACGCCCTCCTGGCTGAACTGGGACGCAGCAATATCCGGTTGGATTCCATATTCCTGCAGCGCCTCCGTCGTCTTCGGCCCTACCGAGACGATGCGCACATGGGCCCACTGGCGGATATCCGCCCCGTGCTCCCGCAGATGGCGGAACCAGAAGCGGACACCGTTGACGCTCGTCAGCACGAGCCAATCATACGCGTCCGGACGGGCGAGCGACTGGCGCAGCGCTTCACGTGAGGCCGGCGATTCCGGCATTCTGAGCTCGATAACCGGATACTCGTACGGCTCTCCGCCGGCATCCTCAATCCGGCGTGTCAACTCGCTCGCCTGGTCCCGGGCGCGCGTCACCAGCACGCGCCGGCCGAACAGCGGACGGCTCTCCGCCCACTGCAGGCGCTCCCGCTCCAGCACGACCTCGCCGACGACGATGACGGCCGGCGAAGCGAAGCCGGCCCGCTCCACCTCATCGGCAATCGTGGCCAGCGTGCCGGTTATCGTCGCCTGCTCCGCCCGCGTTCCCCAGCGGACGAGTGCCACCGGCGTTTCCGGAGCGCGCCCGTAAGCCATCAGCCGCTCCGCGATATAGCGCAGCTTCGCCACGCCCATCAGAAAGAGCAGCGTCCCTGTCGCTTGCGTCAGCTTGTCCCATTCGATCATCTCGTCCAGCTTGTCCGGACTCTCGTGGCCGGTAACGACACAGAAGGACGACGCTCGATTCCGATGGGTCACCGGAATTCCGGCATACGCCGGCGCCGCCACGGCGGAGGTTACGCCAGGAACGATCTCATAGCGGATGCCATGCTCCGCCAGCAAGGCCGCCTCCTCGCCCACGCGTCCGAATACGCAAGGATCTCCGCCCTTCAGACGGATCACCGTATGGCCCTCCAAGGCCAACTCGACGAGCAGCCGGTTAATGTCTTCCTGCTTCATCGCATGGCGATCCGGCAGCTTCCCTACATAAATTTTACGGGCTCCGCGCTTGGCGAACTGCATAAGACGCGGGCCTGCCAAGCGGTCATAGACGACGACATCCGCTTCCTGCAGACAGCGCAGGCCTTTTACCGTAATCAATCCGGCATCTCCGGGCCCGGCGCCGACCAAATAGACGACGCCTTTCGGGCGGGGGTGCTGCTCCATCCGAAATCTCCCCTTTTAAGGCAGCATCCGGTCCGCGCCGCGATCCAACAGCCGCTGAGCGACCGCAACACCGAGCGATTCGGGATGTTCCCCTTCCATCGTTTCTCTCAATATCGTTCCATCTTCGGCAGAACCGACCAATCCGGTCAGCCGCACCGTTCCTTCGGACCCGACGAGCACCGCATGCGCGCCGATCGGCACTTGGCAGCCGCCGTTGAGCCGGCCGAGAAAAGCCCGTTCCGCTTGCACCGTGCAGGCCGTATTCGCATCATGATAGCATTCCAGCAGCTTGCGCAGGTCTTCATCCTCCTCGCGGCATTCGATGCCGAGAGCGCCTTGCCCTACCGCGGGCACGCATTCCTCCTCGGACAAATAGGAGGTGATCCGATCCTGCCATCCCATTCGATGCAGCCCGGCCGCCGCCAGCACGATGGCATCCAGCCCCTCCGTCTCCAGCTTGCGCAGGCGGGTATCGATATTGCCGCGCAGCGGTTCAATCTTCAAGTCAGGCCGCAGCGCCTGCAGCTGACAGGAGCGGCGCAGACTGCTCGTGCCGACGGTTGCGCCCTGCGGCAGATCGTGGAGGGAGCTTCCCGCCTTCATGATCAAGCCGTCGCGCGGATCCTCCCGCTTCGGAATGGCTCCAACCATAAGCCCTTCCTGCAGCTGCCACGGCATGTCCTTCATGCTGTGGACCGCCATATCGATCTCGCGCTCCGCCAAGGCCTGCTCGATCTCCTTGACGAACAATCCCTTGCCGCCGACCTTCGACAACGTAACGTCCAGGATACGATCCCCTTTGGTTACGATTTTCCGAATCTCGAACCGGTAGGGCAAGCCTTTCTGCGCGCAGATCGCTTCCAGCGCGGAGATGACATGGCCGGTCTGGGTAAGCGCCAAGGCGCTTTGCCGGGTTCCAACGATAATTGTACGCATATGACTCCTCCTTATCATGCGTGTTCAAAAAGGCCCGTTTTCAGCACCGAGAAGGTTGCTTGAACTCGAAGCCTATGCATCCGAAGCGAGTTTTGCTTCGCAAAACTTATAAGGAGCAGCGCAGTGCAGGCGAGACTACATGAGCTAAAATGTTTCCGCTGGAAACATACTTCGGAAGCATACGCTATTCGAGAGCGAATGCAAGCTTCAATGCCGAGTTACTCCCTGAATGACTTCGTGATCAAAAGCGGATTTTTTGAACAACTCTTATAGCCTGCTATTCCTGTTCCGCAGCTGCTGTCTCACCTTCACGGCGCCTTGCCGTTCGGCTTTCGCTTCCGCGCCAGGCGGTTCATCCTTACCAGGCGCTCCATTCGTGCCAGGCGAACGCGGCGTACCCGGACAATGGCGAGCGAGCCACTCTTCCCAGGCAGGGGCTTCCTTGCCCTGCTCATAAGCCTCCCAGCAGTCGCCGGCATACCGGCGCAGCAGCTCGTGACGGCGCTCCGGCGTCTCGATACGGGCTCTAGTATCCCGGCGGGCCGACGAGAGACGGGCCGCCAGATCGGCCAGCCCGTCATCTACTTGCCCTGCCAGCTTCGCCGTAAGCCGGCGGGTCAACGTCGGGCTCGCTCCGCCCGCGTAGACCGCCACCTGAATCATCCCGTTCCGCGCGGAACCGGGGTTGGCGAAGTCGCCGCCCTCCGGATGATGCGCCACATTGGCCAGCGCTCCGGCCCGGCGGGCATCCTCCGCCACCTGATCGTTCACGGCCGGACGGTCTGTGGCGGCGAATACGAGCAGGGCGCCCTCCACGTCGGCCGGCTCGTATTCGCGTTCCTGATGAACGATCCGGCCCTCATATGCCAAGCGCCCAAGCTCCGGCGTCACCCTCGGGCTGACCACGGTGACTTTGGCGCCGCTGGTTAGCAATGATGATACCTTGCGCGCGGCAACAGACCCGCCTCCGACCACGACGCATCGGCGCCCGGTCAGCCGAAGCATTATCGGATACAGCGGACAGGGCTCATCAGTATGCTCCATATTCCCCACTCCCATCTAGCGGTGAAATGCCGATAAGGAATTCAAGCTGAAATTCAACACCATAAACGCATAACATCCTACATTCCACAAGGCGAGCCGAAATCCTGTCAGCACGGCACGGGAACGAATCCAAAAATAGGAGAAATAAAGGGCGATGGCGATCAAAGTGAACCAAATTTTGAAATCGGTCAAAAGCTCGATCCGGTTGCCCAGCAAGACAACGCCGATGGCGACTGCCAAGGAGAGCAGGAAGAACGGTATCCCGACGATGACGGCGAAATAAGACATTCGTTCCATCCGCTCCAGGCTAGGCAAGCGCCGCACCGCTTCCGACCATTGCTTTCTCTTGAGGCGATGGTGCAAAAAGACGTACATCCCCGAAAAGATCGCGCCCACGGTCAAGGATGCGAACCCGCAGGCGGCAAGCGCAATGTGAAAGACAAGCAAATTGTGCATCATCTCCCACTCCATCATGACAGAAGAAGACGTCGGATCATTCAGCATATTGATAATCAACAGCGCAAACCCGACCAGATTGACAAAAAATACGACATACTCGATAGAAAAAAAACGGTTGATCGCCAAGGACGCCGTGACCAGCAGCCAAGAGAACAGAAACATGAACTCAAAGCTGCTAATGATCGGGACATCCTGATGGCGGATAATGCGCACGACGAGAAATATCGTCTGCAGCACCCATACAAAAACAAGAAGCCCTGTACCCATCCGCTTCGCTCTCCGATTCCTCCCCACGGTATCGGAAAAATAAAACAGAAGGCTCAGGGCATATGTGTAAATAATCGCATCGTAAATCCAGCTATTCGTCAACATATGAACCCGCCGCCTCCTGAACGCCGTCTACCAAGTTACCGCGGCCCATGACAGAACCGGCTTGGTTCGTTCCGGCTCTTCATCGCGCCGGGAGGCAAGCGCAGCAGATTCCCGCTTCGTTCCCTTGTCCGGCTCGGAAGCAACCATCGTCTCTTCCAGAGCGAACAGTTGGGTGAACAGATGAAGCGCCTCTTCCCCGTTCTTCTCTGCAGCAAGCTCCTTCAACTGCAAGATCGGATCATGCATCATCTGGTTCAGCATGCTCTTCGTGAGACGGCGAATCAGCTTCACCTCCCGCTCGGACAAGTCCGGAAGCTTGTTGAACAGGCTCTCCAGCGTATCCTGATGGATACGCTCCGCCTTCGTCTGCAGGGCGCGGATGACCGGTGTCACGCCAAGCATCTTCAGCCATTGGCGATATTCATCCAGCTCGCTCGCAATCATCGCTTCAATCTTGGCGGCCTCCTTGCGGCGTTGCTCCAGATTGCTCTCCACGATGCCTTCCAGATCATCGATGTCGTACAGGAACACATTCGACACGCTGCCGATCTCGGGGTCGAGATCCCGCGGCACGGCGATGTCAATCAGGAAGAGGGGACGCGATTTGCGTTGCTTCATCACCCGCTCCACATCCTGCGCCCTCATGACGTACTCCTGGGCTCCGGTCGAACTGATTACAATATCCGCGTCCCGGAGGAAATCCCCGGCATCCTCAAGCGTCCCGGCCCGACCATGGAATTGCTCGGCCACCTCCCGGGCGCGCGAGAACGTCCGGTTCACGACCATCACTTCGGCCGCGCCGTTCGAATACAGATGCTTGACGGTCAACTCGCTCATCTTGCCCGCTCCGAGAATCAATACCTTCTTGCCCTGGAAGGAGCCGAAGATGCGCTTGCCCAGCTCGACCGCGGCATAGCTGACCGAGACCGCATTGTCATTGACGTTCGTCTCCGCATGGGCACGCTTGGCCATCGTAATGGCCTGCTTGAACAGCGTATTGAACCAGGTGCCGGTCGTTCCTTCCCGCTGCGCGAACAAAAAAGCCGAACGAATCTGCCCCAAGATCTGTGTCTCGCCGATAACCATCGAATCGAGACCCGATGTGACCCGGAACAAATGCTCCACCGCTTGATCATCTTCATATATATATAAGTAAGGCGTAAATTGCTGCCTTGGAATTCCGAACCATTGCTCCATGAAGCTGCGGATGAAATAACCGCACATATGCAGACGATCGACGACAACGTACATTTCAGTGCGGTTGCATGTCGACACCATCACGCATTCCATGACGCTCTTCGTGTTCCGCAGTTGCCGGATGGCCTCTTGCCAATCCTTCTCCGGCAGCGCGAACTTCTCCCGTATCTCCACAGGCGCCGTACGATAATTCATGCCGACGACCACGATGTGCATTGCCCATTCACCTGCTTTTGATAAAATTTTGAATATTATCAATTGATAATCATTATAACATAGTTGAACATGCCCGTCGGAGCGTATTTTGAAGATATTATGAAATGCATGTCAAAATTAGTCTGTACTTCCCGTGCGAACCTTATACTATCATTCCTTGCGAGGGATGTCACGCAAAATGATTGATTGCTATTCAGGATGGAAGTAACGCTCCAGCGTCTCGGCGAGGCGCTGATCGGCCGCTTGAAGGGCCTCGTTCTTCGAGCCGATAATCTTGCCTGACGAATGGAACAGGCCGGAGTAGCAATCCGACAGCTCAGGCGCAATGGCCGCGGCCTGCTCGAGTACCTCCCGCTCCAGATCGGTCAATTGCCGATCGCCGCTTATCTGCAGGACCGTGATGAATTCGACGAACCGGCTTAGACCGGGAAGCGGGGCCAGCCGATCACTGCCAACCGCCCGGACAAGCCGGTCATGTGTATAGTTGGCCGAATAGGCGACCAGCTTCACTTTGTTCAGCGGAGCGGTCGACTCGTACCGCTTCGCCTCCTGCATCGTTCCTTGCCACAAGCTAATCTGGAATTGGGCTACCTCATACAGCATCACTAGCGGGTCGGATGAAGTGTGGGACGGCTTCAACATTCCATACAACTGCATGGCAGGCCATAGTACGAGCAAAAACAATAATACGGTCAGGACGGGGCCGGTCCGAAATTGGCGTGGTCTCATCGAATTCTCCTATCCATAGTGGTTTACTTTAATCGTATGGGAAGGCAGAAGGACAAATAACCATAGATGCGGACATCCATGGTTATTTGCTGCTAGAGTAAAGGGCAGAAAATTTCTGCCCCTCCTCATCAAACCGTACGTGA
>NZ_QYZD01000051.1:0-27591 GCF_003591545.1 Paenibacillus thiaminolyticus
TCTGCCGTCAGCAAGTTCAGCTCGGCGATCTTCGCATCCGGACGGCTTACGATCGCCGCAAGCAAATGTCCGAAATGAGTCGACAGCCGCCGGATCGTGCTTTCTTTATAAAGAGCCGTTGAGAATTCAAAGCTGCACTCCAGGCCGCCGTTTTCTTCCGTAACATCCACACTCAGGTCGAACTTGGCCGTGCCGTATTCGCTAGGGTACGAGGACAAATTCAGCCCTTCCAGCTCAAACTCTTTATCCTCCAAGTTTTGCAGGGAGAACATCGTGTCAAACAGCGGGTTGCGGCTCAAATCCCGGCTGACCTGCACTTTATCGACGAGCTCTTCGAACGGATAATTCTGATGCTCGTAAGCGCCTAAGGTCGTTTCTTTCACTTCTTCCAGATACGACAGGAAGGTCTTCTCCGAAGCCGGATAATTGCGGAGCGCCAGCGTATTGACGAACATTCCGATCAAAGGCTGCATGTCTCCGTGCGTTCTGCCCGCAATCGACGTTCCGACGATCAAATCGTCCTGACCTGTGTATTTATGCAAAAGCACGGTATATGCCGCAAGCAGCACCATATACAGCGTCGTTCCTCTTTGAGCGGCCAGCTGCTTCAAGCCTTCGTTCGTTGCCTCGTCCACGAAGGACGTCAGCGTTTGTCCCTCAAAGCTCTGCACGGCAAGACGCGGATAGTCCGTCGGCATTTCCAGAACCGGCAGCTCGCCCCGGTAACGGTCCAGCCAGTAAGCTTCCTCGCGTTTCAACTGCACTTTTTGCTCGTCCGACTGCTGCCATACCGCATAGTCCTTGTATTGAATGCGCAAAGGCTCTAACGACTCGCCGCCGTACAGACGAACGAGTTCCTCGACTAACACGTCCATTGAAACCCCGTCGGAGACGATATGGTGCATGTCGAACATCAGCAAATAACGTTCGGCTGCCAGCTCTACGAGCTCCGCCCGCAGCAGCGGAGGCTTCGTCAAGTCGAAAGGCCGGATGAATGCCTGCACGACTTCAGGTGCTTCTTCCTCGCTCGCATGACGGTACTCGACGGCAAAGTCGACGCTCTCGTAAATGCGCTGTACTGCTTCGCCTTGTACGATCTCAAAGCCGGTTCGCAGCGTTTCGTGCCGTGCGATCAGTCCGCGGAAAGCCTTCTCCAGCAGGCTCCGGTCAATCGATCCTTCCAGCAGCAGCACGCCCGGCATGTTGTAGCTCTGATCGGCCCCTTCCAGCTGATTCAGGATAAACAGCCGCTTCTGAGCTGAGGAAAGCGGATAATATGCTCTTGCGCCTGCCAGCGGAATCGACGAGAACGACTGCTCTCCGATCCGGGAGATGGCGAGAGCCATCTCTTCGATCGTCGAGTAGCGGAATACGTCGCGCAGCGGAAGTTCGACGTTCATTTCCTTCTGAATCTTGCTGACAAGGTTCGTCGCCCGCAAGGAGTGGCCTCCGAGCTCGAAGAAATTGTCCAGGACTCCAATGCCGGAGTAGCCCAGCACTTCCTCCCAGATCTTCACAAGCTGGGACTCCGTCCGGTTACGCGGCGCTACGTATTCGACGCCCGTTTGTATGCCGCCTTGCGGCTCCGGCAGCGCTTTGCGGTCCACTTTGCCGTTGGTCGTCAGCGGCATGCGCTCCAGCTGCACGAAGTACGACGGGATCATGTACCCCGGAATTCCCTGGGCCAGCGAGGTTCTCATTTCGCTGACCGTCAGCGTTCGGTCCGCCACAAAGTAGGCGACAAGCGCCTTCTCGCCCCCGCCGTCCTGACGGGCGAGCACCACCGCTTCTTCCACGCCCTCGACGTTCAGAAGCTGCGTCTCGATCTCGTCCAGCTCGATCCGGTACCCGCGGATTTTGACCTGGTGGTCGATCCGGCCCAGGTATTCGATGTTGCCGTCCGGCAGCCAAGCCGCCAAGTCGCCCGAGCGGTACAGCTTCTCCCCCTCCGCAAACGGGGAATCGACGAACTTCTCCGCCGTCAGATCCGGACGGTTCAGGTATCCTCTCGCAAGGCCTTCCCCGGCCACGTACATTTCGCCCGCTACGCCGATCGGCACTGGGCGGCGGTTTTCATCCAGGACGTACACCCTCAGCGTCGGGATCGGCTTGCCGATATTGCTCTTCGCCGCCTCCATTTCGACCCACGTAATTTCCTTATACGTCACGTGAACCGTCGTCTCGGTAATGCCGTACATATTGATCAGCTTCGTCTCCGGGTACTTCGTCTTGAAGCCCTTGAGCAGCAGCGGACTCAGCGCTTCGCCCCCGAAGATGACGTTGCGAATCCGCAGATCGTACGGATGGTCCGCCAAGACCTCACGCAGCAGCTGGTAGAAGTACGTTGGCGTCTGATTCAAAATCGTGACCTGTTCGCGGCCCAGCAGCGCCAAGAAATCGGCCGGATTTTTCGCCGTGAGCGGCGGTACGATGACCAGCTTGCCTCCGTACAGCAGTGCTCCGTACATTTCCCAGACGGAGAAATCGAAGCAGAACGAGTGGAACAGCGTCCACGTGTCGGACGGCCCGAAGTCGAACAGGTTCTTGTCGTTGAACAGAAGGCGCACGACGTTCTTATGCTCGATCAGCGTTCCTTTCGGTCTGCCGGTCGTTCCCGACGTGTAGATGACATAAGCCAGGTTGCTCGGCCCGGAAATCGGCTCCAGGTTCGAAGCGTCCAGCGCACCTTCGGAGTCCGCCCCTCTGTTGCCCCAAACAAAATCATCCAATTCGAGGCGCGTTCCTGCGAAGTCGGTCTTCTCGTGCAGATGCTTTTGAATCAGCAATAACGACGCGCCCGAATCCTCAATCATGAAGCGGATGCGCTCCTCCGGGTAGTCGGGATCGACAGGCACGTAGGCTCCGCCCGCTTTAAGAATCGCCAGAATGCCGACGACCATATCAAGGGAGCGTTCGGCCAGAATCGCTACCAGTTGGTCCGCTTCTACTCCCGTCTCCCGCAGCTTCCACGCAAGGCGGTTGGATCGCTCGTTCAGCTCACGGTAGGTCAGCTGCCGCTCGTTCATGACGGCGGCCACGTTGTCCGGGTAAAGCTCCGCCTGCTCTTCGAACAATTGAATGAGCGTCTTCCGGCGCGGAAATTCCGTAGTGGTGTCGTTAAAACGTCCGAGAAGGTCGGCCTTTTCCGCCTCCGTCACAAGTTCCAGCTCACCCACGGTAATTTCCGGGTTATCCGTCACCTGCTCCAGCAGATGGACGAGATGCCCCTTGAGCCGTTCGATGCTGTCTTTATCGAACACTTCGGCGTTAAAGTCGAACCGAATTTCGATCTCAGCTCCCGGCACCACGGTCACGTTGAAGTTATAGTTCGTCTGCTCCTCCATCTGAACGTCAGTGATCGTCAGGTCGCCGTGCTGCTGGTCGCCCGCCTGCTCCATCTGCTCGTCCACCGGATAGTTCTCGAAAGCGATGATATGGTTGATCAGGTTTTGCTTTTGCACGCTGCGGGCTTGAATTTCATACAGCGGATAGTAATCATAACGCCCGGACTCCAGCGCCCGCTCTTGGAGCTTCGCCATCAGGTCGGCGAACACGGTGTCCCCTTCGCTCGTGACGCGGACCGGCACCGTATTGATGAACAGCCCGATCATGGACTCAATGCCCGGGATTTCCGCCGGTCTTCCGGCCACGACGCTGCCGAATACGGCATCGTTTGTTCCGTTATATTTTTGCAGCATCACGCCCCAAGCGGCTTGCAGCAGCGTATTGACCGTAACCAGACGCTCTTTCGCCACCCGGTCCATCCGCTCGCTCAAGTCCTTGCCCAGCTCGGCGGTGACGTGATCAGCCGTAAATCTGCCGTTCGGCTGCGCTTCCTTTTGCCCCGGGAGTACGGTTTGCCCTTCGTAACCTGCCAGGAACGCCGTCCAATAGCCGGATGCCGCCTGATCGTCCTGTTTCTCCAACCATTCGATATAAGCGCCATAATCCGATCCCTTATCTCCCGCTGGCTGCTTGCCGGATGCCAAGGCCGAGTACGTCTCAAACAGCTCCTGCGTCAGTTGCGGCAGGCACCAGCCGTCCATCAAAATATGCTGGAAACTCCACAGCACATGATAGCTCTGCTCTTCGGTGCGCAGGATCGTAATCCGAACGAGCGCGTCATGTTCCATGTCGAAGCCGCGAAGCTTGTCATCCTTGGCCTTTTTATCCAAATACGCTTGTTTCTCGTCCGACTGCAAGTGAAGCAGCTCTTCATATTCAAAACCGACCGGCTTGTCGCGGTATATGATTTGCAACGGCTCGCCCGCTGGTCCTTTCACAAAATTCGCCCGCAGCACCAGATGACGTTTCGCAAGCTCCATCCAGCTCCTCTCGAAAAGCTGGACGTCAAGCGCTCCCCGCATCGTAAACCGCGTTTGCTCGAAGTAAGCGGCCGTTTGCCGGTCAAGCGCGCTGTGGAACCACATGCCCTTCTGCATCGGCGTAAGCGAGTAAATATTTTCGATTTCCCCGACATGGCCCGAGCGCTGGCCGATTTGCTCCAATTCCGCGATGGTCAAGCCTTTAAATTGCACATCGCTCGGCGTCAATTCGGTGTGTTCTTTGCCTGCGCAGTGGGTAATGAGCTCTCGGAGACTTTGCTCAAGCCGCTGAGCGAAGGCTTCCATCGTTTCCTTGCGATACTGCTTCCGGCTGTAGCTGAGATCGAGCGATAGAGCGCCGTCCAGCACCATGCCGTTGATATCCAGCACAAAGCTGCGGGCCTGCCGGTCGCTGGCCGGGTTTCCGCTGGAATAAGAAGATATGCCGATCTCGTCCTGATTGACATCATCGTCGAACTGGCCGAGGTAGTTAAAATTAATTTCCGGCTCTGCGCCCCAAACAAAGCCATCCTCCGATTTGGAGAGATAGCGGCATACACCGTACCCAAGCCCCTTGTTCGGAATGCGGCGCAAGCTTTCCTTGACCTGTTTAATCTGATAGGCCAAATCCCGGTTGGTTTCCGGCTCCAGGACGACCGGAAACTTGGTCGTAAACCAGCCGACTGTGCGCGTGATGTCGATATCCGTTCCGATCGATTCGCGTCCGTGTCCTTCGAGATTGATCCGCACCCGTTCGTGTCCCGTCCACTTGCGAACGGCTATGCCGAGCGCCGTTACCAAAATATCGTTCATTTCGGTGTTGTAGGCCCGGTGAACCCGCTTCAGCAGCAGCTCCGTTTCTTCGGGAGTCAAACGGACGAACAGCGATTCGCTGTCCTGCTGCGTCGTAACGTCCGCCTCCAGATCCTTCGGCAAGGCCGGAACCGCAATTTGTTCCACGGCCTGCCAATAAGCCCGTTCCTTTGCCATCTCCGGGCTTTGCGCGTAAGCGGCCAGCTGCTCGGACCAAGTGCGGTACGCATCCGTTTTCGCCGGGAAACGAATTTCCTCGCTTTTGCCGGCCTGCTCGTAACCCAGAGCGAAATCCTCCATCAAAATGCGCCAAGACACGCCGTCCACCACGGCATGATGAACCGCGAGCAGTAAATGATCGCCGTCCGCGCACCGGAACAGTCCCGCCTTCACGAGGGGCCCTTTCTCCAGATCGATGCCCGCTTGAATATCCGTTGCCTTCGCTTCCACAGCCTGTGCGGTATTCTCCGCACCCTTGAAGTCGAACACGTCCAGCGTGAACAGCCCGCCTTCCTGAATCGCGCGGTTCCGCTGGCTAAACCCTTGTTCCGTTTTGCGGAACACCATCCGCAAGGCGTCATGATGCTCGGCCAGCTTTTGCAGCACCTGACGCACCGTCTCTTCGTCGAAGCGTTCCTTCCGGTACAGCATCACCGACTGGTTGAAATGATGCGGGTCCGCAAAGGAGCTCTCGAAAAACCAATGCTGAATCGGTGTCAGCGCCGTTTCACCCGTTACTTCGCCTTGATCGATGGTATGTCCGATCGGTTTCACATGCAGGCTGAGCTGTGAAATAGTCGGATATTTGAACAAATCCCGGATTTCCAGCTTGTACCCAGCTTGATGAAGCCGCGAAGATACTTGAATGGACTTGATCGAGTCTCCGCCCAGCTCGAAGAAATGATCCGTTACCCCAACGCGATCGGTGTTCAATACCGCCTGCCACACATCGGCAAGCGTCCGCTCGGCTTCATTGCGGGGAGCTACGTACGCGCCGCCGGTCAGCGCGTTTCCTTCTGGGGCGGGCAAAGCCTTGCGGTCGATTTTGTCGTTCGGCGTGAGCGGCATCCGCGGAAGCTGAACAAAATGCGCCGGAATCATGTAATTCGGCAATTTTTGCGCCAGCGCGCTTCTCAGCTCGCCGAGCGTAAGCGGGCGGCCCGCGACCAGGTAAGCGCACAATTCTTGCCCGCTTTTGCCTTCCCGCGCGATTACCATCGTCTCCTGCACGGAGTCGATCTTCAGAAGCTGCTCTTCAATCTCGCCGATCTCGATCCGAAATCCACGGATTTTCACCTGATGGTCGATCCGGCCCAAGTACTCAATATTTCCGTCCGGCAGCCAGCGGGCGAGATCTCCCGTCCGGTAAAGGCGTTCTCCCGGCGCAAACGGATGTTCCACGAACTTCTCTGCCGTCAGCTCTGGATGGTTCAGGTAACCTCTCGCAAGCCCCACGCCTGCCACGCACAGCTCGCCGTCCACTCCCGGAGGCACAAGCTGCAGGTGGGCATCCAAAATAAAAATCCGGTGATTGGCCAGCGGGCGCCCGATCGGAATGACTCTGCGCTCCGGCTGCTCCTCATCCGCATCCCAAAGCGTCGTAACAATCGAAGCTTCGGTAGGGCCGTAAGCATTGAAATAGTGGACCTTCGGTTTCCACTGCTGCACGAATTCGGCCGATACCGCCGAGCCTCCCGTTACGAGCTTCGTTAAGCTGGGAAGGCGGTCCGGGTTCAAATAAGCGCTGTACGTCGGAGGCAAAATCGCCGCCGTAATCGCATGCTCGTTCATATAACTCTCGAACAGGCGGTTGTCGAGAATCGTCTCGGCCGTCGGGATGTACAAAGCCGCGCCAAAATAGAGCGCTTTGAACACTTCCCAGCAGGACGCGTCGAACGACAGGCTGGCGAATTGAACGATCCGGTCATGCTCCGTGATGCCCAGCCTGTCCGCGAACATCAGCTTCAAGCTGACCAAACCGCGATGCTCCAGCATGACCCCTTTGGGTTTGCCCGTCGTACCTGACGTATAGATGACATAAGCCAGATCATTCGGACCGCTGGCCGGCTCCAGGTTCGTTCCATCGTCGCTGTAGGCCTGCTCGTCATCCAGCGCCAACACGGTCCCTTCGAACGGCACCTGCTGCTGCAGCTCCCTTTGAGTCAGCAGCAGCTGCGCGTTCGAGTTCTCCAGAATGTAGCGGATGCGTTCTTCCGGGTATTCCGGGTCGATCGGCACGTAGGCACCGCCAGCTTTCAGAACCGCCAGAATGCCAACGACCGTCTCCAGCGATCTCCTGGCCATCAAGCCTACCAGCTGATTGGGCAGCACGCCGACCGATCGCAGCGTCCGCGCCAGCCTGTTCGCCCGTTCGTTCAGCTCCGCGTACGAAAGCCGCCGCCCCTCAAAGACAACCGCCGTTGCTTCGGGCACCCGCTTCACCTGCTCCTCCACGAGCTGATGAATCGTCCGATCACGGGGATAGTCCTTCTCGGTATCGTTAAAGCTTTGCAGCAATTGAAATTTCTCGTCCTCCGACAACATGTCCACCCGCACGATGTCCAGCTCCAACTCGTGAAGCCCCACGGCCAGCAGGCGATTCAGATGGCCGACGACCCGAGTCATGAACTTGGAGTCATATAAGTGCTCGTTATATGACAGCGCTAGCTGTATCGTCCCGCCGGTTAAGCTGAATTCAAAGGAACAATCCGTGACCACGTTTTGCCCAATTTCGTCCAGATGCAGCTCCTTAAGGGATACTAGCGTATGGATGACGGGTATCCCGTCTGCATATTGCAGGTTCAGCTTCTCCGTCATTTTCAAGAACGGAATATGTTGATGCTGAATTGTTTCCGGCAAGGAAGTCCTCAGCTCGCTCAGAAGCGTTTTAAAAGTCGCACCCGCCGAAAGCAAGTTTTTCAAAATGACCGTATGATTAACGGATCGGCGCGTCTCCGTCGGTTTCCGTACAACCGGCATGCCGACCAGAATGTCAGAAGCGCCTGTATATTTATGCAAGAGTGACTGAACACCGGCGAGCAAAATCATAAAAGCGGCCAGCGGAGCGCCCTTGCTCATTTGAAGGACGCGCTGCGCCGCTTTCTCCGAAAGCGAACCGCCGACGGTTGTCATAATGGGCGCCTGGGAGCTTGGAGCTTTGCTGTAAGGCAGCCGCGTCAAGGTATAATCGTCGCTACCGAATTTTTCGTTCCAAAACAACGTTTCTTTTTCAAAAGCCACCTGGATCGTCCCCCTCTCTACATCGGTAAAAGCAATCCGGCGGAGCATATGCCGCAGCAACGCTACAGCCTTGCTCCCCGCCTTTTCAAACATGTGACAACAATATCAATGGCTTTCGCCAGGTCACCGCTTCGCTTGCCCAGTTGATCGCATGCGGCAATCCTCTGCCTAGCAGCTGTCCCACTCGGCTCCCATGCGTGAAAGACAACAAAGAGCATCGTTCTACGCAAGGGATGCGGCTACTTCCGGCTCCTCTGCTTCATATGCTTGCTGCGGACGAGCCGCCCGAAGACGAGCTTTGGTTTAATATTGGGTTCGGAATTGGATTTGTGGATGGACAAGGGATGTTCCTCCCGTCGATGTAAGGCTTGCTGTAGGGTTCCGGCCAGCCAGCAGGAAGTCGGCCGTACCTCCGGATTCGGCACCGGAACTGCCTTTGTCGAAGCCTATGTTTAAGGGGTATTGATACACTCTATGTACGATTTATGTATTCCCCCGCAGCCCTGGTGTGGATAAGTAAAGATCCGGCTGCGGGGTAGTTAGCTTTTCCTGACGATTAGATGTGACGATGGCGCTGCATGAGGCTCAAAGAATGCTCCGTATGGCATGAACGGGACAGCCCTTGGATTAGCGGTGAATTCTATGCTGACTGACGGTACCGCAGGCAGCATGGGGAGAAAATCTTCCAATGGGGTAAAAACGTTATCTTAACATCAGGGCCACACGGCCCCCGGAAGGCACTTCCGTGCCTCTTGCCGGGGCGGTCATCAGCTTGGCCGAACTTAGGTCGTTACCAGCAAATCCTGGGTCTCCTGAGAGATCACCTGCTGTATACTGGACTTGATAATGTCGCAGCCGGCGGCAAGATGCTCCATCGAGACGGTCAGCGGAGGCATGATCTTCAGCACGTGGTCTCCTCTGCCGGCTCTTTCAATGATGAGCCCGTTCTCGAAGCTGATCTCCGTCATCCGCTTCGCCCCGGCTTCATCCGTGAAGCCCGAGACGTCAATGCCCCAGATCAGGCCGAGTCCGCGGATCGCGATCGACGGATGCAGAGGCTTGATTTCTTTGTCAAGGAACGAGCGTACAAACTCTTCCTTCTGCTTCACCTCGGCTTCCAGGGCGGCTCTGTCCCGGAACTCGAGAGCGGCCTTGGCGGCCACAAAAGCGAGCTGGTTGCCGCGGAAGGTGCCGTTGTGCTCGCCCGGCGTCCAGAGATCCAGTTCAGGCTTCAGCAGCAGGAGGGACATTGGCAGGCCGTACCCGCTGATCGACTTCGACAGGGTAATGAGATCCGGCTCGATCCCCGCACGTTCGAAGGAGAAGAATTCGCCTGTCCGGCCGCAGCCGACTTGAATCTCGTCGGTAATGAGCAGGATATCGTGCCTGCGGCAAAGCTGCTGTAGCCCTCGCAGCCACTGCGCGTCGACGACGTGAATTCCGCCTTCGGCTTGTACCGTTTCAAGCAGGATGGCGGCCGGCTTGTCGATTCCGGAGTGCGAATCAGTCAGGATATTCTCGATATAGCCGAGCGTATCCATTTCTGCGAAAGCCCCACTCGGGTGCGGCATGAACGTAACTCCGCCCAGAGGAAGCCCCGCCCCTTCCCTCATGGACTTGGAGCTTGTCGCCGACAGGCTGCCGAGCGACATGCCGTGGAAGCCGCCCATGAATGCGAATATCCCGGTTCTCTTCTTCGCCTTGCGTGCGAGCTTCAGGGCCGCTTCCACCGCGTTCGTCCCCGTCGGACCGCAGAATTGAAGCTTGTAATTCAGCTTCTTCGGCTCCAGGATCCGCTCCGAGAAGCTCTGGATGAATTCGCGCTTGGCCATTGTATACATATCCAGACCGTGCATAATCCGGTCGGAGGTCAAGTAATCGAGAACCCGGTCCTTGATATAATCGTTGTTATGACCGTAATTCAGTGCCCCAGCACCTGCAAAAAAATCAATATATGCTCTTCCGTCCTCAGAATATAACAGGTCCCCCTTGGCCCGGTCGAATACCACCGGAAAGCTTCTGCAGTAAGATCTTACGTTGGATTCCAGCTTTTCAAAAATGCTCACGCGCTTCATCCTCCATCGGAATTGGGATAAGGTTGGCTTCATCCTTTCTGAACCTTCTGACGTCATGGAGCAACATATTCTCGGCTGTCATTTTCCACAATTGTCGGTCCCCGCATGCCGGCTTTCTGGGTAGCCAGTGGACTGGTCTCTCGCGCACAGCTTGAATAGGTATAAAGAACCTACAATTCTATGTTCTAGCATAATAGGAAAGGTGAGCCAAGTATAATTATACCAAAATTTCGAAGAATGTACAGTAAAGCTTTAGTTAAATTCGGTCTTTCCAACATAAGGTGTAAATATTTTGCCTAAAAAGAGCGAATAAAGAAGAAACGCTGGGAATGGTTTGCCATCAATCGAGGAATTCGACGCGTGTCGACATTCAGGGAGGGCGGCCAATTTGGGGGATATTACCTGTATACATTCTCTGCCGGTGCTCCGAATCCTTGCGTTTTTCGATAACTTAACATGATTACCTGACGAATTTCTGGAAGCCTGGCTGGAAACGTGACTGGAGGTCAGCTGGATATTCGGCTAGAAAATCCGTTGGATACTCGGTTGGAACACCTGATGACTGCCCGGCTGGAAGCTGGCCGCAGCGTCCGCCCGGATGGCAGCCGGCATAGTTTTGTATCCCGCCGTCTTCACTGCGCCTCTGCTAGAGTAAAGGGCAGATAAATTCTACCTCTCCTCATCAAACCTTACGTGAGGTTTTCCCTCATACGCTTTCCTATGTTCGTCATTCATGTGCATGCAGATTACAATAGCGTTCTGAGTCCGAATTGAACGATTTCACTTCGCGTAATGAGCTCCTCCATCGAGCGCGTTGACGCTTCTTGTCATACCATTTTATTTTGTGAGTCGCTGAAGGATGTACCAGTCACGTTTAGCCATCTTCCTTTGGCTGTAGGTCGTAACGTAGTAGTTACGCCAACCCTGTATTTTCGGGTTTAAGTATTCCAAAGGTTCTTGGAATGATTTGTGACGCATATTCGCAGGGGCTAGTCGTTCCTTCACGACTTCCCTAATTCGCTCCTCTGCCTTACAGCACAGCCATTGTTGGGTCGTATAATATACTTGGCTTTCGGAAGTTTCGGCCTTCGTCTTTCGGTGATGCATGCCTAGGAAGTCGAAGCCTTCTTCTCCTGTCCATAGTCCGACGATTCACGTTTTGGTCAGGTGTAACGTTAACTCCAGACGTTCCATTATCGTTCGAATGATCTCGTATGCCCGATCCGCATCCTTCTTGGGGATATATTGGCGCTTTACGGGTTGCGGATGGTAGTCGCCTTCTTTAAGAAGTCGATGACATTCGTGCACGAAGAACATTTCTCCTTGCTTCTCAATATCAGTTAGCGTCTCCCCATCAATTTCAGCAGAGCCCATATCGGCTCGTACTCTCCGCCATGCTTCCCACAGGATGTCTAACCGGTAGACCTTGTCATACAGAGCGTGAAATCTTCGCTTCTTGCTTTCCTTGGCCGCATGACCTAGTTTCTCTTGGAGTTGTTGAACGTTTTCCTTTGGTGTCGTTAGCCGTTTGGCATTCACTGACTCGTACCACCTTAAGAAACATGAACAAAGCAGGGCTCCTTTCCTCCCGCAGGTTGTGTTGTCCTGCGTTCCTCGGTGTAGAGTCGAAGGAGGTCGGCTTGTGCCTTCCTCCGTCCGCTCTTTCAAACGGATCATGCAGTTTTCCCGCAATCCGCTTTCCTTCATGTCACCCTCTGGGTGCAGTCCGTAGGTTCAAGTCTGGTAATAACGACAGGAGGTTTACCAATTTGTACTTGGAGTAGAAGACGGATTCATGCAACTTTTTCCACCCCATGTTGGAAGTAGTTGCCCCATCCCCGTATAACAGGGTTGATGGAGTCAATGAGTTCAAAGACGGTGAGTGGAATTCGTCTGTGCGTTCGGGCTCGAATGGTGTCCTTAAACGACTGGATCGATTTGTCCTTGTGAAAAGCATAGATGTTCATCTTCGGTTGCTTTTTCACCTTTTCCCTCGGTAACGACAGTCCTGTGAACATAGGAGAATTTTCGTTTTTGAAAAGGACAGGAGTCCGTCGGTTCGTCCCTGCATGCTGTACATAGCCAACCTTGAACGGCATTCGCTCCGCCAACGATTTCGGCATCCTCCCGAGCAGCTTGGCAATCTCGGACTCCAGACTGTCGACCTTCTCCACAAGGCTCTTCGCATGGATTTTCGCCTTGCCATCCTTCGGCAGTACGCTCTTTCTCTCTAGGTCAGAGTCCAATAGATGAATAAGCTTTCCCTTGCGTCCATTTCCGTCTGGAATCTTTCTGGCACTAGCTGCTGCCTCTGCTGCATCGCTTAGCGCTTCCACACCTTTGGGGCGGTATTCCTGGCGCTTCATCGACATAGGTTTGAAGATTTGAGAAAGAATTTGCCTGTACTGCTTGATTGGCTGCTATCCTGCGAGTTCCGACAACCTGCTCCCCATCCCTCGCCAACTCCTGCTCGAATGCGCTCATCATCTGCGGAAATTGCTGCCGCTTCTCCGCGTTCAGCTCGATCTTCTCGTATTCTTGGCATGAAAAAAGCTTATTCCTCCTTATTGATCAAGTTGGAATAAGCTGAATAAGCCTTCGAAAGTTTATCGAATGTTGTCAAATTTAGCAATTAATTTATTTGTTGTATTGTACGAAACTTGTTGCTGGGGCTATAAATGAGTTTGCACAAAAGTATACCCCAGCTTGACAACCAACATCAATTTAGAGAACTATATCCTGGAAACCAACCTCAACTACTTCTTCATCCTCAATCTTTACTGCAAGTCCATGTTCTATGTCCCATGTGCAATCAAAAAGTAATCCAAGTCTTCTAATACCATTATTCCTTACTCTTCTAACAATTAATTGAGTAGGTTCAACCAAATTACCCAATTCCTCTTTATTTTCAATAATTGAAGCAATCTTGTTTGCCTTATCTGCCCCCACCATATCTCTATATTCCATGTATACTTCTTGATAATAATCCAAGATAGCTTCTTCCGTATTGTTTTATAATATTTTCCATATTATCAATAAAATTAATATAGGCTTCTTTTTGTGGCTCTTGAAACTCGCCTTCTTCGTTTCCATCAATACTTAAAATAATGACTCTGTCTTTTCTAAATATTTTTATTTTCTGCTGCCCACTCCAATATAAATCATAAGAAATTTCACCAAATAGTTCATGATTCAACTTATCCATAAAGCATTATTCTCCAGCTTAACTTTGATTTTATGTTCCCCAACCCCACCCAAATGGGTATACGTACCATTTATTTTGCTTGGTACTAACTGCATTGTCTCAAGGTCGTTAAGTTCATGCCAAGTATATTTATTATCTTCTCGCCAATCTGCAATATCTTCTTTAGTCCACTGTTTCTCAGGAGTCGACCATTCTTTAGCCAGTTTTTCATCCACCAGAGCAAAGTTGTTTCTTCTGTCATCAGTCATATTAGAGAATTTAACCTTCGCTGTTTTCTTGCCCACCTTTACGGTGTCTGCATAACTCGTGGTCAACAACGTGTCTGGCCTGAATATTTCCCCATCTTTTCCTCATTTGATTCTGGGCATGAAAAAAGCTTATTCCTCCTTATCGTCCAAATTGGAATAAGCCTTTGAAAGTTTTATTAAGTGTCGTCAAAATTTAGTGATTGATTTGTTGGTTGTACTGTACTAATTTGTTACTGGGCTATAGTCTACACAAAAAATATGGACAGACCTCAATTTTACACGAATCGACAATGAGCTTTTTTTTACTGACTGGAAACTGTCACGGCTCATATTACAATTCGTCACTTGGTATACTGATTACATTATCATTCATTTTCCTCCAACCTTTGCGATTGGGAGATCATGAATGTTTATTTGACGGTTGAAATAAACTCACTAAAAGTATCTGCTACAAAATATGTTACTGGTTCTAGTTCAGCCGATTTTTCGTTATCCCAGACGAGCACACTAGGATTTTTCTTATCTTTTGTAAAGTCCAGGCATACAAAATCACCTGCAAATAATACTACAATCGGTAAAATATCGACACCAATTAAGTCTTCATTATCAGTTAATCTATCCTCTATTTGAGTTAGTGTAACATCAATATCATACATACCTAACTCATTTTCTCTAGGTGCATCCAATAAACATAGAAAACGGTCGATTGCATACTCACGACCATTACATTCAAATGCCCCTTCATTCGTTCTTGCTCCATTATTTTCTTTCAAAAAATTCACATAGTCAATTGGGAGTTCAACTCTCCAAAATTTCTCCTTTCTTTCAAATAACTCATCTGTTGGTAATGGGTAAATTACACTGGCTGTATCAATTATCATGACTATTTCCTCCTTTATTTTACCTAGGTGCATCTGCCCACATCCCAGTCGTCCTGCCACCGTTATGGAGCGTTATAGTTAGTATGTAATTCTCTAATAAGAGTTTTTTCTTAATCTAGGCAAAAGTCATGTATTTCCATTGAACTACTGTATTGATCTTAAATTTATTTTCACTCGTGTAAATTCAATTATTTCGTTCTTTTCATAATCATCAATATTTCTAAAAACTTCAATCAGCCTTTTCTCGAATTCATCTTCATATGTCGTCCCATCTTCTGTAGCGATTCCAGTTAATAACCAATTTAAATTCACATTATAATGTGTTCGAATAGATATTAATGTTTCCGCTGACGGATTACTATATCCCAATTCAATTTCACTAAGGTTCCCTTGAGAAATCCCTATACTTTTTGCAAATTGAATTTGGTTTAAATTATTCTCTTTGCGGATACATTTGATTCTATAGCCAATGTCGCTCACAAATTCACCACCTATCATGAATTGTCATGTACATAAAAAAAGGGAGCCACGATCATTCCGCGGGCTCCCTTCTAGATGTTCAATCATCATACATATCGGTTCACAACATTTTTTACTGGTTCACAACATCTTTTGCTGGTTCAAGACATCTTTTACTGGTTCACGACTTTTTTATCATCTGACACTTTCTCAAGAAATGCTGGCAGAAAAACTAAACACGACGAGACAAGCAATTAGTAAATGGGAGAATGGTCAAGGGTTTCCTGAAACTGAGAGATTTCTCATGATAGGGAATATCTTCGAAGTATCTGTTGATTACAGTTGAGCAACATTATGAGAATGAACATGTCTATTATGTAAGCAAAGAAAATGACAGAAGGGTATTTTCATGAACGGAGCACCTCGAAGTATGTGTCTGCAGGTATCAGTTTGCTTATTTTAGCTACAATACCTTATATAGTATTTAAAGATGATCCATCTACATATACATTTCTTATAATAATTTTGGCGGTACTAGGAATCGGTATGCTAGTAACAGCCACGGTTATTGGTGAGAATAGCAAGAAGAGATATGCACCTATTATGATCGCTGCCTTTATTGCAGGTATTTCTAGTGCACTGCCCTTTTTGGAAAGAAAGGATATCGCTTTAGGGTTGTTAGTACCGTATAATCCGATTTGCGTAGCGTTGATTGCAGTTGGGGTTTACATTTCCATTCGTACCGTACCTGTACTAGAAGTTTATAAGCTATTGGTGAAAAATGAGGAGCATACTAACCGCGTAGGATTTAGACTTATAAAGAAAGCAAGAACATAGGTAGATGAGCTTTAATAATATTACTAAAAAAATCGGAATCAAGTTTATATAATAGAACAATCAGAAACTAAAAGAAAAAATTGTGCCGACCAGTAATTTTATTAGGTCGGCACAACATTATATAGTTCCACATTTTTTTAATTACCAGACACTTATATATGGTAACTAACTATAATGTCTGGTTACCAACTATAATGTCTAGTTACTGACTATAATGTCACTAGACAATAATGAAAAGTCTAAAACTTTATTTTTCTTTTTACTCCACCGTCACGCTCTTCGCCAGATTGCGCGGCTTGTCGACGTCATTGCCGCGGGCCAGGCTCGCGTAATACGCGATAAGCTGCAGCGGCACGACGGCGAGAGCCGGCGCCAGCAGCGGCAGCGTAGCCGGGACGACGAAGATGCCGTCGACCGCCTTCTGCAGCGCCGGGGCGTTCGCTTCGTCGGTGACCGCGAAGACGACTCCGCCGCGAGCCTTCACTTCCTTGATGTTGCTCACCGTCTTCTCCAAGAGCGCAGACTGGGTCGCAAGCGCGATGACAGGCACGCCTTCTTCGATCAGAGCTAGTGTACCATGCTTCAATTCCCCGGCCGCATAGGCTTCAGAATGAATGTACGAGATCTCCTTCAGCTTGAGCGAGCCTTCGAGCGCTACGGCGTAATCAAGGCCGCGTCCGATGAAGAACAGATGCTCGTGACCCGCCATCTCCTCGGCTACCCGCTTCAGTTCGCCAGCCTGCTCCAGGATGCGCTCGACCTGCTCAGGCAAGGCCTGCATTGCAGCAAGCTGCTTCCGGATCCAGGCTTGGTCCTTCGTGCCCAGCGTCTGGGCAGCGTACAAGCTGAACAGCATGAAGGCAATCAGCTGCGAAGTGTACGCCTTCGTCGAAGCGACCGCGATCTCCGGACCGGCCCACGTAATGATCGTGTCATCCGCTTCGCGGGCGACCGAGCTGCCGACCGCGTTCGTAATGGCCATCACAGCGGCGCCGCAACGCTTCGCTTCCCGCAGAGCAGCAAGAGTATCGGCCGTCTCTCCCGACTGGCTTACCACGATGACCAGCGTCTCCGGGGTAATAATCGGCGAGCGGTACCGATACTCCGACGCGACATCCGTCTCGACCGGGATGCTTGTGCACTGCTCAATGAGGGTCCGTCCAACCAGACCTGCATGATAAGCAGTGCCGCAAGCGACAATGTGGATATTGCGAATGCTCCGCAGCTTCTCCGCGCTGAGCACATTGAGCTCAGGCAGCGTGATGCCGCTGCGGTCCTCTGTAATTCTTCCGCGCATCGTATCCCGATACGCCTTGGGCTGCTCATGAATTTCTTTGAGCATGAAATGGTCATATCCGCCTTTTTCTGCAGTGACCGCGTCCCAATCGACAACAATCATTTCCCGAGAAATAAAATTCCCTTCCAGTGTCATCAATTCGACAGCGTCCCGGGTAAGGACCGCCATCTCTCCGTCATTCAAAATATAGACTCGACGCGTATACTGTAAAATTGCCGGTATATCCGACCCGATAAAATTCTCGCCATCGCCGATGCCGATGACAAGCGGGCTGGCAAAACGTACCGCCACCAGCTTATCCGGCTCGTATTCCGTCAGCACGGCCAACGCGAAGGCGCCACGCATATGGGAAGTCGCTCGCTGGACCGCCTTGACGATGTCCCCATCGTACTCCCGGGCGATCAGGTGGGAGATCACCTCCGTATCGGTATCCGACACGAAATGAACCCCTTCCGCGATCAGCTCTTCCTTCAGTTCCATATAGTTCTCCACGATCCCGTTATGGACGACGGAGAACTTCCGCGAAGCATCTGTATGCGGATGAGAATTCTCATCCGAAGGCTTCCCATGCGTCGCCCAACGCGTATGTCCGATGCCGACACTCCCCTCCAACGGCTGCGCTTCCAGCCGGGAAGCGAGCACCGCCAGACGGCCTTGGGCCTTGCTGACCTGCAGCCCATCCGGGGTAAATACCGCAATGCCCGCCGAATCATAGCCACGGTACTCCAGCTTGCTCAGTCCATCCAACAATACAGCTTGAGAATTTCTTGCACCGATATATCCGACAATACCACACATCCTAATCCAACCTCCGTTATGCCGGCGTACGTGAAGGACGCCGCACACGGAAGCCATGCTGCCTGCAACAACGCATCAATGCATGCATTAGGGCCGGTCCCCTCCTTGTCCAGGAACGAACCTCCTGACGAGGGATAACCGCATTCCGTGATATTCAGTTGTGCAAGGAATGAGCGTTGCACAGCAGCATGTCCGGAAAGATCTTCCGGATCCGATGTGCGCGTCCATTCATGAGCCAGCCCATTTAGTATATATTTTCGTTCCTGTATATTCGATAATATAATTATCATATCAACGTAAGCAGGCGTTGTCTGGCAAGTCGCCTTGCCGCTTTCCGCCATGCTATTACGGTGCCGTTGGCGCACCGGGAGGTCCCCGCCGAACAATTTCGAACACCTCCACCTCGTCCACTTGTCCAGCATGCCGAACGCTGGTGCCAAGTGCTGGCGCTTATGATGCAGTTCTCTGTGAAATGGCTGCTACCCTCGCTTTCCTCATTGAATCGTATGACGTGCATGCTTCCCGTTCGGCAAGCTCTTCGAATCACGCTAGCCCGATTCAGCAGCCTTACCGCCCTCGACAGAATACCGTGTATTCTACACATGCTTATCGACTCCGTGCGTCAGCCGGCTACTGCTGTGATGTCGTGAAGCCCGGCAAGCTGTCCTTCCATCCTGCCACAACGGAATCTGCTCTTATTATATTCATGTTGCCCCCCGTTGGCAACCGGCGTCCCGGCAAGTTAGGACAAAAGCCGTCCATCCGCTCGACACGAATGGACGGCTTGCTCCTCTAGTTCGATACGCTCAATTCCTGCAAGATCACGTCTGCAATCTGCTTGACATATCCTTCGACAACATTGACTTCCGGACCTTCGGCCATAACGCGAATGAGCGATTCCGTACCCGACGGACGCACGAGCACGCGGCCGTTATCCCCCAATTCCCGCTCCACCGAAGCAATGGCCTCTTCGATGACCGGATTGTCCTTGTACTTGCTCTTATCCTCAACCCGCACGTTCACGAGCACCTGCGGGAACTTGCGCATCAATTGCCGGGCTTCGCTCAGCTTCTTGCTGCTGCCCTTCAGCGTGTCAACCAATTGAATGCCGGTCAGCATCCCGTCGCCTGTCGTATTATAATCCAGGAAGATAACGTGGCCGGATTGCTCCCCGCCCAGGTTATAGTCCCCGCGGCGCATCTCTTCCATCACATAGCGATCCCCGACCGCCGTTTTAGCCGTACTCAGCCCCAGGCTGTCGGCTGCCTTGAAGAAGCCGATATTGCTCATGACAGTCGTCACGATCGTATTCTGCTTCAAGCGTCCTTCCTTCTTCATCGCCTCGCCGCAGATGAGCAGCACGAAGTCGCCGTCCACTTCTTCTCCCGCTCCATCAATGGCAATCAGCCGATCGGCATCTCCGTCGAAGGCCAATCCGAGATCCGCTCCTCGCTTCACGACTTCCTGCTTCAATTGCTCCGGATGAGTCGAGCCGCATTCGGCATTGATATTCAAGCCATTCGGCTCGGCGCCAATCGCGATGACCTCGGCGCCCAGATCGCGGAACAAGCGGGGAGCTAATTCATACGCCGCTCCATTCGCACAGTCCAGCACGATTTTCAGGCCGTCGAACCGATGCTTCACCGTTGATTTCAAATATTCGACATAACGCCATTTCGCTTCCGTGTCGGTCGTGACCGTCCCAAGATCGACGCCAATCGGACGAGGCAATTCGTCGACCTCCGCATCCATCAGACGCTCGATCTCCAATTCAGTCTCGTCCAGCAGCTTGAAGCCGTCACGGCCGAAGAACTTGATTCCATTATCCTCCACTGGATTATGGGAGGCGGAGATCATGACGCCGGCATCCGCCCCCAGCTCGCGGGTCAGATAAGCGACCGCTGGCGTCGTCACGACGCCGAGCTGGACCACGTCCGCCCCAATGGACAGCAGGCCGGCGGTCAGCGAGGCCTCCAGCATGCGTCCCGATACCCGGGTGTCCATGCCGATAACCACCTTAGGCTTAGTGGCCGCCTTTCCTGTTAATACATAACCGCCGCAGCGGCCGATTTTATAAGCAAGCTCCGCAGTAAGCTCCGTATTGGCAATACCGCGGACGCCGTCTGTACCGAAATATTTCCCCATAAAAACCTGCTCTCCTTCATTGTGCCGCCTTCATCCGCCCGCAACTGGGCGGATGAAGGCGGCTCCTCGATTACTTGTTATATATCGTTCACATGCTGATTATATGCGTTCATTCCTGAGTGAGCGTATCGTCGCCGGGAGCGGTCGAAGTCTCTTCTTCCGGCGTCTGATCTTCCTCATGGTTCGAGCGGTTCGGCTCGGTTGTGTCTGTACCTGGGTGATTCCCTTCCGTAGCGCCGTGCGTTCCGTTATCCGGCTCGCCGCCTTCCGGAGCGGGATCTGTCGTGACGGGCTCCCCCTTATCCCGAATCTCGACAGTTACCGTGAGCGGAGTCTGTTCCGCGCGCCTTACGAAGCGGGGCAGATTGACCTGAACGTTGATCGTATGCGTGCCTGCCGGCAAATCATTGACATTCGCGATAAGCTGAACATCGCTGGCTGTCATCTCGTCAATCAGGTTCGGCGCACCGACAACGGTGACATCAAGCTTGCGGGTAGCCGGTTCCGCAATCGATGTCTCCAGTCGGTCATTCTCCCCGGTGAGCGTAATCGGAACACCGGTAATCACCTTTTGCGTCACGGCGGACACGACGACATCCACCGTAATCTCACTCGGTTCTATTTTCTCAATGTTCGGCGGCGGCGTCAATGTTACGTTCAGCTTATATTGTCCGGCCTGGTCGATTTGCTTCAGATTCACTTGAACCCCGTCGAAAAATTCGATCTTATTCAATGCTTCCTGAGGGCCATACAGCGTAATCTGGTTGACGCTCGGCACGAGTGAAGAGACGGCCAGTCCGTCCGGAAGCTGCCCGACCAAATCCAATTGAAGCGGAACGGTCTTGAACGGCTTCGTAATCGGAACTTCAATCTCTACGACCGATGGCGTAATGACCGCATCCTCGATTTCCTCCCCGCGCACATTATAGGCCGTTAGCTTTACGCGCTTGGCAATCACCGACTCATTGGCCCCCTCGATATTGACGGCGGCAGCGACAGCAGCCACCTCGGTCATCCGCGACGCCGGCAGCGTCACATGAACCCGGTTCGACGGGGAGACAATCGGCGTGCCCGGCTTATACCCCTGGGCAGCCGCTCCCTGGGTCCGGACCTGAATCTCGAACTCCTTCGTCTGCACGTCCTCCAGCTCGACCGTGACACTCGACGGCTGCATCGTCTGAAGCTCGATGCCCGGAGGGAAATCATGCTGCAGCTGAACGACATGCTTGCCCGGGCCATAGCCGGTCAGGTCGAGAATCACCTTATAATTCTCAGGCAGCGCGGCTGCGATCGTGGTTCGCTTCCCGCGCACCTGAATCCGCACCGAATCCGGCGTAATCGACTGGATCTCCTGCTGCTTCGTATCCAAGCCGACAGTCCGCACCTGGACGTTGTCAATCCATCGCGTCTCCATAAGCGGAGGAACCGAGACACTCGCCGGATCATCCTTGTGCACGACGATGAACAGCAGCACGCCGATGAGGAGCGCGATAACCTTGGCGGATGTATTGTTCATTAACCATTTATCCATGATGCTCACCTTTTCGTTTCCAGAACAAGCGGCGTTCCTTTTTGGCAGGCGGCTTCAATTCCTCGAACAGCTTCGAGATAAGCGACTCTTCCTTGATGTCACGGACCACTTGCCCGTTCATAGACAGAGACACCTGCCCCGTCTCTTCCGATACGATCACCGAGATGGCATCGCTCACTTCGCTGATTCCGATCGCCGCGCGGTGTCTCGTTCCGAGCTCTTTGCTGATGAACGGATTCTCCGATAATGGCAAATAACAGGCTGCCGCGGCGATCTGGCTGCCGCGCACGATGACCGCGCCGTCATGAAGCGGCGTATTCGGTACGAAAATATTAATCAGCAGCTCAGAGCTAAGCCTCGATTCCATGCCAATGCCCGACTCGGTATATTCATTGAGCCCCGTCGTGCGCTCAAACACGATGAGCGCCCCGATTTTCCGCCGGGACATATAATTCACCGCCTTAATCAATTCCCCAATATTGCGGGCGGTCTCGTCCTCATCGACGGCGGTGCGGCGCCCTAATATTTTCCCTCGGCCCAGCTGCTCCAGGGCGCGCCGCATCTCCGGCTGGAAGATAATGACCAGCGCCAGCACCCCGAAGGTGAACATCTGATTCATTAACCATTTCAACGTATATAAATTAAACCATGTACTGACCGCCCAGATGATGACGAGGATAAAAATCCCCTTCAACAGTTGGATGGCGCGAGTGCCACGGATAAGGACAAGCAATTGATAAATAATATAGCTCACGGCCAGAATATCAATAACATCCTTGAGCATGTTCGGCCACGTCATGTCCGTAAAATAATTCATGCGGGTACCCCCAACATTCCCTGATAAAATCATTCATCTACAGCGTTCTCTCATGAACTTAACTATATACTTTTCTTCGCCATGACGCAAAACTCCTGTCTGAACCAAAAAACTCTCCTACAGACATCGCAGGAGAGCTTGATATCGGTCAAGAGGCCGATCGATGTCCCATCAAGAGGCATCCGGCTTTGTACCGAACAAACTAGTAATTTGGTACCATATCCAGCTGATGGCTTCGTCGATCTGGTGAACCGATCCCGAAATATTCGCGGTGGATGCCTGGAACAGCTTCCCGTCGATGACGGTAACGTCTCCCTTCACCTTGCCGTACACTTCGGCCGCGCCATTGCGAATCGTCAGATCGCCGGCTACCTCCTTGTCAGGAGGCACGATGACGACGTTATTCTCAATGACAACGCCATCCAGATTCGAGCCTTTCACAACGAGCTGTTTATCTGAATTCCACATACTGAGCCAACTGGTCATCATAACCACAACAAAGACGGCCGCAACCGTAATTGCGGGATGCCGCTTCACCCATACCGAAAAGGCGCTCCGCTGCTTCGGCTTCGGGATAATACTCATAATGCGGTCGGTGAGATCCTCGGATACGGGCTGCAAACGATGATTGAACCCGTACAGCAGGCGGTCCGTATGCTCCAACTCACGGAATCGCTCATGGCAAGCCGGGCAACCAAGCATATGCTTTTTCAGTTCCACCGCACATTCTCGGTCCAAATCGTCATCCAGAAGATCATGCATCAATGAGACGGCTTGTTTGCAATCCATTTGAGCCAGTCCTTTCTTGAAGTCTCCTAAAATAACCCGCAAGGTCGAAACTCTCTATCCGGCCGGAAGAGAAGTCGGACATTTGCCGGTCTCATATACGTTACGCTGCAGCAATCGAATAGTTTCAAACAAATAATCTGTTATTTATGCCTATAATTTCCGTTCCAGCTTTTTGCGCAAAAATTCCCTTCCCCGGTGCACGCGCGTTTTGATGGTCGTGACCGGCATATCCAGCACATCACTGATCTCCTGGAGTGACATATCCTGCAAGTACCGCAGCACCATGACCGATCTATATTTGGACGGCAGGCTATTAATCGCTTCCTGCACCATCCGTTGGGTCTCGCTGACAATCAGATACGATTCCGGGGTCCGGTCGTCGCTTGGAATCATGGCATATCCGTCCACGCCCTCCTGCTCCGTCATCTCGGCGTCGAGGGAGTAATTCGGCTTCCGCTTGCGAAGCCGATCGATACATAAGTTCGTCCCAATACGGTAAATCCACGTGGAGAACTTCTGATTCTCGTCGTAGCGGTCCAGATTGCGGTATACGCGCAAAAAGGTATCCTGCACCACGTCCTCCGCCTCATGCCGGTTATTCAGCATGCGGTAGGCCAGGTGATAGATCTTATCTTTATATAATTCGACAATCTCGGCGAAAGCCCGTGTGTCTCCTTTGCGGGCCAATCTCGCGAGCCGTTTCTCCAATGTATTCACGGTCTCCCTCCATCCTCACTGCCCGTTAATGCCGATGTCTTCCACAATCATTGCGGTACAATGACAATGACGGACATCGCAAGCAGGAATCCGAACCTATGGAGCACCGTCCCCTGTACTCTGTCCATCCGTCCATTCTTCACGCAGCACGATGGCCGTTCAATAATGCGTGGTTCACAGGGAATGCTGCCCTCGCCACGCTTCAAGCCCGTCCACGATTCCTTTCTCTCTCGTTGAACCTGTCCTGCGTCTACACAGGAAAAGTCGAGTCTTGAATACTCAAGACTCGACTGCATCGTCCTTGCTTCCTACGCTGGCCGAATCGACGAATCCTATTTACGGTGATCCCTACTCGTCAACCTGTATTCCGAAGTCCTGCCGCAATGCCATTAATGGTCAATAGCACTTCACGAAGCAGAATCGGATTGTCATTGCCCGCTTCACGCAGTTCACGCAATTCGGATACGAGACCAACCTGCATATAGCTGAGCGGATCCACATATGGATTGCGTAGCCGGATCGATTCCTGAATGACCGGGACATTGTCGAGAATCTCTTGCTGCCCCGTAATCTTGAGAATCAAATCCGACGTTAACTTATACTCTTCTTCAATCTGTCTGAAGATGCGTTCCCGCACGGCATCGTCCTTCACCATGCCGGAATACTCCTTGGCGATAACCAGATCGGCCTTGGCCAATGCCATCTGCAGGCTGTCAATCATCGACTGGAAGAAGGAATAATGGCGGTACATGTCACGCATCACGGCCAGATTCTCTTCCTTGCCTTGATAGAAGCTCTGCAGGCCTGTTCCTGCGGCATACCATGCCGGCAGCAGATATCGGCTCTGCGTCCACGCAAACACCCATGGAATGGCACGCAAATCCTCAAACCGGTCGCTGTTCTTCCGCTTCGAAGGCCGGGAACCGATGTTCAGCTCGCCGACTTCAGGCAGCGGCGTCGACTCCTTGAAGTAAGTCAGGAAATCCGGATCCCGGAAGATCAAGTCCTGATATTTCTGCAACGACGTCTGGGAAATGCTCTCCATCAGCTCTTTCCACTTGGATTCATACAAATCCGTATGGGCTGTCCGTGCCAGCATAGCGGCTTGAATGAGCGCAGAGGTCGCTTGCTCCAGACTGCGGTAGGCAATGCCCTGCATCGCATAGCGGGAGGACAGAACCTCGCCCTGCTCCGTAATCTTAATGCCGCCCCCAATCGTATGCGGCGGCTGGGCAAGAATACTGCGGTTCAGCGGCATTCCCCCGCGGCCAAGGGCCCCGCCCCGTCCATGGAAGAACTTAATTTTAACATCATAATCTTGAGCCATTTCTGTCAATCCTTTAAGCGCCATCCGCAGCTCCCAGTTGGCGGTAAATACGCCCCCGTCCTTGTTGCTGTCGGAGTACCCCAGCATAATCTCCTGCACATTGCTCATCGCGCTGACTGCGCTGCGGTAGATCGGAAGGTCGAACAACCGCTTCATGATGCCTGGCGCTTCATGGAGGTCGTCAATCGTCTCGAACAGCGGCACGGCCTGAATCGTGCAGTGGACCTTGCCGTTCTCTTCTTGACGGAACAAGCCGACTTCCTTGGCAAGCAGCATGACCTCCAGCACGTCGCTGGCCGCCTCCGCCATGCTGATCAAATAGCTGGTGATGCATTTCTCGCCGAATTCCTTCTGGGCCCGCTGGATCGTGCGGTAGACGTCCAGACATTCCCGGGTCGACTCGCTGTACTCTATATAGGACGACACCAATGGTCTTGGGTCCTGCAAAAGTTTATGAAGCAAATCGATTTTTTCTTCTTCGCTAAGCGCGCCATAATTATCGACAATTTTCATGTTGGCCAAGATTTCGGTCATGGCGCTCTCATGCTCTTTGCTGTGCTGGCGAATATCAAGCGCGGCCATGTAGAACCCGAACAACTCCACTTGGCGGATCAGCTTCGCAACAAGCGTATCGGCTACATAATCCGCGTAGTGATGGCGCAGACTACGGTCAATGATGCGCAGATCCTCCACGAATTCTACAGGATCGCAATAACGCGCAGCAGTATCTCGCATAGACTCGTCCATCATATTATGCAAGCGCTCGAACATATAGATTAACTTCATGCGATATGGTTCTTTTTCATTATTCCAAAATGTCGTCCGCTTCAAAGGGACATTCTCGTGATCAGCCGCAATCGATTGCAGCAGCTCATCGGATACTTGCACAATGCTGGTGCTGAAGCTCAGTCTGCGGAACAATTCCTTCAGCCGTTCTTCGTATTTGTGAATCGCAAGCTTCCGGTGCATTTGCAGCGTCTCCCACGTCACTTCCGCGGTTACAGACGGATTGCCGTCCCGGTCTCCTCCGATCCAGGAACCGAACCGCAGATACGTAGGCACATGCCAGCTCTGCGTCGGATAATATTTATCAAGGCAACGTTCCAGTTCCTGATATACCTCAGGCAGAACATCGAATAACGTCTCATTGAAGTAGTACAATCCATTGCGGACCTCATCCAATACCGTCGGCTTCCGATCCCGGAGTTCATCTGTCTGCCACAGCGTAATGACTTCATTCAACAGCTTGTCGCGCAGCTGCTCACGCTCACGGTACGTCAGCGTAGGATTATCAAGCAGCATCATGTCTTCCGCAATCCGCTTATGAATATCGAGAATCGCACGGCGCATCGCCTCGGTCGGATGGGCGGTCATGACGAGCTCCAGTGAGATGCTGTCCAGAATCTGGCGCAATTCCTCTTCCGAACAATTGCGTTCCTTCAATTCCAGAATGACGCTCTCGATCGAGCCCGGCTGGACCGTCTCGCCAGCGGAACGTTCATAATCGCGCTTGCGCCGAACCCGGTGATTCTGTTCTGCGATATTCACCAACTGAAAGTAAATTGCAAAAGCACGTATCACTTGATGCCTGATATCTGGGTTCAACGTATTGATCAGTTGTTTGAACTCTTCGTATAGTTCGGGAAGAAATACAGCTCGCAACGATTTGCTTATTTCCCGAATCTTTTCCACAATGTCAAGCAGCTCGTTACCGGCCTGATGGACGAGCACTTCACCGAGGATATTACCCAGAAAACGAACGTCCCTCCGCAACAAGTTGTTGGAGTTCGCTTTGCTCGCGGTTAACGTAAGGTCTGTCATTCGTCTCCCCCCATCTCTGCAATCCTATTCCAACGGATTTTGGCTTTCCTAACATCATACTACAAAATAACTCGAAAATCTTTACTTTATTATGAAAAAATCGGACGTTACCTATGCGCATCTTATCATTAGTTCGGATTTGACAACAAAAAAAGGACCTCTCATCGAAGGTCCGTTCGGTGCGAAATATGTTGGCTTGTGATTATAATAAATGGAGCGGGTGATGGGAATCGAACCCACGCTACCAGCTTGGAAGGCTGGAGTTC
>NZ_QYZD01000052.1:0-26509 GCF_003591545.1 Paenibacillus thiaminolyticus
TATTGATGTTAATTGTAATTAGATTATGAACTAACCGCTCAATGCAACGCTAGTGGTGGGTGCCAAGTTTTGAGTAGGAAAATGGACAATCTCCACCCCTTCGTAAAAAACAGGGGGGTTCCAACGGCCTGAAAACTGCACGATTTCCTCAGACACGTCTATCCGGTAAGCGAAATCCGCAAAACTGCACGATTTCTCCAGACACGCCTATTCGGTAAGCGAAATCCTGCGCAAATACAGCAATTCGATACGGACGACTTTTACCAGAAAGGGAATCCTGCAAAACTGCAGGAATTTCACCCGTTTCGCTTCGGCTTGAAGCAAAAGGGCCTAAAATGATGTAGATTTGCAGCAATTCCTCGGGATGTGGACTCATTGAGCCGAAATTCCTGTAAAATAGCAGCAATTCCCTCCACACGTTCAAGCCCCAGGAGGCAACGATGCCTTCAGAAGGCGATGATGCTTCCAGAAGGCAATGATGCCCCAGGATCCGACGCGGGCTCTTGGATCCCGTAAAATCAGGCCGTTGAAAAGTCCATGGGAATTTTCGCCACTTCATTTTTTATATAGTGGAGCTCGTCTCTCACTAGAAAAAATTCTGAGTGCCAAATTTTGATTGTCTACATGGATATCTCCACCCCTTCTTAAAAAACAGGGGTTTTCCAACGGCCTGAATAAAGAAAGCTTTATTGAAGGTCTCGGATCGGAAATGCGATTGGACGGGGGATGAGGACATCATTCCCGTCTACCCGTCCGCAGGCGATCTTCGTTCCGGCGCCTTGGTCGACTCCCGGATTTGCAGATGGAACGGCAGCAGCATCCGGAACGGATAAGGATAAGGCTGATGCAGACTGTCCAGCAATGTTTTGGCGGCCGTATAGCCCATCTCGTATTTCGGGATGTGAACCGAGGACAGCGGCGGCGAGCTGTATTTTGAAAATTCGATGTCGTCAATGCCGATGAAGGCGATATCGCGCGGAATCGACAGCCCCAGCTCCGTGGCGGCACGCATGGCCGCAATCGCCATCATGTCGCTGGCGCAGAACATCGCCGTCGGCCGCTCTTGCCGCTCCAGCAGGCGCTTCATGCCCCGATAGCTCCGGTCGGCATCCCATTGGGCATCGATGACCCAGTCGGAACGGAAGGGGCAATTCGCTTCGTTCAATGCCATTTTGTAGCCCCGGTACCGCTTCTCCCGCTCCATGCGCCCGAGCAGGCCCGCGCCCCCGATGAAGCCGATGTCGGTATGCCCGAGCTCCAGCAGATGACGCACGGCGATTCGGGCTGCATCCAACCGGTCATAGGAAATGATCGGAATGTCCGGATCCGCCACATCTATGCCAATAATGACCGGCACCCGCTCCTTGAGCCACCGGTACATTTCCGGCTCCATCCCTTCGATGCAGATGACGCCGTTCCACGCCCGATCGTGCAGCAGCGCTTCCCGCACTGCGCCGCTCTTCAGCTCCGCCTGTGTATGAAGGAACGCCAGCGTGATCCCTTCCTCCATCAGCTTCGCTTCGATGCCCTGGATGATGGGGGAAAAATAAGGATGATTATATTTATTGTCCGGCAAGGATAAAATGCAGCCGATCGTCAATGGCGCAGAATGCTTCGGGGACCGCTTCGCCCGGGCGGCTGATTTCTGGGCAGGCTTGGCGCGGTAATTCAGTTGCTTGGCAGCCTGCCATATTTTCTGCTTCGTCTCGTCGCTTATCCGGCGGCTGTCATCCCCGTTCACCACCCGTGATACGGTGGAGATGGAGACGCCGACCCGTTCAGCAATATCTTTTAATGTAGCCATACTCCGCCTCCCCATGTCTATCTCAATTCGAGTTCACTACCTTAAGATCATATGGTAAATTATACTGCCCGTCTCGGCGGTTGAAAAGGGATCTGTTCATACATCCCCCTGCTCTCGCTAGGCGGGAACGCAGTGGCCAGACTCCGAGATGTCCCTAAAGAAGACGAACAGGGCGGCCGAATCCTGCTCGCCGCCCCTTCCGTCTCTATTGCCGCCGATCTCTATGTGAACCGCGCCTCCCTGACTCATGTACACTGGCGCAGCACGAAGGCGCAGCCTTCCAGGAACCGCTGCCGTACGGCTCTCTCCGCATGCCGGCCGGCGAACAGCAGCGCATTGCAGTCGCGAATGAACTGCTGCAGCACCGGATCGGCTGCTGACGGCAGCACCTCGGGATCGTCGCGCTTCTCGGAAATATATTCGCTCCAGGTCATGCCGATCGGGCGCAACCCATATTTCCGCTCGAGCAGCTGCCAGGCGATCCGGCCCATCTCCTGCAACCGTTCGCTCTGGAAGCTGCGCTGCTGCAGACGGAGAAGCCGCCGCAGCTTGCGCTCCGGAGCTAGGCGCTGCCACTGCTTGCGCATGAGCCACGCCGCCAGCAGGGCCAGCCACAACGCACCGATCGCCAGGACCGGCAGGCGGACAGCCATATAGCGAAGCAGCCCCGGCAGCCCCGCCTCCGCCTGTTCACCGCTGCGATGTGTCACGATTCGGGTCAACGCATCCCATTCTGCGGCGAGATGCTGCCCGATGGCGCTCATCCCCTGCTTCCCGGCATGAAGCGCCGTCTCTCCCCAGCGCCGCATCCGTTCCCAGCCCGAAGCCGGAGACTGCAGCGATTGCTCCAGCAGCTCGCGCACCTGCGCTGACGGAGTGAATGCCGCATCGCCTTCCGGGGCAGCCGCGCCATCGGCCGCAAAGGCCGTCTGGCCCGGTACGGCCGCTATCACCGCGTCCGCCGGAACCTCTGCCGCGGCAGCCATGCCTGCCGGCGGGGTCGCCTCGAACGGCACCCAACCGACCGTTGGGAAATACACCTCCACCCAGGCATGCGCATCGGAGGCCCGGACCGTATACTGTCCGGGTCCAGTCAGCTCGCCGGGTGCGAAGCCCTTCACCCAGCGCGCAGGAATGCCCTGGGTGCGCAGCAGAACCGCCATCGCGGTCGAGAAGTGATTGCAGTAGCCCTGCCTCGCCTCGAACAGAAAATAGTCCACGAAGTCCCGGCCCGTCGGCGGCACTTCGGTATCAAGCTTGGTGTAGGCGTATTCCTGGAGCAAGAACGTCTGCACGCGCCGCACGGTCTCGTATTGACCCGCCGATCCTTCGGCCAGCCGAGCGCCGAGCTCCCGCACCCGCTGCGGGAGCGAGTCCGGAAGCTGAAGATCTTCGCTCCATCGTGCCGCCTCTTCGGCCGATAGCTTCGGCACGGCCCGCAGCATCGCCGGATCTGCCCGCAGCACGCGGGTCTCGTATTGATAGGCGAGCCGGGATCCAGCAGGCACATTCGCGCTGGGGGCATACCGTTCGCCTGGCGGATCGTATCGCAGGGCCACCCCTGCTTGGGCCGGAACCGCCGTCTTCCCGTCCGCCATCCATGACGTCAGCCGCTCCGGCCGGCCGGCGAGGACTAGCGGCAGATGCGGCGCATAAGCCTGCCAGCGAACCGTCTGCGTCAACGGCTCGGACCATCCCAACATCGGTGAATCGGAAATCTGCAGCCGCCCGGATCCGTCAACCGTTTCCTCTTGTTCGGTGCCCGCTGACGCCCAGCCCCGGCCGGTATAGCGCGATTTGCTCTCTCCCCGCCAATACGTAGACTCCGCCGATTCCGCCGTGAACAGGATGCGGGCATCGTCGCGAAGCGCGCCGCCCAGTTCCGTATCGTCCGAGCTGTATCCGGTTGTGCCTATCTTTGCCGTCCGCATGGCCGCGTTCTCCGCCGACGAACGGGCCGCCCCCCATTCGTTCGCGGAAGCTGCCAGCGACTGCGTCCACTCACGAAGCAAAGGCAGGCTCTCCGGCGGCGTCCAATCGGGCATCCGGGACAGGCCGAAGCCGCTGCCTACGATAAGGAGCGTCACGAACACCGCTTGTCCCAGCCATCGCACAGGACGGATTCCTGACGCCTTCGACTGCTCCGTATCCTCGGCTAGCCGCCGGTCAAGATGGAGGCAGGCAGACAACAGCAGCCCCCAGCCTGCCGCGCGAATGATGGCATCGGTCACGTCGAAGCCGTAGCCCCATTGAAATCCGAATAGATAGCATATTGTAGCCACACTGAAAAAAAGCACCGTCCGCCGGGTCAACATTTGCGCCTGAATGGAGGCCGTCAGCATCGCCCAACCGGCCAGCAGCAGCAAGGTGCGGACTTCGCCGCTCGTCTGAAGCCAATCCCCCTCCATCCACCGTCCCGCATCGGCGCCCAGGGCGGAGCCGATCATCGAAAGGCCACCCGTAACCGACTCGCGTATGTCGTGCAGAAGGCCTCCGCCGGCTGTGGCTGCCTCGTTCCGGGAGACCGCCCCGAACATCCACGCGGTTACCGCGATCGCCGTGACGCTGCGCAGCACGATTGACAGGATTCTGCTCCGGACGAGCAGCCCCACGATGAGGAAGAGCGCGATCGCCCCCAAGAACGGACGGATGTCGTGCATATCGATGTGCGGACCGAGCCGCTTCAACGGATAGAACCATTCAGCGAACAAGGCGAACAGCAGCACGGTGAAGGCAGCTTGCTTCGCCCATTGGGCCGCGGTCCGCCTTCCGGCTGGCTCGCAGCGGCGGCCACCGTGCAGCCGCCGCAGCATCGCTTGGTCGTCACCCTTGGCGGCTCGGCCGATAGTATGGAAGCGCATCGCTCTCCCTCCTTCCTATACTGGCACCGGGTTCGGAATGTTCCCTCCAGAGGAAGGCCCACGCTGAAGCCGGCGCTGCCGGGGCGCTTGACTGCGGCCAGCGCGCGGCGGTCAGCCAACCGCCGATTCGCACCTCTCCCGCCGCGTCTTGCAGCCGGTCGAGCACGGCCGGATCCTCCCGGTAGCTGATCAGCGTCACCGCGCGAATCGGCGGCAAGGGCTCAGCGGCAGGCCAGTGTGCCGCGCCGTGTGGCCCTGCGCCGGCCGGCTGCGGCCGGTCCCAGCCGAGCAGCGCTGCCGGGCCGGGCCGTTCCGCCGCTAGGGCGGCCAGCGCCTGCCGGGCTCCGCCGGCGACAGCCCCGTCGCTCAGCCGCAGCAGGCGCACGGGCCGCCCGGCCTCTGCGGCGGCGCGTACGGCCGCGGCGGCGGCAGACAGCACCGCCTCCATAGGCGCGTGCTGCCCGGGCTGCGCCTCCGACCGCCATGGAACGTCGTCCATGGCGATGTCGGCCGGGGCGCAGCCGTCCGCTTCCGGGACGCGGACCGCCAGCACGCGCCGCTTGGCGTACGTCCGCCAGTCGACGGCGCGCAAGGGCGTGCCCGGCCGGTACGCCTGCAGCTCGACGCCGCGCACTCCTCCGGCAGACGGAGCAGGTACGCCTCCGTCTGCCGTATCGGCGGCGCCGGCCAGCGGTGGCGGGCCGTCCTCGTGCGCGGCTCCCGGCGCAGCGTCCGGCAGCGCGGCGGAGCGTACCGGGGACGGCGGAATGACCAGCACCGGCTGCGGCGCTTCCGCCGCCGACGGGAGGTCTAGCCGCACCCGGCCGCCGAACCAGCCGAACAGGTCGCCATAGGCGAGTTCGGCCCCCGTGAGGCGGTATACGCCCCGCGGCGCGCCTGCGAAGGAGACGGTGTAGCGTGTCTCCTCGCCCTGGCGCACGAACAGTAGACGGCGGCATACCCAGACGCCGCCGTCACCGCCTGTGCGCGTCCACGCCTCCTCCACCGTCAGCCAGCGCACGGGCCAGCGCTTCGCGCCGCTGATCGCCACGCGGAAGGCAAGGCTGCCGGGATCGGCTCCCGGCACGACGCGCTCCGCCTGCCCCAGCTCATGGACAAGGCGGACGCCTGCGAGCTGCCGGCCGATGATATGCAGCCGCACGCCGTTCAGCAGCATGGCGCCCAGCACGGCCGCCAGAAAAAGCTCGGCCGGACTGTTCCGCCCCCAGCCCGCCGCGGCCAGCGCGGCGCAGCCGGCGGAGGTGAGCAGGAAGCGGCCGACCGGGATGGCGGGCTGCTTCACCGGAACCACCCGCCGAACCGGAACCGCCCGGCGGCCGGCTGGGCCGATCCATCGCCGGCCAGAGGCACCTGCATCATCGGCGCGGCACCCGCTGCCGGGATCCGACGCTCTTCCCGGCGGGAAGACTTCGCTGCGGCTCTGCCGCCCCCGGTCTGGGCCGCCGCGAAGACCGGAACCGGCGTCGTGCGCAGCACATCGGTGACGACGTCCGCTTCGGTCGTGCCGGCGAGCAGCGCCTCGCGCTGCAGATGAAGGCGGTGCGCCAGCACCGGATGCGCCACCGCCTTCACGTCTTCCGGGAGCGCATAGGTGCGCCCCTCGGTCCAGGCGTGAGCCTGGGCGACCCGCATAAGCGACAGCGTCGCCCGCGGACTGATGCCCAGCTTCACTGCCGGGTGTGCCCGGGTCGCATGTGCGATGTCCGCCATGTACCTGCATAATGCCGCATCGAGATGCACCTGGCGTATCCGGCGGACAAGCAAATGCCATTCCTCCGGCGTCCAGAGCGGCTTCACGCGCGCGAGTGGCGATTCCTCCTGCTGATGGAGGAGCATGTCCGTTTCCTGCTCCGCCCCAGGATAGCCAAGCGACAGCCGCATCGCGAAGCGATCCATCTCCGCCTCCGGAATCCGATACGTGCCTTCGAAGGCTAACGGATTCTGCGTCGCAATCACGAAAAAGGGCTGCGGCAAGGCGTGCGTCGTTCCGTCCACCGTCACCGTCCCTTCCTCCATCGCTTCCAGCAGCGCCGATTGGGTCCGCGCCGGCGCCCGGTTCAGCTCATCGGCCAGCACGACGTTGCCGAACAACGCCCCCTCGCTGTATCGGAGACCGCCCGAGGCCGGCTCCCATACCATGCTGCCCGTAATATCGGCCGGCATCATATCCGGCGTCATCTGAATGCGCCGGAAGCTTCCTCCTGCTGTCCGCGCAAGCGCCCGGGCCAGCAGCGTCTTGCCGACGCCCGGCACATCCTCCATCAAAATATGCCCGCCAGACAGCATCGCCAAGCCGGCCAGGCGAATGACCTCCCTTTTGCCGACGACGACCTGCCCCATCCGATCCAGGAATGCAGGCCAGCCCCGCTCCGCGAACGACGCCAGCCACACATCCTGCTCCGCTGTGCGGTCCTGATGTCCACCCATTTCCATTCGTAGATTCCCTCCCTCTTAACCTAGCAGCATCCTTTTTCCTACAAAACGATAACAAGACACAAAAAACCCGGAACGAGTCCCTCGCGTGCATGCACGTTCGATGAACCGTCCCGGGCCGTTCTATGAACCAGTATCGCCCAGCTTGCTAGATTATAAACCTGTGAGAGGCTGCTTTCACAAGATAGTAGAAGAGAATCACACTTCCTCCTGCAAAGGCGTAACTTCGTATGCAGTCAACTTGACGCCGAACACATTCAGTACATCCCGCAGCGGCACCCAGGTGAGCGAACGTTCCGTTACCGCCTTCAACGGCACGGTCTCTTCGTCCTCATCGGCAAATGCAATTTGCGCGCCAGTCAGATCGAAGCCTGCGCCCTTCCCGTTCCAATCGACATCCACCCGGTTCGCCTCCGCGTTCCAGCGCACCGTTCCGCCCAACTGCTGCACCAGCATCCGCAGCGGCACATACGTCGTGTCCTCATAGCTCAGGAACTGATCCGGCTCCAAATGAAGGCTGCCCTGATCGGTGTGCACATCCATCACCATCTTCGGTTCGGGCTTCACAGGCCCGGACACATTGACCGACTGGATGTTCGCTTCAATCCAAGCGCTGCTGACCAGGGATCGTGCCCAGCGCTTCGTGGAAGCAACATGGAATTGAACGGGCTTCACCTCCGGCTTCAGCACGTCGAACGTATAGCCTTTGTCCTTATAATAACGAATAATCTCCGGCAGCGCCTTCACCGTCTCCCCATGCCCGGCCCCGTCATGCATCAGCACGACCGTCTCCTTCAGCAGCGCCCCCTGCTTCACCGACGACACGATCTCCTTCGCAGGCACGCCCCGCCGCTTAGAATCGCCGCTATCGACATGCCAGTCATAGACCAAATAACCCGCCTGCTGCATCAGCTCGAAATACTGCTTATCGAAATTCATTGCCGTTCCGCCTGGCGCCCGCACGAGCCGGGGCTCATAGCCCAAAATGTCCTCCAGCACCTTGCCGGTCTCGCGAATCTGGCGCCAAAATTCACGGAAGCTGCCGTACAGCTCCTTATATTCATGATTATAGCTGTGATTGCCGATGGCATGTCCCGCTTCCGCAATCGTTTGGACCATCTCCTGGTCGCGCTTCGCATGTTGACCCAACACAAAGAAGGTGGCCTTCACCCGCTCCTTGGCCAAAATATCAAGCACATCCTTCGTATGTACGCTTGGGCCGTCATCGAACGTCAAGTAAACGACCTTGTCCGGCTTCTTCTCTTCCACGTCCTGTGACAACGTCCCGGTATCCTGCTCCTTCACCGCAGCTAATTGCAAAGAGGCCTTGCTGGTTTCGGAGCTAGTGCCCCTAGCGGATAGAGCGGCGACCGCCTCTTCTTTCTCTCCACTTATCTGTATGGACACGGCCTCGCCATAATCCACACGCGCGGCCGCTGCCTCCGCGTTATATGCCATTGGCACCGCTTGATGAGAAGCAGGCGAAGCGGCATAGGCGAGCGGCTCCGATGCTTCCTTCGTTCCCCAAGCCATCCACAGCGCGGCGATCATCAGCAAGGCGCATATGGCCGTCGACAGCCGCCCTATCCAGCCTTTGGTTTCCTTCCACAATCCCGTTGCTTCCTGTTTCATCCGAACTTCCCCCTCTTTTCGTTACTATTATGAAAGCCCCATGCAAGCGCGGAACAGGGATATGAGAGCCTGTCCCTTCTACACCACAGCATCGCCGGATCCAGGTGCCGTTCAGCCAAAATGCTCCGCCCTGGCCGCGATTCTTGTGCCTGCTCGAGAGCATATGCGTTCTCCATCGTTCTGATAGATTATATGAGCCTTGCGAGAAAAGATGACACCATAGATCGTCAGCGCCTGCTTCTTACCCGCTTCATGCATCCATTGTGCTTCCTGGAGGCAATCCGAGGAGAAACGGACATCTGCGTTCCGATCACTTCTGCTGCGTCTATCATCATACGCCGCCTCGCCCTTATTTACAACGTTTTCCTTGGAAAAATAAGAAATCTGCCATATAAAAAGCTCTCCCGTCGAACGGAAGAGCCGTAGTCTCGAATTATGACGTTTGCGGAAGCATGTCTTTGCGCCGGTAGATGCCGGAGAAGAGTCCGAAGAGAGACATCCACAGCAGCAAGCACCACGATCATCCCAAGTCCATAAATGAGCAGTTCCTTGTAGCGGCCTCGCTCAATCTCTCTTTCCAGTTGCATCGTGTTCGGAGCCTTATGATTACTCTCCCTTTGACTCAGGGCAAACGTAGCTTAGCTTCTCTGCTTCTGTTTTTATCATCACTCTCCCAATCAGTCAGGGTTGCAGGGTTGATATTTTTTCCACTGCAGCTACTCAATGGTCATAGAAGTTGACCACTTTCTTTGTGAAGTTCTTTCTGCAGTTAGTCATTTTCCGTTGTCGTCTTGCGTTACACCTTCCTGCTTCTGCCCTCTCCTTACGACTTCTTTTGGTGAATATCCCATCCAGTAAGGAGCAAAAAATGAAATTTATTCCCACATTCTCTCTTGGCTAACGGGATAATCGGCATCCCTGAACCAAGGGGATATTCAAAATAAGCGGTTAGGATACTTGCTCCCCCTGAACGACGGGGATATCGATCATAGGAGGCAAGGATCCGCATGTGATGCCTCCCGGCTGCGCGCTGCTACTCGAGAGAGAGCCTTATCCCGAACTTCCTTTCTCCCACGCAAATAAAAAAGAGGCGGTAGCAACGCTTCCACCCCCAAGGTAGTACAATTCAATTCTATACTGGCTAATGCGGCACCATCGCCCCGAAATCATCCCGGCTCGACAGGTTCGCGTGGTAGAACAGCACATCTCCGTCCTGCAGCGCGAAGGCGTGGCCGAACGAATCCCGAATAGTTCGCTCGAAACCTTCCAGCCGCCATTGGTTCATTAGCGGCGCCTGAATATATTGCAAATGCGGCGCTGCTGTCCGACCATCCCGAATCGACTCAATATTGAAGGTCACGATCAGGTAGCCGTCCCGCAGGAAGATCGGCAACTTGTCATGCAGTCCGCCATGCGTGCGGCCATACTCGGCGATATCCGTTCCCGCCTTAACGATGTAGACCCCGGCAGGCAAGCTGTACTCGCCATACCACTGCTGGATCGCTGTGTTCGCCCGCTGGGCATCGACCGAAGCCGGCAGATTTGACTTCGGCCCGATGAACGTGCGCACCGCTTCCGGCAGCAGCAGCCCGCCGTAGCCGCCGACCGGCGTCTTCCGCTTCGTCCATTTCTCAATGTACTGGTCAATATATGCTTGTCGGCTCAAGGACGATCCTTGTCCCTCACGGTCGTACTTGTAGCTGGCGGTATCGACCAGCTGCTCCGTCGGCACGTTGCGCAGCCGCTCATTCAAGATGACATAACGCCCGACCTGATCCTCCTGCGATCCGATGCGGATGAAGTAGCGGTCATTGCTGTGATAATACAAATCGACCGGAGAACGGCTCTTGCCATCCTTGCTCGCGTAGTAGAAGCTTGGCGTAATCCGGATACTATCCTTCTGACCGAACATATTGCCCTTCGTCTTCAGATCGAATTTGAAATGATATCCCGTCTTCACCGCCACGTTGCGGTAGCCCTGGAGCGGATGACTGCCTGGCCGAATCGGCAGCGTATATGGCGCTCGGTTCCCGCGCAGCTCCCCGTCGATCCCCTTTTCCCCAATCCAGTAGGACGCGCCGGTTGGCTCATGGCTGCCGGCCTGCTTGCGGAACACCTTCTCCCAATTGTAATCAACGATGTCGGTCAACCGGAAATTATAAAGTCGGCCGATGACTTCCACCTCGACCACATCAGTGGAGACATGATTCCTCAGCTCGGTATTTGCATTCGACTGCGTGTCCAACTGCGCGGGTGCGTTCTCGGCAACGGTACGGAACAGGACAGAATAATTCCCTTCATCGACCCACACCGGCAGGAAAAACGTCGTATCCAGTTGGTTCACCGGAATGTCAATCCAGGTCCGCTGCGGAATGAAGCGGCACCGATCCCCGGAGTACACATCGAACGGGAACCACACCTGCTTCGTGCGGACATATTTCTCATAATCCCGGTTGCCGTATCCCGGAAAGGAGACATGCTGCCCGCTCGTCGGCAGGCGTACCGTGAACGGCCGTTCCAGAATAAGTGCCGCCCGGTTCGGGCTCGGCTTCGTCTTCTGGTTATGCGCCCGGTCATCCGACACGGAAGCATACGTCACAACCGGAGTATGTATGGTGACCGGGTTGATACCCGGGATCGGATATTCCCGATCCGTGCCGCCATTAATCTGTTCAGGGAGCAGCTTATAATAAATCGTACCGTTGCTCGGCACATTTTTCGCGTTCACTTTATCGCTATGTATTAAGAGTCGGTTTTTATATAAGGTGTTGTGACCTATCGTGGCTGGAGACGGAATGCTTCCAGGAGAAGATCCGTTCTCACTCACCGCTTGTCCTGACATAATGGTCTTTCCCTGAAAGGTAAAAGAATCATTTTGGACACGAACTTTAGCAATCGCCTTCTCGGCAGCAGCTTTGAATTCACTTGAATAGTCCGGTACATCTTTGCCGACGGTCTGCGAAGGGAGAACTATACTCCGTGCGTCCGGTTCCTTCACGATTCCACCCTGCTGCTTGAAATCATAATCTGGTGGCGTATAATTTTGGGGCTCTAAGGTGACCCCTCCGTTTGGCAATGCTGCATTCTGCAGCTTTGCTTCTTGAATTTTGTAAATTTCCAGATTATCAATGACCCAAAAAGAGTACGGACGCTCAACGGTAACGACATCGCTGACGGTTTCCTCTTCCTCCATGTCTTCTTGCGCAGGTTTCCCCTCCGCGTCTGTCCCGGGCTCTTTCCATTTCTTAATAAACGTCTTTTCCACGGGTACCTCGAACGTACATTTACCGCTCATCTGCACAAACGAACTCTTGAATAAGTAATTGTAGGCAAAGGCATTGGCGTAAAGGTATTCGGACGTAGGAATGCCCAGCAGCACATCGAACTGCTGACTTCCACGGTTATCCGCTTTAATCATTGCGCTCGCCTTTGGATCCATCACCTGATTTGGGATCTTCGTTCCCGGGACAGGAGCGGTGCATGATCCTGTAGGATCTGGCGGATCCGTGGGATCCGGTTTACCCGGAGGACCATCCTCAACGGAAATAGTTATAGAATCGTATATATAATAGGGGTAACTCTTCCATTTGGCAGTTATTTTAGCAGCCCCCTTGCCGACAGCCGTTACCTTTCCGTCAGGTCCTACCGTCGCCACAGCCGATCGATCCGAACTCCATTCTATTTGGTCCGTTCGACGAGTGATATCCAGCCACTTTGTAAAGCCCGACATGTCATATTCCTGGGTTCTGACTTCTATCTCTAAGTTCTTCGTCTCTCCGATCTTCATATTCGCATTAGATGTGATACGCAGTTCTTTCGTTTCTGTGATATAACCTTCGAAAACAGCTTTAAGATCGACATAGTAATGAGCCTGATATTTAGGTTGACCTTGATGCCCTATTTCATATTCGCGATAATATGATACCGTATGGCTATGACCAGTAATTGTATTAAGATCAGCATAGAGCTGCCCATTGGTGAATTGTGGATTACCAACAGGAGTAAAAGATTTTGTATCCTTATACTCCAAACTAGTAATCCCAAGCCCCTTAACATGCTCCTTTTTGAATGGATTTTCTTTTGTATCTTGGAGACTCTCTGGAGCGTAGTTATACATGTTTATCCGGTCTTTCACTGCAGTGTCTTGTGGATACTTGTTTCCATTAGCGCCAATAGCTGTAACTGTTTCGACACGTCCAGTATCCTGTGTAACTGCAACCCATTGGCCTCTATCACCTTCGGTCCAAACCGTTTTAGGATTAGGGTAGTCTGTCCCCGATACGGTTACCTTGATCGTTTGAGTCTTATAAGCTAAAGCGTTTGGCTTTACTTCAATTCCCTTTCCTTCATCTGGATACCCTTTTGGAAAACTCCCCGCAACAACAAGGCTAGGAATATAATTAAGGGAAACTAACAATAATGACAGAACTAAACTAACTGTAAGTGCCTTTTTCATGTAATCTCCTCTATTTTTTAGTATTTGACAGTATCAAAATTGATCCATCATCAAATACAGCACTACCGAGGTTCTCTTCCTCCACATTGTAGTAACTAACAACCCATACTTTTACACCTGACGAATGCTTGGAAAAGAATTCCTTATCATCAGTTACAGGAAGGGTTTCATACCCGTATTTTTTATATTGACCGTTATGTGTAGCGGAGCCTCCCATCAAATTTGTTATTCCACTCCGATAATGATCCAGGCCGAATCCCTTTGTTTTTGGATGGATCGTAAGCTCAGTAAAAATAGGGAACGTCCCCTTGTGCTTTTTAAAAAACTCCTTGTCGGAGTCATCCAAAAACAGGTCACCATAAAAACTCTTTTGGTTCCAATTCTGGACATTCACCGCAACCATCCGATGAAAGACGACCTTGCCTGCGTTATTTTTAAACGTCATCGCCTTTCCTACTGAATCAGCCATACCTCCCAATGCTTCAAACGGCGTCACCACCTCCAAATTATTCTTCTCCGTCCCTACAGCCCGCAGCTCATTGAGAGCGGGGAAGGTATCTGCCTTTTTAGAGGCTACCTTCACGAACCGCAACAAAATAGCCGATGTCTCGGCGCGGGTTGTAGTGTTTTTCATGCCGAAGGAGCCGTCCGGGTAGCCGGTCATCAGTTTGGTGCCCATTGCTACCGCAATATGTCCGGCTTTGGACTCTGGTATGCCCGGTTTGAAGTATTCTTTGACGGGAATCAGTGTCTCCTTCGTATCCAATAGGGCCTGATTGTAATCTTCATCGAGGGCGGCCAAGCCTGAGCTTAGCCAGATGGCCATCTCTTCACGGGTTAAGGCCGTATTGGGTTTAAAGCCATTGGGATAGTTCTTCGGATCAATAAAACCGAAAGCAACCGCCCTCTCAACTTGCTTCTTGCTCCAGTGATTGTTCAAATCGCTAAAGGCATTCTCTATTTCCGTTGGAGGCTCCGCTTTCGATACCCGTGACAGCAAGGAAGCGAATTCTGCCCTTGTAATGGTCGCGTCCGGTTTGAACGTTCCATTGCTATAACCTTTGAAATACCCTGCATTTACGGCGGCATGAATGGAGTCCTTGGCCCAGTGAGTTGCCGATACATCCTTGAAGTTCATCGCCTTGGCCTCTCTTGGCGCAGTACCGAACAATGCAGTAATCGCAACAGCCCCCATGACTAGAAACAGGCTTACTCTTTTCGTTGACTTCATGTATGATCACTCCCATGATAAAGTAATGTTTGACGCTCCTTCTCAATCTTTCAACTATGACGCTTGAAGCCCTAAAAAACACAAAAAACCCTCAGCCAATAGAATTAGTATCGGGTTCTTCCCATCATGTCCCACGTATTCACATCGATTCCTGAATTGATTATATTATACAATATTTTCTTGTAAATAGCGAGTCTTTCTTTTTTCGCGCATGGATCCAAAAAAAATCCCCGCCTGCATCAGGCGAGGACTTGATGTTATTCTATGGCTACAGGGTCAGGCCGCCATCGATGGCAACGATGGATCCCGTCATGTAGCTTGCGCCCTCGGATGCGAGGAACGCCACCACGTTGGCGATTTCTGCCGGGTCGGCCATGCGGCCCATGCGAGGGAAAGAGATCTCCGGTACGTTGCCGGTCGTCTTGATCGTCCCCTGGAAGCCTGCCACCAGGTTGGTGTTGACGCCGCCCGGGCAGATGGCGTTGATGCGGATACCTTTTGCGGCATACTCCAGGGCCGCTGATTTCGTCAAGCTGACGACGGCATGCTTCGTCGCCGAATAGGCCGCTACGCTGTGCTCCGGCTTCAAGCCTGCGGTCGACGCCGTATTGATTATCGTGCCGAAGCCCTGCTCCTCCATCACTTTCAGTACATATTTCATGCCGAGGAAGACGCCCTTGAAGTTGACTGCCACGACGCGATCGAATTCTTCTTCAGAGATGTCCGCGAACAGGAACGGCTTCTGGATGACGCCCGCATTGTTGAAGAAGACGTCGATGCGGCCGTATTGGTCCATTACTTGCTTCACGTAGGCTTCCACCTGGTCTGCCTTGCTCACGTCGGCTTGAACGGCGATGCCGTCCCCGCCTTGCCCACGAATGAGGGAGAGAGTTTCTTCCGCTCCGTTCAGATTGTAATCAACAAGCACGACATTCATGCCCATCTCCGCCAGCTTCAAGCTGGATGCCCGTCCCATTCCGCTGCCGGCACCGGTTATTACGGCTACTGTGGTGTCTTGAGTCATGTTGATCGTCTCCTTAGTATGAAGTGAGGTGCGACTTACTTGACGGTTCCTTCCTGCAAATCGAGATTCGCGACCATCCTGGTATAATACGTATGCAGATCGGCCAGTTCCTCTTCGCTGAAATCCTTCCACAACGATTCGGTGAGCCGGCCATATTTTGCGTTCACCGCTTCCAGCAGATCTTCCCCTTCCGGGGTTAGCTCAAGCAGAATGACGCGGCGATCGTGCTCGGGAATGCGGCGCTCAATGCAAGACTTGGCGACCAGCTTATTCGCCAGATTCGTAATCGCCGGCAAGGTGACCTGAAGCGCTTCCGCCAATTCAGAGCTTCGCTTCGGACCTTCGCGCTGCAGAATCTCCATCATCATAATCTGCGCTCCCGATACATCGCTGTCCAAGATTCGGTTGTACGCGATGATGAACTTGTGCATCATGACGGACAGCAGCTTGGACAGCTCTTGCCTTGTCGTTTCCAACGATCCGCCTCCCTCCGCTTCACTAGTTCAAAAATTGAATAGTTAAAACCTTTAACCTCATGATTTAAGTATATTCCATTCCCACATTCGTGTCAATTGCCATGCTGCGATGCTTATTTTTCCCACCTGAGGATTGGACATTCAACCAGAAGATTGAATTCCTTCGCACAGACAGGGGAAGGAACAGCGAATAAAAACCGTTTGCAAACCTTCCGCAACCTCTGGTATGATATTCCTCGCTCTCTCCAATCGCATTTCGCTCCCATCGTTGTGTAGGCACGCCGCTAATCATGAAGATGCCGGAGGTGTTGAATGCTTTTTTGGACGCTAGCACGTAAAATGTACCTCAGCAATTTGCATTACCGGAGTGCGCATCTTGTGCACAACATCGCCAGCGCTCTGTTCGGTCTTATCTATGTGTCCATATGGACGGGGATTGCAGAAGGCCGATCGCTGGGCGAATATGGATTGAACGGCATCATCAGCTATGTCGCGTTCAATCAGGCGAGCTTGTGGGTCGCCGCTTTTCTCAATAACGGACTCGGTATGGAGCAGTCAATGCGAACCGGGCAGATTGCCCTCGATCTCGTCAAGCCCGTTCATCTGTTCTATCATCTGATGAGCAAAGAATGGGGGCAGATCGCCTATCAGTTCGTGTATAAGTTTCTTCCGATTTACGCGCTTTATTTCTTCGTATTACCGCTTCACGTCCCCTCATCCGTGACTACGTACTTGTGGACCGCTGTTGCTTTGACGCTTGCCGCGTACATTTCCATTTGCCTGAACTACCTGATCGGAGCTCTGGCGCTCTGGACGACCGAATCACGTTGGCTTTATTGGGTGAACTATGCCTTCAGCATGCTGTTGTCCGGCTTCCTCATCCCGATTGAATGGCTGCCTTCTTGGCTTGCCGCCATCAGTGAAGCTTCGTTCTATCCGTTCCTGCACTATGTGCCGACGCGAATTACCTCGGAATGGAAGCGCCCGCCGCGTTGACAGGCTCCCTCATCTGGTGCGCCCTATTTACCGCTCTATGTCTCGCCGTTACCGGGATCATGAGGCGGAAGGTGGAGGTGCAGGGCGGATGACATGGATTCGCATGTACGCGCTGCTCGTGCGCGCGAGCATCCGCAGCCGGATGCAGTACAAGTTCAATTTTTGGTTCTCAACGCTTATGGCTGCCATTATCAGTGTAGTCGAATTTCTTATGCTTGCGGTCATTCTGCTCCGATTCGGCCATATCAAGGGCTGGACTTTGGCGGAAGCCGGCTATTTGTATGCCGTCCTCTCCTTGTCCAAAGCTATCTACCGGATGTTCGCCTCCGACGTGCACCACCTGGAGAAATATTTGGTCACCGGCACGCTCGACGGCTTGCTGCTACGCCCGATACCGATCCTGCTGGCGCTGATGTCCCAGAACTTCTCGATCCGCTTGGGCGAAGTGGTTCAAGGCACGGCCATCATCGCCATATGCATCGGAACGCTGATGCAGTAAGGGCTGATTGGATGGACGGCGGTGCCGCTTACGCTGATCGTCATCCTGTCTGGCAAGATGCTGCTCTTCGCCATCGGCCTGCTGACGGCGTCCGTCGGGTTCTGGATTACGCGCATCGAGGAGCTGCAAAACATTACCGAGGATGCGGCCCGCACCGCGGCGCAATATCCGATGAGCATTTATCCGTCATGGCTCCAGGGGCTGCTGCTTAGCATCATTCCTGTCGGCTTCGCCAACTATGTGCCGTCCTTGTATATTTTGCGGAACAGCTATGGCATCTGGCTGATCGGACTGTCAGTGCTGATCGCGGCCGGCCTGTTCGTTCTCGCCTTGCGGGTGTGGAGAATCGGCTTGGCCCGGTACCAGAGCACCGGAAGTTAGCGTTAGGCAGAGTCAAGCATAGAAGGACGATAAGGGGGTTCAACCGTGATTACCGTGACTGATTTGCACAAACAATTCCGCCGCTCCGCTCCGAAGGAAGGGCGGTTCAAAGGCTTGCGGACGCTACTCTCTCGCGACTACGTCGTGAAGGAAGCCGTCCGCGGCGTCAGCTTCCATATCGAGAGCGGCGAGTTCGTCGGCTATATCGGCCCGAATGGCGCCGGCAAATCGACGACTATCAAGATGCTCTCCGGCATTCTTCATCCGACCTCGGGGGAAGTAAGCATATTCGGGCCAATCCGCACCGGGAACGAAGGCGGGTGACCCGCAGGCTGGGCGTCCTGTTCGGACAGCGAACCCAGTTGTGGTGGGACTTGCCCACAGCGGATTCATTCGATATATTGGCCGCGATGTACAGCATGGATGCGGATGCGGCGCAGCGGAGGCTCGGCATGCTCCGCGAGCTGCTCGGGCTGGATGAATTCCTGAAGACGCCGGTCCGGCAGCTGTCGCTCGGCCAGCGGATGCGGGCCGATATTGCGGCCGCCCTGCTGCATGACCCGGATATTCTGTTCCTGGACGAACCGACGATCGGGCTCGATGTTATCGCGAAACGGAGCATTCGCCAATTCCTGCGGGCGATTAACCAGGAGCTGGGCAAGACGATTCTGCTCACGACGCACGACATGGATGATATCGAGCAGCTGTCGAGCGCGTCATCGTCATTAACCATGGCCAGATCGGCTTCGATGGCTCGCTTGATCAATTGCGCAAGCGAATCGGCTTGCCGACCCTCATTCGCGTCACGTACCGCCAGGGCGCGGCTTTATCCGAGGAGGTGCCGCACCCGCTGCGCTGCCGCTCGCTTGCCGGCAACACGTTGACGGTGGAGTGCAACCGCGAGGAACTAAGCGCGATGGAGGCGCTGCGCCTGCTCGAACGGTTCGGCGAAATGGAGGATGTTCATATGGAAGAGCCGGATTTCGAGGATATTATCCATCGGGTGTATTAATAGATTGCCAGTCTGAGAATAGCCAGTAGAACCTTGACGATTCTGCTGGCTATTCTCGTTTATCCCATTGTCGCAGAAAATGCTACAGTAGATTGGTAAAGTCAACTCGATAAGGCTGTCTATCTATGTCGCGTAAAACAAAGATGGTACGGCGCGATATCGTGCTGCTGCTGGTGATTCGGGTTTTACTCCCCCGCGGGGCGTCACCGGCTCTCATACAAAAAAGCGGCTCCATGTCCTCCCGGACCTTGCGCCGCCTTTTGTGCATAACCTTGTTAACCTAGCTCACGCACGGCCTCAAGCACCTCTTCCGTGTGCCCTTTCACCTTCACCTTGCGCCATTCCTTCACCAGCTTGCCCTCCTCGTCGATCAGGAAGGTCGAACGAACGATGCCGTAATACTCCTTGCCGTACATCTTCTTCAGCTGCCAGACGCCGAACATGTCGGCTACTGCATGCTCCGTGTCGGCCAGCAGCGGGAACGGCAGGCCGTGCTTCTCAATGAACTTCTCGTGGGACTTCACGTTGTCGGGGCTAATGCCCAAGACGACCGCATTGTATTTCTCGAAGTCGCCGTGGTAATCGCGGAAATCGCATGCCTCCTGCGTGCAGCCTGGTGTCATATCTTTCGGATAGAAATAGAGCACGACCTTCTTGCCCGCATAATCGCGCATCGATATATTGTCGCCCGTTGAGGACGGAAGCGTAAAGTCCGGCACGGCTTGTCCGAGCTGGACTTGATCGGATGATGTCATTTGCAGCACTCCTTCCCGGCAGCCAAGACTGCCGTTGCATGATGCCTCTAGCTTACCATTGAACGCCGTCTTTTTCAAAAAACAACCAATCCCCGAAAACGCGGACCCCGCCCAAATGCATCTATTAAAAGTAAATCGTATCAGCGGGCGGCTCGTCCGGCTTCGGAATCACCTTCGCGACTTCCTGCTTGAACCACGACATTCAGCCAGTCGATGAATTGCTCCGCGCCAAATACATTCACATATCCGCGAAAGACCACTTGGCCGTTCTCGATAAGTTCGTGGTACTGCCGGAACGGATGATTGCCCTCCAAACTCCGCAAAAAATCATCAAATTCGCCTTGCAGGGCACGGATGTTAACGCCGACCTCGTCAGGGCAATCGATATAAGTGAATTGTACGCGATACACGATAATTTCGATAATGATGGCACTCCACTCCTTCCGCCTGTCCTGTTCTGCTCAAGGCAACATCATCTCAGACAACGTTCAAGCTCAAGGATATGAATCCCTTCGCTCAAATCCAGCCCCACACCCCGACCTGTAAAATATCGAATCTCTTGCTCCTTCGTATGGTACACCAAATATTGATGGTAGTTCGCCATCAATTCTTCCGAGGCAGAGCGTATCTCGATTTCAAAAGTCGATTTCCGATACGCTGGCCCTTCCCCTTCGTCCGTAAAACGGTGGCCTCTCTCCGAAATGCCGATGTCAGCCACCGCGCGGATGATTAACAGGTCTTCTCTGCTCATGCTTTCCAGCAGGGCCGCATATTCCTGCTTCAACCGCGCCATCTCCTCCGGATTCCCCTCGGAGCCGTCCTCCTGCCTCGCCTCCAGACTATCGATGCTGCCGCTATACTCGATAATCCGCTTCATGAGCGGCAATAATTCCTTGGCCGTCGTTAACATATCATCCCTCCCCCAGTACCGCATCCCGCCGCTTTTCTATGGAGATGCTTCTTCATGTTTATGCTGTAATTTTTCCAATCCGCTCCCGCTCCTTCCGGATCGGACATGCCTACTTGCATGATAGCTCCTTTTTCGTGCCTTTTGTACTCATAGGGAATATCGGGCTCATCGGCAAAGACCACCTTCTCTGTATATAAGGAGAGGAATTTAAGTTTCGTATCAACGTGGAAAATATCGCTTTCGGCATAGCCTTGCCGCCTAATCAGATGCTCATAGGTTGCCTTTTCACGCCAAAATAAAAAAGCCGTCGCTCCCGGCATGGAAGCCAGAATCGACGGCATTGTTACGCTCCATAGAACTTGTCTTGGCCGAAAGCTACGAGCCCGCCCCGCGATACCGCTTAACGCCGACGTTCCATAGCGTCAGGCCGAGCGCGAAGAAGGCGATGCCCATGAGCGGCGTCAGCAAGGCCATCTGCTCCATGCCCTTGCCCTCCACGAAATAAGAGGCCGGGACGATGCCGACAAAGGCGAACGGCAGCACCCAGGTCAACAGCACCTGGAGGAAGCGGTTGTAGATCGTGAGCGGATAGCGCCCATAGCTCTGAATGTTGAAGACGAGCGGCAGGATGCCGGTCGGGGCATCCGTGTAGAACGAGAGCGACGTCAGTGCCGCATAGACGCCGAAGTAGACCATGACCGAGCCAGCCAGCATGACGAGCAGCATCAGCAGCTCGATTAAGCCGAAGCCGAGTCCGAGCCGGGCCCAGCAGACGCCCATCATGACGGCCCCGACGACGGAACCAATAAGTGCCGGCGGGTCGACATTTTCCAGCAGAATCTGGAACAGATTATGGGCCGGCCGGGTCAGAATGCGGTCCATCTCGCCTTTGACAATATAGCGCTCGCTGAAGCTCCACAGATTGAAAAAGCAGCTGAACACGCCGTACGGAATCATGAAGTAGCCGTAGACGAAGATCATCTCGTCCCGCGTCCAGCCCGCCAGCGTCGGCGTATGCATGAAGATGACGAAGATGAAGATGAGGTTCGTCGCCTGGAAGAACAGGTCTGACAGCACTTCGACCCAGAAGTCCGCACGGTACGTCAGGCGGGTTTTCAAGTAATTTTTCAAATATTCTCCTACGAGACCGAAATAGTACATGCGCCCTACCCTCCTTGCACGAACAGGCGATGCCGCGCGGCCCGCCACATCAGTAGAATAGGCACGATCAGCACGGTGAACCAGACGATCTGTATCCCGATGACCGACAGGATCTGGTCGTCCTCGATGCGGCCGGTGAATACCGAGCTTGGCAAGAACGTAATCGCCTGGAACGGCAGCCATTCGTTCAGCGTAATGAGCCAGCCCGGGAAGAACGAGATCGGCACGATCACGCCAGAGAACAGATCGACGACCACCCGCTTCATCCGGATCATACCCTCATTATTTTCGACGAAAAAGGCAGTCAGGCCCGTAAGAATGTTCAGCTGCGAATTGATCAGGAAGCTGAAAAAGAGCATCAAGGCGAAGACGAGCCAGCGCTTCGGATCCGTCGGCAGCTCTACCGGGAACAGCAGGCAGGCAATGATCATACCCGGCGTCATGAACAAGAGCAGGCGGAAGATGCCTTCGCCGAAGGCCTGCATCATTTTGACGATCAAATAGTTATAAGGACGGATGAACTGGATCGCGACGCTGCCGTCCCGAATCTCGTTCGCAATCTCGCGGTCCATATTGTTGAAATAGAAGGCGCGCGCCATCCACGATACCGCGATGTAGGTCGTCATCTGCCCGGCAGTGAAGCCCGCCAACGAGCCTTGGCCCCCATAGATCGCCTGCCAAGTGAAATAATAGACGCCGATGCTGAGCGTATAAATGAGAATACCGGAATAATAATTGACCCGGTAAGCCAGCATCGTCAAAAAACGGATCCGGATTAAGTCGAGATATGCGCTAGCCATGAAGCACCGCATCCTTCTCCCGCTCGGCGTCCGCATCGGCTTCGTCAGGGCCGGCTCCGGCCGTGCCGTTCCCTTCGGGGGCCGTCCCGCCGGCATGCTCCGGCAGCTCCGCATTGCCGGTCTTGTAAATCTCGCGGACGATATCATCCGTGTTCGTCTCTACAATCTTCAGGTCAGAGATGGAAGCTCCCCCGACGACGCGCCCGATGACATCGGAAATATTCGTCTCCAGCGGCACATGAATGCTCGCTTCGTATGGCGAGTGCACCGTCCAGGTTCCTTCGAGCCCGGAGGTAATCACCTCGGCATCGCCCGCGCTCATCGGCTTGGCGAACTGGAAGCGGACCTCTCGCCCTTGGCCCCAGGTGGACTTGAGCATGTCCAGGCTTCCGTCATATATAATGCGTCCGTCATCCAGCATAATGACGCGGGTGCAGAGCGCTTCGATGTCCTGCAGGTCATGCGTCGTCAGCAGAATCGTCGTGCCATGCTCGCGGTTCAGCGTCAGGAGGAAGTCGCGAATCTCCGTCTTCACGACGATATCGAGTCCGATGGTCGGCTCGTCGAGGAACAGGACCGACGGCTGGTGCAGCAGGGAAGCCACTAGCTCGCAGCGCATGCGCTGGCCCAGGCTCAGCTTCCTTACCGGCCGGTTCAGCAGTTCTTGAAGCTGCAGCCGCTCGATCAACTCGTCCAGCCGCCGCTTGAAGTCTGCCTCTGGCACCCGGTACACCTTGCGCAGCAGACGGAACGATTCGATGACCCCGATATCCCACCAGAGCTGGCTCCGCTGTCCGAATACGACGCCGATGCCCTGGACGAACCGCTCCCGCTCGGCGTGCGGGATGAAGCCGCTCACCCGGATGTCGCCAGCTGTCGGCACGAGGATTCCGGTCAGCATTTTGATGGTGGTGGATTTGCCGGCGCCGTTCTCGCCAATATACCCGCATATTTCCCCCTGCGGTATCGTGAAGGAGATGTCCTTCACGGCCATGACTTCATTATATTCGCGCTTGAACAAGTCGAGTAAGGCGCCGCTCAGTCCTTCCCGATTTTTCTGCACGCGGAAGGTCTTGCGCAGATCCCGTACTTCAATCGCATTCATCGTTGTCAGCCTCACCCTTTCTAATTGGTTGTCCGGTTGGTTGTCCGCCACGGAGCGGATCATGCCTCTATGCTCGAGTCTCCCCGGACGGACGAGCCCGGGGTCCGAATTGATTTTGGGAACGTAAAGATTTTATAATGAATAGACAAGATGCGGGGCTAACATCCATACCATATTAATATAGCATGTCTATCGACTTGAATGAATGCGCCGGAGACGACTCCATCATTTTACTGCTCCGCCGGATGCGGAAAGGACCTATCGATGATCAAAAAGTATTGGAAGCACGCACTCGTTGTATTGCTCGTACTGCTCATTGGCAGCGTCGGTTACTACATCTGGGCGATGTACAATAGTCTGAACAGTCTCCAGAAGCCGCCGGATCAGTCCCGCTTCGCGCCTGTCGTGAACAAGCTCCCCGAACCGAAGGAGGTCGAGCCTCCGAAGTGGGAAGGCTCGGAGCGCGTCAATATTTTGCTGCTGGGCGGCGACTCGCGGGGGATGAAGCCGGATGAGGTGCCGCGTTCTGATTCCCTGCTGCTCGCTTCATTCGATCCCGCCACGGACAAAGCGCATCTGTTCTCCATTCTGCGGGATACATACGTCGATATTCCCGGGTTCGGCCAGGATCGCATCAATGCCGCTCTCTCCTACGGCGGACCGGAGCTGACGATGAAGACGGTCGGCAATCTGACCGGATTGGACATCCAGTATTACGTGTATACCGATTTTCAAGGCTTCATCCAGTTAATCGATGCGATTGGCGGGGTGGAATTCGATGTCGAGAAGGATATGAAGTATACGAGCAAGGCGGACAACCACGAATTCGATATTGATCTGAAAAAAGGTAAACAGATGTTGAACGGTGAAGCTGCACTCATGTATGTACGGTTCCGGTATGATGCCATGTCCGACTTCGCCCGGACGAAGCGCCAGCGCGAGCTGCTGACGGCGGTGGCCGACAAGCTCAAGTCCGCCTGGTCGATCATTCAGCTTCCGGCGCTCATCAACAAGGTCTCCCCTTATGTGGAGACCAATCTGACCGCCGATGATCTCATCAAGCTGGCCGCGCTCGGATATGACAGTACGATCGGTCCGAGCCATCAGCTTCCGCCCATGGACAATGTGGCGGACCTGATGGTCAATCAGTCCGCCGTGCTTCAAGTCCTGGACTATGAACGGCTGAAGCAGTACATTCAAGATGCTCTGAACGACAAGATCGAGGACTCCGCATCGGGAGAACACAACGACAATAAAGGAGATACATCCCCATGACTACGAACCGACAACGTTCCGCCCAATTGTATGAAGAAGCGCTGCAGCATATCGTCGGAGGCGTGAACAGTCCGTCCCGCTCCTTCAAGGCAGTCGGCGGCGGCGCTCCCGTCTTCATGGAGCGCGCGCAGGGCGCTCATTTCTGGGATGTGGACGGGAACCGGTACATCGATTATTTGGCCGCTTACGGCCCGATTATTACGGGGCATGCCCACCCTCACGTGACGGAAGCGATCGTGCGGGCCACCCAGAACGGAACGCTCTACGGCACACCGACCGAGCTGGAGATCAAGCTGGCCCGCATGCTGAAGGAAGCGGTCCCTTCCATGGACAAGGTCCGCTTCGTCAACTCCGGCACCGAGGCCGTCATGACGACGATCCGGGTCGCCCGCGCCTACACGAAGCGCGAGAAGGTCATCAAGTTCGCCGGCTGCTACCACGGCCACTCCGACCTCGTACTCGTGGCCGCCGGCTCAGGCCCGTCCACGCTCGGCGTGCCGGACAGCGCCGGCATTCCGGCCAGCATCGCCCAAGAGGTCATTACCGTGCCGTTCAATGATCTGGACAGCCTGCAGGCGGCGCTTGAGCGCTGGGGCGACGAGGTGGCCGCCGTCATGGTCGAGCCCATCGTGGGCAACTTCGGCATGGTCATGCCGAAGCCCGGCTTCCTGGAAGGGCTCTGCCGGCTCGCACGCGCCAACGGCTCCCTCGTCATCTACGACGAGGTCATCAGCGCGTTCCGCTTCCATTACGGCTCGACGCAGACGTACGCCGCCTTCCCGGATCATGCGGCCATCGAGCCGGACCTGACCGCGATGGGCAAGATTATCGGCGGCGGGCTGCCGATCGGCGCTTACGGTGGACGGAAGCATATCATGGAGCAGGTCGCGCCGCTCGGTCCTGCCTATCAGGCAGGCACGATGGCAGGCAACCCTGCCTCGATCTCGGCAGGCATCGCTTGCCTGGAGGTGCTCTCCGAGCCCGGCGTCTACGAGCGCATGGAGGAGCTAACCGTCCGCTTGACGGAAGGCATTCAGGAAGGAGCCGATCGTTACGGCATTCCGCTCACGATCAACCGGATTCGCGGATCGTTCTCGACGCATTTCTGCGATCATCCGGTGACGAACTACGAGGAAGCGCAGGATACGGACGGCGAGGCCTTCGCCGCCTTCTTCCGCCATATGCTCGACCAGGGCATCTGCCTCGCGCCTTCGAAGTATGAGGCCTGGTTCCTGACGACGGCGCATACCGGCGAGGACATTGATCGCACCATCGAGGCAGCGCATGAAGCGTTCCGCCGCATGAAGCTCTGATTCCGAGACATGAAAAAGGGAAGCAGCGGCAGCCGGTTCAAATGCGGTGGCTAGAACGGCATCGAAATAGACCGTTCCCTTCCTGTTATCAAGACCTAAATAGTAATGACGTTTGAAAATAAAAGAGGGTGTCTCATAGGCATTGCATAATGATTGAGGTAACGGGTCAACAGAGAATAGGGATGGTATAAAATGGCGCGAGGCAAAGCGGTGGAGGATGGATGAGGCAGTGAATCCTGCGTGAATGCAGCAATTTTCGTTATTTAAGACAATATTTGATGAAATTCCTGCAAAAGTACATGATGTTCACACTAGCCTTGCACCAAACCTAACATGAGAAATATAGTTCTAATAATTTACTTTT
>NZ_QYZD01000053.1:0-21537 GCF_003591545.1 Paenibacillus thiaminolyticus
TCTTTTCTTGCTGTCCCGCATCTCTCAGCGGCGACTTTTATAATATATCACGGCTAGAATTCGAATGCAAGTGTTTTTTTAAATTTATTTAAAGATTTCTTAAAGCTTTATCATTCCCCGCTTACCAACGCCTTATTCATGCGCTTATTGCAGCCTGTTCTGCCGTGCCTAGCTTGACCATAACGCATTAACTATAACGTAGGGAACAAAACAAGAATAGAGTCCCTTGACAAAGAGACTCTATCTGAACAGAACTATCTTATTAGGCAATCAGCCATTCAATACTTTCTTGATCCACAAATGACGCTCCTCCGACAGAGGCAAGATCTTCCCATCCACCGATACCCACGGGCGTGTAGGATGACGCTCCTCCGTGAAGACAATCTTGCCTACCCGGCCGTCATTCAATTGCACAGCGCTGCCCTGCTGAAAGTGCGTCACCTTTTGGATGAACGTTGACACGAGCTGCGGGTCCAGCTTACCGAATGATTCTTCCTGCAGCTGCTCCAGCACGACATATGGAGAAGCGGCGCGTTTGTAGCCCCGATTCAGCGTCATCGCATGGAACATATCGGCGACGGCGACGATTTTGGCATAAGGATGGATCTTCTCTCCCGATACGCCCAGCGGATACCCGCTTCCGTCCATCCGTTCGTGATGCTGGAGGGCACCCAGCTTCACCCCTTCGTTCAAGCCTGACGTATAGCGCAAAATATCATAAGCATAATGGGCATGCCGCTTCATTGCGGCCCGCTCGCTATCCGTCAGAGCGCCCTGCTTGTTGACGATATCATCATCAACTCGGGTCTTGCCGATATCATGCAGCAAGCCGGCAAGCGCAATTTGCATGCCTTCCTTGGCCGGCTGTCCGCTCCATTGGCCAAGCAGATGCGATGTCAACGCAACCGCAATCGATTTATGATACAAGTAATCGGCTTCCTCATCGGCGAGAAGCTCCTTAATATCCGGATGAAGAAACAACGGCGAGTAATAAGCCGCGCGAGCCAACAGCCATTCCATCTGCTGCCGCAGCTCCAGAATCGGAAGCTTCGTCATGTTTGCGGTACGGAATACATTTTTCAACAATTGCACCATCTGCATCCATAATTCCACAAAGCCTGCCGGCTTCGCGTTCGGGGCCGTCCCGCTCCCCTCTCTGTCTTCCGCCGCCGCATCCTCGGATTTGTCCCTGGCTGGCATAGCCGCTGATTGGCCGAATGCCGCTTCAGCCAATTCCGGCTCCGGTTCTCCCTCAACATCGACCGTCTTCACCAAAAACGCCTTCAGCACTTCCATATCCTGAACGCTGAGCGTTCGGCCTTTGAACATCAACACACCGCCGAGCATCGTCCGCACATCTTGATCGAGCCGATCTCCTGGCTTGACTTGCGATACTGGAATTAACACCATCTGTCCATTCCACGCTCCTGATCCTTCGTAAAATAAGAAGAAAACCTCTGCCGCAGCGGAATCGTTCTCGAACCGGCCGCGGGATAGAGGTTCATGATAATGACTGCATCAGGAAGCAATTCTGCGATGTGATAACCGTCTGATACAGTAGAAGGGGCGCATCTTGTGGATATACGCCCCTTCGTGTCAAATTAGGATGAAGGATTGTCTGGGCCGCCGAATGTATCGGCTGCAGCAGAATCCGCGTCAGGTCCGTTCTCCTGGCCTCCCGGCTCCTCGTTCATGTCTTCCATCTCATCCTGTTCTTCATTCTTGTCGCACCGGCTGACGGTAGCTACACTGTCATCCTCCCGGATATTAATGAGCTTGACCCCTTGCGCATAGCGTCCCATCTGTGAGATGCCTGCCATACTCATCCGGATAATGGTGCCAAGCGAGGTGATGATCATCAGATCCTCTTCCGGCTGGACGACCTTCAAGCCGACGACAGGGCCGTTTTTAACCGTCACGTTAATCGTCTTGATTCCTTTGCCTCCGCGGCTCTGGATGCGGTACTCGCTCATTGGCGTCCGCTTGCCGTAGCCTTTGGAGGAGACGATAAGGACATCATTGTCCTCGCTGACGACGTCCATACCGATGACAAAGTCGTCATCGTCGAGCGTAATCCCTTTGACGCCGGTAGCGGAGCGTCCCATGGAACGGACATCTTTTTCCGGGAAACGAATCGACATCCCGTTCGATGTCCCCATAATGATCTCCTGCTCCCCATCTGTCAGGCGAACCCCGATAAGATCATCGTCTTCTCTCAGGTTGATGGCAATCAGCCCGCCCTTGCGGATATTGACGTAATCATCCAGCGGCGTCTTCTTCACGATACCGTGGCGGGTAGCGAAGAACAAGAACTTGTCCGCTTCGAATTCCTTGACCGGAATGACGGCGTTGATCGATTCTCCCTGCTCGATCTGAATCAGGTTAATGATCGGCGTCCCGCGCGCAGTGCGGCTCAAGTCAGGCACCTCATACGCCTTGATACGGTACACCTTGCCTTTGTTGGTGAAGAACATCAAGTAATGGTGGGAATTGGTGACGAACAGATGCTCGACGAAGTCGTTATCCTTCGTATCCATTCCGACCACGCCCCGTCCGCCGCGCTTCTGGCTGCGGTACGTCGTAACCGGAAGGCGCTTGATGTAACCGCTGTGCGTAATCGTGATGATAACATCCTCTTGCGGGATTAGATCCTCGTCGAGAATGCTGTCTTCGCCGATTGTAATCTCCGTACGGCGCTCGTCGCCATATTTTTGTTTTACTTCTTCCAATTCGTCGTTAATAATATTCAACACCAGCTGTTCGCTTGCCAAAATTTCCTTCAATTCGGCAATCTTCTTCATCAGCTCGGCGTATTCTTCTTCGATCTTCTCCCGCTCCAGACCGGTCAAGCGCTGCAGGCGCATATCGAGAATCGCTTGAGCCTGCTCGACGGACAGCTGGAAGCGGCTGATCAAGCCTTCGCGCGCGATATCGGCTGTTCGGGAACCGCGGATGAGCGCGATCACTTCATCGAGGTGATCAAGCGCCACACGCAACCCTTCCAGAATATGAGCGCGAGCTTCCGCCTTCCGCAGATCGAACTCAGTGCGGCGGCGAATGACTTCAACCTGGTGCTCCAGGTAATAGTAGAGCATCTCGCGCAGATTCAATACGCGCGGCTCCTGATTAACGAGCGCCAGCATATTGATGCCGAAGTTCGACTGCAGCGCCGTATGCTTGTACAGATTGTTCAGCACGACGCTCGGATTGACATCCCGGCGCAGCTCGATAACAATCCGCATGCCGTTGCGATCGGATTCGTCGCGCAGATCCGTAATGCCCTCGACCCGCTTCTCCCGGACCAGCTCGGCAATCTTCTCGACCAGCTTCGCCTTATTCACTTGGTAAGGCAGTTCATGTACGAGAATGCGGGCTTTGCCGTTATGCTCTTCAATCGTTGCCTTCGCCCGCATCGTAACCGAACCGCGCCCGTTCATATACGCCTGGCGAATCCCTTCGCGGCCCAGAATCAGTCCGGCCGTCGGGAAATCCGGCCCCTTGATATATTCCATCAGCTCGAGCGGCGTAATCTCCGGATTGCGGATAAGCGCCTGAATGCCATCAATGACCTCGGTCAAATTATGAGGCGGAATGTTGGTCGCCATGCCGACCGCAATCCCCGAGACCCCATTGACAAGCAGGTTCGGGAACCGCGCCGGCAGCACGACTGGCTCCGTTTCTTCCCCATCATAGTTCGGGGCGAAATCAACTGTATCTTTATTAATGTCACGCAGCAGCTCCATCGCAATCTTAGACAGACGCGCTTCTGTATACCGCATCGCTGCCGCGAAGTCCCCATCTATCGAACCGAAGTTCCCGTGACCATCGACCAGCATATAACGCAGAGAGAAGTCCTGCGCCATGCGCACCATCGTCTCATAGACCGCAGAATCACCGTGAGGGTGATACTTACCGATGACTTCCCCGACAATTCTTGCCGACTTCTTATATGGCTTGTCCGGCGCCATGCCGAGTTCGGACATTGCATACAATATCCGGCGGTGAACCGGCTTCAGTCCGTCGCGTACATCCGGCAGCGCACGGCTGACAATGATGCTCATCGCGTAATCGAGAAAAGATTCCCGCATCTCCATGCCGATGTCGCGATCTTTAATTTGCGATTGTTTTTCTTCCGCCATGCTGGACCTCCTCATCATTCTTGTTCACAGCGTCCACAATGTATGGCAAATAGCAATGAGTTTGCTTAGCAAGCGAAAACGGCTCCATTGCCCAGATCGGGATCGAACCGTTTCCCTGTGTGAATAAGAGCAACCACCCTAATGAGCTGCCTATTATTCACCAAGTCCATATCTACGCTATTTTCATTATATTACTTTCACAAAAGATGTACAATTAAACGTTACGCCAAATGACACCAAAAACCGAACAATTCCTTTCGCAAAATGGGCTTTTGTTCTTTTCCAATCGGCCTTCGACGACATATCCTTTATTATACCATACTTGACTACTAGAAAAGATGACGCACTCAGGTTCATCGGAAAGGATGGTTGAATGGCCATACGACGTGTTGCCAGTAAGTTGAAAAAGACGCTGGCCTTGCAGCGCTCCGCCGAGCTCAATGCGTTCATTCCAGAGACGCGTCCCTTCACGGAGACCCATCTGGAGAGCATGCTCGAGGCGCATGCCATGGTCTATGTCAAGCCGAACCGGGGTACCCATGGTCATGGCGTCATGCGGGTGATCCGGGAGGGAGAAGAGTATCATCTGATGGCAGGCACGCAGGTGTTCCGTTACGCCACATTCGAAGAATTGCACCGCGCGGTCGTCAGACGAATCGGATTCAAGCCCTATCTGATTCAGAAGGGAATTCATCTTCTCAAGTATGAAGGCAAAAATTTCGACATTCGCGTGCTAACGCAAATGAGCCCGAAAGGCCGCTGGGAATCGACGGCCGTGTTCGGCAAGGTGGCCGGCACCAGCAATGTTGTCACCAACTTCAATAGCGGTGGGAAGCTGGCTGATATTAACCCGCTCCTCAAAGACAACATGACGGAGGAAGAAAATGTCCGGATGATCGCCTTGCTGAAACAGTTAGGGATAGAGACGGCGGTGGAACTGGAAAAAAGTTTCCCCGGCCTCAAGGAAATCGGGTTGGATGTCGGGCTGGATGAAGACCGCCATCCGTGGATATTCGAAGTCAACACGAAGCCGGATATCACCGTGTTCCGCAACATGAATTTCAGTCAGTGCGATTACCGCCGCATCCGCAAATATGGTATCGCCTACGGCCGCCTGCGCCGCCGCAAGCGCTCCTCTTGACCGTGCCCCACGCGGCAGGCCAACAGTGAGGCATCTCCCCGCCCAGGCTAATGCAACGCAAAAAGCCCCGGTCCTTGCAGGGACCGGGGCTTGCATGCTGCCGCTTAAAAATCGAGATTTTTGACAAATTTGGCGTGGCGCTGAATGAAGTCGCGGCGCGGCTCCACATTATCGCCCATCAATGTGTCGAACACTTCGTCCGCCATCTTCGCATCCTCGAAGGATACTTGAAGCATGGAGCGGCTCTCGGGATCCATCGTCGTCTCCCACAGCTGCTCGGCATTCATCTCGCCGAGACCTTTGTAGCGCTGCACGTTGACTTTAACGCCCTCGCCGAATTCGGCAATAATCTCGTCTCTCATCTTCTCGCTGTCCGCATACCGGACAACCTTGTTCCGCTCGATCTTGAAGAGCGGCGGCTGAGCGATATAGACGTAGCCCGCTTCGATCAGTCTCCGCATGTAGCGGTAGAAGAACGTCAGAAGCAGCGTCCGGATATGCGCGCCGTCGACGTCGGCATCCGTCATAATAATAATTTTGTGATAGCGGGCCTTCTCCAGATCGAAGTCCTCGCCGATCCCGGTCCCGAGGGCCGTAATGATCGCCCGGATTTCGGCATTGGACAAAATTTTGTCCAGACGGGATTTCTCGACGTTCAAGATTTTCCCCTTGAGCGGAAGAATCGCTTGGAAGTGGCGATCCCGGCCCTGCTTGGCCGAACCGCCCGCAGAATCCCCCTCGACGATGAACAGTTCGCACTGGGAGGCATCCTTGGAGGAGCAGTCTGCCAGCTTGCCCGGAAGCGAGCTGACCTCAAGCGCGCTCTTCCGGCGGGTCAATTCCCGGGCGCGGCGTGCCGCATCCCGGGCGCGCGCCGCCTGCAATCCCTTCTCGACCACTTTCCGCGAGATGGCCGGATTCTCATCCATAAATTCCATCAGCCGCTCGGCGAACAAGGACTCGACGATGCTGCGCACTTCGCTGTTCCCCAGCTTCGTCTTCGTCTGGCCTTCGAATTGCGGCTCCGGAATTTTGACCGACACGATCGCCGTCATGCCTTCGCGCACATCATCCCCGCTCAAGTTGGACACATTATCCTTCATCAGGTTCATTTTGCGGGCATATTCGTTAATGATCCGCGTCAATGCACTCTTGAATCCGGACTCATGGGTTCCACCTTCATGCGTATGAATATTATTGGCGAATGAATATATATTTTCCGTATAGCTGTCGTTGTACTGAAGGGCGATCTCGCATGTAATATAATCCCTCTGCCCCTCAACATAGATCGGCGGCTCATGCATTTTTTCCCGGTTGCGGTTCAAATATTCGACGAATTCGATAATCCCTCCGTCGTATTTGAATGTCTCCGTCTGGTTGTTCCGCTCGTCCACAAGCACCATTTCAATGCCTTTATTCAGGAACGCCAGCTCGCGGATACGGGAGACCAGCGTCTCATGATCATAGACGAGCGTGTCCGTGAAGACTTCGGGATCCGGCTTGAAGCGAATCGTCGTCCCTGTCTCATCGGTGTCACCGACCACTTTCAAATCATACTGAGGCACACCACGGCGGTACTCCTGCTGATGGATATGGCCGTCCCGCTTTACCGTAACGATAAGGCTCTCCGACAACGCATTGACGACGGACACCCCTACGCCGTGCAGACCTCCGGACACTTTATAGCCTTCGCCTCCGAACTTCCCGCCAGCGTGAAGCACCGTCATGACGACCTCTACGGCCGGACGCTGCATCTTCTGCTCGATACCGACCGGAATCCCGCGCCCGTTATCAATGACCGTGATACTGTTATCTTCATGCACGATCACTTGAATCTTCGTACAGTAACCGGCCAACGCCTCGTCAATACTGTTGTCGACCACTTCCCATACCAAATGATGAAGCCCTCTGACGCTAGTGGAACCAATATACATCCCCGGCCGCTTACGAACCGCTTCCAGGCCTTCCAGGACCTGAATCTGGCTCTCATCATAAGTGTTTTGATTCAATGACATGCCCTCACCTACTTCTTATTTTTCAGTTCCGCCGCTGGTTCATCCGCTATACGATGCGGCCTGCAGGCAATTCCGGCGCGCTTCGGCGCCAGATCGGTCCGGCAAGCGAAAGTGTCGTATGCCTACTCGTTGTAATGACGCGCCCGCTTCTTCAGTGTAGTAGACGAAATGGGCGAAAAATAAACTTTTCCTTTCGTGACGACGATCGACTTGGCTTCTTCCTCCCCTATCGCCTCCACGTTTTTGACCTTATGGGCATTCGCCACGAACTGCTTGGACAGCTTGGATGCTTTCTCAATGGAAACATCGAAAATAGCGACCAGTTCCGAAGAACGAATGACCTTTTCTCCACCCAGGTGAATATACAATCGGACTCCCCCTTAACGCATGACTTGCCCGTTTTCCACGTGGAACATATTTGCATCCTGAAGCCGGCCAATGTTGATGCCTTCGATGCCCGTCGTCGTGATGAACGTCTGGACCTTGCTCTGAAAGGTCTCAATGAGTTGCGTCTGGCGATGCGTATCAAGCTCGGACAATACATCGTCCAGCAGCAGCACGGGATATTCACCAATTTCTTCATGCATCAGCTCAATCTCAGCCAGCTTCAAGGATAAGGCCGTTGTTCGCTGCTGACCTTGCGAGCCGTACGTTTGCACTTCTTTGCCGTTAATGAAAAAGGCGAGATCGTCCCGATGCGGCCCGACAAGCGTTATGCCGCGCCGCACCTCCTGGTCTTTCATTTGTGTTAACTTTAACATAAATTGTTCAAATAAAACAGCGTCATCTTCTTCCGCCGCCGTGAAGGACGGCACATACTCAATCTGAAGCGCCTCCTGCCCGTTGGTGATGCCTGCATGAATCTGCTCGGCCCAACCTTGCAGCTTTAGTAAATATTGTTTCCTTTTCCTTACAACTTTAACACCATTAACCGCAAGCTGTTCATTAAAAATCTCGAGCATCGTATCCGGCTGTGCGCCGGGCTTGCTCCACATCTGCTTCAACAAGTTGTTGCGCTGAATCAGAACCTTCTGATATTGCTGCAAATGGTATAGATAGCTCGGCTGGACCTGGCCGATCTCCATATCGAGGAAGCGCCGGCGAATGCCTGGGGAGCCCTTGACGATCTCCAAATCCTCCGGCGCGAACATCACCACATTGAGCGCGCCGATAAAGCCGCTCAGCTTTTTCTGCTCCAGCCCGTTCAGCCTGGCCTTCTTCCCCTGCTTGGAAATGCTCAGATCGAGCTGGACCTGGCCATATTTCCGCTCCACCAGCGCCTTGAGCGAGGCTTGATCCGCTTCCCAGCCGATCAGTTCCTTGTCCTTCGAAGTACGATGCGACTTGGTCAGGGCAAGCACGAAGATGGCTTCCAGCAAATTGGTCTTGCCCTGGGCATTATTGCCAACGAAGATGTTGACCCGGTTGTTCGTATCCAACTCCAAGCCCTCATAATTGCGGTACTGCTTCAGCGCCACGGATTTGACGAACACCGGCTATGCCTCCTGCGCTGCAGTGACGCGGAAAGCGCCGCAGCCTTCCACGTTCACGCTATCCCCCGCATACAGCTTCCGTCCCCGGCGGGATTCCGGCTCTCCGTTGACCTTGACCTGATTCTCGGCCAGGATCACCTTGGCATGTCCCCCGGTCGAAGCGCAGTCTGCCAGCTTCAGGAATTGCCCGAGCGTAATATATTCCGTATGAATCGTAATCTCGTTCATGATCGTATCCTCCTTGGCAGCCTCCCTGCGGCTGCGCTCCCCTGCCTGTCTCCGGTTAATTGGTCGTCCGGTACGGCAGGATGAGATGAAGGCTGTTCACCTTCTCCGTTGGTTTAATGATAATCGGACTCATGGCCCCCGTAAATCCGATGAAAATATGCTCACATTCCACAACCTTCAACACATCGAGCATATATTTGGAGTTGAACGCGATGCGCAGCGGCTCCCCGTTGAATTCCTTGACATCCAGTTGCTCGGTGACCCGGCCCAGCTCCGAGGAGCTCGATGAAATCTCGATCGTGCCGTCTTCCTTGGTCTGCAGACGGACAATGTTCGTCTTCTCCTCGCGTGACAGCAAATAGGCCCGGTCGATCGCATCCGTCAATTTTTTTGTATCCAAAACAAGTTCTGTTTTATACTGCTGTGGAATAATCTTGGAAGTATCCGGATAAGTGCCGTCCAAAATACGCGAATAAAACAGAACGCGGTCGATCTTGAACAATACCTGATTGTCGGCCACGACGATATCGACAATCGTGTTCTGATCCGGAATGATCTTGCTCAATTCATTGAGCGTCTTGCCGGAAATGACGACATTGTTGAAGCGGATCTCTTCATCCGCTTGAATATCGGCGACGCGGCTGGCCAGCCGATGGCGGTCCGTAGCGACGAACTTAAGGTCGCCCTCCTGCAAATTCCACAGCACGCCAGTCAAGATTGGCGTCGTCTCGTTGGTGGAAATGGCAAAAACCGTCTGCTTGATCATCGTCTTTAGCAAATCGCCGTTCACGCGAATAACCTGGTTCTCCTCGATGCTTGGCAGCACCGGATATTCTTCCGGATCGAGCCCGACCATCTGGATGTCGGTTGAACCGGAACGGAGGAAGGTCTGGAAGTGATCTTTGACTTCGATCTCGATGTCTTGGGACGGCAGCTTCTTAATAATCTCGACAAAAAACTTGGCCGGCAGTACGACACTGCCCGGCTTGTCGACCTGGACAATCGTCTGGCGGTCATCCTCTACCGGAATGAAGCATTGAATCGAAATGTCGGTATCGCTGGCCGTCAAGGTCACCCCTTGAAAGGTCACGTCCATCTTAATCCCGGTCAGAATCGGAATTGTCGTCCGGCTGGAAATCGCTTTTGATACATTCTGTATCGCTTCGTTCAGTTCATTTTTCAGTATGGAAATTTTCATGTCGTCACTCCTTAACGCCTATTGTAGCATTGCAATTCATGAGAAGCGGAATTCGCTTGCGCTGTTATATGATGATCTATATTAATCTTTTAAATAATAATAGTAATAGTAGGGGCACTGAATATGTGGATAACTACCCGGAATCCGCATAAAGTAAAGCCTATCCACATGTGTATAGATTGTGCATAGGCTTTTTATGTTGTTCACAGCGTCGGATTTTTGATTTTGTCGATCAGGTTCTGAATCACTTTGTATAATTCCTGGTCTTGCTGTACGTTCTGGGTAATTTTTTCGTGCGCATGGATGACGGTCGTATGGTCCCGGCCGCCGAAGGCTTCCCCTATCTTGGGCAAGGAGTAATCGGTCAGCTCGCGGGAGAGATACATGGCGATCTGCCGCGGGAATGCGACAGCCTTCGTTCGCTTCCGCGCCTTGAAATCCTCCATCTTCAGCCCGTAGAACTCGCCTACCTTCTGCTGGATATCCTGTATCGTAATCATGCGCGGACGGCTGGACGGGATAATATCCTTCAGTGCTTCCGCCGCCAGATGGGTCGTTATATCCTGGTTCGTCATCGTCGAGAACGCGACGACCCGGGTCAGTGCCCCTTCCAGCTCACGAATGTTCGTGTTGATCTGATTCGCGATATAGCCCATCGCTTCATTTGGGATATCTAGGTTCTCCGCCTTCGCCTTTTTGCGCAGAATCGCGATTCTCGTCTCCAAATCAGGGGGCTGAATATCGGTGATCAAGCCCCATTCGAACCGGGAACGAAGCCGTTCCTCCAGCGTTTCGATCTCTTTGGGCGGACGATCGCTTGAGATGACGATCTGTTTATTTTCGTTATGAAGCGCATTGAAGGTATGGAAAAATTCCTCCTGCGTCGATTCCTTGCCGGCGAGAAACTGAATGTCGTCGACGAGCAAAATGTCGACATTCCGGTATTTGTTGCGGAAGCTCTCCCCCCGGTTATCCCGGATCGCATTGATGAATTCATTGGTGAACTTCTCGGATGTGGTGTATACGACGCGGCTCGCTGGATTATGCTCCAAAATGTAATGGCCGATCGCATGCATCAAGTGGGTCTTGCCCAGACCGACGCCCCCGTACAGGAACAACGGGTTGTATGCTTTGGCCGGCGCTTCCGCCACCGCGAGCGAAGCGGCATGGGCGAAGCGGTTGTTCGAGCCGATGACGAATGTATCGAACGTATACTTGGGGTTGAGCATGGTGGAAGCCGGCTCATCCTGAACGGCAGGACGGGCCGGAGGACTCTGTGGCTGCGGAATGTCAGGTTCCGCAAGGGCCGCCTCCTCGATGATGAACTTGACGTCCACCTGATTGCCCGTAATTTCTAAGATAGTTGAGCTAACCAGCTTCGTATAACGGCTCTCAAGCCATTCCACCGCAAATGTGGTCGGTGCGGTAATCAGTAGCTGCGTGTCCGTAAACTTGACCGCTTGAGTGGCTTTGAACCAGGTATCGAAGCTTGGTTTGCTAAGCTTGGTCTGGATGACGGACAATATTTCCTGCCAATGTGCGTTCGCTTGGCGCTCCACAGATCGTTTCACTCCTTCAAACCTTCTGCGTCGTCAGGTGACGCGATAACCGGCGTGCTTCGCCGCTCCATGAAAAGGACAAGGGCCCCGACAAGACGCGATAAGGGCTCTCCAAGGCACAGAAAGCCCTTATTAAAGAAGGGCGCATTGTCGGGGTCTATGCTGACATGTTATGACGGCGTTCGGCTTGCGCGTTACCGCAAAGCGAACGTGCATGATGTCGAGATATAGCGATTCGAATAATATATTATCCACAATATCAAGAAGATGTCGAACAATATATAAACGTAATATCCGAGTTGTTCACAACTTTATCCACAGGTTGTTGATAAATAAATATCCACAATGGTTATTCACAACCGAAAAACAATATAATCATAGCAGAAGAAGCCTTGGTTTTCAATGATACCGCGATAATTATCCACAAATTCAATAACTTGTGTACAAAAATTATGTACACCACTAGATATTGTTTATAACTTGTTGTCATTCGACAAGAGCGGCCACTGTGTATAAATTGTTGTGCACAAGTCGTCATGGAAATCTGTCGATTTCTCAACGGTTTTGCACATGTGAATAACTTCGTGGCGGCGGAAGCGCGAATCGGGGCTGCGGATAAGTTCCGAAGTCAGACTTCCTATTATGGAAAAGAAGAAAGAGGAAGGAGAGGACGAACGTTATCATTGACTTTTAAGAGGTATTCTGTTTAAATGTAAAAAGGAATTTTGTGCGAAAGTGTGAACTGACGCAATCAATGGGACTCCCATGACATATCTCATTCGAGGAGGTGCGCTACGTTGAGACCAACATTTAAGCCAAATGTGAGCAAACGCAAAAAAGTTCACGGTTTCCGTAAAAGAATGAGCACGAAAAACGGCCGTAAGGTTATTGCTGCTCGTCGTCAAAAAGGCAGAAAAGTACTGAGCGCATAAGACGCGTGAATGCAAGACCACCACGGTGGTCTTTTTTTCTTAAAGGGGACTGCTGCGATTCAATCGCATCTATTTATAATAGAGAGCCTGTTCAATCCGCGATATGAAGGTCAAGAAGGATGGCGGTCTGCAAGCAGTATAGAACAAGCCATGAATGTCCTGACAGATACGGCCGGCTGACGGCAAGGGGGCATCATGGCCGTTTTTGCTTGCTTCCGAATCATCCGCTGTTCAGGCTGCGGTCAGGGAGCGTTTATTCCGCCTGGCGGAAGCACATACTTGGTTAATGGAATGCCGGCAGAGATCATTGCAGGCTTCGTAAGAAGGGCAGGAGTAAGCACGTGCAGAAAAAGTACCGGTTGCGGGACCGATCCGATTTTTCCCGGGTATACCGATACGGCCGTTCCTTCGCTAATCATCAGCTGGTCTTATATGTCTTCCATCGTCCGCAGGTGGAGCGGTTCCGCGTAGGGGTCTCCGCCAGCAAGAAGATCGGCAATGCGGTCATGCGCAACCGCATGCGGCGAATGATTAAGGAGATTGTGAGACGGGAGGCCGATCGGGTTATCGATCATGTCGATTTGATTTTCATCGTTCGCAAAGGCGCGACAGAGATGAATTACGATCAATTGACGAAGAGCGTGCAGCATGTGATGCGCAAGGGATCCGTGTTCAAGCAATAGGCAAGACTAGAGCGGCTTGGACCGTTTCCTTTAGCGTTTGAAATATGATATATTTACTTTGGAATCGGATGGTTCAAGAGAGGAGTTTTTGCTATTGTCGCTGAAGAAGTTGTTTCATAATCGAAAATGGCTCTTCGTGGCGGTTTCTGTGCTGTTGCTGGTTGTATTGACCGGATGTACGACATCGACCACGACATTGAAGACAGAGGACCTGCTGCAGGGGAACTTCTGGGAGCGCAACGTCGTCTATTATTTCTCGTTCGCTCTGGATACGTTTGCAACCTGGTTCAAGGGAGAGTATGGCCTGGCCATACTGCTGCTTACCATCATCGTCCGTTCTCTTATTTTACCGCTCACCGTGAAGCAGATGCGCAGCTCGAAGGAGATGCAGAAGCTGCAGCCGAAGCTTAACGAGCTTAAGAAGAAATATGGCGACAATCCGCAAAAGCAGCAAGAAGAGACGATGAAGCTGTTCCAACAGCATAATGTGAATCCGCTGGCCGGCTGCTTGCCGATGATTGTTCAGATGCCGGTATTTATCGCCCTGTACAACTCGATTTATTTGAACTCGGAAATTCGCGAGCATACTTTTTTATGGCTCAAATTGGGACAAACCGACCCGTACTACGTGCTTCCGATCATCGCTGCACTGACCTCGTTCATTCAGACGAAAATGATGACCGCACAGCAAAAAGGGCCGAATCCGATGCAGTTCATGCTGTACGTGTTCCCAATCTTGATTTTTGTCATGTCGATTAACTTCCCGGCGGCCTTGCCGCTGTATTGGGTATATAGCAACCTGTTCACGATTGTACAGAACTTTTTCCTTTATCGTAACAATGATAAGGAGGTCAGTCCGGCGAAATGAACACGCTAATTGTATCGGGAAAAACTATCGAAGATGCAATATACAACGGATTGGCACAATGGAAGGTGACGGAAGATCGCGTCACCGTCCGCGTATTGGAGAAGCCCTCGCGCGGATTGTTCGGATTGATTGGGGTGCGCCCGGCTACCGTGGAGCTTACGCTGCTTGAGAAGCCGGAGGCACCTGCCCCGGCCCCGAGCCCTGCCGCTGAAGCGAAGTCAGAGCCGGCGGGAGAGGCGGCGATCCCGTCCGTGAATGCCGCAGCCGAGGCAGAAGCCGGGGTGGAAGGCCCTGATCCGATCGAAGAGGCGAGCCGGTTCATTATCGACGCGGCCCGCGCGATGGGATTGGAAGTGGAGGTATCGGTGCATAAGCGCAAGGATACCGTTACATTCGACATTAGCGGACCTGATCTTGGACTCATTATCGGGCGCCGTGGCCAGACTTTGGATTCGCTGCAATATTTGACGAGTCTGGTCGCTAACCGTTATTCTAAGCACCACCTTCGTATTATTCTTGATGCAGAGCAGTTCCGCGAGCGGCGGAAGAAGACGCTAGAAGCGCTGGCTGACCGGTTGGCGAACAAGGCCGTTCGCAACCACCAGGATGTCGTGCTGGAGCCGATGACGCCGCAGGAGCGGAAGATCATTCATGCCAAGCTGCAGGCTCACCCAAAAGTGAAGACCTATAGCAAGGGTGAGGAGCCGAACCGGCGCATCGTTATTTCCGTGAAATAATCCGCATGGTATGATTGGAATATTCTCTATTATATAGACGTGGAATTCAAGCACGAACGCAATGATTGCGCCTATGTCGGGGGTAATCATTGCTTTTTTTTAACAAAATTCAATGTCCGGTATACGTACAGGATAGAAGCATGTGCGAAGACAGGAGGGAGTTCCCATGATGTATGATACGATCGCAGCCGTCTCGACGCCGCTCGGCGAGGGCGGGATCGCGGTGATTCGGGTGAGCGGGGAAGGCGCGCTGAGCGAAGTGGAGAAGCTGTTCCGTTCCAAGGTGAAGCTGACCGAGGCGGAGACGCATACGATTCATTACGGCCATATCGTCGATCCGAAGACCGGGGAGCGGGTCGAGGAGGTACTGGTGAACGTGATGCGGGCGCCGCGCTCGTTCACGACGGAGGATGTTGTCGAGATCAATACGCACGGAGGGATGATCTCGATTCGCAAGGTCATGGATCTGCTGCTGGAGCAGGAGATTCGTCCGGCGGAGCCAGGGGAGTTCACGAAGCGGGCCTTCCTGAACGGACGCATTGACTTGTCGCAGGCGGAGGCGGTCATTGACCTGATACGGTCGAAGTCGGATCGGGCTTTCTCCCTGGCGATGAAGCAGGTGCAGGGCCATCTGTCGAAGAAAATTAGTGCGCTGCGCCATACGCTGATCGAGACGCTGGCCCATATCGAGGTGAATATCGATTATCCGGAGCATGACGTGGAAGAATTGACGAGCGCGTTCATCCAGGACAAATGCGGTCAAGTCAAAAAAGAGATTGATCAGCTGTTAAAGACGGCGTCCGAGGGGAAAATATTAAGAGAGGGCATTGTGACGGCGATTGTGGGGCGGCCAAATGTAGGGAAGTCCTCGCTGTTGAATACGCTGGCCCGGGACAATAAGGCGATTGTGACGGATATTCCGGGCACGACGCGCGACGTGATCGAGGAGTTCGTCACCATTAACGGCATTCCGCTTCGCTTGCTGGACACGGCCGGTATCCGGGAGACGACGGATATCGTCGAGCGCCTCGGCGTGGAGCGTTCCCGCAGCGCCTTGCTGGAGGCGGATCTCATCCTCTTCGTTGTGAATAACAACGAGCCGCTGCATGAGGATGAGCGGGAATGGATGAAGGAATTTGTGGGTAGACAAGTCATTGTGATTGTGAATAAAATGGATCTGCCGCAACATATCGATATAAGCGAACTGGAAAACACGTTCGGCGCAGACGCCATTGTCCGCATGTCGGCGAAGGAGCAGGAGGGCGTAGACGCCTTGGAGCAGGCGATCTCGACCTTGTTCTTCAGCGGCGGCATCGAATCCGGAGATTTGACGTATGTGAGCAACGTGCGCCACATTGCGCTGCTGAAGAAGGCGCTTCAGGCGCTTGATGATGCGATAGACGCTTCCCGCCAAGGCATCCCGATCGATATGATTCAGATCGATGTGCGGTCAGCCTGGGAGCAGTTAGGTGAAATTATCGGCGATGCCGTCGGCGATTCGCTGATTGATCAAATATTTTCTCAATTCTGCCTCGGCAAATAAGAAGCGGGACGAAGATGGGAATAGAGGAGGGATACGATGCCATTCGATGCAGGACACTATGATGTTATCGTCATCGGAGCCGGACACGCCGGCTGCGAGTCGGCGCTTGCGACAGCCCGGATGGGCTGTAATACGCTGCTGTTGACGATTAATCTGGATATGGTGGCCTTCATGCCGTGCAACCCGTCGATCGGGGGGCCGGCCAAAGGCCATGTCGTGCGCGAGATCGACGCCTTAGGCGGTGAGATGGGCCGCAATATCGACAAAACTTTCATTCAAATGCGCATGCTGAATACAGGCAAAGGACCGGCGGTGCACGCGCTGCGCGCGCAGGCGGATAAGGTGCTGTACCAGCAGGCGATGAAGGAAACGGTGGAATCGACGCCGAATCTGACGCTTCGTCAGGGCATGGTGGAGGAGCTGCTCGTGGAAGACGGCAAATGCGTCGGCGTCGAGACCACATCCGGTGCCCGCTATACGGCGAAGGCGGTCGTGCTGACGACCGGGACGTATTTGCGCGGCAAAATTATTATCGGCGAGCTTATGTACGAGAGCGGTCCGAACAACCAGCAGCCTTCGGTCAAACTGTCGGAGAACCTGCGCAAGCTGGGCTTCGAGATGGTGCGATTCAAGACCGGAACGCCGCCGCGCATTAATAAGCAGTTCATCGATTTCTCGAAGACGGAGATACAGCCGGGGGATGAGCATCCGAAGTTCTTTTCCTATGAGACGACGTCGTCCGATAATGAGCAGCTGCCTTGCTGGCTGACCTACACGTCGGAGGAGACGCACCGGATTATTAACGAGAACCTGCACCGGGCGCCGATGTTCTCGGGCGTAATCGAGGGGACTGGGCCACGTTATTGTCCATCGATCGAGGACAAAATCGTCCGCTTCGCCGACAAGCCGAAGCATCAGATTTTCCTGGAGCCGGAAGGGAAAAATACGTCGGAGTATTACGTTCAAGGGCTGTCTACCAGCATGCCGGAAGACGTTCAACTTCAAATGATCCGATCGGTTCCCGGATTGGAAAAAGCGGAAATGATGCGCACCGGCTATGCTATCGAATACGATGCGGTCGTGCCGACGCAGCTGTGGCCGACGTTGGAGACGAAGCTGGTCGAGAACCTGTACACGGCCGGGCAAATCAACGGAACGTCCGGCTATGAAGAGGCTTCGGCCCAAGGCATTATAGCCGGCATTAATGCGGCGCGCAAGATTCAAGGCAAGCCCCCGGTCATCCTGGACCGTTCCCAAGGCTATATCGGCGTCTTGATTGACGATCTCGTGACGAAGGGGACGATGGAGCCTTACCGTCTGCTGACGTCCCGGGCCGAATACCGGCTGTTGCTCCGTCATGACAATGCGGACATTCGCCTTACGCCTATCGGCTATGAGATCGGCTTGATTAGCGAAGAGCGCTATGCGGTATTCCAACGCAAGATGGAGCTCGTCGAGCGGGAGATGGAACGGCTGCGCGCGACGAAGGTGAAGCCGGACGAAGCGGTGCAGGCGCTGCTCGCCGAAGCGGGATCGGCCCCGCTGGTGAATGGCTGCGACGCGATTACGCTAATGCGTCGTCCTGAAGTGGCCTACGCTCAGGTGGAGAAGCTGTTCCCATCTCCGCATGAGCTGGATGAGGAGATGAAGGAGCAGGTCGAGATTCAGATCAAATATGCCGGCTATATCGAGAAGCAGCTGCTGCATGTGGAAAAGCTGCAAAAGATGGAGAAGAAGATGATTCCGGCCGATATCGACTATCAGGATGTGCAGGGCATCGCTTCCGAAGCGAAGCAGCGCCTGGAAAAGGTGCGGCCGATCTCCATCGGTCAGGCATCCCGGATCTCAGGGGTGACGCCGGCTGATATTTCCATCCTGCTTGTCTATATCGAGCATTACAACCGCGTGACGGCGGCGAAGCAGGAGGAAATTCGCAACGGTTAGGCCTGCTCTGCTCGTTGAGGGCGGGATTTCATATGAGGGACGGAGAGATTCAAGCCTATGGATGCCGTACAAGAACAGTTTGCCGGCTGGCTGGCCGGGCACGGATGGACGCTCACGGAACGGCAGCGGGAGCAGTTCGAACAATACTTCCATATCTTAGTGGAATGGAACGAGAAGATGAACCTGACCGGGATTACCGAGCGGGATAACGTATATGAGAAGCATTTCTATGATTCGCTGCTGCTGGCGGCTCATGTCAACATGGAGGATGTCGCCACCATGGCCGATATCGGATCGGGGGCTGGGTTCCCGGGCATTCCGCTCCACATCCTGTTCCCGCATGTCCAACTGACGATTGTGGACTCGCTGAATAAGCGAATTCAGTTCTTGAGTCATCTGGCGCAGGAGCTGGGACTCACTGGGGTCGAGTGCATTCATGGCCGGGCGGAGGAGGTGGCGCGGAAGCCGCAATACCGGGATCGGTTCGATATCGTAACGGCTCGCGCCGTAGCCCGCCTCAATGTGCTAAATGAATTCTGTCTTCCGTTCGTGAAGACGGGCGGCCTGTTCGCGGCGATGAAGGGGACGAATCCGGCCGAGGAGATCGCCGAATCGGCGAAGAGCCTGCAGGTGCTGAACGGCTCCTTCCTGGCGGATCATAAGCTCACCCTGCCGGTGGAGCAATCGGAACGCCATATCATTTTAATTGCCAAAAAAGGACCGACGCCAAAAGCATACCCGCGCAAGCCGGGAATGCCGTTGAAGGCACCGATACAGTAAGATGAAAGGAGCCGGTATTTGTGCCGGCTCCTTTTGTCGTATGTTTACTTTTAAGCGAACATTTCAACTCATTATATCGCCAAATAGGTCTGCCGTTTCGTCATTAGTAGTCCTGAAGTTTCTAGCGGCCTCTTCAGATTCGGTAATTACATTTTTAATGGCAACATGCAGTTCGGCTTGCCTTTCGCGGAATTTTGTCAGCAGTTGGTCACCGGAAAACCCTTCTTTGATCAAGTCTTCTAATATGAGATCCGCGAAAGAATCATGGCCCGTCTGTTCACGCACCTGGCGCATAATGATGATGTTCCCCTTGATACATAATTCCACTTCGTCTTTAATTTCTGCTTGTTCGAAAAATTTTAGAGGTATCGTTACTTGGCGTTTCTGAGAGACGCGTGCACGTTTCCATTCCATAGGATCCACCCCTTGTAATTATGGTGTCTTAATGTATAGATAATCTTACCCCATTATAAGGAAGTAAGAGTGTGAGTACCGTCAATCTGGTGTGCTCAACCTTGGGGGAGCTGCTTCAACGTTTTCGACAGGAACGGGGGATGACACAGGTACAATTGGCTGAATTATCGGGAGTGAGCAGAGGGAACATTTCAAAGATTGAGAATGGAGTAATTCAGCGGCCAGATTATAAAACTATCCAGCCGATTATAGCGGTTTTGGAGATTCCCCTTTGAAGAACTGCTGGAACCACTCGTGTTTGCAAAGCCACAATCAGATACGTTATTTGCACTACTCCACGACTCCTTTTCATTTCAAAATGCATCTCTAAGCGCCAAGATCGCTTCATATTTATTATTAGAATCGGAAGATGAAAACAGCGATGTAATAGCAGAGAAAATACTGCTAACTGCGGAGCAGCTTCGTAATTTTTATTGAAATAAATCCCATACCATGGTATATTAAATTTGGGATAATAAACTATTTATGTTAGGGTTTTGTATTTGAAAAAAATTTCTCAGTGTCTCACTAGTTCTAATTTTGCTTTGTTCATTACCAATTGCAGCAGGGGCCGATAGTAATAAATTAAATGATTCGACTATCAACTTATACTTACAAGAAGCCGGTTATCCCCAAGAAGTCATTCATGTTCTCCAAGATAGTTTCAAGGAAGCGCTATACAGAGAGCGTGGCACATTTCTATCATTTCGAAAAGTCAAATGGATATCTCGCGGATGATGTCAATTCAATCCAGACATTCGATAACGAATTGATGGCTTTAAGTAACTTTACTCAATATTTAGTAGTAAGCAGGATAAAAACAACGGTACCAGGAACCGCCAGATTCTCTATTGTCCATAATTGGGTTTGGGATTACAAACCTTTTTATCTTCATAAGGATAAAACGGGAATTGCTTGGAGTAGTGACTTCAATGCTGATCCAGAATCTGCATTCTACAGCTATACCGCAACAGACAAAGTTACTGGCGCTCGGTATGATATCACTCAGCATACTTATGATAAATATACGCCCGGTGCAGGGATAGGTTGGGAATTCCAATTACAGAAAATAGTGAGTGACGGTAAAAACAATTATTTCGCAAATAAACACTCCGGCGGTAGCTATGTAATTATCACCAAATCTCATGACGGTTCAGGAAAGAATGAAACATCTTCAGCGACCGCAAAGTACTTTCATAAGGAAACAAACGTTAGCGGAAGTCTTTCTTTTTCAAAAGGATCAAAACCAGAAATTAGTATTAGTCCAAGTAGTGCGTATGACGAAAGTCCAGACAAAGGCGCACTTTGGTATTGGAAGCAAAAAGACGAGTAATTCGACTAAATAAGATGGAGACGATAACGTGATAAGTTTTCTTCATAGTATCTCCTTTATTGCATCTTTTATTTTCTGTCTTACCTTTATATCACTATTAGAGAAATTAAAGAACAATCAAAACATAACCATTTATAAACTGATTTGTTCGTTGACATTTTCCATCCTTATCTATTCTCTGTTTTCTATTATTTTACTTAAATCCTAGGAGTCTGTCCTACGAAACAGTTTAGGCGTATATTTTATCCGGACAAATGTCAATCGTCTGTGAACGCCACTTGTGTGATCAGAGGTCAGCCTTACCAGGTGACCTCTGCATAGCTATTATGTTGTGAATACATTGCATCTTGGAACGAACTGTTTTTTGTGGTACGCTTATTTTTTAGTGTTATCATACGTGGTTTTCCACGGATGGTTCTGGGCGGGTTTGCGTGGTGACGCAGAACTCGCCTTTTTTGATGCAGCCGGTTTGCGCTGAGGCTTCTGCGTTT
>NZ_QYZD01000054.1:0-20875 GCF_003591545.1 Paenibacillus thiaminolyticus
CGCTTTCCTGACTCGATGGGAGACTGGTCATAAGGAACTCCACACATACATACCTTCCTGAACCGATGGGAGATTGTTTATAAGAGGCGTCGCATATAGGAGATTTTCTAGTTTTTGATATGCCAAAAACTCCGCTTGCAGAGAGCTTTGTTCCTCTCAGTAAGCGGAGCCTGGATGGCGAGGGCCTTATTCTGACTTGGTTACACGCCCACAAGCTCTGGTTGCGACGCGACGGGATGATCGTCGAGCAAGACGAGAATTTTCAATCCGACTTGGACCGACAGCATCTCATCCGGGTCATCCATATCCATGCCGGTAATCTCCTTGATTCGTTCAATCCGGTAGGTTACGGTCTTATAGTGGACGTACAGCTCCTCGGCGGTTTTGGCGGCATTTTGATGGTGCTGCAAAAACGTCTGCAGCGTTTTGATTAAATCATCCCGGTTCGGCTGTTTATAGACGAGCAATTTTTTTAATGATAGCGGGATAAACTTTGCAAGCTCGTCGGCATCTTCGATTTGGCAGAGCAAGCGGTATATGCCCAAATCCGAAAAGGCAGAAATCGCGGAATTGCCATTAATCAATGTCCCAAGATGCAATGCATCTTGCGCTTCCTTATAGCTCCGTGGCAGCTCCGATATCGAATGGGCCGCGTTCCCGATGCCAACCTGCAGATCGATGCTTTGAATTCGTTTGCAAAATGTGTGCTGGATGTTCCTGGCTGCCGCCTTTATCATGCGCAAGGAGGCCATTTTATCAGCTTGAGGAGTATCGATTCCCCATAGTACAACGAGCTGATCATTACGGATACGGATGGTGCCTTCCGGCAGCTGCCGCTGAATGATATCATACAGCAAGCGCTGATATGGATTATGAAGACTGTACAGATCCAGTTCGTTCTCATCGTAACCATCCACAATCTGCAGCCGGAACAGCACGACAACATAGGTCTTGTTCAAATCCCAGCCAATCAAATTGGCCCTCTGGTATACACTCTGGAGCGATTCGATCTTGGCGTTCAGCAGATCATCGATTAAGTCGTCTTTGAATTTCATCTCCACTTCGGCCACGGCATATTGCTTGACGAGATCGAGCGACAAGGAGGTCGCTGCGTTTTCAATGGCTATGAAATCCAGTGCTTCCACGGCTTTGCGCGTCTCATGGATAACGAGATGGATCTTGATATGATTTACCGTTTCTACCGGAACAACAAGATGCTCGCACGTTCGGCCGCCCCATTCCGGGTAAAGCACGCGCTGTCGAAAACATGCAAATTCCGTGTCGATGCGGGCACCATCCACTTCCTCGTGCTCCAGCACCTCAAACTGCACCAGATCCGGGTCGGTCGCCGATATGGGATAAAAGTTCCGGTCATATAAAGTAACAGGATTGCCAATCAGATTTTTCAAGGACATGATAATATTTTCAGCGCCTTTATTGGCAAGCGTAAGCGCGATAAATCGGTCATGGACTTCTTTGAAATACTTGAGCTTTACCACTTGTTTGTTAAAAAGTAATTCCATCACCGGATACATAACTTCACGATAAGGAACTTGCTTCGGAATTTGTATGATAGGCAGATGAAGCCTCTCTGATGCTTCAATGAGGCCGGATGGAATATCATGAACGAATCGTCCCGTCTTGATAACGAGAGCGCTTACCTTTTTATCAGCCAACTGCGACATGAAGATCTGCTGTTCGCTATAATCGAAAGATTGCAGCGGGTACAGACTGGTCAGGAGCAATTCTCCCCCGTTAATCCACTCCGCGATATCCGGCGCTTCAATGATTGTCACACCGCGAACAAGGTTGTTCAGACCCTGTTTGCCGCTGACGACGAACGCTTGCTTCAATATGTCGATCTGTAACAAATCCTTTACCCTGAATTCTATGGTGTCGCCTCCTCTCGGTGTAGAGGTAGATTCGTCGAGCAAAGAAAAGCCAATATCATATTTCCTTGCTTCTTACTTAACAGTATAGCATGTCAGCGTGCAATTCTTCACTCATCGACATGAGCGAGGTGAATTTTTTGTGACCGTCAGGACATGAAAAGAGGCGGCGCCTTCCAACAAGAAAGCGTCCGCCCTATATTACTTGACTTATTTCCCCAAATTGCTGCCGCATTGCAACGTCTTCGCAATGTTACGCGCCGTGTGCTCCATATTGGCAGCGGCTTGGCTCAAAGCCTCGTCCAGGCTGCATACGCCGGGCACGATCGTGAACACCATATCGATGCCATGCTCATGCACCACTTCATGCCCGTCCGCCAGCGAGCCCGCGATGCCGATAACCGGCACGCCATAGCGCTTGGCCGTGTTGGCCACGCCCATCGGCGTCTTGCCGTAAATCGTCTGGCTGTCGATGCGGCCTTCCCCCGTAATGACGAGATCCGCATCCTTCACATGCGAAGCGAGCCCAGTCGCTTCGATGACGATATCGACGCCCCGCTTCAGCTCGGCGTCCAAAAAGGCGAGCACCCCCGCGCCGAGCCCTCCGGCTGCGCCCGCGCCGGGAATCCCGGCTACGTCGCGGCCCAAGCAGTCCTTAATCATCGCCGCATAATGGGCGAGATTGCCGTCAAGCTGCCGCACCATGTCCGGCCCGGCGCCTTTCTGAGGGCCGAATACGGCCGACGCCCCCCGCTCTCCGGTCAGCGGGTTGTCCACATCGCACGCGGCTACGAAGGCAGCGTCACTCAGCCGCGGGTCGGCTCCGCTCACGTCGATGCGGGCGATACGGTGCAATTCTCCGCCGCCATGACCGATCTCCGCGCCGCCGGCATTAAGCAGCCGCACGCCGAGTGCCTGCGCCATGCCCGCACCACCGTCGTTCGTGGCGCTGCCGCCCAGCCCGAGAATGATCGTGTTGACGCCTTCATCCAGCGCCGACAAAATCAGCTCACCGGTGCCGCGTGTCGTCGTCACAAGCGGATTGCGCTGCGCCGGCGGCACAAGCGCGAGACCCGAGGCGGCCGCCATCTCGATCACCGCCGTCTTTCCGTCGCCAAGCAAGCCGTAGAATGCGGTCACGGGCGTACCCAGCGGTCCCGTCACCTCGCGGTGAATCAAGCGTCCGCCCGTCGCATCGACCAAGGACTGGACCGTGCCCTCCCCGCCGTCGGCCATCGGCACATGTATGATCTCCGCTTCGGGATAGACATGGCGCCATCCTTTTTCTATCGCATGACATGCCTCCATTGCGGACAAGCTCTCTTTAAATGAGTCCGGAGCAATTACAACCTTCATTCTCTCCACTCCCTCTCCATCAAACCTTAACCTTCGGCCACTGCTCCCCGGTGCCATCCCGGGTTAGAGGAACCATCCGAATACGCCGAACACCAATGTCGAGACGATGGCCAGGACAAGGCCGATCAGAGTCTCATACGGAATGAGACGCAGCCGCTCCTTCATCGCCATGTTAACGCTTCCGCCCGTCGCGTGGAAGAAGCTGCCGTGCGGCATATGGTCGAAGACGGTCGCACCGGCATGAATCATCGCCGCAGCGCCCAGCGACGCGACGCCAAGCTCCATAATCGTCGAGCCGAACACCGAGCTTGCGACCGCCGTGCCTGCCGTCGTCGAAGCGGTGGCCAAGGACATGAACGCGCCGCTTATCGGGGCCAGCAAGTAAGCGGGCAGGCCGGAAGAGGCCAGACTGTCGATGATGACATTCTTCAATTGCGAGTTCGATATAATGCCGGCCAACGTTCCCGTGCCGAGCAGCATAACCGCTACGCCCGTCATTTTGCCCAGGCCTGATATCGCATATTGATTAATCTGCTTGATGCGGCCCATGCACAAGGCGCCAACGAGGCCGCCGACGGGCAATGCGATAATCGGGTCGATAACGATGCCGGCCAGCGGGCGCAGCGCCAGCAGCACAATCGCCGTGAGCGGCGCCATCATGGCCGCCAGGAAGCTTGGAAGCTGCTGCTCGCCCTTGTCAACGCTTTCTTCAGCAGCAATCATCGTGCCCTTCTTCGTCAGCCGCTTGGCAATCATATAAGTGGCAAAAAGTCCAAACAGAGCCGGTTAAATTCCCGCCATCATCATCGAGGTCAGCGGAATGTTGAATGCCTCCGCCGCCGAGATGGCGTTCGGATTCGGCGACATAATGTTGCCCGCCTTGCCGCCGCCGATCATGGCGAGCAGAATCGCCATGCGGGACAAGCCGGCGCGCTGGGCAATCGCGAGCGCAATCGGCGCCACCGTGATGACCGCGACGTCGATGAAGACGCCGACCGCCGTCAGCACCATCGTCGCGAACGCCAGCGCGAACAAGGCGCGCGTCTCGCCGAACTTGCGGACCAATGTCTCGGCAATCGTCTTGGCCCCGCCCGATTCAATCAGGACGCCGGCCAGCACACCGGCGGCCAGGATGCGCAGCACGGCCGGTATCATACCCTTCGCGCCATCCATCATCAGATTCACGGAATCGACCAGCCCGATCCCGCCGACAATCCCGCCGGCCAGCGCGCCAATCATCATGCCGTACGCCGGAGGAACTTTTCGCAATATTAGCACAATGGCTACGACCAATGCCGTCAGAGCACCGAGCACAGTTACAGATACGTCCATATTGTACTCCCCCTAAGGTGTTATATCAATTCCTTGTACTATTACTGTACCTGTAATGTGTAAGCGCTTCATCATGCATTAAAATGAAATACAGCGCTTTACTGAGCATGTTTTTTGTTCAAATGCACAATAGATGCAGGCCCGCTCAGACGTTGCTCTCGTTCTCCTTGTCCCCTAGCGCGCATAACCAGCGGGCCGTCATCAGCGTATATAAGTCGCGAAAATGCTTCGGGTCCTTGCCGGTCGCTTCATGAATGCGCTGAAGACGGTAACGAAGCGTATTCCGGTGAATCGCCAATCGATCCGCAATGCGCCGCTGTTCGCCATTCTCCTCATAATAAGCCTGCAGCGTCTGCTGCAGTTCCCCGCTCTTGTCCTCCTGCGCGAACCGCTGCCATAACCGCCGCAGCTCATCCCCTATCCAGGATGGCTTGACATTGGCCGCCGCTGTCTCATTCGGCATGTCTTCGCTATAATATACCGGCTGCTCCGGGAAAATCGCCTGGCCCGCACGCATCGTATCCTGTGCGGAACGGTATGACGCGATTAAGCCGCCGATGCCGGAATACACCTTGCCGACGGCGATCCGGAGGGGCGCAATCTGCTTCTCCTCCAGCAGCCTGCGGATGCGGCCGATGCCTTCGCATATATCGGCACCCGGCTCGCGCGGATGAAGATGCGGCTTGAACAGCACGATCTGGCGCGTATTGCGGATGGCGATCAGGTCAATGGCGGGCCGCCCCTCCAGCAGCTCGACCACCCGCTTGAGCGCAGGCAGCGCATCCGCGTTCTCCGTCCCTGTCAGTTCCATAATGCATGCGACCCGCGCCCGGTCCGGATTGAAGCCGATCCGTTCCGCTTGGAGCCGCAGCATGTCGTTATCCTTGCCGTCCGCGTGAATGACGGACAGCAGGAAATCCTCCTTCATCCGCTTGTCCCACTGGGCTTTTTCCAACAGATCGGCTTGCTCCAGATACATTTCCGCCGTCATCTTCACTAGCTCGCCGTACTTGGTCACCTCGTTCGGATCGCCGGTAATGCCGATGACGCCCACGACTTCGCCCTGGAACTGAATCGCCAGATTCGTGCCGGGCAGCACCCCTTGCAGCTTCCGCGCGCTCTCCTCGTCTATCTCGAAGCGCCCCTTCCGCTCAATTGCGATGACCGCCCCTTCATGCTTCTGATATAAGCGCGAACGGTCTCCGGAGCCGATAATCCGCCCTCGTTCGTCCATGACGTTGACGTTATAGTGAATCACTTGCATCGTCCGCGTCACAATTTCCTGCGCTAACTCTTTTGTCAGTCTGCTCATCTGGTCTACCACCTGTTCATCTTACGCGATATGAAAAAACGCCCTCCATCCGGCAAGCGCGGCGAACCGCGCTCTTGTCAGGACAGGGGCATTAAGCTCCAGCATAACGTAATATACACCCTTACTAGAGGTTGTTCAAAAAAAAACTTTTATAACCGCATGCCCGAGTTTCTCGTTCCCCGGCTTACATAAGGTTGCCGATATTGGCCCGTATCGGGTCGAGCCCGCCCGATACATTCATGATGTTGCCCGTGAAGAAATCCGATTGCTCCTCGCACAGAAAGCGAATGACCCGGGTCACATCCTCGCCCGTGCCTGGGCGGCCGCGCGGCGTCTCTTCATCCTTCACGCCCTGCACCTCGTCGATGCGCCGTTCCTTGTTGTCGCCGCGAATATCTCCGGGGCAGATCATGTTGACCGTAATGCCATACGGGGCCTCCTCTACGGCAAGCGTCTTCGTAAAAGAGACGAGCCCGACCTTGGCTGCGGCGTATACGGCGCGGTGCGGCCACGAACGGGCTTCTGCCGCATGGCCGAATCCATAATGGATGATTCGCCCCCACCCGCGCCGGCGCATGGAAGGGAGCAGCATATGATCGAGCAGCATGACCCCGGTCAGGTTGCCATTCAGCAGGAACAAAATTTCCTCCTCGGTATAGTCAGCGAACAGGCGGCGTTCCCGGACGAAGGGTCCGGCATTGTTGACGACGATATCCGCCATGCCTATTCGTTCATTCATCGTATGGACGAGCCGCTTGACATCTTCCGTCTTCGAGATATCGGCTTGCACGAGCAAGCAGCGGACTCCTATGGAAGCAATCTGGCGTTGGAGCTCGGTTGCCTCGCGTTCGCTATGCATGTAATTCAGAACAATGTCATGTCCGGCTTCGGCCAAGGCGAGCGCGGACATCTTCCCCAGCCCTTTGGCACTGCCTGTAATCAGCGCAATCCTGCGCTCCTGTTCCAACATCATCTCCTCCTCCCAGCCTCCGCATCATTCCTCTTCAGTATATGCGATTTGCCAGGGCAGAACAACTTGAGGCGGGGCAGCACACGGCCTTATCGATTCGTTCGAACATGACATCTTCCCCCTACTAATCGTATTGAGTCCCCACACGGTTTCTGCAGCCAACGCCAATCTCCTTTCGGGTTTCTTTAAAGGTTTCCTAAAAATTTCCTACCCTGCTTTCGCGGCATGCAAAAACCCCCTTGCAGGGCAAATGTGCCGTGCAAGGGGGCCATTCGAAGAGCACAGATAACGCTTCTTAGAATGCTGGAACGATGGAACTTTCGTATTTCTCGCTGATGAACTGCTTCACGTCATCCGATTGCAGCGCAGCCAGCAGCTTCTGGATCGCATCGCTGTCTTTGTTGTCGCTCCGCGCTGTCAAAATGTTCGCATACGGGGAATCCTTGTCCTCGATGAAGAGGGCATCCTCCGTCGGATTAAGTCCGGCTTCCAGCGCAAAGTTCGTGTTGATAAGTGCCAAGTTGACTTCATCCAGCGTACGAGGAAGCATGGCCGCTTCGAGCTCTTTGAATTTCAAATTTTTCGGATTTTCGACAATATCCTTAACACCGGCGTTCAGGCCAGCGTCTTCCTTCAGCTTGATCAGACCTTGCTTCTCCAATAGAAGGAGCGAGCGCCCGCCATTGGTTGGATCGTTCGGAATCGATACCGTATCTCCATCCTTCAGTTCGTCGATCGATTTGATCGATTTGGAATACCCGCCGAATGGTTCCACATGCACGTTCCCGACACTTACAAGATCATAGCCTTTTTCCGTGACTTCGTTGTCCATGTACGGCTTGTGCTGGAAGAAGTTCGCATCCAGCTGCTTCTCGTGCACCTGCACGTTCGGCTGCACATAGTCCGTGAACTCTTTGACCTCGAGCTCAATGCCTTGCTCCTTCAGCTTCGACGCAATATGATTCAGAATCTCGCCATGCGGCACCGGCGATGCCCCGACAACCAGCTTCACCGTCTCCTTGCCGCCTTCTCCGCCCGCTGCGTTCGACGAGCCCGTATCCGTTCCGGTCGACGACTTGCTGCCGCAAGCCGCGAGCACGCCAATCAGCGCTATCAACGTTAATACATACGTCCATTTTTTCATGTCTCTCTTCTCCTCCCATTAATTCCCCAATTGATGTTATAGTGGTCGTTCACACACTTCTATATGGAAGCTCGTTACCGAGCGAATTCCTAACGATCTCCGCTGCCAATCCCATTACGGGTATGACCGGGTGGCTACTTCCGAGTGAACCGGCGGACGAACGCGTCGCCAATCCATTGCAGAATTTGCACGAGCAGCACCATAATAAAAATCGAAATGATCATGACTTCAAATTCGTAGCGGTGATACCCGTATCGAATGGCCAAGTCCCCGAGACCGCCCCCGCCGACCATGCCCGACATCGCCGTATAGGTGACGAGCGTCACGGCCGTAATCGTCGCGCCGGCGATAAGGCCCGGCATCGCCTCCGGCAGCAGCACCTTGCGCACGATCTGCCAGGTCGAAGCGCCCATCGCCTGCGCGGCTTCGATGACGCCGCGGTCCACCTCGCGCAGCGAGGTCTCCACCAGCCGGGCGAAGAATGGCGCAGCCGCAATAACGAGCGGCGGAATCGTGCCTTCGACCCCGATCGAGGTGCCGACAATCATCCGGGTAACCGGAATGAGCGCAATCATCAGAATCACGAACGGCGCGGAACGCAAAATGTTGACGATGAAAGAAACTGCGAAATATACGGTTCTCCCGGCCGTCCCTTTTGATTTCCCTGTCAAATAAAGCAGTACGCCGAGCGGAAGCCCGATAACGATCGTGAACATGACGGAGAACAGCATCATCGCCAGCGTGTCGCTTGTCGCCGTTCCGATATCATCCCAGTTGATTTTGGAGAAATCCAGATCCTTCATTAGGCGATCACCTCCACTTCAAGTCCTCTATCCTTCAGCGCGGAGAGCGATCGATCGACATCCGGCTGGCCGCCGTCCAGCCGAACGACCAATTGGCCATAGGGAGTATCCTTCATGCGCGATATCGTCCCCTGCAATATCGTGAAGCGGACCCCCGCCTCGGTGAGGACGGTCTGCAGCACAGGCTCATACGTCACATCGCCCAAGTAATTGATCTTGACGACGCGCGAATGCTCTCCTGCCTGCCCCTGGAAGGCCACCCACGGCTGCAGGTCGGCGTCATGGCGCTCCTCCATAATGAACTCCCTCGTCACCGGATGCTGCGGCTTCAGGAAGACGTCGACCACCTTGCCCTCCTCCGCGATTTGGCCGGCATGGATGACCGCGACCCGATCGCATATCGCCTGAATGACATGCATCTCGTGGGTGATGAGAACGATCGTGATACCGAAGCGGCGATTAATATCGAGCAGCAGCTCCAGAATCGATTGCGTTGTTTGCGGATCGAGCGCAGAGGTCGCTTCATCACAGAGCAACACCTTCGGATCGTTGGCAAGCGCACGCGCAATGCCGACCCTCTGCTTCTGTCCCCCGGACAGCTGCGCCGGATATTTATTGCGGTGGTCCTCCAGACCGACGAGACGGATTAATTCATCCGCCTTCGCCTTCACTTGGGCGGCAGGCGCGTTCTGCAGCCGCAGCGGGAATGCGATATTCTCGAACACGGTCGCCGAGGACAGCAGATTAAAATGCTGAAAAATCATGCCGATCTTGCTGCGCTGCTCCTGCAGCTCCCGCTTCGACAGCTTCATCATGTCCACCTGATTCACGAACACCTTCCCCGAGGTTGGGCGCTCCAACAGGTTGATGCTGCGCAGCAGCGTGCTCTTGCCGGCCCCGGAGTGGCCGATAATGCCAAAAATTTCTCCTTGCTCTATCGTCAAACTGACATCGTTCAATGCGAGAGGTCCGGATAGCTTGCCTTTGACTTCATATTGTTTGCTGATATGCTCCAGACGAATCAATGATAGTTTTCCCCTTCCTAATTAGCGGTGACCTGTATCTCTGTATTCACGCCAAAAGCCCCCTCTTGGCAGATGCCAAAAGGGGGCTATATCATGTGCTTCTCGTTTGCAGGTGGGTTAGCGCCCTTTCTTATCTGCCAGAACTTATCCGTTCTGAAGGAATTAGCACCATTGACATCCTGCAATCTTGCGGCAGCGGTAAGCTGCGAGCAAATACGGGTTGCAGGATCGGTTGCCGGGCTTCACAGGGCCTGTCCCTCCGCCACTCTTGATAAGAAATCGTTATGAAATTATTCAAAGTATATGATATTACTCGGATATTGTCAATTGACTTTTCTTACCTTACGTTTCATTTTTCTAGGGTAACCAGAGCGCGGAACGAAGCGGTAAGCGCGCCGCACACCATCTGCATGCCTTCTTCCACATCGTCCATATTCGCCTGGATATCCTCCAGCCGCAGCTTGCTGTTCAAGCTGCGGTGCCGCTGCCACAGATCGTCCTGCATCTCCGCATTCATATAGTGAATCTCGGTATTGCGGCGTTTGCGCAGGCGCTGCATCGCTTCTCCATGCAGCTGCTTGAGGCCGGACAGCTTGTCGGTCAGGCGCGGATGCCTGCCTGTCAGATGCAGCCGGCGGAGCACCGTGAAGTAGGAGAAAAAATGCTTCATTTGCTCCGTCTCCAGCCGCAGCACCTCATTCAGCAGCGTCCCCAGCTTGTCCAGGATGGAGAAGACGCGGATGAACGCATTTTTGTAAAAGTAGACGTGGCGGTAATAATCATCTAATTCATGATCATTCATATCTTCCTGGTACTGCTTCGTCACCCGCTCCGCATACTTGCCGGAAGCATAGATGCTCTGCTCCAGCTCATCGAGTGATGTGCGAAGCCCTACCGTCCAGATTTCGATTTTGCGCCAGTAATGCCCCGGATCCCCGCCGTTGTCCATCTGCTTTCTTACATGCGACAGATAGCGATCTATCGCTTCCATCGCTTCCTTCAACGCGCCTTCATCCCTGCGGGGCGCTTCCCCGAACAGGCTTCGCAGCATCGTGACCACCCCCGATTAGAATCCGTTCGGGAAATAGTCTTTCCAACGATCGTCCACCCGTTGCACGATATCTTCGCGCGGGAACAATTCGTCCGGGTAGCCCGGCTTCATACGCGCATCAATAACAATCGGCAGTTGATACGCAATGTGGTGATTTCGGACTTCCATACGCGCGTATATATCAGAAGCAGGGTTGAAGCGGGTGAACACCGTCCACAGGAAAGACAGCTGTGTGCGTGCCACTTGCGCATCGTCCACCAAGAATACGAGCGGCCAAGGCGTCTCCTGATCGGCCAACCGTTCCATCAGCCGTTCCGCCAACTGCGGCTCGGCCTCATAGGACGCTCCGGACATCGTCAGGCAGCCGCGGCAGAATACGGCCACATCCGATATTTCGTCAATCGGGCCTCCCCCATACGTATGCGGGAGCTCGCGAACCGGCTCGCCGACCCCCAGCATAATGCCCTTGCTGCCGTGATTCAGCTTGTGCCCGGTATAATCGAGCGTATCATGGGACGTATTGTTCAGCACATACAGATCCGACTCCGGTTGGAAGCGTTCCAATACGTTCTCCATCAGCTGCGCGAAATTGTCCAGATCGACATCCTGATCGGTGAGCATCAGGAATTTGGTCAGGCTGAGCTGGCCTTCCCCGAGAATCCGGAAGCCGCTCAGCATCGCCTCGCGGGAATAGCTCTCCCGGACGACGGCAGCGGCCAGGGAATGGACGCCTGTCTCTGGATAAGGATGTACCTTGCGCACGCTCGGCATCACCATCGGGAAGGCCGGTGACAGCAATTTGACCAGGTACTCGCCCAAATAGTAGTCCTCCTGGCGCGGCTTGCCGACGATCGTCGCCGGGTAGATGGCGTCCTTGCGGTGATACATGTGCTTCACATTGACAATCGGGAACTCATGCGCCCACGAATAATATCCGTAATGGTCGCCGAACGGCCCTTCCAGCCGCCGCTCATGCGGTGGCACGTAGCCCTGGATGACGAACTCAGCTTCCGCCGGAATGCGATGCCCTTCGAAGCCGCTGTCCACGACAGGCAGGCGCTCTCCCATGACGAAGGAGGCCATGAGCAGCTCCGGCAGCTTTTCCGGGAGCGGCGCGATGGCTGCCGCAATCAATGCGGGCGGGCCGCCGACATAGATGGATACCGGCAGCGCCTCGTTGCGGAGCTCGGCTTCATGGTAATGGAAGCCGCCGCCTTTTTGAATCTGCCAGTGGATTCCGGTCGTCTCGTCATCGTATATTTGAACCCGGTACATTCCCAGGTTATGATCGCTGCCCTTGCGCGCGGGATGCTCGGTGTAGACGAGCGGGAGGGTAATGAACGGCCCTCCGTCCAATTGCCAGCTCGTTAACGCCGGCAGGCCTTGCATCGGCATATCAGTCCGCTTCACGTCCATAATCGGCGCCTGAGCGGATGATACATCCTTCATGCCTACCTTGAGCAGGCCCAGCAGTTCTTTGACCAGGCTTCGTTCTTCCCACAGCTTCTTCGGCGATGGAGGCATGAAGCGATTCACCGCTTCGATGCACTTGTTGGCGAACTGCTCAGGTCTCGGCCCGAAGGCCATATCCACCCGCCGGGTCGTCCCGAACAGGTTCGTAGCTACAGAGAACGGGCTTCCCTTCACATTGGTGAACAGCAGTGCGGGCCCGCCTTCCTCGATCACCCGCCGATGAATCTCGGCGATCTCGAGATACGGATCGACTTCGGCTTCGATGACGGCCAACTCGTTCTCCCGCTTGAGCGTATGAATGAAACTGCGAATATTCGAAAATGACAACGCTAGCCCTCCTTAGATCGTTAGCTGGGTAAATATTTGCTGCAAATCGGCTCGCTATAAGGATAATTCTGTAATACGCGCCACTGTAACGTACTATTATGTAGTATATCTGTTTTTCATGAGAACCTAAAGCGCTACAACCGGACAGCTTACGACAATGTAAGAGAATCGTAAGCAGGTTGCATGGCACCGCCCCATCCGTATCGATAAAATAAGAGAGGAAGTTCAAAAAGTTCACTTCTGATCACGAAGAATTAACCGACCTTTTTGAACACTCATTATGATTCGTAAGCAAGACCACACTTTACGGGAGGTAGATGTTCATGAGAAGCATCAATCGGGAAACAGAGCGCAGACGTTGGAATGTCCGTTGGCTGGCTGCGGCGAAAGCGGCCGCGTCCGTATTGCTGTTCGGCGCTCACGCCGAAGATGCCCGTCAGTTGAGAGAAGGAGCGTAAATCGGCTTATGTTCACGGGAACCCCACGCAATACAAGAAGAAGCAGCTCGCTTGTAGCACGTTAGCCCGCCATGGCGCCGCGCACCGTCAAGTGACTGCTTCTTTTCGCTTTATGTTCGTTCACGCAGCTGCCATACGCGAATGCTCATATGGCATAGCACGCTGAACAGTCCGCAAATCAACACTGCATGCAGCATTCCCGCAAATAAATACAAATTCTCATCCGTTATCGCAAAAACAACGAGCGCCCCGCTTACAATCTGCCCTGCGCACAGTGCAATCGACCATATCCCGCACAGCTGAATCTCACGGTTATCCTTATGATGATGGTAAGCGAAATGCGCCATTACCGCGACGACAATCAGCAGCAGCGCTGCAGCCACCCGGTGCATGAAAGCGATTGCGGTTCCTCCCGTCATGTCAGGGATCCACTCGCCATTACAGAGCGGCCATCCCAGGCAGCCGCCGGATGACTCCGTATGCCGTACGAAGGCGCCGACGTATATCACGATATATGTATATAACCATGTGAACCAGACGGCGTAGCGGAACGTATCGCTGATTCTGCCCGCATGTTGAACGATGCCCCGTTCATACCTTCGCAGCGCCAGGCACAGCAGGAAGGATGAGGCGAACGCCAGCAAAGAGATTCCGAAATGCAGCGCCATGACAGGCGGAGACTGAGTAAAGACGACGGCGAGAGCCCCCATAATCGCCTGAATGACCGTAAAAATAAGTGTCAGCAATGCATACATAACTGCGTCACGCTTGTCTCGCGCGAGGCGGAACACAAAAATAAATGATGCCAGTACAAGAATGCCCACAATCCCGGTTACGATACGGTGCGAGTATTCAATCATCGATTCGATGGTGTAGGCAGGCACGAATTTGCCATTACACAGCGGCCAATCAGTGCCACAGCCTTGGCCGGATCCCGTCTTCGTGACAAGGGCGCCGTTCAGCACGACGATGAACATGCCGATGCAGGTGGCGTAAGCCAATAGCTTCAATTTACGGTAGATGTTCGAATTCACCAGTTTCACCTGACCCGTTATTTTCATTTGAAATCAATCACGCTTCGACCTTTTTGAACACATATTATTAAAATAATTCTTACCTACAAAGCATGCCAATCGTCCCCATTATACAAGATTTCCTAATCGAATGTACGGCAAAATTGTGACAAATATTACACATCCCCATAAAACCGGATCGATGCGTTTCCTTGCGCACCTATAAAAAAATCCGCCCCATCCAAGGGCGGATCATGTATTCTCTTCCGGCTTACACCGCTTCAGACACCGCAATGGCCCGATCTGCGAACTGCTCAACCTCCGGCCGCGTCTTGCGCAGCTTGTTGACGAAGCGAATCGTCTCCTTGCCGCTCTTGAAGGCGACGAAGCTAGGAATGCCGAGAATGTGATACTGCTGGGCCACATCGACCAATGCTTCCGCATCCACCTCGAAAAATACGGCCTTCCCCTCATACTGCGCCTCCAGCTCCGGCATGAACGGATCAATAAAGTGGCAATCCGGGCACCAGGACGTCTTGAATACGGCGATCGACGTCAACGGCTGGGCAATGATTTCTTTAAAACGTTCCACTGTTTGTACTTTTTCCATCACGCATCACTCCCAACTAGGTTGTTATCAACATAAACCAATGTGAAATGAAAAGTCAAACTGCAAATAGGTTCACAGGCGCGTCATTTTGGACATACTAGTAAAAAAATGAACGGAAAACAAGGGATTTCCGGGAAAGGAGAGCGCAAATACGATGGAATCCTCGTCCCCTACCCGCTGGCGGTACGCCTGGCGCTTGCTTCGGCATGCCGTTGACAGCGCCCGCGCTGCCATGCGCAATCTATGGACTAGCATGCGCAGGCAGATGAGAAGCATACGCAACCTCCGCACGATGGAGTGGAACCGGGCCGCAGCCAGACGAACGGAAGAGCGTCTGTACCGGATTATTGCAGAGCGGAGCCGCCCGCATGCCGAAGAGGCCCGAGCCCATGAGCGTCAAAGCCTGACATCCGAAGAGTTAAAGCTTCTCGCTCATATTCGCCATGCGGCAGCGGCAGCGAACCGGAACAATGTCACCCGGGCAGCAGCCTACCTTCGGCTCTATAATCAGCACCCGGAGCTGCACTGGGCGCTGCTGGCCCATACCGTCTCCCGCAACGGAGGCTGGAATATGACGGATCTGCAAGGGGAATGGCTGCCGCGCATCATGAGTCCGGGGCAGCGCCTCTGGTCGTTCCGCTTGCTGGAACGCAGCAATGCCCTTATTTTTCACGACGCCTTCCCGCAGCTGCTGTTATATGACGCCAGCCGTCGCGAGGGGCGCAGCCTGTTCCATCTGCTTCCGCACCTGGGCGTATCGGCATTCATGGTTCCATTTTGGGACAGCTTCTGGGTTCAGTCGGACAGCCCTCTGCTGACGACCGCACTCATCATCAATGAACAGAACGTCATCGAAGGAAGCGTCGTCCAGAATGAACAGTTCCGCGAGCAGGTCATCACGAAGTGGGATGTCCGCCTGCATGGCTGGATGCAGATGAACCAGGTCGTTATCCCGCTCGGAGTGCCTGCAGGGCAGGAGCCTGCCGTTCCGCTCGTCGGGCTGACACTGGAGAATTTCTCCGATCTGGACGAGCGGATCGCGTTCGGACGCAAATTGTACGCTCTGTTATTCCATGTCCCTGACATCTATGGAAGGGCGTTAAGCTTCATGCGCGCCGTCCCGCATACCGGATCGCGTGCAGACTATTGGCCGCATGCCTTCACCACCCAAGCATCGGCGCAGGATCATGCGAACCTGCCGGCGGCACATCGGGCCTACAGCCCGCGGCTGGCCGATGCTTGGCCGGACGAGCCCCTGCCGCCCGTCGGAGCCAGCGATTGGTTCGTGGACGAGCGGATGCTGAAGCATCTGCAGCCGACGCGCCCTCCTCTCCAGGCGGACATGACCTTGCCGCATGATCGGCTATGGAAGGAGACGGCTTCCCTCGCCGGCTTCATTCATCCCGGTCGGACGCAGCATTCCTGAATTCGGCCGCGACCCCTTTCACTTAAAAAAGGATCTTGCGCCGCCCTTCACGAGGCTGGCCAAGATCCTTTTCTTGCTCGAGCCGCTATGCCAGGGCTTCGTTCCCTTGCCAAATCGACAGCCCTCCGTTCACTTCAATGACGACTCCGTTAATATAATCCGCGGCGCCGGACGCAAGGAACAAATAGACCTGCGCGACCTCTTCCGGTTGTCCACTCGATTGCGCCGAATCGCTTCAGCGTCTTCTCCATAAGCTGCTGCACGCTGGCCGAATCCGCGACATTGCATGCAACGAAGAATGCGCGCTCCGCTGCGGACGGTCCAAGATCATTCAGGAGCCGCATCCCCGCTTCTTCATTGTAATCAGCGATGACGACATTCGCTCCCGCATCCATGAACAGCCGCACGGCCGCTTCGCCAATCCCATTGGCTCCGCCTGTAATGACCCTACCGTCTTGCCCCCAAGCTTCATGTTCTCCCTCCTGTCTGATTCCTCGCCTCTCCCTACGGCGGTCTCTCAGGCGGTTCCATCAAGCGGTCCGGCAGGCCGCACTGCCCGCATGTCCCGCATGTCCCGCCTCTCCTGCCTTCCTGCTTCCCCCGATCATGCTTCCAGTTGCATGGCGATATCCGCCGCGAGGAACGCCTCCACCGCTTGCAGCAGCTGCCCCGGATCGTCGACCGGCGGGGAATGCCCGCAGTCCCTCAGCGGGACGAATCGGGCGATCTCTCCCAGATCGGCGAGCCTCTCTGCCGCCATCGCTTCGCTGATGACCATGTCCCGATCTCCGCGCAGTACCAGCGTAGGGGCCGCAATGCGCCGCACCGTGCCGCTGCCCGTGGCCGCTTCATTATCGAGCATGCTGACATTGAATATATTTAACGCATGATATAGGTCCATCAGATTGCGTTGGGTCAGCATATCATCGAGATATGCTTCATAACGGGCTTCCTCCGGCCGGTTCTTGTCATAGATGACCGCTTCATACAGCCGCTTCAAAAACACGCGGTCGCCCCGTGCAATCGCTGCCGCGATCAAGCGATACACGCGCGCCGCTCGCGCCGGTCGGATGGCCGAGCGCAATGGCCCCGCTGTTCACATTACCCACTCGGAATCAAGCTCCAACTCGCGCATCACAGCCAGCACCTGCGCCGCGAACGCCTCATTGATTTCGAACAGGCCGATGTCCTCCTGCCGCAAGCCTACCCTGCCGATAGCCTACCTCAGGGCAGGAACCGGGCCAAGCCCCATCCACTCCGGCTCAAGCCCAACGGCGGCATACCCGCGAATGGCTGCGACCGGGGCGATGCCGAGCGTGTCGGACGCCTTCGGGCCGCACAATACGACGGCCGCCGCACCGTCGTTGATGCCGGACGAATTGCCCGCCGTCACCGTGCCTTGCGTGCTGAACGCCGGCCTCAGCCGGGCGAGCCCCTCCATTGTCAGCCCCGGGCGGGGGTGCTCATCCGCCGTGATCAGGCGCGCACCGCTCTTGCGGTCCGCAACGGATACCGCGACGGTCTCCTCTTGGAACCGTCCATCCTGCATCGCCGCTTGCGCCCGCTGCTGGCTTTGCAGCGCGAAGGCATCCTGCTGCTCGCGCGCCAGTCCGTAGCGCTCGGCAAGACGTTCCGCCGTCCATCCCATCGGCTGACCGCTAATCGCGCACGTCAGCCCGTCATGCAGCACCGAGTCAACAAGCTCCCCATGTCCGTACCGGTAGCCCTGACGCGCCTTCTTCAGCATGTAAGGAGACTGCGACATCTTTTCCATGCCGCCAGCCACAATCACGTCCGCATCCCCCGAACGGATACACTGGGCTCCCAGCATCACCGCCTGCAGGCCCGATCCACATACGAGATTCACGCTCGTCGCCGGAACCCGATCCGGAATTCCCGCCTGCAACGATGTCTGCCTCGCTCCATTCATTCCAATTCCGCCTTGCAGCACCTGCCCCATATACACATGGTCTACCCGATCACTGGCCACTCCCGCACGTTGGCAAGCCTCCTTCATGACAACGGCCCCCAGTTCTGTGGCCGCCGTATCCCAGAAGCTGCCCTGAAACGCTCCAATCGGAGTACGCACTGCACTCGGAATGAACACCTCGTTCAAGTCGTCTACCTCTTGTTCAGTCTAGAGTCGCCTCCAGTTAACAGGGAAAGGGTTGCAAATCGGTTGCCTCGGTCGTTGGCTGTATCCTTTCTAGGCGAACTTCAATTATGGCGGCAACAAAAAGAGCGCCGGCCGCTTTCGGCTCGAACGCTCTCATGGTCACGATCTTTCTACAATTCAGGACTTGAAGCGCGCAGACAGCTGCTGCAAATCATCGGCAATGCTCGCCAAGTGATTCGCATACGATGCCATCTCCTGCATCGCCGCATTTTGCTGCTCACTCGCGGCCGCTACGGTCTCCATTTCCACTAATGTCACATTGGTCATCTCGCTTGCGGCATCGAACGACTCAATCATCTCGCCATTGGAAGACGCAAGCTGGGCGCCCAAATCAGCCACATGGCTCAATTGAATATTCATTTCATCGATTGCTTGGAACATATCCGAGAATCTGTCCGTCACCGTCTGCGTCAACGCTTGTCCCTCGGCTACCGTCTCGACTCCGTCCTGCATGGTGGCCCATACCGAGTCGGAGCGCTCTCTCATTTGCTGCACGAAGCCCGTAATCTTGCCGGCCGCTTCCTTCGTCTCCTCCGCCAGCTTGCGTACCTCGCCCGCGACGACGGCGAATCCGCGCCCGTGTTCGCCAGCCCGTGCCGCTTCAATCGACGCATTAAGCGCAAGCAGCTCCGTCTGGGCAGCCACCTCTTGAATAAAGATAACGATGCGGTGAATATGATGCGACTGCTGATTCAGCTGTTCGGTCTCCGCCTTCGCCTGTTCCGTGTTCCGCGTAATGGCCTCCATCTGCTTCCGCACATTTTCGAGCGCCTTTTCCCCATTCACGGCCCATTCGCTCATCTCATGCGCCGCATGGGAAGAATTTCCGACCAGCTCGACGACGCGCTTAAGATGTGCCGCAGACTGATGCGCTTGGGACGCTGCGGTATTCAAGCGCTCATTCAGCTGGGCCGACTGGGCCGACACTTGCTGGTAAGATGCCGATACTTCTTGCAAGGAGCTGAGATTCTCCTCGGAATTCGCGGACAGCTCTTCAGCCGAAGCCGCGACCGATTCAGATACTTCGCGGATTTGCATCATAATCTCGGATAATGCCTGCGACATGGCATTGAAGTTTTTCTCCAGACGGCCGATTTCATCTGTCCGTTCGCTTGTTGAAATGCGAACCGAGAAATCGCCGGTGGCGATCCGCTCCGTCACTTGCTGAATCCGAACAACAGGGCGGATGATATTATTGACAAATCTCCATATAAAAAGTCCAATAAGCCCGATAAGCACGACGAGAAACACGGAAGCGATAACGACGATCTGATTCGCTTGCTGATTGATCTCGCCAACGCTAAGTACCGAGACGATATTGATGCCGAACTTGTTCCGCTTGTCGAAGCTGATGAACTCGTTCCGGCCGTCCGCGCTGGACAGGAACTCGCCATATTCGTCCGTCATCAGCTCACTATACTGCTCCTTGTCCAATTGAGTCCCTGACTCATATTCCGGGTGGAATAAGATACGATTGTCTTTGTCGAAGAGACTGATATATCCGCTTTTTCCGACTTTGAATTGGCTTACCGATTGCTTGATATTATCGATCGAGACATCGATTCCGGCGACACCGGCTCCGTTAGGCAGCGAATGCGAGAACGTCAAAATCAGTTTTCCCGTAATGATATCCTGATAAGGCTTCGAGACGATGACCTCGCCCGGACGCTGCAAGGCCAACTGATACCATTCGCGTTGAGCAAATTCATCAATGCTCAGCTTGCTGCCATTGTTGTCGAGATACTTGTCTCCCAGCACCACATAGGCATTTAAAATCGTGTTGACGTCTCCAGCCAGATCCGTCACCCGTTGCTTGATTCGCTCGATATCCTGCGGGTAATCGGTAATCCCGTTGACCAAGCTGCCTATCATATGAGCGTTCGTCTCGTACGATTGATTCAGCAGCCGCGAGATCGAATTCGTCGCTTCATTGACCTGGTCATACATCATATTCTTCGTGTTGTTCGATGCCGTAATAGTCAACACGACAATAAGAATAATGGTTGGAACGATGATAAAGCAGGTGAGCAGCAGAATCATCTTTTTTTGCATGGACTGCCGAATCGACTGCGCCCAATTTTTACCGTATTTCACTGTAAAATCTCCTCTTTGTCCGTTTTAAATTCAACTCTGTACCTATATCGGACGTTTTCGCTATACTTTTTTATACTTTTCAGAAAAAAATTAAAAGGTAATTAAAGGTAAACATACGAATTTATACTCCCTTTGGCATCTTGGGTGCAGTCTTCCATGCGCTCAGATTCATGCACCAGGCATCCTTATAAGCACTCTCCCTTCTGCTCAGGTCCAGCCTCCACGCATTTTATGAACACTCTCCCTTCTACTCAGGAAAGAAATTGATGTGAGTAGTAGGGAGATTGCACCCAAGAGTCTAGGTACAATGTCGCGTATCTGAACTGATGGGATAATGCATATAAGAGACCGCGCACACTAGTTCACGGCTTTCCTGACTTAGGGGGATACTACACATAAGAGACCGCGCACACTAG
>NZ_QYZD01000055.1:0-19272 GCF_003591545.1 Paenibacillus thiaminolyticus
CGTATGTATGTGCTAAGCCTCTTACCGTCGCTATCCCAAGCAGTCAGGTGGAGGATGTATGTATGTGCTGAGCTTCTTACCGTCGCTATCCCAAGCAGTCAGGTGGAGGACGTATGTATGTGCTGAGCCTCTTACCGTCACTATCCCAAGCAGTCAGATGGAGGATGTATGTATGTGCTGAGCCTCTTACCGTCGCTATCCCAAGTAGTCAGGTGTAGCAACGAGGTAGGGGCATACCTGACTGGATGGGATAACGATCAAAGGGAGCAGAGCGGGGACATGCCTGACTGGATGGGATAGTGATCAAAAGGAGCAGAGCGAGGACATGCCTGACCGAATGGGATAGCGACCAAAAGGAGCAGAGCGGGGACATGCCTGACTGGATGGGATAAACATCAAAGGGGGCAGAGCCAGGATATATCTGACGGAATGGGATAGCGACCAAAAGGAGCAGAGTCAAGGCTTACGGGAACGACAACCGCAAATGGGCCAGAGCTTGTCGCGCTAAGTAATGAAGATGACAATTGTCATACTGACATCATGACAGTCCATACTAACCTGCCCAACCCCGAATATTTATGATAAGGATAGAAGCAAGGAGTGAGGGGGACATAAGATGGATGCCGTGATTCAGATGGAAAATGTCACGAAACGATTCAAAAATAAAACGGCGGTGAACGGGGTGTCGCTGGACGTTAGGCGAGGTTCCGTCGTTGCCATTCTAGGGCCGAACGGTGCCGGGAAGACGACGACGATTTCGATGCTGCTCGGCTTGATGGAGCCGACCGATGGAACGGTCAGGTTGTTCGGAAAGGAGCCGAATCATCAGCAAGTAAGGCAACGGATTGGCGCTATGCTGCAGGAGGTCAGTATCATCGACCGGCTGAAGGTGCATGAGGTCATCGAGATGTTCCGAAGCTATTACCCGAAGCCGCTGGCGATGGAGCGGCTGATCGAGTTGACCGGCTTGAGCAAGCCGGAGCTGAATATGTACGCGGAGAAGCTGTCCGGCGGGCAGAAGCGCAGAGCGGGCTTCGCGCTCGCGTTGGCCGGTGACCCAGAGCTGGTGTTCTTCGATGAACCGACGGTAGGCATGGACGTTGCGGCGCGGCGCCGCTTCTGGGAGCAAGTGCGCACACTGGCATCCGAAGGGAAGACGGTGCTGTTTACGACGCATTACTTGCAGGAAGCCGATGATGCGGCCGACCGGATTATTTTATTTCATCAGGGAAAGATTGTGGAAGATGGCAAGCCAGCAGATATCAAGGCGCGGCTCCTGAAGAAATCCGTTTCCTTCCAGCTTGAGGGAGATGCGGCTGCTTCCTGTGCAAGCATTCTCCAGTGGCCGATTGTGTCGGATTGTGAATATATCGATGGGCGCATCCATATCCGTACGGATGACACCGACGGCGTGCTGGCAGCCATGTTCTCGCGGCAGCTTCCGGCCAGAGATATCCGCATCGATCATGGGCGTCTGGATGAGGCGTTCGAGCAATTGACGATGAGCACTCAGGAGGTCGCATACTGATGAAGCTGTTATTTGTCCAGTGCAAGATGGAATTGCTGCGCGTTATTCGCAACCCGTACTTTGTATTCTGGTCGCTGCTGATGCCGATGGTCTTCTATTTTATCTTTACCCGCATCGTGAATGTCGGCGTGGATAATAAGGCTTGGTGGCAGGCGCATTATTTGATGTCGATGACCGCATTCAGCATTATGGGATCGGCGATTATGACCTTGGGGATCCGCATCGTGCAGGAGCGCAAGAACGGATGGACCACATATATCCGAATAACGCCGTTGCCGGGCAGTATTTATTTTGCGGGGAAAATGTTCGGTCAGTTCATGATGCATTTGTTCTCGATTATCGCTATTTTCCTGTGCGGGTATCTATTGAATGGAGTGTCCTTGTCCTGGTCGGCCTGGCTTTGCTGCGGCTTGTGGCTTTTGCTCGCATCGATCCCGTTCCTCGGGCTTGGCGCCCTCGTGGGGACGATGAAGCGGGTAGATACGGCGAGCGGTGTCAGCAACGCGATCTTCATGCTGCTGGCGATTACAGGGGGCATGTGGTTCCCGCTGGATATCATGCCGAAGTTCCTCCAGACGGCTGCGAAGTTGCTGCCGGCCTATCATTTCGGGGGTGCAGCCTGGGAGATTGTGCGGGGTGAGACGCCGCAATGGGAGCACGCACTGTTTTTGGCAGGCTATCTGCTTCTGTTTATGATAGTATCTACGTATATCCGAAAAAAGCAGGAAGCGGTGTAAGTTCATGTCCGGGACGAAGTTCAGCTTGTTCCCCAGACAGTTGGGATTTTATCCTTATATATGGTTAATCTATATGGCCCTGTTTATTTATAATATGCAGCTCGAGCATGGAGTGAAGAAAACCATCGGCTACGCGATGCTCGCCTTATTCGTCGTGACTTATCGGCAGCTTTATTTTGCTTCGGGCCGGGCCTATGATTCTTGGATTGCGCTGCAGATGCTGTTAAGCGCTATTCTGCTCACGTTCTATAATCCCAATTATTTGTTTCTTGGTTTTTATACAGCGAACTTCATCTCATTTTATCGGGACAGGCGAAAATTCACTATTGCGTACGGTGTGCTTGTCGCGTACATTCTCTTGCCGATGTTATTTCATTTGCGAGCCATTGATGTATCGGAGTATATCTTTTTCATTCCTTTTATGGCCATCATGTTAGCCTCGCCATTTGGCATGCGATCGATGCACCGGCGCCAGCAACTGGAGAAGGAGCTGGATCAGGCGAATGAGCAAATTCGGGAACTGGTGAAGCGGGAGGAACGGCTTCGCATTGCCCGTGATCTGCATGATACGCTCGGCCATACGCTCTCTCTTATTACGCTTAAGAGCCAACTGGTCGAGAAGCTGATTGCGAAGCAAGAGACGGAACGGGCGCGGATGGAAGCGCGGGAGATTGGGCAGACCTCCCGGGCCGCGCTGCGGCAGGTGCGCGAACTCGTCTCCGATATGCGTGCCGTCACGGTTGCTCAGGAGCTGGTGGAGTCAGAGCGAATGCTGGGGAGTGCCTGCATCGAGCTTCAGGTACAAGGGGAACTGACATTGGAAAGAGTTCCGGATCTGACACAAAGTATGCTCAGCATGTGCATACGGGAAGCGGTGACCAATATTGTCAAGCACAGCCGCGCGAAGAGCTGTCGTATTCATATCGAACGGACGCACGCGGAGGTCCGGATTCGTCTGCACGATGACGGCATCGGCTTACGCAGCGGAAACGGCATGGGCAACGGCTTGAATGGCATGTCGGAACGGCTCGCCTTGATCGATGGAAGCTTGACGCTGGATTCGGATGAGAGCGGGACAAGATTGACGGTGACGGTTCCGATTATCGTCAAGAACGGGAAAGACGGAGGAGGTGCGGCATGATCAGGATTGTGATCGCTGAGGATCAGCGAATGCTGCGCGGCGCGCTCGCATCTCTTCTTGATCTGGAGGATGATATTGAAGTGATTGGGCAGGCCGGCGACGGGGACGAGGCGCTGGAGATGATCACAAGGCTGAAGCCGGACGTATGTCTGATGGATATTGAGATGCCAGCCAAAAGCGGCCTGGATGTAGCCGAAGAGCTGAAGCGCCGGCGTTTGAATTGCCGGGTTATTATTTTGACGACCTTTGCCCGGCCGGGATATTTCGAGCGGGCCGTGAAGGCCGGGGTTCAAGGCTATCTGCTGAAGGATGAGCCGAGCGAACGGCTTGCCGAGGCGATACGCAATGTGATGCGGGGCGAGCGTGAGATTTCGCCTGAGCTCGCCTTTGCCGTGATTCGCAAAGAAGACAACCCGCTGACCGAGCGGGAGCGTGAGATTTTGAAGCTTGCGGCTGAAGGGCGCACCGCGAATGAGATCGCGTCGGCGCTGTATTTATCTTATGGCACCGTTCGCAATTACTTGTCGAGCATCATGAGCAAGCTGGAGGCCAGGACGCGCATCGAGGCCATCGAGACCGCAAGGTCCAAAGGATGGTTATAACCCCTTAGCAACAAGCCAGAGCCAAGTTCGGCTCTGGCTTGTCCCGTTGGTCAGCACAGTCGGGGCTACGGCGTGCGTGCGTCGCTGACAAGCTTCATCAGCGCCTGGTAGCATGGTGCCAGATCATGGGGATCCTTGTAGTCCGCTTCGAACATGAAGGGACCGCCGTAGCCGCTGTCCATTAGTGCTTGAAGCACTTCCACCAATTCACGATGCTCTGGCCGGGAATCCAGTGGCGTTCATCCACGCCGTCATAATCCGAGAGATGCAGGGTGACGATGCGGGAGTAAGCACTTCCTCTGGAGGGATATAGGTATCCAGATTCAGCTCAATACAAGTGATGCCGGCTTTTTGTATGGGAAGTGGAAATTTAAGGCCGGACTCCCTCTCCAAATGCTAATGGCGTCAAATTTCCCCTAGCTTTTTCGAACGATTTTTTTGTAGTATTTTGAGGTCTGGCAGGGGGTAAAAGATAGGAGGAACTCTTTTTTGAATCGGAAGCAGGGGAGAAAAGGGGCGGAAGGATGTGCTATAGTATACATGAAATTAACATCAAAGGGAGGGATTAGGGAATTGAAGCTGATGAAGGATGACATCCAGGCCGATGTCGTTATTATCGGCGGAGGATTGGGGGGCGTCGCGTCTGCCTTATCCGCCGCTAGAATGGGACTGCGTGTGGTGATGACGGAAGAGACGGATTGGATCGGTGGTCAATTGACGTCGCAGGCGGTTCCTCCCGATGAGCATAAGGAAATTGAGACGATGGGCTGCACCCGTACGTACCGCGAGATCCGAGAGCGGGTGCGGGCTTATTACCGGGGGAACTATCCGCTCACCGAGCAAGCGGCGAATAATCCTTTGCTCAACCCTGGGCGGGGATGGGTCAGCCGCCTCTGCCATGAGCCGAAGGTGGCGCTGCGCGTACTGCATGATATGCTGGCGCCGTTCACGAGCAGCGGCCGGATTACGATTCTCTACGATACGATTCCGGTGGAGGCCGAGACGGAAGGCGATATCGTCCGTTCGGTCACGGTATCGCATGTGCGCACGCAGCAGTTGACCCGCTTGACAGGTTCATACTTTCTCGACGCGACCGAATGCGGCGACCTGCTGCCGCTGGCCGGGGTGGAGCATGTGATCGGGGCCGAGTCCCGCGCCGAGACGGGCGAGCTGCATGCGTCCGAGCAGGCGAATCCCCTTGATATCCAGTCATTCACGCATGTATTCGCCATCGAGTATTTCCCGGAAGGGAACTTTACAATCGAGAAGCCGGAGCAATATGATTTCTGGCGGCAGTATGTTCCGGCGCCGTCCGTCTATCCCCTGTTAAGCATGTATACGATCAATGTCAACGATCAGACCAAGTACCGCAAATTCAACCTGTTCTCCGACGGCCAGGATCCAATGCCGCTGTGGACGTACCGGCGGATTATCGATAAGGCCCTGTTCGAGCCGGGCTTCTATGAGAGCGACATCACGCTGGTGAACTGGCCGCAGAACGATTACTACCTAGGCCCGATTATTGGCGTTAGCGAGGCGGAGAAGCGGCAGCACCTGGAGAATGCGAAGCAGTTGAGCTTCTCGCTCCTTTACTGGCTGCAGACGGAGATACCGCGGCCGGACGGCGGCAAGGGCTATCCCGGCCTTCGCTTGCGCACAGACGTGCTCGGCACCGAGGATGGCATGGCCAAAGCGCCGTACATTCGGGAATCGCGCCGGATCAAGGCGCGTTATACCATTACTGAAGCCGATGTCGGCAAGGAGATGCGGGGAGAGGCAGGAATTCGCCGCTATCCCGACACCATCGGCGTGGGCAGCTATCATCTGGATCTTCATACGACAACGGTCTCGCACCGCAAGTTCTACCTTCCTAGCTATCCATATGAGATTCCGCTGGGCGCCCTGCTGCCTGTCCGGATGACCAATATATTGCCGGTATGCAAAAATATCGGTACGACCCAAGTGTCAAACGGCAGCTACCGGCTTCATCCGACGGAATGGAACATTGGCGAATCGGCAGGCTATCTGGTCGCCTATTCGCTGCAGCGTCAGGTTACGCCGCATCAAGTGTATGAGGAAGCATCTCATCTCGAATGCTTCCAGTCTTTCATTCAGGAGAAGGGCGTCCAGATTCATTGGCCGGATGGCTTCGAGATGTAGCCTGCGTGAGACGGAAGTGGGGGGCGCCGGCCCCCCTTTTTCATGTCCGTCCCTCTGCCCGAGGTTGTGCCGGCCAAGCGCCACGCATGCGTCTCGCCGAGGCCGGTTCGGGAACGGCACGGGAGAGGCAGCCTGATCAATAGGTCTTCATGCCGGTGCCAAGGACGGCGACACGCTTCGTTCCGTGTTCCGCCAGCACTTTGACGCCGATCTGCGCCCCTTCCTGGAATTTCGGAATATTTATCATATGAATGGCTGTTCTGATCTCGGTTGGAAACGATTCTCCGTTCGGCATCGCCACGTCCAATGCCAGCAGAACAACAGGTTGATCATCGATCATGGATGTTGTCGGCGAGAGAGACGTAATCGTGGCGGAAGCGGGGATGCCTCGTGTCATCACTTCATGCTCTTGTTGTCTTTCGTTCTTTTTCTTGCGCAAGATAGAGGATACCACACACAATACAATGATAATATCGATCACCAAAATTCCAATGATGATCCACATCGTCGCATTCTCCATTCGGATTCTCCTTCGTCTCGGACAGGATGCCGGCGGAGCCCGCTCAGTAGGCCAGCAACTTGAGCGCAAGACCCGGAAGAGCCTTGAACCGCAATGTCGCTGTTAGCGGTATCTCCATCTGCCGTGTTGTAGCTTCCCATTCGTATAGGTTCCAGCGCGGGGCGGGGCAGGGGCCGCCGCTTCCCGGTTCTGAACAATATACAGAAGAGGGGACTTCTATTGTATCAACCATTCATTTCCACCGTCCCGTGACTTTGGATTCATTTTACGGCAATTCAGGCCCAAAATGTGGAACCGATACAGGACTTTTACCCGATTTGTTGAAAAAGAATTAGGTTGTTGTAATGATAGGAACGTCCAAGATCTCCACGGGAGGGCTATCTATGATTGAAATTCGTTTGTCGGTTGGATATGAAGAATATGAAGATGGAGAGAGGATGTCTGAACTGATCGAGAAGCTGGCGGCCGGAGAGCACAGCGAGCAGCTCGTCAGCTTAATTATCGGCGACTGGGGGCAAGCCTACGAGAATTCCCCTGACAGCTTCCTCGACACCCTGATAGCGAATCGGGAACGTTTCCCGAACTTGAAAAAGCTGTTCATCGGAGATATGGACTATGAAGACTGCGAGGTCTCCTGGATTATTCAGACGAACTTGTCTCCCTTGCTGAAGGCATTTCCGAATCTGGAATCATTCACGGCCAAAGGAAGCACTGACCTGCGTCTGGAGCCCTTGGAGCATGCGCGGCTTCAGGAGCTGGTCATTATTTGCGGCGGACTGCCCGTAGAGGTGCTGTCTGATATCCGGAACGCGAAGCTGCCGGAGCTGCGGAAGCTGGAGTTGTATCTCGGCGTCGATGAATACGGCTTCTCCGGTTCGCTGGATGACGTGTTGTCCGTAGCGGAACCCGGTTTATTTCCGAAGCTGGCCTATCTCGGGTTGAAGGATAGCGAGATTCAGAACGAGATTGCGCAAGAGCTGGCCGATGCACCGATTCTGGATCAACTGGAGACGCTCGATCTGTCATACGGCACCTTGTCGGATGCAGGCGCGGAAGCGCTGCTCGCCAGTGCCCGGGTGAAGAAGCTGAAGCATCTTGATCTCAAATACCATTACATGTCGGACGAGATGGTGAAGCGCTGGCAAGATTCCGGGCTGTCCGTCGATGTCAGTGATCAGCAGGATACGGAAGACGAGTGGCGCTATCCGTTCCTGACCGAGTAGCGATGAACGTGTCTGAGCTTGAACTGAAGGCCGATCTGGCTGCCGCGCGGGAAGGAACGGCTGCGAATGTGCCGTACATCCTGATCGGCAATGCCGGGAACCGGCGCACGGACGGCCTCCAGGCGGCCCGCCGCAGATTCGGGCTGGCACCCGCCCTGCTGCTCACCTATCGGGAGCTGCTGCAGGGAGCCGCCTCGCTGGAGGAAATGCTGGACCGCGTGCGCCGTTCGAGAGCGGGAAGCCCGATCATTCGCCTGGATGCTCCAGGCGAGCATCCCGAAGTCGAGCGCGAGTTGATCGCGCTCGGCGCCCTGAACGGGTCCGCCGACGAGCAAGGGGCGCGGGCGCAAGAGAGCATCCCGGCGGAGGCGGCGCGGCGCCTTCCGGAAGATCATGGGCGGATCCGCTATCCGGCCCAATGGTTCCGGGGCTATTGCCGCTTGCTCGCCCGGTTCCGGCTGCAGGCATCATCGGCCGGCATCCCGGTGCGCTGGGTGAACGATCCCGCCGACATTGCCGTCATGTTCGACAAGCGGCGCTGCTGGGAGCATCTGTCCCGGCATGGCGTACGCATGCCCGACCTTCCTGCCCCGGCCGGCTCGATTGCCGGCTATGAAGGGCTGCAGGCGGCTATCCGGTCGAGCGGCATGCACCGCCTCTTCCTCAAGCTCGCCTGCGGGTCCGGGGCGGCCGGGGTCATCGCGTATCAGTGCCAGCCCGCGACCGGAGCTGAGCTGGCGGTCACGACGCTGGAGATGGAGGATCGGGCGGGAGAGACCGTCTTTTACAATTCCGGCCGTCTACGGCAATACAGGAACCATGCGGAGATCCGCCGCATGGTCGATTGGCTGTGCGGGGAGGGCGCTCATGTGGAGCGCTGGATCGCGAAGGATCAACTCGACGGCAAATCATTCGATGTCCGTCAACTCGTCGTGAACGGGTCGGCTTGCCATGCCGTCCTAAGGCTTAGCTCCAGCCCGATCACGAACCTGCACCTGCGGAATGAGCGGCGCCCGATGCACCAAGGCATGATTACTTCCGGGGTGGCGGAAGCGATAGCCTCGACCGCGGAAGCGGCCTTGGCGTCATTCCCGGGCTCGACGGTTGCGGGAATCGACGTGCTTGTCCGGCGCGGCAGCGGGATGACCTATGCCGTCGACATCAATCCCTTCGGCGATCTGCTCTATCGGGTCGATTATGAAGGGTGGAACACCTACGAATGGCAGATGCGTCAGCTGCTGGAAAGGAAGAATCACCAATGATCGATATGAATCAAATCGTGGGCACTCACGATATTGTCATGATAACGCTCGACACGCTTCGGTATGACGTGGCGAAGCTGGAGGAGGCGAACTGTCCGAACCTGTGCGCGGACGGCCCGTGGGAGAAGCGGCATACGCCGGGCAGCTTCACCTATGCGGCGCACCATGCCTTTTTCGGCGGCTTCCTGCCAACGCCGGCGAACACGGACAAGGCATCTCATGTCCGGCTGTTCCATACGCGCAACACCGGCCTGAAGACCCATCCGTACACATGGCAATTCGATGCGCCGGATATCGTCTCCGGCCTGGCGGCGGAAGGATACCGGACAATTTGCATCGGCGGGGTCATCTTCTTCACGAAGAAGAACAAGTTGGCCAAAGTGCTGCCCGGCTACTTCCAGGAGAGCTATTGGCGCATGACCTTCGGGGTAACGAATCCCCGCTCCACCGAGCATCAGGTGCAGCATGCGCTCAAGCTGCTGGAGCGGGCCGATCCGGGGCAACGGCTGTTCCTGTTCCTGAACGTGTCCGCGATTCACGGTCCGAACCATTATTTCGTTCCCGGCGCGAGGGAGGATTCGGTCGAGACGCAGCGGGCGGCGCTGCGCTATGTGGACAGCCAGCTCGGCGTTCTGTTCGATGCGCTGCGCAAGCGGGGCAATACGTTCTGCCTGGCGTTCTCCGATCACGGCACCGCCTATGGCGAGGATGGCTATCACGGGCATCGCCTTGCGCACGAGGTTGTATGGAATGTGCCGTATCGGGAGTTTTTTCTGTGATGAGAGAGGGGAGAGGCATGATGAGAGCGCCGAATTCAATCCCGGCTGCGGTGAACGGGCCAACAGGCAGGCTAACAACAGACAGTCTGACGGAAGGGGGAATGGAGGGGATTGCGGACGGGCGAACGGGCAGGCTACCGGACGGGCCAATAGACAGGCTGCCGGAAGGACATATGGACAGGCTATCGGAAGTGTCAATGGGCGGACTTATGGACGATCTGGAAGAGGAGCGGCGGCGGTGGCTGCAGTCCCCGTACCGTTCGTACCTGTATTCATATCCGCATAAGACGGCTTACCGTCCCCTCGAGCCCGCTCTGCCGCTAGAGGAGCTGTGGCAGCGGGAGGAGACGGACTATTATTTCCTCTATATGCATATTCCGTTCTGCGGCGCTCGCTGCGGCTTCTGCAATCTGTTCACGCTGCCGGACCGGCGGGCCGAAGTGCATGGGCAGTATGTGGATGCGCTGGAGCGGCAGGCCCGACAATGGGCGCCTTGGTTCGCCGGGCGGCCTTTTTCCCGCTTTGCCGTAGGCGGGGGAACGCCCACGCTGCTGGAAGCCCCCTTGCTGAACCGGCTGTTCGATATTGCGGAGCGGGTGATGGGACTGGACCCGTCGCAGGCCTCCATCTCGGTGGAGACATCGCCGGATACGGTAACGGAGGAACGGCTGCATGTCCTCAAGGATCGGCTGACGGACCGCGTCAGCATCGGCATTCAGAGCTTCGTCGAGCAAGAGGCGGCGGCGATCTACCGGCCGCAGAAGCCGCGGTTGGCCGAGGAAGCGTTGGAACGGCTGCTGGCATTCGAATTCCCGCTGGTGAATGTCGATCTTATCTACGGCTTGCCTGGGCAGACGCCGGAATCATGGCTCTACTCGCTGGAGAAGGCGCTACGCTACGCGCCGGGGGAGATCTTCATCTACCCGCTCTACACGCGGGAAAATACGATTCTGAAGCCGGATCGGATACGCAAGCAGGGCGCGGACATCCGGCTGGAGCTGTACGAGATGGCGCGCCAGCGGCTGGAGGAAGCGGGTTACACGCAGTACTCGATGCGGCGCTTCTCCAAGGTGAGCGGCTTCGCTCACAAGCGGATTCTGCCCTTCAGCTGTCAGGAAGAAGGGATGGTCGGCCTGGGCTGCGGCGCCCGCTCGTATACGCGCCCCGTGCATTATGCGTCGCGCTACGGGGTAAGCCAGGCAGCGACGAGAAGCATCATCGCCGACTATGTGGCGGCGGAGCGGCATGATCAGGCCGATTACGGCTTCGTGCTGAGCGAGGCGGAACAGAAGCGGCGCTATCTGCTGAAGGCGATTCTGCATCGCGAAGGGCTGGAGCTGGCCTCCTATGAGGAGCGCTTCGGCAGTGAAGCGATGCGGGAGCATCCCGAACTGGAGCAGCTGCTGCGCCTCGGTCTGGCCGGGCTGGAAGCGGGCGTGCTGCGTCTGACAACGCTCGGGATGGCGTATTCCGACGCGATCGGGGACGAGTTGATCTCCGCCGACGTGAGAGAGCGGATGGAAGGATATGAGCTGCGATGAGGGCGGTGCTCTATTACCGGGGGAAGCTGTCGTCCTGCAATTACAGCTGCCCGTACTGCCCCTTCAGCAAGACGAAGGACAGCCGGGAGACGCTGGCTCAGGACAAGCGCCAACTGGAGACGTTCATGGGCTGGATCCGGGCGCAGGAGGAGGCCGGGCATCGTCTTGCTCTGTTTTTCAATCCGTATGGGGAGGCTCTGATCCACCGCTGGTACAGGGAGGCGATGATAGAGCTGTCCGAGCTTCCGCATATCGAGAAGGTGGCCATTCAGACGAACCTGTCCTGCCGTTTGGATTGGACGGAGCGGCTGAATCGGGACAAGTCGGCCTTCTGGGTCACGTACCATCCGGGACAGACAAGCCGGGACGGCTTTTTGTCGCAATGCATGCGGCTGTATGAGCAGGGCATCTCCTTCAGCGTCGGGACCGTCGGGGTCAGAAGCGCCTTCGACGCGATCGAGGAGATCCGGCGCCTGCTGCCGGAGGACGTATACGTCTGGGTGAACGCCTACAAGGATCAGCCGGAATACTATACGGTGGAAGAAGTGAAGCGGCTGCAAGGCGTCGATCCTTATTTTGCAATCAATCTAAGGGATTACGAGAGCTTCGGGCGGCCCTGCGCAGCGGGGGAATCGGTCTTCTATGTGCAGGGCTCAGGCATCGTGAAGCGCTGCTATCAGGATCGGCGCGTCATCGGCCACTTGTATCGGGACGGGCTGGAAGGGCTGGCGGCAGAGCGTGCCTGCGGGATGAAGAGCTGCGGCTGCTATATCGGGTATATTCATATGCCGGAATTGGAAATCCGCACAACGTATGCGGAGGGATTGCTGGAACGCATCCCTGTGTGGCATGACTCCATGCGGAAGGAGGGAATAACGATTGTCTGAACACGCATTCACATTATGGCTGACGGGATACTCCGGGGCGGGAAAGACGACGATGGCGCATGCAATCGCGGCCTCGCTTCGCTCGCATGGCCGCCGGGTCGAATGTCTGGACGGCGATGAGCTTCGCGCCGCCATCGGCAAGGGACTTGGCTTCAGCCGGGAAGACCGGATGGAGAATATCCGCCGGATCGTATATATTAGCGGGATGTTGGCCCGTAACGGAATTATTCCGATCGTCTCGGTGATCAGCCCGTACGGTGACATGCGCGCTTACGCGCGCGAGCAGTTGGCGCCCTTCGTCGAAGTGTTCGTCGATTGTCCGCTGGACGAGTGCGAACGGCGCGATCCGAAGGGCTTGTACGCGCGGGCGCGGCAGGGAGCTATCCCGATGTTCACCGGCGTCTCGGATGTGTACGAGCCTCCGGAGGCGCCAGAGATTGTCCTCCCGACAGACCGCTGCTCCGTGGAGGACGGGGTGCAGCTCGCCCTGAACCGGCTGCAGGAGCTGTCCTTGCTTACCTAGAAGTCTTGGTCACGGCTCTCTGCAGGCCGCTTGCATACGTCTTCTTGGACCGGAGGCGGAGAGGAGCGGGTGCATGGTGCGGCCAGGAAGCTAGCGGGCCGTGAAGCTACTCCTGACCGGCTTCGTTCAGAAAGGGCCGAACATCTTCGATCGGGATGGCAAGTCCGACTTTAATGGATTCCTCCCCCTGCTTCACGGTCGAGGTGGCGAAGACGACGCCGATGACGCGGCCCTGCTCGTTGAGCACCGGACTCCCGCTGTTGCCGGAATGGATCGGAGCCTGAATCATCAGCACGGGCCGATCGCGGTGCTGCAGCGGGGTCAGACCGAGAATACTGCCTTCGATCGCGATATGGTAGAAGGAGAGCGGGTTGCCGATGATATGAACCTGGGCGCCTTCCCGCCACCCGGAGTCTGTCTCCAGGGGCAAGGCGGGCAAAGGCTCCGGATTGTCCCGCAGCTTCAAGACGGCCACATCCAGGGTGGCGTCGCTTGCGATCACATCGGCGAAATACGTCTTATTATTTTGAAACGTGACCGATCCGGTCTTGTCCTCCGCCATCACATGTCGGTTCGTAATGATGATGCCTTCCGCAGCCACATTGAAGCCGGTGCCCTTTCGATCACGGGCATTGACGATGACGACCGCCTGCTTGTATTGCTGGATTTGTTCACTCTGCGACAATTCCTTGTCTGTATGGAGGAAGCGGAGGGCAGGCAGATTGTAGATCTGCGGCCAGAACGCGAGCACATTGCCGAACAACAGCAGGGCAAGCAGTAGCGTTATCGTTTTTGCCATCCATTTTCTCCGCGGAGCAGGCTCCGTATCCTCCTCCTCGTCCTCCTGAACCCACCGCTCGAATTCTGCTGCGGTTAACGGTTCCGAATGGCCGTGTTGCGGCCGTTCGCCGGGCCGCTGCGTTATGGCAGAGGGCTGCTGTTCGCTGGAGGCTTCGGCTGATTCGGCTTGGGCCTGTTCCTTGCCCGGCTCAACTTCCAGGAGGTTATGTCCTTCGCTCGCATCCCGATCTTCCATCGTCTCCTTGCCGGCAGATGGGACGTCCCGGGCATCCCCGCTCCCGCTTAAGGAGCTCCCGGGAATGGACCGCTGTGCCGCTTCTTCGGCTGGGGCCGGATCGGACGCTCGCCTGGCATCGTTCGGCTTGCTTGGATTCATCGCTTTATCCTCCTCGCTTCAGGTTCGCGCAGAGACCCTGGAATGTGTCATGCCCTTGCTATGGGGCTTATACGGATATTATAGCAAATCGCCTTCCGGTCAACGAACCAATCAGACCGGGCATGGGAGCTTGAACGGGATGCAAAGCGCGGTATGAAATAGTAGAATGGGGAAGAAGCAGTTTGCTGCCGGCTGCTCCTGATTGAAGCGAGACCAGAGCGGGTATGTATTGTCGAGAGAACTGTTCGCATTCGATGTCTACAGAAGCAGAGATCAAGCAAGCGTGAGTCGTGTCTTCTTTAGGCAAAGGCTGCTTCCATAAGCTTATCATGAAGAGGAGGAATCCCCGATGTTATGGGATGTTCGAATCAACGTGCACCGATACGATCCCTATCATTCCTGGTATGCGCACCCTTACGCGAGACCGGCGAATCGCAATGGCCGCTCCAGCGCCAAGCCCAGCTTCTATGACATTCTGCATGAGAAGCGGAAGCGGGCCGGCCACCGGGAGCGCCAAGCAGATCGGCAGGCCAAGCCGGGGAAGGAGCATGCCATCGTTGCCCGGCCAGTGCGGCTGCAGCCTCCGCTCGGGTAGCGAATGCTGCAGCCCGGAACGCACCGCCCGCGTAGTATCTACATTCCGTGTTCCGCCGCAGGCTGGTACGCCCATTCACGTTACACGTTATCCGAGATGTTCGAGAATGGTCCGGTAGGCCGTGACCGCCTCGCCGTCGTGAACATTGAAGACGGTCGGATCGACGCTGGACTTGACGATGACGGCATGATGCCGCCGATTGATATAGATGTGCTGTCCGTAAATGCCACGGGCCATCACCTCCGAGCCGTCGCTGCCGCGCGGCGTCCACCACTGATACTGGTAGCCGAAGCACTCCTCGGCTTGCCCTGCCTGCAAGTCGGCCCGATCGGGAATGACCGATTCCTTCATCCACTTCTCCGAAATGATCTGCCGGCCGTTCCAGGTCCCCTGATGCAGGACAAGGCGGCCGAATTTCGCGTAGTCCCGCAAAGCGGCATTCAAGAAGGTGTATGCAATCTCATTGCCGTGCAGATCCGTGTTCCAGTAGGCATCGTATTCCATGCCAAGCGGTTGCCACAGCTTTTCCTCCAAATAAGCCGATAACTTCTTCCCGGTCGTCCGCTCCAGCAGCATGGACAGCACTTGGGTATCCACGCTCTTGTATTGGAAATGTCCCGGCGGCTGCAAGCGCGTCAGCTTGCCCACGAACTGCGTGATCGGCATCGCTGCCTCCCCGAAAACATCGTTGAAAATGGTGTAGATCTCCGCATCGGGATCGGCGTAATCTTCGTTGAAGCGAACGCCGGAGGACATTTGCAGCACATCCTTGATGGTTGCTCCGTCATAGCCGCTTCCGGCCAGCTCCGGCAAGTACCGCGTTACCGGATCGTGGACGTCCCGCATCGCGTCTTCGTCGAAGGCGATGCCCATGAGGGCCGAGACGAACGATTTGGCGACCGACATCGACATGGCGGTCGATTCCCGCGTATATCCGTTATAATAGCGCTCCGTTATGATGGCATCATCCTTGATGACCAGCCAACCGGTGGCTTTCACCTTGTCCATATATTCCGCAACGGTGGATGCTTGTCCGTTGTAGCTGTAGCGGACATCGTCCAACTGCTGCAAGTTCTCAGAGAACCGGAACTTGTCCGCCGGGGCATGAATATCGCGCTTCGGCAAAATATGGTCCATATTGCGGAAATTCCAGGCGATATGATCCTCGTGCAGCAGCGTATTCAGCTTGCCGAGATCGTATTGAGACTGGCATGCCCCGGTTTGCGTGTCTGTCTTCATCGTTTTTTCAAGCCTCCCTTATTCAATCTGTGCGTCTGTACGGCGCTTCCTTAATTTTACTGTACCCTGCGGATAAGGACAAATCTCACCATGAAATCCAGGGGGGCTGGACAGGATTTGCCTCATCTGCGTGTTGAACTGTTGAGTACCGCAATCTGGTTGGCTTCCGGCCGGCCGGATCGATTAACAGCAATGTGAACGATATGGCGAACTGGGATAGCGGGAAAGAAGGGAAGGAGGGCTCTCCGTCGTCAAAGGAGATAGAGGTTCGGACGCCCCTTTTCCGCTGAACGGTAACACGGGAACGCTTACATATCCGGGCTGCGTCAAATATAGTCATGAAGCTGATCAAGGAACGACTGCATATGATATCCCCTTCGTTAACTGTGCCGATAATGTATCATTTCAGCCCGGAAGGTGATGTTGGGTGGATCTCGATGCCGCTGAGCCTGAGCCGGGAGCGAAGGAGAGCGAATTTTGCATAAGTCAAGGAAGCCATAGCGGGCGGTTGAATAGCCTCAAATGAAGGTATAAGGAGGAACGATGATGAGCATCATGCATGCGAAGTTACATGGTTTCTCGGAATACATTCAACAGCAGATGGAGCAATGGAAGGTGCCGGGGCTCTCGATCGCAGTCATCCAAGGGCAGCAGATCGTGATGGCGGAAGGCTTCGGCCAGCGGAATGTCGAGTTGGGGCTGGAGGTGAGGCCGGAGACGCTGTTCGCGATTGGCTCCTGCACGAAGGCATTTACGGCCATGTCGGCGGGAATGCTCGTAGATGCGGGCAAGTTGGACTGGGGATCGGCCGGTGAAGGAGTATCTCCCGAATTTCAAACTATTTGACGGCTTCGCGACGGAACGAATCACGATCCGGGATATGCTGTGTCACCGCTCCGGACTTCCGCGGCATGATCTCATGTGGTACAATGCACCGTTCACGCGGGAGGAAGCCTCCGTGTGCCTGAAGGCCGCCGCTGCATGCCACGCATGAACGATTCCAATCCTGCGAATTTGCAGCATTTATTCCCTCAGACGGCGCATTTTTGTAATGATTCCTGCAAAATTACAGCTTTTCACACCGTTAATGTTAAATACGAACCGAAATCGACGAAATTGCTGTATATTTGCAGCATTCCCTTTTCCAACAAGCGATACAGGCGAAAATCCTGCACTTTTGCAGGAATGAGGAGCAGCTACTGGCGGTCCCTGTCCAAGACAAAGTTGTTTGTTCATACTTTATTTACGCTTTTATATAGTGAAAGTGATAACTTTCACTAATGGACGTTAATTACTGTGCTATCATGATGGTGTAGTGCACAGTACTGTTACGCTGCAGACAAATACAACAAGAGAAGACAAGGGGTTTAAGGGACATGAAAAGGATGAAGAAAGCGGGACTAATGGTGCTTGTCCTGTGCATGGTCGCGATGCTCGCGGCATGTGGAAGCGGTAACAAACAAGATGCCAAGGAGGCCAATAACGGAGGGGATCAGGATCGGATCGTAACGTCCATCGGAGAAGGCGATGGCAAGCACGGTACGATTAAGGTAGAGGTCACGTTTGAGAACGACGAGATTACAGATATTAAGGTGCTCGAACAGAAGGAAAACGAAGTGTTGGCCGAGCCTGTATATAAAGAGCTAAGAGAGACTATGATCGCCTCGAACAGCGCGGAGGCGGATGCGATCAGCGGCTCGACGGTCACAAGCCACGGCTACATCGACGCGGTGAAGGATGCGGTAGCGAAGGCGGGCTTGACGCTTGTCGCGAAGCAGGCGGCAAGCAAAAGCCAGACAGACGAACCGGCCGAGCAGACGTATGATGTCGTCATTATCGGGGCTGGCGGCGCCGGCTTCAGTGCGGCTTTGGAAGCGAAGCAGGCGGGCGCTTCGGTGGTCCTGCTGGAGAAAATGCCTAGCGTAGGCGGCAACACGCTGATTTCCGGCGGCGAAATGAACGCAGCTAACACGTGGGTGCAGAAAAACTTGGGCATTGAGGACAGCACCGAGCTGTTTATTGAAGATACGCTCACAGGCGGAGATAATGTCGGCGATCCGGAAATGGTCCGTGTGCTCGCCGAGAACGCGACTGCGGCGGCAGAATGGCTGAAGAATGAAGTGAAGGTGAACTTCCTGGAGGATCATTTGTTCCAATTCGGCGGCCACTCCGTCAAGCGCGCGCTCATTCCGGAAGGGCATACGGGAGCCGAACTGATTACGAAGCTGAAAGCGCATCTGGACGAGATGGGCATCGATCTGAAGACGAATACGAAGGCCGAGAAATTGCTCACGGATGATAGCGGCAAAGTAATCGGCGTCGAAGCTGCCGGAGCGAACGGCGGCACCATTACCTTCCATGCCAACAAAGGCGTCATTATTGCATCGGGCGGCTTCGGATCCAATGTCGAGATGAGAAAGCAATACAATCCGGAATACGATGAGAAATATATGACAACGGATGCGCCGGGCACGACGGGAGACGGGATTGTGATGGCGGAGGCGATTGGCGCCGCCCTGACCAATATGGAGAGCATTCAGACTTATCCGGTATGCAATCCGAAGACCGGTGTAATCTCGCTCGTTGCGGACAGCCGTTTTGACGGAGCGATTCTCGTGAATCAGAGCGGTCAGCGTTTCGTCGAAGAGCTGGAACGCCGCGATGTCATTTCCAAAGGGATTCTGGCCCAGGAAGGCGGCTACGCCTACCAGTTGTGGAATCAGGAAATTGGGGACATCAGCAAAACAGTTGAAACACATAAAGACGAATATGAAATGCTCGTCAAAGACGGCCTCTTGTACAAAGCGGATACGCTGAAAGAAGCTGCGGAGTTTTTCAAGATCGATCCGGAAGCGCTGCAGGCGACAATCGACCGCGTCAACAAATTCGCCAAGTCGGGCAAAGACGAGGATTTCAACCACCGCGCAGGATTGAAGGATATGAGCAAAGGGCCTTATTATATTCAAAAAGCGGTGCCTTCCGTTCACCATACAATGGGCGGAATTGTTATCAATAAGACGACCGAGGTGCTGAACGAGCAAGGCCAGCCGATTCCGGGCCTGTTCGCCGCAGGCGAGGTTACGGGCGTCATTCACGGCAAGAACCGTCTGGGCGGGAATGCGATTGCCGATGCGATCACATTCGGGCGCATCGCCGGCCAGCAAGTCGCTAAGTAAATAGCAAATGTTCAGAAGCCGAAGCCGCAGCATCAAGCTGCGGCTTTTTGCATGGGGCTGCGGGCGTTGAAGCAAGCTTTTTGCCTGGAGGAGCCTGTATCTTGTGACCAAGGTGCAGGCTCTTTTATATTTTTGGCGTGCCCAGCGAAGCACGCATCATCTAGCCGGTGAGAGTCCGGTCG
>NZ_QYZD01000056.1:0-18323 GCF_003591545.1 Paenibacillus thiaminolyticus
CCCGTGCTCGCCCATTCCGTCATGCGGATGCCATTTCTCATGCTCCCCCATTCCGTGATGCGGGTGCCATTTCCCGTGCTCGCCCATTCCGTGATGCGGATGCCATTTCCCGTGCTCGCCCATTCCGTGATGCGGGTGCCATTTCTCGTGCTCCATCTCATGATTACCCGGCATGGAAGGCGACCACTCGGCCGGCGCAAGATCCGACATGGCGCCTGGAGAGACAAATACAGGCTGCCCCGAAGAAGGCGCATACGGCATCATTGGATAACCGCCATCGCATACATGCGGCAGTTGCATCATAGGAGACGTCTGCCAAGGCGAACAGTCCGCAAAAACCGGTGGCACTGCCGCAGGAGCAACAAACTCCGCTGCCGGTAGCGGATAGTGGGCGAATGGGTGGGGATAGTGGTGTTCTCCGCAGCCGCACGGTATTTCTTTGACCGGAGCAAATGGCTCAGGGCAACAAGAATAAAATGGCTTAGGCTGTTCTTCCATGAACGGTAGAATGGCAGGAGGCTCCGGGCATTCCAGAATCGGCGGGGCCGGAATCGGCAGCGTTGGCGCCGGAGGACAGATCGGATATTCATGCTTCGGTTTTTCCGGCTTGACATACTCCACTTTTTCCATTTCAAATTCGAGTTCATACTTCGGCAAAGTAATCTCGACTTTCGGCTTCGGCACCGTAACTTCTGGCTTAGGCTTGGTCAGTTCCGCTTTGGGCGGCATGATTTCCGCTATCGGCTTCGGCACGGTCAGCTCTTCCTTGGACTTCGGTGCCGTCATCTCGCCTTTGCCGTGATGCATCGGCATAGAATCCGATGAAGGCGGCGTCATTGCCGACACCTTCGGAATATTGACAACTTGCCCGATCACGAGAACATTTGGATTTTTCAATTGCGGATTCGCTTCAATCATCTCTTGCAAAGGAACGCCCCATGCCTTCGACAGCTTCCATAACGTATCCCCTTCCTTGACCACATGCTTATGCACGATTTCGTGCCCTGTTTGCGGGTGGCTGGAGGAAGGAACTTTAATCTTCATCCCGACGTCGATCTCATTCGGGTCTTTCAGCTGCGGGTTCATCTTGATTAATTCCTCTAAAGGAACATCGTATTTTTTCGCAATGGAATATAACGACTCGCCATTCTTGACAATATGGATTTTCACGTGTTGTAACCTCCCAAACGTTCATCATCCTCTTGCTACGGGACACTTGCCCTAGGATCAATTACTACATCCTATGCAGATGATGGGCGTTTGACATCCCTTCATACAAAAAAATCCTCCCCGATGTTCAGAGAGGAGTTGTCTGCTTCACAGATATAGCCTTTATTCGTATACCTTGACGCCATCCTGCGTCACGAGCTCACGGAAATGCTTGAGCAGATTCAACGTCATCGGACCGGCTTGCCCGGTACCAATGATGCGACCGTCAACCTCACGTACAGCAATGACCTCGGCGGCCGTTCCCGTGAAGAACACTTCATCCGCGACATACACATCGTGGAGAGTGAACGGTTCTTCCTTGAGCGTATAGCCCAGCTTGCCGCATAATTCCATAATCGCCGCCCGCGTAATGCCTTCCAGCGCGCCCAAGTAGCATGGAGGGGTGTAGACGACGCCTTTTTTGATAATAAAAATATTATCGCTGGAGCCTTCGGCGACATACCCTTGTGCGTTCAGCATAATCGCCTCCCCGACCTCAGCCAGGTTCGCCTGAATTTTGACGAGAATATTGTTCAAATAGTTCAGCGATTTGATCTTCGGATTCAAGGCATCCGGGATATTGCGGCGCTGGGACACCGAGACGGTGCGCAGCCCGTTGCGGTAAGCTTCCTCCGGATAAATGGCGAGCTGCTCGACAATAATAATGACACTCGCCTGCGGACAACGGCGCGGATCGAGGCCGAGATTGCCGGCTCCGCGGGAGACGATGAGCCGGATATATCCGTCACGCAGCTCATTGCGCCGAATCGTCTCCACCATCGCGTCCTGCATTTCTTCCAGCGGCAGCGGAATGTCAAGCATAATCGATTTCGCCGAGTCATACAGCCGCTCCAGATGCTCGCGGCATTTAAATATATTGCCGCTATAGACGCGGATACCTTCAAATATCCCGTCCCCGTACAGAAAACCGTGGTCATATACTGAAATCGTTGCATTTTCTTTGGTGACATATTGTCCGTTCAAGTATATCCATTGCGACATGGCAAAAGCACCTCCATATATTGTCCCTACTTGGGTACAGCTTGTTCAAATGCATAGCTTGGGTACGATCCGAGGACGCGAACCTGGCAGCCAATCGCTTCAATTTCCGCGAAAGCGGAAGGCAGCAGCACCGTGTTCAGCCCCATTTCCACATCGATATAGAAATAATAGTTGCCGAGCCGGCGCTTCGTCGGACGCGATTCAATCCGCGACAAGTTAATGCGCCGCCATGCAAAGGCGGACAGCACCTGGTGCAGCGCACCCGGGTAATCCTCCGGCAGCGTGACCAGGATCGTGGTCTTCGGCTTGCCAGAACGCTCCAGGTTCAGCGGCTCCTTGCCGATAAGAACGAACCTCGTATAGTTATTATTATGATCCGTTACTTCCGATGCAAGTACATCGAGACCGTGGGTACGCGCTCCCAGGGTCGTTCCGATCGCCACCCAGCCGCTGCCGGGATGCTGCTTGACCTTATGAACGGCTTCGGCGGTGCTTCCCGTATGCTCCAGCTCGGCATGCGGCAGATACGTCCGGATGAAGTTCATGCATTGCGCCATTGCGACCGGGTGAGACATCACCTTGACGACCCGGGACCAGTCTCCTTCGACTTCCGCGCGGCGTCCGATAATATTTTGGATCGACGGATAGAACCATTCCGCCTGGAACGGAATGTCCACCTCATGGACAATCCAATCCATATGCAGATTCACCGAGCCCTCGATCGTATTCTCGATCGGAATGACGCTGTAATCCGTCTTGCCCTGGGCGGTCGACAGGAATACGTCCGATATCAAGGCATAGTGATCATACTGATGCTGCTCCCCGACGAGATGGACCGCGGCCTCATGCGACACGGAACCTTCAGGCAAAAGCGCAATTCTAGCCATAATGAGTTAACTCCTTCTATCGTGATGAATCGGCACGCTCAGCGACGACCGCCGCCATATCGTCCCACACTCCGCAGCGCACGGCTCCTTCCTTGCTAATGCCGAGCGGCATAACCCGGGACTCGACCCCGTGGTCGCGAAGCGCTTGCTTCATATATGCTTGCAGTGAATCCTGCCCATTCCGGTTGTCCACGAAGGCAAGAAGCGTCGGGCCCGCGCCGCTCAGCGCCATGCCAAGCGCTCCGTGCTGGACCCCCTCCTCCAATATTCCCGGCATGCCCGGGATGAGCGATGCCCGATACGGCTGATGAAGCCGGTCTCGCATCGCTTCCGCCAGCAGCTCCGTCCTTCCGCTGGCCAGTGCTGCGACGAGAACGGAGGAACGGCTAATATTGTATACCGCATCCGCCATGTCGATGCGCTCCGGCAGCACATGCCGCGCCTTCTTCGTCTCAAGTTCGAATTGAGGAACGGCCACCACTGTTCCGAGGCCAGCGGGCGGATCGAGCCGTATATGACGAGCCTGCTCGCCATCCCACATGGCCGTGATAATTCCGCCGAATAGAGATGCCCCCACATTGTCCGGATGACGCTCGATGGCCGTCGCCATATCGAATAGCCGTTGATCCGTCAACGGCTGCCCGATGAGCCAATTGGCGGCGGCAAGCCCGCCGATCAAGGCGGAGGCGCTGCTGCCCAGCCCGCGCGTCAGCGGGATCTCGCTATAGACGTCAAGGGCGAGCGGGCGCTCTTCCACTCCCGCTTCCCGGAATGCCGCTTGAGCCGTCCGGTAGATCAGATTGCGCTCATCGGCAGGAAGGCCGTGAAGCTCCGAACCGTGAAGGCGAATTCGCATCTGCTCCGCCGGCTTCATCGCGACCCACAAATGCAGCTCGAGCGCCATGCCCAGCGTATCGAACCCGGGGCCAAGATTAGCCGTGCTGGCAGGCACGCGCACGAGCACGCCCTCTTCCTTCCACATTATTGTTCACCCTCTAGCTGACGAATCGCCGCCATGACCGCTTCCTCTGTGTCCGGCACGACGAGCGGTTCCTTCGCTGCCGTCTGGATGGCGATATTCGGGTCCTTGAGTCCATGTCCGGTCAACACGCATACGACCGATTCTCCTCCAGTGAAGTACCCTTCCCGGTGCAGGTTCATCACGCCGGCTACCGAAGCCGCCGAGGCCGGCTCGGCAAAGACGCCTTCTCTCGCCGCCAGCAGCTGATACGCTTCGATAATCTGATCGTCAGTCACGTAATTAATCTGACCGCCGGATTGCTCTGCCGCTTCGACAGCGGTCTTCCAGCTCGCCGGATTGCCGATGCGAATGGCGGTCGCCAACGTTTCCGGGTTCGGAATCGGCTCGCCTTTCACAATCGCCATGGCGCCTTCCGCTTCGAAGCCGACCATCTTCGGCAGGCGGTCCGTATGACCTGCCGCATGATATTCCTTGAATCCTTTCCAGTAAGCGGAAATATTGCCCGCATTGCCCACAGGAATGGCGAGCACGTCCGGCGCGGCCCCCAATTGATCGCACACCTCAAAGGCGGCTGTCTTCTGTCCCTCGATCCGGTACGGGTTGACCGAATTGACGAGCGTAATCGGGTGCTTGGCCGTAATCTCGCGCACAATCTCCAGCGCCCGGTCGAAGTTGCCCTCGATTGCAATCACCTTGGCACCGTAGATCATCGCTTGAGCCAGCTTGCCAAGCGCAATGTTATTGTTCGGGATCAGCACGATGCAGTTCAGTCCGGCCCGGGCGGCATAGGCGGCTGCGGCCGCCGACGTGTTGCCGGTCGAGGCGCACATAATCGTGCGGCTGCCTTCTTCCATCGCCTTCGCTACAGCCATGACCATGCCTCGATCCTTGAAGGATCCGGTCGGATTCAAGCCCTCATATTTCAAATACATATTCAGCCCGAGCTCCTCGGACAGACGCTCCGCCCGGATAAGCGGCGTATTGCCTTCATGCAGCGTCAGCATGGGCGTATTTTCGTTAACCGGCAAATAGCGCTTGTAGGTCTCCAGCAATCCCATATATCTCATGTCTTTTTCCCCTCTTTGCGTATGGTTTCAACCTATGATATGGAGCTGCTCGATCAACCTTCGACCCGATAAGCGCTCTTAATCGACTTGATGACGGACAGCTGCTCGAAATGCTCAAACACCTTATTCATGCTCGCCCGGCTGGCGTAATGCGTAATAATGATAATCTCGGCATCCGGGTTGTTCGGATTCGGCTGCTGCACAACCGAATCGAGGCTCACATCGTACTCGGCGAACAGTTGCGTAATTTGCGCGAGCACTCCTGCCTTGTCTTCGACGTGAAGCAGAACGAAGTTTTTATAAGCAATCTGCTCATCGGATTTGAGCTTCTTCTCCTTGTACGGAGTCAAGGCGCGCTGTCCGTTGACGCCGAGCTTCATGTTCTTAATGACGGCGACCAGATCCGCTACGATCGAGGTGGCGGTCGGCATCTCACCGGCGCCCGGTCCGTAGAACATCGTCTCACCCACGGCTTCCCCGTACACATATACCGCATTGAACACGCCGTTCACCGAAGCGAGCGGATGCGCTGTGCTGACCATCGTCGGCTGGACGACGACACTGATCTGATCATCCTGCCGTTCTGCAATGCCAAGGAGCTTCATTTCATAACCCAGTTTTTTGGCAAAAGCGATATCTTCCTTCTTAATCCGGGAGATGCCTCTCACTTCTACGTCTTCCAAAGCGACGTCCGCATGGAACCCTAGCGTCGCGAGAATCGCCATCTTACGCGCCGCGTCCAAGCCTTCCACGTCCGAGGTCGGATCCGATTCGGCGTAGCCAAGCTGCTGCGCTTCCCGCAGCACCTCTTCGTAGCCGGCCCCTTCCTGGCTCATTTTCGATAAAATATAATTGGTTGTCCCGTTGACGATACCCATAATCTTGGTAATCCGGTCGGAAGAGAAGCCTTCCATCAACGTGCGGATGATCGGAATGCCGCCGGCGACGCTCGCCTCGTAAAACACATCACAGCGCTTCTCCTTCGCCTTCGCCTTGATCTCGCGCCCGTGGAGCGCGATCAGGTCCTTGTTCGCTGTAACGACATGCTTGCCCCGATCCAACGCTTCCATCAGATACTCCTTGGTCGGCTCAATGCCGCCCATCACTTCGACGACCACGTCGATTTCCGGATCGTCGATAATATCCCAAGCATTTTCGGTGAGCAGATGATCCGGCACGTGAATACTGCGGGACTTACTCACATCTTTGACGAGCACCTTCCCGATCTGAATCGGCGAGCCGACCTGGCTTGCCAGATCCTCCTGATGACCTTCAACAATTCGAACGACACCTGTACCTACGGTGCCCAGCCCCAATAGTCCTACTTTGATTGGCTTCATCTCGTTCCTCCCCTTCGCATGACGCAATCTGTCTATGTGTATTGAAAAAGAAATATTATGTCCGGGGGCCACCCGCTCATGTCCGGCGTTCACTGCCTGCGCCGGCAAGCGGCCCGCCTTATCCTTGCCCGATAACCTGTACCCGCTTCACGCCCGAAATGTCGCGCAGCGTTTCAAGCATCATGCCGAACGGTTCGGCAATAAGGGATGTCTCCACCGAAAGAACCACGTTCGCCATGCCTTGAAGGGGAATCGTCTGGTGGATCGTGAGCACATTGCCCTCGAACACGGCCACCGAGCTAAGCACCTTCGAGAGGATGCCTGAGCGGTGCTCCAAATCAAGCGAAATCGTCACGATACGCTCCCGCTCCAACTGGTTGAGCGGAAAGATGCCGTCTTTATATTTATAGAACGCGCTGCGGCTCAGCTCGACCCGCTCCGCAGCCTCGTGAACGGTCTTGACCTCTCCGGCGGCAAGCAGCTGCTTCGCCCGTACCGTCTTCACCACCGCATCCGGTAAAATATCTTCCCGTACCAAGTAGTATCGCTCTGCCATTTTCAGTCCTCCGTAAAAAGACTTTTGTTTTCCTATAGAGGACATTATAGCGGATTCGTATGCGAATTGGCAATAGGAGATGAGTCAACAATTGAAATTGGATTCATTATACACGAATTTGAATCAAATCAATGCCTTTTCCTTCGTTTCCAATGAAATTTTTTCACGGCATCACAAAGAGCCTTTTACATGTTCAACCATTTCCCTGGCTGTTCTGTAAAAGGCTTGTGGCTTCCACACCGTCATGATTCCGCTTACAACAATATTCGCTCGCCAGCGAAGGGGCCAATCGATTGCCTCTCCTGCAGCATAATCGGGACAAGCATCCGCTTCTCCCCCAGCCTCCGCTCTTCGATCAGATCAATGACCGCTTCCGCTGCCCACCTTCCAATCTCGTATTTGTTTTGCAGCACCGTCGCGAGCGGAACTTCGAAATGCCGCGACACTTCCTCATCGTCGAATCCGATGAGCGACAGCTGGTCCGGCACCTGGATATTCGAGCCCAAGCACACTCTCAGCAGCTCAAGCGCCAGTTCGTCATGCTCGGCTTGAATCGCCGTCGCTTTTCTAGCCAGGAGAATCTGAATCATTTCCGCGTAGAATGCTTCCTTATTCTCCCCGTTTACCTGCCGGTAGAAATCGGTGATGACCAACTTGGCATCGCTTGGAAGGCCGCCATCCTTCAGCGCCTGGCAGTAGCCGAAATAGCGATCGCGAACCGAACTCCGGTACTCGATTCCGATGCTTGACACGAAGGCAATGCGCCGATGCCCCAGCTCAATCAATCTTTGGGCCGCGATATATCCGCCCCGGAAATTATCGGAACAGACACTCGGTACCGGAATGCTGTCGTAATATTGGTCCATCGTCACAATCGGATATTGGTCGATGTATTGAAGATTCAGGACCTCCATGTTGTGGATGGAGCTGATCGGATATAAAATGATGCCCGAAAATCCATGCTTCGGAAGGCGTGTCAGCAGTTCCTTCTCCTTCTCCGGATTCCAGTCTGTACAATGAATGCTCAAATAATATCCCTTGCTCTCCAAATATTCTGTTGCCCCTCTCATGTAATCCAAATGTCCATTCGCCGCCATATAAGGCAGGATCATCGAGATGATCCGCTGCGGCGCACTGGTTGTGCCGCCAAGGTAGGGCTCCTTGTCCCAGGCCCGTTCCTTGACGAAGCTGCCGCTCCCCCGCTTGCGGTAAATGTACCCGCTCCGTTCCAGCTCAAGCAGGGCGCGCTTGGAGGTAATGCGGCTCACCCCGAACTGCTCGGCCAGCTCCATTTCGGTCGGAATCTGCTGATGGACAGTATACATCCCCTCTTCTATTTTCCGCTTTATATCATCTATGATGAGAGCGTATAACGGTTTGTTTCCCGGTTCCACAGTTGTTCACTTCTCCGCTTCATACTGGATTGTACATGCTATAAGGCCACTGTTAGCACCATATTATAGGATATCATGTCGTGCAGCAAGACAAAGGCATACCCTACTTCCCCACCCCTTTACGAGTCGACGATGACCGCTTTCATCCGGAACTTCTTTCCATTACGGACGTACAAATCTATCGATGTTCTTCCGGTATCATCGTCCGGGATGAATAATGAGAAGGCAGGTGGATAGTATTGCAGGACAGACAATTGGGTCCCTACCGAATCTCGGCTATCGGCTTCGGCGGAGCTCCGCTCTCCGTTCCGGGAAGACCGGATCGGGAACATGCCCTGAAGACGATTAAGGAAGCCTGGGAGAACGGTATCACTTTCTTCGACACGGCAGATACATACAGCTTGAACGAGCATGATCTCGGTCATAACGAGCAGTTGTTCGGAGAGTCGCTACTGCCAGCCCCCGGGTGCGTGATTGCCACCAAGTCCGGGCTTGCCCGCCCGGACGGCGCCTGGATCCGGAGCGCGCACCCGCGATCGCTTCGGGCCTCATGCGAACGCAGTCTCACCCTGCAGCGACGGGACGTGCACCCGCTGTATTACTTGCATGCCCCGGATCCGGACGTTCCGTTCGAGGAATCGTTCGGGGAACTGAGCCGCCTGCAGGAGGAAGGCAAGATCGAGCATCTGGGCCTGTCCAACGTCTCGGTCGCCGAATGCGAGGCGGCCATGGACATCGCTGGCGTAGCGGCGGTCCAGAACCGTTACCACTTGTTCGACCGAAGCTCCTCGGACGTGCTAGCCTTCTGCGAATCGCGCCGGATTCTGTTCGTCGCATACAGCCCGTTCGGCGGCCCGGGGCAATCGTCCAGACTGCGGCAAGATCCGCTTCTCCAAGATCTGGCCATCGCCTATGAGGCGAGCCCATACCAGATCGTGCTGGCGTGGATGGTGGCCCGCTTCCCGCAGCTGATCCCAATTCCCGGAGCGACCCGGCCGGAATCAATCCGCGACAGCGCTCAGGCGGCCCGGCTTCGTCTCAGTCCGGAAGATCTCGCAAAGCTGGATGCGCATGATATCCCTTCACCAGTGCAGGGATAACAGCGAAAAGACCGCATGCCTGTTCAAAGGCATGCGGTCTCCTTCATGTCATCAGTAATAGCTGCTGCCTTCGACGAATTCGAATTCGAAGTCGCCGATCCGGATGATGGTGCCATCCTCTGCGCCGCGCTTGCGCAGCTCTTCGTCTACCCCCATCCGGCGAAGCGTCCGCGCGAACCGGAGAATCGCATCATGCGATGTCATTTGCATCCGCTTCAGCATGCCTTCAATCGCCTCGCTCTCGATGACGAATGTGTCATTCTCTCGCCGAATCGTGAAGGAAGGCTTCTCTTCTTTCTGCTTGTAGCGGTAGATTTTGCGTTCCTCAACGTCTGCAACCTCCTCCACATGCGTGTCCGGAAGACGTTCCAGCATGTCCATTGCCTTGTAGAGCAGCTCCTGGATTCCCTGCTTCGTCAAGGAGGAGATCGGCATGATCTCGATCTCGTCGCCCTTCAGCGCCCGCACCTGCTCGCGGAATGCTTCCAGGTTCTCCTCCGCCTGAGGCATGTCCATTTTGTTCGCCGCCACGATCTGCGGGCGTTCCGCCAGCTTCTCGTTATATTGTCTCAGCTCATCGTTAATTTTGACCCAATCGTCGAACGGATCGCGCCCTTCGGTTCCCGCCATGTCCACCACGTGGATAATAATCCGGGTACGCTCAATATGGCGCAGAAATTCATGTCCCAATCCGACTCCTTCGTGGGCACCCTCGATAAGGCCCGGCAGGTCCGCCATGACGAAGCTTCGTCCGTCCCCGATATCGACGACACCCAGATTCGGGGTAATCGTCGTGAAATGATAGGCACCGATCTTCGGCTTCGCGCCCGAGACGACGGACAGCAGCGTCGATTTGCCGACGCTCGGGAAGCCGACCAGGCCGATATCCGCCATCACCTTCAGCTCGAGCACAACCCAGCGCTCCTGGCCTTCTTCTCCATGCTCCGCCAGCTCCGGAGCTGGATTCGCCGGGGTCGCGAAGCGCATATTTCCTCGGCCTCCGCGTCCACCCTTAGCGACCACAACCTCTTGCCCGTTACGGGTCAGATCGGCGATAACTTCCTGCGTATCATCATCGATCACGACCGTTCCCGGCGGGACCCGGACAATCATATGCTCTGCGTTGGCGCCGTGCTGGCTCTTGTTCCGCCCCTTTTCTCCGCGGCTCGCCTTGAAATGCTTCTGGTAGCGAAAATCGACCAGTGTGCGCAACCCCTCGTCAACGCGGAAAATGACGTTGCCGCCATGCCCTCCATCGCCGCCGGCTGGTCCGCCCATCGCAACATACTTCTCCCGGCGGAACGCGACGAGACCGTCGCCTCCGTCCCCGCCTTTTACGTATATTTTCGTCTTATCTACAAACATGCTGTCACCCCATTATGCGTTGCAAGGCACGACAATGCGGTAGGCTTCGTGCTCTTCGTTCTGCTGCGCTGACGATTGCTCCAGCCGCAGGCCGCCTACAGACGCGATATGCTTCAATTTGGATTCCACTTCATCCGGATTCAATAAGATGCCTTCGTATTGATAATGAATGACGAGCCGGCCGTCCTCCTTGGCAAATTCGACGCTAAGCGGATTCATCCCGTCATGATGCGCCTTTCCCGCAAAGCGAAACGCTTGAACCGAAGCAATGATCGACTCGGCCAACTTGCACGGATCGACGGACAAGTCCATCCGGTTCAATTCTACCGGTTCCAGCATCTCGATTCGGAGCGGCATCGTACTCCCTGACAACCGCTGCTGCATCAGGAACATCACTAGTTCCGGAACGCCAAGCTTGGCAATCCGGCTCTCCTCCGCCATTCGCTCTTTTATAGTCTCTACACATTCCGGCAATTTATCGAACTTCTTCAATCGAACGTAACCATACACCAACTGCAGATCATTCATCCAGTCATGGCGCTGATGGTTCATCAGCTCAAGGGCAGACGTTGCCAGCGAACGCTCTACACGCTTCCGCCGCATCCGCTCTTCCCGGTATAACAAGAACCCGCACAGGCTCAGCATCACCGCCATGACGAGAATAAGCACGAATCTCCATGTGAATGATAAAGGCCATCCAATGACAATGACGGCGCATACGGCCGCTGCCGCGATGCAGCCTCCTAGCTTCAATCGCAAACTATTCATATTCCGGCTCCCCGTTCATCATTCCATTCTTCCATTTATGTACAAACTCCCCAATCTTCAGTATATCATGCGCAAGGGAGGGCGTCCAAGAAAAATGAACCGCAGCCGGGTAAAAAAAACCCCCGGCACTAGCCGAGGGTTTCTTCTATCGTCTTAGTTCTCCACAGCTGCTGCAACAGGTGCAGCTTCCACCGGGTAGACGCTCACTTTTTTACGGTCGCGACCCCATCGTTCGAACTTCACGACGCCTTCCACTTTTGCGAACAGCGTGTCATCTTTACCGATGCCCACGTTGTTGCCGGGATGGACCTTCGTGCCGCGTTGGCGGACCAAGATGCTGCCGGCTGTAACCACTTGGCCGTCGGCGCGCTTCACGCCAAGACGTTTGGAAATACTGTCACGGCCGTTCTTCGTGGAGCCTACGCCCTTCTTGGATGCGAACAACTGAAGATTCAGTTTCAACATGTTGTCTACCTCCTTTATGTTGTCATTAGTTCTTCTATTTGAAGATACGATTCGTATGAAGCTTCGATACTTTGCAACCCAACGATCATCGACTCTAGCAGCAGCTGAACCTGCGCTTCGATGTCCTTCCGCTCGATGAACGGAACCGTTCCGCTCAAGAAGCCGTCCTTCATCTCGCACTCCAGTTCAACGCCAGTCAGAACCTCAATGGCATTGGCTGCGCCCACCGACACGGCAGAGACACCTGCACATACGATGTCCTCTCCATGGGGAGCATAATCCGCATGGCCCTCAATCGAGAAGCCCGCGATAGATCGATCCGGCTTCCGCCTAACTGTAACGTGAATCATCCGGCACCTCTTACGCCTGAATGTTCTCGATCGTTACTTTTGTGTACGGTTGGCGATGACCTTGCTTGCGACGGTAGTTCTTTTTCGCTTTGTACTTGTACACGACAATTTTCGCGCCTTTTCCATGCTTCTCTACCTTCGCCGTTACCGCAGCGCCGGATACAACCGGTGTTCCTGTAACGAGGCCGCCTTCCTTCGATACCGCCAATACGCGATCGAATGTTACGCTGTCGCCTTCTGCAGCGTTCAGCTTCTCGATGTACAATACATCGCCCGCTTGAACTTTATACTGCTTACCGCCAGTTTCGATAATTGCATACATTGTGTTGCACCTCCTCATGTCTCAGACTCGCCTAAATCAGGTGATGACGCTGCTCGCAGCCTCATGCTTGGAACCTGTCCGGAGCGGTTACAGCATGTGTAAGCAACTTCACTAGACACATACTTATAGATTGTAGCACAATTGATTACAAAATACAACCTTTTGCGTTCCTTTAACGGTTAGGAATTTGTGCCGGCTCCCATCCGCTTCCCCCGCATGAGGAACATGGCTGCAGGAACTGGTTCATCACCTGTTCCCGCACTTTTTTGCGGGTCAGCTCTAGCAAGCCCAGCTTCGTCCAGCCGACGACCAGACATTTCGTCCTGTCTTTCTTCATCATCGTCTCCAGCCGTTCGACCACGTGTTGGCGATGCTCTTCCGTATCCATGTCGATGAAATCGACAATGATGATGCCTCCGATATCCCGCAGACGGATGAGACGCGCGATTTCCTCCGCAGCTTCCATATTCGTAGTATACACGGTCTCTTCGAGATGGCTTGTCCCCGTATATTTCCCCGTGTTCACATCAACAACGGTTAAAGCTTCCGTCTGATCCCATACCAAATAGCCGCCGCTTTCCAGCCAAGTTTTGCGCTGGAACGCCTTATCCAGCTGTTCTTGGATATGATACCGCCGGAACAGCGGCTCCGCTTCCTTATACGTATGAATCCGGTTCTCCAATTCAGGGGCAACCGATCGGACGAACGTATGTAACCGCTCGGCTTGGCGGACATTGTCGATCAGCAGTTGATCGACATCCCGCGAGAACGCGTCCCGCACCAGCCGCTCCACCATGTTCAGATCATGGTGCAGCAGGGCAGGCGCTTCCGCTTGCGCCGAACGAAGCGTAACCCGGTTCCACAGCTCACGGAGCATCTCGATATCGCCATGCAGCGTCTCTCGCGACTCTCCCTCCGCCACGGTGCGGATAATCATGCCTTCCTCGTTCTCGCGCAGCTCTTCAGCAAGCTGCTTCAGGCGGGTTCGCTCCGCTTCCTGCTCAATCTTCTTGGATACTCCGATATAATCGGCGTTAGGCATATAGACCGAATAGCGGCCTGGCAGCGAGTAATGGGTCGTCACACGGGCGCCCTTGCCCCCCAGCGCCTCCTTCATCACTTGGACGATAAGCTCCTGTCCAACTCGAAGCAAGCTGGTTATTGGAGGCTTCTGCTTCGGCTGCTTCTCCAAATGCGGGTGCAAACAATCATCAACATACAGAAATGCGTTCTTCTTCTGACCGATGTCCACAAATGCAGCCTGCATTCCCGGAAGAACATTCACCACACGGCCCTTGTAAAAGCTTCCGACCGACGTAGTTCCCGTGGCTTGTTCGACTGCATATTCGACGAGCCGACCATGTTCCAACAATGCCATTTGCGTGACTTGTTCCTCGCAGTGAACAATCATTTGTTTCATGGTATCACCTCTGCTACAGCGCGTCATCTTCCATTGTAACATGAAGCAGGAGGCAGTGAACATACCAAACCCATCTGCTTTCCGATCAAAATAATAGAAAAACGGAAGTGGGCTCAGCTGGGCTGCGCCGGCCGCTCACTTCCGCTGCCCCCCGGGCTCGTCGAAATAGGCATCAATCGCCCGCTGTTCGGGAATGATGCGCTTAATCGCCCCTTCCGGGTCCATGACATAAATAAAATGATATTCGTCCCGGCGAAGCAAGCGCAACAGGCCGGACAGCGGCCAGCCTTTCTCCGCCACGATCGGCCGGCCAAGGCAACCGCTCCGTTCCCATTTACGCAGCCGGGCGGGACGGGCCATCAGGAAGCGGAGAAAACGGTAGGGAACGTTCTTCCACTCCTCCCAGTTGGACCACAAAAGAAAGAGTCCCAGCATGAGCAGGTTCAAATTCACTTTCCCGCCCGTGAACAGCGGAATGACGCTGTAAACCGCAATCGCAGCGCTCACCGCCATGCTGACTCTGGCCCCGATAAGCAGCGTTTTGTAATAGCTGAACCATAACGAAGCGGCGGCTTGCAGCATGCGCCCGCCATCCAGCGGCAGTACCGGGAGCAAATTGAACAATCCGATGAACGCATTCGCTCGAATGAAATCGTCCGTCCAAGCGCTCCCCCACCACCCCCACTGCTCAAATAACAGGGCAAGTCCGATCATAATACCGTTCTGAAGCGGCCCAGCAGCCATGACCAGCCACTCCTGCCAGGCCGGAGCCAGACTTCCGTCTTCCGTCTCCGCTACGCCGCCGAAGGGCAGCAGCTTCACTTCCGTTATCGTCCAGCCGAACATGCGCGCCACAGTGACATGCCCCATTTCATGGACAATCACGATAACGAACAGGGTAAGGAGTTCCAAAATATAACCCGTCACGGCCGCCATGGCCAGCAGGAGGATGAACAAAGGATGAAGCGTATAGACGGTTCCTCCCCATTTAATCAAAAGCAATCACATCCGTCGGATCAATGTACTCTCCATCCCGCAAGAGAGCGAAATAGAGCGCCGCCGTACGGTCTTCCGCCGGACTCTCCAGCATGCCCACAACTTCCCCCTCCTCGAGCCAATCGTTCACCTTCACTTCGCTGGCGGCAAGCCCGCCGTATATGCTGACCACGCCCGAAGCATGCTGAACCGTAATCTGGATATCATCCTCGGCCCGGCGATTCACTTCCGTAACCCGTCCGGTCGCCACGCTCATTACCTCGGTATACGCCGCAGCCCCGGTATCGGCAGCAATCCGGATCCCGTTGCCGTTCATATCGAACGGCTGCAGCACCGTCCCCTTGACAGGAGGATGCAGCGACAGTCCCCCTTGGACGGATGCCGATTCCTTCCGATTCCCTTGGAACAGCGGGATGAAGGAGGGCGATCCGGAGAACGTCCGTTCATACCAGGCCGCGATCGGGCGCATGTCCATTTCCTCGGTCAGACTCCTGCCGATCCATTGCCGCGCCGGCTCATTCCAATCCGCAGGGAAGCGGAAAATCGCGAAAGCGGCGGCGAACAGCAGGACGGACAGCACAATTCGTGTGCGGAACGATCGCCAGAACCCGCCTTTCCGTTCCTGCTCCCACCCGTAGCGTTCATGCCATTGCCTCTGCGATGCCTTCCACAGCCGTTCCGGATCAGTCGAAGCGGCGGCGAGAATCTCCATCTCGTCAAAGCGAAGCGGAGGACGCCCGCCCATCTCTTCGCTATCTTTGGGAATCTCGATCGTCCTAGGTGCAGTCGTCTGGGCAGGGCGAGTGATCAGCGGCTCATGTTCTGTGTGCTGGACGGGCAGGAAGGACGTGCCGGCCTCATGCCGTGGCTCCGCCTCGGATAACCGCTGTTCTTGACTAATGATTTCCCGAATTCGTTCTTGCCGCCGACGACGAATGTCCTCGATCATTGCTTTCTCATCCCTTCCTTGATATCTGCCTGCACTTGAGATCGTTCTGCATACGTAATGATATCTGCTGTATCCAAATCAGGCCTACATCCCTAAACAAACGACTGCTTATATCCCATATGTATGACAAGCTATCACCGGTTATGAACAAGCCCTCGCCCTTCAGATCATCTTCTAATCTCATCCGTTCTTGGCATAACCTGTGAACCTTGTACCCTTCATTTGCCGTCCGTGTATACATGCTGCTCGCGGTCTTTTGCACAGTCTCCCAGTCGGTCAGGTTACCCTTTCGTGATTCTCCGGATGCTTTTTATGGCTGCTCAATGTCCTTCCGGTGCTCATTTGATCTCCCTCCCAATCGCTCAGCATTGCGCCTTAACATTTCGCTTTTTGACACATTACGATGAGCCTCCCAAACACTCAGGATTTGTAACGGGATTCCCCGGTAAACTTACGCCCGATCTCCCAAGCACTCAGGACACTCATGCATACCCGATAACCTTTTCATGAGTATCCCAAGCATTCAGGATATATAGAGATCCCCCAACATCATTACGGCGAATCCTCCCGAGTGCTCAGGCTGATTAAGCTTGAAACAAAATGAATTTCACTGAGTAGACTGACAATGCTGCAAGCAGCGGATTTATCACAAAATAACATTCCAATTCCAATAACACGCTTTACATGGAAACATATGTTTGGTAATATGATATAAGAACACATGTTTGCACCGCGTCAAATTAGGAGGGGCTGCTGTAATGGATGTCTGGACGAACTTTAGCTCGTTAGCGGAGTTAATGGATCAATTTCCTACAGAAGAATCATGCATTCCTACCCTGTTTGCGTTGAAATGGCCTCACGGCTTTCGCTGCCCGAACTGCTGCCATGCCAGCGCCTATGTAATCCGGACCCGGCGGCTGCCACTGTATGAATGCAGCGCTTGCCGGCATCAGACATCCTTGACTGCAGGAACGATCCTCGAGGGCAGTAGAACCTCTTTGCGGAAATGGTTTGCTGCAATTTGGCTCGTCTCCAATCCAAAGGAAGGGATTAATGCGGTCAGACTACGCTCGATTATCAATGTTACTTACAAGACAGCATGGGCGATGCTGCATAAAATTCGTACCGCGACTAGCTGCGCCGATGCAGAGGAGCGACTCGAACATCGCGTGCATGGCTTTATTGCCTTTAATGGCCCTCGCCTTTATCCGAGTGTCGAACTTGGTCCGCGGGAGCAACCGATTATCGTGGCAGCCTCGCTGGCTCCGAACGGAGAGGAATACCAATATAAAATGAAACAGGTGAATCGGCGGCACATGTCCGGCAAGCTGCTGCTTCCTTGCGGCCGCGATCATTTTATCGAAAAATATATCTCTGCGCCGGACTCTATGATCTCCATCATCCGCCAGCGATTTCGAGTCAAGCAGAACAGTCCATTATATACTGTGTTCCGGCGAGCACAGCGTTGGCTATGCGATACGTTCCGCGGGGTAAGCGGCAAGTATTTGCAGCAGTATCTGGATGAATTTTGTTACCGGGAAAATGCCATCGCCCGCCAAGTGGCAGGCTGGGAGCCCTTAGCCGCGATATGCTGTGCCGATAACGGGGCCAGACGCCGGTATTTGTCAAGGGCAGCCTCCTCGAATAATTACTCCCGCTATCTTGCAGCTGCCTAAATGAATGCAGAAGGGGCTACCCATGCACCGCTCTGATATTACACAACAATCCCAAAGTAATTCACTTGAATATCCGTCCACTTTTAAATAGCCGTTTTATTCATTTAATGAGTTTTATATACTGCTCGGAATTTATCTTGTTTTTCTCGATCCATCATTGTTAAATCCATCTTTTTTAATTCCACCATTTCTGAATCTTCTATTCCTGGCCCCATCAAACCTGACATTATTCCTGATATCATTCCTGGATTCCGTTCCTAGATTTCATTCCTGAGTTAAGGGGTGCCTTGGCCTGAAGAGAAATGTGCTGCCTCTAAAGGGAGATTTCGGGATACTCTGCATAAGGGACAAAAAGCGGTTCATTCGACTTCTGACTACTTCGGGAGCGCTACCTACTTAAAGACTTCCTGGTCATAAGTTCCTGAACATTCCTGTCAGAGCCAAGATTCTGGCTTTGAAAAAAAAGGAGCGTCCC
>NZ_QYZD01000057.1:0-17453 GCF_003591545.1 Paenibacillus thiaminolyticus
GCGGGTACCTAGGCCCATGCCACGGGTACCGTCTACGCCGTAGCCGCGAGTACCGATGCCATCGACGCCATAGCCGCGTGTGCGGGTACCGTTATAATTGTTCGCGTTGGTATCCAAATTCGTGTTCATGCCGAGCGGATTGATTCCGTCCTGAGCGGTACGGGTACGCATGTTGTTTTTGGCGCCTCTCGTTGTCACGTTATCGGGATTCGTCGCGCAGCCCGTCAACCCCATGGACATGACCATTGCCGCTGCCAACGTGAGAAGGACCATCTTTTTAAGCATCGCTTTTCCTCCTTGTGTAGATGATTTCAATTGGATTATCACCACACTTAGCATGCGCCGAGGCCGGGATGTTATCCCGATAGGTTTTACCGCCCCTGCCACTCCTTTCTGTACTATGCAAATTTCCGCAGCCAGACAAGATCCTATCCTTACCGGCTGCAAATTTCGTTGACAAGGCGGCATCGGAGCATTATTATTTAGTACCAGGTACTAATATTAGCACCGGAGGGAAACCTATGCCAATAACACGTTTGCATACGAAAGCCCGCATTACCGCTTTTGGCTCCTTTGTCCCCGAGCGTCGATTGACCAATAACGATCTGGCCGCGATGGTGGACACGAATGATGAATGGATAGTTACCCGTACCGGAATGAAGGAACGCCGGATCGTGGATCCGGGCGTCTACGCCTCCGATCTGGCGGTGAAGGCGGCCAATGACTTGGCGGAGCGCCACGGAGTTGACTTGCGGCCGGTGGATGCGGTCTTGGTTGCCACATCCACTCCGGATGCTTTTTTCCCGAATACGGCGGCTCTTGTCCAGGCTCGGCTCGGGATGCATGATGCGTTGGCTCTCGATATTTCCAATGCCTGCGCAGGCTTCGTCAGCGGTCTTCAGCTAGGGATTGGCTTAATTGAGGCAGGCATGCATCAGCGCGTACTCGTGATCGGAACGGAAGTGCTGAGCCAGACCGTAGACTACACCGATCGCAGCACCTGCATATTGTTCGGCGATGGCGCCGGAGCGATGCTGCTTGAGGCGGATGATCGAAGAGACAGCTTTATGGCCTCTTTGTCGGCTACGACGGGGGATACGGAGGCGGTCTTGTACCGTCGCGCCACCGCCGACCGAATTGGAGATGTGGAACTCAGAGAGGATGGGAAATTGGTGCAGAACGGCCGCGTACTATATAAATGGGCGCTGCAGCAAATCCCTATCGGCGTGGGAAACATCCTGTCCCAGCTTCAATTGCATGCGGATGCGGTGGACTGGTTCATTCCGCACAGCGCCAACCTTCGAATGATCGAAGCGATTAGTGAGCGAAGCGGCATTCCCATGGAACGGACCTTAACGAGCGTCACCTATTATGGCAATACATCGGCAGCAAGCATTCCGCTGGCCATCTCCCTCGCCCTGGCGGCAGGGAAGCTGAAGCCTGGCGATACGACATTGCTGTACGGCTTCGGAGGCGGCTTCTCCCAAGCGGCGCTTCTGCTTCGTTGGCCTGAATTGCAATAAGTTCAATAAGAAGACACGGCTGCCCGTGAACGGCAGCCGTGTCTTCTTATTGAACTTCGGATTGGATTGTCATTCCTCCTGTGTGCCGTCATCCTGCCACGTCTGAATCGCTTCATTGAAGGATGGCTCATCAACCGGGTAAGCCCATGCGTCGCCTTCCGGCGTTATCCACATATGCTCCTCTTTCATGTAGCCGCCATATCGCTTCGTCACCGCTGTCTCTTCCCGCTGTGCCGGGTCAATTGCCTCTGGCTGCAGCGTAATCGTGAGCGACCACTCCTCCTTCGCCCCGGCTCCGGATACAGCCTGTTCCCGTTCCGGCTCGCGATCAATCATCAGGAAGCGGAAAGCATTGATAAGCGAGACCGCTTTTTCTTGCGTCACTTTGTTGCCGTTTAGGCTCCAATTCTCCGCTTCATCGCCTGAATTTTCCGCTGTTGGCTCCTTTTTCAGATCATAAGTTTGTCCTTCCCATGACCACTTGAATTCCCGAACTTCCTCCAGCGTGAACGTCAACGGTTCCTTCCGGGCAAAGTCAAAGGCAGAGCGCTTCAGGCCCGACAAGTCGGATTCAGACACTTGATAGACCGTCTTCCCGCCATCTGCCCGGGCATAGACCGTTCCGGGAACCGGGGTATTCTCTCCGACCTCAATCCGGCGGACATTCCCGCCTTCTTGAATGGAGTACACCGCAACAGGTTGATCAAGGCCGTACTTGGCCATATCCGCTGCTTCCTCTTCCACTACGGATTGTCCCGCCACCCCGGTAAACGTCGTGATCCAATCGGATACCGCATAAGAGCTTACCGGATAATCCTCGTTCCCCTGCACCTTCCATTCTTCCTTTACCTTCACCAGCTTCAACGGCCTGCCTTCGGTCTCCAATTCAATGGCGTCCACTTGTTCGGCTGCCGCCTTCACGAGGACTGGCGCGGCTTCCGCTTCCTTGTCCATATCGATAAAAAATTGATTCGACGATGCATACCAGTACAAAATGCAGAAGACAACAAGCAGCAGTGCGGCCGGCATCAGCTTCTTCATGACGCATGTCTCCTTCTCCACCACAGTCCCGCTCCAATGAGAAGCAGCATGGCCGGGAATCCGATGACGGTCACCCACAAAATCGTTTTTCCTTGAACCGGGGTTAAATACGCAAGCTGGTAGGCATCCTTCTCGCGCGGCCGGATTGTTACCTGATCCTGATTCTCCTCCAGCCAGTGGATGCTGTTCAACGCGAAGTCGCGATTGCCCTGGGTATAAATATAAGCATCCGCCATATAGCTGGAACCGCCGATTACGACAGCTTTCGGTTGCCCGTCCTTCGACTGGACGACCGCTCCGAGTGTCAACGGACCTGCAATATCCTTATCATCCCGTTCGCTGCCTTCTTGAACCAAGCGCGGGATATCCGTCTCTCCGTACGCTTGTTCGGTCGTGTGCAATATTTCTTGCGCTTCATACGTATCGTTCTCGCTAAGCTTCAGCGGAATGCTTAACGACAAGGTCATCATCATCCGGTATTGGATAAGCTTCTCTGTCATCTCATGCTCGTTATAATCCGGCATAATCGTGAACGGATCATACAGCAATCCTTCGGACGGCTCGACGGCGACCGAGTTCGTGCTTTCGACGCCGAGCGCCTTCAGCAGACCATCGATATTCGGCCACTCCGTGGCCATCTTTTCATTGAACCCGAGCGCAATGTACAGCTTTCCATTGCCTTCCACATACTTCTGCAGCAGTTCCGCTTCCTTATCGCTCAAATCCTGCTTCATCCCAATTAGCATAATGAGATCGGCATCCTCAGGAATGCTGCCCTTCTGCAGCAGGTTCAGATCCTCGAGCTCCACATTGTCTTCCTCCAAGCTTGTCCGGAGCACATTCATTTGCGCCAGCGGCAATTCCTGATGACCGCTAAGAACGTAAGCCACTGACTTTTTGTCTGAAGCCAGGCTTCGCAGCGCCTGTGTCATTTTTTCCTCGCCGCTGAACTGATACGAATATCCCTGCCCGGCTTGGAACATTTCAAATAAGCCAACCGTTTTCCGCTGGGTTCCCTGCTCGAATACAATCGAACTTGCCGTCAGCTTGTACTGCTCCGCCAGCGAAGGCTCCTTCAGCAGATCATACCGCTTGAATGAAATATTCCGGTTACGCTTCGCATATTCCTCCGCCATGTCGGCAACCTCGCGAACAAGCACTTCATCATCGTTCGGGGTCGTGAACAGCTTAATGGCGATCGGATTCTCGATGGAAGCGAGTGCCGATAACGTCTGCTCCGACAACGTGAAGGATTTGTTCTTCGTCACGTCCCACTGCCATCCCGAGAAGGATTGAAATATATAAGTAATCAGCACGAAAATACCTACTATTGCGGCAGAGATTATTGCCGCATTGCCACGACGCAGCCATGTTTTCATCTTCATGTTACCTCCACCGCTTTCTGTCCAACACTTGAATACTCAGCACGATAAACACAGCGGAGAGCGTTACAAAAAAGAGCACGTCCGCCCCGCTGATCACACCCTTCATGAATGACTCCAGACGAAGATTCATGGCAAATGGCGCAATCCAGCTTCCCCATTCCGGAGAGGTGGATGCGGGCATATCGAGCAGCCAGAAGGCAAGCAGGATGACCACGCCCGCGATTGCCGCCACCATCTGGTGCTGCGACAGACTGGACGCGAACAAGCCGACCGCGGCCATCGTTGCGCTTAACAGCAGCATCCCGAGTACCGAAGTAAGCAGAACCGGCCAATCCAGCGGGCCGAAGAACGACATGATAAGCGGGTACAGCAGACTGAGACACACCAGCAGCACCATCACGACAAGCGCCGCCGCATATTTGCCGATCACGATGTGGCTCAGCCGGGCCGGTGAGGTCAACAGCAGCTCATCCGTGCCTTGGCGGAACTCGTCCGCCAGCAGCCGCATCGTCAACATCGGAATGACGAAGACATACATGAACACTGCATTGCCCGAGACGAGCCGGAAATCAATGATACTGGGCTGGAACATCACGAAATTCAAATAAAACATCATGCTCGAAATAAGCATGTAGACGGCAAACGCTACATAAGAGGCCGGCGAGGTGAAATAAGCTTGCAGCTCCTTGCGAAAGATCGCCCGAAATCTACGCATCTTGCACCTCCTCCTCGGTCGTAAGCCGAATAAACACGTCCTCGAGGCTGGTCGTATCCCGCTTCATCTCGAGAATCGGGTAACCCGCCTTCGCAAGTGCGAAAAAAATAGACTCCCGCGCATCTGTCTGTTCTGCCGGAATGACCCGAAGTGCAACGATCGGAGTGCCGGCATCCGGCTGCGACGCTCCGGTCTGCTCTTCCCCTGCTACTATGCCGTCGTTCGCTTCATCCGCATCCGCATGTTCCGCCGCGATGCCGGATTCTGCCCCCGCCTCCGCAGCTGGGCTGCCGGAGCGTGCGCCGCCACGGGATTCAGTCTCTTCATCCTCAGTCTCTCTCTCCTGCTCCGTCCCGCTCCCGGGTACCGGCTCGGTGGCCTCAGCCAGAACATCGACAGACGCTACATCGGGAAGGGCGGTTAAAATAGAGATGATCTCGAACTCCTTTCCTTTCACTTCCAGCTGCAGCGAGGTGGTCTGCCCCATCACTAACCCAAGCCGATCCTGCCGTTCATCCAGCACAAGACGGCCCTGATGGATGATGAGGACCCGATTGCACAGCGTATTCACCTCAGGCAAAATATGAGTGCTGAGCAGAACGGTATGCTGCTCTCCCAATTCGCGTATCAGCTCGCGTATCTCAATAATCTGGTTCGGGTCAAGCCCGGATGTAGGTTCGTCCAGCACAAGCAGATCGGGCTTATGCATAATGGCTTGCGCCAAGCCCAGCCGCTGCTTGTACCCTTTGGACAGACTGCGAATCATCTGCTTTTCTCTTCCGCGAAGCCCCAGCTTGTCCAGCATTTCCGCGATGCGCTGCTTCTGCTCCCGTACAGGGACTCCTCGCAGATCGGCGATAAACGATAAATACGCCTTCACCGACATGTCAGGATAGAGGGGCGGCGTCTCGGGCAAGTAGCCGATCTTGCTTCTTGCCTGGGCGCCGTGCTCGGCCATCGTCAAGCCTCCAATCGAGATACTCCCGCGAGTCGGGTTCAAATACCCGGTAATCATGCGCATCGTCGTCGTCTTGCCTGCCCCGTTGGGCCCCAGGAAGCCGACTATCTCGCCCTGCTCGATGGCGAATTGAAGATCCTCCACGCCCCGGCGATCATCATACCATTTGCTGACGTTGTTCACTTCTAACATCGTAGACCTCCCGTTTCATTTGCGCTAACGGACGCACCGCCTGCCGGCGGCGCGCCGCAGTCTCTCTCCCGATCATAAGCGCCGATACCTAAAGCAAGATTAAACGGAAATGAAACGAAACTTAAAAAAATATGACTATTCTGTGAACGATCACCGTTTTTTTCGAAGACGCTTGCCTCGATGCATCCGGGAGCGATAGAGCCCCTTCCTCTTCCGCCTGCGGGCTCGCAACGCCCCCGGCCAATGGCGCCTGCGGCGGTGAAGTCGCCCGCCCCGCCGCACCCTCCGCCTGCCGCGCCGTTGCGGGTGGCGGAACAAGGGCAGCCGCAGTTGGTCGTCCGGTGAACCTGCGGGAGACATAACGCCGTACAGGATTTCGGCGGGTATTCGACGTGCCTGGGGCAGCAGTGATGCATATTCCAGCATGCCGGGAGCAACGCGGCGGTACGTGCCCCTATCCGATTCGGCGACGAACACATCGGGAGCATCCCCTTGGATGACTTGGTATTTGTGCCGATGGTGAAGAACCTGATTAATAAGCAGCTTTTTCAGCCGAGCACGGAACACGGCATGGCCAAATACCCGAACGGCGTTCGTCCCGTTGCGAATGCCCGCCCTTCTCCATACCGAAGGGCTGCGGGTCGCATCAACAACGGCCTGTGTCAGTCGCTCCTCGTTCCCGGTCTCTATCGAGTAAGCGGAGTTCCCCGTCGCCGCTAATATTTCCGCTAATCCGCCTGACGCGTAAGCAATGACCGCCTTGCCGAATATCATTCCTTCCAGCGCCGTTAACCCGAAGCCCTCCGGCAGCAAGCTGGGCACCACGACAATATCCATCGCCGGGTACACATGCTGCACCGACGTCTCGAAGCGAATGAACCGGAACCGATCGGCGTATGGAGAATTCGCAATCATCCCGAGACAAGCATCGTAGTAACCGTGATCCGTCGGCTCTCCGAGGATGACGAAGCGGGCGAACGGCCTCTGAACCGCCACTCGAAGCGCCATTCGGACAAAATGGTCCAGCCCTTTTTCGGGATAGAAGGCAGCCGCTATATATCCGATCAGCACATGTCCCGCCGCTATCCCCAATTCTTTTCTCTTGCTGCGGCGGAAGCGGGGCCAGGAGCGAGGCTGAAGCGCGTTCGGGTGCCAAGATGGAGGCAGCAGATAGAGCGGGGTGTCTCCCGCCGCAGGGCGGATCGGTTGAAGCGTCGTCTCCGATGTACCGATAATGCCATCGGCATGCGAGCCGATAAGCGCCGCGGCGAGGGAGGTGTGCGGAGTAGAGGCGATGGTCTCATTGATGACCCACAGGGTTGGAATTCCCAGCGAAGCGGCTGCGGCGGCCGGAAGCTGGTGGATCGCCGTATTCGTCAAGACGATGTCGGGTTGCATATGCCTCAGCAGGTCGACGATAGCCTCGAATTCGGGAGTCCGCTTCCAACGCTCCCATTCCTCCGGGAGATCGGCGTTCGGCCGGATGAGAGAGTACATCAGCGGGCAGGGCATAATCTCGCTTCGAATGCCGGCTGCCCGGGCCAGAGCCGATAATCGGCCTTCCTGAGGCACGATGATAATGCATTCATACCAGGTCCTTAACTCGTGAGCGAGAAAAAGAAGATGTTTCTCCGCCCCGGTAATAAAGTCTTGGTTGCACATATGCGAAAATAACATCATTGTCGGTTTCATTTGCGTGGCCCGTTCCTCGTAAGAGAGACGGAAGCCTTCACCTCCAGAAGCAATGGAATGGCATAGGATGGCACCGTCCTGCGATCGTGCCTTTCTACTCGAATATGGTAGCCAGCACCTGGTTCAAGCGGTGCGCATACGTATGTTCGCGCATCGTCCGGGCCAAAGCGCGGAGGGCGATCTCCCGCCGTTCTTGTTCATGGCTTAAATAGTAGTCGATCTTGGCCAGCATCTCTTCCGGGGAAGAATAGGTCTCTATTTCCGCGCCGGGGGTATAGAATTGGGAGATATCCGATCGCACGTCCGTCAGCTGCAGCGTTCCGCAGGCACAGATTTCGAAAGTCCGCGGGTTCGGGGAATGGGCCGGAATATTGATCCGGTTCTGGTTGCTCGACTCGTCGTCATGACCGCGGTGCAAATTAATGACAATCTTGCTGCCGTTGTACACCTCCGACGTCGCGTACGGGTCCATCCAGCGGTTCAATTCGATCTGATGGGCGTATTGAGGAAATTGAGACAGCCGTTCCCACCATAAGCCGGTCAGAACCAAGCCTCGCTTCATCAGTTCGGGCAGAATCGGCTCGATCATCCGAATCCGGTTCCAATAGGCGGATCCGATGAAGCTGATCTCCCTTCGTACCTTAGCGGGGCTGCGAAGAGGCCGGAAATGGCCATGATAGACGCCAAACGGCAAAAAGTGCACGTTCGCCCCAAGCGAACGGTAATACTCGACGCTGTTCGCTTCCAGAGTGAAAACATAGTCATAATGCGTCACTATAGAGCTCATCATATCGGTATAATAGGGATCATCCGTAATCCATAGGGCGGTTCGGATCCCAAGCGCCCGCACCGCATCGACTTGCTCCACCGGAAGATCCATGCCGTCCAGGGCAAAAACCAAATCGGGCCGCTGTTGGCCTGCCACGGCGGCAACGCCATCCCGCGGCCCGCAAACCGACACTTGGCTGACCAGTTCCTGCCATGTGTTGCGCATGCCTTCATCCAGCGGGGCATAAGGATACCCTTTGCCCGTTGTCACATAGCAGACATGGAGCGGCCGCATCGGTATCGGCTCCCTCGGCGTCTTCATAATGACATCCGCCCGTCCGCGCAGATAGCCATCCTGGAATCCATCATTGAACCCTGCGATGCGTCCTTGATGACGGGCGTTGTATCGAAATTGCTGATTCATATGAATTCGGGCTTGCGGCCTGCGTGAGCGTGATGTACGCATGGGATCGCTCCTTTTTGACATTCATTTCTATGTGGCATGCTGCGATCCGGCATACGCGGCCTCGCAAATGCTGCATCGGTAGTCTATCATCCATTCATCATATGCCGCTCCGTCAAGTGCATCATGGACGGTTATCCATCCATGGTCAAAAAGGGCTTCCGGACAAATAAAAACAGCCAGCGGCCGCCGTGTGCGGCAAGCATCTGACTGTTCATAAGCCTATCCGGTATGTTCGGAATATGTCAACTGGTGGCCGTCCTCGAAGCCTTTGGCGAAGCCGACATTGTACCCTGCTTGATAAGATCCGTCATAGCCCTTCTTATAGGATTGAGAAGAGCCTCTCCTCCTCCGGCGGACGATTCGCAGCCCCCTTCTCCGCAGGTTGTGGGAGCGGCCGGATAGACGCCGGCGAGATCCTTTGCGGGCGCGAACGGGGCCGCTGCGTACGGTCTTGCGCCCCAGTCTTCGTGTGTGTGAACGCTTTTTCAATAGATTCACCCTCCTGTACTCCTCGGGTCAAGTACGGCTCTGTCGAAATAAGCTGGATTGAACCAGGGCGTTGCAGGAGTTCCAGTTGTCTTGTGACGGGAACGCCAGCCAGTGATCATGCCGCATAGCGCCAGCTGGTAGTTCGACAGCAGCCGGATATCCTCTTTGATTCCTTTGACGGAGCCTTCCGCATGCTCCGTCACATCCGCAAGGTGCTCCAACATCCGGGCCAGGGCAGACTGGCTGCGGACGATGGCCTGGATCATTTCAAGCTTGGCTTCATCCTCCTGCGATCTGTGCATCATGACCATTTATCTCCTCAAATCACATTGAATCAAAATCTCCGCTGAAAGAGTCGCCTCCTACCCCGTCTCCCATCGACTCCGATTCTCCCCGGTTAAGGACGATCTTCATGTTCCGGGCGAGACTGAGCTGGATTTTGGTCAATCCGTCAAGGACCTCAACAATTTGATCATGAATTTCCAACGGATCGCTGATTTGCTCTTTATGATTGACAAAAGCGGTCTCTGTCAAATGATTCAGCATCCAATTTCGCGTTTTTTCTGCTTCCACCGCTTTGGCTTCCAAAATCATGGCGACATTCCACTGCATCTTGGCTATCGCATCCAATATAAGATGATAGGAGTGCTCTCTGCTCAACCGGTCTCCCCCCTATCGATTCATTCTTCGCTAACGTCGTTCAATTCATTGATAACATGTTCAAGCTGCTCTGCCAACGCCTCTTCCAACTCCGCGATACCGTTCAGGTACGCGACGATATTTTTTGTTAATGCAGCGGATTGCGCCTTCAGTCCGCTCAAGCCGGCAAAATCGGGATTAACGTCGGGCAGGCCGTGAATAAGCTGTGCCATCCGAACCGCAACCTGACGTTCCGCGTCCAGAACACGTGCCATATGCTGATGCGTATGGGACATGTGAACAATAATTTCGTCCACGACCTTATGCATGGTTCTTCCTCCCCGGCAAAATAACGGATCACACAGGTGTTAGCTCCGCTTCCTTGTCTTAACATATGCGGGCCATAGGCAAGTGTATACGGGCCATCCGCCCAAAACTGCCCACAACCGCCGCCTTTTCTGAAGCCCAGCCTCATCGGCAGTCACAGCTTACAAGTGAAAGGAGGTAATAACCGGCGCCGGAATGATCGGAAGCCCCTCTTTCAATTCGTCTCTCTCTTTATCCGTTCGCGGCTGCACCCGGTTCTCCAGCTGCCATCTGCGGAGGGCATGCTCGCTAATAATTTCGCGGTATTTCTCTCCTTGACGCTGGTACCATTTTCCTGCTTCGGTCGTGAATACGGCCCCATCTGCGATCTCCCCGTTCGGTTCGGATTGGCGCTGCCATTTGTCATAGGCATCCCCTGCATCCATGGCCGGTCCTGTCGGCCAGCCCCGCAGATCGATTTGCGAGACGGTTACGATCGGGACGCCGAAATGGCCGACAAGCGGATATTTCGTGCCGTGCTCGACCCAGTAGACCGTATCGGTCAATCCGGTGACCGCAACATGCGTCGGGTAGAAATCATGGCATCGGGTAAGTCCCGAACCCCCGCTCGCTTCCCTCGCGCGCTGCACCAAGTTGAATGAATTTCCCCATTTGTCACGGAAAAATGCCGCGTTTTTGTCATTGATAATCTCAAACTGGTCCCCGAGCTCCCTCATCGTTATGCTGCCGTAATGATGGATGAACGTATCCCGCGCAATCACGAGCTTGCGTCCGTTAAGGCGAACACGAAGCACATAATCTTCATCTTCGAAATTGCCGATCTCGAAGCCTTCGTCGAGATAGCCGGTCGTCTCGAACAGTTCCCGGCGGAATACGAGGCAAAACCCGACGATCCGATCCGTTCCTTGCCATTTTCCCGCATTCGGCACATTATATGTCGCTGCGAACGAATACATATCCTCAATGCTTTGATAAGGAACTTCAATCAGTTGTTCTCCACTGATGAAATTCGTCACCGGCCCGACCATTCCGATTTTGTCATCGCTCTGGAGGCAGTTAAGAAGATTATTGAGCCAGTTCGGAGTTACGAGAATATCGTTGTTCAATATGCAGATCGTCTGTCCCTTCGCCATCATCAGCCCCGTATTAACCGCTCCAGCGAAGCCGCGGTTATGCTCATGGATATGGAAGCGAAGCTTCCCGGTATTCCGGTGAAGATAGGCAGCGGTGCCATCTGTCGAGGCGTTGTCGACGACGATGATTTCATGGGAGATTGGTGTATGGTCCTCGATGCTGGCAATACACTGCTCTAACAGGTCGGCCTTGTTATACGTTGGGATGATGATGCTCGTGCCGTCGAAGGGAACTCCGTATTGGGCCTGCCCGACACGTAACCCTTCCGCATAGCCGCGGGCATATCCTCGATCGTATCGTTGTTGTCTGCTCCGTCCGGATGCAGCCCGCATGGAAGATGCGGGGACGCGCCGCTTGCCTGCGTGCACACGGCGAATGTCACGGCGGGAACGCACTGGTGGCATCTCGGCGCACCTCCTTCATTTGAGTTAAGATATTTGAATATTGCCTTCTACTATGAGATTCGCCAAATGTCCAAAATCAATGGCGACCTTGCAGAACTGTTCGGCAAGGCGCTGAACCAGGATGACGGCAGGAATGCCTGCAGCGACAACAGCCAAATCATAATCATGCTCGGCGGCTTCCTCGAGAACGCCAGGAATGTCATGAATGCCTTTAACCGGGGAGATTGCACCAGCGATAACAGCTCCTTTGTCTGCAAGAACCGCGGCAAGGGAATGGGCCGTATTGCCGATGACGAGCACGCGCCTGCCTTGGATCAGCCGAGTCAAATAACCTTCCTCGGCCAACAAGTAATTAATGGTAGATAAAGTAAACCGGCGTGGCGCGATTTGGATGCCGTACGCTTGAAAAACGGGGAACAGCAGCCCCTGGAAGTTCGGTTCCGGGGCAACTGGCACGCCGATAATCGAAGCTTTGCGCACGGCCTCCGCCAGTTGATCACGATGGGCGTAATCCGGAATACTCATGCCCGAATATTCGAGGAATGTGCCCTCCCTCCGCACTAATTCCGCGCTAAGCACGGTATCATGCGCCAATGCCAGCAGTTCGCCGTCTCCCAGCCGCACGAGCGAGCACGGAGCGCGCTCCTGCAGTGCCTTCTCCAGCTCCTGGAACACTTCCTCCACTCCCATCAGCGGCTTCAGCAAATGGCGGACCTGCTCCACTCCCAAAGAGATAACGTGCTCCACCGAGATATCCGGAAGCAGGGTCATGTCAGGAAGGAACCGGGCCAGGATGCGTTCCCCGCCCTCATACTTTCCTTTGCGGAACCCGTCCTCATAACTGAGCCGCCGTTCGGTATCCACGTCAGGCGGCGTCTCCTGCGTCGTGCCGGCAGCAGGCTCAGCAGCAGGCCTACGATTGCGCTTAATCTGCCGTACCGGCCGCTCCCCGGGCGGCTGCCGCCTGCGGTACAGATGTGCTGCTCTGCGGGACAGGCGTCCCTTACGGCTAGCCCGCAGCATCCTTACACGAGAAATGCGCCGGCGGCGAACCGTAATTTTTGCCATTCATGTCTCCTCCCTTCCTGGCTTCATCTGTATGGCGAAAGGACAGCGCGCCGGCTTCGGTATAGAAATCAGACAACTATCTTCCGTTCAAATACGCTCCGGACAGGACACGTTCCCACCATGAGCGGTTGTTCACATACCAAGATATTGTCTCCTTCATCCCTTCGGCCAAGCTTACGCTCGGAGTCCATCCGAGCTCGCGTTCGGTCTTGGCAGGATCAATCGCATAACGCAGATCATGACCCGGGCGATCGGAGACGAAGGCAATCAGCGATTCTGGCTTCCCTAGCTCGTTCAGCACCATTCGGACAACCTCCAGATTCGTGCGCTCCTGGTGGCCGCCGATATTATAGACCTCGCCCGGCTGCCCATGCCGCAGCGCTGCGTCAATGGCTGCGCAATGATCGTTGACGAAGAGCCAGTCACGCACATGGGAGCCGTCCCCATACACGGGAATCGGCCGATCCCGGATCGCTTGCGTAATAATGGTAGGGATAAGCTTCTCCGGAAATTGGCGCGGACCGTAATTGTTCGAGCAGCGGGTAATAATGACTGGCATGTCATACGTGCGGGCATAGGAGCGTGCCAGCATATCCGATCCGGCCTTGCTGGCGGAATAGGGGCTGTTCGGCATGAGCGGGGATTCTTCGGAGAAAAATCCGGTTGATCCAAGCGTTCCGTACACTTCGTCGGTCGACACGTGAATAAAGCGGGGAATGCTGTGGCGGCGTGCCGATTCCAGCAATCGGAACGTGCCTAGCACATTCGTGCGGACGAATGACTCCGGATCGGCAATGCTGCGATCAACATGGGATTCGGCGGCAAAGTGCACGATCGCATCGAATGCTCCCTCCGCCATAACCTGTTCCACAGCCGCCGCATCCGTAATATCGGCCCGTACGAATCGATAGGCTTCGCTATCGGCAATATGCTGCAAATTATCCGGATTGCCTGCATAAGTGAGCACATCCAGGTTCGTAATGTGCATTTCCGGGCGACGGGCCAGCATATAAAGAATGAAATTACTGCCGATGAACCCCATGCCTCCGGTTACGAGAAGCCGGTTCATAACTCGACCTCCTTCAACTCTTGAGCCGCTTCATGCAGCGACTCGAACGTGCCCGCATCCGTCCACCACGATCGAAGCACATCATAGTGCAGCTTGCCTGCGGCAGCGTACCGGTTGTTGACATCCGTAATCTCCAATTCCCCGCGCTTGGATGGTGCAATCGCCTCAATATGCTGAAAGACATCGGTATCATACATGTAAATGCCCGTGACGCAATACGATGATGGCGGATGCTCCGGCTTCTCTTCAATGCGGACGATCCGCTTCGGATTGGCGCTGTCGAAGACAGGCACTCCGTATCGCTCCGGGTCGGACACTTCACGCAGCAGAACGCGTGCCTCGCCAGGCCTCTGATCGCCGAATGCCGCTGCATACGAGGCCAGATCGTCCCGGAATAAATTATCGCCGAGCAGTACGACGAATTTCTCTCCTGGAGCAATATACGGCTTCGCCAGCGAGAGTGCTTGGGCGATGCCCCCAGCTTCCTCCTGGATGGCAAAGGTCAAATGAACGCCATAAGACCGCCCGCTCCCATAGTACTCTGTAAATAAGGATGCTGACATTTTCCCGATAACCATAATAATCTCCGTAATGCCCGCCGCACGAAGGCGTTCGATGCCATAGCTGGCCATAGGATGCCTGCCAACAGGCAGCAGATGCTTATTCATGAGCTTCGTCAATGGATATAGACGGGTGCCTGTACCTCCCGCCAAAATAATTCCTTTCATTCGATTCCCTCCTAAGAGTATGTTGGGGAAACCGCCACTCTGTAACGGTACGGGGCTTTCACGAATACGCTTCATATGCGCACCTGCCGGGCGGAGGAGACAAATCATCCCCGGTTCCTCCTCTCGGCAATCTGCTCGCGTTGGTGCTTCTCGCTGAAGAATGACGCATTTTCCTCCCATAAGGAGTGAAATGCCTCCACATGATCCCCGATGATAAGCTCGGCCACCGGATTCGATGCGCCTACATTCGTGCGGCGTATCCGATTCCTTCCGATAACGTCGACCGCATGCACCGCTTCCGTGCGCAAGCCCCGGGACAAGGCAAGCGTCTGGAATTTGGGAGGAACGATTAAATTCTGCACGCCAACGGTATCCAGCGCGCGGCGAGTAATGGCATGAGGGACAGCGGTCAGCGAATTGGCATGCAAATCGGCGCGGCCCAGGCTCCGGTTCAGCCACTCTTTGCAGTGTGTAATTCCATCCCGCTTGAAGAAAGGTCCCAGGAACGGACTGATGTCGTTAAGAGCCACATCGACCCCATTGTCGCATGCCCATATAAAAGCGCCGAGCTCTTCCGCAGCAATCGGGATATCGGCATCCGCGAATAACAGAATCTCCGCTTGAGACAGACTCGCCCCGATAGCGCGGCCAACGTCATGGCCAAGCGCTTCCGGGTAGTGAACGATGCTGGCGTCCTCCGAAGCTTCCAGCACCGCCTGCAAGCTGCCGTCCGAGGAGCCGTTCACCACGACGATGGTGTGCGACAACGGCAAGCGACCGAGCTCCTTCAACACTCCTGCGATGCTGTCTTCTTCATTTTGGGCGCACACGATTGCATCGATCGGCCTAGTGGTCGGAATCAGTACGGCTTCCCTCCCGTTCTGGTACCTTCCTGTCGTAAATCCGGCTCTGTACGCTCTCGCCAACTCCCTGACTTCCGAGTAGGATAAGGGTTCCAGCCGGTATGGCGCGAGGAACTCGGTGAACCGGCTTTGCATGAAGCGGACGATGTCCTTGCACGTATCCTGCCCGCCCAATGCGGCATATTCGTCGCCGTGCCGCCTTCCCGCATCCTGCGCCGCATGGCGCCACGCTCCGCTTGCCTGCGGCACAGATAGCGGAGGCTTCCAATGCGGAAGCTGCTTATGTCCGCGTTGCCGGAGCCGGCTGCGTCTGATCATGCGGCCAGCCTGCATGCGACGGTAGCCCTTTCTTCGTCCCCGGCTCGATTGGCGTCGACGCGGTGAACGGCGCAGACCCCGGATAACCTTCCTTGTTCTGCGGAAGGATCGCTTCCTTCTCATGGCATCATGTCACCCGCTCCCGTTGTCTGGTCAAATCCGAATGGCCACCGCGAGGGCCCCGCTGTTCCATCAACCAGCGAATCGCCTGCATATGATCTTGACATATCAGCGGCTCCAACGGATCCTCGCGCAGCCCCCGCACTCGTCTCCGATTTATGCGGCCGACGTCAATCGTATGCACTCCCCGGATATTCAGCCCATATACGACGGCCATCGTATGCGCAAGCGGCGGGACGGATACCGCGTCGCTACCGATCAGTTCAAGCGCCCGACGGCTTAATGCATGCGGAACAGCAGTCATAGAAGCTCCCCCCAGATCCTGCCGGGACAGCATGGCATTTAAGGCGTGCTTTGCCAATACAACTCCATGTACATCATGCTTCCGGACGGGTCCCTGATAATTATTGAGAGCGACATCGACGCCATTGTTCACCGCATGGACGAACGGGCGCAAGTCCGCTGCAGGCAGCACGATATCGCCGTCGATGAACAGCAGAATTCGTCCTGCCGCAGCTTCGGCTCCAACAGATCTCCCCTTATCGTGACCAAGCGGGATCGCATAACGAAGAACCCGTGCTCCCATCTTTTCTGCGATGCGGTCTGAACCGTCCGTCGTGCCGTTCGCTACGACGATGACCTCTGAGGCGGGATGCACCTGTGCCGCCCGCTCAATGACACGGGCCAGTGTTCGCCGTTCATTCAAAACCGGGATAATGACCGACACAAAGGGATCGGCAGAACTATGAATTCGATGTCGCCGTACCTGCCGGCGGGGACGCGTTCGCGCAGAACGAAATCTTTTGGAATGAGCCATTGCACGTATCCCTCCCGGGCAAATTGCACATGTATTTACATCCCATTGTATGAGGCATAGTCCAGAGTGTAACGGCACATGTGCACATTCGGCCCGCTTCCTCCCCTAACCCGGCGGATCGCTAGGATGTCAAAAAGCCGCCAGTTGGCATCTGGCGGCTGTCTTGCTTCACCGGCGGATCGGCCGCAAGCTAGCCGATCGCAATCCAGGATACGCAGCCGAACGGCTGTGACTGTGGATCTCTACGGTGTATTTCCAAAACGGCGCTGTGCGTTGCTTGCGATTTGAGCACCGCATGGCATTCCGGGTGGTTGGTCATAGCGACAAGCACATATTGATTATTGGGGAACGGCTCATCGAAGGCAATGCGGACGTCTACCCGGTCTGTCTCCCCCTGAAGCAGAAATGCGCTCATCCCGAATTGCTGCAATGCTCCGGCGCGCGGCATCGCAGTGCGCACGGGAACGAAGGAACAGGACTCCGGTGTAACCGTTCCGGGCTGGAGCACGATCGAATTCAAGATTCCCTCTTCCAAGTGCTCAGTCCGGATGCTCCCCGCTGCGATATGTTGGCCGGTTACCTCGCCTTTACCGATATGACGGCTCGTGACTTCTCCTGCTCCGATATGATGGCCGGCTACTTCTCCTTCGCCGATATGGCGGCCCGTGACTTCTCCTGCCCCAATATGATGGCCTACTACTTCTCCTTCGCCGATGTGGCGGCCTGTTACTTCTCCT
>NZ_QYZD01000057.1:17463-18163 GCF_003591545.1 Paenibacillus thiaminolyticus
AATATGATGGCCTACTACTTCTCCTTCGCCGATGTGGCGGCCTGTTACTTCTCCTGCCCCAATATGTTGGCGGGTTACCTCGCCTTCACCGATATGGCGGCCCGTGACTTCTCCTGCTCCGATATGATGGCCGGCTACTTCTCCTTCGCCGATATGGCGGCCCGTGACTTCTCCTGCCCCAATATGATGGCCTACTACTTCTCCTTCGCCGATGTGGCGGCCTGTTACTTCTCCTTCGCCGATGTGGCGGCCTGTTACTTCTCCTTCACTAATATGGTGGCCTACTACCTCGCCTTCAGCGATGTGATGACCTTTTACTTCACCTACTCCAATATGATGACCGGCTACTTCTCCTTCGCCGATATGGCGGCTCTTTACTTCTCCTGCCCCGATATGTCGGCCCGTTACCTCGCCTTCGGCAATATGACGGCCGCTCACTTCTCCTGCTCCGATATGTTGGCCTATAATCTCGCATTCGGCGATATGGCGGCCTACTACTTCACCGGCTCCGATATGTTGGCCCGTTACCTCGCCCTCGGCGATATGGCGGCCTACTACTTCACCGGCTCCGATATGATGGCCCGTTACCTCGCCCTCGGCGATATGGCGGCCTAGTACTTCACCGGCTCCGATATGTTGGCCCGGTACCTCGCCCTCGGCGATATGGCGGCCTAGGACTTCACCGGCTCCGATATGATGG
>NZ_QYZD01000058.1:0-16720 GCF_003591545.1 Paenibacillus thiaminolyticus
GCCTGGACGGGTTGAAGAGTAAGCTTGATAATATCATGAAGAGCAGTTCAGGTGGCTCCGGTGGTTCTGGCGGGAAGCAGCCGGGTTCTGGTGGGACGGGAAGACCTAGTTCGGGTGATAAAGTTGCTGTTCCAAAACCGCCAAAACAGGTTAGGTATGGAGAAACAGATTTAAGTTTAAGAGCACAACAGCATCGGGTTGAAAATAAAATATTCGACTTAAGAAATCTTGTAGTGGCAGACATTGAAATAGATGGTGTTCGTACTCTGAAGGTTTTTGAAAGCACAGAACGGACTGTAGTAAAACCAAGTGGGAAAGTAGAAGTAAAAAAAGTACATTCCGAAAAGGTTTTGGTAGAAGAAAAATGGGCTGCGGAAAAAAACGGGCAGACGTATATAGTTCATCGAGTTTATACTGAAAGAGAACCCTGTATTCTTGGTGGTCATGACTGTAAAAAACTACTTGCCAAAGAACTTCCTGATACTGAAGTAACTTATAGTGTTGAGTACGGGGACAAGGCTTCAAGAGATAGAGGAAATGCTGCGTTAGTTGAAGAGCTTAAAAAGCTAGAGGAGTGAGAGTATGGATTTTGATATTCGAGAGATCCGCGAATATTATGACTCCGAATTACGTGATTATGATTTCAATGAATTAGTAAGTCTCGGCATAAGTCATGATAATGCTGACTTTATGGTTGGTATTGGAGTGCCGGAAGAATTTGATGATTTTGTATTCTATGGAACGGATGATTTTAAACAATTGTTAATTGAGGGCGTGCAATTTATCAGAATCGGTCATTACACGTCTAACGGGTATGGACTGTATTTAAAAGGAGATAGCGATGAGCTTTTCACTAGCTCATCCTTTCATGAACCCCAAATTTATATGATTAATAAAAACTTGAAAACATTTTTCTTGTTTCATTTAATTAGGCACGAAGTGTCAATGAGAATGAAACAACAAGGTGAATATACTTCGTATAAATATGCGTGTGAGCTGCGCAAGGTGTACGAAAAAATTGATCCTGAAGCAATGAAGGATGTTGAAGGATACTGGTCACATCTGGTGGAAGATTATGAAACCGGATTATGAAACCGTACGAATATGAGAGGCGGCTATTTAACACATATAACTCATATACTATCCGTATAAAGATTTTTCCATTTCAATTGTACGCACATCATTGCTTGAAGTTGATATCCTAAATAACTCCATTCCGTTACATCGAACAGGTTGATCGTGGTCAGATACCACCATGATTGACCTGTTTTTAATATTATCTTCGTTTTCTCACAGTTTTTCTAAATCAAACGCATCTTTGCGACACTAGATACCCCGATGATATTGTGTCAAAGACATCCCAAAATTTCGCAGGAAAGTCCGACACATTGAATATACAATCGCTCCAATGCAAAAACACATTTAATTGCTACTAAGGATCCTATTAGTGGTAAAAAAGGGTTAACGAAACACATAATTCTAAAGAGTTTTATAAGGCTTTGGAATCAACAGGAGAAGATATTGATAATATAATAGATCCTAACGATATTATATATGACAAGGATTTCCTTGGATTAAAGACTATTAACTACAAAATACCATAAAGTAATAAGAAAGGAACTTATTTGGATGATTATAAAAATTATAAATATATAGACAATCCTAAAACAGTCTACGCTCCTTCAGTATACAGTGATGAAAAAATGTATAAATGGGCTTAGAAGCAATGGAAAACGGATATTTGCATGGGTATTTGATATATGGTGAAGCATCCAATGGTATGAAATTTGTAGGTTATTTTAGAAATGGCGAAATTACTAATTTTCATCCAGTATTAAATTTTGATTAAAGAGTGTGGTTAGGAGAATATTTATGCTCGGAAAAAAGAAATGGACCACTGATTTATTAGGGGGATTTTTATTAGTAAATCAAGAATACTGAAATGTAGGTATAATTTTAAACAAAAGAAGGTGTTATTTTTGATGATGTTTGTATGATAGGTACTTATAGCACTTATGATGATGGTGATCCTGAAAGATGTGAAATCGACGAAGTTGTTTTAAATAAAGAGTTTCCTAGTTATCCAGAGGAGCTTTCATATATGAAGTATAGTGAGTTTTTACATTTAATTCAGGATGGTTTGAAAGAAGTTATTTTTCGATTTGAAAAGGAAGAAAAAGAGGAGATTTCGAGAGAATTGAACAAAGCCAGAATTATGTTGCAGGAAAATTATTAGTGCCCTTCTGAAAACCTTGTTTTTTCTTAATAATAGTACCACGTTTATTTTTGTGGCCTTTTCAATGTGTAAACTGAATATTTACAACTCCAACAACAGGATCGAATACAACCGACAAACCAAACATTTAAAAAGCTTACAAGTACGCTTTATAAACTTTCAAAGGCTTATTCCAACTTGACTATGAGTTAGGAATGAGCCTTTTTTCATTTCCAAAATCAAATGGGGGAAGAAACTGCCGCAACCCCAGTATGAAATTGGCTTCGTGCTGGGTTTAGCGGTACACAAAGTAAGGATTCTAAACGTGTACAACCCCTTGTTGGCTCTCTGAACGCAATGATTCATGATTCAACAAGACCCATCCAGACATCATGTCTCTTACAATAACGAAAGCTTGGCGTAAGGAAGAAGAATGGCTCGATCCCCCGTTTCGGCTTACAGTAACAGTAACAAAACGATTGCGAAGGAGCGTGCAAGACACATGCTGGAAGTACGGAACGTATCCAAAGTATATGAAGGCAAGCAGTCCTATCAGGCGCTGTCCAATTTGAATCTGAAAGTGAACACGGGGGAATTCGTCGGCGTCATGGGACCGTCCGGCAGCGGCAAGACGACGCTGATGAATGTCGTCTCCACGATAGACAAGCCGACCTCCGGCGAAGTCTATGTCGGCAATCAGCAGATGAACAAGCTGAGCAAGCGGAAGCTGGCGCTGTTCCGCCGGCGTGAGCTCGGCTTCGTGTTCCAGGATTTCAACCTGCTACAGACGCTGACGGTCAAGGAGAACATTATTTTCCCGCTCGCCCTGGACGGCATCGGCATCAAGGAACAGGATGCGCGAGTGAACGCGATTGCCGAGAAGCTGGGGATTACAAGCATCCTGAACAAGCGGACCTACGAGATTTCCGGCGGCCAATGCCAGCGGACGGCGATCGCGCGGGCGGTCATCCATCAGCCGAAGCTGATTCTGGCCGACGAGCCGACAGGGAACCTCGACTCCAAATCCGCCCAGGACGTGCTGCAGACGCTGGAAAGATTAAACAAGGAAGAAGGTGCGACGATGATGATGGTTACGCATGACGCGCAGGCGGCAAGCTACTGTGATCGGGTCATCTTCATCAAGGACGGCACGCTGTTTCAGGAACTGAACAAGTCGGGAAGCCGCCAGGTCTTTTTCCAGGGCATCATGGATATCTTGTCATCAATAGGAGGCACGCGGGATGAATATTCGTCAGTTCGCGCTTAAAAACGTATTTCGCAACAAACGACTGTACGCGGGTTATTTCTTCAGCTGCGCGTTCTCCGTTATGATCTTTTTCGCCTATTCGATGTTGGCGCTTCATCCGGCGCTCGATTTCAGCGGCAACGGCAGTTACGGTCGGGGCGCACAAGCGGGCATGGATGTGGCCCAATACATCATATATCTCTTTACGTTTTTCTTCATTTTATATTCGATGAGTTCGTTCCTGAAATCCCGCAAAAAAGAATTCGGCATCTGCATTATGCACGGCATGTCCGATATGCAGCTAAGACGGCTCGTCTTTATAGAAAATATTGTCATCGGCCTAGGCGCAACCTTATCCGGCATCGGAGCGGGTCTCGCCCTGTCGAAATGGCTGCTCTTGATGAGCTCTTCGGTTCTTGATCTGGAGCAGCCGCTGCCGTTCTACTTCCCGGTGAAGGCGATCTCGCTGTCCGGGGCGGCGTTCGTGCTGTTGTTCTTGATTATCTCGCTGTTCACGGCAACGATTCTGCGCAGCAGCTCCCTTATCGATCTGCTAAAGGGAACAGTAAAGCCGAAGTCGGAGCCGAAGGCCTCCCCCTGGCTTGCCTTCCTGGCGGTCTTCCTGCTGGCGTTAGGCTACGGCGTAGCATTCTGGGTCAAAGGAGCTCATGTCATTTTCGCGCTGCTGCCTGTCGCCACGGTCGTCAGCATCGGGACTTACTTCCTGTTCACGCAGCTAAGCGTGTATATGATTAACAGATTGAAGACCAAGAAATTGTATCGCCGCGGCACCAATCTGATTACATTATCGGATCTGGCTTACCGGATGAAGGACAATGCCCGCATGTTCTTTCTCGTCGCCATTATTTCGACGGTCGCCTTCACGGCCATCGGTACGTTGGTCGGCCTTAAGGCGATATTCACCAACACGGTGACAAGCGGTTCTCCGGTCATGAGATATGTGTCCTTTTCGGATAACAAGCTGGAGCAGAAGCATGCCGAACTTATCGAGCAGTCGTTGAACAAAGCGGGAATAAGCCACGAGACTGTCGTATTTTCGACAAAGCTTGTGGAAGATGCGAGGACGGACAAGTCCTATACGGTTATTGGCGTCTCTGACTATAATCGGCTGATGAGCGAGAATTTGGTCTTGCGCGGCGGCGAAGCGCAGCTTTTCTATCAAGTGAATCCGATGGTCGCCGGGTTAACCGGACAGTCAACGCCGCCTGAACAGGCAGCGTCGGTCGAATTCGCCAAGGAAGAGCTTGCGGTCGCGTCCAACCGGGAAATGCCGCAAATGATCGGACAGAATGTGGGCGGCGATAGAGTCGCCGTCGTACCCGATGCGGCGTTCCAGCGCTTGTCAGCTTCCAATATGGACAAAACTGTCTATACGTATTTAATAGAGGACTGGAAGTCGACGCTGGATGCGGCAAAGCAACTGGAAAAGCAATTGGACACGTCGCGCGGCGATTTTACATTCTCCTCCCGAGCTCTTGCGCTGAACGCTGTGAACACGGCCTTCGGACAGATATTCTTAGCCGGATTGTTCATCGGCGCCGTATTCTTCGTCGCAGCCGGCAGCTTCCTGTACTTGCGCTTGTATTCCGATCTGGATCAGGATACGGTGCAGTATCGCGCCATCAGCAAGCTGGGACTGACGGAAGGGGAACTGTCGAAGATTGTGTCCACTCAGATCGGGCTATTGTTCTTCGTTCCGATTGTCGTCGCTATCGTACACGGCGCAGTCGCATTGAACTCGCTGCAGAACACGTTCAGCATGAGTCTGGTGAAGGAATCCGCGATTGTCCTTGGCTCGTTCCTGGCGATTCAGATTATCTACTTCATCTTTATCCGCGCGAATTACGTGCGCAAGCTCAAAAAAGTGATCTAGTTGTCTCCAATAGGGGCTGTCTCCGAAGCATTTTTTAGCTATAGTGAGACAGCCCCTCTCATTCTCCAAGCTAGACTTGCCGAAAAACTGCAAAATTGCAGTATTCTGTTACGGCGTTTATTTCGTTACAGGAAATCCTGCACAACGGCATCAATTTTCTCCTAAACAATAGAGATAAAGCAAAAAATCGGCGAAAATAATGCGCTTTTGCAGCAATTTAATAAAATATCGCTCAAATAGCGTAAATTACTGCATTCAAGCAGGATATTATTTCACTAGCCCTCGCAGCGCCTTATTTCACTAGCCGTCGAAACGCCTTGTTTCACTGCCTCTTTTCAGCGCCTTGTTTCCCTGCTTGTCCGTATTCCCCTTTTTCCCGTCGTTATATTTTCGGTCGTCCGTGTTGCCCCTCATCGTTCCATGCTCTGCCTATGGGGCAGCCTCCGTTTTGCTGCCTTACGGCAGTCGAAAGTTTCGATATTTCTATGCGTCAGGCAGCAAAAATCTATATTCAACCGGACAAGAAAGGAGTAGACTGAAGCTGAACCAGTGTTGAATAAAAAGGAGCTGAATGTCTGATGGTAGCTGAGCAATCTATCCCCCGTCTCGTCTTCCCGGTGATAAGTGACGTGCATATTGCGCCAACGGGCGAGGAGTCTATCCATAAATACGAGCAAGCGCTGTGGTACTTGAATGCACGCGCGCCGCGGCAGGACGCCTTCGTCATCGTGGGCGACCTGACGAATAATGGCACCGTTGAGGAATATGAGCGCCATATGAATACGCTTCGCAAGTATAAGCAGGACGGCGCGGAACTGCTCATTGCGATTGGGAATCATGATTACTGGAACGATCTGCCGGCGAAGGAAGCACAAGCGCGCTTTTTGGATATGACGGGCATGGAAGCGATGTATTATCACCGCGTCATCCAAGGCTATCATTTTATCATACTGGCGACAGAGGATAAGCCGACCCACGGCTACTTCTCCCTGGACCAGATCGAATGGCTCAAGCGGCAGCTGGAGGAAGCGGCCGCCGATGCGCCTGATCGGCCAATCTTCGTTTTCCTGCATCAGCATCTGAAGGATACGGTGTACGGAAGCGAAGAATGGGGCATCCAGGAAAATATCGGCGAACTGATGGCCGCACTGGATCCGTATCCTCAGGTCATTACGTTCTCCGGGCATTCTCATTACCCGTTGAATGATCCGCGCAGCATCCATCAGAAGCGCTTCACATCCGTGGGCACCGCTTCCGTCAGCTATATGGAAGTAGAGGGCGGCAAGCTGCAAGGCAATCTGCCGCCGGGACATGAGAAGTTCAGCCAAGGTTGTCTTGTTGAAGTGTACGAGGACAAGGTTGCGATTAGGCGGCTGGATTTTGCGCATCAACGAGAGATCGGGGAAGCTTGGGTCGTGCCGGTGCCGGTAACCCCAGCGGCTTTCATCTATACGAATGAGCGCGATCAGGAACCGCCCCGTTTCCAGACGAATGCGGAAGCTCATGTCGAAGCGGAGCTTGCGGCATGGGATTCGATTACGATCGTCTTCGATCAGGCTCAAGATAATGAACTGGTTCATTCCTACCGGATTACGCTGAAGGATGCAGAGACCGGGGCGGAGGTAACGCGTTACTTAGCTTATTCGGAATTTTATCTTTATCCAATGCCGGAGAAGCTTCAACTGATATTGGCGGAACTGGAACCGGATCGGAGCTATTCCATCGAAGTTCGTGCAATGGATGCCTTTGGCAATATGAGTGAACAAGCATTGTGTACGCACGGCAGAACGAAATCAGTATCAACCTTTGTATGATTGTATGATTTAGAAGAATAATGTTGAGCTTAGGATGTCCCTGCGGTTATCACTGATGACGGGGGCATCTTTTTCTATTATTGGTTCAACGAACATGGAAAAGTATCAAATATCGTTGTTTTCACATATATTCACAAAGTAGAAAGGGAGAGATTATGAATCTCGAATCGAGCTTGACCATTATCATTTGCACGATTCTTGTCTACTCTTCAATTGCCAAAATCGCCGGCTACCGTGACTTTACAAAAACGATTCATCAGTTGAACTATCCTTCTTTTCTGGCGTGGGGAGTTATCGCCGCGGAACTGGCGGTTGCATTTTTGCTCCTATTCAACCGGCGAATTGATCCGGCGGCTGCCGCAAGGCATTGACACGGAACTGGGCCCTCTGTTCGACAATGGTTATGAACTACCGGGAGGACAGTGGCAAAAAGTTGCCTTGAGCCGCGCCTTTTTGAAGGGTGCGCAAGTTGTTATTTTAGATGAACCGACTGCGACTCTTGATCCGAAGGCAGAAGCAGAGGTCTACGATAATTTCACGAGATTGTACGAAGGGAAGACAACTATCATGATTTCTCATCGTCTGAGCAGTTGCCGCCATGCCGATCGAATTATTGTGCTCCGAGACGGCAGGATTATTGAGGAAGGAAGCCACGAGGAGTTAATCCGCAGGGAGGGCGAGTACGCGCAAATGTTCACTTCGCAAGCGAAGCGCTACACCGCTTGAATTTGGAGTGGGCTTCCTCATGCGGATCTATCAAGAACATCTTAAAGTATCAATAATCGTTGATTTGTCATATATTCGTGAAAGCGTTTCAAATGTAGAATGAAGGAAAGACAAATATGGAGGGAGAACATGGAGAAGGACACGGCATCAAGCCAGATATATAGAGCTGATGCAAGGCGAAGCACCCGCTCTGCCGCTGTAAATTAAACCGCTTTACATTTGGCGGCATCAGGTAAGGAGGAGGGATTCACATATGGCGAAAGCATCTGCCGGGCTGGACACGGAATCACGCTTGAATCTCGATAAGCATCGTAAAAGCGCGTTTAAACGGTTTTTCATGCAAATAGATATTCAACTGATGGTACTGCCTGCGCTCGTATTTATCTTTATTTTTTCCTATATTCCCATGTATGGCGTTCTGATCGCTTTTCAGGACTACAAGATGGGTTCGAACTTATTGAATAACAATTGGGTTGGCCTGAAGCACTTTATCGCTTTTTTCAATTCTCCGGATTTCTATCCCGTCATGCGCAACACGATAGTCATCAGCTTTTTGAAGTTTATTTTTGGGTTCCCGGCGCCGATTCTTTTGGCGCTCATGCTGAATGAAGTGCGCAAAATGTTCTTCAAACGGGTGGTACAGACCGTAACGTATCTGCCGCACTTCCTGTCTTGGGTCGTCATCGGGTCGATGGTGACATCATTGCTGTCTGTGGACAACGGAAGCGTCAATATGCTGCTCGAGAAATTGAAACTTATCGATGAACCTGTCAATTTCCTGTCCATGTCGGAATATTTCTGGACGATTCTCATCACGACCAATGTGTGGAAAGAAATTGGATTCGCTTCCATTGTCTATTTGGCGGCGATTGCCGGGATTGATCCTCATTTATATGAGGCGGCATCCATCGATGGCGCAAGCCGGTTCAAACAGATGTGGCTGATTACGCTTCCATGCATTATGCCTGTCGTCATCATTTTTATGATATTGGCTATCGGCAATCTGACGAGTGCCGGCTTCGAAGATATTTTGATTCTGGCCTCCAATCCGGCCTTGCGCGATGTATCGGATTCACTGGATGTCTACGTGGTTCGGGTCGGTATCGACAACTACAGGTACTCCTATGCGACGGCAATCGGTCTGTTCAAGGCCGTGGTCAGCGTCACGTTGCTTACATTGGCGAACTTCATCGCCAGAAAAACGGGCAATAGCTTGTGGTGATGAATCATTCCAGAGACAGGAGGACTGAACGATGATACGAGACAATATAGGAGACCGCATCTTTGTCGCCTTTATTTATGTATTTCTAACTGTGCTGGCGTTTTCCACTTTTTATCCGTTTTGGAACTCGCTCGTCATTTCCTTCAATGAAGGGCTGGATACCGCGAAGGGCGGGATTACGTTCTGGCCGCGGGCATTTACCCTGGAGAACTACCGGATCGTATTCGAGGACTCGAGGTTAATGAACGGCTTCGTCATTGCCGCCCTGCGGACGGTCATCGGCACCTTATCCGCGATATTGGCAACGTCCATATTTGCCTATGGCATGTCGAAGCGAGAACTGATGGGCCGCAAATATTACATGATTATGTGCATTATTACGATGTATTTCGGCGGCGGACTCATTCCGACCTATATGCTTATCCGCGGCCTTGGCCTGTTCAACTCGTTCTGGGTTTTCATCATTCCGGCCCTAATCAGCGTATGGAATATGATTATATTCCGCACGTTCTTCCAGGGGCTTCCGGCAGGCCTGGAGGAATCCGCCAAAATCGATGGCTGCGGCAACTGGGGAACGTTCTTCCGGATCGTGCTGCCCTTATCTGGTCCGGTCATGGCAACACTATCGCTGTTCACGGCTGTGGCGCACTGGAATGAATGGTTCGTGGCCAGTATCTACATCACGAATGAAGACCTGCTGCCTATCCAGACGGTACTGCGGCAAATTCTGTTCTCGAATATCGCCTCGGAACAGATGGCCAATGTCGATATGAGCGCGATTGCGCATATGAATGCCGCCAAAAAAATAACGTCCAAGTCATTGACGATGGCGACGATTATGGTTGCAACCATTCCTATTGTATGCGTGTACCCGTTCCTGCAAAAATATTTCGTCAAGGGCGTATTGATCGGATCGTTGAAAGAGTAGTTATCTGAATCATTACGGGAAAATTCGCTGGCGTTTAGAGCATCTCTGCTTTAAACATAGATTACAAATTGAAAGGGGAAAATATCCAGTGAAGAACAAGAGAAACCTCCTTCTTAGCGTGCTCTCTGTCTTTATGGTGTTCACCTTGTTGGTCGGGTGCAGCGGCGGCGGGAACACAAGCGCGCCTCCAGCCAATGAACCGGCGAAGCAGGAAGGAAGCGAAACCGGGCAAGGAGCTTCCGGTGATGAATCGAAGAGCGATCTGTACGAATTGGGCAAGGAAGAGTTGGCAGTCTCGTTCTACGGCAACTATGGCTGGTACCAAATGCCGAAATGGGGCAAGGATCCCGCTTCCAAATGGATTCAGGACAATCTGAAGGTGACGGTCACGGGTATAAGCTCGGGCGGGAACAATGCGCAGAAGCTGCAGACGATGATAGCCGGCAATGAGCTGCCTGATATTGTGTGGACGGAAAGGGGAGCGGATGTCGAGCGTCTCAGAGAGGCCGACATGCTCGTGCCGCTGGACGAGTACATCGACAAGTATCCTAATTTCAAAAAGCATCTGTCTGAAAATCATCTGGCCCTGCTCCGGTCTCCGGACGGCAAGATTTATCAGCTTCCTAACTATTATACGCAGCAACCGAACGGCAACGCCGGATACGCAATCAATAAAAAGATCTATAAAGCGCTCGGCTCTCCGAAGCTGGAAACGACCGACGATTTGTATGCTTATCTGAAGGCGGTCAAGGAAAAATTCCCAGATGTCATTCCGTTCGAGACGGGACTGGCCAAAGACGGCCATGGCATTGACCAACTATTCTCTTCCTTCAAAGAAGGCAACCAGTCCTTTACGCGTTTCATGGGAGTTCCGGTTGGAGACAAAATCGAATCCATCTATAAAGATCCGGGATTCCGCGAATCGGTCGTCTTTACGGCGAAGCTGATGCGGGAGAAGCTGATGACGCAGGATGCGAATACGCAGACCGAGGATCAGGTAAGGGAAAAAGCGATGAATGGCAAATTTGCCATTATTGCAACTTTTGACCCGATGAAGATGCTTGCAGAAGCAGACGCGGAATTGAAGAAGAAGGATCCGGAAGACGGCTATATGTTCATCCAGCCGATTGCCAAGGAGGGTCTTGACCGCAGCAAAATTTACCCGGGTACGTACAATCAATTAGGCTGGAACGTGGCCGTCATTACGAAGAACGCGAAAGATCCGGAAGCCGTATTCGCGCTTCTCGACTGGATGACAGGACCGGAAGGCAGTATGGTGCTGAACTGGGGACCTCCTGGACCGGATGGTTATTGGAACGGATTTGAGGAGGACGGCGTGACGCCGAAATTCAATATGGACAAATATTTGGATGATCCGGATACGCTTGCCGAGATTAGCGGAAAAGCCGGCGACCTGGTATGGGTAGGCAACACGATGTTCCTGGATAATACGAAAAAGGATATACTGTCCAACGTGCCGGCTGAGAAGATCGATTTCAGCAACCGTTGGCAAATGGAGATTACATGGGGCACGCAAGGCGATTTCACCGAGTTCCTCGGTTGGGAACCGGTTCCGGAGAGCGAAGTCGGCATCATTAGACAGAGCGTCAGAGATATTTGGCTGACCGCGAGAGCGAAGTCGATGTATGCCAAGTCCGACGAAGAAGCATTGCAGATTCTGGATAAGGCTCACGATGACTCCATGAAGCTGGGCTATGATAAATTCCTTGAGCATGTAACCAACGTGTGGACGGAAAACAAGAAATCGATGGCCAAATAAGGAAATGATAACAAAGGCTCGCTATGCCGGCGGGCCTTTGTTGTTGTTCGCCGCCGCGGGGCGGAACTGGCAGCCTCATACTGTTCAAACGGGACGGTTCATTGCTATACTTGGGATGGAAACGAATAGGCTGCAGGCAATGATTGACCGCATGTTCTGAAGGGAGAGCTCTCATGTACAACGTGTTATTGGTGGATGACGAGATGCTTGATCTCGAAGGGATGAAGCAATTCATTCCATGGGGAGATTTAGGCATGAAAGTGGCCGCGGCGGTGAACAACGCCTTTGACGCATGCGATATTCTTGAACGGCTTCCGATAGATATTATGGTTAGCGACATAAATATGCCCAATATGTCGGGGCTGGAGCTGGCCCGGAGAGCAATCGACAAGAAAGCGGACATTCGCGTGATTTTTGTAAGCGGTTACCAGGACTTTAGCTATGTGAAGCAGGCATTGTCATTGAAGGCTTATAGCTATGTGTTGAAGCCGATGGATGATAATGAGCTGATCGCGGCGCTGGAGAAGGTGAAGCTGGACTTGGAGAATGAGCGGAAGCGCCGTGACGTGGAAGAGGCGTACGAGCGCATGATTCCGATGGCCCAAAACGACCTGTTGGTAAGGCTGCTGGAAGGTGAATGCGATCGCGATTATCTGTATGAAATGAGGAAGTTGATTCAATCCAACGGGCTGGAGCAGCTGGAATGGCCTGTGCGTGCCGCCGTCATGGAGCTGGATGACATGAATTGGACACAAGAGGCCATCAGCTTGTCCCAGCAGATGATGTCCAAGAACTTCCTCTATGAGGTGAGCGAGATTGGACAAAAGCATGGCATGCGCCATGTCTGCAAGCTGTCCTCGCACAGGATCGCGCTGTTGATTGGAAGCCAGCGGATGGATGCGCTGCTTCATGACTTGTATGAGGCGATCCAAGCCAATTTCCCGTTTACGATGACGGTTGGTGTCGGCGAGCCGGTGCATGCGCTCGAACAGCTTCACGTGTCGTGCAAGCAAGCCATGGAAGCTGTGGACGGCAAAATGTTCCTGGGCAAGGGCAAGCTGATTATGTATGAAGAAGCGAGCCGGGAACCGGAAATGGTCGATGCCCGGACGCTCGATGCCCGCGTGGAAGCCTTATTTCATGCGCTGACCGAATACGAGCTCGTCCGGATCTATGACGAGATCGAGCGATTGTTCGAATCCGTAAGCATGCTCAGATCCAAATTCACAGTGCATAATCTGGCCATGTTTATTATATGGAAGCTGGATCAGCAGTTGAAGGCAAGAAGAGAGAACTTGTTCGATATGCTCGGGATGGAGCTGCAAAATCTCGATATCTTGCTGCAATTCGATACGATTAGCGATATTCGCTCTTGGCTCGTGCGGAAAACGTTCGAAATATCCGAGCACTTGCGAAGCAAATCAAGCTCCAAGAACAATAAGCTGATTCGGGAAATGATGCAAATGATGAAGGAACGAATGAATGACAATATCACCCTCAAGGATGTGGCGCATCAATTTTCTTTTTCTCCCAACTATCTCGGCTATATGTTCAAGGAAGAAACGGGCAAGTCGTTCAGTGAAGTATTGATTCAACTGCGGATGGAGCGAGCCCGCGAATTGCTGCACGATCCTTCGATGAAGATCTATGAAATCGCGAACCAGGTCGGTTACCGTTACCTGCCGTATTTCAGCAGACAATTCAAGGAAGCTTACGGCATGACGCCGATGGAGTACCGCAAGCGAGAAACGTGACAGGGGATGGCGGATATGAAAGCACAGCAGGCGAGGCGAAGGTACTTGCCGATTGGATATAAATTAATGCTTACTTATATGCTGTTCATCGTAAGTGCCGTGTCAGTCATCGGCTATGTATCCCACTCCATGTACGACGAATCGATCCGGAAGCACACCAGGATGAATGTTCAGGGAACCTTGCTGCAGATGCGCGATAATATCGAATATAAGATGCAGGATGTCGTCCGCATTTCCTCCCTTTTCTACAATGATTATGAATTGTACCGGCATTTGCGAAGCTACGAGGAGGGGTGGGAGAACTATGACCGCATGACCAAGGACGTTCTGCCCAAAATAGAAGCCGCGACCAAGTCAACCGGCATGAAGCTGTGGACCTCGGTCTACTTCAGCAATGAATCGATCTATGAAGTATATAAGATCGGGATTGAGGACAACAACTGGTCCTACGATATTTATCATCTTAGCCGCATTAAGGACAAGGAATGGTACAAGCAATTCCCGCCTGAAAAGTATGGCGTGACGATGCAGTGGAGCCAGATCGAAAATGACACCGCGCTTCAGCGGATTTCCCTGCTGCGGAGGCTGATTGACACCTACAATCCGAATCAGCTGCAGGAAGTCGGATTCCTCCGCATCAATGTGGCCATTTCGGAGTTGTTCGACAGTCTGGATTACTCCAAAATAGGCAGTGGGAGCGTTCTCTATCTTCAGGATGAGTCCGGACGCATCATTTATCAATCGGGACAGCTTCCAGACGCTTACTCGGAAGGCCAGGAGCAATTGGACAATGATTATTTGACGATCCAGGAGACGGTCGGCCGGCAATCGTGGAAGCTGGTCGCGCTCGTTCCGGTCACGCTTATCCAGCAGGATGCGCTGAAGGTCAGGCTTTTTATTATTTTCGCATGTTTGCTTTGCGTTGTCGTCTTATCTTTCGCAGGCGGCTTTATATCCCGCTTCTTCTCGGTCCGGATACATAAGTTTGTCTCCGTGCTGAATGCATTTCGCGAAGGAGATCTCCACAAGCGCATCTCCTACCGGGGCAATGACGAATTCTCGCAGATTGCGACCGCGCTTAACAATATGGGCGAGAATATCGAGTCTCTAATCAAGGAAGTGTACTTGACTCAGCTGCAGAAGAAGGAAGCGGAACTGGAAATGCTTCAGTCGCAAATTAATCCGCATTTTCTCTATAACACGCTGTCTTCGATCAGCCGCCTCGCCAAATTCGGCGAAAATGACAAGCTGCAGCAAATGGTGATGGGGCTGGCCAAATTTTACCGTCTGGCTCTGAACAACGGCAAGCTGATGATCCGGGTCCCGCAAGAGCTGGAGCAGGCGCAGGCGTATGTTGATATCCAGAAGATCAAATACGGCGAAAGGCTTGATGTCACGTTCGATATCGATCCCGTCATTTGGCCGTACAGCACCGTCAAGCTCATTTTGCAGCCATTTATTGAAAACGTGCTGGAGCACGCCTGGTGCGGAGATCGGATCCATATTCGAATCGTGGCGTCCATAGAAGGAGAAAATCTGTTGTTCCGCGTCATTGACGATGGGGTCGGAATGACTCCGGAACGAGTAAGCGAGATTTTCCATGGCCGGGATCATGTCAATGCGGGCTATGGCATTCGCAATGTCGATCAGCGCATCAAGCTGCAGTACGGATCAAAGTACGGCGTGAGCATCGACAGCCGGCTCGGGATCGGGACATCGGTGTCCATCCGGATTCCGGCAAAGCATAGCTGATTCCCACGAACCCCCTAATCTTGTATAATAGAGGTTGCACTATACGCATTCATAGATTTCTGAATCGGAGTGGGGGGAACTGGATTGAATACCCGATCGCTGGCCTATGTGGCGGTACGGTTGCTGGCGCTGTATTTTTTCATTACTGCCATTGTCCATGTGTCTAACGTGGTGCAGGTCAGCTTGCCGAATCTGTTGTCAATCAAGGATGCAGCCGTCAGCAGGCCAGATCAGATTGTTCTGTTGGTGGTGGTCCTGCTCCCGTCGATCATTATGCTGCTTAGCGCCCTCGTATTATGGACGGCTGCCTACCGCATCTCCGGACTGCTGACCCCGGCCGTGCCGCTGCGGGAAGAAGCTGCGGCAGCAGAAGGGGCGGGAAGGGAAGAGCTTCCGCGGCGATCGAGATCGCAGGAGCTGGCGGCGCTGACCAAGCCGCTGCTGCAGACGGGCCTCGGCATTTCCGGCCTGATTCTGCTCATTAATGGCATCCCGGACTTCATACATATGTTGATGACGATTACCTATGTCGATACGCACATGTACCCGGATCATATGCAGCGCGAATTAAACGCGAACTTCGTGCAAGTCATCGTGAAGATGCTGCTCGGTCTTTGTCTGGCGATAGGGGCCGGCGGACTGACCCGGTATTTCACGCGTTCGTCCTCATCCTGAACGGGGACAGCGCCGACAATGGCCAATGTAACGCCTTCGAAGGAGGAATTGAACGATGCGAATGTCTCATATTATCAAAGGTTATGTTATTCCGATGATCATCGCGTTCGGCATTAGTCTATTGATTCAGCAAGTCGCCTATGCGCAAGTCGTCGTGCAGCAGCATTCCATGCAGCATACCTATAATCCCGGGGATCGGCTTATCGAGAACAAATGGGTGTATCATTGGTTCGAGCCAGCGTACGGCGATGTCGTCATTATCGATCCGGCGTTCCAGGGAGAACGGTACATTAAGCGCGTCGTCGGCGTGGCAGGCGATACGATCGATGCCCGCGACGGGAAGCTGGAAGTGAACGGCCGGGTCGTCGACGAGCCGTTCGCCGAGGGAAGCACACTCCCGAAGCAGCTTGAATTGCCGATTGTGGTGCCGGAAGGGCATGTGTTCGTCATGGGGGATAACCGGGCCGTCAGCATAGACAGCCGGACTTACGGGCCTGTTCCAGTGGAATATCTGGAGGGCAAGGTAGAATTCAAAGTCTGGCCTTGGTGGTAGCGGAAAGCAGGAGGCGGGGAGCGATGTCGCTCCCCGCTTCTTCATGCCTGGGCGAGCACGCCATGAAGCGCGCTCAGGCGAGTTCGGTCGAGCAGGTCAGTAAGCGGAATGAAGCGCGATTCGGGGTGTCCGCGCGAGCACGTCAGCAGCGGAATGAAGCG
>NZ_QYZD01000058.1:16730-18047 GCF_003591545.1 Paenibacillus thiaminolyticus
GAATGAAGCGCGATTCGGGGTGTCCGCGCGAGCACGTCAGCAGCGGAATGAAGCGCGATTCGGGGTGTCCGCGCGAGCACGTCAGCAGCGGAATGAAGCGTGATTCGGGGTGTCCGCGCGAGCAATGTCAGTAGGGTAATGAAGCACGATTCGGGGTGTCCACGCGAGCAACGTCAGTAGAGGAATGACGCATTCGGGGTGTCCACGCGAGCAACGTCAGCATCGGAATGAAGCACGCCCTGCCGTGTCCGGGGGTTATGGTAGTAAGGTAACGCCCCTCGCAGGTGTATGCCTGTCCTTACCACGCAAGTCGCATGCCCGTCCTCCCCCTAAGTTGCATGCAGGTGGGCGGAGCGCTATACTTGAACACGATGAACTAAGGCATTTGTCCCTGTCGGGATGGAGCAGCGAAAGGACTCGAATTCACCACGATGTTGACAGAGAAGAAAGCGTTTAGACGAATCCAATGGGGACTGCTGTTTTTTATTGATTACTCGGTGGGCGGCGTAGATCTGCTGCCCGATATCGTCGGCTTGTTCCTCATCTATACGGCGATTCGCGATCTGGAAGGGGTCGAGCCCCCGTTCCGGCGCGCGAAGGCCGTGGTTATCCCGCTGATGGCGCTGGCTGTCATTGAGATTTTGCAGCCGTTCATCATTCAAGCGATCCCGCGGGGGATATTGGCCTGGTACGGAGTCGGGCAATCCGTGCTGAAGACCGGATTGAATATCGCGTTGATGACCTTGCTGTGCGGCGGCCTCCGCTCGTTCATGCTGCGGAACGGACAGCCCGCGCTCGCGCATATGGCGCGCCGGCGGCTGATCTATTTCATTGTCGCGCTCGGATGTTCGTTGAGCATGATTGGCTTTGCCCTGGCGTCGCCGATGCTGTTCGACGCGATGGCTGTACCGTTCTTCCTGCTCTATATTATTGTCATCATAATGCTGATGGGCTTGTTCGGGCAGGCGGCGAAGCGAACGGATGAGATGCGCGGAAGCGTGGCATAACAAAATTGAATTGGCCCGTGAGCGGCAAGCAAAGACAGGCGAAGAGTTCGCTTGTCTTTTGTTGTCAAGGGGAGGCAAGCCGCGCTGATATGGCCAAGAGTCGCTGACTGGTCAAGAGCCGCTGATATGGTTAAGAGTCGCTGGTATGGGCAAGAGTCACTGGTATGGGCAAGCATCACTAGTATGGTCAAGAGTCGCTGGTATGGGCAAAAGTCGCTGATAAGGTCAAGAGTTGCTGATATGGTGAAGAGTCACTGGCATGGTCAAGAGTCGCTGATATGGTCAAGAGTCGCTGGTATGGGCAAGAGTC
>NZ_QYZD01000059.1:0-16671 GCF_003591545.1 Paenibacillus thiaminolyticus
GATTTCGCCGTACGCAGGCATCCTAGCTACGCGGGGACTTGGCTCCTCCCGCGACTGGACTCTCACCGGCTAGATGATGCGTGCTTCGCTGGGCACGCCAAAACCAAAAGGACCCGCCGCTATGACGGGTCCTTCGCCTGCGCCCTCTGGAGGCAGGCCTGCGGATGTTGAACGTGATCGAGATCGGACGATGGCCGCCCGCTTACTGGATTTGATAGCGCTTCTCGACCCTTTTGCCAAGATACCATAGCAGGAACAATCCCGCCGCCGCCACGAGCAGGCGCCACGGATGAGAGATGAAGCCCTGCCAATCATGGCCGACGAAGGACATCATGAATACCATAACCCCTTTGCCCAGCACGACGGCGGCGACAAATATCCGCTTCGGCACATTGCTTACGCCCGAGGCGATATTGACGAAGAAGGAGGGAGTGAACGGAAAGCAGTACAACAGGAACAGCGGCGTAAAGCCTTTGCGTTCAATCCATGAGAAGAAATGCTCCGCCTTCGGATATTTCGCTGACAAATAGGTGCTGAATCTCCCCCCGAACCGGCGCGCGATCAGAAAGACGATCAGCGCTCCTGCGACCGTGCCGAGCCACGAATAGATGAAGCCAAGCCACAAGCCGTAGGCGGAAGCATTGCCCGCGACGATGATGAACAGCGGCAAGAAGGGCAGCAGCGCCTCTACCATCGGCAGGGCGATGCCCGGAATGGGGCCGAGCGAAGAGTATTTCTCCAGCAAGGCCTGAATCTGCTCCATGTCAAGCTGCGACAAATAGTGATAGGTACGTTCCAACCAATCCAGCATGATGACTCCTTTGTCTTCTTCTATGAGTACTTCCGCCTTTTGTGACGCACTTTGGATCGAAGATCACCCCGATAGACGAGCTGCAGGGATGGAGAATGGCGGAAATCCTCCGGCGTCACCCATACCCAGTTCTTGTCCACCACGTACATTCCATGCTCCTGCAGCATGGAGGCAACGAATTGGGAGCAGAAATAAGCATTCTCCCGGCGGATATGTATATTAAAAATGATGCCGAACAAGCCCAGCAGATTATATTTATACTGCTCCGGATTCTGCTCCATCTGCTTCAGGCGCAGCCGGATCCGTTCATATGTGTCCGTGCTTACGGTGCAAGAGTACAGCGCACATTGCGTAGGACGAGCCTCGGTCCGAACGAGGTAGCCCTGCACGCGCTCCTTGACGAAGCCGCCATAGAACGGATTGAGCGGATGCTTCCTGCCGAAGCTGTACACCTCCCGCAGCTCGGAATCGAGCGCGATCGACGCGTGATTAAGCGGCGCCTTCGTATAGAGCCGGATAAGTTTAGAGAAAACCGTGCCCGTGTCGGTAAGAAGGATATAAATCTTCCTTTCGTCCACCATGCTCACCAACCTGTGATTAATTTCTGCAAAAGAATGAAAGAAGAGCTCCTGCCGGCGTCTGCTCACGAGGAGCGGCCGTGCGAACAGGACGTGTTGCCATATCAGGAACATGCTAAGAGATACCGCTCATGAACGTGCTTCCTGACAGCGAGACGCCCATCCGGCGGCTCGGCCCAGTGAATCATCCTTTTCTATTGTATTGGAGTGGCGGATGCAATAACACAATCCCACGACCGGATTCGACCTAGACCATTGTCGGGGACGAGTCGGAAGATAGTATGACAACCATGCATTCACAGTTCCCTTAGCATGCTTGCCGCGAGCTCGCATCGGCCGACCAACACCCGGCCCTGAGCCCGCCTGCAGCGGTGCATTGACGTCCCTGCATCCATTGGTTACTGTTGAGATTATATCATTAATCACAGTCACCTTGCTATATATGTCAACTCTGCCATCCAGACAAGATGCTAACTTTGCCGGGCGTTCGAGCAGCTCTCCCGTATCATCAGCTCCGTCGGAATGATGACCTTCTTGCTGATGGCTCGCTTCGTCCGGATGCGTTCGAGCAGCAGCCCCAGCGCCGTGCGGCCCATGAATTCGCTGTGGAGCTTCACGGTCGTCAAGGAAGGCGTCATGAACTGAGCGACAGTAATATCATTAAAGCCGGCGACGCTGATATCGGCGGGCACCTTCAGCCCTGCTTCCCGAAGCGCCCGCACCGCGCCGATCGCCATCGAATCATTCGCCGCCAGCACCGCCGTGAAGCGAACGCCCGCTTCGATCAGCTCGCGGGTCAACCGGTAACCGTCCTCTGCCGTGAAGCGCCCGATGCGAACCCGCTGCGGGTCATACCATCCCCGCTTCTGCATCCACCGCTCATACGCTTCCTCCCTTCGATCCGCGCCGTCATACCCGTCATCGTCCCGCCCGCCGATGTAGGCGATGTCCTGATGACCAAGGCTGTGCACATACGCCAGCATCTGCTCCATCGCATCGTGGAGATCGGCGATGACGATATCGAAGCGATTGTCCCACGGCACCGGCTCGACGAAGACGAGATTCGGCGTGACGGCCGCAAGCCGGTTCACCTGCTCCCGCTGCACCGGCCCAATGACGATATAGCCGTCCGCCGTGCCGCTGTCCAGGTCCAACTCGTCCTGGAAGCCGGCGAACCATTGCACCTGATACTCCCGGGCCGCCGCCTCGATCGCCAGACGCATCGTCAAATAATAAGGATCGTTCAATTCCTCGCTTCGCGGATACGTCATCAGCAGCCCGACGGTCGCAGCCGCGGAAGATTCCCCGGACGAAGCGGCGGATTCCTCCATCCGCGCCCCCCGCTTGTGCTTCGTATATTCCAGCTCTTCCGCCACTTCGAAGATGCGGCGCCGCGTCTCCTCTGACACGGAGAGCGTCTCATCGTAATTCAATACTCTGGATACCGTCGAGACGGATACCATCGCCTTCTCCGCGATATCCTTCAATGTTGCCATCTCGTTCACTCCCTAATCTAAGAGGTTATTCAAAAAGTCCACTTTTGATCACGAAGCCAATCAGGTTAGGTAACTCAACATCGACTCTTGCACTCACTCTCGAAAAGCATATGCTTTCGAAGTATGTTTCCTGCGAAAACATTGTAGCTGCTCATGTAGTCTTATCTACACTGCGCTGCTCTTGACAAGTTTTGCGAAGCAAAACTCGCTTCGGAAGCATATGCTTCGAGTTCAAGCAACCTTCTCGGTGCTGAAAACCGGCCTTTTTGAATATTCATTATAACCCTAGTTATCCCTCATTGTACTTCGTTTTTTAGTAAATAACCAATCTTTTTAGTAAATAATTAGCAACGGTTGCGGCATACAAGCCAGACAACCCGCTATCTAGAGGATAGCGGGTTGAACGGCTGCTTACAATATAATTTCCTTCCCTTTGCGGGTATCGGAGATGACTTTATTGGAATAGACGGACAGCTTCAGCTTCATATGGAACGGTTCGAAGCCGCAGCGGTAGCGGGCCAGCTGGTTCTGTCCGCATGAATGGGAGCCAAGCCCGTTCTGCTTGTAGTCCAGGTTCAAGACAATGTAATCGCGCTTCCGCAGATCGATGGTATGCTTGGCCGCGTCCAGATCGCCGGCTTCATAATAGGAAGCGCTGAAATCCACGCCCGGATAACCTGCCGCCATAAAGCCGATGCCGTACCGATCCGACAGCCGGACCCAGCGGGTCTCCGTATGATTGCCGTTCTCCTGCGGCATCACGTATGGCGTGAACAGGCCGTCCACCGTCTGTTCGAACACGCCGAACCGGTTCGCTTCCTTCGAATCGGCATACGATTCGCCGGGGCCGCGCCCATACCATTTGGCGAACTCGCATTGCTTGTTGATCTGGAGCTTCACGCCGATGCGGGGCAGCATCTCCGGCGCATTGTGGAGATGGCCGCCGGGAACGCCCCGCACCTCGAACAAGACGTCGCCGTTCCCATAGATACGGTACTCGTACACCGACCGGTAATGCCATGAAGCGTTGGTCGGGGCATTCATCGTATGCACCCGGACATGAATGCATTCTTCTCCGCACATCTCGTTGGCGACTTCTTCCACGACTTCGTGCATCAAATGCAGGAAGGTTTTCTGCTTATAGTCAGGCACCAGGTACATGTCATTATCGATTGCCGCCCGCCAGAACTGCAGCCGGGGACCGACTTCGACCACACGGCAGCCGTGGTACGTCCAGGAGGCGATCTGCCCCTTGACGGTATCGAATGTAATGGCAAAGTCCTCGCCCCGCACGATCAGCTCGCAATGACGCTCCTCCAGCTCCAGCGCGCCCGCCGGCCGCACCGTGACCGCCTCGGCTGTCACCGGCAGGAGGAACTGGGCATTGGCCACCTCATGCCCCCGGGAAGCCCAGGCCGTGTCCCGATTCAATACATAGGACAGATTAAGATAGTAATCGGCGCCTGCCTCCGGCTCGAAGTCGAGCGAGTAATCAAGCGTGAGCTCACGCGCGGTCCGGGCGGGAATGCCGGCCGCCGAGGCGCGGCCCGTCCGGATCGCTTCTCCGTCCTTCACGATGCTGTAGAACAGATCGAGGTGGTCAAGGGAGGCGAAGTCGTATTTATTCTCGCAGCGGATGATGCCCCGCGTCAGATCGACCTCGGTCGTTCGGACCGGCTCGATGACCTTCTTATATTCCAGCAAGCCGGGGGACGGCGTCCGATCCGGCATGACCAGGCCATCGATGCAGAAGTTGCCGTTCGTCGGATCGTCGCCGAAGTCGCCGCCGTAGCGATAATAGACCTGGCCGTCCTCCGTTGCGCTATAAATTCCATGGTCGATCCACTCCCACACGAAGCCGCCCTGCAGCTTGTCATGTGCATCGAACAGATCCTGGTACTCGCGGAGATTGCCCGGACCGTTCCCCATCGCGTGGGCGTATTCGCACAAAATATGCGGCTTGTCCGAGGTCTCGATAATATGCTGCATTGTCTTCCTATCCGGATGCTCCAGCCAGGTGTACATCGTTGAGTACACATCCGTCACTTCCGCCTCGCGCTCTCCCTCGTAGTGAACGAGACGCGCCGGATCAAGCTCGCGCGCCCGCGCCGCCATCGCGCGGAAGTTGGAGCCGAAGCCGGACTCGTTGCCGAGCGACCACATGATAATGCTCGGATGGTTCTTGTCCCGCTGTACCATCCGCTCCAACCGATCGACATAAGACCGCTCCCACGCCGGGTCGTCGGAAATCCAATTGTAGTCCCCCGTCAGCTCGAAGCCGTGGCATTCCAGATCCGTCTCATCGACTACATACAAGCCGTATTCGTCACATAAATCGTATAAATACGGGGAATTCGGATAATGCGCCGTCCGCACCGCATTAATGTTATGCTGCTTCATCAGCTTGATATCCTGCTCGATATCGTCTCGCGAGACAACGCGTCCGGTCAACGGATGGGCATCATGGCGATTGACGCCCCTGAACTTGATCGCGACGCCGTTGACGGTGAAGGTGGAGCTGCGCCGCTCAATCTGGCGAAAGCCGACCCGCTGCGGAACGACCTCGATGATGTCATTCCCCCGCTTGACGGTCAAGAGCAGCGTATACAGCTCCGGCGTCTCGGCGCTCCACAGCTTCGGCAGCGCCACTTCCGCCGCGAACCGCACCTCCTCCGCTTCTGCCGGCACGGCACCCTCCGCCACCTTCCGCCGCCGATCGTCCAACAGCTCATAGCCGAGCGTGAGATCGGCGCCGGGATGACGAAGCTTGGCCGTCACCTGCAAGACGCCTTGCGTATAGGCGCCCTCCAGAGCCGTGACGACGGCCACATCCTGGATGCCGCTCCGGGGCTGGGCGTACAGATCGACATCGCGGAAGATGCCGCTCAGCCACCACATATCCTGATCCTCCAGATACGTTCCATCCGACCATTGATACACCCGGACCGTTAGCTGGTTCTCCCCCGCCCGCACGAAGCCGGTCACGTCGAACTCGGACTGCAAGCGCGCCCCCTTGCTGTACCCGGCCTCCGCTCCGTTTACCCAGAGGTGAAAGGCCGAATCGACGCCATGGAAGCGCAGGATAATCTGCTGCCCGTCCTCCAGCCACTCCTTGCCAATCCGGAAGGAGCGCTTATAAATGCCCGTCGGATTATCGGTCGGCACATACGGCGGATGGATCGGAAAGTTGTACCACAGATCCGAATAATGCATGCATCCATAGCCTTGCATCTGCCAGTTGCCCGGCACGCGGATATCGTCCCAGCCGGCCGTGTCATACTCCGCGGCTTTGAAGCCGGGCGGCGAATATTCCGGCGCGGGCAGGAAGAGGAACTGCCAGATGCCGTTCAAGCTTTTGAAATGATGCGTATACTCCGGCTCGCCCGTCAAGGCCCGATCCCGGCTTGGATAAGAGTAGAAATGAGCTCTCGCCTCCATCCGGTTCCGGTGGGCAATATCGATGTCTTCCCATACTTTTCTGTGACGCATAAATGAAGCCTCCCCCTGTAAAATCGATCAGGCTGCGATCGTAAAACTGCAGGTTCCCGTAATAATCACCATCAGCAATGTAACACATGAAATAAGTTCGCTCTTGCCATCGGATACACAGTTAATGTAGTGTATCACCGAAGTAAAACAAAACAATATATTTTACTAAAATATTTACTCATAAATTCGACGAACTCCGCCATGATGCATCATTTTATTTTACTAAAATTATGCGGATAGGAAGAGAATTTTCACTTAAAGTGAGGAGTAGTGCCGGAAAAAGACAAGGAAAAGAGGAAGAGAAGGCGAAAAAGAGGGAGAAGAAGCAGAAACGCTGAATTACAAAATTCCGCAAAAAAGAGGAAGAAGCAAGAAATGGCTTCTTCCGAATGGCGTCCCGATTAGTGTCCGGCCCGCCCGAGCACGAAGCTGATGAGCAGAATCGCGAGTACGAGTGCCGTAATGCCCGCATACACCATGTCGCCCTCCTTCAGGAAGACTAGAATGGATACGGCGACGCGGAAGACCGGAGTTAACATAAGCAGAAGCAGCCCGAGCGATATAAATGCATACGACTTGAAGCCGGCCACTCCTGCGGCGACTCCGGCCACGGTCGTCGGGAAGCTGGCGCCCGGGTACCCGCTCTCGCCCGTAGCGAGGAGGAGAATCAGCCCAAAGGCAATGAACAGCGCCGCCCCCACGACGCCGATCCGCAGTAGCCGGCTGACCGTCAGCTCGACCTCTTCCGCCTTCGAATTCATATCCATCCCCCCCCCTGCAAAATCATTTCAATGGCGACATAGCCCAGAATCGGTATGAACAGCAGCCGGATCGTACGGCTCTTCAGCTTCTGCATCAGACGCGCTCCAAGCATTGAGCCGGTCAGGACGCCAATAGCGACGGGAGCGGCAATGCCCGGATCGATATCCCCGCGGAAAAAATAGATTCCGGCGCTCGCCGCCGCAGTCACCCCCATCATGAAGTTGCTGGTGGCGCTGGAGACCTTGAGCGGGAGCTTCATAAATATGTCCATCGCCATCACCTTGAAGCTGCCGCTTCCGATGCCGAGCAGGCCGGAGATTACGCCGGCCACGTACATGACGCCGAATCCGCCGTATACATTGGCCACCTGATAATCGACCTGCCTCCCCAGCGCTTTATCGTAATACGAGCCGTTCATTCCTAGCTTTGCTGCGAGCGGATGCGTCTTCGTATGCTCCGGAAGCTCGGTGTTCACCTTCTTCACCATGCCAACAGCCGAATTCAACAGGAGGAGGCCGAACAGAATGAACAGCACATTCGGGGCGATCAGACCCGCGACGAAAGCCCCCGTCACTGCCCCTATCGTCGTCGCCACCTCCAGGAACATGCCGACCCTCAAGTTCGTAAGCCGATCGCGCAAATACGCGATCGCCGCCCCGCTCGATGTCGCGATGACCGAGATGATGCTGGCTCCGATCGCATACCGGATATCGACATCGAACAGCAGCGTGAGCGCAGGCGTAATAATAATGCCGCCTCCCAGGCCGAGTATGGCCCCTACGGTGCCCCCGACCAAGGAAATGAGCAGCAGTTGGATTGTCGTCATGATCATTTCATCCGATGCCCCTTTCCGCTCCCCTGTCTCCTTAAGATGTCCCATAAGATGCTAGGGAATGCGGACTTACGGCTCTTGTCCATGCCAAAAAGCCCCCATCCGCCGGCCGTAGCACGGAGCGCCGGCCGTGTGGCCCTGCGCTTAGAGGGTGGCCTGTCCAAAAGTGAAAATCAGATGATTCCGATCAATACGAAGCGGATGCCCCATAGGCAGTGCACAAGGATGCGGGGCAAGACGGGACCACAGAGAAGATAGAGGCGGGAAGAGAGCCGGGAAAAACGGTAGGAAAAGCGGCGGGAAAGATGGAAGGTGAAATGACGGAAAAAACGACGGGTAAGCGGCGAAAGATGGATGATGCAGCGAAATCAGATGGATACGGTGAAATCAGATCGATAATGCAGTGAAATCCTGCGTCAATGCAGGAATTTACGCCCTTGGAGCCGACATTTTATTAAATTCCTGCAAAAGTACATTATTTCTGCCAATTTATTCCTCCGACCTCTTTCATATGCTGAAATTGATGCGGTTTTGCAGGAATTCCTGTAACGAAGCAAACGTCATAAGGAAAAACTGTAGTTTTGCAGTTTTCGGCAACTTCGAGCGTTGAGAATCAGGGGGGAGGGGGGCTGCCTCACTGTACGAAAACCACTTACGGGAGAACCCCTTGAGCGATCCAGCTTAAACGTGCCGGCTTGCCGTATTATGATTTACTTTGCGTTTCCGGCGTTCAACGGTTCAGCGGTTCAGTGCGTTCAACGGTTCATTATCGGAGAACATCTCCGGGTTGGCCTGGAGCATCCTCGTCAGCACTTCCGTCATCCGCACGGTATCACAGATCCGTACCTCCGCATCGCCGAACCGCCCGAGCCTCATCGCGCCTTCCTCCTGCAGCACGTCATCCACCTTCCAGAAATGCTCCGACCAGTTCAGTCCGCAATGTCTGCGCGACGGAACGGAGATGACGGTTCCATTCGGAAGCACCGTGTAGAGCTGCTCGTGCTCCGCGGTCATTCTTCCCGAAATATCCACCCATTCCTCAATGCCATGGATGAACGTATTGTTGCGCAGATCGACGCCGATCAGCATGATCGTGGCCTGGCGATCGAGCAGCTTCCCCCAGGCGGATCCGCGGGCGAACGGCGTATCGAACCGTTCGTCGCCGGCCGTGAACACTTCGGCATAGCGCCCAAGAGCCGCGACCGAATGGGTCGGGTGCCAGGAGCGAATGACGCCGGGGCGCTTGCGGAAGCGTTCCGGCAGCATGCCAATGCATACCGGAGTATTCTCGACTTCGAACCGGGGATTATCGGCATTGATGTTGGCCCAGGTATGCGTCGGCAGCACCAGCAAGCCTTCCTTCATATAATCCGACAGCGCATCCAGCACTGTATCCGGGCCGCCCTCTACACCGCCAATACTTTTGTAAGAAGAATGCACCAGCAGCGTGCCCTTCCGGTCAATCCCGATCCGCTCCAGATCGCCCATCAGGCTTTGTATCGTATGCATACTCTCTCCGTCTCCTTCTTTGTTGTTATGCCTCCTATGCCACCTATGCCTCCGGCTGCTCCTGCGGCCCAAGAGGAAGCCAATCCAGCACTTCCTGGATACGGGCGTCCCAATACTCCCACGTATGATCGCCCGGGCCTTCCGCATAGGTATGCTCGAAGCCGGTGCGCCGCACCGCCTCCCGGAAGCGGAGATTATCTTCATAGAGGAAATCCTCCGTCCCGCAGCATTGGAACAGCTTCGGCTTCGGTCCCGGATGCCGGTCCGCTTGCTCCAGCAAGCAGAACAAATCATTCGGCGTTCCGGCAATGTCGCCTTCGCCGTAGATCAATCGGGCATCCTCCCGAATGCGCTCCCGAAGCACGGGGGCGGCGACGTCCAGGCTGCCCGACAGGCTGGCCGCGGCCGCGAACCGTTCCGGATAGGACAGCGCCCATTTCATGGCGCCGTATCCGCCCATCGACAGGCCGGCGACGTAATTATCTTCCCGCTTCGCGGACAAAGGAAAGAAGCTGCGGGCCTTGGCCGGCAGCTCCTCCGTCAGGAAGGTCCAATAGCGCAGCCCGTACGCCATATCGGTATAGAAGCTGCGATGGACCTGCGGCATGACGACCGCGATGCCCTTCAGGGCGGCATAGCGCTCGATCGACGTGCGGCGAACCCAGATCGTGTGGTCGTCCGACAAGCCGTGCAGCAGGAACAATGTCTTATGAACCTCCGTCGATTTGACGTTGTCCATCCCATATTGTCCCGCCGTCGTCTCCGGCAGGATAACCGTCATTGCCGTGCTTAAACCCAGCACTTCCGAGAAATAATTGCAGGTAAGCAGCGCCATTCGTTCCCCTCCCTAATCCAGACCTGCATCATCTGCTATGTCAGTCCTTTTGCGTCATCCTTATTATAGTCCCTTCCCAGGCAAAAGGTAAGCAAGCGTTTTCCAGCCGGAATTGAGATGCAATTGGGAAGGAAGGCAGCAGCATTCGGATATTCCGTAACCTGGCTGCGGGAACCCGCATGCGTTCATCGGTCTAGGGAAAACTGCAAACGTGCAGGTTTCTCATCGGAATCCATTATCGAAAAAGGCAAGCCTGCGAATATGCATCAATTTCATCCCCTTTCAGCCCGTAGCATCGATTTGTGAGGATAAAGGCTGCAGATTTGCAGGAATTTCACCAAACCCCACTTCTAAGGGAACAAAATACTGCACCAGTGCAGCTTTTTAAGTATGACACGTCGAAAACGTAAAAAAAGACGCACCCGAAGGTGCGCCTTTGCTGGGCCGCGTTACCCGGCGTCGACCAGACGGCCGGTAAATTGGCTGTTGTACAGATCCGCATAGAAGCCGCCTTGCTGCAGCAGTTCCTCATGCGTCCCCTGCTCGATCACAGAGCCCTGATTCATGACGAGAATCAGATCGGCATCCCGGATCGTTGATAAACGGTGGGCAATAACGAAGCTGGTGCGGTTCTTCATCAGCTCCTGCATGGCCTTCTGGATATACAGCTCCGTACGCGTATCGACGCTGCTCGTCGCCTCGTCCAGAATCAGAATCGCCGGATCGGCCAGAATGGCACGGGCGATCGTCAGCAGCTGCTTCTGGCCCTGCGAAATATTCGATGCTTCCTCGTTCAGCACCGTATCATATCCATCCGGCAGCGTGCGGATGAAGTGATCCGCATGCGCGGCTTGGGCCGCCTGCACGATTTCTTCTTCCGTCGCGCCCAGACGTCCGTAAGCGATATTGTCGCGGATCGTGCCGTTGAACAGCCACGTATCCTGCAGCACCATACCGAACAGGCTGCGCAGCTTGCCGCGCTCCATGGCGGTAATGTTGACGCCATCGACCGTGATCGCTCCATCGTTAATCTCATAGAAGCGCATCAGCAGATTGATCAGCGTCGTCTTCCCTGCCCCGGTCGGACCGACGATGGCAACCATCTGTCCCGGCTTGACGTCGATGTTCATATCCTCGATCAGCACCGCATCTTCCTTGTAGCCAAAGCGGACATGATCGAAGCGGACTTGGCCCGCCGGATGAGCAATCGTCTTCGCTGCAGACGCATCAGGCACTTCCTCGGCTTCATCCAGCACTTCAAAGACCCGTTCTGCCGATGCGACAGTGGACTGAATGATATTGGCAATATTGGCGGTCTGCGCAATCGGTTGGGTGAACTGCCGCGCGTATTGAATGAACGCCTGAATATCGCCAATCTGGAGAGAGCGCTGGGTAACGAGCACGCCCCCGACCACGCAAATGAGCACATAGCCGATGTTGCCGATGAAGGTCATGAGCGGCATGATCAGCCCGGAGATGAATTGCGCCCGGAAGCCGGATTCAGTCAGCTTTTCATTGATCCCGTCGAACGCGGCCACCGATTTTTCCTCATGCCCGAAGGCTTTGATGATTTTGTGGCCAGTATACATTTCCTCGACATGGCCGTTCAATTCCCCAAGCGACGTCTGCTGACCCTTGAAGTGCTTCTGCGAACGCTTCGCGATCACGATCGTGACGACGAAGCTGAGCGGCAGTGTCAGCAGGCAGATCAGCGTCATAAGTGGGCTGATCGTTAGCATCATCACCACGACACCGACCAAGGTCACGATCGAGGTAATCAATTGCGTCAAGCTCTGCTGCAAGGTGCTGCTGATATTATCGACATCATTGGTCACCCGGCTTAGAATCTCGCCGTGTGTCCGCGCGTCGAAATATTTCAGCGGCAGCCGGTTCAGCTTGTCATTGACCTGCTTACGCATCTCGTACACAATATTTTGCGCCACTCCGGCCATCAAATATTGCTGAATATAGCTGAACAGCGCACTCACGACATACAATCCGATTAAGACAAGCAGGATATTCCAAATGTAAGAAAAATCTATAGCGGTTCTTCCCATCAAGCTCTCGAACAGCGAGGTAGTGGCCTTCCCCATAATTTTCGGGCCCAGAATCGTGAACACGGTACTGAGTATGGCCATCACTAGGACCGCAATCAGCTGATATTTCCGCGGCTTCAAATAGCCGACAAGCCGCTTCAGCGTACCCTTGAAATCCTTCGCCTTTTCCACAGGCATCCCCATCGGCGGCCCGCCCATCGGGCCGCGGTGTCCGCCGGCTTTTGGTCTCTTATCTCTACTCATGCGATCTCCTCCTCTGACAACTGGGAGGATACAATCTCGCGGTACACCGGACACGTCTCCATCAATTCATGATGCGTGCCTATTCCCGCGATCTGTCCTTCATCCAGCACAATGATTCGATCGGCATCCATTACCGTGCTGACCCGCTGGGCGACCAGCAGAACGGCCGCATCCCGGGTCTCCGGCCGAAGCGCCGCGCGCAGCTTCGCATCGGTCTTGAAATCAAGCGCCGAGAAGCTGTCGTCGAATATATACACTTCCGGACGCCGCACCAAGGCCCGCGCAATCGACAGGCGCTGCTTCTGCCCGCCGGATACGTTCGAACCGCCCTGTGCGATCGGAGAATCGAAGCCTTCCGGCATATGGGAGATGAAGTCCGTCGCCTGGGCGATATCGGCTGCATGCTTCACCTCTTCGACGTTCGCATCCTCCTTGCCATAGCGGATGTTGTCCGTCACGGTTCCGGTGAACAGCACGGCCTTCTGCGGCACGAGACCGATCTTCTCCCGCAGCTCCTCCTGCTTCCATTCCCGGATGTCAACGCCATTCACCCGGATACTGCCGCTCTCGATATCATAGAAGCGCGGTATCAAGCTGATTAGCGTCGACTTGCCAGCCCCGGTTCCGCCAATGATCGCGGTCATCTCTCCCGGACCGGTCTCGAACGAGATATTCGAGAGGGCCGGCATCTCTGCCCCCGGGTAACTGAAGGTGACATTGTCGAATTGGATATGGGCCCGTCTGCCGGCCGCCCGCTTCGGTTGGGCTGGATCGTGAATTTCCGGCTCCATGCTGAGCACTTCGTTAATCCGGGCCGCAGACGCGGATGCTCTTGGAATCATCACAAAAATAATGGAAACCATAATGACAGAGAACATGATCTGCATCGCGTATTGAATAAAGGCCATTAAGGCGCCGACCTGCATGTTGCCATTGTCGATCCGAATGCTTCCGAACCAAATGATCGCAACCGTCGAGAAATTCAGCGTAATCATCATGATCGGCATCATCGACGCCATGATGCGGTTCACCTTCAAGGCCGTGCTGGTCAAGTCGGCATTCGCTTCGTTGAACCGTTGTTGCTCATGGTTGATCCGGTTGAAGGAACGGATAACCCGGATCCCGGTCAGATTTTCGCGCAGGACAAGGTTCAGCTTATCCAGCTTTTTCTGCATTGCCTTGAAGAGCGGAATCCCTTTGCTGGCCACGGCAAAAATGGCCAAAGCCAGCACCGGAATGACGACCGCCAGCACCAGCGTCAGCTTCGCATCCTTCGAGACCGCCATAATAATGCCGCCGATACACATCATCGGCGCGCTGATCATCATCCGGAGGATCATGACCAGCACCTGCTGAACCTGGGTAATATCATTGGTCGTCCGTGTAATCAGGGATGCCGTCCCAATCTTGTCGAATTCCTGCAGCGAGAAGTTCTCCACATGGGTGAACAGGCGCCGCCGCAGATTGCGCCCGAAGCCGGACGCCACCTTCGCGGACAAGTAGCTGCCCCCGATGGCGCATAATGTTCCGCCTGCGGCGACCAGGAGCATCCACCCGCCCATTTTCCAAATATAAGCCGTATCTCCGCTAACAATGCCGATATCGACGATGTCCGACATCAGCGTAGGCAGATACAGCTCGGCCAGCGACTGGAAGAAAACCAGCCCCAGCACAAAGGCCACCGGAAGCCGGAATGGCTTCAGGAAGCGGAATAATTTCATCATTCATGATCATCTCCACTCGTGCGCTTTTCTATCTCCCTCCATGGGATTGGAGGATTGTCGTCAAAATACGTATGCACTTTGGTGAGCAGCTCAGCCAGCTTCTCGCTGTCCTCCTCACCCAAGTACTCAATCAGCCCGTTGAAATATTCCGTCATAACGGCTTTCGCTTTTTTCGTTACCGCGATGCCTTTGTCGGTCAGCGCAATCCGTATGACCCGCCGATCCTCGGGATCGACGTTCCGGGTGACGAGCCCTTTGCTCTCCATGCCCTTGATTAATTGCGTAATCGTCGGTGAAGTGACATGAAGCATGTTGCTAATCTCTGACACCATCAGCCCTTGCTTCTCCCGCTTCATCGAACGAATGAGAACCATCATGACATGCAGCTCGCTCGGCTTATGTCCTTCAATCGAGCGGCGATGCCATTCCGCCTTGTTGAACAGCTTGAAGGCCCTCATCAGCCGCTCGGTTGTCGTTCCCTCCTCATGCATCTCGTTTACCCCCTCGTTACCTAAAAATTAAATTAGTTAGGTAACCTATTTATTTGCTAAACTAATTATATTTTCGCAGCTTACCGATGTCAAACTCCAAAAAAAGGAGCTGCCCCTCCTTTATAGGAATAGAGGAACAGCCTACTTTTTGAGTCCATGCAGTTGTATCTTGACTGATTGCACGCCGCTGAGCTCTTCTTCCAGCACGGTGTACCAGACCGCCCCGTATGAGGATCGAATGACAGGCGCAATTTTGATATCCATGACATCTTCTTGTTCGTGGCGGGGAATGTGAACCTCCACCTTGCCGACATCCGGATCAGTGACGAGGCCGTAGAGTACGACCAGGTCAGTGCTGCCGAGTGGGAGGCGAGAATATTTATAACTTATCGATTCGGGAGGAACGGTATGGGGGAAGTCGCTGCGCACCACCCCGTTTCTTTTCAACCAGCCTGATTGTAAAAAGGCGATGTTTATCTCTTTCAGATTTAAATCATGAAAAACGATAATGTCGATGTCTCCTGGTATGGTCTCCTGATGCAGCAGTTCAGCATCAAACCCCTGATGCCTCAACCATTCCTCGGCTGATTCGGCTTGAGGACGGAAGAGTAAGGCTGCCGTCAACCCGATAAAGAAGAGCGCAGCCAGAACAGCCCATTTTTTCATTGGCGTCAACCCCTGTTGATTATTGTATATGCATTTATATGTCCAACAATCACCGATTTGAAAGTTCCAAATACATGTATAAATATGCAACTCCCTTGAAAATTATTCTCAAGGGAGTTTTCAAAATTAATATAATTTCAGTATGTCAATATCTGATCGTTCCAGTAGACGCCTTTTGTTCTGTATTAGTCGCAGGTGAAAGGCTAATTCCAGGGGATGTTGATATTGTAGCTGACCAGGAAACACTTTGACTCGTAACTCCAAGCTTAGAGACTAAATCTGTAGTACCCTTATCATCTTTGGGCCTAGATATAACAACTTCAACAAGCATTTGATAATAACGTGTACGTGAAGGAAAACTGTTGTAATGATATACAACTCCTGTTTTTGGAGTTGCATCAATCATCTTTCCATTTCCAGTATGGTAATGCATTTCACATTGAAGAATTAGATTACACGTTTCCCAATTAGCATCAGCATCATGCCATTCGATATTCCAATTATCGGAATAAGCAACTCCTAACGCCATGCTTTTTACCCCTTCTGGTTTAGCAGATCCAGAAGCTAATACACTATAATATTGCTTTTTACTATCATACTTTACATCCTTATAATAAGGTTTATTCAAATCATCTTTAGTTAATTTTTTACCAAATATATTGGTACTTTTTTCAAACTTGTCACTCAGCAGAGAGTGAGATGGGTCATGAAGCAAGGATGAACCAAGAAACTCTAATGCACCATTTGATTCATCATATTTTTGAGTAACCGTCTCTTTTTCACGTTCATCCATTACTCTAATTATATGGATGGGGACATTCATCTGAAGCAGTTTTTCATCCGTTGAGACAGTTTTAGCTGAAGCATATGATACTGGCACTAGTAAACAAACAACAAATCATGACGACCAACAATAATTTTCTCATCATTAAAACATCCTCCTATTTGAGTTGGTGATCGTTTAAATGAGAAGTAATAAACATATGCAAGTCTCTTTTTTGCAAAAATCTTTAATCACTATACTAAGAATGAGACTGATACTATCCCCCTTTTTCTTGTAATCCCACCCCAAGTATGCAGTTTGGATCATCTTGAGAATGGGTACTTTATGTTGTTATTCATTGTTGATAAATCCATTTTTTATCACACAATAAAGTAGCAAGTTGAAATCTGGGGGG